>NZ_VWXI01000059.1 GCF_011752525.1 Pantoea sp. Cy-639 | reverse complement strand
TGGATCACCAGCTCGGTCTTGGCGGTGAGCACGATGCGCTCGGCGTTGGCGGTGATGTCGAGCTTGGCCAGCAGGTTGATGTTGTCTTTCAGCGCGCGGATGTCGATGTCGCCGGAGGCCGACACCAGCTTCCAGCCCAGGCTCTGCACGAACAGGCGCATGCCCTGGCTGGCACTGGCCAGCAGGCGCTTGCCGATCGACATACTGGTGTGGCCGGTGCTGCTCAGCGCCAGGTGGCTGCCGCTGGTGAGGTGGTTGGGGCCGGGGGTGGTCAGGGCGATGCCGGCCGGGCTCGAGACCACGAGGTGCGGCTGGGTGAATTCGGCGAACTCGTTTTTCG
>NZ_VWXI01000058.1 GCF_011752525.1 Pantoea sp. Cy-639 | reverse complement strand
TCATGACCTGACTGTGACCCTGTCCAACGGTGCCAAGGTGGTGATCGCTGCTGGCCAGACCGAAGCTGAGTACAAGGCTCCAGCCCAAGGCGATGACGTCTTCAAGGACGGCGAGGCCCTGACCATCAGCATCACCGATGCTTCGGTTACTGGCAAAACCTTCGAGAATCTGGAGCTGGGTGGCGATGCCACCGTCCAGATCACCGATACCATCAGTGAAGTCGTCGCCACCCTGACCGCCGACAAGACCACCGTCGCTGAAGGCGGTGAGATCACTTACACCGTGACCCTGAGCAACGGCCAGGGGCTGCCGGTCAATGGTCACAATGGTCTGACCTTCACCTTGTCCGATGGCACCA
>NZ_VWXI01000057.1 GCF_011752525.1 Pantoea sp. Cy-639 | reverse complement strand
TCACGGTGCCGGAAGCACTGCCAGCCGGAATGGTGACTTTGGTGCCATCGGACAAGGTGAAGGTCAGACCGTTGTGACCGGTAACGGGCAGGTTCTGGCCGTTGCTCAGGGTCACGGTGTAGGTGATCTCACCACCTTCGGCGACGGTGGTCTTGTCAGCGGTCAGGGTAGCGACGACTTCGCTGATGGTATCGGTGATCTGGACGGTGGCATCGCCACCCAGTTCCAGATTCTCGAAGGTTTTGCCAGTGACGGTGGCATCGGTGATGCCGATGGTCAGGGCCTCGCCATCCTTGAAGACGTCATCGCCTTGAGCCGGAGCCTTGTACTCGGCTTCGGTCTGGCCAGCGGCGATCACTACCTTGGCACCGTTGGACAGGGTGACGGTCAGGTCGTGGT
>NZ_VWXI01000056.1 GCF_011752525.1 Pantoea sp. Cy-639 | reverse complement strand
GGCAGATCCAGCTCAATGCTGATGGCTCTTACACCTACACCCTGACGTCGGCGCCGAACTCGCCCAATCACATCAACGATGGGCCGAACGTGGTGACCGAGGCCTTTACCTACCAGGTGAAAGACGCTCTGGGCAACTCGACCACCAGCACTATCGTCATCAACATCGTCGACGACGTGCCCAAAGCCCATTGTGACTACGCCGACGTCACCGAGGGCGGCACTGTCAGCGGCAATGTGCTGGCCAACGATGTGATCGGCGCCGATGTGCGAGCCGATCACCAGTACGTGGTGGGCGTGCGTGCAGGCAGTGATACCAGCACCTCGGCTATCGGCCACGTGGGCGAGCAGATCATGGGCCTGTACGGCTATTTGACCCTCGACTCCCAAGGCAACGGCACTTATCACGCCAATC
>NZ_VWXI01000055.1 GCF_011752525.1 Pantoea sp. Cy-639 | reverse complement strand
GATGTGTACTTCACCTACCGCAAGATCACCTGGACCCACGAAGTGTCCGGTACTTCCGGTTCCGACGACTGGCGCGTGCCGGTCGCGGGCTAAGGCTTGGTGGGGTCTCTGGGTGATCGACGTTGGTGTTGTATCGCCCATGAGATCGAGCGCCGCCCGCGCGGCGCATCGCAGGCTTCGCCTGCTCCCACATTTGTTTCGGGCCAGTTATGTCTGGAAGAGTACCGGGGGCCGCCTTGTGAGTACGCCGTGGTTTTTCGGTTGGCGCTGCCGCCGCCCCGCATGCCTGAAGACAGGTACCAGGGCGGACAGCACCTCTGGTACAGGCATGACAGGCCCAAAGCAAATGTGGGAGCAGGCGAAGCCTGCGATGCTGCCCCGCATGCCTGAAGACAGACACCAGGGCGAGCACCACTTCTGCACAGGCATGACAGGCCCAAAGCAAATGT
>NZ_VWXI01000054.1 GCF_011752525.1 Pantoea sp. Cy-639 | reverse complement strand
GATGTGTACTTCACCTACCGCAAGATCACCTGGACCCACGAAGTGTCCGGTACTTCCGGTTCCGACGACTGGCGCGTGCCGGTCGCGGGCTAAGGCTTGGTGGGGTCTCTGGGTGATCGACGTTGGTTTTGTATCGCCCATGAGATCGAGCGCCGCCCGCGCGGCGCATCGCAGGCTTCGCCTGCTCCCACATTTGTTTCGGGCCAGTTATGTCTGGAAGGGTACCGGGGGCCGCCTTGTGAGTACGCCGTGGTTTTTCGGTTGGCGCTGCCGCCGCCCCGCATGCCTGAAGACAGGCACCAGGGCGGGCAGCACCTCTGGCACAGGTATGACAGGCCCAAAGCAAATGTGGGAGCAGGCGAAGCCTGCGATGCTGCCCCGCATGTCTGAAGACAGGCACCAGGGCGAGCACCACCTCTGCACAGGCATGACAGGCCCAAAGCAAATGTGGGAGC
>NZ_VWXI01000053.1 GCF_011752525.1 Pantoea sp. Cy-639 | reverse complement strand
CCGTCACCATCGTCGGCAACGGCCCGGTCACCGAAGACCAACAGCCTTCGTTCACTGTGAAAGTGAGCCAGAAGCTCGACCACGACCTGACCGTCACCCTGTCCAACGGTGCCAAGGTAGTGATCGCTGCTGGCCAGACCGAAGCCGAGTACAAGGCTCCGGCTCAAGGCGATGACGTCTTCAAGGATGGCGAGGCCCTGACCATCGGCATCACCGATGCCACCGTCACTGGCAAGACCTTCGAGAATCTGGAACTGGGTGGCGATGCCACCGTCCAGATCACCGACACCATCAGCGAAGTCGTCGCGACTCTGACCGCCGACAAGACCACCGTCGCTGAAGGTGGCGAAATCACCTACACCGTGACCCTGAGCAACGGCCAGAACCTGCCCGTTACCGGTCACAACGGTCTGACCTTCACCTTGTCCGATGGCACCAAAGTCACCATTCCGGCTGGCAGTGCTT
>NZ_VWXI01000052.1 GCF_011752525.1 Pantoea sp. Cy-639 | reverse complement strand
TCAGTTTGTTGCGTCGTGGATTGGCTTCCAGCGGTCGGTTCAGTTCCTGGGTTTTCTGATCGAGCAGGTTGCCAGCCGGGTCGAAGGCGAAGGTTTCCACGCCGAGGCGGCTGGTGGCCTTGAGCAGGCGGCCGACCGGATCGTACTGGTACTCCAGCGCCCCGCGACGGCTGTCGTGGATGTTGGTCAGCTGGCCGGCAGCGTCGTAGCGGTATTGACGCTTGAGCAAGGTGGACTGGCCGTCATGGCTACCCAGTAGTTGCTCCTGCAAGCGCCCGACCGGATCCCAGGCCTGGGTCTGCATCAGCTTGTTGCCCTGATGACGGACCACCTCGCGGTGCAGGTCGTCGCGCTCATAGGCCAGCATCTCGTGCTGGTCGAGGGTCATGCCGAGCAGGTGGCCGCTGCCGTAGGTCAGCCAGCTGACCTTGTGGCCGTCCGGGCGGATGGTGGCGGTGCGCTGGTTGAGCGCGTCGTACTCGTGCTGCCATACCGCGACCATCGGCGTGCCGGTGGCCAGGTAATGCTGGTGCTCGCGGGTCAGG
>NZ_VWXI01000051.1 GCF_011752525.1 Pantoea sp. Cy-639 | reverse complement strand
TCGCCGGTGACGGTGTGGCCCTGGGCTACCTGGGCCAGCCGGAGCTGACCGCCGAGCGCTTCCTGGCCGATCCGTTCAATGGCGGCACCATGTACCGCAGTGGCGACCTGGTCTGCTGGCAGGCCGATGGCACCTTGCGCTACCTGGGCCGTGCCGACCAGCAGATCAAGCTGCGGGGCTTCCGCATCGAACTGGGCGAGATCGAGGCGCGGCTGGGCGAGTGCGCCGGGGTGCGCGACACCGCGGTGGTGGTGCGCGAGGACGCGCCGGGCGACAAGCGCCTGGTGGCGTACTTCACCACCAACGGCGTGGCGCCTGCTATCGCCGAGCTGCACGAGCGCCTGCAAGGTCAATTGCCGGACTACATGCTGCCCGCGGCCTACGTGCAGCTGGAGGCACTGCCGCTGACCGCCAACGGCAAGCTTGATCGTCGCGCGTTGCCGCAGCCGGGCAGCGATGCCGTGGTCAGCCGCACCTTCGAGGCACCGCAGGGCGCAATCGAAATGGCCTTGGCCGCGCTCTGGGCCGAGGTGCTCAAGGTCGAGCAGGTCGGTCGTCACGACCACTTCTTCGAACTGGGCGGCCACTCGCTGCTGGCGGTAAGCCTGATCGAGCGCATGCGCAAGGCCGG
>NZ_VWXI01000050.1 GCF_011752525.1 Pantoea sp. Cy-639 | reverse complement strand
TGGTTCCATGATGAGGCGGGCAACCTGACCCGCGAGCATCAGCACTACCTCGCGACCGGTACACCGATGGTTGCCGTCTGGCAGCATGAGTACGACGCCCTCAACCAACGCATCTCGACCATTCGCCCGGATGGGCACAAAGTCAGTTGGCTGACCTACGGCAGCGGCCACCTGCTCGGCATGACCCTCGACCAGCACGAGATGCTGGCCTACGAGCGCGATGACCTGCACCGCGAGGTTGTGCGGCATCAGGGTAACAAGCTCATGCAGACCCAGGCCTGGGACCCTGCCGGGCGCCTGCAAGAGCAATGGCTCGGTAGCCATGACAGCCAGTCCACGCTGCTCAAACGTCAATATCGCTACGACGCTGCGGGCCAGCTGACCAACATTCACGATACCCGGCGTGGCCAGTTGGAATATCAATACGATCCGGTTGGCCGCCTTCTCCAAGCCAGCAGCCGTTTGGGCGTCGAGACCTTTGCCTTCGACCCTGCTGGCAACCTGCTGGACCAGAAAACCCAGGAGCTGAACCGACCGCTGGAAGTCGATCCGCGTCGCAACAAGTTGATGGACAACTTGCTGCGCGAGTATGCCGGCACCCATTACCGCTACGACGAACGCGGCAACCTGATCCACCGCCTGCACAACGGTGCCCATGCGCATTTCACCTGG
>NZ_VWXI01000004.1 GCF_011752525.1 Pantoea sp. Cy-639 | reverse complement strand
TGGTGCGCCGGCAATTATTGTCTACTGCGGGAGAGGTGCGCGCGTGAGGGCAGAAAACCAAGGCTATGCCTTGGTTTTCCAATAATCAGCGGCTGAAAATCGGGGGTTTCGGCATCTCCAAGCAGTCCATTTCCGGCTGGTGGGTAACTTGTCCGGAAAATCCTTAGATCGAGCGCCGCCCGCGCGGCGCATCGCAGGCTTCGCCTGCTCCCACATCTGTGTCGGGCGGGGTATGCCTGCAACAGAGGTGGTGCCCGCCTTGGCGCTTGTCTTTCGTCAGGCGGTGTGGCTGTTTCGTTCACACCAAATTCGCATCGTGCCCACAAGGCGAACAGCGCTACCCTCCCAGACATAACTGGCCAGAAACAAATGTGGGAGCAGGCGAAGCCTGCGATGCGCCGCGCGGGCGGCGCTCGATCTGAAGGGCGCTGCAAGACTTTCGCCGAACACCCACCCCTGCTTTACACGAATTTTGCAAACCTCCATTGGTCCCCGCCCCCCCGGATGGATTAAAGTATCAGCCCTTGCCCGGCAGTCGCTTCCACCCGTTTGCGCCGGCTCATTCCCAGGAACCGTCGACGATGGAACACCGTGAGGCGCTAATCGCGCTGCGCACCTTTCTCTCTTCCCAGATCCTCGGCCAGGAGAAACTGGTCGAGCGCCTGTTGATCGTGCTCCTGGCCGACGGCCACATGCTGGTCGAAGGCGCCCCGGGCCTGGCCAAGACCAAGGCCATCAAGGAGCTCGCCGAAGGCATCGAGGCGCAGTTCCATCGCATCCAGTTCACCCCCGACCTGCTGCCCGCCGACATCACCGGCACCGAGATCTACCGCCCGGAAACCGGCAGCTTCGTGTTCCAGCAGGGGCCGATCTTCCACAACCTGGTGCTGGCCGACGAAATCAACCGTGCGCCAGCCAAGGTCCAGTCCGCCCTGCTCGAGGCCATGGCCGAGCGCCAGGTCAGCGTCGGGCGCAGCACCTACGAGCTGTCGCCGCTGTTCCTGGTGATGGCCACGCAGAACCCGATCGAACAGGAAGGCACCTACCCGCTGCCCGAGGCCCAGCTCGACCGCTTCCTCATGCACGTGAAAATCGGCTTCCCCGACGCCGCGGTGGAGCGGCGCATCCTCCTGCAGGCCCGCGGCGAGGCCCTCGGTGGCGAGGTGAAGCCCGAGCGCCGGGTCAGCCAGCAGGCGATCTTCGCCGCGCGCAAGGAGATCCTTGGCCTGTACATGGCCGATGCTGTGGAGGAGTACCTGGTGCAGTTGGTGATGGCCACCCGCACCCCGGCCAAGTTCGACAGCGAGCTGGCCGACTGGATCGCCTACGGCGCCAGCCCGCGCGGCTCGATCGCCCTGGACCGCTGCTCGCGCGCCCATGCCTGGCTGGCCGGGCGCGACTTCGTCAGCCCCGAGGACATCCAGGCGGTGCTGTTCGACGTGCTGCGCCACCGCATCATCCTCTCGTTCGAGGCCGAGGCCGCGGGGGTCGACCAGGACCGCGTGGTCCAGCGCATCCTCGACGTCGTCGCCGTCGCCTGACGCCCATGCCCACCGCGCACCTGGCCGAACCCGGCATCCGCATCGGCCTGGCCGAGCTGATCGACATGCGTCACCGCGTGCGCGAGATCCAGCTGTTCTCCAGCCCTGGCCAGCGCAGCCCGCTGGTCGGCCTGCACCACTCGCGCCTGCGTGGGCGCGGTGTGGATTTCGACCAGGTGCGCGTGTACCAGGCCGGCGACGATGTGCGCAACATCGACTGGCGCGTCACCGCGCGCACCCAGGAGCCGCACACCAAGCTGTTCCACGAGGAGCGCGAACGGCCGATCTTCATCATGGTCGAGCAGAGCCAGCGACTGTTCTTCGGTTCGGGCCTGATGTTCAAGTCGGTGCTCGCGGCCCAGGCTGCGGCGCTGTTCGGCTGGGCCGCGCTGGGCCACAACGACCGCATCGGCGGGCTGGTGTTCGGCGACAACGAACACCACGAGATCAAGCCGCGGCGCAGCAAGCAGAGCCTGTTGCAGTTGCTCAACCGCCTGGCGCGGATCAACCAGGCGCTGCACACCGAGGCCCCGCCGCAGGCCGACAGCCTCGGCCTGGCCCTGCGCCGGGCACGCGAGGTGCTGCGCCCGGGCAGCCTGGCCATCGTCATCTGCGACGAGCGCGCCCTCGGCGCCAGTGTCGAGCAGCACCTGGCGATGCTGTCACGCCATTGCGACGTGCTGCTGATGCCCGTCAGCGACCCCCTCGACCATGCCCTGCCCGCTGCCGGCCTGCTGCGTTTCGCCCAGCGTGGCGCGCAACTGGAGCTCGATACCCTCGACGCCGGCCTGCGCCAGGCCTACCGCGAACAGGCCGAGGCGCGCATCGAGCGCTGGGAACTGCTGGCGCAGAAACTGCGGGTGGTGCTGATGCCGCTGAGCACCCAGAGCGACATGATCGAGCAACTGCGCGAGTACCTGAACGCCCAGCGTCCACGGAGCGCGTCATGATAGGTCGCGACCGATGAACACCCTCGATCAGTTGCAACCGCTGATCGCCCCGCCAGCGATCGGCCTGTGGCCACCGGCACCGGGCTGGTGGCTGCTGCTGGCCCTGCTGCCGCTGCTTGGCTGGGGCCTGTGGCGCCTGAGCCGCTGGCGCCCGCGCAAAGCCCGGGTGATACGTGCCGAACAGCCGCTGGACCCGGTGCGACTCGAGGCGCTGGCCGAACTGGCGCGCCTGCCGCGCCCCTACGACAACGCACCGGCCGGCGCCTGGCTGCAGCAGATCAACGCCCTGCTCAAGCGTCTGTGCCGCATCCACTACCCCGGCGCCAACAGCCATACCCTCAACGGCCGCCAATGGCTGGCGTTTCTCGACAACCGCTGTCCGGCCGCCGGCCTGACCCGCTGGATGGTGCTGGTCGAGGGCGCCTACAAGCCCGAGTGCAAACTCGACGACAAGGCCATCGCCGGGCTCGCCCAGGCGGTCGAAACCTGGATCCGCAAACATGTTTGAACTGGCCTGGCCGTGGCTCTTCGCCCTGCTGCCGCTGCCCTGGCTGGCGCGCCTGCTGCTGCCCGCCGCCGACAGCGGCGAGCCGGTGCTCAAGGTCGGTTTTCTCGACGAGCTCGAAGGCCTGGCCGGGCGCCGCGCACGGCTGAACCTGCCGACCTGGCGCCAGCAGGCGCCGTTCATCGTCATCTGGCTGCTCCTGCTGCTCGCTGCCGCCCGCCCGCAATGGCTGGGCGATCCTGTACCGGTGGCGGCCAGCGGCCGTGACCTGCTGGTGGCGGTGGATGTGTCCGGGTCCATGGACTTCCCCGACATGCAATGGCAAGGCGACGAGATCAGCCGCCTGGAACTGGTCAAGGCGCTGATGGGCGACTTTCTCCAGGATCGCCAGGGCGACCGCGTCGGCCTGATCCTGTTCGGCAGCCAGGCCTACCTGCAGGCGCCGCTGACCTTCGACCGGCGCACCGTGCGCACCTTCCTCGACCAAGCGCAGATCGGCATCGCCGGCAAGAACACTGCCATCGGCGACGCCATCGGCCTGGCGGTCAAGCGCCTGCGCCAGCGTCCGGCGCAGAGCCGGGTGCTGATCCTGATCACCGACGGCGCCAACAACGGCGGGCAGATCCACCCGCTGACCGCCGCGCGCCTGGCCGCCCAGGAAGGCGTGCGCATCTACACCATCGGCATCGGCGCCAACCCCGAGGACAGCGGCACCCCGGGCCTGCTCGGGCTGAACCCGAGCCTGGACCTGGACGAAGCCGCGCTCAAGGAAATCGCCGACATCACCCACGGCAGCTACTTCCGCGCCCATGACGGCGCCGAGCTCGATCGCATCGGCGACACCCTCGACCATCTCGAGCCGGTGGCCCAGCAACCGACCCAGGCGCGTACCGCCACCGAGCTGTACGCCTGGCCACTGGCCCTGGCGCTGCTGCTCAGCGTGCTGCTGGTGGTGGCCGTGCAATGGCCGGACAACCTGCTGCAGCGCCTGCTGCGCAAGCCGCGCTTCCTGCAGCCCCACCCGGAATGGCGCGAGCGCCTCAAACGCCTGCGCCTGAGGAAGCGGCGATGATCGATTTCTGGCCGCAATGGCTGCGTCCCCTGTGGCTGCTGGTGCTGCCGCTGCTCGGCTGGCTGCTGTTCAAGCTCTGGCACCGGCGCAAGCGCGCCGGACGCTGGCAACTGATCCTGCCGCCGCAGTTCCACGCCGTGCTGCTCGGCGGCGGCAACGGCAGCACCAGCAAGCTGCCGTGGATCGCCCTGGGCCTGGCCTGGTTGCTGGTGCTGCTGGCCCTGCTCGGGCCCAGTTGGCAGCGCCTGGAGGAAACCCGCCAGCGTCCGGCCGATCCGTTGGTGATCCTGCTCGAACTGACCCCGCAAATGCTCGCCGAGGACAGCACGCCCAATCGCCTGGAGCAGGCCCGGCGCAAGATCCTCGACCTGCTCGAGCACCGCAGCGACAGCCAGACCGCGCTGGTGGTCTATGCCGGCAGCGCACATACCCTGGTGCCGCTGTCGGACGACCTGGGCACCACGCGCAACCTGCTCGAGGCCGTCGACCCGTCGATCATGCCGCAACCCGGCCAGCGCGCCGACCTGGCCGTGCAGAAGGGCCTGGCGTTGCTGGCCCAGAGCGGCCTAGGCCAGGGTCGGCTGCTGCTGATCGGCTCGTCGCTGAGCGAACAGGAGCGCCAAGGCATTCTCCAGGCCCTCGGCCGCCATGGCCCGAGCCTGCTGATGCTGGGTATCGGCAGCGCCGAAGGCGCGCCGGTGCGCCAAGCCAACGGTGAATACCTCAAGGACGCCCAGGGCGGCATCCTCCTGCCACGCCTGGACAGCGCCTCGCTCAAGGCCTTCATCGGCGGCACCGGCGGGCGCTATCGCCATGCCCGCATCGACGACCTCGACCTGCGCGGCCTGGGCCTGTTCGACAACCCGCGCCTGCTGCGCGACAACGGCCAGAGCGTGCAACTGGACAGCTGGGCCGACCAGGGCTACTGGCTGCTGCTGCCGCTGTTGCTGCTGGCGGCCTGCGCCGGCCGCCGCGGCTGGCTATTCTGCCTGGCGCTGTTGTTCTGCCTGCCGCAACCCAGCCAGGCCTTCGAGTTCAACGACCTGTGGCTGCGCCCCGACCAGCAGGGCCAGCGCCTGTTGCAGCGCCAGCAGCCGGCCGCCGCCGCGCGCCACTTCGACGACCCCCAGTGGCGCGGCCTGGCGCTGTACCAGGCCGGCGACTTCGAAGGCGCCGCCGCCGCCTTCGCCCAGGGCAACAGCGCCGCCGCCCACTACAATCGAGGCAATGCCCTGGCCCGCGCCGGCGAGCTGGAAGCGGCCCTGGATGCCTACGAGCAGGCGCTGGAGCGCCAGCCCGACCTCAAGCCGGCACTGGACAACCAGGCCCTGGTCCAGCAACTGCTGCAACAACGCCAGGCCAAGGCCGAGGCCGAGGAAAAACCGGCCGAGGCCGACGCCCAGGGCACGCCCGGCAACGACAGCGACGGTAACAGCAGCTCGCCCAGCAACCCGGCCCAGGGCACTCCAGGCAACGACGAACAGGCCCAGGCCGAACAGCCCGACGACAACAGCACCGGCAGTACCCAGGCACCGCCCGGCAATGCCGGCGGCGATGACGACAGCGTGACCCAGCCGCCCCAGCGGCCGCTCTCCACCAGCCTCGACGCCGAACAGCGCCAGGCCCTGGAACAGTGGCTGCGAGAGATCCCCGACAACCCGGCGGAGCTGCTGCGGCGCAAATTCTGGTATGAACAGCAATTGCATCAGGAAACCCCACGATGAGTCGCCTCGGCGTCTTTCTCCTTGGCCTGCTGTGGAGCCTCGCGGCCCTGGCCGACCCCACCACCCTGCAAGCCAGCGTCGACCGCACGCGCCTGCAAGCCGGTGAAACCCTCGAGCTGACCCTCGAGAGCCAGGACGTGACCCAGTTCGGCAAGCCCGACCTGCGCGCCCTCGAGACCGACTTCGAGGTGCGCGGCACACGCCAGCTCAACAGCCTGCACAGCCTCGATGGCGAGACCCGCGCCAGCACGCGCTGGATCGTCACCCTGCTGCCACGGCGCAGCGGCAGCCTGCAGATTCCCGAGCTGCAACTGGGCCAGGCGCGCAGCCAGCCCATCGAGCTGCAGGTGCAGCAGGCCGACAGCCAACGCCCGGACATCGCCTCGCAGGTGTTCATCGAAGCCAGCCTCGACAGCAACGAGGTCTATGTCCAGGCCCAGGCCGTGCTGACCCTGCGCATCTACCACTCGGTGGCGCTGTACGACGACAGCAGCCTCAGCCCGTTGCAGCTGGAGAACGCCAAGGTCGATCCGCTGGGCGAGTCGCGTACCTACGAGAAGGAAATCAACGGCGTGCGCCACGGGGTGATCGAGACCCGCTACGCGATCTACCCACAGCAAAGCGGCAGCCTGGAAATCCCGCCGCTGAACTTCACCGCCACCGCCGCCGACAATGGCGAACAGCCGGCCGGTACCCCGCGGGTCGGGCGCCAGGTGCAGGTGCGCTCGCAGCCGTTGCGCCTGACGGTCAAGCCGATCCCGGCCAGCTACCCAAGCGACCGCCCCTGGCTGCCAGCGCGCAGCCTGACCCTGGAAGAGCACTGGAATCCCGACCCGGCCAGCCAGCCGACACAGATCGGCGACTCGCTGACCCGCAACATCACCCTGCGTGCCGAGGGGCTGTCGAGCACCCAGTTGCCACCACTGCCGGCCACCGAAGCGCTGGGCCTGCGCCGCTATCCCGACCAGCCGCTGCTGCGCAACGAAATCGGCGAGCGCGGCATGATCGCCAATCGCGAGGAACGCGAGGCACTGGTACCCACCCACAGCGGCGAGTTGGCCTTGCCGGCGCTGGAAGTCACCTGGTGGAACACCCGCGAGGATCACCTGGAGCAGAGCAGCCTGCCGGCGCGCACCCTGAACGTTGCCGACAATCCGGCCCTGAGCGCCGACACGCCGGCCAGCGACAGCAGTGCCAGCGCCGCCCTGCTCTGGCCATGGCAACTGGCGACGCTGTTGCTCGCCCTGACCACCCTGGCCGGCTTCGCCCTGTGGTGGCGGGCACGCTCGCAACCGGCGGTGTTGCGCGCGGCGCAGAGCGGCCCGAGCCCGCGCACCCTGCTCGACGATCTCAAGCGCGCCTGCCAGGCCAACGACCCGCAGGCGACCCGCCAGGCCCTCGACGCCTGGGCGCGCCAGCAGCCGGAGACGCTGGCCGAGATGGCCGCGCGCTTCGTACCCTTGTCGGATGCACTGGATGGTTTGAACGGGGCGTTGTACAGCGAGAGCGGCCAGTATTGGCACGGTGATGAACTGTGGCGGGCAATCGGGGCGATTCCGCCTGCCGAACAGGTGCTGGCACCGGCCGGGGAGACCGGCAACCTGCCGCCACTGTATCCGAAGTGAAGCGCTTGCCCGAGATTTCACCCGGGCAAGCGACACGCAACATGACACCGGCGACGCCGGTGTCAGCCGAAAAGGCCGGCGCCTACAAGGATCACGCCAGCACTTGCGGGTTGCGAAATCCTACGCCTGGATCACTTCTCGAACGGGTTCCAGCCTTGCTGGCCCTTCAGTTCCTTGAGGTAGTAGGCGTAGTTGGTCACGCTGGCCCAGAGCGCCGCCAGGCCGCAGTTCACGCCAGTGTCCACGGCACGGGGCAGGTCATGGCCGGTGAAACCCTCATAGAAGCCGAGCACGATACCCACCGCCAGGGAAATACCCAGCAGCGCCAGGTTTTTCTTCCACAGACCGAGCACGAACAGGTAGATCGGGCCGAAGAAGAATGCGATCCAGTTCATGTTGATCAGCATGCGCTTGCCCAGCGACAACGCCTTGAAGGCCTGGCGGAAACGCGGATCGCGAGGGCCGCCGTTCTGCTCGAAGAACGCAAAGCGCTCCTGCCATTTGGGTTTGTAGCGGGTCAGGTCGGTCTTGCTGACAGAAATGCTGTCCATTTTCGTTCCTTAAATGGGCTTTTTCAGTACGACTGTGTACCGGTGCGCCGCGGATAAAGGCCTCCTGGCGTCATCCGTTCGGCAAATGAAGTTTCCCCGCGCGCAAGCGCGCCCCGGACGACAGGGTCCGCTGGGACATTGGCCGAGGTGGCGAAGAGAGAAGATCTGCGGGGGGCTTCATGAAACATCCTTGTTTCAAAATATTTAACCATCGGGACGGATATCGAACAAGCCAGATGTGTCGGCGCCGATCCCGCGCCGCGACTTGAGTTACCATACGCACCCTCCCCAGAGCCCGTTCACGGCACCGCCGGCGGCTTGCTCGACCCGACAACCAACAGGTCAACCATGCGTCTGTTTCACACCTCCGACTGGCACCTGGGCCAGAGCCTGCACGGCCAGGAACGCGACTTCGAACATGCCTGCTTCCTCGACTGGCTGCTCGGCCAGCTGCGTCTGCGCCAGCCCGACGCGCTGCTGATCGCCGGCGACATCTTCGACACCGTCAACCCGCCGGTCAAAGCCCAGGAGCGCCTCTACGACTTCATCGTCCAGGCTCACGAACAGCAGCCCAAGCTGGATATCGTGATGATCGCCGGCAACCACGATTCCGGCTCGCGCATCGAGCTGCCGGCGCCGCTGATGCGCCGCCTGCGCACCCACGCCCTGGGGCGCGTGCACTGGCTCGATGAGGGCCAGCTGGATACCGAGCGCCTGCTGATTCCGCTGACCAATGCCCGCGGCAAGGTCAGCGCCTGGTGCCTGGCCCTGCCCTTCCTGCGCCCGGCCGAGGTCACCGGCCCGACGCTGGGCGACGACTACCTGCAAGGCATCACCCAGGTGCACGAACAACTGATCGGCGCCGCCCAGGCCAAGCGCAAGAAAGACCAGGCGCTGATCGCCGTGAGCCATGCGCACATGGCCGGCGGCAGCATTTCGCAAGACTCCGAGCGCAGCCTGATCATCGGCAATGCCGAAGCCCTGCCGGCGCGCCTGTTCGACAAGGCCATCGGCTACGTCGCCCTCGGCCACCTGCACAAGCCGCAGAAGGTCAACCGCGAACAGCGCATCCGCTACAGCGGCGCGCCGATCCCGCTGTCGTTCGCCGAGATCAACTACCCGCACCAGGTCCTCGAGGTCGAATTCGACGGCAGCGAACTGGTCAGTGTCGAGCCACGCCTGGTGCCCCGCGCCGTGGCCTTGCAACGACTCGGCCCGGCACCGCTGGCCGAGTTGCTCGTGCAACTGGCCGAGCTGCCCATGGTCGACCTGCTCGAGGACCCCAACCGCCAGCCGTGGCTGGAGGTGCGTGTGCGCCTGGACGAACCGCAGCCCGACCTGCGCCAGCAGCTCGAAACCGCCCTGCAGGGCAAGGCCGTGCGCCTGGTGCGCATCAGCGCCGAATACGCCGGCAGCGGCCGCGAGGACGATGACGAGCAGGCATTCGTCGAACTGTCGCAGATCACCCCCCAGGACCTGTTCGGCCGCGCCTGGGAGCAGGCCTATGGCAACCCCGCCGACGAGCAGGCGCTGGCCGACTTTGCCGAGCTGTTGCAAGACGTGCTGCAAGAAGAGGAACAGCCATGAAGATTCTCGCCATCCGCCTGAAGAACCTGGCCTCCCTCGCCGGCCCCATCGATATCGACTTCACCGCCGAACCGCTGGCCAGCGCTGGCCTGTTCGCCATCACCGGGCCGACCGGTGCCGGCAAGAGCACCCTGCTCGACGCCTTGTGCCTGGCGCTGTTCGGCAATGTGCCGCGGCTCAACGACATCGCCCGGGAAGCCAAGGTGCCCGACGCCGACGGCGAGATTCCCACCTCCGACCCGCGCAACCTGTTGCGCCGGGGCACCGGCAGCGGCTTCGCCGAGGTGGATTTCGTCGGCATCGACGGGCATCGCTATCGCGCCCGCTGGGAGGCCAACCGTGCCCGCGAGAAGGCCAACGGCAAGCTGCAGCACAGCCGCCAGAGTCTCTACGACCTCGACGGCGAGCAACTGCTGGGCAGTGGCAAGAACGAGTACCGGCAACTGATCGAAGCACGCCTGGGGCTGAACTTCGAGCAGTTCACCCGTGCGGTGATGCTGGCCCAGAGCGAGTTCGGCGCCTTCCTCAAGGCCGACGACAAAGAGCGCAGCGAGCTGCTGGAAAAGCTCACCAACACCGCCATCTACACCCGCCTCGGCCAGCGCGCGTTCAGCAAGGCCCGGGAGACCGGCGAGGCGCACAACGACCTTAAGAAACAAGCCGAGCACCTGCTGCCGATGGCCGATGAGGCCCGCGCCGCGCTCGACCAGGCGCTGGAACAGGCCCAGCAGCAATTCAAGACCGGCCAGGCACGCCAACGCCAGCTGGAGCAGCAACGTACCTGGCTCGAGCAGCAGCGCCACCTGCAAGCCCAGCACAACGAGGCCAGCACCGCCCTGCAAGCCGCCGAGCACGACTGGCAGCAACTGGCCGAACAGCGCGTCGACCTGCAGCGCCTGGAGCGCCTGGCGCCCCAGCGCCACCAGTTCCACCGCCAACAGCACCTGGCCGCGCAACTGACGCCCGTGCTGACAGACATCGACCAGCAACGGCGCCAGCAGACCGAGCTGCAGCTACAGAGCGACCAGCTGCAGCAGGCCCTGGAAGCGGCCCGCCAGCACCTGGCCCAGTCCCAGGCCATGCACTCCGAGAGTGCGCCACACCTGCGCCAGGCTTTCGCTGCCCAGGGCGACCTCGCCCGCCTCGACAAGGAACTGGCCGAACAGGGCGAAGCCTGTGCCCGGACCAAGCACGAAATCGACGACGGCCAGCAACAATTGCAGCAGTTGGCGGACAACCAGCAACGCAGCCTGCAGCAACTGGCCCAGATCGACAGCGCCCTGGCCGAAAGCCAGCACCTCGCCGGCCTGGCAGATGCCTGGCAGGCCTACCTGCCGCAACTCAAGCAGGTGATGCTGATCGGTGGCCGCCTGAGCCAAGGCCGCGAGGAATTGCCCGGCCTGCAGGCCCAGGTCAGCCAGGCCAACGCCCAGTTGCACAGCCAGCGCGAACATTTCGAGCTGCTGTTCCGCGAAGCCGGGGCCGAGCCCCAGGCACTGGCCGAACAGATCGACCTGCTCGGTGCCATGCTCCAGGACAACCGCAAGCAGCAACGCGCCGTCGAGGAGTTATCGCGCCTGCACGGCCGCGCGCTGGAACTGCGCCAGGCCATCGAGGCCCTGCGCGAACGCCAGCAGCAGGCCATGCAGCAACGCCAGCGACTGATCGGCGAAGGCACCGCAGCCAAGACCGAGCTGGAAAGCGCCGAACAGGCACTGACCCTCACCCGCCAGTTGCTCGAGCGCCAGCGCCTGGCACGCAACACCAGCGTCGAGGAGCTGCGCGCCCAACTGCGCGATGGCGAGCCTTGCCCGGTCTGTGGCAGCGCCGAGCATCCGTTCCACCAGCCCGAGGCGCTGCTGCACAGCCTCGGTCGCCACGACCAGGCCGAAGAGCAGGCGGCGCAACAGCAGGTCGAACAGCTCAACGGCAAGCTGGTCGAACTGCGCACCCAGCTGGGCGTGATCAATGCCCAGCTCAAGGACTACCAGCAACAGCAGCAGCACTTGAACGAACAGTTGCAAGCGCTGCTCGAGCAGGTCCAGGCCCACAGCCTGTGGCCGGCGCTCGCGCCGCAGGATGACAACGCCCGCGGCAAGTGGCTCGAGGGGCAACTGCGCCGCCTCGGCGAGGAAATCGACCGCGACGAGAAACGCCAGGGCGCCCTGCTCGCCCTGCAAAAGGACGCTGCCCGCCTCGGCCAGCAGTTGCAGGCCGCCAGCGAGGCCCAGCAACAGGCCCAGCGCCACCTCGACCAACAGCACCAGGCGCTGGCCGCCGATGAGCAGCAATTGGCGCAAAGCTTCGATGGCCTGGCCAGCGTGCTGCCCGAGGCCATCCTCCAGGCCCTGCGCGACGACCCCGCCAACGCCTTCCTCGGCCTCGACCAGCAGATTGCCCAGCGCCGCCAGCAACTCGACCTGCGCAAGGACGAGCTGGAAGAGCAACAGGCGCGCCAGGCCCAGCTGGACAAGCTGCACGACCAGCAGCAAACGCGCCTGCACGGCCAGCAGCAGTTGCAGGACAAGTTCGCCGCACTGAGCCAGCAACGCCAGCAGACCCAGGCCACGTTGACCGAACTGCTCGGCGAACAGGCCAGCGCCGAAGCCTGGCAGCAGCACCTGGACGCGCAACTGGACCAGGCCCGTGCCACCGAAACCAGCACCGCCCAGCAAGTACAGGCGCTGCACACCCAAGCCGTGCAGCTGGCCGGCGAGCTCAAGGCCAGCCAGCAGCGCCAGCAAGCACTGGAGCACGAGCACCAGCAGTTGCAGGGCGAGATCGCCCAATGGCGCAGCGAACATCCTGAGCTGGACGACGCCGGCCTCGACCGCCTGCTGGCCATCGACGACACCCAGCTCGCAGCATTGCGCCAGCGCTTGCTGGCGGCGGAAAAAGCCATCGAACAAGGCCGCGTACTGTTGCAGGAGCGCGAGCAGCGCCTGCAGCAGCATGCCGCCCAGCCCCCCGGCGAGCTGCCGGAGGACGATCTGGAGCAGGCCCTCGCCGCACTCCAGCAACAGTTGGCCGAGCAGGAACAACACTGCGCCGAACTGCGTGCCCGCCAGGCCGACGACCAACACCGCCAGCAGGCGCACCAGGCCCTGGCCGAGCAGATCGACCAGGCCTACCGCCACTGGCAACGCTGGGCACGCCTGAACGCGCTGATCGGTTCGGCCTCCGGCGACGTATTCCGCAAGATCGCCCAGGGCTACAACCTTGACCTGCTGCTGCATCACGCCAACAGCCAGTTGCGTCAGCTGGCCAGGCGTTATCGCCTCAAGCGCGGCGGCAGTGCCCTGGGCCTGCTGGTGCTGGACACCGAGATGGGCGACGAGCTGCGCTCGGTGCACTCGTTGTCTGGTGGCGAGACCTTCCTGGTGTCGCTGGCCCTGGCCCTGGGCCTGGCGTCGATGGCCTCGAGCACCTTGCGCATCGAGTCGCTGTTCATCGATGAAGGCTTCGGCAGCCTCGACCCTGAGTCGCTGCAACTGGCCATGGACGCCCTCGACGGCTTGCAGGCCCAAGGCCGCAAGGTGGCGGTGATTTCCCATGTGCAGGAGATGCACGAACGGATCCCGGTACAGATCCAGGTACGTCGCCAGGGCAACGGCCTGAGCGACGTGGAGGTGACCGGGTGATCCTCTATTCGTTCCGCCGCTGCCCCTGGGCCATGCGCGCGCGCCTGGCGCTGCGCTACGCCGGGTGCGAGGTGCAGGTGGTCGAAGTGAAGATGAAGGACAAGCCGGCCGAGCTGCTGGCGCTGTCGCCCAAGGGCACGGTGCCGGTACTCGATACCGGTGAGGGGGTGCTGGAGGAGAGCCTGGACATCATGCGCTGGGCACTCGAGCGCAACGACCCCGAAGACTGGCGCCTGCTGGCCGATCCAGCCGCGGCGCGCCAGGCCGAGGCGCTGATTGCCCGCAACGACAGCACGTTCAAGGCGCAGGTCAACCTGTACAAGTACGCCGAGCGCTACCCTGAACATACTCGGGAACACTATCGACACCAGGCCGAAACCTGGCTCGCCGAACTGGAAGGCTTGCTCGCTGGCCGGCCATACCTGTTCGCCGACCACCCAAGCCTGGCCGATGCCGCCTTGCTGCCCTTGATGCGCCAGTTCGCCGGGGTCGAACCGCAGTGGTTCGCCGAGGCGGCTTATCCGCGACTGCGGAGCTGGTTGCAGGGCTGGCTGGACTCGGCCTTGTTCAAGGCCGTCATGGCCAAGTGAAACACTGTCACAGCGCCAGGATCGGCGCGGACATCAGTAACAGCACTACCGCCGTGAGACGCCACATCATGCTCTGCCCCTTCGGAGAGTCAAAAAAATAGCGTCAAATTAAATCATATGGCGTTGTGCTATTACCAATGCCTTTACACACTCAATGGGAATGCTTGCTCAGCGCCGCATGAAAATGCGCGCTCTGCTGTAGGTATTTCTGGGTGTAGCTGTGGGTGCCCGACGATTTCCCACTCTGCTCCATCTGGGCATGGGCGGGCAGCACGACAGAGGCGGAAATGGCAGAGGCGGCAATGACTGGGAAGAGATTGAAGTTCATGTTGGCGGACCTCGACTTCGTTGGTTTGACGTTGGCCCGTCGGGGGCTTGGGTCAAAACTTACGCCGATCGATCCGCCAGCAAAAATTCATTGCGGCAGTAGCCAATATCACGGCCATCGATAGTTGCGCATCGCCCTGCAGGCGCCCTTGGCATCATTCGAGGAACTTGAGGTCCGACGGCGCCGGCTGTTCGAACTTCTGCACCGTCTCGCCAAGGGTGCCCTTGCGCGGATCGCGGCGCATCACCACGATCTGGTTGCTCTTCTGGTTGGCCACCAGCAGGAAGTTGCCTTCAGGGTCCAGGGTGAACTCTCGGGGGTGATCCCCTTCTACCGAACGCCGCTGCAACAAGGTCAGCCGGCCATCCTCCTTGTCGACCGCATACACCACGATCTCGTTGGCGGTACCGCGATTGCTGACATACAGGAAACGACCGTCGGCCGACAGGTGCAACCCTCCCGCCGCCTTCGCCGCCGAGTCCTGACGATCGGTCAAGGGCAGGCGTTGACGCTCGTCGAGGGCGCCATCGTGGACGTCGAACATCACCACCTCGGCGCTCATTTCCAGGGTCAGGTAGGCATGCCGGCCCTTGGCGTCGAACAACAGGTGGCGCGGGCCACTGCCGGGCGGCAGCGCCACCGATGGCGGAATCGCCGGGCTCAGTGGGTGATCGGGGCTGGCGCCGTCGTAACGGTAGATGAACACCTTGTCTGCCCCCAGGTCGCAGGCGTACAGGTGGCGGCCATCCGGCGCCGACACCAGCGCATGCACGTGGGCGCCGGCCTGACGTTCGGGATTGACCTTGCTCGGCGCATGCCGGGCCTGCTGCACCATCGGCTTGAGCTTGCCGTCCCTGGCGATCGGGATCACCACCAGGCTGCCACCCGGGTCGGGGGCTACCGAATAGTTGGCGACGAACAGGTAACGCTGGTCGTGGCTGAGACTGGCATGGGTCGGCTCGTCGCCCTGGCTGGCCACCTGGTTCAACGGCGTGATCTCGCCGTGGCTACCCAGCGAAAAGCTGCTGACGTGCCCCTTCGGGGTTTCGTTGACGGCGAACAGCAGGCGCTGGTCGGCGGACAGCACCAGCCACGACGGGCTGACGCTCTTGACCACCTGCCTGGCCGGCGTGGCGATCTGGCCGCTGTGCGGGTCGAAGGCGTAGCGGTAGATGCCCTGGCTGGCGCCATCGGTGTAGCTGCCCACCAGCAGCTCATCGGCCTGGGCGTTGAGTGTCAAGGTCATCAGGCTAGCGGTCAGCAGGTGGGTCCAGGTCCTCTTCATCGTCTTCCTCGTCTGGGGCGCGAAAAGCACTCATACAGACTAGACGATGCTCGCCATCGGCATCGACGAGGCTCCAGTCGTCGCCGGCACCTGTGGCGGCGGCGACCTGCTCGGGGGTGAAGCTCCAGCGGCGCAACTGGCGGCCGTCCATGCATTCGATCACCAGGCCGGTGTCGTCGAAGGTGAAGTCGAAGGCGTGCAGGCCGTCGATCAGCAGCATGTCGCAGGCTGCCAGGGCGGTGGCGAGGGTGGTCATGAAGATACCTTGGGAGAAAAAGGCCGTCATTATAACCGTTGGGACCACCGCGCAGGCTGTCGGACACGGGTACAAGCCATGGCGAACGCGGGAGCGGGCTTGCCCCGCGCCGGGACAGCCCGGCAAGCGCGGGGCAAACCCGCTCCCAGGCCCCATCAATGGGCGAAGATCGACCCGCCCTGCTTGCCCGCCAGCTTCTGTGGCTTGATCAGGAACCGCGCCAGCGCCGGCAGCAGCCACAGCGCGCCGAACATGTTCCACAGCAGCATGAAGGTCAGCATCAGGCCCATGTCGGCCTGGAACTTGATCGCCGAGAAGATCCAGGTACACACGCCGATGGCCAGGCACAGCCCGGTGAACAGCACCGCCTTGCCGGTGGAACGCAGGGTCTCGTAGTAGGCCTCCTGCAACGGCAGGCCAGCGCGCAGGAAGCTCTCCAGGCGGCTGTAGATGTAGATGCCGTAGTCCACGCCGATACCCACGCCCAGCGCCACCACCGGCAAGGTGGCGACCTTCACGCCAATGCCCATGAAGGCCATCAGCGCGTTGCCCAGCACCGAGGTCAGCACCAGCGGCAGGACGATGCACAGCGTCGCGGCGAAGGAGCGGAAGGTGATCATGCACATCGCCGCCACGCACAGGTAGACCAGGATCAGGATGGTCAGCTCGGCCGACTTGATCACCTCGTTGGTGGCTGCCTCGATCCCCGCGTTACCGGCGGCCAGGAGGAACTGCAGCCCATCCTTGTCATGACTGTCGGCAAAAGCCTTGGCCGCGGCGGTGACTCGCTCCAGGGTCTCGGCCTTGTGGTCGTTGAGGAACACCAGCACCGGCGCCAGCGAGCAGTCGGCGTTGTACAGGCCGTCGGCGCGGGCGATGGAGTTGTTGAGGATGTCCGGGTTGCGCGACAAGGTCTCCCACTTCAGGCTGCCCTCGTTCATGCCCTTGATGACCTGCTTGGACACGGTCACTAAGGAGATGGTCGACTGCACCCCAGGGGTGTTGTCCATGGTCCACATCAGTTCGTCGATCGGCGCCATGGTCGAGTACACCGAACACTGCTCGGCCGGGGTCTTGACCATGATCACCAGCACATCGGAGCTGGTCGAGTAGTTGCTGATGATGAAGCGGTTGTCCTGGTTGTAGCGCGAGTCCGGACGCAGTTCCGGGGCGCCCTGGTCGAGGTCGCCGATCTTCAGGTTCTGGCTGTACCAGAGCCCGCCGGCGAAGGCCAGCAGCGCCAGCAACACCGACACCGGCGCCACCTTGGGGCTGGCGAAGTTGGCCAGCAGGCGCCAGAACGGGTGTTCGCGGGTGGCGTCCTTCTTGCTGCGGGCGACGGCCTTCTGGCTGATGCCGACGTAGCTGATCGCCACCGGCAGCAGGATCAGGTTGGTGAAGACGATCACCGCCACGCCGATCGAGGCGCCGATGGCCAGTTCGCGAATCACCCCGATGTCGATGATCAGCAAGGTGATGAAGCCCACCGCATCGGCGAGGATGGCGATCATCCCCGGCAGGAACAGCTGGCGGAAGGTGCGCCGGGCGGCGGTCAGGGCATTGTCGGCGTCGCTGGATTGCAGGGCGATGCCGTTGATCTTCTGCACCCCGTGGGAAATGCCGATGGCGAAGATCAGGAACGGTACCAGCATCGAATACGGATCAAGGCCGAAGCCCACCGCGTGCATCAGCCCCAGTTGCCAGACCACCGCCACCAGGGTGGTGATCAGCACGGCGATGGTGCTGCGGATGCACCAGGTGAACCAGTACAGCAGCGCCCAGGTGATCACCAGCGCCACGCCGAAGAACATCGCCACCATCACCAACCCGTCGATCAGGTCGCCGACCTTCTTGGCGAAGCCGATGATGTGGATCTTCACATGGGGGTTCTGCGCCTGGAACTTGTCGCGGATCTTCTCTTCCAGCTGGTGGGAGAACTGCTGGTAGTCGAGCTTGACCTGGCGCCCTGGGTTCTGCGGGTCGGGGTAGCTCTCCAGCAACGGGATGTCGACGATGCTGGACTTGAAGTTGTTGGCCACCAGGCGCCCGACCTGGCCTGACTTGAGCACGTTGTCGCGCAGGGTGTCGAGGCTGTCCTGGGAGCCATCGTAGGTATTGGGGATGACCTCGCCGCCGGAGAAGCCCTCCTCGGTGACCTCGCTCCAGCGCACGCTGGGGCTCCACAGCGACTTCAGGCCGGCGCGGTCGACACCGGGGAGGTAGAACACCTCGTCATGGATCTGGCGCAGCGTCTCCATGTAGGCCTTGTCGAAGATGTCGCCTTGCGTCGCCTCCACCGACACGCGCACGGTATTGCCGAGGTTGGCCAGGTCGTTGCGGTGTTCGAGCATCTGTTCGATGAACGGGTGCTGCAACGGAATCATCTTCTCGAAACTGGTGGAAGGCCGAATCTGCGTGGCCTGCCAGAACAGGAAGATACTCACCAGCAGGCACAGGCCGATCACCGCCGGGCGGTTGTTGAAGATCAGGCGCTCCAGCAGGGTGGCCTTGTCGTTGTGGTGCTGCTGGTGCATGTCGAAGCTCTCCTGACGGGTCATGGGCGCACCTCTTCGCGGCCATCGGCGTCGGCCAGGTGCACGCCGCCCTGGCCGACCAGCAGCAGACCGCCGCCACTCAGGGCGCTGACACCCGCCAGGGCGATGCGGTCGGCACGGTTGTGCACGCTGAAGGTCTGGCCGTCATCATGGCTGCGCAGCACGCTGCCGCCGTTGCCGACCAGCACCAGGCTGCCGTCCGCGAGCAGGGTGGCCCCGGCCAGGCCGAACTCCAACGGGCCGCGCTCGGCCTGCAGCGCCACGGGCTGCCAGCTGTCGCCGAAATCGGTGGAACGGAACAGGTTGCCGCGCAGGCCGTAGGCCAGCACGGTGCGCGGCTGGGCGGTACCGATCACGCCGAACAGCGAGCCCTCGTAGGGGCCGGCGAGTTTGCTCCAGGTCTGGCCGTTGTCGGCGGAACGGAACATGCCGCCCTGCTCGCCGACGATGAACAGGCCGGCATCCTTGACCTGGGTGATGGCGTTCAGGTGCAACTGGTCGGGGTTGTCCAGGCGCTCGGCGACATCCTGCCAATGCTGGCCGCCGTCGGTGGTTTCCAGCAGCGCGCCATAGGCGCCGACGGCAAAGCCGTGTTGCGGGTCGAGGAAGCGGACGTCGAGCAAGGGGGCTTCGCGGGCGAGGTCTTCGAACTGCTTGCTCCAGGTCGCACCGCCATCGTTACTGGCGAGGATCTGCGCGTCATGGCCGACGGCCCAGCCGCGCTTGTCGTCGAGAAAGAACACCGCGGTGAGCAGTTGCCGGGTCGGCACCCGGGCCTGGGTCCAGGTCTTGCCCTGGTCGTCGGAGAACAGAATGTGGCCACGGTCGCCGACCACCACCAGGCGTGAACCGGCATGGCTGGCGCCGATCAGCAGGCTCTGGCTGGCCTTGGCCGACTCCACCGAATACGCGTCGGCGGCCACTGCCGCCTCGACATCGCTGGCGCCGATGCCCAGCGCAAATGCCAGCATCGCACCTGCCGCCAGCCGGCGACGTGGCGAAATCCGCTCCCTCATGACTGCCCCCTGTTGTGTTCTTGTGGTGGGTCAATCTATTGCCAGGTACTGCCGAAACCCCTGTTCCAGAGGCCTGGAATAGCTTCGGGCCATGCTATCGGGATTGTCCGACAGAACACAACGAGCGGGACGTTATGTTTTGTTAACCGCCAAATACAGAAGGGCCGCGGCGCACCCCGTCGCAGGCTTCGCCAGCTCCCACAGTGAACCATGCACGCTGTGGGCGCTGGCGAAGCCTGCGACGGGGCGCGCCGCGGCCCCAACTTTCCAAGGCTTACGCCAGGCTCTTGCTCACCACCTCATACACATCGCTGGACAGCGCGCCGGAGGCGAGAATCCGCTCCAGCTCGCCCTTCATCAACGCCTGGCGCGCATCGTCGTACTTGCGCCAGCGAGTCAGCGGGGCGAGTTGACGCGAAGCGATCTGCGGATTGAGCGCGTTCAGCTCGATCACCAGGTCCGCCAGGAAGCGGTAGCCCGAACCATCGGCGGCGTGGAAGTTGACCAGGTTCTGCCCGGCGAAGGCGCCGACCAGGGCGCGCACCTTGTTCGGGTTCTTCAGGGTGAAGGCCGGGTGCAGCATCAGCGCCTTGACCCGCGCCAGGCCACCCGGCAGGGTGCTGGCCGCCTGCACGCTGAACCATTGGTCCATGACCAGCGGGTTGTCCTTGAAGTGCTCGGCGAAGGCATCCAGGGCCTTGGCCCGCTCGGCCTCGAACGGCGAGTTGACCAGCACCGCCAGGGCGGTGAGGCGTTCGGTCATGTTGTCGCAGTGCTCGAACTGCTCCAGTGCGGCCTCCAGCGCCTGTGGCTTGGCGCTGAGCATCAGGTACGACAGGGCGATGTTCTGCAGGCTGCGGCGGGCGAAGTGCTCGGCGGCGGCCACATAGGCCGTCTTGCGCGAGACGTCGCGGTTGGCCTGGTAGCGCGCCCAGAGGGCGTCGAACAACTGCTCGGCGATCTGCTGGCGGGCGAACTCGCGGGCAGCGTGGATGGCATCCACGTCCGCCACCTGGCTGATCTCGGTGAGGTACGCCTCGCCCGGCAGCGAGAGCATCTCGGCGACCATTGCGGCGTCCAGCGTTTCATTGCCCAGTACGGTACCCAGGGCGGTGATCAGACGCTGGTCGAGGGCGAGCGCTTCACCACGCTGGTGCTGGCCGATCAGCTCCTGCAACACCTGCACCGACAGCTGCTGCCCCGCTTCCCAGCGGTTGAAACCGTCGCTGTCGTGCTGCATGAGGAACATCAACTGGTCGCGGTCGTACGGGAAGCTCAGCTTGACCGGCGCGCTGAAGCCGCGCAGCAGCGACGGCAATGGCTTGGCGGCGATGCCCTGGAAGGTGAAGGTCTGCTCGGCCTCGGTCACCGACAGCACCCGGGTGGTCCCCGCCGCTTCGGCTTCGCCGGCCAGTTGCAGCGGCAGGTCGTTGCCGTCGGCGTCGAGCAGGCCCAGTTCCACCGGGATCACGAACGGCAGCTTCTCGGCCTTGTCCGGGGTCTGCGGGCAGCTCTGGCGGAAGTTCAGGCTGTAGGTCTGCGCGGCTGCGTCATAGGCCTCGCTCACCGCCAGGCGCGGGGTGCCGGCCTGGCTGTACCAACGCTTGAACTGGGTCAGGTCGGCGCCGTTGGCGTCTTCCATGGCCTTGATGAAGTCGTCGGTGGTCACCGCCTGGCCATCGTGGCGTTCGAAGTACAGGTCGCTGCCCTTGCGGAAACCCTCGGCGCCCAGCAGGGTACGCACCATGCGCACCACTTCGGCGCCCTTCTCGTACACGGTCAGGGTGTAGAAGTTGGAGATCTCGATGAAGCTGTCCGGGCGCACCGGGTGGGCCATGGGGCCTGCGTCCTCGGCGAACTGGTGGGTGCGCAGGTAGGCGACATCCTCGATGCGCTTGACCGTGCGCGAGTTCATGTCGGCGCTGAACTCGGCGTCGCGGAACACCGTGAAACCTTCCTTTAGCGACAGCTGGAACCAGTCGCGGCAGGTCACGCGGTTGCCCGACCAGTTGTGGAAGTACTCGTGGGCGACCACGCCTTCGACACGCTGGTGGGCGGCATCGGTGGCGGTCTCGGCGCGGGCCAGCACGCAGCTCGAGTTGAAGATGTTCAGGCCCTTGTTTTCCATGGCGCCCATGTTGAAGTCGTTGACCGCGACGATCATGAAGATATCCAGGTCGTACTCGCGACCGTACACCTCTTCGTCCCAGCGCATGGACTTCTTCAGGCTGACCATGGCGTGGTCGCACTTGTCGAGGTTCTCTTCCTCGACGTAGATGCGCAGGGTCACGTCGCGGCCGGACTGGCGGGTGAATTCGCTCTCGACGCACCACAGGTCACCCGCCACCAGGGCGAACAGGTAGGCCGGCTTCTTGAACGGGTCTTCCCAGGTCGCCCAGTGGCGACCGTCCTCGGCCGGGCCATCGCCGACCGGGTTGCCGTTGGACAGCAGCACCGGGTAGCGGTGCTGCTCGGCGATCACCGTGGTGGTGAAGGTGCTCATCACATCCGGGCGGTCGAGGTAGTAGGTGATCTTGCGAAAACCCTCGGCCTCGCACTGGGTGCAGAACATCTTGCCGGACTTGTACAGGCCTTCCAGCGCAGTGTTGCTCTCCGGGTGGATCTTCACGCTGGTGTCGAGGGTGAAGCGCTCGGTCTTGGGCTGCACGGTCAGGCTGTCGGCATCCAGCTGATAGTCGCCGGCGGTCAGCGCCTGGTCGTCCAGTTGCACGCTCAGCAGCTCCAGTTGCTGGCCGTCGAGCACCAGCGGCGGCAGGCCGGCGCCGCGCTCGGGGTTGCGGCGCATGACCAGTTGCGCATGGACCAGGCTGTGGTCCTCGAACAGTTCGAAGGTCAGGTGGGTCTCGTCGATCAGGTACTCGGGGGCCTGATAGTCCTTGAGGTAGATCACTTGCGGTTGTTCGGTACGCATGGTGACGATCCTTTTACTGGAGCACGGCCAACTGGTAGGCCGTGTACTTGCGAATGTTGATCACGCCGGTATCGAAGATCAGGTACTGACCCTTGATGCCCAGCAGCGTGCCTTCCACGACCGGGTCCTTGTCGAGGTTGAAGCTGACGATCTTTTTCGGATAGGCCTCGACCGGATAGCGCATCTGCACCACCTCGGCACCGGGCAGCGGCTGAATGGCCTGCAGCCCGAAGCGCTCCTGCAGGCCACGGATGCCGTCGGCGCAGGCGTCGAAGATCTGCTCGCGGATGGCCGGCAGGTCGAGCACCTCGGCGTCGCCCTTGAGCAGCGCGCGCCAGTTGGTGCGGTCCGGCACCTGGCTGCGCAGCACGTCTTCGACCAGCCCGGACTGCTGCCGGGTGGCCACGCGCATGATCGGCAGCGCCTGGCTGGCGCCCTGGTCGAGCCAGCGGGTGGGCAACTGGGTGGCGCGGGTGATGCCGACCTTGATGCCCGACGAGTTGGCCAGGTAGACCACATGGTCGGTCATGCAGAACTGCTCGCCCCACGAGGGTTCGCGGCAGGTGCCGGCGTCGTAGTGGCATTTTTCCGGGGCCATGATGCATACGTCGCACTGCGCCAGCTTGGTCATGCACGGGTAGCAGTAACCCTGGCTGAAGCTGGTCTTGGTGCGCTTGCCGCAGTGCGTGCAATGGATCGCGCCGAGGTACTCCAGGCGCAGCGACTGGCCGATCAGCGGGTTGACCGGCACCTCGGTGTCATCCAGGCGGAAACTGTATTGAACGACCGGTGCATCGAGGCGCACCGCCATCTTGCTCAAAGAGCCACGAGCGAGTTCGATCAATGTACCGAGTCCGACTTGAACAGGATGTTGGCGATCGGCGCGGACTTCGAGGCACATTCCTGCGGGCCCATGTAGCCGGTGCGTTGCTCTTCGGGGAGGTTCTTCATCTCCCAGGCGATCACCGCCTGCAGCGACAGCTCCTTCTGCTCGGCGGTGAGCTTGCGGCCGTCGGACCATTTGCCGATCTCCACGGCCGTCTTCAGGCTCTCGTAGATCTCGGGGGTAATGTTTTCAATCATTTGCGCGAAAGTGGACATGGTAACTCCTCAGTCAGGCCGACAGTCTACGCCTGGCGAGCGCGCCGCCCAAGAGGCCGGTCAGGCATCCGATGAGCAACCCGCCGACATGGGCGGCGTTGGCGATCTGGCCAAAACCGAGCTGGCCGACCACGCCGCTCAGGCAGATCAACAGCCAGACCAGCATCATCACCAGCACGCCACGCGGCAGCCTGAACAGGGGGTTGGGCGCCAGCCACTGGTACAGCCAGACATGCCCGAGCAGGCCATAGAGCACCCCGGACAAGCCACCGAACAGGCTCGGCCCGCTGGTGAAGTGCTGGGCCAGGTTGGACACCAGACTGAACAGCAGCGTCAGCGCCAGCAGCACCCACGGCCCCTGGCGCAGTTCGATGCGCTTGCCCAGTTCCCAGTACCACAGCCCGTTCATGGCCAGGTGCAACACGCCAAAATGCAGCAGCATCGGCGATACCAGGCGCCACCACTGACCTTCGCCAAGGGCCTGGAGCCACGGAGTGAAATGCAGGTACTCGCCCTGCACCTGGAACGGCAGGAAGGTGAACCAGCCGATGGTCGCCAGGTTGTCGCCCAGGCTGGTCAGCCCGGCCACCACCACGCACAGGAAGAGGACGAAGGTGGTGACCTTGCAGGCGATGGCCTGCTCCTTCAGCGAGGGCTGTGCCGGCAAGCCGCCACCCAGCGCCTCCGGGGGCACCACCAGATCGGCGTTGCCCTCGGGGTAGCGCCGGTACAGTTCGCGGACATCCTCGGCCATGGCCGGCGGCGCCCAGAGCACCTGCTCCTGGCCCTCCTCCACCACCCGGTGGGGCACTTGCAGGCGCCGCAACAGGGCGACGAAACCGGCCAGGTCGACGCTCAGGGGCAGGCGCAGGACTTCAATCACGTTCATTGGCTCACCTGCGGGCGTTCGACATCGACCCAGACGAACTTGTGCGGGTCGATGCGGGTTTCGTCATCCAGCCGATAGGCCGCCAGCTTGCCGTAGAGCACGGCGCTGTAGTCCAGGCAGGCCAGGTTGTCGCGGATCGGGCCGGGGCGCCCGCTGCGCCAGTAGTGGCCGACGAACAGCAGCGGTTCGTCCTCGGCATAGCGCAGCAGGGCGTTCTTCTGGCTACGGCTGAGCGGCGTGCGCGCCACGTCGTCGGGCAAGGCATCGGGCTGGAACACGATGTCGCCGTAGGTCTGCGGGTCCTCCTCCCAGAACTTGGTGCGGAAGAAGGCCCGGGTCAGGCCGTCGCCGCCGGTCAGGGTCAGGCCATCCGGCAGGCGCATGTCGGTGCCGCGCAACAGGCGGTTGCACACGGTGGCGGCGAAGCTGTCGGGCACCGCCGAAGCCTGGACGAAATGCTCGTCGATACGCCCGTCCGGATGTTCGCGGCGCAGCGGCTCGATCAGTTGCCGGTCCCAGCAGGCGTGTACCAGGCGGAAGCGTCCGGCGTCGACGAACAGCGGCAGTTCGTAGAACCAGCGGATGAAATCGTGCCAGTCGCCCGGGTGCTGGGCGAACTGGGTGAGGGTCTCGTCGATCAGGCGGGCGTGGCGCGGAGTGTGTTCGCGCACATAGGCCTTGCCGCTGCCGGGCAGCGCCGGGGTGACCCAACCCAGGGCGTTGTATTCGTGGTTGCCCATGATGCAGAACGCCTGGCCGGCCTCGACCATGTCGTGGACGATGTGCAGCGCCTCGCGGATGCGCGGGCCGCGGTCGACGATGTCGCCGAGGAACAGCGCCTGGCGCCGCGGATGCCGCCAGACACCACCCACGCGCTTGTAGCCGAGGGTGTCGAGCAGCCGTTCGAGGGTCAGCGCACAGCCGTGCACGTCGCCGATGATGTCGAAACTGCGCGCCGGATCGAGCATCAGTCGTCCCTGCCTCCCAGGCGGCTGCCCCAGCCGAGCTTGGTACGGCAGACCTCGTAGTAGTTGTGGTCGAGCGGGTGGATCAGGCGCAGCTTCTGCGGCTTCTTGCTCACCGTGATGGTGTCGCCGGGAGCGCAGGTGAAGTGATTCTGCCCGTCACAGGACACCTGCGGGTAGATCTGCAGGTCGTTGGACACGACGATCTTCAGCTCGCTGTTGCCATCCACCACGATCGGTCGGCCCGACAAGGTGTGCGGGTACATCGGCACGATGACGATGGCGTCGAGCTTGGGGTGCATGATCGGGCCGCCGGCCGACAGGGCGTAGGCAGTCGAGCCGGTCGGGGTGGCGACGATCAGGCCGTCGGCCTTCTGGCTGCAGACGAACTGACCGTCGATGTAGATCTCGAACTCGATCATCCGTGTCGACTTGCCCGGGTGCAGGACCACGTCGTTGAGCGCATCGCCCTGGCCGATGGCTTCGTGGTGGCGACGCACCTCGGCCTGCAGCAGGAAGCGGTTCTCCACCAGGTAGTGGCCGTCGAGCACCTCGGCGACTTTCTGCTCCAGCTCGTCCGGGCGGATGTCGGTGAGAAAGCCCAGGTTGCCGCGGTTGATGCCCAGCACCGGGACATTGTGCCGGGCCAGGGCGCGGGCGGCGCCGAGCAGGCTGCCGTCGCCGCCGACCACGATGACCAGGTCGCATACCTCGCCCAGCAGCTTGCGGGTGGAGGTCTGCAGGCCGTGGCCGGGCAGGACTTCGGCGATGGTGTCCTCGAGGATTACGTGCAGGTGGCGCTCGAGGAGGAATTTTTTCAGTCGGCGGATGGTGTCGAGCACCTGGGAGCTGCCAAGGCGTCCGATGATACCGATATTGCGAAATTGCTCCATGGTGCTCCTGCGAGGCTCTGCGGCGGGGTGACAATCCCGGGATTATGGGCGAAAGGACTGGCCAGCGGCAAACCGGCTATGCTCGCAGGATGATACCCTTCGCCGACCTTCAGCCCCTGCCCCGCCAGCTGCGCCACCCCGCCGTGCGCGACCTGGCCTGGGTGATCCTGTCGCCGCCGCTGCTGTGCCAGGCGCCCGGCCCGCAACGCCACCCGTTGCACGCCAGCCACTGGGCCGAGGATCCACAACGCCTGGCTGCCTGGCTGCACGCCCTCGACCAGGCGCCGGAGCCGTTGCTGGCATGGCTGGCGCGCCTGACCAGCCGGCGCCTGGGGCTTTACTACGAAGCCCTGTGGCAGTTCGCCCTGCGCCAGGCCCCGGGCGTGGAGCTGCTGGCGGCCAACCTGGCGATCCGCGACGGCGGACGGACCCTCGGCGAACTGGACATCGTGCTGCGCGATCGGGATGGCGATCATCACCTGGAACTGGCGATCAAGCTCTACCTCGGCCCGCCGGCCAGCGACGGCCGTGACCCGCAGGCGTGGCTCGGTCCGGGTTGTCATGATCGGCTGGGGCACAAGCTCGCGCACCTGGCCGGGCACCAGTTGCCCATGTCGCGCGGACCTCAGAGCCGCGCAGTGCTGGCCGGGCTGGGCCTGGAGCAGTTGCAGGGGCACTTGTGGCTGGGTGGCTACCTGTTCTACCCCTCGACAGGTGACACCTATCCACCCGAAGGCGCCAACCCCGACCACCTGCGCGGTGGCTGGCTGCGCCAGGGTGACTGGATCGCGCAGCCAGGCCAGCGCTGGCAACCGCTGCCACGTCAGGCGTGGCTGGCAGCGGCACGGTTGAGTGCGCAGGACTGCTGGGGCACGGCGCAGTTCGAGGCCTGGCGCACGGGCCTGGAGCCGCATGCGCCCGCGCAGTTGCTGGCCAGGCTGCACGAGCAGGAAGACGGGGCGTGGGAGGAGGTCGAGCGGGTGTTTCTGGTGGCCGACAGTTGGCCGGACCTGCCCCCACGCTGAACCCCTGTCGCCGCCACGCTCACGACAGGGGCACGGCCTGGGTCAGGACGCCTCGGCGTCCGGCTCCGGGCAGTAGGCCTGGGCATCTTGCGGCCACAGCACCTGGCCCTTGCCATCGACCACCTGTTCCGCGCCGCATGGCAGGCGATTGGTCTCGAATACCACGCTGCCGTCGAGGCGATACAAGGCCCGCAGGGTGCGTACCGCATCATCGCCATTGCCCTCGACCCGGTAGCCGAAGATCGCGCCACGGCCTTCATCGACCGTCACATCCTGCCACTTGGCGGGTACCAGCAGCTTGCCATCGAGGTCGTACAGCGCACGCAGGGCCTGGGCACCGTTACCCTCGGCAGCCAGCAGGTGATGACCATCGGCCAGCAGTTGGTACGAGACGAACTGCTCCGGCTTGATCAGCACCTGGCCCTGGTCGTCCATCAGGCCGACCGTGGCCGCCTCGCTGGGCATGCCGAACAGCATCACGGTCTTGCGTGGCGACTTGAGCTCGGTGAAGGCCAAGCGCTTGGGCGCGACCAGGCCGATCTGCTGGTAGGTCGGCTGGAACAGCACCTTGCCCTGGTCCAGGTCCATCGTCCCGTAGGTCGCCAGGAAGGCGCTCTGCAGCTTGCCGATATGGCTGAAGCCCGGACGGTGGCCGCTCATGCCCAGCAGGCCCATGCCGGCGTCGCCGACCGAGTCGTACTCGGGCTCGATCAGCCACTTGCCGTCGTGACCGATCATGCCCGACTTGCCTCGGCCGCCCTCGTTGCCCTGCACCTGGACCATGCCACCGACCTTGCCGAAGGGTTCACAGCTCTGGTACTGCGCCTCGATCACCACCTTGCCCTGGTAGTCCAGGTAGCCGCAGGGCTTGTCGTAGCCGTCGCGGAACGCTACCAGGCCACCGCCCGGAGTGCCCAGCCAGTTCTTCTCGAGCGCAATCACCAGATCGCCGGCGGCATCGGCCAGGCCTTTGCCGGCCACGCCCTCGCGGGATACCACCAGGTGGCCGTCGGCGGCGCTGAGAATAGTGTCGAAGTCGAGCTTGCGCAGCGCCTGGGTCTGCAGGTTGTAGCCCCAGTGCTCACCCTGGCGCTCGGCCAGCACCCAGTTGCCGCGCTTGGCGAAGTCCTCGCGCACGTACAGCGAATCGAACACCGCCTCGCTGACTTTCTCGCCCTTGGGCGTGAGGATGCCGCGCAGGTCGTCGATCTCGTAGACGATGAACTGGTTGTCGCCACCGACATAGACGGTGTCGAACACGGCCGGCTGGACTTCCTTGCCCTGCTCGTCCATCACCCCGACCTTGCCGTCGCGGCCAAAGCCGAACAGGCCCGGTGTCAGGGTGTACAGCTCGTCGGTGAGGTCGGCGCGGATCACCTGCTTGCCGTCGCCACTGGCCAGGTGCCAATAGTCGCCGCGCCCGAAGATGAAGGCATCGGTGAACGGCTGGGTGTAAAGCTGGGTGAACTCGCTGCCGGGGGCGATACGAAATGCGCCGTTCTGGTCGAGGACCGCGCACTCGTCGTTCACGCACAGCGGGATGGTCAGGGCACCGATCGCCGGCACGCTTGGCGCAGGAGGTTGCTCGCATCCGGCGAGCAGGAGGGACAGGGAGCAGAACAGCGCCGCGCGAGGGGCGGTGATGAGGCGTTTCATTGAACACGGAATCCTTGTGCGATGGAAAATCAGCGAAGGCCCTTGGCCATCACTCGACTCGCTGTGTCGGCCACCGCGCATAGATCTGTAGCAAACAAAATTCCGTGCCAGCGATTAGAGTGAAGATGAGGCGCCAGCAAGAGTGCCCATTCCTACCTGATGACGAGGACCCACCATGGCTTCATCCACCCCCGCGGCCCACTATGCGCGCCCGTCGATCGCCCTGCACTGGCTGATGCTGGTGCTGCTGGCCGCCGTCTACGCCACCATCGAACTGCGCGGCATGTTCCCCAAGGGCAGCGCCGAGCGCGACCTGATGAAAGACCTGCATTTCATGCTTGGCCTGAGCGTGTTCGTACTGGTCTGGCTGCGCCTGATCCTGCGCCTGTCGCGCCCTACTCCGCCGATCGTGCCGAAGCCACCGGCCTGGCAGACCGGCCTGTCGCACCTGGTGCACCTGCTGCTGTACCTGATGATGATCGGCCTGCCCCTGGCCGGCTGGGCCATCCTGAGCGCCGCCGACAAGCCGATCCCGTTCTATGGCCTGGACCTGCCGGCGATCACCTCGCCCGATCCGGACCTGGCCAAGTTCATCAAGGGCTGGCATGAGCGCATCGGCAGCTGGGGCTACTGGCTGATCGGCCTGCACGCCGTGGCCGGGCTGTACCACCACTACGTGCTGCGCGACAACACCCTGCAGCGCATGCTGCCCTACAAGTAACCGCGGCGCCCCTGCAGGCCACCGGTGTGCAGGAACACCAGGCGGGTGCCGGGGACGAAACGCCCGGCCTCGACCTGGTCGCGCAGGGCCAGTAGCGCCTTGCCGGTATAGAGCGCCTCCAGCGGTATCGCCGCATGCCGCTCGGCCTCATCGACGAAGGCCAGCAACACCTCGTCGAGACGGGCGAAACCGCCCCGGCTGGCATCGTGCAGCACATAGCCCGTCGCCCCCACCAGTGCCGCCACCTGCTCCGCCACGCCATGATCCGGCGGGACCGCCAGCGCGCCGTGCACCGGGTGTTCGCCCGCCTCCGCCAGCACCAGGCCTGCAAGGGTCGTCCCGGTACCGGCCGCCAGCCACCAGGCGTCATAGTCCGTCCAGCCGAGTGTCGCCAGTTGCGCCTTGCACTGCTCGACGATCAAGGCGCAGCCTTGCGCTCCGGCCAGGCCTCCACCACCTTCGGGGATGCAATGCCAACCGGGGTAGCGGGCTTGCCAGGGCGCCCAGAAGCCGGCTTCGTGACGGGCCCGGTAACCACCATAGCCGAGCCAGTGCAGCTGCATGCCGAACGCCCGCAGGTCATCCACGGTGGGGGTGTCCTGGGGATGGCCGCGCAGCAAGCCGACGGTAGCGAAGCCAAAACGCTTGCCGGCAGCGGCCAGGGCGTGAAGGTGATTGGAATGGTTGCCACCCAGGCTGATCAGCCCCGGCGAGCCGGCCTGGCGCGCGGCGAGCAGATGGTGGCGCAGCTTGAACCATTTGTTGCCGCTGATCAGTGGGTCGACCAGGTCCAGGCGCAGGATGGCGGCCTCGATACCGGCCTGGCGCAGCCAGGGCAGGTCGAGACGTTGCAAGGGGGCATGGGGCAGGGAGAACTCAGACATGGCGCCGAGTCTATCAGCTCGAGGCATCCGGCAAGCTGCAGGAGCCGGCAAGGCCGGCTCCTGCAGCGATTACATCGGTGCTCGACTATCGGGCCTGACGCGCCTCACAACTCGGCGGCCAGGCGCGATCCCTGGTTGATCGCGCGCTTGGCATCCAGCTCGGCCGCCACGTCGGCACCACCGATCAGGTGCACCGACTGCCCCGCCGCCAGCAAGCCTTCGTGCAGTTCGCGCAGCGGCTCCTGGCCGGCACAGACGACGATGTTGTCCACCGCCAGCAACTGCGGCTCGCCCTCGTTGATCCGCACGTGCAGACCGGCATCGTCGACGCTCAGGTACTCGACGCCATTGAGCATCTGCACCTGCTTGTTCTTCAGCCCGGTGCGATGGATCCAGCCGGTGGTCTTGCCCAGGCCATCGCCAACCTTGGTCTTCTTGCGCTGCAGCAGGTACACCTGGCGCGCCGGGGCATGCGGCTCGGCCTTGATCCCCGCCACGCCACCGCGGGCCTCCAGCCGGGTGTCGATCCCCCATTCCTTCCAGAACGCCTCGCGGTCCTGGCTGGTGGCCACGCCCTGGTGCACCAGGTATTCGGACACATCGAAACCGATACCACCGGCGCCGATCACCGCCACCCGCGGGCCTACCGGCTTGCGCTCGAGCAGCACGTCCAGGTAGCTGAGCACCTTGGCATTGTCGATGCCGGGAATGGCCGGCGTGCGCGGGGCGATACCGGTAGCCAGGATGATCTCGTCGAAACCGCCCGCCACCAGCGTCGCCACATCGACGCGGGTCTCCAGGCGCAGGTCGACGCCGGTGCTTTTCACCTTGTTGCGGAAGTAGCGCAGGGTCTCGAAGAACTCTTCCTTGCCCGGCACCCGCTTGGCGACGTTGAACTGCCCACCGATCTCGCTGGCGCTGTCGAACAAGGTCACCTGGTGGCCACGCTCGGCCGCCACGGTAGCCGCAGCCAGGCCGGCAGGGCCGGCACCAACCACGGCGATGCGCTTGACGTTCAGTACAGGCAGGTAATTGAGCTCGGTCTCATGGCAGGCACGCGGGTTGACCAGGCAACTGGTCAGCTTGCCGCCGAAGGTGTGGTCCAGGCAGGCCTGGTTGCAGCCGATGCAGGTGTTGATCTCGTCGGCGCGGTCTGCTGCCGCCTTGTTGACGAAGTCCGGATCGGCGAGGAACGGCCGGGCCATGGAGACCATGTCGGCATCCCCCTCGGCCAGCACGGCCTCGGCCACTTCCGGGGTGTTGATGCGGTTGGTGGTGATCAGCGGGACCTGCACCGCGCCACGCAGCTTGGCGGTGACCTTGCTGAACGCCGCGCGCGGCACCTTGGTGGCGATGGTCGGGATACGCGCCTCGTGCCAGCCGATGCCGGTGTTGATCAAGGTCGCACCGGCCTGCTCGATGGCCTTGGCCAGTTGCACGATCTCGTCCCAGGTGCTGCCGCCCTCGACCAGGTCGAGCATCGACAGGCGGAAGATGATGATGAACTCGCGGCCTACCGCCTCGCGTACCCGACGCACGATCTCCACCGCCAGGCGCATGCGGTTTTCGTAGCTGCCGCCCCATCGGTCGGTACGGTGGTTGGTGTGGGCGGCGAGGAACTGGTTGATGAAGTAGCCTTCCGAACCCATGATCTCGACGCCGTCATAACCGGCGCGCTGGGCCAGGCTGGCGCAGGTGACGAAGTCGCGGATCTGCTTCTCGATGCCCTCCTCGTCCAGCTCCTTGGGCTTGAACGGGTTGATCGGCGCCTGGATGGCGCTTGGCGCCACCTGCTTCGGGCTGTAGGCATAGCGCCCGGCGTGGAGGATCTGCAGGCAGATCTTGCCGCCGGCGGCATGTACCGCCTCGGTGACGATCCGATGCTTGTCGGCCTCTTCCTCGGTGCTCAGCTTGGCCGCGCCGGAATACACACCGCCCTCGTCGTTCGGCGCGATGCCGCCGGTGACCATCAACCCGACTCCGCCCCGGGCACGCTCGGCAAAGTATGCCGCCATGCGCTCGAAGCCGCCTGGGCGTTCCTCCAGGCCGGTGTGCATCGAGCCCATCAGGGTGCGGTTGCGCAAGGTGGTGAAGCCCAGGTCGAGAGGGGCCAGCAGGTGCGGGTAACGGTCGGTAGCCATGGATGGACTCCACAGGTGGCGTGATCACGGAATGCGGGCACCTCTGCCACGTTGGCGGGGCCCGTCGTTTGTCTGCAGCCGACATTAAACAGGCGTTTGAACGCGCTCAATGATCGAAACTGACAACTTATTGATCCTGCTGTACAACGGGCTTACCCTAGTGCACCTCATTCGCCACCGTGCCGGACCGCTCCATGCGCAAACTGCTAGCCGGCGCCCTGGCGCTGGTAGTCCTCGCCGCCCTCTGCGGCTATGGCTTCTGGACCCTGCAGCGTCCGGAAGGCCATTACCTGTCCGACCTGCGCATCGAACTCGCGCTCAACCAGGGCATACCAGGCGAACACGGCAACCTGCTGGGCGTCGAGCCGCTGCTGTTTCCCGGCGACTACCAGAATCTCACCCGCCTGCACCGCAAACTGGCCGCCTACCTCGAACAAGCCCGGGCCCAAGGTCTGATCACCCCCCGTACCGTGGTGGTGCTGCCCGAACACATCGGCACCTGGCTATGGGCCCGCGGCGAGAAGAACGAGCTCTACCAGGTGACGCATCGTCGCGAGGCCTGGCAATGGCTGGAACTGAGCAACCCGCTGCACTATGGCCTCGCGGCGCTGGCCACTCGCAGCGATGACTGGCGCAGCGACGCGCATCTGCGCATGAAGGCGGCGCAGATGGCCAGCGACTACCAGCAATTGTTCGGCGGCCTGGCCCGGGAGTTCGGCGTGACCCTGGTGGCAGGCTCGATCATCCTGCCGGCGCCCTACGTGGAAAACGGCGTGCTGCGCACCGGCAATGGCCCGCTGTTCAACAGCAGTCTGGTATTCGCCGGGGACGGCAGTGTGCTCGGCCAGCCGCAGCACCAGCAGTACCCGGACAGCGAAACCCGTCGCTACGTGCACGATGGCCGCCAGTACCCCCTGCAAGTCCTGCAGACCCCTGCCGGACGCCTGGGTGTGCTGGTGGGCAGCGACAGCTGGTATCCGGCCAACTACCAACAGTTGGCCAGCCAGTCGGTCCAGCTGATTGCCAACCCGGCGTTCCTCAGCGGCCGGCAAAGCTGGCAGACCCCTTGGCGCGGCAACCGTCACCAGCCAGCCGCCCGGGACCTGCCGCTGCAGCGTGGCCAGGTCAGCGAAGAGGCGGCCTGGCAGCAACTGGTACCGAGCACCAACCAGGGCACTCGCAACATGAGCGTGTTCCTGCGTGGCCAGTTCTGGGAACTGGCCGGGGATGGCCAGGGCTTTGCCAGCCAGAGCGGCACCTTGCTGATCGGTACCGCCAGCCACGGTGCGCGCCTGCTGAACCTGTGGTTGTAGCGCCATGCCCCGTCCCCGCGTGCGCCTGGGCGAGCTGTCGATAGGCTTCGTCCACCCCCTGGCCGAGGCACTGCAGGCACTCGGCCACGATCCGCAGCCACTGCTGCTGCGCTACGGCCTCGATGCCAAGCGCCTGGCCGAGCCCGGTGCACGCCTGTCGATCCCGCGCTACATGCATCTGGGCCACGCCGCCATCGCCCTGAGCGGCGAGCCTGCCCTGGGCCTGCACATGGCCCGTGTCAGCCGCCTGGCCCAGGCCGGGCTGGCCGGCATCACCGCCGCCCAGGCGCCGACGCTGGGCGAGGCCGCGCGGACCCTGCTGCGCTTCGAGCCACTGTATGCCGCCAACTACCGCGGCCACTCGAGCTTCCACGAAGACAGCCAGGGTGCCTGGCTGCGTTTCTACTCGATCAGCCCGTACAACGCCTACAACCGGTTCGTGGTCGACTCGGTGCTCGGCGGCTGGCTGGCGCAATTGTCGGGCCTGAGCGACCAGCCGATCCAGGCCGAGCGCCTGGAGATCGAGTTCGAAGCCCCCGCCTACGCTCAGCAATACCAGAGCCTGTGCAGTGGCACGGTGCAGTTCGGCACGCCGCTCAATCAGTTGCGCCTGGGCCAGGCCACCCTGGCCCTGGCCAACCCGCAGCATTGCCCAGGCACCTGGCAGCACCTGGTGCAGTTGTGCGAGACAGAGCTGGCGCAGCGCACCCGCGTGCGCAGCCTGGGCGAACGCATCACCCACCTGCTAGGACCGCTGCTCAATGGCGGGCGCGAGCCGGATCTGGAGGAAGTCGCGCAACACCTGCAACTGCCGACCTGGACCCTGCGGCGCAAGCTGGCCGAGGAAGGCACGCGTTTTCGCAACCTGCTCAACGACACGCGCCGCGATCTGGCCGAAACCTATATCCGCGACACGGAGCTGGCCTTCGGCGAAATCGCCTACCTGTTGGGATTTGCCTCGGCCGAGGCCTTCCAGCGTGCCTTCAAGCGCTGGACCGGCCTGACCCCGGGGGAATACCGCCGCAACCAGCGGCAGGCGCTCTGACGCGCGGTTCCAGGCTCTGTAGAACAGTCTTGTGGGAGCGGCGGTGCGCTGCTCCTACAACGATGGAGACCCTACCTTTCGTGCAAGACTAGAGCTCGGTGGCGTCGTCTGCCGGCTCCGGGGTATCCAGTTCATAGGCCTGGAACTCGAGCAGTTCTTCCTGATAATCGTCCATCCGCCTGCATCCTCTCATTCACGTTTTCATGGGTTCAGCCGTCAACCTAGGCCGGCCGGATGAAGGAATGATGACATTCCCCTGAAAGGTAAACGTAGCAAGCACCCGCGTAATTATCGAAGCGTCAGAGTGGCGCAGGGGCGCCCGTGGTTGCCGCCGGCGTCGGTTCCACATGGATCGGTGCAGGCTCAACCGGCGGCGCGATGGGTTGCGAGCCCTTGCTGTCATCGAGCACGGGCGCCGCAGGAGCTTCGCTGGCCGGCACGGCAGGCGCCGACGGCGCTACCGGGACAGGCTCGCCAGCACTGGCAGGCGCTGGCGGAGTCGGCGTGGCCGGGGCAGATTCAGGCAAGCCCAGGTCGACCGCTGGCTTCTCCACCGCCGGCAGCGGTGTCGCTTCGGCCTTTTTCACTTTCTTCGGCTTGGGCAGGTAGCTTTCCACCAGGGCGAAATAACGGTCGTAGAACTGCGCTGCGGTAACCGTCTCGCTAGCGACCTTGACCATCGAGTCGTCAGTCGAGCCGATCGGCATCGACACCGAGCCCAGCACGCCCACGCCAAGACTCGCGGAAGTATTGGACTTCTTCAGGGTGTAGCGATCCTGCAGGGCGTTGGCGAACATGGTCGAACGCTGTCGGTCGCCTATGTCGGGCACGCAGGTGATGTTGAAACTGATCTGCATGTGGTTTTCAGCGTTTTGCTGGAAACTCTTGTTGCCAGCCACCTGGTTGGCGTCGCTGCGGGTGATGATGTAGCCCTGGCTCAACAAGGCACGCCTGGCCGCTTCGCAGGTGCTGGCCTCGCTGACGGGGAAACTGCGCGAGAAGGTGCCTGAGTCGTCGAAGTTCTCGTGCTCGTACACGGCGGGTTTCTTCGAGGAGCAACCGGACACGCTTGCCAGCACCAGGGCCAGCCCGAGCGCACCGTAGACGGATGATCTGGACATCGTGAATTCCGGGGGGGGATGAATCGAACGGCGCCTATTGTGCAACACATCCGCAAGTGACCGAAACCATGTAGGTGCAAGGTTCATGTAAAGCCTTGCACACGATCACAGAGAAATTTCGCACGTTTGAAGCGGATGCATCCTTCTCAATACAGAAAAAGGACCTAGTCATCTCGCTGACACGTCGCCATTAGACTCTTGCGTTTTTCCGCTTGCGCAAGGAGCCTGCGATGAAAAACCTCTCGGTACGCCTGAAACTGCTGCTCAGCCTTTTTCCCCTGGTCCTGCTCGCAGCCCTCCTCGCCCTGACGGCGATCCTCAGCCTGGGTTCGCTGACGCACCGCGCCGAGCGCCTGGTGTCGGTGAACTACATCCTCGACAGCCTCAATGATATCCGCTCGGCACAGATGGCCTATGCCCTGGACCAGCAACCAGAGGACCTGAACGACCTGCGCCAGGCACTTGCCCACATGGACACGCTGATCGACGAAAACCTGGCGCACATGCCATTTCCCGAGGCCCAGGACAAACTTGGCAGCACCCGCAGCCTGATGGCCGAGTACCTGCAACGCCTAGAGCAACACCTTGAAAACGGAGCCACCGCCCTGGTCGGGCACAACGGCAAGCAACTGGTCGGGCAGGTGCTCGCAGCCATCGAACAGATCAACGCCCTGATAACCCTGCAGAACCAGGTCAGCGCCGACGAATTCAGCCAACGCACCCGCCTGATGCTGGCCTTGTTCGGCGCCACGCTGATACTGGCGTGCCTGGTGGCCTGGCTACTGATCCGGCAGATCTGCTCGCCCCTGCAGGAAGCACTGGACCTGGCGCAGCGCATTGGCCAAGGCGACCTCCGACAACCGGCATTGACGCCACGCAGCGACGAGTTCGGCCAACTGCTCCAGGCACTCGGACGCAGTTGCGCCAGCTTGCGCGGCATCGTGCAAAGCCTTGGCCAGGTCAGCACGCGCCTGCGCCAGACGTCGGGCACGCTGGCCGTCACCGTCGAACACACCAGCGACGGTGCCACCCGCCAGCAAAGCGAAACCCTGCAAGTCGCCACCGCCATGAGCCAGATGGCCGGCGCCGTGCAGGAAATCGCCCAGAACAGCGCCCTGGCCAGCCAGGCAACCGACCAGGCCAGCGACAGGGCCGATTTCAGTCGCCAGGTGGTGCGCGACACACAGCAGCAGATTGTCCGCCTGGCCGAGGACATCGAAGGCAGCACCCAGGCCGTCCAGCAACTGTCCGAAGGCACCGAACAGATCGGCAGCATCATGACCGTGATTCACGCAGTGGCCGAACAGACCAACCTGCTGGCCCTGAACGCCGCCATCGAAGCCGCCCGCGCCGGCGATGCCGGCCGTGGCTTCGCCGTAGTCGCCGACGAAGTGCGCAGCCTCGCCCAGCGCACCCAGCGCTCGACCAGCGAAATCGAGGCCTTGGTCGGCAGCTTGCAGGAAGGCGCGCGGCACGCCGTCGAGCGCATGCACGGCAGTCGTGACGCGGCAGGCCACAGCGTGGCCCTGGCCAACCAGGCGAGCGAGGCACTGCAGGTCATCACCACGAACGTGGACGACATCCAGGGCATGAACCAGCAGATTGCTGCCAGCACCGAGCAACAGAGTGTCATGGTCTCGACCATCCGCGGCAACATGGACAATGTACGGGACGTAGCAGAACAAGCCTTGCGTGCCACCCGGGACATCGAGGCGGCCACTGACGAGCTTGGCCACCTGGACCAGGAACTGGAAGGGCTGATTGGCAGCTTCCGCCTGTGAACGAGCAGGCGATCGCCCAGGGCGGGCGGCAGAAACGAAAAAAGCGACCCTCAGGTCGCTTTTTCGTGCTTCAAGGTGTTCATGGGACCTTGAAGCGAAGATGGCGCAGCGGACGGGACTCGAACCCGCGACCCCCGGCGTGACAGGCCGGTATTCTAACCGACTGAACTACCGCTGCGTATCGCTCGGGCTTGCACCCGATTGAAACTGGGATCCTGACTTTCAAGCGCCTTGGCGCGAAAATCGAGGGCATAAAAAAAGCGACATCAAGATCGCTCTTTCCATGTTGCTTCGAGCTGTTCAAGGGGCTCGAAGCGAAGATGGCGCAGCGGACGGGACTCGAACCCGCGACCCCCGGCGTGACAGGCCGGTATTCTAACCGACTGAACTACCGCTGCGTATCGTTCAGGCTTGCGCCTGATTGAAACTAGGATCTGGCCTTGCGGCCTCAGACCGGTGCAAGCACCCATCTGGATAAAAGTGGCGCAGCGGACGGGACTCGAACCCGCGACCCCCGGCGTGACAGGCCGGTATTCTAACCGACTGAACTACCGCTGCGCATAGCTGGACTTGCGTCCTGTTCCTCTCTGCCAGATCGTTTCTTTCGAAACTGCTGAACCAGGAACGTCTCAGGAAGTGGTGGGTGATGACGGGATCGAACCGCCGACCCTCTGCTTGTAAGGCAGATGCTCTCCCGGCTGAGCTAATCACCCCCGCGATGTTGCTTGTTGCGTTTGCTTCGCTGAGGCCGCGAAATTTACGCAGGTACCGATGCTAAGTCAATACCCCCATTGAATTTTTTTTCAAAAAGGGCAAAAAAGCTGCAAGCCGTGAACTGCAAGCGACAAGAAAAAGCCTGCCGCTTGTACTAGGCTCTGTGCCCCCGACAAACAACAAGGGGACCTCACGGTCCCCTCTTGCTGTTTGTCGCATTAGCGTAGCGCTCAGACGTAGATCATCTTGCGAGTCATGCCGCCATCGACCACGAATTCCTGGCCGGTGACGAAACCTGCCTGGCGCGACAGCAACCAGGCCACCAGCGCCGCCACGTCCTCCACCGTCCCTACCCTGCCCGCCGGATGCTGGGCATGGTCGGCCTCGCTCAGCGGCTCGGCACGGCGTTGCGACGGATCGCGGGCATCGATCCAGCCAGGGCTGACCGCGTTGACCCGAATCTCCGGCCCCAGGCTCATTGCCAGCGCATGGGTCAGTGCCACCAGGCCACCCTTGCTCGCCGCATAGGCCTCGGTGTCCGGTTCGGACTGCCGAGCACGGGTCGAGGTCAGGTTGACGATGGCGCCACCATGGGCGCGCAGATAAGGAGCACAGTGCTTGGCCAACAGCATCGGGCCATTGAGGTTGACTGCCAGTACCCGGTTCCACTGGGCCAGCGACAGGCTTTCCAGCGTCTGGTTGTGCGGGTTGGCGATGGCCGCGTTGCATACCAGCGCATCCAGGCGCCCGAACTGCCCAAGCACTTCGGACACCCCGGCACTGACCTGGGCCTCATCAGCCACGTCCATGCTGATGAACCAGGCATGGTCGCCCAAGGCCTTGGCCACCTTGGCGCCACGTGGGCGGTCAAGATCGCTGAGCACCACTTGCCATCCTTCGCAGATCAACCAGGCGGCAATACCCAGGCCAATGCCGCGGGCGGCACCGGTCACCAGGGCTACCCGGCCGTTATGGCCGGGCTCGCCGCCTGTCCAGTCGATCACAGTGCCGCCAGGCCGCGAGCCAGGTCGGCCTGCAGGTCGGCCACGTCTTCGAGGCCGACCGCCACCCGGATCAGGCTGTCACGGATACCCGCCGCCTCACGCTCCTGCGGCGTCAGTCGGCCATGGGAGGTGGTCGCCGGGTGGGCGATGGTGGTCTTGCTGTCGCCCAGGTTGGTGGTGATCGAAATGACCCGGGTGGCGTCGATGAAACGCCAGGCGCCTTCCTTGCCACCCTTGACCTCGAAACTGACCACCGCACCGAAACCGCTCATCTGGCGCTTGGCCAGTTCGTGCTGCGGGTGGCTCGGCAGGCCGGCGTAATGCACCTTCTCCACGCCGTCCTGGCGCTCCAGCCACTCGGCCAGGGCCTGGGCGCTCTCGCAGTGCGCGCGCATGCGCAGCTTGAGCGTCTCCAGCCCCTTGGTGAAGATCCAGGCGTTGAACGGGCTGAGGGTCGGGCCGGCTGTACGCAGGAAACCGACCACTTCCTTCATCTGTTCGGCACGACCAGCCACCACGCCACCCATGCAACGACCCTGGCCGTCGATGAACTTGGTCGCCGAATGGAACACGATATCGGCGCCGAGCTTGAGCGGCTGCTGCAAGGCCGGGGTGCTGAAGCAGTTGTCCACCACCAGCATGGCGCCGCGGGCGTGGGCGATCTCGGCCAGTGCCGGGATGTCGACCAGCTCGGCCAGCGGGTTGGAAGGCGACTCGACGATCAGCAGCTTGGTGTTGGCCTTGATGGCCTGCGCCCAGCCGTCCAGGTCGACCAGTGGCACGTAGTCCACCTGTACGCCAAAGCGCTTGAAGTACTTCTCGAACAGGCTGATGGTCGAGCCGAACACGCTCTGCGACACCAGCACATGATCACCGGCGCTGCACAGCGACATCACCACGGCAAGGATCGCCGCCATGCCGGTGGACGTGCCCACGGCCTGCTCGGCGCCTTCCATTGCCGCCAGGCGTTCCTCGAAGGCACGCACGCTCGGGTTGGTGTAGCGCGAATAGACATTGCCCGGCGTTTCGCCGGCAAAACGCGCGGCGGCGTCGGCAGCCGTGCGGAAGACGTAGCTGGAGGTCAGGAACAGCGCTTCGCTGTGCTCGGCCTCCGGTGTGCGGTTCTGACCGGCGCGTACCGCCAGGGTGTCGAAACCGACACCCTCGAGGTCACTGTCCAGTCGACCGGCATCCCATTGATCGGTCATGCCGTCGCTCCCAAATCAGTTGTTGTACAGGTCGATGATCGCGCTGACAGCCTGGGTCTTGACCTTGGCCAGGTCGTTGCGGGCCTGCTCGATGCGGTCGAGGTAGGCTTCGTCGATATCGCCGGTGACATACTCACCGTTGAACACCGCGCAATCGAAGTTGTCGATCTTGATCTTGCCGCCACCGACCGATTCGATCAGGTCAGGCAGGTCCTGGTAGACCAGCCAGTCGGCGCCAATCAACTCGGCCACCTGCTCGGTGGTACGGTTGTGGGCGATCAGCTCGTGTGCACTCGGCATGTCGATGCCGTAGACGTTGGGGTAGCGTACCGCCGGGGCGGCGGAGCAGAAATAGACGTTCTTGGCGCCCGCTTCGCGAGCCATCTGGATGATCTGCTTGCAGGTGGTGCCGCGCACGATCGAGTCGTCCACCAGCATCACGTTCTTGCCGCGGAACTCCAGCTCGATGGCATTGAGCTTCTGGCGTACCGATTTCTTGCGCGCGGCCTGGCCGGGCATGATGAAGGTACGGCCGATGTAGCGGTTCTTGACGAAACCTTCGCGGAACTTGACGCCCAGGTGGTTGGCCAGCTCCAGGGCGGCGGTGCGGCTGGTGTCCGGGATCGGGATGACCACGTCGATGTCGTGATCCGGGCGCTCGCGCTGGATCTTCTCGGCCAGTTTCTCGCCCATGCGCAGGCGCGCCTTGTACACCGAAATGCCATCGATGATCGAGTCCGGGCGGGCCAGGTAGACGTGCTCGAAGATGCATGGCTGCAGCTTCGGCGCCTTGGCGCACTGACGGGTGAACAACTGGCCTTCCTCGGTGATGTAGACCGCCTCGCCCGGGGCGAGGTCGCGGATCAGGGTGAAGCCGAGCACGTCCAGGGCGACGCTTTCCGAGGCGATCATGTACTCGACGCCTTCATCGGTGTGGCGCTGGCCGAACACCACCGGGCGGATGCCGTTGGGGTCGCGGAAGCCGACGATGCCGTAGCCGGTGATCATCGCCACCACCGCGTAGCCGCCGACGCAGCGGTCGTGCACATGGGAGACGGCAGCGAACACGTCGTCCTCGGTAGGCTGCAGCTTGTGACGCACGGCCAGCTCGTGGGCGAACACGTTCAGCAGCACTTCCGAATCGGAGTTGGTGTTGACGTGGCGCAAGTCGGCCTCGTAGATCTCCTTGGCCAACTGCTCGACGTTGGTCAGGTTGCCGTTGTGCGCCAGGGTGATGCCGTACGGCGAGTTGACATAGAACGGCTGGGCCTCGGCCGAAGTCGAGCTGCCAGCGGTCGGGTAGCGTACGTGGCCGATGCCGATGTGGCCGACCAGGCGCTGCATGTGACGCTGCTGGAAGACATCGCGCACCAGACCGTTATCCTTGCGCAGGAACAACCGGCCGTCGTGGCTGGTCACGATACCGGCAGCGTCCTGGCCGCGGTGCTGGAGCACGGTTAGCGCGTCATACAGCGCCTGATTGACGTTCGACTTACCGACGATACCGACGATGCCACACATGCGACGCAACCCCTACTTTGATGAAACTTGAGTGAAGAGCGCTCAGGGCTTTGCAGGCCCGAGCAACTGCTCCTTGAACGGAAGATCGACCGGAGCGGTGACCCCACTGGACATCCACTGGCCGGTGAACCCGAGGATCAGATTCTTCGACCAGTCGGCTACCAATAGAAATTGTGGTATCAGGCGCGATTCCTGCCACCACGGATCCTGTTGCACCGGCCCCAGGCTCAGCAGCCCGACGGCCACCACCACCAGCAGGCCGCCACGGGCGGCGCCGAAGGCCATGCCAAGGAAGCGATCGGTGCCGGACAGTCCGGTCACGCGAATCAGCTCGCCGATGAGGAAATTGACCATCGCCCCGACCAGCAGCGTGGCGACGAAAAGAATGGCACAGCCGGCGATGACCCGCGCGGACGGTGTCTGGATATAGCTTTCCAGGTACTGCGAGAGCGAACCGCCGAACATCCAGGCCACCGCGCCGGCGACTATCCAGATGAGCAGGGACAAGGCTTCCTTGACGAAGCCGCGCTTGAGACTGATCAGTGAGGAAACGGCGACGATCGCGATGATCGCCCAATCAACCCAGGTAAATGCCACGGTGCTGCCTACCGACGTTTGAGGCGGCGCATTTTAACAGAGCAGCGGGCTTGGGGTAAGCGGAATGTCACGTGTTTGAAGGGCTACAGGCTGACTCCCGAGACAGCTTTACATCCTGCAAAGCCTCTCGCGAGGGCAAGCCTGCAACCACCCAAACACGTGGAAACGGGCTTGCCCGGCGATGATGCTCAGCCGCGCTCCGGCTGGAAACGCACCACGAAGCCCTTGAGGTTCTGCTGGCGGTTGATCACATCGCGCAGGCGCTCGGCCTCGGCGCGATCGATCAGCGGCCCGACGAACACCCGGTTCATGCCATCGGCCGAACGGATATAGGCGTTGTAGCCCTGGCTGCGCAAGGTCTTCTGCAGGTTGTCGGCCCCGGCACGATTGGACAGGCTGGCCAGCTGAATCGACCAGCTCACCGGCAGGCCGTTGGCGTCGATCTTCGACGGCGCAGCCGGCTTGGCAGCGGCTGTCTGAGCCGGCGTAACGGCGGGTGCGGGACGGGCCTCGACCTTCGGCGTCGGCACCGGGGTCTGCGCCCTGGGCTGCGGCTGGGCCGGCGGCACCGCGGACGGCGCCGGTGCAATCGGTTGGCTCGGTGCGCTCAGCGGCGCGCTGGATTCGTTGACCACCACCGGTGGCTGCTCGTCCTGCGACGGCAACGGCTGCGGTTCCGGTACCTGGACCGGCTCCACCTGCACCTGGGGCAGGCTCGGCATGGCCGGTGCTTCCGGCGCCTCGACCCGTACCTGGCGCATTTCGTCCTCGCGAGTGAACAGCATCGGCAGGAAGATCACCGCCAGCGCCACCAGCACCAGCGCACCGATCATGCGCTGCTTCATCCCTTTATCCAGCACTGCCATCTACTCCATCCTCAGGGGCCTGCCGCTCGAGCCAGGCCAGCGCCTCGCCGACACAGAAAAACGAACCGAACAGCAGGATCTGGTCATCCGCCGTCGCCTGCGCGCACTGCCCTTCGAGGGCCGCGTCGACACTGGCGTAAGACTTCACCGAGGCACCGAGGTTCGTCAAGGCCTGCGCCAATGCCGAGGCCGGACGACTGCGCGGCGTGGCGAGGGGCGTCACCGCCCATTCGTCGACCAGCCCCTGCAGCGGCGCGAGCACGCCTTGCAGGTCCTTGTCGGCGAGCAGGCCGAACACCGCCAGGCGGCGGCCTTTCGGCGGACGTGCCGCCAGCCGGCGCGCCAGGTACTCGGCAGCATGCGGGTTGTGCCCGACATCCAGCATCAGCTCGACCGGCCTGCCCTGGAACATCAACGCACGCCGGTCGAGACGACCGGTGATGCGCGCCGCCTGCAACGCCTGGCGCACCTGCGCCTCGTCCCAGGACAACCCCATGAGCAGGAACGCCTGCAACGCCAGGCTCGCGTTTTCCATTGGCAGGTCGAGCAACGGCAAGTTGCGCAGCGCTACCGACGAACCGTCGAGCCGGCGGCCATGCCAATGCCAGCTATCGCCGGCAATGTCCAGGTCGAAGTCGCGCCCCCGCAGGAAGAGCGGGCAACCCAGCTCACGCGCCTTGTCCAGCAAGGGCTGCGGCGGGTCCAGGTCACCGCAGAGGGCCGGCTTGCCCGCCCGGAAGATCCCGGCCTTCTCGAAGGCTACCGATTCACGGGTATCTCCCAGGTAATCGGCATGATCGACGCCGATGCTGGTAACCAGCGCGATATCGGCATCCACCAGATTGACCGCATCCAGCCGACCGCCCAGGCCGACCTCGAGCACCACCGCATCCAGCGCCGACTGCCTGAACAGCCAGAACGCCGCCAGGGTGCCCATCTCGAAATAGGTCAGGGAAATCTCGCCCCGGGCTGCCTCGACAGCGGCGAAAGCCTCGCACAGGCGCTCGTCGCTGACCTCGGCGCCCTCGATGAGCACCCGCTCGTTGTAGCGCAGCAGGTGCGGCGAGCTGTACACCCCGACCTTGAGGCCCTGGGCTCGCAGCATCGCGGCGACGAAGGCGCAGGTCGAGCCCTTGCCGTTGGTACCGGTGACCGTCACCACGTGCGGCGCCAGGCGCCCCAGCGCCAGGCGCGCCAGCACTTGCTGCGAGCGCTCCAGCCCCATGTCGATGGCCGACGGGTGCAGCTGTTCGAGATAGGCGAGCCAGTCGCCCAGGGTGCGCTGCTGGTTCATCACGCGACCGCGGCGACCTCTTTGGCCGCTTCCGGCGTCGGTTGGCCGGTCATCTGCGCCAGCAGGCGAGCCAGGCGCGGACGCAGCTCTTCACGAGAGATGATCAGGTCGATGGCACCGTGCTCCAGCAGGAACTCGCTGCGCTGGAAGCCTTCCGGCAGTTTCTCGCGAACGGTCTGCTCGATCACCCGCGGGCCGGCGAAGCCGATCAGCGCCTTGGGTTCGCCGACGATCACGTCGCCGAGCATCGCCAGACTGGCGGAAACACCGCCGTAGACCGGGTCGGTCAGCACGGAGATGAACGGGATGCCCTCTTCGCGCAGGCGCGCCAGCACGGCCGAAGTCTTGGCCATCTGCATCAGCGAGATCAGCGCTTCCTGCATGCGCGCACCACCGGAGGCGGAGAAGCAGACCATCGGGCAGCGGTTTTCGAGGGCATAGTTGGCTGCGCGCACGAAGCGCTCACCGACGATGGCGCCCATGGAGCCGCCCATGAACGAGAATTCGAAGGCGCTGACCACGATCGGCATGCCCATCAGGGTACCGCTCATGGAAATCAGCGCGTCTTTTTCGCCGGTCTGCTTCTGCGCACCGCTCAGGCGGTCCTTGTACTTCTTGCCGTCACGGAACTTCAGGCGGTCGACCGGTTCCAGGTCGGCACCCAGTTCGGCGCGGCCATCCTGGTCGAGGAAGATGTCGATACGTGCACGTGCGCCAATGCGCATGTGATGGTTGCACTTGGGGCAGACATCGAGGGTCTTTTCCAGCTCCGGGCGATAGAGCACGGCTTCGCAGGACGGGCACTTGTGCCACAGTCCTTCCGGTACCGAGCTCTTCTTCACCTCGGAACGCATGATCGAAGGGATCAGTTTGTCTACCAACCAGTTGCTCATGCTCACTTTCTCCAGTTTTGGCCGGCGGGAGGCCTTGCCTGCCCCGCCCTGCCCTTGAGCTCAAATACTTCTTCGAAACGACGATGGACCGGTCACGGCCTTGCCGTGTAGCGCCCCACCTCCAATATCTACGCCGATGGCTGGCCTGCTCACCGCACGGGCGCGCCAGCTGCATCGGGCTGCGAAAGCTATGGACGATGGCGCGCGGCCAGCCGTCACATCCAGGCTCACGCCTGCCTCACCGCCTGCATGAAGGCTTCGATCTTCGCCACATCCTTGATGCCTTTGGCCTGCTCCACCCCGCCACTGACATCCACCGCGTACGGACGCACCTGGCGGATCGCCTGGGCGACGTTGGCCGCGGACAGGCCGCCAGCGAGGATGATGGGTTTGCTCAGCTTCTCCGGCACCAGAGACCAGTCGAAGGCCTCGCCGGTTCCCCCCGGCACACCCGGCACGAAAGTATCCAGAAGAATACCGCGAGCACCGGCGTACTGCAGGCAGGCCGCCTCGAGATCGTCCCCTGGGCGCACCCGCAGGGCCTTGATCCAGGGCCGGTGATAACCTTCGCAATCGGCCGGCGCTTCATCGCCGTGGAACTGTAGCAGGTCCAGCGAAACCGCTTCGAGGATCTCGTTGAGCTCACAACGCGAAGCGTTGACGAACAGCCCCACGGTGGTCACGAAGGGGGGCAACGCATTGACGATCGCCCGCGCCTGACGCACGTCCACTGCCCGCGGGCTTTTCGCGTAGAAGACCAACCCGATGGCGTCGGCGCCTGCCTCGACGGCCGCCAGGGCGTCTTCGACGCGGGTGATCCCGCAGATCTTGCTGCGAACGTTGCTCATGGACAGCGAACCTTGAGTGATCGGTGAAGGGCCGGATGTTAGCAAATGCCCCACGCCCCGTCAGTCCACCAGACTGTCGAAACCGCTCAGAAAGTGTGGGCCGATGTAACGCTGCGGCAAGGCGTACTCGTGTGGATACTCCACCTGCACCAGGTATAGCCCATACGGGTGGGCGGTGACCCCTCCCTCACGGCGGTTGCGCCCCTCCAGCACCTCGCGCGCCCACTCCACCGGGCGCTCGCCAGCGCCGATGGTCATCAGCACCCCGGCGATGTTACGCACCATGTGGTGCAGGAATGCCGTGGCGCGCACGTCGAGCACGATCATTCGTCCGTGGCGGGTGACGCGCAGGTGATGGATATGCTTGATCGGCGACTTGGCCTGGCACTGGCTGGCGCGAAACGCACTGAAGTCGTGGGTGCCAAGCAGGTACTGGGCCGCCTCGGCCATGCGCGCCACATCCAGCGGCCGATGGTTCCAGGTCACCTCTTCGGCAAGGTGGGCCGGGCGGATCGGGTCGTTGTAGATCACGTAGCGATAGCGTCGCGCGGTGGCCTTGAAGCGGGCATGGAAGTGCGCTGGCATGGGCGCCGACCAGACCACGCTGATGTCGTGTGGCAGGTTGAAATTGGTGCCCAGGGTCCAGGCACGCTCGTCGCGCACGGCGCGGGTGTCGAAGTGCACGATCTGCCCACAGCCATGCACCCCGGCATCGGTGCGCCCGGCGCAGATCACCGAGATCGGCTCGTTGGCGACCTTCGACAGCGCCTCCTCCAGCGCCTGCTGGACACTAGGCACGCCACTGGCCTGGCGCTGCCAGCCGCGGTAGCGCGAGCCCTTGTATTCAACGCCCAGGGCGATGCGGGAGAAGCCTTCGGCCGCCGATTCGGCGGTGGCGGTGTCGATAATGTCCAAGCGCGGAAAACCTGATGATGAAACCAAAGGCGCGCAGTATAACGGCAAACCGCGCAAGGGCCGAAACGATCGCGGGGCAAGCCCGCCCCCACAAGCACCTGCATGCTTTGTGGGGGCGGGCTTGCCCCGCGATGCGCAACGTGGCGTCAGACCAGGCGGGAGAGCATCTCGCTGGCTTCCTCGCGCTGGTTGTCGTCGCCATCCTTGACCACTTCATCGAGGATGTCGCGAGCGCCCTGGTGATCCCCCATGTCGATGTAGGCACGCGCCAGGTCGAGCTTGGTGGCCACTTCGTCGCTACCGGAGAAGAAATCGAAGTCCAGGTCGTCCAGCGGTGCTGGCTCCTGGGCGGCGTCCTCAGCGGTGAACTGCGGTTCGAGCGACGGCGACTCGAGGTTCTGCGACAGCTTGTCGAGCTCGGCGTTGACATCGTCCAGCTCGGAGGCGAAGTTCTTCGCCGCCGGCGACTCATCGTCCAGCGACAGCGACAGGTCGAAGTCGTCCGGCAACTCCAGTTCGGAGATCGGATCGAACTCGGGGATCGCGTCGAATGCTGCCAGCTCGGCGGCCACGTCCACCGGTGCCTCCTCGGCAACCGCCGGGGCTTGCGGCTCGGCGACATCCAGATCGAAGTCGGCGAGGTCGTCCAGCGCCTGTGGCTCGGCCGGCGCCTGGGCCTGCGCCAGCAACGCCTCGAAATCATCGTCGGCATCGGTGTCGGCGACTGGCGCCGCCTCGGCCTCGACCGACTGCTCGAGCGGTTGCTCGACGACTGGCTCAGGCTCGTCGAGCACTGGCAGGTCAAGCGGTTCGTCGACCGGCAGATCGTCGTCCAGGCTCAGGTCGAAGGCGCTGTCCAGATCGTCCTGCTCAAGATCCGCGACAGGTTCAGGGACGACTTCCGGCTCAGGCTCAGGCGTAACGACCGGCTCCGGCTCGGCAACCGGTTCAGGCTCCGATACCAGTTCTGGCTCTGCCTCGGCGACCGGCTCCGGGTCCTGCAGCAGGTCCTGGACATACTGCTCGTCCATCTCCGCAGCCAGGGCCGCAGCCCCCGCCGCCACGGCGGCAAGGCCCAGCATCGCCGGGAAACGCTCCTTGAGGGCGCTGACCTCGGCCGTGTTCGGCTCGCTCGGTGCAAGCTTGCGCTCCTGCTCGGCGAAGGCGCTCTGGTCGCCCTGGCGGCCATACACGTCCATCAGCTTCAGGCGCAAATCGTCGCGCTGAGGCTCGGCGGCCACGGCTGCCTCCAGCAGGTCGGCGGCATGGTTGAGCCGGCCCTTGGCCAGGCTTTCGTCGACTTCGGCCAACAGCACGGCGTGAGGATCCTGCGCCGGGGCAGCGACCACAGCCTCGGGCTCCGACGGTTTTTCTGCTGCGGCAGCCGCCGCTGCAGACGCCGCGACCACAGCCGGCGCCAAGGTCACGCTCGGTGCCGATACGTCCAAGCCGTCGAAACTGCTCGGTGGCAGGTCCAGGTCCGGGTTGCGCTCCCCCTCCTCGGCCAGGGCACGCGCCATGCGCAGGTGCTTCTCGGCTTCCTGCTGGGCCTTGCGCTTGCGCGCCAGGAGCAGCAGCAACAGCAACAGGACGAGGAACGCCGAACCCGCGATCAATCCCAGCAGCAGCGGATTGCCCATCACCTGATCAAGCAATCCAGGCTGTTCGGCGGCTGGTGTTTCGCTGGTGGCTGGTGCTGGTTCCGGAGCAGTGTCGACTGCCGCTGGCGGCGGGGTGACGACTGGCTGTGCCGGCGTCAGCTGGGCGTTGACCGCCGGCTGCGCTGGTGCGGGCTCGCCTGGCAACGCGACGGCGGGCGCCTGGGGCGCCGCGCCCTGCGCTTCAAGGCGCGCCAGTTGGTCGTTCTTGAGTTCGATCAGACGCTGCAGCTTGTCCAGCTGGCTCTGCAGGTCGGTCATGCGGCTCTTGAGTTCTTCGTTGTCACGACGGCTGGTGTCCAGGCTTTCCTGGGCCACGGCCAGCTTGTCACTGAGGGCCTTGGCCTCGCCGGCCGCACCTTTGCCGCCAGGGCTCACCAGGCGCAGGTTGTCGCCCTGGGCGATGCGCGACGGTGCCGCGCCGGCCTCGCCGCGGCGAGTGGCGTCCAGCTGCCGGGCACGCGGGCCAAGGCGACGGCCTTCGCGCCAGGCTGCGTACTGCTCGGCCACTTCGCGCGTGGCTGCGGGCTGGGCAAGGGCCTGGATCTGCTGCTGATCGGGCAGGCGCAGCACTTGCCCGGTCTTGAGCTGGTTGATGTTGTTGCCGATGAAGGCATCTGGGTTCAGCGCCTGGATCGCCAGCATGGTCTGCTGGATCGAACCGCCATGGGTGTTGCGCGCGGCGATCTGCCAAAGCGTGTCACGCCGCTTGGTGGTGTAGCTGGCGCTGCTCACTGCCGGATTGACGCCAGCGGGGGCCGGCTGACTGCCCTGGGCTTGCGCCTGGTCGAGCAGCACGCTGTAGTCGCGCAGCAGGCGGCCCTGTGGCCACATGACCTGCACCAGGAACTTGACCACGGGCTCCGGCAGCGGCTTGCTGGAGGTGACACGCAACACGCTCTTGCCATTGGGATTGAGCACGGGTGTGAAGGTGAGGTCTTGCAGGTATGGCGGCAGGGCCACGCCGGCCTTGGCGAAGTCTTCCGCCGGCGCCAGGCTGGGCGCCACCTCCGCTGCGGTGAGGTCGCGCACATCGAGCAGTTCGATCTCGGCATCCAGCGGCTGGTTCTGCGCCGACTTGAGGGTCAGCTCCCCCAGCCCCAGGGCGTTCGCCACGCCGGATGACAGCGCCGAGGCTGCCGCGATGGCCAGAACCAGTTTGCGAATTCGAAGCATGAACTCTTCCCTTGTAAGAACCGTCCCAAAAACCCTGTTGCGGTGCAGGACAAAAATAGCTCGCAGTATCTTTTACGCCATGTGTTTTATCAACAATTGCGCCACCTGTACGGCGTTGAGTGCCGCACCTTTGCGCACGTTGTCGGTGGTCAGCCAGAGGTTGAGTTGCTGGTCCTCGTCGACACCATGGCGTACACGACCAACATAGACCACGTCCTGGCCCACTGCGTCACCGACCGGTGTCGGATAGTCACCCGGCTCGACCAGCTCGATACTTTCGGCGTTTTCCAAGGCGGCATTGACCGCCGCCAGGTCGACTGTCCGACGGCTTTGCACGGCCACACTGAAGCTATCGCCGAAAAACACCGGGACTTGAATGCAGGTCACGGAAATCTTCAGTTGCGGCAGGTCCAGCAACTGGCGCAGTTCGCCGACCAGGCGGCGTTCTACTGCCGTGTGGCCCTGGTCGTCGGGGGTACCGACCTGGGGCAGCAGGTTGAATGCGACCTGGCGGTCGAAGAAGCGGGGCTCCAGGGGGCGGGCATTGAGCAGTTCCGCGGTCTGGCGGGCGAGCTCGCTGACGGCTTCCCTGCCCTGCTCGGAGACGGCCAGGCAGGCATTGACCTGGACTCGCTCGATCTCGAGCAGGTCCTTGAGTGGCGCCAACGCCACGGCCAGGGCGACCGCGCCGGCGCTTGGGCTGGTGATCAGCGCTGGCTGCGGCAGGTCGGCAATGCGCTCGCCGTTGGCTTCCGGGACCAGCGCCATGGCGCCGTCCAGGGCACCGGACAGATCGATCAACGCGCAGCCGGCGGCGCGGGCCTTGGGCGCGAAGCTGCGGCTGACGGCGGGGCTGGCAGCGAAAAACACCAGTTGGACTTGGGTGAAGTCGAAGCTATCCACTTCACGGACTTTCAGCTTCTTGCCCGCGAACATGACGCTGCTGCCAGCGGACTCCATGCTGGCCAGCAGGTGCAGGGTAGCGACAGGGAAGGACAGCTCTTCGAGAATCTGCACGAGGGTTTCGCCGACAGTGCCGGTGGCGCCGACGATGGCGATGTCTGGAGGGGTAGTCATGGGCTGGGCTCCTTCTGCTTCTGCGGGTATGGCGGGGGCGGCACTTTACTTGGATTATGGGGATTGGGGTAGGTTCGGGTTCGGGGTTCAGGGGGGGTGGTTTTGATAGATGTATGCGCATTCGTTTTCTTTATCGACGCATAGTCACCTTTCCGCCCTTACGGCGGGTCCCTTTTTGAAGGATCAAAAAGGAACCAAAAAATCCTCGCTCCATCATCCGGCCCCTACGCTTCGCTTCGGGGTCCCCTCGCTACGGTGCCTTTCGGGCCAGCGCGGCCTACGACTTGCTGCGCAAGTCTACATCTCGCGCCCTCGGCTACGCCGAGGGGTGCTGCGCACCTGGCCCTACAGGCACCTTCGCTCGGCCTCCTGAAGTCGCAATAGGTGTCGCCTGGACTATTGCGCGCTTACAAGCCAAAGCAAGAGCAAGAGCAAGAGCAAGAGCAAGAGCAAGAGCAAGAGCAAGAGCAAGAGCAAGAGCAAGAGCAAGAGCAAGAGCAAGAGCAAGAGCAAGAAGTTTGAAACTTTAAATAACCTTCCGGGAATTGTTTGGCAGTGGGCACCTGTTTTATCAACCGATGCTTCTATCGAACATATGCCTGTTTGGTCTGTAACCTAAATGTATAGCTTTCGGCCCCCATCGCTGGCTTCGCCAGCTCCCACAACCGGCGGCCTGCCGGCCTGCGGCGGAAAATGTGGGAGCTGGCGGAGCCAGCGATGGGGCCGGCAAGATCACGCGAAGCTCTGCTAGCGACAGCTGCGCCATCCCAGTCGCCGCCCGTACTTTCGCGACTTCAGGAGGCTGAGCGCAGGCGTCTGGAGGGCCAGGTGCGCAGCACCCCTCGGCTACGCCGAGGGCGCGAGATGTAGACTTGCGTAGCAAGTCGGAGGCCGCGCTGGCCCGCAAGACGCCGGAGCGGAGGAACCCGGAGCGAAGCGTAGGGCCGGATGAACGGAGCGCAGCGTTTTTTGGTTACTTTTTGTCGCGTTTGACAAAAAGTGACCCGCCGTAAGGGCGGAAAGGTGACTATGCGTCGCTAAAGCAAATGAATGCACACACAACACCAAAACAACCAAACAACCAAACCCTGACGCAAACCTCCCCCAAAAAAAGAAAAAGCCCGCACCCCTCAAGGCACAGGCTCCCCCATCCACCACGAAACTCAAACCAAAGCGATCACCGCTCCAGCAGAATCCGCAGCATACGCCGCAGAGGCTCTGCAGCCCCCCACAGCAACTGATCCCCAACAGTGAAGGCCCCGATGTACTGCGACCCCATGTTCAACTTGCGCAAACGCCCAACCGGCACATTCAAGGTCCCCGTCACCTTGGTCGGACTCAGCTCCTGCATGCTGATCTCCCGCTGGTTAGGCACCAGTTTCACCCAAGGGTTGTGCTGACTGATCATGCCCTCGATATCCGCCAGCGGCACGTCCTTGTTCAACTTGATGGTCAGCGCCTGGCTGTGGCAACGCATCGCACCGATACGCACACAGATACCATCCACCGGAATCGGGCTCTTGAAGCGCCCCAGGATCTTGTTGGTCTCGGCCTGAGCCTTCCACTCTTCACGGCTCTGCCCGTTCGGCAGCTCCTTGTCGATCCACGGAATCAAGCTGCCAGCCAGCGGCACACCGAAGTTCTCGGTCGGGAAGCCCTCGCCACGCATGGCCTCGGCAACCTTGCGATCGATGTCGAGAATCGCGCTGGCCGGGTTGGCCAGGTCATCGGCGACCGCAGCATGAATACCACCCATCTGCTTGATCAGCTCACGCATGTTCTGCGCGCCGGCACCGGAAGCCGCCTGGTAGGTCATGGCGCTCATCCACTCGACCAGGCCCGCCTCGAACAGACCACCCAGACCCATCAGCATCAGGCTGACGGTGCAGTTGCCACCGATGTAGTTCTTGGTGCCTGCGTCCAGCTGCTGGTCGATGACCTTGCGGTTGACCGGGTCGAGGATGATCACCGCGTCATCCTGCATGCGCAGGGACGAGGCCGCGTCGATCCAGTAGCCCTGCCAGCCGGCTTCACGCAGCTTGGGGAAGACTTCGTTGGTGTAGTCGCCACCCTGGCAGGTCAGGATCACGTCGAGGGTCTTGAGCTCGTCGATGCTGTAGGCGTCCTTGAGCGGGCCGGTATCCTTGCCCACGCTCGGACCTTGGCCACCCACGTTGGAGGTGGTGAAGAACACCGGCTCGATCAGGTCGAAGTCCTGCTCTTCGAGCATCCGCTGCATGAGCACGGAACCGACCATTCCACGCCAACCGATCAGACCTACACGTTTCATCGCAACTACACCTTTGCTAAAAGTGGGCCGCCACCGGGAGTTTTTGGTGGCGGGCCAGAGAGATTACAGATTCCGCAGCGCTGCGACTACTGCGTCGCCCATTTCCTGCGTGCCAACCTTGCGGCAGCCTTGCGAGAAGATATCGCCAGTGCGCAGGCCCTGGTCCAGCACCAGGCTCACGGCCTTCTCGATCGCCTCGGCGGCGGCCGTCTGGTTGAAGCTGTAGCGCAGCATCATCGACACCGACAGGATGGTCGCCAACGGGTTGGCAATCCCCTGCCCGGCGATGTCCGGCGCCGAACCGTGGCACGGCTCGTACATGCCCTTGTTGTCGGCATCCAGCGACGCCGAAGGCAGCATGCCGATGGAACCGGTGAGCATGGAAGCCTCATCCGACAGGATGTCGCCGAACATGTTGTCGGTGACCATCACGTCGAACTGCTTCGGCGCACGCACCAGTTGCATGGCCGCGTTGTCGACGTACATGTGGCTCAGCTCGACGTCCGGGTAGTCCTTGGCCACGTCCTCGACCACCTCGCGCCACAACTGGCTGGAGGCCAGCACGTTGGCCTTGTCCACCGAGCACAGTTTCTTGCCGCGCACACGGGCCATGTCGAAACCGACACGGGCAATCCGCCGCACTTCGCTTTCGCTGTACGGCAGGGTGTCGTAGGCCTGGCGCTCGCCGCCCTGCAGTTCGCGCTGGCCACGCGGCGCGCCGAAGTAGATACCGCCGGTCAACTCACGAACGATGAGGATATCCAGGCCGGAGACGATCTCGGGCTTGAGCGAGGAAGCATCGGCCAGTTGCGGATAGAGGATCGCCGGACGCAGGTTGGCGAACAGGCCCAGTTGCGAGCGGATCTTCAGCAGGCCACGCTCCGGGCGGATGTCGCGCTCGATCTTGTCCCACTTCGGACCACCCACGGCACCCAGCAGCACGGCGTCGGCCTGGCGCGCACGCTCGAGGGTCTCGTCGGCCAGCGGCACGCCGTGCTTGTCGATGGCCGCGCCACCGATCACGTCATGGACGAGGCTGAAGCCGAGCTGGAACTTGTCGTTCGCCAGTTCCAGCACCTTGACCGCCTCGGCCATGATTTCCGGACCGATGCCATCACCCGGGAGAATCAGAATCTGCTTGCTCATGCTTTCCTCGTATCCAATCAAGCGGCGCGCCCAGTCGACGCGCCGATAAACTCAGTGTCCAACGGGCCTCATCGCGGGGCAAGTCCGCTGCCGCGTGCGCAATGAGGCCAGATCAATCAGGCATCGCGGAACAACCAGGGCTGGCTGGCGCGGTGCCGGCCTTCGAACGCCTTGATCGCATCGCTGTCCTGCAAGGTCAGGCCGATGTCGTCGAGGCCATTGAGCAGGCAATGCTTGCGGAACGCGTCGACCTCGAACTTCAGTACCTTGCCGTCCGGACGGGTCACCGCCTGGGCTTCGAGATCGATGGTCAGCTGGTAACCTGGGTTGGCTTCGACCTGCTTGAACAACTCGTCCACTTCGGCGGCGTCGAGGATGATCGGCAGCAGGCCGTTCTTGAAGCTGTTGTTGAAGAAGATGTCGGCGAAGCTCGGCGCAATCACGCTGCGAAAGCCGTACTCGTCCAATGCCCACGGCGCATGCTCGCGACTGGAGCCGCAACCGAAGTTCTCGCGGGCCAGCAGCACGCTGGCACCCTGGTAACGCGCATGGTTGAGCACGAACTCCTGGTTGAGCGGGCGCTTGCTGTTGTCCTGGTAAGGCTGGCCCACGTCCAGGTAGCGCCACTCGTCGAACAGGTTGGGGCCGAAGCCGGTGCGCTTGATCGACTTGAGGAATTGCTTGGGAATGATCTGGTCGGTGTCGACGTTGGCACGGTCCAACGGTGCGACCAAGCCGATGTGCTGGGTAAAGGCTTTCATGCTGCGCTCCCTTGGATCAACTCGCGGACATCGATGAAGTGGCCGGTCACTGCGGCGGCGGCGGCCATGGCCGGGCTGACCAGATGGGTACGACCACCGGCACCCTGGCGGCCTTCGAAGTTGCGGTTGGAAGTGGACGCGCAGTGCTCGCCGCTCTCCAGCCGGTCCGGGTTCATCGCCAGGCACATCGAACAGCCCGGTTCACGCCATTCGAAGCCGGCCTCGAGGAAGATCTTGTCCAGCCCCTCGCGCTCGGCCTGGGCCTTGACCAACCCCGAGCCCGGCACCACCAGCGCCTGCTTGACGTTGGCGGCCACCTTGCGACCCTTGGCGATCTCGGCGGCGGCGCGCAGGTCTTCGATGCGCGAATTGGTGCACGAGCCGATGAACACGCGGTCGAGCTTGATCTCGGTGATCGCCTGGTTGGCGGCGAGTCCCATGTACTTGAGGGCGCGCTCGATCGAGCCACGCTTGATCAAGTCGGGTTCGGCGGCAGGATCCGGCACGCGCTGATCGACGGCCAGGACCATCTCCGGCGAGGTGCCCCAGCTGACCTGCGGCTTGATCTGCGCGGCATCGAGCTCGACCACCGTGTCGAACACGGCATCGGCATCGGAAACCAGCCCGTTCCAGGCCGCGACAGCCTGCGTCCATTGCTCGCCCTTCGGCGCGTAGGGACGCCCCTCGACATAGGCGACGGTGATGTCGTCCACGGCCACCAGGCCAACACGGGCACCCGCCTCGATGGACATGTTGCAGATGGTCATGCGCCCTTCCATCGACAAGTCGCGGATGGCGCTGCCGGCGAACTCCATGGCATGGCCGTTGCCGCCAGCGGTACCGATCTTGCCGATCACCGCCAGGACGATGTCCTTGGCGGTGACGCCGGCCGCCAGGCGACCCTCGACGCGCACCAGCATGTTCTTCATCTTCTTGGCCACCAGGCACTGGGTGGCGAGCACATGCTCGACCTCGGAAGTGCCGATGCCATGGGCCAGGGCGCCGAAGGCGCCGTGGGTGGAGGTATGCGAATCGCCGCAGACCACGGTCATGCCCGGCAAGGTGGCGCCCTGCTCCGGGCTGATGACGTGGACGATGCCCTGGCGCTCGTCGTTCATCTTGAATTCGACGATGCCGTATTCGTCACAGTTCTCATCGAGGGTCTGCACCTGCAGGCGCGACACCTGGTCGGCGATGGCCTCGATGCCGCCCTTGCGCTCTGGCGTGGTCGGCACGTTGTGGTCGGGCGTGGCGATGTTGGCATCGATGCGCCAAGGTTTGCGGCTGGCCAGACGCAGGCCTTCGAAGGCCTGGGGCGAAGTCACTTCATGGATGATGTGGCGATCGATGTAGATCAAGGATGAGCCGTCATCGCGGCGCTTGACCTCATGGGCTTCCCAGAGTTTGTCGTAGAGCGTTTTGCCAGCCATCAGACTGTTCCTCATCAGCGTCTTTCTATGCCAAAGACCCCTTGGCTTGTACGGTCGATCCTATGGCGATAGATTGAATAACTCAAATTCATAATTTTCATGCTTTGCATAACCATCAGGAATTCTAAAACGATGGACCTGGCCAACCTCAGCGCCTTCATCGCCATTGCCGAAACCGGCAGCTTTTCCGGGGCCGGCGAACGCCTGCACCTGACCCAGCCCGCCATCAGCAAACGCATCGCCGGGCTCGAGCAGCAGCTGGACGTGCGCCTGTTCGACCGCCTCGGCCGCGAAGTCACCCTCACCGAAGCCGGCCGCGCCCTGCTGCCCCGCGCCTACCAGATCCTCAATGTACTGGATGACACCCGCCGCGCCCTGACCAACCTGACCGGCGAGGTGAGCGGTCGGCTGACCCTGGCCACCAGCCATCACATCGGCCTGCATCGCCTGCCACCGCTGTTGCGCGCCTTCACCCGCCAGTACCCGAAGGTGGCCCTGGACATCGAGTTCCTCGATTCGGAGGCCGCTTATGACGAAATCCTCCATGGCCGCGCGGAAATCGCCGTGATCACCCTGGCCCCGGAGCCTCACCACCTGGTCCGCGCCGTGCCGGTATGGGACGACGCCCTGGACTTCGTTGCCTCCCCCGAGCACCCGCTGGCCAGCAACGGCGTGGTCAGCCTGGCCGACATCGCCCGCCACCCGGCCGTATTCCCCGGCGGCAATACCTTCACCCACCACATCGTCCAACGCCTGTTCGAAAGCCAGGGACTGACGCCGAACATCGCCATGAGCACCAACTACCTGGAAACCATCAAGATGATGGTGTCCATCGGCCTGGCATGGAGTGTGCTGCCACGTACTATGCTCGATGAGCAGGTAGCGTCCATCGCCCTGCCCGGCATACAGCTGTCACGCCAGCTAGGCTACATACTGCACACCGAGCGTACGCTGTCGAACGCGGCCAAGGCCTTCATGGCCCTGCTCGACAGCCACGCAGGGTCTGCCTGAGCGCTCGTCAGTACGGCATTTCACTCCCAAGGGACGCCTTATCCGCCAAAGGTCTGGTACCGATGCCCAAATCAGCGAACCATTTCCCGCGTCTGCCACGCATCCCCGCAGCCGATCCACAGGAGTCGGAGCAAGCCTGGCAGAACGCGCCGCAACTGCTGGCCGCGCTCAACGGTGCCCGTCTGGGCGCCTGGCTCTGGGATATCGAAAGCGGCCGGGTGAGCTGGTCGCGCGGCACCCAGGCGCTATTCGGCTTCGACCCGCAACGCCCGCTACCGAACGATGTCGACTACCTCGACCTGCTCCCCGAGGAAGACCGCGCCCGCACCCGCCAGGCATTCCAGGCGGTGGTCAATGGCGAACCCATCGAGCAGGCCATGCGCCACCGCATCCGCTGGCCCGATGGCAGCGTGCACTGGCTGGAAATCAACGGCAGCCTGACCCACGACGCCCACGGCCGACCACAGATGATCGGGGTAATTCGCGAAATCACCCGTCAGCGCGAGCGGGAGACGGCGCTGATCAATTCCGAAAAGCGTTTCGCCACGCTGTTCCACCTCAGCCCCAACGCCATCCTGCTGACCCGCCGCAGCGACGGCATGATCTTCGAGGTCAACCAGCATTTCGAACACATGTTCGGCTGGCCCGGCGCCCAGGTGGTCGGCAAGACCAGCCTGGAGCTGGGCTTGTGGGTCAATCCCGAGCAGCGCCACCAGGTGCTCGACGCCACCCGCGCCGGCAGCGGCCCGCTGATCATGGAAGTGCAGTTCCGCGCCACCAGCGGCAAGGTCCACGATGGCATCCTCTGCACCCAGGGCATCGAGCTCGAAGGCATCACCTACCTGATCAGCACGTTCGTCGACACCACCGAGCGCAAGCGCGCCGAACAGGCGCTCAAGGACAGCCAGGAGCGCCTCGACCTGGCGCTGGACTCAGCCCAGCTGGGCACCTGGGACTGGCACATTCCCAGCGGCATGCTCTACGGTTCGGCCCGCGCCGCGCAACTGCACGGGCTTGACCCGGTACCGTTCCACGAATCCTTCGATGCCTTCTTCGAGGGCGTGCCCGAGCATGAGCGCAACAGCATGCGCCAGGCCTACCGCAGCCTGCGCGAAGGCCCAGCAGGCAACTACCAGATCACCTACCGGGTCGAACTGGGCAGCGGCGCCTCACGCTACATCGAAAGCCGCGCCCGGCTGTACCGCGACGAGCAGGGCAACCCGTTGCGCATGGCCGGCACGCTGCTCGACATCACCGACCAGGTCGAGCGCGAACAACGCCTGAGCGCCTCGGAAGAGAAATTCGCCAGCCTGTTCCAGGTCAGCCCCGATCCGATCTGCGTGACCCGCCAGGACACCGGGCAGTTCATCGAGGTCAATCCGGCCTTCAGCCAGACCTTCGGCTGGGACGCCGAGCAGGTCATCGGCCGGACCGCCGCCGAGCTGGGCCTGTGGGCGGAATCGGCCGAACGCGCCGAACGCATCGAACGGGTGATCCGCGAGCAGGCCCTGAGCAATGTGGCCATCGGCGTCAACCACCGCAACGGCACATCGCTGACCTGCGTGATCTCCAGTCGCCTGATCCGCGTCGACGACCAGCCCTGCAGTGTCACCACCCTGCGCGACATCACCCAGCAGCAGCGGGCCGAGGCCGCCTTAAAGACCAGCGAGGAGAAGTTCGCCAAGGCCTTCCACTCCAGCCCCGACGCCATCACCATCCTCGAGCGCCACAATGGCCGCTACCTGGAAGTCAACGACGGCTTCAGCCGCCTGACCGGCTTTGCCGCCAGCGAAGTGCTCGGCCGCACGGTCCACGAGATCGGCATCCTCGCCGACGACCGGCAGCATGCCGCCCTGCTCAACGAGCTGCGCGAGCGCGGCCGCGTGCACCACCGCGAGATGCTTGGGCGCAACAAGCGCGGCGACATCCTCACCGTGGAAGTCTCGGTGGAGCCGATCAGCCTCAACGAAACCGACTGCCTGCTGCTGACCGCCCGCGACGTCAGCCTGCTGAAGAACGCCCAGGCGCAAATCCGCCACCTGGCCTATCACGACCCGTTGACCAACCTGCCCAACCGCGCCCTGCTGATGGACCGCCTGAGCCAGCAGATCGCCCTGCTCAAGCGCCACAACCTGCGCGGCGCCTTGCTGTTCCTCGATCTCGACCACTTCAAGCACATCAACGACTCCCTCGGCCATCCGGTGGGCGATACGGTATTGAAGATCATCACCGCCCGGCTCGAGGCCAGTGTGCGCCTGGAAGACACCGTGGCGCGCCTGGGCGGTGACGAGTTCGTGGTACTGCTCAGCGGCCTGGAAGGCAGCCGCGAGCTGGTCGAAAGCAAGGTCCGCGAGCTGGCCGACACCCTGCGCGAACTGCTGGCCGAGCCCATGTCGCTGGACGGGCAACGCCTGCAGGTCACCCCGAGCATTGGCGTGGCGCTGATTCCCGACCACGGCGCGACCCCGGCCGACCTGCTCAAGCGCGCCGACATCGCCCTCTATCGGGCCAAGGATTCCGGGCGCAACACCACCCAACTGTTCCACACCACCATGCAGAAGGCCGCCAGCGAGCGCCTGCGCATGGAGAGCGACCTGCGCCTGGCCCTGGCCCGCGGCGAACTGGCGCTGCACTTCCAGCCCCAGGTCGATGCCCGCGACAACCGCATCGTCGGCGCCGAGGTGCTGCTGCGCTGGCACCACCCGCAACTGGGCCAGCAGCCGCCGGCGCAATTCATCCAGGTACTAGAAGAAAGCGGCCTGATTCTCGAGGTTGGCAGCTGGATCCTCGACGAGGCCTGCGATGCCTGCGCGCGCATGCTTGCCGACGGGCTGGTCGAGGCCGACGATTTCAGCCTGTGCGTCAACATCAGCCCGCGCCAGTTCCGCCAGAACGACTTCGTCGAACGGGTGCTGCGCAGCCTCGATGACTATCGCCTGCCCCGGAGCATGCTGACCCTGGAGATCACCGAAGGCATCGTCATCCAGAACCTCGAGGACACCATCAGCAAGATGCGCGAGCTCAAGCACTTCGGGGTGAGCTTCGCGATGGACGACTTCGGCACCGGCTACTCCTCGCTGACCTACCTCAAGCGCCTGCCGGTCGATGCGCTGAAGATCGACCAGACGTTCGTGCGCGACGCACCGCTCGACCCCAACGACGCCGAGATCGTCCGCGCCATCGTCGCCATGGCACGCAGCCTGGACCTGGCGGTGATCGCCGAAGGCGTGGAGCTTACCGAGCAACTCGAGTTCCTCGAGCGGCTGGGCTGCCACCTGTACCAGGGCTACCTGCACAGCCGGCCGCTGCCGCTGCAGGAGTTTCGCCAGATACTGCTGGAGGCACCGGCGGATTATTGAGCGGACTCGCCTGCGCTCGCGAACTGGATGCAGCATTGCAATCGCGGGGCAAGCCCACTCCCACGCTAGTAGCTGCACGTTTCGATCCAATGCAAAAGGGCACCCGAAGGTGCCCTTTGCTCATGTCAGCGAACTCAGTTCAGCGCTGGCTTTTCGCCGTTGATCGGGATGCGCTTGGCCTTGGCTTCTTCCGGCACGACGCGCAGCAGTTCGATGCTGAGCAGGCCGTTGGCCAGGCCCGCGCCCTTGACCTCGATATGGTCGGCCAGGCGGAACGAGAGCTTGAAGGCCCGCTGGGCGATGCCCTGGTGCAGGAAAGTCACGCCTTCGCTGCTGTTGTCGCGCTTGCCGCCAATGACGGTGAGGACGCCTTTTTCGACCTGCAGGTCGAGGTCCTGCTCCTGGAAGCCGGCTGCGGCAACCACGATGCGGTAATGGTCTTCACCATGCTTTTCCACGTTGTAGGGCGGGTAGCTGCTACCGGCCTCGTTGCGCGCGGCGGCTTCGAACAAGTCGTTGAAACGGTCGAAACCAACAGAGTTGCGGAAAAGTGGTGCGAGAGAGAAAGCGGTGGTCATGGTCATAACTCCTGAGATTCAGCAAGTAAAGTCATTACGCGACCCGACTTCGGCATCGCGTACTCAAGAGATATGTCCGGGTAAAACGCTTTCAAGGGGCAGCAGGAAAAAATGTGCGTCTGGCTCGATCCCGTCGCGGGGATTGCTTCACGATAGCGCCGGCTCAGGCCACGCGCTCCTCGAGCATCGGCTCCTGATAGCCCAGCAACCCACTGATCCGCTGGCAATCGTCCTCGCGCCGCAATTCGGCGAACAACGCCACTGCCTCCGGATAGCCCCGGGTCAACATCGCCAGCCACTGCTTCATCCTCCCTGGCGCATAGCGCGGCGACAGCTTGGCCTGGGCCTGACGCCAGAACTCACGCAGCAGCGGCATCAGTTCGTCCCAGCTCATTGGCTGATAGTCCACGCCATCGCGGGCCGCGGCGATCTGCAATGCCAGGTCCGGCCTCGACACCAGGCCACGACCGAGCATGATGTCCTCGGCGCCACTCACTTCGCGGCAACGCCGCCAGTCATCGACCGTCCAGATCTCGCCGTTGGCGAACACCGGCACCGCGACCACATCCTGCACCCGCGCCACCCACTCCCAATGGGCAGGCGGCTTGTAGCCCTCGACCTTGGTCCGCGCATGCACCACCAGGTGCGCCGACCCGCCTTCGGCGAGCGCCCTGGCACAGTCCAGCGCACCATCCGGGCTGTCGTAGCCCAGGCGCATCTTCGAGGTCACGGGAATGTGCGCCGGCACCGCGCGCCGCACTTCGCGGACAATGGCGTGCAGCAGTTCGGGCTCCTTGAGCAGCACCGCGCCACCCCTGGACTTGTTGACGGTCTTGGCCGGGCAGCCAAAGTTCAGGTCGATCACCGGTGCGCCCAGCTCACAGGCGAGTGCCGCGTTCTCGGCCAGGCACACCGGGTCGGAGCCAAGCAGTTGCACACGCATCGGCACCCCGGCGGCCGTCCGCGCGCCGTTGCGCAACTCTGGCGCCAGCTTGTCGAACGAGGACGCTGGCAGCAGCCGGTCGCAGACACGAATAAACTCGGTGACGCACCAATCGATGCCGCCGACCCGGGTCAGGACGTCGCGCAGGATGTTGTCGACCAGCCCCTCCATGGGGGCCAGGGCAATTTGCATATCGGGGTCTCGCCGCGAAAAAGGCGGCAGTCTAGCAAAGATTCGCCGCCGTTCAGCTGCCGATCAGCGCCGGGCCGTAACCGTCGAGGAATTCCGCCGGCATGCGCCGGGGCTTGCCGCTGGATAGCTCGATGCAGGCGAAGGTGGTCTGCGCACGCAGCAGGGTCACGCCATCGCTTGGGCGCTTGAGCTGGAAGCGTCGGGTCATGCGCAGGCGCTGGTCCCAGTCGATGATCCAGGTCGCCAGTTGCAGCTCGTCGTCCTCATAGGCCGCGGCCAGGTAGTCGATTTCGTGGCGGACCACGGCCATGGCCCGGTCCAGTCGGCGGTACTCCGCCAGGTCCAGCCCCAGGCGCTGGGAATGGCGCCAGGCGCAACGCTCCAGCCAGGTGACGTAGACCGCATTGTTGGCGTGGCCGAGGCCGTCGATGTCCTCGCTGCCGACGCGCAGGTCGATGATGAATGGTGCTGCCAGGTCCCAGCTCATGCCCGCTCCCGATATCAGTGAACGGGCAGAGTGTAACGGATGCTCAAGCGCTTTGCCGGGCGCGCTGCATAGCGCTTGTCAGCAGCTCCAGCACCGCTTCGCCCAGGCGTGGATCGGCCAGCACACGCTGGTGCCCGCCCTCCTCCAGCAACAGCAGACGACTGTCGAACCAGGCCTTGTGAATGAGCTGGGATTCACTGGCCGCCACCAGGCCGTCGTCACTGGCATGCACAACCAGACCTGGCAGATCCAACTGGTAGCCACTGACATCCAGGCGTGCCACCTGCACACCAACCTCCCGCTCGACCTGGCGGATGAACGCGGCCCGCGCGCGCGCCGGCAAGCCCAGGTGCCGGGCAAAGCCGCGCAACACCCCCAGCAGTTGCGCTGGCGCGGCAATGCTCACCGCGGCATCGGCGCGCAGCCCCCACTGCAGCGCCAACAGCACACTGGCCCCGCCCATGGAATGGCCGATCACCGCCCGCAAGGGCGGCAACTCGGCGGCGGCCTCCAGCAACGCTCGGGCAAACACCACCACATTTGCCTGGGACCCAGGCGAGCAGCCATGGGCGGGGCCTTCCAGCGACACAACGGTATATCCTGCTTCGACCAAGGTCTCGATCAACGCCGCGAACTGAGTCGGACGCCCTTCCCAGCCATGCATCAGCAGCACGGTCGGCCCCTGCCCCCAACGCAGCGCCGACAGCCCGAAACGCAGGGTCAGACGCTCGGCCCGGGCCAGCAACGGCAACTCCCACTGCCTGGGCGGCAAGCTGCGCGGGGTCATGAAGGCTCGGCGCATGCGACCGGCCATGAGCTCGGGAACCAGGTGGCCAAGGGTGCCGTTGACACTGCGAATCCAGTTCAGGGTCGTCATCGCCATGCTCCAGGATTGAGGTTGCTCAGATCACCGCCGACTTGGCGGCACGCAAGATACGGTCGGACAGTTCGCCATCGCCCAGCGCTCGTGCCACCGCGAGCCCACCGACCATGAGCGCCAGGTCGGCGAGGGCTTTGTTCATGTCTTCTGGACGGTCGACCATCTGAGCCGCCATCAACTCGATATGCTCGGCCAGCACCTCCCGAAAGGCATCGGGCAAGCGCTGCATCTCGCTCAGCGCACTGGGAATGGGGCAAGCCTGCACTTCGGCGTCACGATGCTTGCGCGACAGGTAGAAGGCCGCCGCCAAGGCTCGGCGCTCGACGCCATCGAGGCTGGGGTCGACCTGGGCGAGCAGCGCGCGACGCTCGGCGAGCAACTGGCTGAAGGCCTCGAGCATCAGCTCGTCCTTGCTCTGGAAGTGCGCGTAGAAGCCACCCACCGTCAACCCGGCGGCACCCATGACCTGGCTGACGCTCGGCTCGGCGGGGCCATGCTGGATCAGCGCGCTGCGCGCGGCCTCGAGGATACGCTCGCGGGTCTTGCTCTTCTTGTCGCTCATGGCTCACCTCAAAATATTATGAACAACATATTATGCTCATAATATTAATTGGCAAGCGAAAACCACGACCATTCGGCGCGAGAGGAAGATTTCAGGAAGGCAGAAAAAACAAAAGGCCCATTCAATATGCGAATGAGCCTTATAAGTCCCGTAAAACACGGGTAAAAATGGCGTCCCCTAGGGGACTCGAACCCCTGTTACCGCCGTGAAAGGGCGGTGTCCTAGGCCACTAGACGAAGGGGACGTAACCTTCGTGCCGATCCGCCTTCGCGAACCGCGGCAAAATTGGTGGAGCTAAGCGGGATCGAACCGCTGACCTCCTGCATGCCATGCAGGCGCTCTCCCAGCTGAGCTATAGCCCCGGATTTATAGCCTCGCGGCCCAGCGACATGTGTAACATCGCTTGTGTGAAACTGGCGTCCCCTAGGGGACTCGAACCCCTGTTACCGCCGTGAAAGGGCGGTGTCCTAGGCCACTAGACGAAGGGGACGAACCTTCTTACCTTCAAGACCCGGTTGCTGGACCCGGTCTTGCTTACCGGCCATGCCGTTAAGCGGAATTTGGTGGAGCTAAGCGGGATCGAACCGCTGACCTCCTGCATGCCATGCAGGCGCTCTCCCAGCTGAGCTATAGCCCCACAATGTCGCGCTGAACCGAATCGCTGGCTGGGTGCCTGGCGTTTCGTTTTCGTTCATCGCTGTGGACGGGGCGCATATTAAGAGCGGATTGCAAGGCTGTCAAACGAATTTTTGAAAATATTCAAAAGTTTTTTCACAGATAACAATCACTTACCGCCCTGCCCCGCTAAGCCGGAGCGCTTCGCCCCTGCAGAGGCGGCCTTGTGTCGTGAAAGGGCCGCAAAGCAGCCCTGGCGTTTTGTGCACAAAGGCAGATAACGCAGGGACCGCTGCGCGGCCCCTGGGCGACGAAAGGCTGTCAGGCGATGTTCGCCAGCAGCTTTTCCCACTCCTTGTTTTCTTTCTTCGACACGCCGCCCAGCAGATCCAGCGCCTGGCGCAGGCGGTAACGCGTAAGGTCAGGTCCCAGGATTTCCATGGCATCGAGCACCGATACCGAACTGGCCTGGCCGGTGATGGCGGCGAACATCAGCGGCATGGCGTCACGCAGCTTCAGCTCCAGCGCCTCGACAACGGCCTGGATGCAGCCGGTGATGCGATCCTTCTCCCACTGGCGCAGGCTTTCCAGCTTCCACAGAATCAACTGCATCACCTGGCGCACCTGATCGGCGGACAGCTTCTTGCTTTCGAACAGCTTGGCATCGAGCCTGAGCGCGCCTTCGAAGAAGAAACCACCCAACGGGGCGATCTGGCTGAAGGTCTCGACCCGTCCCTGAACGTGCGGAGCGATCTTCATCATGTAGTCGCTGTTGAACGCCCACTTCTGCACGCGCGCGGCGAACTCTTCCACCGGCAGCTCACGCAGCCACTGGCCGTTCAGCCACGACAGTTTCTCGATGTCGAAGATCGGACCACCCAGGGAAATGCGCGACAAGTCGAAGTGCTCGACCATTTCAGCCAGGGAGAACTTCTCACGCTCGTCGGGCATCGACCAGCCCATGCGGCCGAGGTAGTTGAGCATCGCCTCGGGCATGAAGCCCATGCGCTCGTAGAACGTCACCGAGGTAGGGTTCTTGCGCTTGGACAGCTTGGACTTGTCCGGGTTGCGCAGCAGCGGCATGTAGCACAGCTTGGGCTGCTCCCAGCCAAAGTACTCGTACAGCTTGATCAGCTTGGGCGCCGACGGCAGCCATTCCTCGCCACGCAGGACATGGGTGATGCCCATCAGGTGGTCGTCGACCACGTTGGCCAGGAAGTACGTCGGCAAACCGTCGTTCTTCATCAACACCTGCATGTCCATGCGATCCCACGGGATCTCGACATCACCGCGAAGCATGTCCGGGACCACGCAGATACCTTCGCTCGGTACCTTCATGCGGATCACGTGCGGCTCACCGGCGTCCAGGCGACGCTGGACCTCCTCGGCGCTCAGCAGCAACGCGCGGCCGTCATAGCGCGGCGTCTCGCCGCGGGCCATCTGCTCGGCGCGCATCTGCTCGAGCTCTTCGGCGGTACAGAAGCAGTAGAAGGCGTGGCCAGCGTCGACCAGTTCCTTGGCGTACCTGGCGTAGATCTCGCCACGCTCGCTCTGCCGATACGGGCCATGCGGGCCGCCGACATCCGGGCCTTCGTTCCATTCGATGCCGAGCCAGCGCAGGGCGTCGAAGATCTGCTGCTCCGACTCGCGGGTGGAGCGCAGCTGGTCGGTGTCTTCGATACGCAGGATGAACTCACCGCCGTGCTGCTTGGCGAAGCAGTAGTTGAACAGGGCGATGTAGGCGGTGCCGACATGGGGGTCGCCGGTGGGCGACGGCGCGATGCGCGTGCGAACGGTGGTCATGGTGAGTCTCGAACGAAGATTGAAACAAAGGCGGGATGTTAGCAGGGAGCGGGCACCGGGCTCCAGCAATGGCGCTATCGTCACTTGTGACGGCATCGGACGCCGCTGTTAAATTTGCTTACATTTCTGGAACGACAGCCCCATGCCTGCCCAACTCAAACGTCGCCTGCTGATCTTCATCACCCTCGTGCTGTTGGTGGGCCTTGCCTTCCTTGCCCACTGGTATTTCAAAGGCCGCTTCTACGAAAGCACCGACAACGCCTACGTGCAAGGCGAAATCACCCGCATTTCCAGCCAGCTCGGCGCACGTATCGAGCAAGTCCGTGCCCAGGACAACCAGCACGTGAACCAGGGCGACCTGCTGGTACGCCTGGAAGCCGCCGATTTCGAGCTGGCCCTGGAGCGTGCCCGGGCCACCCTCGCCACCCGCGAGGCTGAACGGGTGCAGGCGCAAAGCCGGCTGACCCAGCAAGGCAGCCTGATCGCCGCCGGCCAGGCCCAGGTGGCGGCCAACCAGGCGACCCTCGACCGCTCGCAACTGGACCTCAATCGCGCCCAGGCCCTGCGCAAGCCCGGCTTTGTCTCCGAGGAACGGGTCACCACCCTGTCGGCAGAAAGCCACGTCGCCCGCTCGCAGGTGGACAAGGCGCAAGCCGATCTCAAGGGCCAGCGCCAGCAAGTCGACGCCCTGACCGCCGAACTCAAGCGCCTCGACGCACAGATCGCCAACGCCCGAGCCGACCTGGCCCAGGCCGAGCTCAACCTGACCCGCTGCGAGATCCACGCGCCGATCAGCGGCACCATCGGCCAGCGCAGCGCACGCAACGGTCAGGTGGTGCAGGCTGGCGCCTACCTGCTGTCGATCGTGCCGGACCAGGATATCTGGGTACAGGCCAACTTCAAGGAAACCCAGATCGGCAAGATGCGGCCAGGCCAGCGTGCCGAACTGCTGTTCGACAGCTATCCCGACACCCCCATCGAAGGCCGTGTCGACAGCCTCTTCGCCGCATCCGGCGCTCAGTTCAGCCTGCTGCCACCGGACAACGCCACCGGCAACTTCACCAAGGTGGTGCAACGCATTCCGGTCAAGCTGACCTTCACCACCGACAATCCGCTGCGCGGTCATATCCGTCCCGGCATGTCGGTCACGGCCACGGTCGACTTGCGCAGCGGGGATACCGACCACGATGGCCGGTGACGCACTCCTGCGGCCCACCGCAGAGCCAAGCCGGCGCGACTGGATCGCGGTGATGAGCGCGATGCTGGGGGCGTTCATGGCGGTCCTCGACATCCAGATCACCAACGCCTCGCTCAAGGACATCCAGGGCGCGCTGTCGGCGACCCTGGAGGAAGGCTCGTGGATTTCCACGTCCTACCTGGTGGCGGAGATCATCATGATTCCGCTGACCGCCTGGCTGGTGCAACTGCTGTCGGCACGCCGCCTGGCGGTCTGGGTTTCGCTGGGCTTTCTGGTGTCCTCGCTGCTGTGCTCGATGGCCTGGAACCTGGAGAGCATGATCCTGTTCCGTGCCCTGCAGGGTTTCACTGGCGGCGCGCTGATCCCGCTGGCGTTCACCCTGACCCTGATCAAGCTGCCCGAGCACCACCGCGCCAAAGGCATGGCCATGTTCGCCATGACCGCCACTTTCGCGCCCTCCATCGGCCCGGCCCTGGGCGGCTGGCTCACCGAGAACTGGGGCTGGGAATACATCTTCTACATCAATATCCCACCAGGGCTGCTGATGATCGCCGGCCTGCTGTACGGCTTGGAGAAGAAGCCAGCGCACTGGGAGCTGCTCAAGAGTACCGACTATGCCGGCATCGTCACCCTCGGCCTGGGCCTGGGCTGCCTGCAGGTGTTTCTTGAAGAAGGACACCGCAAGGACTGGCTGGAATCGAACCTGATCGTCAGCCTGGGCAGCGTGGCCCTGCTCAGCCTGGTGCTGTTCGTGATCCTGCAACTGTCACGGACGCATCCACTGATCAACCTGCGCATTCTCGCCAACCGCAACTTCGGCCTTTCGAGCATCGCCAGCCTGGGCATGGGGGTGGGCCTGTATGGCTCGATCTACCTGTTGCCGCTGTACCTGGCACAGATCCAGAACTACAACGCCCTGCAGATCGGCGAAGTGATCATGTGGATGGGGGTGCCCCAGCTGTTCCTGATCCCACTGGTGCCGCAGCTGATGAAGGTGATCCCGCCCAAGCTCCTGTGCGCCCTGGGCTTCTGTCTGTTCGGGGTGGCCAGTTTCAGCTCGGGCGTGCTCAACCCGGATTTCGCCGGCCCGCAGTTCAACCAGATCCAGGTGATCCGCGCCCTCGGCCAACCGCTGATCATGGTGACCATCTCACTGATCGCCACCGCCTATATCCAGCCACAGGATGCCGGGTCGGCGTCGAGCCTGTTCAACATCCTGCGCAACCTCGGGGGTGCGATCGGCATTGCCCTGCTGGCGACGCTGCTGGATGCGCGCACCCGGGCCTACTTCGACTACCTGCGTGAAGCGGTGGTGCCGGGCAACCCGCAGGTGGCCGAGCGCCTGACGCAGCTGGCCGAGCGGCTGGGCAGCGACAGCGCCGCACTGGGCAAGCTGAGCGAGATCACCCATCAGCAGGCCCTGATCATGGCCTACAACGACGCCTTCCACTTTGTCGGGATCGGCCTGGCAGTGAGCATGGTGGCGGTGTTATTGACACGCAAGCTGCCACAGGGGTTGAAAGCCGGGGAAGCCCATTGAGGCGGTTTCGATCCAGCGGGGACGGGCTTGCCCTGCGATGGCGGTGACCTCAGCATCGCCATTCGCCGGACACGTCCCTCGTCATCTGGTAACGGCAAGCGTTGATCAACTGGCGATCAGCCGTTCACGCAACTTGCCGATTTCGTCGCGCAATTGCGCCGCAGCCTCGAACTCCAGGTCGCGAGCGAACTGGAACATTTTCTCCTCCAGTTGCTTGATGCGCTTGGTGATCTCGGCCGGGCTCTGCAGTTCTGCCTCGTAACGCCCGGCCTCTTCCGCCGCCTTGGCCTGCCCCTTGCGCTTCTTGCTGCGGGCACCCGGCACGGTGGCGCCTTCCATGATGTCGGTGATGTCCTTGACCACGCCCTTGGGCACGATGCCATGGGCGATGTTGAAGTCGACCTGCTTGGCCCGACGCCGCTCGGTCTCATCGATGGCACGCTGCATGGACCCGGTAACGTTGTCGGCGTAGAGGATCGCCTTGCCGTTGAGGTTACGCGCGGCGCGGCCAATGGTCTGGATCAGCGAACGTTCCGAGCGCAGGAAGCCTTCCTTGTCGGCATCGAGGATGGCCACCAGCGACACCTCGGGCATGTCCAGGCCTTCACGCAGCAGGTTGATCCCCACCAGCACATCGAAGGTACCCAGACGCAGGTCGCGGATGATCTCGACCCGCTCGACGGTGTCGATGTCCGAGTGCAGGTAGCGCACCCGCACGTCGTGATCGGCCAGGTAGTCGGTGAGGTCCTCGGCCATGCGCTTGGTCAGGGTGGTGGCCAGCACCCGTTCGCCCAAGGCGACGCGCTTGCCGATTTCCGACAGCAGGTCGTCGACCTGGGTCAGCGCCGGGCGCACCTCGACCTGCGGGTCGACCAGGCCGGTCGGACGCACCACCTGCTCGACCACCCGGCCGGCATGCTCGGCCTCGTAGGGCCCCGGGGTGGCGGAGACGAAGATGGTCTGCGGGCTCACCGCCTCCCACTCATCGAAGCGCATCGGCCGGTTGTCCAGTGCCGATGGCAGGCGGAAACCGTACTCCACCAGGGTTTCCTTGCGCGAGCGGTCGCCCTTGTACATGGCGCCGACCTGAGGAACGCTGACGTGGGATTCATCGATCACCAGCAGCGCGTCTGGCGGCAGGTAGTCGTACAACGTGGGCGGCGGCGCGCCGGCCGGGCGCCCGGACAGGTAGCGCGAGTAGTTCTCGATGCCGTTGCAGTAGCCCAGCTCGAGGATCATCTCCAGGTCGAAACGAGTGCGCTGCTCCAGGCGCTGGGCCTCAACCAGCTTGTTGTGCTTGTGCAGGTACTCCAGGCGGTCCTTGAGCTCCTCCTTGATACCCTCCACCGCCTCGAGCAGGGTTTCGCGCGGGGTGACGTAGTGGCTCTTGGGGTAGAAGGTGAAGCGCGGCAGCTTGCGGATCACCTCGCCGGTCAGCGGGTCGAAGGCGGCGATGTTCTCGACCTCGTCGTCGAACAGCTCGATGCGAATGGCCTCGAGGTCGGATTCGGCCGGGAAGATGTCGATCACGTCGCCGCGCACGCGGAAGGTCGCACGGGCGAAATCCATCTCGTTGCGGGTGTACTGCAGGTCGGCCAGGCGGCGCAGCAAGGCACGCTGGTCGAGCTGGTCGCCACGGTCGACGTGCAGGACCATCTTCAGGTAGGTCTCGGGGCTGCCCAGACCGTAGATGCACGACACGGTAGTGACGATGATCGCGTCGCGCCGCTCCAGCAGCGCCTTGGTCGCCGACAGGCGCATCTGCTCGATATGGTCATTGATCGACGCATCCTTCTCGATGAAGGTGTCCGACGAGGGCACGTAGGCCTCGGGCTGGTAATAGTCGTAGTAGGAGACGAAGTACTCGACGGCGTTGTTGGGGAAGAACGCCTTGAACTCGCCATACAACTGCGCGGCGAGGGTCTTGTTCGGCGCCAGCACCAGGGTCGGGCGCTGCACCTGCTGGATGACGTTGGCGATGCTGAAGGTCTTGCCCGAGCCGGTCACCCCGAGCAGCGTCTGGTGCGACAGCCCTGCGTCGATGCCCTCGACCATCAGGCGAATGGCCTCGGGCTGGTCGCCGGCCGGCTGGAATCGGGTGACGAGCTGGAATTCGGACATGACGGACCTCATGGATGGCGCGGCAACTGTAAATTTAGCCAGTAGTCTATACCCAAATGCGCCCGCCGGGCGTGGCTTTCAAGCCCAACCTGCAAGCGCTCATTGCAATGGACCGGGCAATTCGACCAATGGTCGAAAAATATTTGCGCAAACAGCCGGAAAAGCTGCGCCAGACTGTCGCAGTGACCGGTCGGTATCACTATACTGACTCCCCGTTTGCGCACCGCTTCAGTGCCTTCGGCTGGAGCGTGGCGACCCCTATCACTCTCCTATCAGAGCCAAGGTAACAATGAGCCTGTTTTCCGCTGTCGAGCTGGCACCCCGCGACCCCATCCTGGGCCTCAACGAAGCATTCAACGCCGACACCCGCACCGACAAGGTGAACCTGGGCGTGGGTGTGTACTGCAATGAGGAAGGCCGCATTCCGCTGCTGCGCGCGGTGATCGAGGCAGAGACCACCCGAGCTGCCCAGCACGCCTCCCGCGGCTACCTGCCGATCGACGGCATCGCCCAGTACGACCAGGCCGTGCAGAAGCTGATCTTCGGCGCCGAGTCGCCGCTGCTGGCCGCCGGCCGCGTGGTCACCGTGCAGGCCGTCGGCGGTACCGGCGCGCTGAAGATCGGCGCCGACTTCCTCAAGCGCCTGCAGCCGGGTGCCATGGTGGCCATCAGCGACCCGAGCTGGGAGAACCACCGCGCGCTGTTCGAAAGCGCCGGTTTCCCGGTACAGACCTACCGTTACTACGACGCCGCCAGCAATGGCGTCAACCGCAGCGGCATGCTCGAGGACCTGAACAAGCTGCCGGCCGGCTCGATCATCGTCCTGCACGCCTGCTGCCACAACCCGACCGGCGTCGACCTGACCCTGGACGACTGGAAGAACGTGCTGGAAGTGGTCAAGGCCAAGGGCCATGTACCCTTCCTCGACATGGCCTACCAGGGCTTCGGCGACGGCATCGCCGAAGACGCCTTCGCCGTGCGCCTGTTCGCCGAGTCGGGCCTGGAGTTCTTCGTCTCCAGTTCGTTCTCCAAGTCGTTCTCGCTGTACGGCGAGCGCGTCGGCGCCCTGTCGATCGTCACCGCCTCGAAGGACGAGAGCACCCGCGTGCTGTCGCAGGTCAAGCGGGTGATCCGCACCACCTACTCCAACCCGCCGACCCACGGCGCCAGCATCGTCGCCGCCGTGCTCAACAGCCCCGAACTGCGCCAGATGTGGGAAACCGAGCTGGCCGAAATGCGCACCCGTATCCACGGCATGCGCAAGCAGATGGTCCAGTTGCTGGCCGAATACGGCGCCAACCGCGACTTCAGCTTCGTCGGCCGCCAGGTCGGCATGTTCTCCTACTCGGGCCTGACCGTGGAACAGGTCGCGCGCCTGAAGAACGAGTTCGGCATCTATGCTCTGGACACCGGCCGCATCGCGGTGGCTGCGCTGAACCAGAGCAACATCCACGTGGTCACCAAGGCCATCGTCGAAGTGCTGTAACTGCTTGATTGTCCGAGGGAAGCTTGACTTCCCCCGGACGATCGGTAAGATACCGGCAGATTCCGCGATAGCTCAGTCGGTAGAGCAAATGACTGTTAATCATTGGGTCCCTGGTTCGAGTCCAGGTCGCGGAGCCAGACATTGAAAAACCTCCAGATGCGCAAGCACTGGAGGTTTTTCGTTTGCGTCCCCGCCCTTGTTTTCCGACTGCCCTGAACTATCGTCTGCGGGCGCATCCTGCGCTTCGATGACAGACAGGGAGTCAACATGGACACCATCCAATCGGCCCAGCAAGCGGTCGAGCTCGTCGCCAACCAGGCAATCCTCGCCAGCCAGCAAGGTACCTTTGCGGTCGGCGGCTGCATCATCGACAACGCCACCGGCAAGGTGCTGATGGCCATGCACAACAATGTGCTGATGCCCTACCCCGGCAGCACCGTGCAACCACCCTTCCTGCCCCACGATCCGACTGCCCATGGCGAGCGGCAACTGGTGGACTGGTACTTCGCCAACCGCGAGCGCCTGCACCTGCCGGCACCGGACAAGCTTACCGTAGTGACCACGCTCGACCCCTGTGCCATGTGCGCCGGCTCGCTGCTGAGCGCAGGCTTCAACGTGGCAGTAAGTGCCATCGACACCTATGCCGGGATCAACTACAACAGCCAGTTCGACTTCCCGACCCTGCCACCGACCGTGCGCCAGAAGGCACAAGCCAGCTGGGGCTACTACGCGGTCGCGGCGCCAATCAACCGCGCCTACCAGGGTGCCGCCAGCGGACCGGCGTTTGCCGGTTGCGGCGTCGATGCCGCCGCCTTCAGCCTCACCGGATCGATCTTCGAGGCCAGCGTGTCGAGCGTGCGCGCGGCCAGCAACAACAGCGGCCTGCCACCGGAGCAATTGCACAACCCCGCCACGCTGCCCGCCAGCAGCAAGGTCCGCCAGGCCCTGACGGCGCTGAGCCCCTGGAGCCTGGAAGTCACCTGTGCCAACCCACGCATGCCCGGCCCGGAACTGGCGCCGGCCCTGGTCGATACCGCCGACCAGGCCGACACCCCGAATGCCGTGGCCCTGCTTGACCCCTTCGGCAACCTGCTGGCGTGCCTGGGCGGCATGGAGCATCAGTCGCCAATCCGCACCGCCTTCATGGAGACCACGCGCGGATACGCCGAACTGCGCTGGAAACTGATGAATGACAACGACCCGCAGGTTCGCGCCCAGGCCGCGCAGTACCTGACCCATCCCAAGTACGGCACCTTCGTGTTCCTGCGCATCCCGGACCCGAACACCAGCGAGGCGGTGATGACTTTCGGTGCCTACGGCTCGACCATGGAAGGGCCCGTACCGCAATCGTTCCCTTCCAACCTGCAGTACGTCCTGCTGCCCCCGGGCGTCACCAGCCAGGCCGTGGCCGACCTGGCGCAGAAGCTGCCGCCGTTCTACACCACGAGCGTGCAGGTTGCGCCCAGCCAGGTACTGGACGCTCGCTTGATCAGCGCCGTGCAGGCCAAGCGCTAAGGCTCAATGGGACAGGGGCTCGGTAACAGGCAGCCCCTCGTCCACCAGACTCCAGACCAGCAGCCTGGCCGGCTGGGTCTTGCTGGCATTGCGCGAGATGCTGTGCACGGTACCCGGCGCCTCGTACCAGAACTGGCCAGTCGTGTAGGTCTTCTCGGCCTCGTCGTTGAGCTTCGAGGTGACCGCACCGTCCAGTACATAGGCCATCACCGCGCCGGGGTGTTGATGGGCCGGTGATGCCTGACCCGGACCATAGCTGACCGTGAGCATCACCGCTTTCTTGCCAGGGGCGTTGGTGGGCAGTTGTTCCTGCAGGATCTTGACCTGGTCGGGTGTATCGCCGTGGGCCCAGGCCAGCGAAAACGGGGTCAGCATGCTGATGGTCAGCAGCGTGGCAGGTAGGCGCATGAATTGCATCGGGTTTCTCCTGATTGGCATCTGCCTTCAGGTTAGGCCCAGGCGCGTCAGGGAAAAACGGCCAATTCGGCGAAAAACCGGGAGGCCGCCTACAGGCCGCAGCTCAGGCGTCTGGCCCGATCGGGTAGAACTCGCCCCGGCTCCATACCCCGAGCCACTCGACCCCGTCGATGACCCGCGGTACCGCCAGCTCGACCAGTTGGTAGAACACATTCCGATGGATCAGCGCCTCGAGGTTGCCGCGCATCCGCACATAGGGCGACGGCTCCTGGGTGACAGGATCGATCTCGACCCGCAGCGGATTGCCCGGCCCGGCTTCGACCTGGTCCTCGACATTGCTGGTGAAGCGCAGCACTTGCTGCTCACCCTGCCCCAGCACCTCCAGCAACACCGCGACGAACGGCGCGTCGTCGACACGGATGCCAACCTTCTCCACCGGCGTGACCAGGAAGTAGTCGTCACCATCACGACGAATGATGGTGGAGAACAGACGCACCATCGGCTTGCGCCCGATCGGCGTGCCCAGGTAGTACCAGGTGCCGTCGCGGGCGATGCGCATGTCGATGTCACCGCAGAAATCCGGGTTCCACAGATGCACCGGCGCCGGCCCCTTGTGTGCGGGAATCTGCGCCAGCAGATCGTTGGCCTTGCCCGAATCGGTCATCTCACCCTCGCTCAGCGACTCATGCCCAGAAGGCTACGAGCGTACTCGCGCATCGGGGCGGCAAGCAAATCCTGGGGAGTGTTGTCGTGGAACGTCAACAAACCGCCGCGGCTTTTGATCCGCGCGGTGTCGATCAGGTAGCGGGTACTGGTCTCGATAAGCATCATCTGCACCACGCCGCTGTCCCAGCCCAGGCGGTCGACCGCCTGTTCGTCATACCATTCGTCGCCATTGCCGATACGGTCGTCGGTACGGGCGAAGCGGGTGTACAACACGTAGTCGGCACCGACCGAGCGGGCTTCGGCGATCGCCTCCTCCAGCCCCAGCGGCGCCTTGGCCCGGCGAACCATCGGGAAATACTCGACAAAGCTCTTGAAGGCCTCCTCGGCCACTGCGTTCTGTCGCGGCACCGGCCCCTTGCCTGGCGGCACGAAGGCACCCTGGCCGATGAAGATGAACGAGTCGGGCTGCAAGCGGATCGACAGCGTCCGGGTGGTGTCACTGTGATCGAGCAAGCCCGCGTCACTCATGTGGTAACGGACGCCTTCGCCCATATCGCTGACATTCATGCAGCCGCCCAGCGCCATAAGCGCCAGCAGCAAGACCAGGCTACGCATCTTTCCTCCAGAGGCCGGTGACGAAAAACCGGCGAACAGCCGCCAGATGCAGCTTTTGCGCCAGAATCAGCCGCCGATCACCTTCATCACCATCACATCACCGGAAAACGCCACATCCTGCTTGTCCGCCAGGGCCTTGACCAACAGGCGCTGCAGCGCTGGCAGCGCCTGGTGACGAGGCTTGTCCAGCAGATCGCCGACAAAGTGGCGGCTCCCCGAAGAAAGACAGCCGTGCAGCCACCCGGTGGAGGACAGGCGCAAGCGTGAGCAAGCCCGGCAGAACGGCACGCTTTCGTTGGCGATCACCCCGAAATGCCCCTTGCCGGGAATGTGGTAGCGCAAGGCCGTGGCATCCAGCGGGCGCGGCGCCTGCTCGAAAGCATGACGCTCGCCAATCAACGCCAGCAAGGTGTCGAGGCCGACGAACTGCTCCAGGAAAGCCTTGCCGTCACGGGCGAGGTGGCCCATGCGCATCAGTTCGATGAAGCGCAACTCGTAGCCATGCTCGAGGCAGTAGTCCAGCAGCGGCAGCACCTGGTCGAGGTTCTGCCCGCGCATCGGCACCATGTTGACCTTGATCGCCATGCCGGCAGCACTGGCCTGCGCCATGCCCTGCAGCACGCAGGCCAGGTCGCCGCCCCGGGCAATGCGGCGAAACGCCTGGGGGTCGAGGGTATCGAGGGAGACATTGAGGCGGCGAATACCGGCATCGCGTAGCAGCGTCAGCTTGCGCGCAAGCAGTTGGCCGTTGGTGGTCAGGCTGATCTCTTCCAGCCCCAGGCGAGCCACAGCCTCCAGAAAGGCCGGCAGCCGCGGACTGACCAGCGGCTCGCCACCAGTGATACGCAACCGTTCGATACCGGCCGCCTCCACCAGATACGCCACCCCCTGTGCCAGCGCATCAGCCGAGAGCTCGTCGTGAGCCGCCACCAGGCGCTTGCCGTCGGGCACACAGTACGTGCAGGCATAATTGCAGGCGGCAGTCAGGCTGACGCGCAGGTTGCGAAAGCGCCTGCCTTGACGGTCGACGATCATGGTGACTCCGGCGTGGAAGAATCGGGCCGGCGAAACCTGACTCATAAATCAGGTTTTTGCAAGCCCTGCCGGTAGAGATGACGCATTTGGGCAAGTGAATTGCTCTGCGGGTGCCGGGCCTACCTCAGTTGGTAGGCTCCGGGTCGCGCTTGCGCTTGTTGCCCATGCGCACGCCGATATCCATGAGGAACTGGAAGAAGCCCTCCTGATCCTCCAGCACATTGCTCCAGAACGGCGAGTGATAGAGCGCCACCGCGCCATGCACCAACGCCCAGGCGGCGCAATAGTGGAAGTACGGCGGCACGTCCTCGAGCTTGCCTTCGCTGATCCGGCCCTTGATCAGTTGCGTGAGGCGATCGAAGTTGGAAGCACGGATGCTGTGCAACTGCTCGACCATTTCCGGCACCTGGTTGCCCTTGACCACCTTCTCTTCCAGGCGATCGAACAAGCGATAACGCTGCGGATCGCGCATGCGGAACTCGAAGTAGGCGCGGGACAAGGCCTCCTTGTCGCGGTCGACGTCAGCCGAATGCAACAGCTCGTTCAGGTCGCGCTCGTAATCGAGCATCAGGCGCAGGTAGATCTCCGCCTTGGACTTGAAGTGCTTGTAGATCGTGCCTTTGCCGATGCCCACGGCGTCGGCGATCATCTCGACGGTGACACTGTCTTCACCCTGTTCGAGAAACAGCTTGAGCGCGGTGTCGAGGATCTCTTGCTCACGACGACGAAACTCACGGACCTTACGAGGTTCTTTCTGCATAGGAAGGACTGGGATGACGATCGAAGCGGATTATTATGCCTAAGTGACGGCAAATTGCACGGATCTTCCACCATGTCTCTATTTCATGATGAGTTCGACCAGGCACCGTGAGGCTGTACTGCCTGGGCCACGCGGGCATCGCCCCGCGGCCCCGCCACCTCAGGCCAGCACGCAGCGATCGTATCCATCGAGCACAGGACAGCCAAGGCATCGCCTGTATCCTGCGCGCTGCTGGGGTGCGATTTTACCTTGTTCCAGCGCGGTTCAGCACCTGATCGATACAGCGCTGTACAAGATGCGACAACCTGCCATGCGCTGAATGCCCTATGGATCTCGGGGGTATTCCAAATCTGTTTAAAAAACGACCAACACAGGCTGGCGGGGTGCCGATCCTGGCCAATACTTGAAGTGTTGGCGCGGCGCATACCCCCCAAGTGGCGCGCCAATAAAGGTACCCACGGACCGTGTACCTTTGTTTTACTCCTAATGGTCTTAACCCGGATTCCCCCCCCAGAACCCGGGTTTTTTTTGCCCGGTTCGGGGGACAACGGGTCATGCAGGCCAGGCGCAGTGCACCCGGTCAACCGCGACACATCGGTACAAGTGGCTCAGGTCACCCGCGCCAGAGGGAACAGGCGCTTGAAGTTGGCAGTGGTCTGTTCGGCCAGCTGTCCGTAACTCACCCCACGCAACGAGGCCACGTACTCGGCCACTTCACGCACGTACTGCGGCAGGTTCGGCTTGCCACGGTAAGGAATCGGCGCCAGGTACGGCGAGTCGGTCTCCACCAGCAGGCGGTCGGCGGGTACTTGGCGGGCCACCTCGCGCAAGGCATCGGCATTACGGAACGTGACGATCCCGGACAGCGAGATGTAGTAGCCCAGGTCCAGCGCCGCGCGGGCCATGTCCCAGTCCTCGGTGAAGCAGTGCAACACCCCGGCCTGCGGCAGACTGGCCTCGCGCAGCAGCGCCAGGGTGTCCTCGCGCGCTGCACGGGTATGCACGATCACCGGCTTGCCGGTCTGCCGGGATGCCTCGAGGTGCAGACGGAACGACGCCTGCTGCAATTCGGCGGCCTCCGGCTCGTAGTGGTAATCCAGGCCTGTTTCGCCGATGGCCACCACATGCGGGTGGGCCAGTTCACGCAACAACCACTCCAGCGCTGGCGTCTCGCCCGGCGCCAGGTCGAGCGGGTGCACGCCCACGGAACAATCGACATCGGCATAACGCTCGCTCAGCGCCTTTACTGCACCGGCGTTCTCGGCACTGATGCCGATGCACAGGAAGTGCCCGACCCCGCGCTCGCGAGCCGCCTGCAGGGCGGCATCGAGGGAGCCCTGATGGGCGCTGAGGTCAAGACGATCGAGGTGGCAATGGGAATCTACGAGCATGGGAACACGACACACATGAAATGACGGTGGGAATCAGCGCATGCCCGGTAGCTGCACCCAATGGGTGAGCATGGCTTCGAGCAACAGGACACGGTTGAGGTTGGCTTTGCCGAGAACTTTCTGGCGCTGCTCGAGAATCCACGCCTGGACCTCCAGCACCTTGGCCTGGCGGCTCTTCTGCGCCAGGTACTGCAGCACCTTGCGCATGTCGGCCAAGCCTAGCCCGTCCTCGTCCTGGGTCAACTGATAACGCAGGACCAGGTGCGACCAGTCGCAGAACCAGTCGAACAGCAGCAGCAACGGCACGTCTTTCCAGGCCTCTGCCAGCTGACTTGGCGATTGTTGCTGCTTGAGCAGTTTCTTCACCCCGTCCGTGACCAGCGCCCGCTGCTCACGAACCCCTTGCTCCTGCAGGCTCACGGCCATCAGCGGCGAGCCGGCCGCCAGGCTCAGCAACTCCTCGCGCTCGTCCTCAGCGGCCTCAGGCAGCGCGTCGGCCAGCCAGGCCCGGCTCTGGGCCTGGCTCGGCTGTGGGCAGGCGACCTGCTGACAGCGGCTCTTGATGGTCGGCAACAGGCGGCTGGGCTGGTGACTGACCAGCAACAGCACGGTATCGCCGGAAGGCTCTTCGAGGCTCTTGAGCAAGGCGTTGGCGGCGTTGATGTTCATTGCCTCCACCGGCTCGATCAACACCACCTTGCGCCCACCCAACTGCGCGGTCTGCACCACGAACGACACCAGGTCGCGGACCTGGTCGACCTTGATCGGCTTGTCGGCCTCTTCCGGCTCCAGCACATAGTTGTCCGGATGGCTGCCTGCCTTGAGCAGCAGACACGCCTTGCACTGGCCACAGGCATCCAGGCCCTGAGGCTGCTGGCAGAGCAGGCGCGCCATCAGCCGTTCGGCCAGGGCGCGCTTGCCGATGCCCTGCGGCCCATGCAACAGGTAGGCGTGGGCATGCTGGCCGCGACCGGCCAACTGCTGCCACAGCCCCTGCTGCCAGGGATAGGCCTCAGCCACGGCAACGCTCCAGGATGCCAGGCACCAACGCATCGATGGCCAGTTGCACCGCCGCCAGCGGTTGCGCGGCGTCCAGCAGGCTGTAGCGCTGCGGTTGCCGTGCGGCACGCTGCAGGTAGGCTTGGCGTACCGCCTCGAAGAAGGCCTGGCCTTCCTGTTCGAAGCGATCCAGGCGCCCACGGGCGGCCGCACGGGCCAGGCCGACTTCCACCGGCAGGTCGAAGACCAGGGTCAGGTCGGGGCGCAGTTCGCCCTGGACGAATGACTCGAGAATCGCGATGCGCTCCACCGACAGCCCGCGACCACCACCCTGGTAGGCATAGGTGGCATCGGTGAAGCGGTCGCACAGCACCACCGCGCCGCGCGCCAGGGCCGGACGAATGACCTCGGCCAGGTGCTGGGCACGGGCCGCGAACATCAGCAACAGCTCGGTGTCGGCCGCCATGAGCTCATCACTGGGCGCCAGCAGCAGCTCGCGGATCCGCTCGGCCAGCGGCGTGCCGCCCGGCTCACGGGTCATCACCACGTCGACGCCCTGCTCGCGCAGGCGCGCCGCCAGGTACTCGCGATTGGTGCTCTTGCCCGCGCCTTCGGGGCCTTCCAGGGTGATAAACAAACCGCTCACGGGCGTTCCTTACTGTTTGTCGGGTACCGGCACATCGGCCGGCACGGATTCATCGGTGTCCGCAGGCGCCGGCCCCACGCCGGGCGGCTCGCTGGTCTCGGCCGGCTGGGCCTGTGGCGCCGGGCTGGAACGGTAGTCGGCACGGCGCTTGAGCTGGAACTCGCGCACGGCGCTGTTGTGGTTGTCCAGGTCGTCTGAGAACACATGGCTGCCATCGCCGCGGGCCACGAAATACAAGCTGCTGCCATCGCTGGGATTGAGCGCGGCATGGATCGCCTCGCGACCGACCATGGCAATCGGCGTCGGCGGCAGGCCGGTCATGGTGTAGGTGTTGTAGGGGGTCGGCTCGCGCAGGTCGGCACGGGTGATCTTGCCGTTGTAGCGCTCGCCCATGCCATAGATCACGGTAGGGTCGGTCTGCAGCATCATGCCCAGGCGCATGCGGCGCACGAACACCCCGGCGATCTGCCCGCGTTCCTGGGGAATGCCGGTTTCCTTCTCCACCAGCGAGGCCATGATCAGCGCCTGGTAGGGATCGCGGTACGGCAGGTCGGTGCTGCGCTCGGCCCACTCCTTGGCCAGCACTTCCTCCAGACGCATGTATGCCTGCTGCAACAGCTCGATATCGCTCATGCCGCGCACGAAGCGGTAGGTATCGGGGAAGAAGCGGCCCTCGGGGAACACCCCGGTATGGCCGAGCTTGTCCATCACCTCGCTGTCGGAGAGACCATCGAGGGTGTGCTTGATCTTCTCGTGCTTCGCCACTGCGGCGCGTACCTGACGGAAGGTCCAGCCCTCCACCAGCGTGAGGTTGTACTGCACCACGTCGCCACGCTTCCAGGCGTCGAACAGCTGCCCCACGGTCATGCCGGGGGTCAGGCGATACTCGCCGGTATGCAGCGCGGTGCCGGCCATGTTGAAGCGCCAGTAGAGGCGCAGCCATACCGGATCGTCGAGCAGGCCTTCGCCCTGCATGCGATAGAACATACGGTTGGGGGTGGTGCCCGCAGGCACCTCGAGCAGGCGCTCCTGCTCCATTTGCAGCGGCTGCTCGAGCACCGAGCCGACCTTCCAGGCAGCCCAGCCCAGTGCCAGGCCAGCGAGGATCAGGCTCAGTTCCAGCAACAGCAGGAATTTGCGTCTCACGAATCAGGTTTCCAGTAGCGTACGGGCAACGGCCTGCAGTTTACGGGTGAGCGGTCCCGCCGACCAGTTCAGTACGGTGAATTCGCGCACTGGCCAGATGCCATAGACACTGTTGCAGACAAACACTTCGTCAGCCTGCTCCAGATCTGCCAGCGCCAGGTCACGCACTTCGACCGCGATACCCAGCCGGCCGGCCTGCTCGAGCAACGCACCACGCATCACCCCGGCCACGCCGCAACGCTTGAGGTCGGCAGTCAGCAGCGCGCCATCGCGAACCAGGAACAGGTTGCTGTAGACCCCTTCGACCAAACGGCCCTGGATGTCACGCATCAAGCCTTCGGCATAGGCGCTGTCCTGCCATTCGGCGCGCGCCAGGACCTGCTCCAGGCGATTGAGGTGTTTGAGACCCGCCAGCCGCGGTTGTTCCGCAAGACGGGTTTCACAAGGAAACAGGCGCACACCTTGTTCGGCATGCTGCGCAGGATAGGCAGGCAGTGGACCGCCTTGCAGAAGGCGCCGGGCTGGCGCGCCGGCGGCCGGTGCGTAACCACGCTGGCTGTCGCCGCGGGTAAGGATCAGCTTGGCCACCCCTTCGCCCAGCAGGCTGGCGTAGCTCAACAGCTCGTCGCGAACCACCTGCATGTCGACTTCGATCGCCAGGCGCCGACAACCCAGCGCCAGGCGTTCGAGATGCTGCGTCAGCAGGCTAGGCCTGCCGCCACGCACGGCGATGGTCTCGAACAGACCATCGCCGTAGGCCAGGCCGCGATTCTGCAGGTTGACCGCAGTCGCTGGCTGGCCATCGATCCAGCTGTGCATCAGTCGACGAACCGACGGAATACCAGCGAACCGTTGGTGCCACCGAAACCGAACGAGTTGGACAAGACCACGTCGATCGGCATGCTGCGTGCCTGGTGCGGCACGAAGTCCAGATCGCAGCCTTCATCGGGCTCGTCCAGGTTGATGGTCGGTGGCGCCATCTGGCTGTTGATGGCCAGCACGCTGAAGATCGCCTCGACCGCGCCGGCGGCGCCCAGCAGGTGGCCAGTCATCGACTTGGTCGAGCTGACCGCCAGCTTGTAGGCGTGCTCGCCGAACACGCGCTTGATCGCCGCGACTTCAGCGATATCGCCAGCAGGCGTGGAAGTGCCATGGGCGTTGATGTAGCTGACTTCCTGCGGCTGGATGCCAGCGTCGCGCAGGGCATTGGCCATGCAACGGGCCGCGCCTTCACCGGAGTCGGGTGGCGAGGTCATGTGGTAGGCATCGCCGCTCATGCCGAAACCGACCAGCTCGGCATAAATGGTCGCACCGCGTGCCTTGGCATGCTCGAGCTCCTCGAGCACCAGCGCACCGGCACCATCGGACAGCACGAAGCCGTCGCGGCCCTTGTCCCACGGACGGCTGGCACGGGCCGGCTCGTCGTTGCGGGTCGACAATGCCCGGGAGGCGCCGAAGCCGCCCATGCCCAGACCGCAGGCGGCCATTTCGGCACCACCGGCGATCATTACGTCGGCTTCGCCGTACGCGATGTTGCGCGCGGCCATGCCGATGCAGTGGGTGCCGGTGGTGCAGGCGGTGGCGATCGCATAGTTCGGTCCCTGCAGACCCAGGTGGATCGACAGGAAGCCGGAAATCATGTTGATGATCGAACCCGGCACGAAGAACGGAGAAATGCGGCGCGGCCCCTGCTCATGCAGGGTGCGGCTGGTCTCTTCGATGTTGGTCAGGCCGCCGATGCCCGAGCCCATGGCCACGCCGATGCGCTCGCGGTTGGCATCGGTGACTTCCAGGCCGGCGTTGCGCACCGCCTGGAAACCGGCCGCCAGGCCGTACTGGATGAACAGGTCGAGCTTGCGGGCCTCTTTGGCCGACAGGTACTGCTCGACTTCGAAGCCTTTCACCGAGCCGCCAAAACGGGTGGAGTAGGCAGACAGATCCGTATGTTCGATCGGACCGATGCCACTGCGGCCAGCCAGAATGCCCTGCCAGGTGCTCGGTACATCGGTACCCAGTGGCGACAGCATACCCATACCAGTGACCACGACGCGTCTACGCGACACAGTACTCTCCTCATTTCCAAATTACAGAGTCTCTTGCCAGATCACTGGCCCAAGCCAATGGCCTGGCAACAGACTCCGGTGCTCAATTGCAGAGCTCGCAAAGAAAAAACCGCACGCCGGTAAAGGCAGTGCGGTTTTTCCCGACAAGTAGCGTCGACTGAAACGTCTTAGGCCTGGTGGGCGTTGACGTAGTCGATGGCAGCTTGAACGGTAGTGATCTTCTCGGCTTCTTCGTCAGGGATTTCGGTCTCGAATTCCTCTTCCAGAGCCATCACCAGCTCAACGGTGTCAAGCGAGTCGGCACCCAGGTCTTCAACGAAGGAAGATTCGTTCTTGACTTCCTCTTCCTTGACGCCCAGTTGCTCGGCGACGATTTTCTTGACGCGTTCTTCGATGGTGCTCATACCTAGTTTTCACTCCTAATGGACATATGTCAGGCAGCTGGCCGGTGGACAAGTTTATAGAAAGACGCCTGCTTTTCAAGCGTAACGCGCCTTTCCCAAGGCCACCCGGCCCGCCGTCCGGAATCTGGTTGCAGCTTTATAACGGATTTTAGGCTCCGAGTATGACTCTTTTTTGAAGCGATCCGTCACATTGCATTGCGGTTTTTACATGTACATTCCGCCGTTCACCGGCACGGTTGCGCCAGTGACATAGGCTGCGCCGTCGGAAGCCAGGAAGGAAACCACCTTCGCGATTTCGTCGGCCTGGCCCAGACGGCCCAGCGGAATTTCCTTCTGCAAGGCCTCGCGCTGCGCTTCAGGCAGCTCGCGGGTCATGTCGGTATCGATGAAGCCTGGGGTCACCGAGTTGACGGTGATGCCACGCGAGCCGACTTCACGCGCCAGGGCGCGGCTGAAGCCTTCGAGGCCAGCCTTGGCGGCAGCATAGTTGGCCTGGCCGGCGTTGCCCATGGCACCCACCACCGAACCGATGCTGATGATACGACCCCAGCGTGCCTTGGTCATGCCACGCAGCACACCCTTGGACAGACGGTACAGGCTGTTGAGGTTGGTATCGATCACATCGAACCACTCGTCGTCTTTCATCCGCAGCATCAGGTTGTCGCGGGTGATGCCGGCGTTGTTGACCAGGATGGCCGGCGCGCCAAACTGCTCGGCGATGGCGCCCAGCACCTGCTCGACGGACTCGGCGCTGGTCACGTTCAGTTCCATGCCGGTGCCATTGATGCCGTGCTCTTTCAGGGTGGCGGCGATACGCTCGGCGCCCGGGGCCGAGGTGGCGGTACCGATGACGATGGCGCCCTGACGGCCCAGCTCGAGGGCGATGGCCTGGCCGATACCACGGCTGGCGCCGGTGACCAGTGCGACTTTACCTTGCAGGCTCATGCAAGCTTCTCCGAATTCAGGCCAGCGCCGCGCGGGTGGCAGCGACGGCGTCTGGGGTGTTGAGGTTGTAGGTGGTGACGCCATCGGCGCAACGCTTGTTCAGGCCCGCCAGGACCTTGCCCGGGCCGCACTCGACCAGGTTGACCGCGCCGCGCGCCGCCAGGGCCTGCACGCATTCGACCCAGCGTACCGGCTGGTACAGCTGTGCCAGCAGGTCCTGCTTGAGGGCATCGAGGTCGGCGGCGATGGCGGCGGTGACGTTCTGCACCACCGGGATCTGCGGCGCTTTCCATTCGATGGCGTTGACAGCTTCGGCGAAGCGCTCGGCGGCCGGCTTCATCAGCGCACAGTGCGACGGCACGCTGACCGCCAGCGGCAGGGCGCGCTTGGCGCCGGCCTCTTTGCACAGTTCGATGGCACGATCCACCGCGGCCTTGTTACCGGCGATCACGACCTGGCCTGGCGAGTTGAAGTTCACCGCACTGACCACTTCGTCTTCGGCTGCCTTGGCACAGAGCTCGACCACGACAGCGTCGTCCAGGCCGAGGATCGCGGCCATGGCGCCGTGACCGGCCGGCACGGCCTCCTGCATCAGCTGACCACGACGCTCTACCAGACGCACGGCGTCCTTGAGCGACAGGCTGCCAGCGGCGACCAGCGCGCTGTACTCGCCCAGGCTATGGCCGGCGACGAAGGCCGGTTTCGCGCCACCCTCTTCCAGCCACAGGCGCCACAAGGCGATGGAGGCGGTAAGAATGGCCGGTTGAGTCTTGTCGGTCTGGTTGAGTTGATCTTCCGGACCTTCCTGGACCAGCTTCCACAGGTCGTAGCCCAGAGCCTCGGAGGCTTCCTTGAAGGTCTCGACGATTACCGGCTTTTCAGCGCCGAGCTCGGCGAGCATGCCCAGCGACTGGGAACCTTGACCGGGAAAGACGAATGCGAGGGATGCAGACATTGAACAAGCCCTTATGATCTTGTCGTCGGAAAGTGTGCGTCGAGCCCGAGGCTGAACGCGGAAACTGAAGACTTGGATGTGAACGAAGACCAAGCGGTCACATTTAACCATCTCAAGCCGATTCTGCCTAAAGCAATAAGTCCTCGAGGCGGCCATGCAGGCGCTGCGGCAGGTTCTCCTGGATCTCGATCAGCGCCCGCTGGATCGCACTCTGGAAACCCTGTACACCCGCCGAACCATGGCTCTTGATGACGATGCCCTGCAACCCCAGGAAGCTTGCGCCATTATGTCGCGCCGGCGCCAGGTCGGCCTGCAGGCGCTTGAGCAGCGGCATGGCCAAGGCCCCGGCGGTACGCGCGAGCAGGCCACCCCGGAACAACGCCTCGATGCGCGCACCGATCATGGTCGCCAGCCCCTCGCTGGATTTGAGCAGGATATTGCCGACGAAGCCATCGCAGACCACCACGTCCGCCTCGCCACGGTACAGCCCGTCACCTTCGACGAAGCCGATGTAGTTCAGCCCGCGGGCATTCTGCAGAAGACTGGCGGCCAGCTTGACCTGCTGGTTGCCCTTGATGTCCTCGGTACCGATGTTGAGCAGCGCCACCCGTGGTCGATGGACGCCCAGGGCCTGCGCGGCCACCGAACCCATCACGGCGAACTGGAAGAGGTTCTCGGCACTACAATCGACATTGGCCCCCAGATCGAGCAACTGGCAGTAGCCTGCCTGGGTCGGGATCGCCGCGACCATCGCCGGCCGGTCGATGCCAGGCAGGGTCTTGAGCACGAAACGCGACAGCGCCATGAGCGCGCCAGTATTGCCCGCGCTCACGCAGGCCTGGGCCTTGCCATCACGGACCAGTTCGAGGGCGATGCGCATCGACGAGTCGGGCTTGCCGCGCAACACCTGCGAGGGCCGCTCGTCCATGCCGATCACCTCACTGGCCGCAACAATCTGCAGGCGCGCGCGATCCGCAGCCGACAGGCCACTGACAAGATCTTCGAGGAGGGAGGGTTGACCGACGAGGGTCAGGTGCAGCGAGGGAGTAGCCGAAAGGCAGGCAATGCTAGCCTGGACAATGCTGCGGGGACCGAAGTCCCCGCCCATTGCGTCGATCGCGATGATCTGAGCGGACAAGGATTACTCGTCGGCGCCCTTGTCGATCACTTTGCGACCACGGTATACGCCTTCTGGCGATACGTGGTGACGCAGGTGTACTTCACCGGTGGTTTTCTCTACCGACAGGGCCTCGGCCGACAGGGCGTCGTGCGAACGGCGCATGTCACGGGCAGAGCGGGATTTTTTGTTCTGCTGAACAGCCATAATTGATTAACTCCTAAACGTTTGGGTCACGCTTTAACTGCGCCAATACACTGAACGGGTTGGACCGCGATACCTCGTCCTTGCTCGGTTCGGGCTCATCGGCGCCCGCCGGCTGCTGGCATTCTTCCGGATGATGAGCAGGCACGATCGGCAAGGCGAGCAACAGCTCCTCCTCGACCAGCGCCTGCAGATCCAAAGGATCTTCGCCCAGTTCCAGCACGTCATAGCCTTTCGGCAACGACTGGGTGTTCGCACCCTCCTTCACCACGGCGTATGTACATTCGCTGTGGATCGGCAGGGTGACCAGCTCAAGACAACGCTGGCAAACCATCTTGACCTCGACGTCCAGCTCACTGTGGATAACCACGACGTGCTGTTCATCTCGTTCAAAATCGAACTTCGCCTGCACCGTACCGACATTGTCGGAAAGCGGGTCGCAGAGTCTTTCCAAATCAGCGAGCTGCAGCGAACCTTCGAGGGTTACGCCACGATCAGCCAATTTGCGCGGGTCAACGTGAGGTGGAATCGGGTCATTCAACATAGGCGCAGCATTCTAGGGATGCACCCCCTCCCTGTCAAAGGAAATTAGGTGGCATCTCGCATGTTAGAATTTGGGTCAATTGCCCAGGAGTCTACCATGCTTCCCCTGTTACTGGCTTCCAGCTCTCCCTACCGGCGCGAACTGCTCGCCCGCCTGCGTCTGCCCTTCACCTGGGCAAGCCCCGACCTAGACGAACGGCGCCTGGAAAACGAACCAGCCGTCGAACTGGTCCGACGCCTGGCCCGACAGAAGGCCCAGGCCCTGTCCGGCAGCCACCCCAACCATCTGATCATCGGCTCCGACCAGGTCGCGGTATTGGGCGAGCAGATCCTCGGCAAGCCACACACGTTCGAGCGCGCCTGCGAGCAACTGCTGGAGTGCAGCGGCCAGCAGGTAACCTTCCTGACCGGACTCGCACTCCTGAACAGCGCCACCGGTCAATGCCAGGTCGATTGCGTGCCATTTACCGTGACGATGCGGGAACTGGATCGCGAACGCGTGGAGCGCTATGTGCAGGCAGAACAGCCCCTGGATTGCGCCGGCAGCTTCAAGGCCGAAGGACTGGGCGTCAGCCTGTTCCAGAGCACCCACGGCTGCGATGCCACGAGCCTGATCGGACTGCCACTGATTCGACTGGTGGACATGCTGCACAAAGAAGGCGTACAGGCCCCCTGAAACGCATCGCGGGGCAAGCCCTCCCCCACGAACCGTGGGAGCGAGCTTGCCCCGCGATGACTGTCACGATCAGCGCAACGCAGGCCCCTGGAAGCCCATGTACATGGCGAGACGCTCGGCAACACTGGCACCCAGCCGCTTGGAGAAGCGGTCGAACGGCGAATCCTGCACGGTGAAGTCCACCAGCTCTTTTTCGCCGACGATATCGCGAGCCACGTAATCGACACTGCCCAGGCCATCCACCAAGCCCAGCGCCTTGGCTTGCTCGCCAGACCAGATCAGGCCACTGAACAGCTCGGGATGCTCCTTATCCTTGAGCCGCTCTCCCCGCCCCTGCTTGACCATGGCAATGAACTGGCGGTGCGTGGTATCCAGCACCCCTTGCCAGAATGCGGTCTCCTCAGGCTTCTGCGGCGAGAACGGATCGAGGAACGCCTTGTGTTCGCCCGCCGTATAGGTACGTCGCTCCACGCCAAGCTTGTCCATGGCGCCGACGAAACCATAGCCGGCAGCCGTGACACCGATGGAACCTACCAGGCTGGCCTTGTCGGCATAGATCTCGTCGGCAGCGCTGGCGATGTAGTACGCCCCGGAGGCCCCGAGGTCAGAGATCACCGCATACAGCTTGATGGCCGGGTACTCGGCGCGCAGACGGCGAATCTCGTCATAGACATAGCCCGACTGCACCGGACTGCCACCCGGACTGTTGATGCGCATGACCACGGCCCTGGTCTTCGGATCCTTGAACGCCTCGCGCAGACTCTTGACGATATTGTCGGCACTGGCCGGCTCCTGGTCGGCGATCACCCCGCGCACTTCCACCAGCGCGGTATGACTGGCACCACGCGAAGCCGCCTTGTCGACATCCATCAGCGGCGTGAACAACGCCAGGATGCCGAACAGGTAGACGAAGGTCAGCAGCTTGAAGAAGATCCCCCAGCGCCGCGCTCGACGCTGTTCCTGCACGCCTGCCAGCAAAGTCTTCTCGAGCAGCTTCCAGCTCTTGCGCTCCTCGTCGACCACCTCGGATTCCGGTGCTTTCCACTCGTCTGCCATGCTCACCTACCCTGGAAATTGAAGTGCGCGTCGCCCGCAAGCCATTCGCGCAACTGAGAGAAATGCTCGATGCACACCTGCGGACCGAACTCGACCAGCGCCTGCAGAGACATGGCACCATAGCCGACCGCCACCGAATGCATGCCGGCGTTGCTGGCCATCTGCAAATCGAACGCCGAATCTCCGACCATCAGCGCCCGCCCGGGTTCGACCCGGCAATGCGCGAGGATCTCCTCGAGCATCAGCGGATGTGGCTTGCCTCGGGTCTCGTCGGCAGCCCGGGTAATGTCGAAGTAGCCTTCCCAGCCATTGGCCCTGAGCACCCGATCCAGACCACGCCGGGCCTTGCCAGTGGCCACGGCCAGACGATAGCCCTCATGACGGAACGCTTCCAGCGATTCGACCACACCGTCGAACAGCGGTGAAGGCTGCTGGTCGAGCGCCATGTAGACGTCCGCGTAGTGCTGGCGGAACACGCCGACCTGCCGCGCATCAAGGTGCGGGTAGAGCGTGGCGATCGCCTCGTCCAGGGCCAGGCCGATGATGCCCTTGACCGCCCCATCGTCGCTTTGCGCCTCACCGGCGCGCATGGCCGCCTCAGCCATCGCCTCGACGATGCGCCCAATGGAGTCGGCCAGGGTGCCGTCCCAGTCAAAGATCAGCAGTTCGTAGTTCTTGCTCATGCACTCAGGTCGCGCTCAGGCGCTCCACGGTCTTGGCCCACATTTCATCCACCGGCGCCTCGAGCTTGAGCTCGCCACCATCGGGCAACGGCACGGTGAGCTGATAGGCATGCAGGAACAAGCGCTTGCCGCCCAGCTCGCGAATCTCGCGACTGAAGTCTTCGTCACCGTACTTGCTGTCGCCGGCGATCATGTGCCCGGCGTGCAGGGTGTGCACACGAATCTGGTGAGTGCGCCCGGTGATCGGTCGCGCCTCGACGATGGTGGCGAACTCGCCGAAACGGCGCAGCACACGGAACATCGTCAGCGCGTCCTTGCCCTCTTCGTTCACTTCGACCATACGCTCGCCCGAACGCAGGTTGCTCTTCTGCAGCGGCGCATTGACCTGTTTCTTCGAGGTCGGCCAGTGGCCGCGCACCAGCGCCATGTAGCGCTTGTCGACGCCATCGCCGCGCAGCGCGGCATGCAGGTGGCGCAGCATGCTGCGCTTCTTGGCGATCATCAGCAGGCCGGAGGTGTCGCGATCCAGGCGATGCACCAGCTCAAGCTCCTTGGCATCCGGACGCAACTGGCGCAGCGCCTCGATCACCCCGAAGCTCAGGCCGCTACCGCCATGCACGGCGATACCGGCCGGTTTGTTCATCACGATCAGCGCCTTGTCTTCGTAGACAATGGCCGCTTCCAGGCGCTGCAGCAGCCCCTGGGCCACCGGCGCCGGCTCGTCGCGCTCAGGCAGGCGCACCGGCGGCACCCGCACGATATCGCCGGCCTGGAGCTTGTACTCAGGCTTGATCCGGCCCTTGTTGACCCGCACCTCACCCTTGCGCAGGATGCGGTAGACCAGGGTCTTGGGCACGCCCTTGAGGGCCGTGATGAGGAAATTGTCGATGCGCTGGCCGGCAAGTTCCGGCGCGACTTCGATCAGCTGTACGCCGGAAGTCGGAGGGGTATTGGTCGTCATGGCGGGATCATAACAATTTTTTATGGAATTGAAGCACTTAATCATTGCTGCTATAGTCGCGAACGCCGCCAAAAGCGGCAGGCCAGCGGTACCAGGCTCTGCGCCGGCCCTGACCATCGCAATTCCCGAGGACGCGAGGCCGTCCTACGGGGTGCTCGCCAGTTTAATGAATGCCTGGAATCGCCACCAGCGCTGCGTAGAGAAGACCGAAAAAAAACGACAAGTGCGGTGTTTCACCTGCTTACCCGATTCTTTTCGCCGTACCTCTGCCCGCCCGTCGTTTCCGCGCATTTGGGCGAATGCTCCGGAAATACCTGCCTTGGATATGTTATGGCGCCAGCCCGGAGTCCGGGCTGGCGAAAAATGCAACCCGTTGCGGATTCAGCGCGCGGCAGCACCCGAATTTTCAGGGATACGTGCAGGGTGGAGATGCACAGCCCTCGGACCGTGTGGCACCGCGTCCGGCCAAGGCCCCACTGAGCGGGCAATGAGCGGACAAGGTCCTGAACAGACGCCCTCGTGGCGTCCACGGACGACCGGTTGATTCCTCCTCCTGATTGAGTGCACCAGGCCCGCTCGATCGATTCGGATAACCTTCGAAAAACTCGACAGGTCTTTTGGCACCGCAAAACAGGACGCGTCGTCGCGACAACGGCAGGCTGGGCAACCGGCTGGTGCCGAACGTCGCTGGACACGGGGGTGGCCCGCCACCCTTTGCGCACCTTGGCACCGACCACTGAGAAGTCGTGTGTGCCGAACGCCGTTTCCGGCAGCCCGGAAACCGACGGTACAACATGAAAAGAATGCTGATTAACGCAACTCAACCCGAAGAGTTGCGTGTAGCCCTGGTGGACGGCCAACGCCTCTACGACCTGGACATCGAGTCCGGGGCGCGCGAGCAGAAGAAGGCCAACATCTACAAAGGCAAGATCACCCGGATCGAGCCAAGCCTCGAAGCCGCGTTCGTCGACTTCGGCTCCGAACGTCACGGCTTCCTGCCCCTCAAGGAAATTTCCCGCGAGTACTTCAAGAAGGCCCCCGAAGGCCGCGTCAACATCAAGGAAGTACTGAGCGAAGGCCAGGAAGTCATCGTCCAGGTCGAGAAGGAAGAGCGCGGCAACAAAGGCGCCGCCCTGACCACCTTCATCAGCCTGGCCGGTCGCTACCTGGTGCTGATGCCCAACAACCCGCGCGCCGGTGGCATCTCCCGCCGCATCGAAGGCGAAGAGCGCAACGAACTGCGTGAAGCGCTGAACGGCCTGACCGTTCCGGGCGACATGGGCCTGATCGTGCGCACCGCCGGCCTTGGCCGCAGCAGCGAAGAAATGCAGTGGGACCTCGACTACCTGCTGCAGCTGTGGACCGCCATCAAGGAAGCCTCGCAAGACCGCGTCGCGCCGTTCCTGATCTACCAGGAAAGCAACGTCATCATCCGCGCCATCCGCGACTACCTGCGCCAGGACATCGGCGAAGTGCTGATCGACAGCATCGACGCCCAGGAAGAAGCCCTGACCTTCATCCGCCAGGTGATGCCGCAGTACGCCAGCAAGGTGAAGCTGTACGAAGACAGCGTGCCGCTGTTCAACCGCTTCCAGATCGAAAGCCAGATCGAGACCGCCTTCCAGCGCGTCGTCGACCTGCCGTCCGGCGGCTCGATCGTCATCGACCCGACCGAGGCCCTGGTCTCCATCGACATCAACTCGGCGCGCGCCACCAAGGGCAGCGACATCGAGGAAACCGCCCTGCAGACCAACCTGGAAGCGGCCGAAGAAATCGCCCGCCAGCTGCGCCTGCGCGACATCGGCGGCCTGATCGTCATCGACTTCATCGACATGACCCCGGCCAAGAACCAGCGCGCCGTCGAAGAGCGCGTGCGTGAATGCCTGGAAGCCGACCGCGCCCGCGTGCAGGTAGGCCGCATCTCGCGCTTCGGCCTGCTGGAAATGTCCCGCCAGCGCCTGCGTCCGTCGCTGGGCGAAAGCAGCGGCATCGTCTGCCCGCGCTGCTCCGGTACCGGTATCATCCGTGACGTCGAGTCGCTGTCGCTGGCCATCCTGCGCCTGATCGAGGAAGAAGCCCTGAAGGACCGTACCGCCGAAGTACGTGCCCAGGTGCCGATCCCGGTGGCCGCATTCCTGCTCAACGAGAAACGCAACTCGATCACCAAGATCGAACTGCGCACTCGCGCGCGCATCATCATCCTGCCGAACGATCACCTGGAAACCCCGCACTTCGAAGTCCAGCGCCTGCGCGACGACAACCCGGACGTGCTGAACAACCAGTCCAGCTACGAGATCGCCGCTTCCGAGACCGAAGAGGCACCGCAGCCGACCGCCACCCGCACCCTGGTACGCCAGGAAGCCGCGGTGAAGACCGCGCCAGCCCGCGCCAACGCCCCGGCCCCGACCGCCGAGGAGCCACAGCCGGCCGCCGCACCGGTAGCGTCTGCCGCGCCAAGCGCACCGGAGCCAAGCCTGTTCAAGGGCCTGGTCAAGTCGCTGGTCAGCCTGTTCGCCGGCAAGGACGAACCTGCCGCCGCACCGGCCGTGAGCACCGAGAAGCCCGCCACCGAGCGCCCGGCACGCAACGAAGAGCGCCGCAACGGCCGTCAGCAGAGCCGCAACCGCAACGGCCGCCGCGACGAAGAGCGCAAGCCGCGCGAAGAGCGTAGCGAGCGTGCACCGCGTGAAGAGCGCCAACCACGTGAAGAACGTGCCCCTCGCGAAGAACGCGCCCCACGTGAAGAACGTGCACCGCGCGAAGAGCGTCAGCCACGCCAGCCACGCGAAGACCGTCGCGGCAATCGCGAAGAACGCGTGCGCGAACTGCGCGAGCCGCTGGACGCCGTGCCAGCCGTCGCCCGCGAAGAGCGCCAGCCACGCGAGGAGCGCGCACCACGTGAAGAGCGTGTAGCCCGCGAAGAGCGCAGCCCACGCGAAGAACGCGCGCCACGTGAAGAACGTGCCCCGCGTGAAGAGCGCCAGCCACGTGAAGAACGTGCTCCGCGCGAGGAGCGCGCACCACGCGAAGAACGCGCCCCGCGTGAAGAACGCCAGCCACGTGAAGAGCGCGCACCGCGCGAAGAGCGTCAGCCGCGCCCGCCACGCGAAGAGCGCCAGCCCCGCCCTGACGAGCTGGTTGCCGAGCAGGCCGCCGAACTGAACGAAGAGCAACTGCCGAACGAAGAGCTGCTGCAGGACGAGCAGGAAGGCACCGATGGCGAGCGTCCGCGCCGTCGCTCTCGCGGCCAGCGTCGTCGTAGCAACCGTCGTGAACGCCAGCGCAACGCCAATGGCGAACTGATCGAAGGCGGCGACGACGAAGCCGGCGACGAGCAGCCGCTGCAACAGCACCAGGCTACCGCGCTGGGCGCCGAACTGGCCGCGGGTATCGCCGTCACCGCCGCTGTTGCCACCAGCAACATCAGCGCCGAGGCCGAGGCCGAAGCCAACCAGCAGGCCGAGCGCGCCACCGAGGTGGTCGAGCAAGCCCAGGTCGAGACCGTCGAGGTCGTCAGCGAGCAGATCGAGATCGCCCCAGTGGTCGAGCAGCCGATCAGCGAGCCCGTCGCAGCCGTCGAGTCGAGCATCGAGCCGGTGGTCGAGGTCGCACCTCAGCCAGCAGTTGAAGAGACCGTCGCCGAGCAGCCTGCTGCCGTTGCCGAAGCACCTGTGGAACCTGTGGCGGCCGAACAGGCCCCAGTGGTGGACGCAAGCGAAATCGAGCAGGCACAGGTCGCTGAAGTGACTGCAGTCGAAGCACCGGCCGCCGAGCAACCCGCTCCGGTCGCCGAAGCCCAGCCTGAAGTGGTCGAAGCCCCTGTGGCCGAGCCTGCTCCAGCAGTTGCCGAGCCGACTCCGGTCGAAGCGCCGGTCGAGCCGTCAACCGTCATGCTGTCCAACGGCCGCGCGCCGAACGACCCACGTGAAGTGCGTCGCCGCAAGCGTGAAGCCGAAGCCGCCGCAGCAGCTGCACAGGCCGCCGCCCAGGCAGCCCCGGCTGAAGCCCTGGCAACCGCCGAAGAGCACAAGCCTCATCACGGTTGATAGCAACGGCTGAATGAAAAAGCCCCGCCAGTGCGAACTGGCGGGGCTTTTTCTTTGCTGCTGTCAGGTAAGTCGTTAGGGTCTGTACGAAAAGTCTTGAGACGCAGGTCAGGCAAGGCGAAAACAGCCGAGGAACGGTCGGAGTCGCGCACGACTGTACTGGAGTACATGAGCATTCCGAGGCTGTTTTCAACGCAGCATGAACAAGTATCAAGGCTTTTCGTACAGACCCTAGCAGTGCCTGGCACCGACTTCGTCGGTGATAGCGGGTCAGTACAGGTTCGGCTCCATCTCCAGCGCCACCCCGAACCGTTCGAGGATGTCCGCCTGGATGCGCTGCGCCAAGGCGTGCAACTGCGCCCCGCTCGCCTGGCCATAATTGACCAGCACCAAGGACTGCAAACGGTGCACGCCGGCATCGCCCTCACGATAGCCCTTCCAGCCCGCCTGCTCGATCAGCCAGCCCGCCGCCAGCTTCACCTGGCCGTCGGCCTGCGGGTAAGCCACCACGCCCGGGAACTGCTCACGAATACGCTCGGCCACCGCCACCGGCACCACCGGATTCTTGAAGAAACTCCCAGCATTGCCCAGCTCCGCAGGATCCGGCAGCTTCTCTCGGCGAATGCTGCAGATCGCCTCGCTGATCGCCTTGGCCGTCGGTTGCTCGATCCCCTGCTCCAGCAGGCGCTGACGCACCGGCCCATAGTCCAGGTGTGCCTGCAACGAACGACTGAGGGCGAAGCGCACGCGCAAGATCAGCCAACGCCCCGGATTGCGCTTGAACACGCTGTCACGGTAGGCGAACGCGCATTCGGCCAAGGAGAAGTCACGCAGTTCACCGGTTTCACGATCCAGCGCGGTCAACCCGGCGAACACATCCTTGATCTCCACGCCATAGGCGCCGACATTCTGCATCGGCGCTGCACCGACCGTGCCGGGGATCAGGCTGAGGTTCTCCAGCCCGCACAGGCCCTGGTCGAGACTCCACTGCACGAAGGCGTGCCAGGGCTCGCCGGCTTGCGCCTCGACCACCACTCGCTCCCCGTCATCGCCAAGCAGGCGACGGCCACGACTGGCCATGTGCAGCACCAGGGCATCGATATCGCGGGTCAACAGCAGATTGCTACCGCCACCGATGACCAGCACCGGCAGTTGCCGCTCGCTGGCCAGAGACAGCGCCCGACGCACTTCGTCATCGTCATGGGCCTGGACGAAGTAACGCGCGCGGACATCGATGCCGAATGTGTTGTAGGGCTTGAGCGATACGTGCTCCTGCCAATTCGCCGTCATAGCCGCCCCTTGATTTCCACGACCAGCTCGCTGCAGGCCGCCTCGATCAGGTCCAGGACCTGCTCGAAGCCTTCAGCGCCGCCGTAGTAAGGGTCGGGCACTTCGTCCAGGACCGCACCATAGCGGCGCAGGAACAGGTCGAGCTCACCCGTGGCATTGTGCGGTCGCAAGGCCTGCAGATTGCCCAGGTTGCTCTTGTCCATCGCCAGGATCAGGTCGTACTCATTGAAATGGGCTGCCTTGACCTGCTGCGCGCGCTGGCGCGACAAGTCGTAGCCACGCGCCAGCGCGGCCTTGCAGGTACGGCTGTCGGGGGCCTTGCCCACGTGCCAGTCGCCGGTACCGGCCGACGCTACATGGACCACCTCGCCCAGCCCCGCGGCCTGCAACTGGTGGCGCAGCACCCCCTCTGCGGTGGGCGAACGGCAGATATTGCCGAGACAGACGAACAGGACGCGCATCAGGCCTCCAGCAAGCGCCTTACGCGCTCCAGGTCTTCAGGGGTATCGACACCCACGGCCGGTGCCTCGATGGCATCGGCGACATGAATGCGCACGCCGTGCCACAGGGCACGCAATTGCTCCAGTGCCTCGGTCTGCTCGAGCCAGCACGGCCCCCAGCCGACGAAGTCCTGGAGGAAGCCGACACGGTAGGCGTACATGCCGATATGGCGGCGGTACGGCACGCCCTCCGGCAACTGGTCGCGGTCCTTGGCGAAGGCATCGCGGGCCCAGGGCAGCGGTGCGCGGCTGAAGGTCAGGGCCAGTCCGTGCTTGTCGCTGGTGACCTTGACCGCGTTAGGGTTGAACACGCTCTGCGGCTCATGGATCGGCTCGGCCAGAGTGGCGATGCCGGCCTCGGGATGCGCGGCGAGGTTGGCCGCGACCTGGTCGATGATCACCGGCGGGATCAGCGGCTCGTCGCCCTGTACGTTGACCACGATGGCATCGGCAGCCAGGCCCAGCTGGGCGGCGACCTCGGCCAGGCGATCGGTGCCCGACTCATGGTCGGCACGGGTCATCAGCACCTCGGCGCCGAACCCCTGGCAAGCTTCCACGATGCTGGCATCGTCAGTGGCGATGACCACGCGGGAAGCACCGCTCTTGCGCGCCTGCTCCCAGACGTGCTGGATCATCGGCTTGCCGGCGATCGACAGCAACGGCTTGCCCGGCAAGCGCGTGGAGCGCAGCCGGGCAGGAATCACCACGGTGAAATCCAGGCTCATTTGTCCAGACGCTCTTCGTCGGTCAGGGTGCGCGCCTCGCTCTCCAGCATCACCGGGATGCCGTCGCGGATCGGATAGGCCAGGCCCGCCCCCTTGCTGATCAGTTCGGTCTTGTCGGCGCTGAGCTTGAGTGGGCCTTTGGTGATCGGGCAAGCCAGGATGTCGAGCAGTTTGGTGTCCATGGAGGTTTCCTAGAGGCCAATGGCCGGAAAATGAAAAAGGCTCAGGGCCGGGGACGGCCAGGCAACAGACGGTCGAGCTGCACGTCGAACCAGGCGCGGAACGCCGGCGACGGCACAGCGTCGACAGCCAGGTACCACCAGTCGTCAGCAGCGAATGGTCGGCATTTCACCGCATCTTTTTCGGTCATCACCAGCGGCAGCGATGGGCTGAACGACAGCACCTCGCGGCTGTACGGCGCATGATCGGCGAACGGATGCGGCACCGGCTGCCAGTTTAGCCCCAGCAGGGTGTTGAAGAAACGTTGAGGGTTGCCGATGCCAGCCACGGCGTGCAACGCCTGGCCAGCGGGAAACAGGTCAAGCTCGCGGCGTTCGCCGCTGCGCAGGTTGATCAGGGCCGAGGGCTGCAGGTGGAAGGCAAAGCCGTCGTCACGATCAGCCTCGGCGCCGTTGAACAACACCGCATCGACAGCGTCCAGGCGTTCGACCGGCTCGCGCAGCGGACCGGCCGGCAGGCAGCGGCGGTTACCCAGGCCACGGGCGGCGTCGATCAGCACCAGCTCCAGGTCACGCCCCAGGCGGTAGTGCTGCATGCCGTCGTCGCAGAGGATCAGGTCCGGCGCATCACTGGCCAGCAACGCCTGCACGGCACGGGAGCGGTCAGGGTCGATCACCAGCGGCACGCCGGTGCGCTGGACGATCAGCAAGGGTTCGTCGCCGGCCTGATCGGCCGACTGGTCGGCAGCGACGCGCCACGGATACTCAGGGGGCTTGGCGCCATAGCCACGACTGACCACGCCGACCTTGAGCCCCTGCTGACGGCAGTGCTCGATCAGCCAGAGGATCATCGGCGTCTTGCCGGTACCACCGACAGTGATGTTGCCTACCACGATCACGGGTACCGGGGCACGGTAGCTGGCGCTCTCGCCGCTGACAAAACGCGCGCGCTTGCGCATTACCACCCGGCGGTACAGGGCCTCCAGGGGACGCAACAGCGCCAGCGCCGGATGCCCGGTGTACCAGGCGGCGAGCAGACGGTCGGCGAAAGCCATCAGGGATTGCCCTGCGCAGCCTCGACGGTGGTCATGCGCAACTTGCTGAAGCCGAGCTTGCCGGCCGCGTCCATTGCGGTGATCACAGCCTGGTGCGGGGTCTTGCCGTCGGCACTGATGGCCAGTGGCAGGGTGATGTCGCCAGCGGACTCCTTCTCGATCGCCTCGCTCAGGGTCGCCAGGTCGCTCTTGGGCAGCAGATGGTTGTTCACCGAGTACACGCCGTCGGCGCTGATGGTGATTTCCACCAGTTTGCCCTGGTCGGCCGGCGCCTGCTCGGCGCTCGCGGCCTCGGGCAGCTCGACACGCAACTGGGTCTCGCGGGTGAAGGTGGTGGTGACCACGAAGAACAGCAGCAGCACGAACACCACGTCGATCAGCGATGCCAGGTTGATGTCGACGCTTTCGCGCTGGCGGTTGCGCCGGAACTTCACGCCTTGCCTCCGGCCACTTCCACTTCGCGGTCGCCCTGCAGCACCTCGACCAGCTTGATCGCCTCCTGCTCCATGCCCACCACCAGCTCATCGATGCGGCGCAGCAGGAAGCGGTGGAAGAACACTGCCGGGATACCGACCATCAGGCCGGCTGCGGTGGTGACCAGGGCCTTGGAGATACCGCCGGCCAGCACGGCGGCGTTGGCGGTCATCTGCGAGCCCATAAAGGCGCTGAAGATGTCGATCATGCCCAGCACGGTACCCAGCAGGCCCAGCAGCGGGGCCATGGCAGCGATGGTGCCGAGGGTGCTGATATAGCGCTCGAGCTCGTGAATGACCCGCGAGGCGGCCTCTTCGATGCACTCCTTCATGATCTCGCGACCATGACGCGAGTTGGCCAGGCCGGCGGCGAGGATCTCGCCCAGCGGCGAATCGGCGCGCAGGGCCTTGAGTTTGTCACTGGTCAGTTGCTTGTCCTTGATCCACATCCACACCTGGCCCAGCAGGTGCGGCGGGCTGACACGGCTGGCACGCAGGGTCCACAGGCGCTCGACGACGATCGCCATGGCGGCGATGGAGCTCAGGATGATCGGCAGCATCATCCAGCCACCAGACTTGACCAATTCCCACACAGTAAGCATCCCCTCGGAAAAAGGCCGCCACTTTACCATAGGCACGCGGGGGGCTCATCTGCCGGAGGTCAGGGAATCGCACGGCAGGCTGACGGCACAGAGATCAACGCTGCGATCTGAAATCGCGCGGGCGCGGGCTTGCCTCGCAAACGGTGCCCGCCATCGCTGGCGCATCAAGTTTCTACGCGCCAGCGTAGCTCAACCATTGCGCAATACGTGCCGGGGCTACTCTTCCTGGGATCGCCAGAAGCGCCGCTGCGCCCGCGTACCCAGCACTTCACCATGACTGCCCAGGCGCAATCGCAACGCCCCCTCGAGCGCCGTGTCATGCACCTGCACCCCATGCCGTCGATAGCGCTCGAGCACCCTCGGATGTGGGTGCCCGAACGCATTGCCACGCCCTCGCGAGATCATCACCCCGCGCGGCGCCAGCGCCTTGATGAACGGCTCGGTCGACGAGGTACGACTGCCATGGTGCGGCGACTGCAGCCAGTCGATACGCGGGTCCTCCCGGCCCTGCAGCCAGCGCCGCTCCGCCTCGGCCTCCATGTCGCCGGCCAACAGCAGGCGCTCGCCATTGGCAACCACTCGCAGCACGCAAGAGCGCTCGTTGCTCGAAGGTCCCTGCGGCCAATGCCACAGCTCGAAGTCAACGCCATCCCAGTGCCAGCGCTCGCCGCTGCGACAGCGCTCGGCAGGCTCCAGCCCCTTGAGCTCACCCACCAGCACCCGCGCCACCGGTAGCCCCCGACGCAGCGCCGCCGCTCCGCCGGCATGGTCGGCGTGGGCATGGCTGATCAACATCAGGTCCAGGCGCTTCACGCCAAGCTTGCGCAGGGTCGGCAGCACCACGCTCTCCCCCAGGTCGCTGCCGCCCAGGGCCGGGCCGGCGTCATACAGCAACGCGTGGTGACGGGTCCGCAACAACACCGCCAGCCCCTGCCCGACATCCAGTTGCCAGAGCTCCGCCTGGCCATGGGGTACTTGCTCGCGCGGCACCCACAGCGCCAGCAGCAAGACCATGCCCGGCAGCCGCAGCGGCACGCCACGGGGCAGCAGGACCAGCAGAGCCCCCAACGCGACCAGGCTCCAGGCCCAGGGCGGCAACGGCTCCGGCAGCCACGCCGGCAACCACCCAGCAACCTGCGCCAGCAGACGGAACAGCCCGTCCAGGGACAACCCCGCCAACCACAGCAAGCCCTCCCCCACGCCAGGCACCGGCAGCAGCGCAGTACCAAGCAGTGCCGGCGGCAACACTGCAAAGCTGATCCAGGGTACCGCCAGCAGATTGACCAGCGGCGCGCTCAGGCTCACCGGCAAGCCCAGCGCCAGCAGCGCCGGCAACAACCCCAGGGCGATCACCCACTGGGCACGACTCCACGCCTGCCAAGGCCGCCAGGCTCCCAGCCGCGCCGAGAAACACAGCACCAGCACCGCCACCGCCGCGAACGATAGCCAGAAACCTGGCAACAGGCTGGCCAGCGGCTCGACCAGCAACACACCGAGCAGCGCCAGCAGCAAGGGCAGCCCGGCGCCGATATGGCGAAAACGCAGGCGCCAGAGCAAGACCACCGCCAGCATCAGACAGGCTCGCTGTACCGGCACGCCGAACCCGGCCAACCCGCCATAGCCCAATGCCGCGGCCATGGCCAGGCCACACGCCCAGGGCAGCCAGGGCCAGCGCGCCGGCCAGATACCCAGACGAGCCAGGCCGGCCACCAGGCCATACACCAATCCCGCCAGCAAACCGATGTGCTGCCCTGAAATGACCAGCAGATGCACCGTGCCGGTGGCCTGCAGGGTTTGCCAGTCCTGGCGTGCCAGCCCCGCACCATCGCCCAGCACCAAGGCCACCAGCATAGCCTCCCGCCCCTGTGCATCCACGGCCTGCAAACGCCGGCGCAAGTCATCGCGCCATCCCGTCGCAGACGCCTCAAGACGCTCGCCGGCCTTGACCGTCCCTGTCGCACCGATACGTCGTGCCAGCAGCAAGGCTTCACGATCCGGACCATGGGGATTGAGCAAGCCATGCGGCCGCCGCAGGCTGACCGCCAGACGCCAGCGCTCCCCTGCACGCAGTTCGGGACCGGCAAACCAGTTCAGTTGCAGGCGCTGTGGCAATGCTGCCCGGCGCGACGCCGGCTGCTCCAGCTCGAAACGCACACCGCGCTCGGTACGCGCCGGCAGCCCCATCACCCGCCCCTCCAGCCACAGGGTGCGGCCGTCCAGGGAGGCAGCAAGGCGATCGTCGAGCACCTGTTGCGCCGAGCCACAGGCCCAGCACAGCCCCAACAGAAACACACCCAGCGGCCAGCCGCGGCTCATCAGGCAGCCAAGGGCGAGCAACAGCAGGACTGCCAGCCACCCGACCGATGGCAGGGTCGGCAGCAAACGCAGGCTCAACAGCCCAAGTGCGAGCGCAAACATCCCTGTGCGCATGAGATAGAGCTCCAGAAGCGAAAACGACCTCTGAGGCTTAGTCGATTGGGGGGGAAATCCTGCTAATCAATTGTCACAAACTCTGAACGAGGCTGCGCTTCAATAAAGGCATACTGACGCCCTTCAACCCTGCGGGGAGCCCACATGCCGCGCCGTCTGTTCAAACGCTACATGCCGGACCCGACCAGCATCCGCGAACACAAGTCCTTACGCTTTTTCGGCACGCTGCTGCACGATGCCAACCTCTGGCACCTGAACCGCCACTCGGTGGCGCGGGCCATGGGCGTCGGCCTGTTTGCCGCGCTGATCCCCATCCCCATGCAGATGCTGCTGGCCGCCGCCCTGGCCATTGCGCTGCGCGGCAACCTGCCGATTGCCGTGAGCCTGGTATGGCTGACCAATCCACTGACCATGCCACCGGTGTTCTTCGCCACCTACATGACCGGCGCCTGGCTGATGCAGGTACCGCCCCGCACGCTGCCCGAGACGATCACCGTCGACTGGGTCACCGACCAGTTGGCGACGATCTGGCAACCGTTCCTGCTGGGTTCGCTGGTGTGCGGGGTGGTGCTCGGCGTGCTCGGCTACTTCACCACCCAGTGGTACTGGCGCTGGTGGGTGGGCCGGCAATGGCGCCGTCGCCAGTGCCGCTGCACACCCGCCCGGGACTCACGCACGCATGCCGCGGCCGCTGACCAGCAAGCGCACGCACAGTACGTAGAGCACGGCGGTAGCCACCAGCATGAAGGTGATCGCGGTGCCGATGCTGATGTCCGACACGCCCAGGATGCCGTAGCGGAACGAGTTGACCATGTGCAGCACGGGGTTGGCCAGCGACACGGTCTGCCAGAACGGCGGCAGTAGGTTGATCGAGTAGAACACCCCGCCCAGGTAGGTCAGCGGTGTCAGCACGAAGGTGGGGATGATCGAGATATCGTCGAAGTTGCGCGCGAATACCGCGTTGACGAAGCCCAGCAGCGAGAAGATGGTCGCGGTCAGCAGCACCACGATGACGGTCACGCCCAGGTGGTGCACCTGCAACTGGGTGAAGAACAGCGACAGGATCGTCACGATCACCCCCACTGCCAGGCCGCGCAACACGCCGCCCAGCACATAGCCGACGAGAATGGTGTGCGGCGATACCGGCGACACCATCAGTTCCTCGATCGAGCGCTGGAACTTGCTGCCGAAGAAGCTCGACACCACGTTGCCGTAGGAGTTGGTGATCACCGACATCATGATCAGGCCCGGGACGATGTACTCCATGTAGGTGAAGCCGCCCATGTCGCCGATCTGCCGGCCGATCAGGTTACCGAAGATCACGAAGTACAGGACCATGGTGATCGCCGGCGGCAGCAGGGTCTGCGGCCAGATCCGCAGGAAACGCCGCACTTCGCGGTAGACGATGGTATTCAGGGCGACCCAGTTGGTGCGCAGTTCCACACTCATACGGCCACCTTCGACAGGTTCTTTTCCACCAGGGACACGAACAGTTCCTCGAGTCGGTTGGTCTTGTTGCGCAAGCTCTGCACCTCGATGTTCTTCAGCGCCAGCTGGCCGAACAGTGCAGTGATGCCGATGTCCTTGTCCACCTGTACCTCGAGGGTATGCGGGGTGATCAGCCGGCATGGATAGCCTTGCAGCTCAGGGGCGGCAGGCAGGTCGTGCTTGAGGTCGAGGACGAAGGTCTCGACGTGCAGCTTGCCCAGCAACTGGCGCATGCTGGTGTTCTCGACGATGGTGCCGTGGTCGATGATGCCGATGTTGCGGCACAGCTGCTCGGCCTCCTCGAGGTAGTGGGTGGTGAGGATGATGGTGATGCCTTTCTGGTTGAGCTCGGTGAGGAAGCTCCACATGGAACGGCGCAGCTCGATGTCGACCCCGGCGGTCGGTTCGTCGAGGATCAGCAGGCGCGGCTCGTGGATCAGCGCCCGGGCGATCATCAGGCGACGCTTCATGCCGCCGGACAGCGAGCGCGACGGCACGTCGCGCTTGTCCCACAAGCCCAGCTGGGTCAGGTACTGCTCGGCGCGTTCCTTGGCCACCTTGGGCGGGATGCCGTAGTAGCCGGCCTGGGTCACGACGATGTCGAAGGTCTTCTCGAACTGGTTGAAGTTGAATTCCTGGGGCACCACGCCCAGGCAGCGCTTGAGCGCGGCCGGCTCGCGGTCCAGGTCATGGCCGAACACATTGACCGTGCCGCTGGTCTTGTTCACCAGGGTCGAGAGGATGCCGATGGTGGTGGACTTGCCGGCGCCGTTGGGGCCAAGCAAGGCAAAGAAGTCACCTTCGGCGACGTCCAGGTCGATGCCCTTGAGGGCCTGGAAACCGTTGCCGTAGGTCTTGGTCAGCTGTCGGATGGACAGGGCGGAACTCATGGCGGGTCAGGTACCGATTTGAAAGGGTTCAGGACACGCCAGGCAACGTCACTGGCGCAGTGAATGCGGCCATGGTGCAAGGGCTGGCCGCACAAGTACAGTCACATCTATTGATGATGACTATCGAAGTGACGTCACGTCAGCGCGGTCATCACTGCCGCCTGGTAGGCCGGGCGCTGTTTCAGGCGCTGGTACCAGGCTTCGAGGTGGCGCATGGCCGGGCGCTCGATGGGCATTTCGAACCAGGCGTAGATGAAGCTGCCCAAGGGGATGTCACCCATGCCGATCTGCTCGCCAGAGAGGTAGGGCTGGGTGGCCAGGGTGGCATCGGCGATGGCCAGCAGCTCGGCGCATTGTTTGTGTGCGGCGTTGATCGCCACCCAGTCACGCTGGTCCTCGGGCGTGCGCAACAGGCCCCAGAACAGCGGGCGGAACGGGCCGGCGAAGGACGAGGTGGTCCAGTCCATCCACTTGTCCGCCAGGGCGCGTTGACGCGGGTCGTCGAGGTACCAGCCTTGTTCGGCACCGTATTCGGCGCACAGGTAGCGGACGATGGTATTGGACTCCCACAGCACCCACTCGCCGTCTTCGAGCATGGGCACCAGGCCGTTGGGGTTGCGGGCGCGGTAATGCGGCTCGTTGACCACGCCGAAGGCACCGCCGGCATCGATGGACTCGAAGTCCAGGCCCAGTTCGTGGGCGATCCACAACGCCTTGCGCACATTGCTTGAGTTCTTGCGGCCCCAGATCTTCAGCATGGCAACGTCCTTATGAATGCGGAGGTGAGACAGTCTACTCCAAGTGTCAGCAGGGTTTGGGGCGCCTGTCGATAGTCTCGTGGTGTTTTTGAGATCGAGCGCCGCCCGCGCGGCGCGTCGCGGGCTTTCGCCCGCTCCCACAGTTGCCTTGCCCATTCCCACACTTGCTTCGGCCGATGCAGTCCTGTGGAGATACCTCTGTCTGGCTTGGTGCATGCCTCAAGCCAGACGAAGCGCCAGCAGCGCATCGCGGGCTTTCGCCCGCTCCCACAGTTGCCTTGCCCATTCCCACACTTGTTTCGGCCGATGCAGTCCTGTGGAGATACCTCTGTCTGCCTTGGTGCATGCCTCAAGCCAGGCGAAGCGCCAGCAGCGCCCACGCTGAAACCGAGTCCTCCCAACAAGGCGGACCAGGCAATGCCACAGGGGAAACTGGCCCGAAACAAATGTGGGAGTGGGCGAAAGCCCGCGATGCGCCGCGCGGGCGGCGCTCGGTCTCTCAGGCGCTACAACCCTCCCGGCAAGCCCATGGCAACCCTTTCACCAATCCATCACCGGGCAAGCCCGCAATCCCCCCCATCGAACGCCCACCGCCCCCAGCGGTCAGTCATCAAGGCAGGCCGTTCAGCGCAGCGCGTCTAAGCTCAGTAGGTCGGCCATACGCCCCCGCTTATCCAAGGAGAATGGATTATGTTGCTGTTGTGGTTGCTGGTCCTGGTGCTTGGCGCCTTCTATCTCACGCACCGGCGCCTGCCGCCGCTGCAGATTCTCGCGGCCATGGCCGCCTTCACCTTGCTGATGGGGATCTTCAGTCACGCCCCTGGCTGGCTGCTGGCCCTGATCTGGGTGGTGATCGCCATCAAGGTCGCCTTCGTCGCCCTGCCAGAGCCCCGCCGCAAGCTGTTCACCGCCCCGGTGTTCCGCTGGTTCCAGCGCACCCTGCCGCCAATGTCGCAGACCGAGCGCGAGGCCATCGACGCCGGTACCGTGTGGTGGGATGGCCACCTGTTCAGCGGTCGCCCGGATTGGAACACCCTGCTCGACTATCCCGCGCCCAAGCTCACCGACGAAGAACAAGCGTTCATCGACGGCCCCACCGAACAACTGTGCGCCATGGTCAGCGACTGGCAGATCGGCCAGGACCTTGACCTGCCGCCCGAGGCCTGGACGTTCATCAAGCAGCACGGCTTCTTCGCTCTGATCATCCCCAAGGAATACGGGGGCAAGGGCTTCTCGGCCTACGCCCATTCCCAGGTGGCGATGAAACTCGCCACCCGCAGCGGCGACCTGGCCTCCACGGTGATGGTGCCCAACTCCCTGGGCCCGGCCGAATTGCTGCTGCACTACGGCACTGACGAGCAACGCAACCACTACTTGCCCCGCCTGGCCCGCGGCGAGGAGATCCCCTGCTTCGCCCTCACCGGCCCCCTGGCCGGCTCCGATGCCGGCGCCATGCCCGATACCGGAGTCATCTGCAAGGGCCAGTGGCAGGGCGAGGAAGTCATCGGCCTGCGCCTGAACTGGGAAAAGCGCTACATCACCCTCGGCCCGGTCGCCACCCTGCTGGGCCTGGCCTTCAAGGCCTACGACCCGGACCACTTGCTCGGCGAAGAAGAGGAACTGGGCATCAGCCTCGCACTGATCCCCACCGATACGCCGGGCGTGGAAATCGGCAAGCGCCACCTGCCGCTGGGCGCGGCGTTCATGAACGGGCCCAACTGGGGCAAGGACGTGTTCGTGCCGCTGGACTTGCTCATTGGCGGCCAACCCATGCTGGGCAAAGGCTGGATGATGCTGATGAACTGCCTGTCGGTGGGCCGCTCGATCTCGCTGCCGGCAGTGGGCACGGGCGCGGCCAAGTACACCAGCCTGGTCACCGGCCAGTACGCACGCATCCGTGAACAGTTCAACGTGCCGCTGGCGGCCTTCGAGGGTATCCAGGAGTCGCTGGCGCGTATCGGCGGCAATGCCTGGCTGATGGACAGCGCCCGCCTGCTCACCGCCAACGCGGTGGACCTGGGCGAGAAGCCCTCGGTACTGTCGGCAATCCTCAAGTACCACCTCACCGAGCGCGGTCGCGAATGTATCCAGCACGCCATGGACGTGCACGGCGGCAAAGGCATCATCATGGGCCCGAACAACTACCTGGGCCGCAACTGGCAGGGAGCGCCGATCTTCATCACCGTCGAGGGCGCCAATATCCTCTCGCGCAACCTGATGATCTTTGGCCAGGGCGCGATCCGCTGCCATCCGTTCGTGCTCCAGGAAATGGCCCTGGCCGGTCGCGAAGACCATGACCAGGCGCTGGTGGAGTTCGACGAGCTGCTGATGAAGCACATCCTGTTCGCCGCCGGCAACGCCGCCAGCACCCTGGTACTGGGACTGGGCCTCGGGCATTTCGAGAAAGTCCCGGGCGATGCCTTGAGCCAGAGCTACTTCCGCGCTCTCAACCGGCAAGCGGCGGCCTTCGCCCTGCTGGCCGACCTGTCGATGATGCTGCTCGGTGGCGCTCTCAAGCGCCGCGAACGCCTCAGTGCCCGGTTGGGCGATGTGCTCAGCTACCTGTACCTGTCCAGCGCCGCACTGAAGCGCTACCACGACCTCGGCTCGCCGGAACACCTGCGCCCACTGTTGCGCTGGGCCCTGGAGGAAAGCCTGGGCCAGGCAGAGAAAGCCCTCGACGCATTGCTCGACAACTTCCCCAACCGTTTCATTGGCTGCGCCCTGCGCGTGCTGGTGTTCCCCTTCGGCCGCCGCCACACCGGCCCGAGCGACGCACTGGATGCCGAAGTGGCCGAGCTGATCGGCCGGCGCCAGGGTGACCCGGCGCTGGAAGAGTTGCTCACCGGCTGCTTCCGGCCACAGACCGAGGGCGACCCGGTGGCGGCGCTGCAACGGGCCAGCGACCTGCTGGACGATGTAGCCCCCCTGCACAAGGTGCTGCACCAGGCGGTCAAGGAAGGCAAGGTGCGGGCAGCACCTGGACAATCGCCGATCGACGCGGCCGTGGCGGCCGGCGTGCTGCCGGCAGAGGAAGGTCAACGCCTGCATGCCGCCGAGCGGGCGCGCCGGGCGGTAATCGACGTGGATGCGTTTGACAAGACGCAACTGGCAGCGGTGCAAGGTCTCGTACGCTGATGATCGCGGGGCAAGCCCGCTCCCTCCAGGCATCTGCGTCTCGACCTGTGGGAACGGGCCAGCCCCGCGACAAGGCCCAAACAGACAACCCGCTGTCGCCAGGCAACTACGCCGCGACTCGTGGGGGCGGGCTTGCCCCGCGACAAGGTTGACACCGCCCCGCTGCCAGCCTGTGCAAAACCGGCGTATACTCCGCCCCCGTTTCAATCACCGAGGAGCGCCGCCATGGCCACCCCCCACCTGGAGTACCACCTGCAACTGCTCCACCACCTGCGCACCATCCTGGTCGCGCTGGGTGAAGCCGAACAGGTCCCGGAGGAAAGCCACGCCCTGTTCCTCGAGCGTTTCGACGAACTGCTCACCCTGCTGCCCCAGGACCCACTGGAAAGCCAGTATCTGGGCCAGGACCTGATCTGTCAGGTGATCCAGCGCTACCCGCAGATCGCCCACCTGGTACCGCGCGACCTGCTGTGGTTCTTTGCTGGCGACTGCCTGCATTTCATGCCGGATGAAGAGCTGGCCTTGTACCAGGAACTGGAAGAACGTCGTTATCTTGCTGAGCAAAAAGGTGAAACCTTCGAATGGCACCTGGAAAAGCAACGAGCCCATAGCGCAAACGGCGATTCGTCTCACTGACAATGAAAATACCCATGGCACCGCGTGGCGTGCCATGGGCATCTGGCTTATCACTGGTCGTGTTCTGCTTTTTCTTCTCAGCAGCTGAACGACAATCGCATCGTCAGTACTCTATTCTTACGCATGACAACTTGCCATCCACTTGCCCTGACCCTGCCTTATATTCCAATCTTAGCCCCGGAGCAAGAATTTCATTAACTGGCTTCGAGTGCGCAGTACTGAGTTTTATGGGCTCAGTAGTTGTTGGACTTTGCATTGTACGCACCTTGATGATGAAGTTACCAGTGGAGGAACAGTTGGAATTGTCGTAAAAAGTGACGAGCACCGCGGACGGCACACCGTCAATTTTAAAATAATAGGCCTCATCATTTGGTAATGATGTACAGGTCTTGCCGCTGCCAAACCTGTACACCTCATTCACTCCTGCTATAGGCTGGAGCGAGCAAGATCTCTCTTGCTGTTTATCGTAAATCACGATATTCCCGACGTTTGACTCCTGACGACTGGCGGACTCTTCGTGCGGAAGCTGGGTACCTGCAGCAGCTGCCAGCGACGTACCCAACAATATTACTACACTGCATGCGATATACTTCATCATCCTCACTCCTGCCCTTGCTAAAGTGTAATCTCAGCCAACGGCCCTGCCGGCGAAGTACTGATACGCGTTCCACCATTGTCGGTCTTGAGCGCGGTCAATTCGTCGCCAAGGTAGAAGCGCTGTTCTTCATCCGTGCCCATCAGAATATTTTGCGGATTATAGAAGTATGAAGCAACAATCTTGCTATTCTCACTCACGGACAACAGCTGATTAAGCGCATTGTACCTGAGCACACGGCCCTGCTCATCGTTAGTCAGGTTGCCATTATCGTCATACCCGAGAACAATTTCTTTCGGGTAGCCGTTCAATGTGCGCACCATCGGGTCCGTGGCTTTATTGGTGATCCTGCTCAACTGCGCCGGATCCTTGCCTTCGAAGTGGTGGGTCGCGGTATTCGAGCCACCGACAAATGTAGTTACCACCTCAATGATATTATTCAAGGCATCGAAGAAGAACTGTTGCCAAGTAATGTAGTTGCCATAAGGGTCTTGTGGCTGGTAGGGATCCTTGTCAAGCCCACGACCAGTGAAGGTGTATTTTCTCAAGCGTTGGCGCTCGTCGTACTCATACTTTTCGACCCGCAGATCTACCTGCCCCTCGGACAACGTGCGCATTAGCAAGGCGTCCACGTCGTCGTATTCCTGTTCAAGCGTCTGTACCAGCGACCCTGCCGTAAACTTGCGCCCGGTCTCGCGATCGAACTCGTCCCATGTCAATTCCGTGGCCAGTGACTGGCCAGCCTCTCGGCCATAGGTGGTATACGATTTGAGTTGTCCAAGCTCGTAATAAGTAAAGTCGGTTTCCAGCAATACCTTGCCGGTCTTGTCAGTCAGCGTGGTCTTTTGCAACTGCCCGGTAGGGTAGTAGTCGTTAGTCTGGATCTGTCCCAGGACATCGGTATAGCTGAGCAGGCGGCCTCGGTGGCTGTAAACATAATGCTGGACTTGTGGCTCACCGATCGGCGGCGCTTGTTCATCGCCACTTTCGTGCTGAGTCCAGGTCTCACTTTTGATCTGGCCGGTCTGGTAATACTCACGTTTGAGTTTCTGCCACGGACGCCCACTTTCGGCAGGCATGGTCCAGCCGTTCAGACGCGCATTCTTCTTGTCGTAGTCGTAGACCACTGCAAGCCCATCAGCACCCATCAAGCGCGATTCGGGGCTCTCGTTGAGCTTGAGCTCATAGGTATAGTGAATCTTGCCTTCGGGCGTCGTCACGGTCTTGGGTTTGCGTACTCCCGCATCATAGGTGAGCGTCTGCTCTCTCCCTCCGGTATTGGAAAGCGTCATCCTGCCCAAACCATCGAAACCCTGGATACCCAGCACCTTCACCTCGGCCCCTGCGGATTCCTGGACGGCGATACTGACACACCTGCTGCATGCCGGGGATCTGCCACTGGGCCAGCAGCAAGCAGGCGACCCCGCCACAACTAGAATGTTCAGTTGCACCGCCAGTGGCAGCGTGATCGCCGACAGCCCGGAGCCCACTGCCGGATACAGCGCCTACGGCCAGCGTTTCGGCGCCTTGGCCAGCCTGCTGGGCTTCAACGGCGAGTACCTTGACCCCAAAAGCGGCTGGTATCTGCTAGGCCGTGGCCACCGCGCCTACAACCCCGCACTGATGCGCTTCCAGGCCCCGGATACCCTAAGCCCATTCGACGAAGGTGACATCAATCGCTATGCCTATTGCCAAGGCAACCCCATCACCTTCACCGATCCGACGGGGCGGGCTTCCCGCGGCATCGCGGAAAAAGGGGAACGAGGCCTCGCTCAGCGAGGAGAAAGGGGCGTGGAGCTTACACCCGAGCAACTGTGGCTCATAGCCAACCGACCTAGCCTCGATTGGGTTGGCATCATGATGGAGTCCATCAACCTGGTGTTGTCCTACGCGGTAGCAGCCATCATGGTCGTTTCAGCCATCTTCACGGCAGGAGTTACCGCGCCCATGGCGGCTATGGCCGTCGCCAACGCGGCCCTGCAAACGGTCTCGTTTGTCGGGTCATTGGTTTACCAAACCTCGGGCTATACAAATGAAGCGGCGATGGAGGTTACGAAGTATGCGAACTATGTCGGGACCCCGCTCTCGATCATCGATATAGCATTGAGCGTCAAAGGGCCCAAAGCGAATACTTCTCCTACGCCACCCAATGTAACAAACCCCGCTATTCAAGACCGGACACCCAGAACATCGGTTTCGAGCAATATTAACGACGGGGCGAATTCCCCCAATGACATTCGCAGAGGCAGCGCTGGCGAATAACGCAAAAAAAAACGCCACTTCTAACGAAGTGGCGTTTTCGATTTGGAGCGGGAAACGAGACTCGAACTCGCGACCCCGACCTTGGCAAGGTCGTGCTCTACCAACTGAGCTATTCCCGCAGGGTGAAGCTTTACCGCATTTGTCATGAAGTGCCTTGAAGACCTTCATCACCTGCACCGCTATGAACGATGCCTTGAAACTGGAGCGGGAAACGAGACTCGAACTCGCGACCCCGACCTTGGCAAGGTCGTGCTCTACCAACTGAGCTATTCCCGCAATATGGCGTCCCCTAGGGGACTCGAACCCCTGTTACCGCCGTGAAAGGGCGGTGTCCTAGGCCACTAGACGAAGGGGACAAACCCAACGCTTTTCAGCGCACCAGATCATGAACCTCACAATTCAGCCTGGATTTTCTTTTCCCGCCCTGCCGAAAAGCAGTGCCGGAGAAACTGGAGCGGGAAACGAGACTCGAACTCGCGACCCCGACCTTGGCAAGGTCGTGCTCTACCAACTGAGCTATTCCCGCAATGTGGCGTCCCCTAGGGGACTCGAACCCCTGTTACCGCCGTGAAAGGGCGGTGTCCTAGGCCACTAGACGAAGGGGACACGCTGCTAGCATCGCCTATTGAACAATGCTCGCTTTCACTCCCTGCCGCGTTTCGCTGTGTGCTTTACGCTGCAAGTGGCGCGCATTCTATGGATGCCTCGCGAGGTCGTCAACCCCTTTGTAGAAATTTATTTAAATCAATGACTTCCCGTCGTCACTGGGGGTGGTGCAGGATGTGTCCGGGGATTGGCGTTGATTTTCTGACATAGCCTCGGCAAGCTCATAGCCATGTGCCATCAACTGTAGATATGCGCAGCACGGCCGACATAGAAGCAAGGTTGCCACGCGCACCCCGGAGGATCACCGCTCCTGCAGACAGACTCTAGGAGCGGGCTGGTTCCGCCGGGCTGCACTGTTCGCTCCCGGGCGAACTCACTACACTCTTTTATCAGATGCAAAACTTCTTCATGAGGCGTTAACGGTGACACCACTTCTGATCACCCTGCTTATCGTTGCGGGCATCGCGCTGCTGATCGTGATCGGCTATCTCAACAACGTGGTCGAGAACAGCAAGCTCGAACGCGCACGCCTGAAGGTCGAGCTGGCCGACCGCCTGCGCCGCTGCGGCGAGATCACCGAAACCTTCCCCGGCCAGTTCATGACCCCGGCGCTCAAGCTGCTGCTGACCCGCCTGGAGCTGAACCTCAACCAGCGCCAACTGGCCCTGGACAAGCACAGCAGCGAACTGAAAGCACGCATCGCCGAACTCGAAGGCCTGATCGGCCAGGCCGAGCGGATCCCGGTCAGCAATCCCCCCTCGCCCATCCATACCGAAGCCAAGGCCAAGGATGTACGTTTCCTGCTGGAGCTGCTGCACAGCCAGATCGTGCGGGCCACCCAGGAAGGTTTCCTGGCCAGCAACGAAGGCAAGTACTGGGTCAAGGAAATCCGCCACATCCTGGTACTGCTGCACATCGAGTTCTTCAACAACCTGGGGCAACAGGCGCTGCAGCAAGGTCAGCCGGGGCAGGCACGCCTGGCCTTCGAGCGCGGCGTCCAGTACCTGCGCAAGCAGCCGGAGCCCAAGCAGTACGAAGAACAGCTCACCTACCTGGAGAAACTGCTGGCCCGCGCCAATGCCCAGGTACTGGACCAGATGGAGCCGGCGGCGGACGACCAGAACGAACTGACCCAGGGACTCAAGACCGACGAAGACGAGACCTGGAAGAAGAAGGTGATCTACGACTGATCAGTCGCCTGACAGATCCCGGGGCCGCTTCCGACACAAGGCCGCCCCTGCAGGAGTGCGTATTCCAGCCGGAAAAGACGCGAGAAGCGGCCCCGGCGCCAGATGAAGAAAGGGGCCTTTGCAGGCCCCTTCTTCATTTCAGCAATCGCTCAACTCGAGGAAGATCGCCGCCAGGCGCTCCAGCCCGGCCTGGTCGGCCTCGCTGAAGCGCGCCAGCTTCGGGCTGTCGAGGTCGAGCACGCCGATCAGCCGACCGGCCTTCACCAGTGGAATCACCAGCTCACTGTTGGACGCGCTGTCACAAGCGATATGTCCAGGGAACGCATGCACATCCTCGATTCGCTGGGTCTGTCGGGTTGCCGCAGCAGCACCGCAGACACCTCGACCGAAGGGAATGCGCACACAAGCCACCTGGCCCTGGAACGGGCCCAGTACCAGCTCCTCGTCACGGTTGAGGTAGAACCCCGCCCAGTTCAAGTCGTCCACCTGGTTGAACAGGAAAGCCGAGAACTGCGCGGCATTGGCGATGAAGTCGCGCTCGTCGGCGAACAGCGCCTGCACTTGCGCGGCCAGCAGGTCGTAGCCGTCGAGGCCCCGACCACTGGCGTTGAGGTCGATCATTTATTTCTGCTCCAGCAATTGCAGCCCGACCCAGTAGCGGGCGAACTGATAGGCACAACGGCCATTTCGATTGCCGCGGCCGGTAGCCCAGCGCACGGCGAGGATGTCGAGCGCTTCGTCACGCTGCCAGTCGAGCCCGGCCGGGCGCGCCAGCTGGCCGATCCAGTGCTCGACCACGTTGAGGAAATGCTCCTGGGAGAACGGGTAGAACGACAGCCACAGACCGAAGCGATCGGACAAGGCGATCTTGTCCTCCACTGCTTCGTTGGGATGCAACTCGCCATCGACCATCTTCCAGTTCTCGTTGTCGCTCTGCTTCTCCGGCACCAGGTGGCGGCGGTTGGAAGTGGCATACAGCAACACGTTGTCCGGCGCCTGTTCCAGCGAGCCGTCGAGCACGCTCTTGAGCACCCGGTAGTCGCCCTCCCCGGCCTCGAACGACAGGTCGTCGCAGAACAGGATGAAACGCTGCTCGAGCCTCTGCAGTTGCTCGACCACCCGTGGCAGGTCGGCCAGGTGGTCGCGCTCGATCTCGATCAGGCGCAGGCCCTGGCCGGCGTGTTCGGCCAGCAGGGCGCGCACCAGCGACGACTTGCCGGTGCCGCGCGAACCCCATAACAGGGCGTGGTTGGCGGGCATGCCGTTGATGAACTGATGGGTATTGCGGCCCAGTTGCTCGCGCTGCTGATCGACACCGATCAGGTCGGACAGGCGAATGTCGAGGCTGATCTCCAACGGCATCAGGTAGCCGCTACGGCCATCACGCTGCCAGCGCGCGGCAAGGGTGTGGGCCCAGTCGATGTCCGGGCGCGGGGCCGGCAGCAGGGGTTCGAGGCGGGCGAGCACCGATTCGGCGCGTTCGAGAAAAGCAGTAAGGCGGGCGTCCATGATGGGCTCCTATGGATTTCAGTTATCCAGGGCATTGGAGGCGCCATCGCGGGCTTGCCCGGCGATGGGCCATAGGCCCCGTTTGCAGCGATCAACTGAAATGAACAGACAGACCCGCCAGCAGCCAGGGCTGATCGGCTATGCTTGCGCAGCGCACGGAGCAAGTAACCGGCTTGGGACCCATGGATATCAAGTTCACCAATCGCCTGTCATACAAGCAAGCCCGGTTGACAGTCCTGGTCGGCTTCATCCTGGGAACATTGCTCAGTCTCATCCAGATCGGCATCGATTATGCCAGCGAAGACGCATCCATCAACCGTGAAATTCAGGCACTGCTGAAGATAAGCCACGACACTGCGTCACGCATCGCCTACAACATCGACACGGAACTGGCCCAGGAGCTCACCGGCGGCCTGCTCAAGTCACCCGCCCTGATCCGCGCACGGCTGATCGACAACAACGACACGGTACTCGCCGACGTCCAGCGCCCGCGCCAGGAGAGCCGCTACCGGCCACTGTCGGACTTCCTGTTCGGCGAGCAACGCCAGTTCCAGGACCGCCTGTTCCTCGCCCACATGCCCCAGGAATACCTCGGCACCCTGTACCTGGATGTCGACACCTATGCCTTCGGCGGGCGTTTCCTCGACCGCGCCGGGGTCACCCTGGTCAATGGCTTCGCCCGCAGCCTGGTGCTCACCTGCATCCTTTTGGCGTTGTTCTACCTGATGCTGACCAAGCCGCTGGTCACGGTGATCGGCGCACTGAGCGGCAACGACGCGCGTACCCCGCGGCAGACCCGGGTGGACTGCCCCAAGGGCCACGAGAACGACGAGATCGGCGTGCTGGTGCGAGTCGCCAACCAGCAGTTCGTCAGCATGGCCACCGAGATCCAGCAGCGGCGCACCGCCGAGAACCGCCTGACCCAGTACCTCAACGAGCTGGAAGACATCGTCTCGGCCCGCACCGACGAACTCAAGGCCAGCAACAGCCGCCTGAGCCAGTCCAACCAGGAACTCGACGAGGCCCGGCAGCGCGCCCTGGACATGGCCCAGGCCCGCGCGGCGTTCCTGGCCAACATGAGCCACGAGATCCGCACCCCGCTCAACGGCATGCTCGGCATGATCGCCCTGGCCCTGGACAGCGGCCTGGCCCCTGAACAGCGCCAGCAGCTGTCCATCGCCCACGATTCGGGCAAAGTGCTGGTCGAGCTGCTCAACGATATCCTCGACCTGTCCAAATTCGACGCCGGGCAGCTGGAGCTCGAACGTATCCCGTTCGACCTCGGGGCGATGGTCGAGGACACCGCCAACCTGCTGTCACAGAATGCCGCGCCGAGCGTCGAGCTGACCTGCCTGATCGCCCCCGACTTCCCCAGCACGGTGCTGGGCGACCCGACCCGGGTTCGCCAGATCGTCAGCAACCTGCTGTCCAATGCCCTCAAGTTCACCCGTTTCGGCCGCGTCGACATGCGCCTGAGCAGCATTGTCGGCGGCGTGCGCCTGGAAGTCAGCGACACCGGCATCGGCATCCCCGAGGAAGCCCAGGCGCGGATCTTCCAGCCGTTCACCCAGGCCGGCGCCGGCATCACCCGCCAATACGGCGGTACCGGCCTGGGCCTGGCGCTCACCCGCAACCTGTGCAAAGCCATGCAAGGCCACCTGAACATCCAGTCCCAACCGGGCTTCGGCAGCCGCTTCAGCGCCGACCTGCCGCTGCCCGCCCATACCGAGGCGATCCCGCCGGCGCCGCTGAGCGGGCATATCGTAGCCCTGGGCAACGCCAGCAGCGGCCTGGCCGAACTGCTGCAAGGCCTGCTGCCGCGCTGGGGGCTGGACTACACGCACTTCGCCACGGCGGCCGAGCTGGCCGGACAGTCGGTGGACCTGCTGATCACCGACGACCTCGATCACGTGCTCGACCTGCGCCCGACGGTACAGGCGCCGATCCTGCTGGTGACCGCCTATGGCAGCTTCCTGCCCGGCGAACAGGCCGAGCAACTGGCGCCGCTGCAGCAACTGGCCCGGCCACTGGCGCGCAACGCCCTGTACCAGACCCTGCGTCGCACCCTTCAGGGCGAACCCAGCGCGCCTCTGCCCCACGAGGTCCCGCCATCCCAGGAACGCCGTGCACGCATCCTGCTGGTGGAAGACAACCCGGTGAACCAGTTGGTGGCCAAGGGCATGCTGGCCAAGCTCGGCTGCCAGGTGCAGGTCGCCGCCCAAGGCGCCGAGGCGTTGGAGATGCTGGAGGAAGGCGAGTTCGACCTGGTGCTGATGGACTGCAACATGCCGGTGATGGACGGCTACGAGGCCAGCCGGCGCATGCGCCAGAGCGGACGCTGGCCGGACCTGCCGATCGTCGCCCTGACCGCCAACGCCATGCCCGAGGAGCGCGAGCGTTGCCGCGCCGCGGGCATGAACGACTACCTGGCCAAGCCGTTTCGCCGCGAAGAGCTGCTGGCGCTGATCGACCACTGGGTGCCGGTCAGCGGCTGAGCAGCGCCTCGATGGAAGCCTTGAGCTGATCGGGCTTGGTGGTCGGGGCGAAGCGCCTGACCCTGCCCGTGGCCGGGTCGAGCAAGAACTTGGTGAAGTTCCACTTGATCTTCTGCGTACCGAGCACGCCAGGCGCACGTCGCTTGAGCTCGACGAACAGCGGGTGGGCGGCGCCACCGTTGACATCGACCTTGGCGAACAGCGGGAAGCTCACGCCAAAATTGAGTTCGCAGAACTGCGCGATCTCGCTGGCATCGCCCGGCTCCTGCTTGCCGAACTGGTTGCAGGGAAAGCCCAGTACCACCAGGCCCTGCTCGCGGTACGCCTGCCACAGGCGCTCCAGGCCCTTGTACTGGGGGGTGAAGCCGCACTGGCTGGCGGTATTGACCACCAGCAGTGCCTTGCCGGGGAAATCGCCGAGCACCTTGTGCTCGCCAGCGAGGGTGACGCAGGGAATATCCAGCAATGCATCGGCCATCGTCGCGCTCCGTCAGTCGCGGGGTTTGAAATCCAGGCACACCGAGTTGATGCAGTAGCGCAGCCCGGTCGGCGGCGGACCGTCGGGGAACACGTGGCCCAGGTGGGCATCGCATTGCGCGCAGGTGACTTCGGTACGGATCATGCCGTGGGAAGTGTCGCGGATCTCGATCATCGCGGCGGCCTCGATCGGCTCATAGAAGCTCGGCCAGCCACAGCCGGAATCGAACTTGGCCTTGGCGTCGAACAGCGCCAGGTCACAGCAGACGCAGTGGTAGATACCTTCACGGCGCTCGCTGTTGTACTTGCCGCTGAACGGCCGCTCGGTGCCCTTCAGGCGGCACACCTGATACTGGGCGGGGTCGAGCATCGCGCGCCACTCGTCCAGTGTCTTGTCGATCTTTTGCATAGGGGACCTCGGCAGGCTGAATTTCACCCCGCGCCGTCTTTTCCCTGGCGCGGGTGGCACGTATATTAGTTGGCTTCGTGTGCCAGGCGCCAAGTCTGGCACCCGCGCCCCGCCCTTTCAAACCTTTCGACGGCGGCGCGCCGCGCATTCTCAATCGGGATCTCATCATGCAGTTCAGCAAATCGAACAAGCTCGCCAATGTCTGCTACGACATTCGCGGCCCAGTGCTCAAGCACGCCAAACGCCTGGAAGAGGAAGGCCACCGCATCCTCAAGCTGAACATCGGCAATCCGGCGCCGTTTGGTTTCGAAGCGCCGGACGAGATCCTCCAGGACGTCATCCGCAACCTGCCGACCGCCCAGGGCTACAGCGACTCCAAAGGCCTGTTCAGCGCACGCAAGGCCGTGATGCAGTACTGCCAGCAGAAGGAAATCGAAGGCGTCACCATCGAGGACATCTACCTGGGCAACGGTGTGTCCGAGCTGATCGTCATGTCGATGCAGGCGCTGCTCAACAATGGCGACGAAGTGCTGATCCCGGCGCCCGACTACCCGCTGTGGACCGCCGCAGTGAGCCTGGCCGGCGGCAAGCCGGTGCACTACCTGTGCGACGAGCAGGCCGACTGGTTCCCCGACCTCGAGGACATCAAGGCCAAGATCACCCCGAACACCAAGGCCCTGGTGATCATCAACCCGAACAACCCGACCGGCGCGGTGTACTCGAAAGAGCTGCTGCTGGGCATGCTGGAACTGGCGCGCCAGCACAACCTGGTGGTGTTCTCCGACGAGATCTACGACAAGATCCTCTACGACGAAGCCGTGCACATCAGCACCGCCTCGCTGGCCCCGGACCTGCTGTGCCTGACCTTCAACGGCCTGTCCAAGTCGTACCGCGTGGCCGGCTTCCGCTCCGGCTGGCTGATCATCTCCGGGCCCAAGCACCACGCGACGAGCTACATCGAAGGCATCGACATGCTGGCCAACATGCGCCTGTGCGCCAACGTGCCGGCCCAGCATGCGATCCAGACCGCCCTGGGCGGTTACCAGAGCATCAACGACCTGGTGCTGCCGCCAGGCCGTCTGCTGGAGCAGCGCAACCGCACCTACGAACTGCTCAACGACATCCCCGGGGTCAGCTGCGTCAAGCCGATGGGCGCGCTGTACGCGTTCCCGCGCATCGACCCGAAGGTGTGCCCGATCTTCAACGACGAAAAATTCGCCCTCGACCTGCTGCTGTCGGAAAAGCTGCTGATCGTCCAGGGCACCGCGTTCAACTGGCCATGGCCGGACCACTTCCGCGTGGTGACGCTGCCACGAGTGGATGACCTGGAGCAAGCCATCGGGCGCATCGGCAATTTCCTGCGTACCTACTCGCAATAATACGATCGGCCTTGCGTCACAGGAGGGCTGCACAGCAGCCCTTTCGCGGCACAAGGCCGCTCCTGTCGGCAAGATTTCTTCTTACATCCTGCAACGCTCTGTCTCACGGCCTTTGCAGCATCCTCTGCCATACTCCGCTGTACACAGTTTGAAATAGTCGCCCGGTTGAATCCGCGTGACCGCCCCCTTATATACCCCCGCAGTACGCACCAATTTCATCCGTCAGGAGAACGTGACAACCATGATGCGCATTCTGTTGTTTGTAGCCACCAACCTCGCGGTGGTGCTGGTTGCAAGCATTACCCTGAGCCTGTTCGGCTTCAACGGGTTCATGGCCGCCAACGGGGTGGACCTGAACCTCACCCAGCTGCTGGTCTTCTGCGCCGTGTTCGGTTTCGCCGGTTCCCTGGTCTCGCTGTTCATCTCCAAGTGGATGGCGAAGATGACCACCGGCACCCAGATCATCAGCCAACCCCGCACCCGCCACGAGCAGTGGCTGCTGCAGACCGTCGAGGAGCTGTCCCGCGAAGCCGGTATCAAGATGCCGGAAGTGGGCATCTTCCCGGCCTACGAGGCCAACGCCTTCGCCACCGGCTGGAACCGCAACGACGCGCTGGTGGCCGTGTCCCAGGGCCTGCTGGAGCGCTTCTCGCCGGACGAAGTGCGCGCGGTGCTGGCCCACGAGATCGGCCACGTGGCCAACGGCGACATGGTCACCATGGCCCTGGTGCAGGGCGTGGTGAACACCTTCGTGATGTTCTTCGCCCGCATCATCGGCAACTTCGTCGACCGGGTGATCTTCAAGAACGAAGAAGGCCACGGCATTGCCTACTTCGTCGCGACCATCGTCGCCGAACTGGTCCTGGGCATCCTCGCCAGCATCATCGTCATGTGGTACTCGCGTCGCCGCGAGTTCCGCGCCGACGAAGCCGGCGCCCACCTGGCCGGTACCGGCGCGATGATCGGCGCCCTGCAGCGCCTGCGCTCGGAACAGGGCCTGCCGGTGCACATGCCCGACACCCTGAAGGCGTTCGGCATCAATGGCGGCCTCAAGCACGGCCTGGCCGGCCTGCTGATGAGCCACCCGCCGCTGGAAGACCGCATCGACGCGCTGCGTCGCCGCGGTTGATCCACGGCTGAAAAAAAGGGCGACTACGGTCGCCCTTTTTATTTGTTCTACCTGTTGTGCAGGAGCGGCCTTGTGTCGCCCCTGCACAAGACAAACGCCAGCTCAGCGGCGCAGCTGGTAAACCCGCTCCACCAGGCTGGCCACGCCGACCTTCAGAAACTTCGGACTCTCGTCCAGAATCGCCCGCGCCTCGACCTCGTCGACCCGCCATCCGGCAAACCCTGCCTGCACTTCGGCATCGAGCACCGAGAACGGCGGACCGTCGATCAACGACTGGTCGTAGTCCAACGTCACCAGCAAACCCTTGCAAACCGGTAGCCATTTGCCAAGCAGCGCCAGGTAGCGTTCGCGCATGTCCGGCGGCAGGGCAATCAGTGCCGCCCGGTCGTACAACCCGGTGCAATCGGCCAGGTTCTCAGCGCGCAGTTCGAAGATGTCCCCGCACCACAGTTCCACCTCATCGGCACGCCACACCTCGAAAGCGCCTTGCTGGGTGATCTGTGGCACCAGGCCATGCTCGGCGAAGAACTCTTCCACCGCCCGTCGCGACAGCTCAACCCCAAGCACCCGATACCCTTGGGCGGCCAACCAGGCGAGGTCAAGGCTCTTGCCGCACAGCGGTACCAGCACCCGCGCGCCCGGAGCCAGCCCCAACGTCGGCCAGTGCGCCTGCAGGTACGGGTTCACCTGGGGTTGGTGGAAGCCGATCTGGTTGTCCGCCCACCGCTTGTGCCAGAACGCTGGCTCCATGATTCCTCCAATTCTTCGATATATAGGCCTGAAAACTTATATTGGATCTCGATCGTTGCCTGATCGAAGATGAACGCATCTTACCCGCCAGGACCTCGCCATGCTGCCCAGCCTGTTCATTTCCCATGGATCCCCGATGCTCGCCCTGCAACCCGGTGCCAGTGGCCCGGCCCTGGCCGGGCTGGCTCGCGCCCTGCCCCGTCCGAAGGCGATCGTGGTGGTGTCGGCACACTGGGAAAGCCGCGAACTGTTGGTGACAGGCAATGCGCAGCCGCGGACCTGGCACGACTTCGGTGGCTTCCCGCCGGCGCTGTACGCCGTGCAGTACCCCGCGCCGGGCGAGCCCGGCCTGGCCAGGCGGATTGCCGGGCTGCTGGGTGCGCAGTTGGATGAACAGCGCCCCTTCGACCATGGCGCCTGGGTGCCGTTGTCGTTGATGTACCCGGCAGCAGACATCCCGGTGGTCCAGGTATCGCTGCCCAGCCAGTCAGGCCCGGCCCTGCAACTCGAAGTCGGCGCGGCACTGGCCACGCTGCGCCAGGAAGGGATACTGCTGATTGGTTCAGGCAGCATCACGCACAACCTCGGCGAACTGGACTGGCATGCCGGAGCGGATTCGATCGAGCCTTGGGCACTGGCGTTTCGCGACTGGGTGGTGGAACGCCTGCAAGCGGATGACCGGGCCGCGTTGCTGGACTATCGGCAGCAGGCACCGTACGCGGTGCGCAATCACCCGAGCGATGAGCACCTGTTGCCCCTGTTCTTTGCCATGGGAGCTGGCGAGCGGATCGGGATCGTGCACCAGGGGTTTACCCTGGGGGCGCTGGGCATGGATATCTACAGGTTCGACTGAAGCATGCCGGGGGCGCGTTGCGCCCCTTCGCCACACAAGGCCGCCCCTGCAGCGATCGAGACAGGAAGGCTGGCAGGCAAAAAAAATCCCCGGCCTGGGCCGGGGATTTTTTCATTGCCGCGTAAGGATCAATCTTCGCGGTAGCGGCGCAGCTTCAGCTGCTTGCCGGCCACACGGGTGTCCTTGAGCTTGGACAGCAGACGCTCCAGGCCTTCTTCCGGCAGCTCGATCAGGCTGAAGCTGTCACGGACCTGGATACGGCCGATGGCGTCACGCGCCAGGCCACCTTCGTTGAGGATCGCGCCCAGCAGGTTCTTGGCAGCGATACCGTCACGGGCACCCAGGGCGGTACGGCAACGCACGCGACCTTCGGCCAGCGGCATCGGCGCACGACGCTCACGGTCACCGCGGTCAGGACGCTCGCCACGCTCGGTGCGCTCGCCACGCTCACGCGGGGTGTAGGTCGGCACCAGCGGCTGCTCGCGCTCGACGGTGGCCAGGTCCAGCGCCTGGCCGTTGGTGGCCTTGCGCAGCAGGGCCGCAGCCAGGGCACGCGGGGTGCAGCCCAGGTCGGCGGTCAGGCGGTCGAACAGCTCGCCGTGGCTGGCCTCGGACTCGGCTACCAGCGGCGCCAGGCTCTTGGTCAGCTTCTTGATGCGCGCATCCAGCACGGCCTGCGGGTTAGGCAGACGGGCTTCGGCAACCTTCTGCCCGGTGACACGCTCGATCACCTGCAGCATGCGGCGCTCGCGCGGGGTGACCAGCAGCAGTGCGCGACCATCGCGGCCGGCACGGCCGGTACGGCCGATACGGTGCACGTAGGACTCCGGATCGTACGGCATGTCGACGTTGAACACGTGGGTGATGCGCGGTACGTCCAGGCCACGGGCAGCGACGTCGGTAGCGACGACGATGTCCAGGCGACCGTCCTTGAGCGAGTCGATCACGCGCTCACGCTGGTTCTGGGCGATGTCGCCGTTCAGCGCAGCGGCCTTGTAGCCCTTGGCTTCCAGGGCGGCGGCCAGGTCCAGGGTGGCTTGCTTGGTACGCACGAAGGCGATCAGCGCGTCGAACTCTTCCACTTCCAGCAGGCGCAGCACGGCCGGGATCTTCTGGTCGGCGTGGACCATCAGGTGGGCCTGCTCGATCGCGGTGACGGTCTGGGTCTTGCTCTGGATCTTGACGTGCTTCGGCTCGCGCAGGTGGCGCTCGGCGATCGAACGGATCGAAGATGGCAGAGTGGCAGAGAACAGTACGGTCTGGCGCGATTCCGGAATGGCGTCGAAGATCACTTCGAGGTCATCCATGAAGCCGAGCTTGAGCATCTCGTCCGCTTCGTCGAGTACCAGGTACTGAACGGTGGACAGGACTTTCTCGTCGCGACGCAGGTGGTCGCACAGACGGCCAGGGGTAGCGACGACGATCTGCGCGCCGTTGCGAATGGCACGCAGTTGTGGGCCCATCGGGGCACCACCGTAGACAGCCACTACGTTAACGCCCGGCATCTGCTTGGCGTAGGTTTCGAAAGCGGTAGCTACTTGCAGCGCCAACTCACGGGTTGGCGCCAGGATCAGGGCTTGCGGTTCGCGCTTGCTCACGTCGATCTTGTTGAGGATCGGCAGGGCGAAGGCAGCGGTCTTGCCGGTGCCAGTCTGCGCCTGGCCGATCATGTCGTGACCGGCGAGGATGATCGGGATCGACTGTTGCTGAATGGCCGACGGCTCTTCATAGCCGGTGGCCAGGACGGCAGCAACGATGTTCGGATTAAGATCGAGAGCGGCGAATCCGCCGGTTTCCTGGGTCATGGGTCTGCCTCTAGGTGCATCCGCAAAGACCCATGCTCCAAAGCTGCACATGCCTTGAAAGACCAGAAGGTCACCCAGGCAGCTTTGGCGGCGGGGATTTGCGAAAACGATTGAAAATGAAAACGGTGTGAGAGGGTCCGCCTAGCGGACATGCAGCCGAAGCTGGATTCGGAGGATTTGCACCACCTGATTTTGAGGTCCGCTAAAAGACCGGCGCGTACTATACCCGAATTCGGTGTGAACCGTGAGAAATATTTCAGTCTTCTTGACCCGCATGCAGGTCGCATTGGATCCAGGCTGAATCGTTTCCCTTGCCCTGCATGCAATCCTTGCAGAAGCGGCGGGACCTGCGCCCCTGTCAGCTCGCCGGTCGGATTGCCTTGATCAGGTACTCCAGCGAGTACCCCAGCCTTGGCGCCAACGCCTCGGCCCGGGCGCGGACCGCGTCGATGTCCAGCATCTGCTCCAGGTCCGCCGGCACCAGCAAGATCACGTTGCCCTCCTTCACCGGCAACTCCCAGTAATGCCGGTGGTACAGACCGCGCAGCAAGGCCGCGCCCAACGGCCGGCCATCATCGCCGGCCCACTGGTTGATCACCAGCCAGCCGCCCGGATTGAGCTGTTTCTGGCAGTTCTCCAGGAACCCCCAGGCCAGGTGCCCGACCCCGGGGCCGTGGTCGGTGTACAGGTCGACGAACAGCAGGTCGGTCTTTTCCGCCGTGGGCAGCAGCTCGATGGCATCGCCCACCCGTACGTACAGCCGCGGATCGTCGTCCAGCCCCAGGTATTCCATGGCCAGGCGCGGCACATCCGGACGCAGTTCGATGGCCTCGACATCCTCCAGCGGCAGGAACTTCAGGCATGCCTGGGTCAGGGTACCGGCGCCCAGGCCGAGGAACAGCGCACTCTCGGGCTGCTCATGGCACAACGCGCCAACCAGCATCGCCCGGGTGTAGTCGTACTCAAGCCAGCTGGGATCGGCGGTGAAGGTGCAGCTTTGCTCGATGGCATCGCCGAACTCGAGGAAGCGATAATCCTCCACCTCGTACACGCTGATCACGCCAAAGGCATCTTCCACCCGCGCCAGCAGCCGCTCTTCCCGCTCCGTCGCCATCCTTACCACCCACCTGCGCAAAAACGCGCATTGTCCGCCAATGCCGTGGGTGCAACAAGCACGCCGCCAGCGTTACCATGGCCGCAACGAACGCATCGACACTATGGATAGAGCCGCAATGACCCGACCTTGGAGCCCCGACAGCTGGCGCACCCTGCCGATCCAGCAACAACCCATCTACCCCGACGCCGCGCACCTGCTGAAGGTGGAGCAGACGCTGGCCAGCTACCCGCCACTGGTGTTTGCCGGCGAGGCCCGCGAACTGCGCCGGCAATTCGCCGAGGTCACCCAGGGTCGCGCCTTCCTGCTCCAGGGCGGTGACTGCGCCGAGAGTTTCGCCGAGTTCTCCGCCGCGAAGATCCGCGACACCTTCAAGGTGCTGCTGCAGATGGCCATCGTCATGACCTTCGCCGCCGGCTGCCCGGTGGTGAAGGTAGGACGCATGGCCGGTCAGTTCGCCAAGCCGCGCTCGGCCAATGACGAAACCATTGGCGACATCACCCTGCCTGCCTACCGTGGCGACATCGTCAACGGTATCGGCTTCGACACCGCCAGCCGCGTACCCGATCCCGACCGGCTGCTGCAGGCCTACCACCAGGCCACCGCCAGCCTCAACCTGCTGCGCGCCTTCGCCCAGGGCGGATTCGCCGACCTGCACCAGGTGCACAAATGGAACCTGGACTTCATCGCCAACTCGGCCCTGGCCGACAAGTACCACCAGTTGGCCAACCGCATCGATGAAACCCTGGCGTTCATGCGCGCCTGTGGCCTGGACAGCGCCCCGCAACTGCGCGAGACCAGCTTCTTCACCGCCCACGAGGCGCTGCTGCTCAACTATGAAGAAGCCTTCGTGCGCCGCGACAGCCTGTCCGGCGACTACTACGACTGCTCGGCGCACATGCTGTGGATCGGCGACCGCACCCGCCAACTGGACGGCGCCCATGTCGAATTCCTGCGTGGCGTGCACAACCCGATCGGCGTCAAGGTCGGCCCGAGCATGAACCCCGAGGATCTGATCCGCCTGATCGACGTGCTCAACCCGGACAACGATCCCGGCCGCCTGAACCTGATCGTGCGCATGGGCGCCAGCAAGGTCGGCGAACACCTGCCGGGGCTGATCCGCACCGTCGAGCGCGAAGGCCGCCAGGTGCTGTGGAGCTCCGACCCGATGCACGGCAACACCATCAAGGCCAGCAGCGGCTACAAGACCCGCGACTTCGCGCAGATCCTCGACGAGGTGAAGCAGTTCTTCCAGGTGCACCAGGCCGAAGGCAGCCATGCCGGTGGCATCCACATCGAAATGACCGGGCAGAACGTCACCGAATGCATCGGCGGCGCGCGGCCGATCACCGAAGATGCGCTGTCGGATCGCTACCACACCCACTGCGATCCGCGGATGAACGCCGACCAGTCCCTGGAACTGGCCTTCCTGATCGCCGAAACCCTCAAGCAAGTGCGGCGCTGAGCAGCGCCTGACGCAGCCGACCGCCCTCGGCCCGAGGGCAGTCCGGCTGCACCCGCTGCAACCCCAGCCAGCCGGCCAGGCGCCACAGGTTCGTGGCCAGTGCCTGGTAGCCTTCCTCATCCAGCCCGGTCGCCTCCTCATGCACCGCATGCACCGTCAACCGCCCCTGGGCGCGTTCGGCGCGTAGATCCAGGCGCGCGGCGATGCGTTCCTGGTACAGGAACGGCAGCACGTAGTAGCCGTACACCCGCTTGTGCGCCGGAGTGTAGATTTCCAGGCGGTAGCGGAAATCGAACAGCCGCTCGGTACGGCTGCGTTCCCAGATCAACGAGTCGAACGGCGAGAGCAAGGCGCTGGCCGCGATGCGCCGGGGGATGCGCGGCGTGCCGGCCAGGTACGCGGTCGACTTCCAGCCTTGCACGCTGCAGGCCTGCAGGCGGCCATCGGCGAGCAGTTCGGCCAGGGCGGCCTTGCTCTGCTGCGGCGATAGCCGGAAGTAGTCACGCAGGTCTTGTTCGGTGGCCACGCCCAAGGCCTGGGCGGCATGCAGCATCAGCCCCTGGTGGGCCTCGGTCTCGCCGGGCACGGATTGCTGGAGGATCTCGACGGGCAGCACCCGCTCTGGCAGGTCGTAGAGACGTTCGAACCCACGTCGCCCAGCCACGCTGACTTCGCCGGCGGCGAACAGCCATTCCAGCGCGTGCTTTTCTTCGCTCCAGTCCCACCAAGGTCCGGCGGGGCCTTCACGGGTCGACAGACTGCCAGCGCCCAGCGCGCCACGCTCGCGTACCGCCGCAAGCACCCGGTCGATGACATCGCGGCGCTCGCGGCCGAATGTCGCCAACTGTCGGTAGATGCCCCTGCCTTCGAGGGCGTGGGCCATGCGCCAGCGCATCAGCGGATAGAGCGCCAGCGGCAACAGCGAGGCCTCGTGCCCCCAGTATTCGAACAAACGGCGCTGGCGACGCGTGCCCCAGGCGAGCTGGTCGAGCGCGGCCTGTGGGTAATCACCCAGGCGGGAAAACAACGGCAGGTAATGGGAGCGAACCAGGGCGTTGACCGAGTCGATCTGCACCACGCCCAGGCGTTCGAGCGTGCGTCGGAGGCTGGCCCGGGTAGGTTCGCTGTCGGGCGCCTTGCCGAAGCCCTGGGCGGACAAGGCCAGGCGGCGGGCCTGGGCGAGGGACAAGCTGAGGGGCATGAGGTGGGCTCCGTCTGGTGTTCAGACAGTAAAGACGCAATCGCGGATCAAGCCCGCCCCCATGCGCGATGACTGCCATGGGAGCGGGCTCGACCCGCGATCGAAGCCACCGTTCACTTGCGCAGCGGATCGTCCCAGAAATGCCGCTCGGCCTCCTGCTGGATATCGGCCCGCGACAGCCCCAGGTCGTGCAGCGTGGCATCGCTCAGGCGCGCCAGCTCCTCGCGTTGACGGTGCAGCTCGTACCAGCGCAACAGGTGGCTCAGGGGTGATGCCGTGTGGTGCGCTACGTTGAAATGACCTTTCATCTTGACGCCCTCCTTGTGGATGGATCCAGTCTCCGCCCAGGCCTAAGATCAATCCAACGAATGTTTCTGATGCCATGCATCTCGGAGATTGATGCAATGTCCACGTATCAGAGTCTCGATGCCGATGTACTGCGCACCTTCGTCGCGATTGCCGAGCAAGGCGGTTTCACCCGCGCCGGCGAGGTGGTCAACCGCACCCAGTCGGCGGTCAGCATGCAGATGAAACGCCTGGAGGAGGACATCCTGCAGCGCCAGTTGTTCGAGCGCGACGGCCGCCAGGTGCGCCTGACCGCCGAGGGCCAGGTCCTGCTGGGCTATGCCCGGCGCATCCTCAAGCTGCATGGCGAGGTGTTCAATACCCTGCGCATGCCGCACATGGTTGGCGTGGTGCGCATCGGCACCCCGGACGACTACGCCATGCGCTACCTGCCCGGCATCCTCAGCCGCTTCGCCCAGGACTACCCGCTGATCCATGTCGAGGTGCACTGCGACTCGTCGAAGCAACTGATGCTGCGCCAGGACCTGGACCTGACCATCGTCACCCGCGAACCGGGCAACGAGGTCGGCCAGTTGCTGCGCCAGGAGCGCCTGATGTGGGCCGCGGCCCAGGGTTTCTGCCCGCAGGAGCAGCGGCCGATGCCCCTGGCGCTGTTCAACACCGACTGCTTCTGCCGCGGCTGGACCTGCAACGCCCTGGAGCGCCACGGCATCGAGTACCGCATCGCCTACACCAGCCCGAGCCTGGCGGCGATCTTCGCCATCGTCACCGCGGGCCTGGCGGTGACCGCGCAACTGCACAGCCTGATCGGCGGCGAACTGCGCATCCTCGACGAAAACGATGGCCTGCCGCAGTTGCACATGGCCAATGTGATGCTGCTGCGCAACCCGCAGAGCCAGTCACCGATCACCGACTGCATGGCCGAGTACATCGTCGAGGGGTTCAAATAACCCCATCAACCGTGGGAGCCGGCCTTGCCGGCGAACAGGCGCCTGGCTGGCTCCTGCAGCGCTGCCAGGCGGTCAGATCTCGAAGCCGAGCATCACCGCGCAGACCACCAGGAACACGCAGAACAGCGTGCGCAACACCTTCTCCGGCAGCGCGTGGGCCAGCTTCACGCCCCAGCTGATGCTCAACAGCCCACCGATGGCCAAGGGAATGCCGATGCTCCAGTCGACACTCTGGTGCAGCCCGTAGGTCAGCAGCGTGACCAGGGTGCTCGGCGCCGCCAACGCCAGCGACAGCCCCTGGGCCACCACCTGGGTGGTGCCGAACACCGACGTCAGTATCGGCGTCGCCACCACCGCGCCGCCGACGCCGAACAACCCACCCATGGTCCCGGCAAAGCTACCCAGCACACCCAGCCATGGCCACGGATAGCGCAGCTCGCTGCTCGGCGACGCCGTCCGCAGGAACATCCGCGCCACGTTCCACACCGCCAGCACCACCAGGAAACCGACGAAACCCAGGCGCATCGAATGGGCATCGATGCCCACCGCCCAGATAGAGCCCAGCCAGGCGAACACGAAACTGCACAACGACAACGGGATGGCATGCCGCAGCTCGATGCGGTTGCGCTGGTGATAACGCCACAGCGCCAGCAGCACGTTGGGCACCACCATCACCAGGGCGGTACCCTGGGCCAACTGCTGGTCGAGGCCGAACAGCACGCCCAGCGCCGGAATCGCGATCAGCCCGCCGCCGATGCCGAACAGTCCGCCCATGGTGCCCAGGGCCGCGCCCAGGGCGATGTACAACAACCACTCGATCATAGGAGCCTCAACCGCCTGTCTGAAAGGAATGCGGGCATGCTACCCAGTCGCGGCTGGCGGGGAAACGCACAGCAGCGCACAATGGCTTTGCGTTTCTTGCATAAGCAGAGTCTCCATGAGCCCCGACATCCTCACCGAACAACTGAGCCTGTTTCTCGACGTGCTGGAAACCGGCAGTTTCTCCGCCGCCGCCCGGCGCCATCCGCTCACCCCCTCGGCCGTGGCGCGGCGCATCGACAACCTGGAAAACGCCGTAGGCAGCCGCCTGTTCGCCCGCAGCACCCATGCCGTGCGCGCCACGCCCGCAGGCAATGCGTTCGCCGAGCGGGCCCGGCGCATCATCGAGGAACTGCGCCTGGCGCGCGCCGAGGCGGTGTCGCTGAGCAACGCCCCGGAAGGGCTGATCCGTATCGATGCCCCAGCCGCCTTCGGCCGCCGCCACCTGGCCCCGGCCATCGCCGACTTCCTGGTCGCCTACCCTGGGCTGGACGTGCAACTGCGCCTGATCGACAGTTTCGTCGACCTGCACGGCAGCCACCTGGGCGAGGTCGACCTGGTGCTGCGCGCCGGCCCCCTGGCCGATACCCGCCTGGTGGCCACGCCGCTCGCCTACATGGTGCGCATCGCCTGCGCCAGCCCGGCCTACCTGGCCAGCCGCGGCGTGCCGGCCTGCCCCAGCGAGCTGCCCGGGCACGACGGCCTGGACTGGGACGGCCTGGCGCCGCCCTTCGCCTGGCGCTTCGACGTGCAGGGCCAACAGCGCCTGTATCGCCCCGCGCGCATGCGCATGGCCGCCAACAACGCCGAGACCCTACTGTTCGGCGCCCTCGCCGGCCTCGGCGTGGCCCATCTGCCGACCTGGCTGGTCAGCGACTACCTGCTGCGCGGCGAACTGGTCCCGTTGTTCTGCGAAAACGGTCTGCCGACGGCGGAGACCAGCGGCATCTACGCACTGCGTCTGGAGCATGAAACGAACTCTCGCAGCCGCTTGCTGCTCGAATTCCTCAAGAGCCGTTTCAGCCCGGTGCCCCCCTGGGACCTGGCCCTGCGCAGCGGACTACGCTGGCAATGAGCACGCCAGGTATTGGCGTGCTAGATTTCCACCCTCATCGAATCCAAGGACCTGCATGAACGCCGACACCCAAGCCCCTTGCGACGAGCTGCTGCTGGACAACCAGGTGTGCTTCGCCCTGCATTCCACGTCGCTGCTGATGACCAAGGTCTACAAGCCGCTGCTGCAGGCCCTGGGCCTCACCTATCCGCAGTACCTGGCCATGCTGGTGCTGTGGGAGCGAGACGGCCTGACCGTGGGCGAGATCAGCCAGCGCCTGCTCACCGACCCCGGCTCCCTCACTCCGCTGCTCAAGCGCCTGGAAAGCGAAGGCCTGCTCAGCCGCAGCCGCAGTCGCGAGGACGAACGCGTGGTACTGGTGCACCTGAGCGACAAGGGGCGCGCCCTTCAGCAGCAGGCCCGGCGCGTGCCACCCTGCATCCTCCAGGCCAGCGGCCACAGCGTCGAGCAGTTGCGCAAGCTGCAAGCCGACCTGCTGGCGCTGCGCGCGCAACTGCAAGAACACCTCTGAGGTCTATGCTGTGAAATGGCCGTTCGGCTGCAGGCGCGAAATTTATCTTGCGCACTAAATAATTGCGCGCTAATTTTAGCCCTGTTCCCACTCGACGCCCCCGACTTCCGGGGCGCGCACAACACGCAAGCGAGGCTCAAGATGCAAAAGGTCACTCCGCTGTACATCGCAGAAGCCACCTCCACCGGCGGTCGCGACGGCAAATCCCGCTCCAGCGACGGCAAGCTGGACGTCAAGCTGAGCACGCCCAAGGAGCTGGGTGGCGCGGGTGGTGAAGGCACCAACCCCGAGCAGATGTTCGCCGCCGGCTATTCGGCCTGCTTCATCGGCGCGCTGAAGTTCGTCGCCGGACAGGAGAAAAAAGCCTTGCCAGCCGACGCCTCGATCACCGCCAAGGTGGGCATCGGCCAGATTCCGGGCGGTTTCGGCCTGGACATCGACCTGCACGTCAACCTGCCGGGCCTGGCCCAGGCCGACGCCGAAGGTCTGGTGGAGAAGGCGCACAAGGTCTGCCCGTACTCCAACGCCACCCGTGGCAATGTGGATGTGCGCTTGCATGTGACCGTGTGAGCCGCGAGCAATGATAGGAGCGGCCTTGTGTCGCGAAAGGACCGCAAGGCGGTCCCAGGATGCACCAGGGCTGCTTTTTCGATCTACCTGAGACATGGTCGGGAGCAAGGCAAGCAGCCAGGGACAGGCACAAAAAAACCCGGCCAAGGCCGGGTTTTTCGTGCTCATCGCAAGAAGGATTACTTCTTGGAACGGCCCTTGAAGGAGCCATCGCGAGTATCGATGTCGATGAACTCGTCGATTTCGATGAAGTCGGCAACCTGTACTTCGGTACCGTTGGCCAGCTTGGCAGGCTTCATGACCTTGCCCGAGGTGTCGCCGCGAGCAGCGTTCTCGGTGTAGGTGACCTGACGGCTGATGGTGGTCGGCAGTTCGACCGAAACCACTTTCTCTTCGTACATGGTCAGGGCGCAGACGTCCTGCATGCCTTCTTCGATGTACGGCAGAACGGCGTCGATGTCTTCGGCGTTCAGCTCGTACATGGTGTAGTCGGTGGTGTCCATGAAGGTGTACGCGTCACCGCTGATGAAGGACAGGGTCACTTCCTTGCGGTCGAGGATCACGTCGTCCAGCTTGTCGTCGGCGAAGTAGACGGTTTCAGTCTTGTAGCCGGTCAGCAGGTTCTTCAGCTTGGTCTTCATGATCGCGCTGTTACGGCCCGACTTGGTGAACTCAGCTTTCTGAACCAGCCACGGGTCATTGTCGATCCGCAGTACGGTACCGGGTTTCAGTTCTTTACCAGTTTTCATTACGAAGTATCCGAATCTGGATGGATTTATAAAAATCGAGGCCGCGTATCATAGCGAATTTCGGTAAAACTGTACCAGCGCCATGGCAAGGTCCGGCTGAGCGGCCTGCCTGAGGCACCATTGCCGGGCATGCGCCTGCAGTTCCGGCCCGTGCCGTACCACCTCGCGCCACGCCACGCCCATGTCACGGTCCATGTTCCAGGCCCGCCACAGTTCGACCAGCGCCTGCCCCGCCGCCTCCGACAAGCCTTGGCGATAAAGCGCCAGGAAGGCCTCGAGTTTTTCCCAGTGGGCGTTCTCGTCCTGCACGTAGATGTGCCAGAGCAGCGGCCGCCCGGCCCACTGCGCACGGACGAACGAGTCCTCGCCGCGCACGGCATTGAAGTCGCAGCACCAAAGCAGGCGGTCGTAGTCGTCCTGGCTGACGAAAGGTAATACCTGCAGGGTCAACGCGCCCCTGTGGCGGACATCGCCCACCCCAAGGCCAGGCTCACCGAGCCAGACGCGCAGATCGGCGAGGATCCGCCCCTCGGGCACCAGCAGGTGGCTGGGCTCTTCACCCTCGGCCAGGGCATCGAGCCAACTGCCGAGCTGCGTATTCTCGTAGGCGAACAGCGAGATCAGCCGCGCACCGGCCTCGGGCCGTACGCCAAGCCCCGCCAGAAAGGCCGCGCGCGCCGTCGGATCCGCCTCCAGTGCCTGACGCCGATCCAGCAACGACGCCTCGCGCAGCAGGCCCCCGGTCTTTTCCGTGAAGCCAGGGAAGAAGAACACCGTACGCAGGCCATTGGCCTGTGGCGAGGTCAGGCCGTGGCAACCTTCGACCCAATCTTCGGCACTCAGGTATTCCAGGTTCAACCACAGCGCGGCCGGCTGACGCAGCGCCAGCGCCTCGACATAGGCCACCGGCAGCCGGCAGCCAAAGGCACCGATCACCACATCGGCAGTCGCCACCGGCTGCCAGTCGGCGGACCAATGGCGTACCTCGACGCCCTGCTGCCATTGCTGCGCCAAGCCGGCGTCGGCCTCGGGACACAGCCGCGCGAAAGCGCTCAGGTCGTCCACCCACAGGCGCACCGCCAGGTCGTGCTCGGCCGCCAACTGGCGTGCCAGGCGCCAGGTCACGCCGATATCGCCATAGTTGTCGACGACCGTGCAGAAGATGTCCCAGGTGGTTTTCATCGCCACGTTCCAGTACCCGCAGAAAAAGACCGCGAATTGTGCGGACAAATACGCGCCGACAACAGTGCCGTCACTGAAAAATCCTGCCATGCCGTGCGACAATGCCGCCACTCGTCCTGCCAGGAGGCCGCCATGCCCCGCGCCCGTGAACTGAAGATCACCCTCAAGCCCGTGCAACTGATCCTGTGCGTCGCCCTCGGCCTGTGGTTGGGCGCCGTGGCCATCGCCCTGAGCCTGTGGCTGGGCCTGCGCCTGTTGCCGGAGCAGGTGCAACCGGTGGCGCAGGCACTCGCCCCGGCAATTGCCCGCCCAGCTCCGGCAACGGCCACGCCAGAGCCGCCGCAGGATGCCCAGGCACAGATGTTCGAGCGCTACAAGGACATCCTCCACAAACAGGAGCTGCAACAGGCCAGCGAAGCCGCGCAAGGCAACCCGCGCAACCTGAACAACCCGAAATGCCAGTTCTGGCTGCAGCAGAACCGCACGGCGCCGACCGACAAGAGCCAGGCCAACGTGCTGGAGTTCTGCTACTGACCATGGACAAGGCCAACCTGCTGCAGCGAATCATCGCGACCCTCGAGCACGACATGGAGGTGCTGCGCCGTGCCGCGCAGACCGCCTACGAGGCCGCCACCGCCGAAGAGAACATCGCCGAGAACAAGTACGACACCCTGGGCCTGGAGGCGTCCTACCTGGCCACGGGGCAAGCCCGCCGTAGCGCCGAGATCCGCCAGGCGCTGCTGACCTACCAGCAACTGGTGCTGCGCGACTACGACCCGGCACGCGGGGTGCAGGTCGGCTGCCTGGTGACCCTGGAAGACGAGGCCGGCCAGCAGCGCCAGCTGTTCCTCGGGCCGGAAGGTGCGGGATTGAAGATTGGCGAAGGTGATCGGCTGGTGACGGTGATCACCCCGCGCGCGCCACTGGGTCAGCAGCTGATTGGCAAGAAGCTGGACGACGAGGTGGCGCTGGTGGTGAACGGCGTGTCCCAGTTGCAGTTCATTGTCGCAGTGACCTGAATCGGCGCCATTCGATCATGTAACCCGCCCCCCCGAGGGAGCGGGCTTGCCCCGCGATGCCGGTTGCAAGGCATTGAACCGCCCCGCCAGCCCCTGCCCGGCGAACTGCTCGACGATGAAGTCGATGAACGCGCGGGTCTTGCCCGGCAACAGCTTGTGCTCGGCGTAGTACAGGCTGATGTGCCCATCGTCCACGTACCAGTCCGACAGTACCCGGCACAGACGCCCCGCCGTCAGGTACGGCATGGCGAACGGCAGGCTCACCAGGGCGATGCCCAGCCCCTGCTCGGCCACCGCGCAGGCCGCATCGGAATCGCTCATGGTCATTGCCTGGCGCAACTGCAGCGGCGCCTGCTCCTGCCAACGACTGGTCAGCGGCCATGAGCGCACCCGACCGGTCTGCGGCGAACGGATCAGGATCCCGGCGTGACGCTCCAGCGCCTGCGGCTGCTCGATCGCCCCATGCCGTTCGAGATAACCCGGCGCCGCCACCAGCACCCGGTGCGCCGGGGTCAGCTTGCGCGCCACCACCCCGGGCGGCAGCTCGAAGCCTCCGCCGATGGCCGCGTCGAAACCCTGGCCGATGAGGTCGACCTGGCGGTTGTCGAAGTGCCAGTCCGGGACGATCGCCGGGTAACGCGTCAAGAACTCGCCCAGCAACGGCAGCACATAGAGCCGCCCGAACACCGTGCCCATGCTGACCCGCAACGACCCGGCCGGCTGCCCTTCGGCGCTGGCCAGGTTGGCCATGGCGTACTGGATGGTGCGCAAACTGTCACTCACTTCGCCAAGAAAGCGCTGACCGGCCTCGGTCAGGGTCAGCTTGCGGGTGCTACGCTGGAACAGCCGCACACCCAGGCGCGCCTCCAGCTGGGCGACATTCTTGCCCACCGCCGCCGGGGTCAGCGACAGGCGCCGGGCGGCCTCGGCGAAACTGCCCACTTCGGCGCTGCGGATGAAACACTCAAGGGCGCTGAAAGATTCCACGGCTTCTATTCCAAACCAAAGGTTTACTCTGCATATCGCGATTGCCATCTTATCAGCGGGTAATCGACGACGGATACTGCGCCCATCCAAGGCATCCGGCCTTGCTACCCAGCAGGAGATCAGCATGTCCCAGCAACTTTCCCTCAACGGCAAGGTGGCCCTCGTCCAGGGCGGTTCCCGCGGTATCGGCGCGGCGATCGTCCGGCGCCTGGCCAAGGATGGCGCCAAGGTCGCCTTCACCTATGTCAGTTCCGCTGCCGTGGCCGAAGCCTTGGCCGGCGAAATCACCGCCAACGGCGGCCAAGCCCTGGCCCTGCATGCCGACAGCGCCGACGCTGGCGCCGTGCAGCAGGCGGTGGCCGACACCGTCGCGGCCTTCGGTGCCCTCGATATCCTGGTCAACAACGCCGGCGTGCTGGCCGTCGCGCCCGTGACCGAGTTCGACCTCGGCGAATTCGACCGCATGCTGGCGATCAACGTACGCAGCGTGTTCGTCGCCACCCAGGCCGCCGCACGCCACATGGGCCAGGGCGGGCGCATCATCAATATCGGCAGCACCAACGCCGAGCGCATGCCGTTCGCCGGAGGCGCACCCTACGCCATGAGCAAGTCGGCGCTGGTCGGCCTGACCAAGGGCCTGGCGCGTGACCTCGGGCCGCAAGGCATCACGGTCAACAACGTGCAGCCAGGGCCGGTGGACACTGACATGAACCCGGCCAGCGGCGAGTTCGCCGAGAGCCTGATCCCGCTGATGGCCATCGGGCGCTATGGCCAGGCCAGCGAGATCGCCAGCTTCGTCGCCTACCTGGCCGGGCCAGAGGCCGGCTATATCACCGGCGCCAGCCTGCTGGCCGATGGTGGCTTCGCCGCCTGATCCACCCTCCTCAGCAGGAGCGGCCTTGTGCCGCTCCTGCTGAGGAACATCAGGTCGCCGGCAAGCGTTGCTCCATGACCTCGAGGAATGCCCGCGCCGCAGGCGTCGGGCTGGGCGACCACACCGCGTAGAGATGCCGCACCGGCGCATCCTCCAGCGGTACCGCAACCACCCCCTGGAACCCCCGGGCAATGCGCTCCGGCACCAGCCCCAGCGCCATGCCACGCTGAACGAATTTTTCCACCAGGCGGATATGGCCGATCTCGAACTGCACCCGATGCTCCACCCCCGCCGCCTGGAAGGCCTCGTCGGTCTGCCGCCGCGCACCGGTGCCCTCGGGAAAGTCCACCAGCACCTCGCCGGCCAGGTCGGCCAGGGCCAGTCGCGCCCTGTTCGCCAGGGCGTGCCCCGGCGGCAGCACCGCGACCAGTTCCTCGCGGGCCAGCAAGCGATGCTGCACGCCCTGCAGCACCTCGCCCTGCCACAGGCCGATGAAGCCCACATCCAGGCGCCGCTCGCAGACATCAGCCAGCAGCAGCTCGCTCTTGGCGGTCAGCCAACGTACGTCGACTTCCGGATAACGGCCATGGAATATCGCCAGCACGTCGACCAGGTCGAGCGCCGTCAACGAGCTGATCTCGCCGATCGACAGACGCCCACGCACTTGCCCGCAAGCGGCGGCGACATCGTCGGCGATACGCCGGGCCGCCTCCACCGCGGGCCGGGCACTGAGCACGAAGGCTTCGCCGGCCGGGGTCAGGCGCACTCGCCGCGAACTGCGCTCGAACAGGCTCACCCCCAGTTGCGCCTCCAGCCGCGCCACCTGGTGGCTGAGCGCCGACTGCACCACATGGCAGCGCTCGGCGGCACGGGTGAAGCTGCCGGTGTCGGCCACCGCCAGGGCGTATTCGAGTTGCTTGAGGTTCATCGATCTATCTGCTTTAGAGATGGATAAGTTGAAAACTATACATTGGTGTCATTCAAGACACTTCCTGATACTTGTCGCCAATCCCCCTTGCCTGCCAAGAGACTGACCATGAACACCCCGACACTCAGCCGCGCCCTGATCCTGCTGATGGCTACCGCCACCGGCCTGGCCGTGGCCAGCAACTACTACGCCCAACCTCTGCTGCACAGCATTGCCGAACAGTTCGGCCTGAGCACCGCCAGCGCCGGGACCATCGTCATCGCCGCCCAGCTCAGCTATGGCGCCGGCCTGCTGTTGCTGGCGCCGCTGGGCGACCTGTTCGAACAACGCCGACTGATCGTGACCATGGCGCTGATCGCCACCGCCGGCCTGGTGATCAGCGCCTGCGCACCGAGCCTGCCCTGGCTGATCCTCGGCACCGCGCTGACCGGACTGTTCTCGGTGGTGGCGCAGATCCTGGTGCCGATGGCGGCGACGCTCAGCGCTCCGGACCAGCGCGGTCGCGCCGTCGGCACACTGATGAGCGGCCTGTTGCTGGGCATCCTGCTGGCGCGTACTGCCGCCGGCTTCATGGCCGAGCTGGGCGGCTGGCGCAGCATCTATGTGCTGGCCGCGGTGCTGATGGCGGTGACTGCCCTGGCCCTGTACCGCAGCCTGCCGCAGCACCACAGCCACGCCGGCTTGAAGTACCCGGCGCTGATCGGCTCGGTGTTCCGCCTGTTCGTCGAGGAACCGGTACTGCGCCTGCGCTCGCTGCTGGGGCTGCTGTCCTTCAGCCTGTTCGCCCTGTTCTGGACCCCTCTGGCGTTCCTGCTCAGCAATGCGCCCTACCATTACTCCGACGCGGCGATCGGCCTGTTCGGCCTGGCCGGTGCCGCCGGTGCGCTGGCAGCCAACTGGGCCGGGCGCCTGGCCGACCGCGGGCAGGGTTCGCTGGGCACCACGGTGGGGCTGGTCGCCTTGCTGCTGTCATGGCTGCCACTGGGGTTCGCGCAAAGCTCGCTGCTGGCATTGCTGCTCGGTGTGCTGGTGCTGGACCTGGCGGTGCAGCTGGTGCACGTGAGCAACCAGAACGCCGTGATCGCCTTGCGCCCCGAGGCCCGCACGCGGCTCAACGCCGGCTACATCACCTGCTACTTCATCGGCGGCGCGCTGGGGTCGCTGCTGGGCACGCAGCTGTTCGAAACCCATGGCTGGAACGGCATCGTGGTGGCTGGGCTGGTCATCGGGACGCTGGCGTTGCTGGTCTGGGGATTGGCCGAGCGCAAGCGGGTAAAAGGGAGCGTGATGGCCTGAGAGCTTCGCCATGACCCATGGAAAACCTGCACCTGCAGGAGCGGCCTGGTGTCGCGAACGACCCCAGGCTTTCAGCGTCATCGACGATCACCGGGGCCGCCTTGCGGCCCGTTCGCGCCACCAGGCCGCTCCTGCATGGCCAGGAATCAGCCAGACTTGCCGGCGATGAACGCTTCGTCCACCCGCGCCAGCTGCGCCTCGCTCAATACCCCCGCCTCGTAGTGCAGCTTGATCCACGCCAGCAGGTAGTCATAACGCGCCTGCGCCAGGTCGCGGCGGGTGGTGGCCAGTTGCTGTTCGGCGTTGAGCACGTCGAGGTTGACCCGCTCGCCCCCCTGCACGCTCTTGCGTGTCGACACCACCAATGCCTCGGCCGCCACCAGCGCCCGCTCGTAGGCACGCAGGCGGCTGGCCCCGGACTCGCAGGCGTTGTATTGCTTGCGCAACTCGATCAGGGTGCCACGGGTCTGCCCGTCGAGTTCGTACTCGGCCTGCTCCAGATGACGACTGGCCTGACGGGTCGAGGCACTCACCCCGCCACCGGCGAAGATCGGCACGCTGACCTCGATACCCACGGTGTTGGTGTCGTAGCGCTGGTTATAGGTGTTGCCGCTGTCCGACTCCTGGCGCCGCGAGGTGGCGAAGGCGGTGACCTTGGGCAAGTGCCCGGCGCGGTTGCGCTCGACTTCGTAACGCGCCACTTCCAGGGCCTGGCGTGACGACGCCAACTGTGGGTTGTTGGCCAGCGCACGCTCCTGCCAGGCGCTATAGCCACTCGGGTCGACCATCGGCAAGGCGAAGCCCGCGCGCAGCGGCGCCAGGTCTTCGACCCGTACCGCCGGCTCGCCGATCAGCGCACCCAGTTCACGCAGGGCGGCATCCTGGTCGTTGCGCGCCTGGATCTCCTCGGCATCGGCCAGCTCATAGCGGGCCTGGGCCTCGAGGATGTCGGTGCGGGTCCCTTCGCCTGCATCGAACAACCGCTGGTTCTGCTGGAACTGCTGACGGTAGGCCTGCTTGCTGGCCACGCTGATGGCGATCTGGTCCTCGGCGAACAAGGCCTGGGTGTAGCTGGTCATCACCCGCACCAGCAGTTGCTGGCTCTGGTCGCGAAAGCTTTCGTCGGCGAACAGCGCCTGGGCCACGCCCTTGCGATAGGCCGAATAGGCTTCGTAGTCGAACAGCGGCTGCTGGAGGATGAAGGTCGAGCCCATGCTGTTGTAGTGGCGGTCTTCCTTTTGCCGGCGCGAATCCCCCAGGTAGCGCACCTCGGAATCGTTGCGCCCCTTGTTGTAGTTGTACGAGATGTTCGGCAGCAGGCCGGCACGGCCGATGGCACGGTACTCCTGGCCGGCCTCGCGGGCCTTGAACGCGGCCAGGTAGGTCGGGTCGCGGCGCAGGGCCTGCTCGTACACCTGGAACGGCCCCATGGCCGCCAGCGCGGCTGCCGGCAGCCAGGCACAGGCTGCCAGCAGCCCGATCAGTGGGAACTTCTTCACTGGGCGGTCCTTATTGTTCGGTCAAGGCAGTGCCTGCACGGTCGAGCAGGGGTTTGAACAGGTAGTTGAGCAGCGAGCGCTCGCCGGTACGCACGAACAGCTCCGCCGGCATCCCCGGACGAATCGCCAGGCCATTCAGGCGCGCCAGCGCCTCCTCGCTGACGGTGCTGCGCAGCACGTAGTAAGGCTGGCCGCTGCGCTCGTCGATCAACTGGTCGGCGGAAACCAGCGCCACCTCCCCGCTGACCCGCGGCGTGCGGTTCTGGTTGAAGGCGGTGAACAGGATGTCCACCGGCAGTTGCAGCGCCACCTTGTCCACCAGATTCACCGGCAGGCGCCCCTCCACCTCCAGCGCAGTGCCCTGGGGCACGATCTCCAGCAGGGTGTCGCCAGCACGTACCACGGCGCCCTCGGTATGCACCCCGAGGTTGACCGCAATGCCGTCGGCAGGTGCCAGGATCTCGCTGTGCTGCAACTCGAAGCGCGCGGAGTTGAGCTGCTGCTCCAGCGTCGCCGCCTTGACCTGGGCATCGGCCAGTTGGCTGCGCACCTCCTTCTGGTATTCCTCGCGGCGCTGCTGCAGGTTGAGCCGAGCCTCGACGATCACCTGCTCCAGGCGCGCGCTGTCACCAGCGTTCTGCGCCAGGTCGCGCTGCACCTGGGACAACTGGCGCTGGTACTCGAGCACACGGTTGCGCGGGATATAGCCGTCGCCGGCCAACGGGCGCAGGTTGTCCAGTTGCTCGCGCAGCGAATCGGCCTGGGCCTGCAGGTCGCTGCGTGCCCGACGCATGCCGGCCAACTGCGCCAGGGAGCCATCGATGCTCGCCGCCAGCGCACCCTGCTCGCGGGCCTGGGCCTGGCGGCGGCTGTCGAACAGTTGACGCTGGCCTTCGAGAATCAGGCCCAGACGGGCATCGGCGTCGCCCAGCAGGTCGGCGGGAAACTGCACCTGGGCCAGGTTGTCGCGCTCACCCTGCCAGCGCGCCAGGCTGGCGCGGGTCATGCGGTACTGGGCCTGCAAGGCATCGACATCGGCCTGGACCTGGGTCCGGTCGAGGCGGAACAACGGTTCGCCCTGATGCACCTGCTGGCCCTCGCCGACCAGGATCCGGCTGACCACGCCCGCGGCCATGGACTGCACCGCCTTGCGCTTGCCCGAAACCACCACGGTGCCCTGCACGGGCACCCCTTGGTCGAGCGGGGCCAGGCTGGCCCAGGCCATGAAACCGCCAAAGCCGACCAGGGTCAGGACCCAGCCCAGGCGAACATGGAAACGTGCATCGCGTTCGTGCCGGCTCATGCGCCACCTCCAGCTTGCAGGGGACGTTGCGCCGGGGCCTGGCCCATGGCGTGGAGAATATCGCGGGCCGGGCCGAAGCCCTGCATGCGGCCTTCGTTCATCACCAGCAGCTTGTCGGCCTGGGCCAGCGCCGCGCTGCGGTGGGTCACCAGCACCACGGTGCGGCCCAGCGCCTTGAGCTGGACCAGGGCGCTGGCCAAGGCCGCCTCGCCATGGCTATCGAGGTTGGAGTTGGGCTCGTCGAGCACGATCAGGCAAGGGTTGCCATACAACGCACGGGCCAGGGCCACGCGCTGCTTCTGCCCGCCGGACAGGTCAACACCATCCTCGCCCAGGCGCGTGTCGTAGCCCTTGGGCAGGCGCAGGATCAGCTCATGCACTCCCGCCAGACGGGCGGCCTCGACCACCTGCTGGCCGTCGAGCTCGCCGAAGCGGGCGATGTTTTCGGCAATGCTGCCACGCAAGAGCTCGATGGTCTGCGGCAGGTAGCCGATATGCGGGCCAAGGGCCTCGCGGTCCCACTGGGCGAGCTCGGCGCCATCCAGGCGCACGTGGCCAGACAGGGTCGGCCACACGCCGACCAGCACCTTGGCCAGGGTCGACTTGCCCGAACCCGAGGCCCCCAGTACACCGAGCAGCTCTCCAGGGGCCAGGGCGAAGTTGACCTGCTGCAACGTGGTCACCCCACGGCCGGGCGGGCCGGCGCTGATCTGCTCCACCGTCAACTGCCCGGTTGGTACCGGCAGCGGCATCGGCACCGGTGGTTCAGGGTGTTCACGCAACAGACTGTCCAGGCGTTGGTAGGCCAGCTGCGCGCCGCTCCACTGCTTCCACACCGCGATCACCTGGTCGATCGGGGCCAGTACCCGGCCCATCAGGATCGAGCCGGCGATCATCATGCCGGGGGTCATCTGCTGCTCGATCACCAGCAAGGCACCGAGGCCCAGCACCAGCGACTGCAGGCACAGGCGCAGGCCCTTGCTGGTGGCGGTGATCACCGCAGAGGTGTCACTGGCCTTGTTCTGCAGGTCGAGGAAGCGCCCATGCAGGGTGAACCAGCGCCTGCGCAGGGCACCGAGCATGCCCATGGCCTGGATGCTCTCGGCACTCTGCAACTGGCTGCCGGCGAGCAGCGTCGACTGCTGCTGGACATTGCTGGCTTCGACCAGGGTGGCGTGGGTGAGCCGCTCGTTGAGCACCGCCAGGGCAATCAGCAGCACCGCGCCCACCGTGGCCATGACCCCGAGCCAGACGTTGAAGACGAAGATCACCGCCAGGTAGATGGGAAACCAGGGCGCGTCGAAGAAGGCGAACAAGGCCGGGCCGGTGATGAACTGGCGCAGTTGGGTGAGATCGCCCAAGGCTTGCCCGGCGGATCCGTCGCGCTGGCGCAAGTTGCGTTCGAAGGCGGCGCGGTAGACGTTGAGATTGAAACTTTTCTCCAACTGGTTACCCACGCGAATGACGATAAAACTGCGCACGGCTTCCAGTGCGCCTATATAAACGAAGAAGCCCACGACCATCAGGGTCAACATCCACAAAGTTGTGGTGTTCTGCGAACTCAGTACACGGTCGTACACTTGAAGCATATATATCGACGGCACCAGCATCAGCAAATTGATCAATGCCGTGAAACAGCCAACGCTGATCAACGTCGACTTGAATTCGCCGAGTGCCGCCCACAAAGGCGCCCCGGGCTTTTTGCTCGGTAGTTTCATGTTTCGCCCTTGTTTACCTGGAACTTTCAAAGCTCCAGGGCGGGGTTATTTGTCCAGGCGCTCGAGCACCAGTGGCGTGCCTTGCGGGGTGGTCCAGGCATAGCGTCCGGCACCTTCGCGGTTGAAGTGCACCACGCTGCTGCCATCGGCGCCCACCAGGGCCAAGGTGTCCGGGGTCACCAGCCAGCTGCCGGGGCGCAGGCCCACCAGACGCTCGGCGCAATCCAGGTCGCCCGTCAGCGCGCCTTCGCCGGCGCTCAGGCGTAGGTTGCAGGCCTCGGCCTGCTGCTGTTCGGGGTAAAGCTGCCAACGGCCGGCCAGTTGCGCGGCGTTGGGGAGTAGCAGGCTGCTCGCCATACCTACCTCGGTGATCGACATCAGGGGAATCGCGGCCAGCGCGATCATTTGCTTGAACCTATGCATGTATCGGCCTCGTCGGCAAAAGGGGCGACGCGCAGGCGCCGCCCCCTCGTACATCAGACCACGATGTCGCTGACAGCGGCCTGGCCAACGGTAGTCACCAGGAAGTCAGCCGAGCTGTTTCCGGTGAAGTCGATGGACAGGCTGCCCAGGTTGGTGGCCTGGTCGTAGCTCAGCACCGCCTCGCCGGCATGGCCGGTGAAGGCGTTGACGAACTGCAGCGGCAGCTTGTTCACGGCGAAGGCCGAGATGGCCGACAGATCGATCTTGTCCACACCCGAGGTGAAGTCCATGATCCGGTCCGGCGCCGCCTTGGTCGAGTCGCTGATGGCCGCGTACACGAAGGTGTCCGCGCCGCTGCCGCCCCACAGTTGGTCGGCACCGCCACCGCCGTAGATGATGTCGTTGCCGGCACCACCCTTGAGCACGTTGGCCAGTGCGTTACCGATCAGCAGGTCGTTGCCCGAGCCACCGATGGCGTTCTCGATGGACACGCCCTTGGCGATGGACACGTTGCCGACCATGCCGCCGACGTCGGAGAACGACGCTTCGTTGAGGTTGATCTTCTGGTTCTGGGTGAACCCGGAGAAGTCGAAGGTGTCGTTGCCACCACCGTCCCACACCGAGAACACCAGCTTCGACGAGGCCGAGGTAGCCGAGTAGAAGTCGCGGTCAGCGGTGGAGTTGAAGCCGTAGGTGGTGTCGCCGGCACGGGTGGCGTAGTTGGCGCCGTAGAGCTTCTGGATCGCCAGGATGTCGTCCATCAGCGGGGCCGAGGCGTAGTACTGACCGCCGCCCTTGACGAAGTTCTGCCCGTTGTTGCTTTCGCTCCAGTAGCTCATGACGCTGTAGCCACGGGTGTCCTGAGCGTAGTCGGCGTCGCGGTAGGTCGGATTGCCCTCGCCGGCGTTGTAGTCGCCAGGGTGGGACAGGCCGAGCACGTGGCCGATTTCGTGGGTCAGGGTCTGGCGCCCGTAGTTGCCGGTGCCCGGGGTGATGTTGACCTGGTAGCTGTTGTTGATCAGGTACCAGGACTCACCCTTGTGCGAGCCCGGCTGGTCGAACGGCAGGTAGGCGAATGCCGCGCCGCCGTTGCTGGCGCTGAAGTTGCCGAAGGTCATGTGACCGTCGCCACCCGAGGCCGCCTCGTTGAAGGTGACCTTGGCCACATCCGCCCAGGACTGCATGGCGAGCTTGGCCTGCTCTTTCTGCAGGTCGCTGAACTGGCTGAAAGTGCCCAGTCCGCGGCTGTAGAAATCGCTCGGTGCCTTGGTCAGGAAGGTGTAGGACAGGCTGATGGTGCCGTCCTTGTTCAGGTCTTTCCAGGCGGCGCCGTCACGCAGGATGTGGTCGGCAGCCTGGTCGGCCGTGAAGGACTTCTTGCCATTGATGTTCGCGCCGCCACGGTCGTACTGGTGGGCGAAGCTGTCGATCAGACCGTAGGAAGCACTTGGCCCCTTTGGTTGCAGCGCCGAAACGGCCGAAGCAATGGCGTTTTCTTTGACTTTCGACATGCAGGTTACTTCCTTGTTTACAAAAAAGCAGTTGATGTCCGACAGGAGCTCTCCCACTTCCGGCGAGAGCATCCTGTCACTCGCCCTTATGAGGCGCAAAAAAACTGACACATATTGAAACTTCCTGTCCAGCGTTTTTTGACGTCATTTTTTCGTTTTCGAAAATCACCACTGATCCGTACTTATTTGCGCAAACTGCGACCCTCTAATGCCTGTAGGCGAAACCATGAGTTGCGATAATGGGGTACTCCATCTTTATGCGTTTATTCGAACTTTATTTATGAAAACGCGACTTTCGCTTGAACATTTCCAACAGCACTTCGTATTACATCTTCGGCAGGATGACTCTGTGTCGCACGACCCTCTGTCGCCTGCCCGTTGACTTGCTCTCGGCGGCGGCGCTCAGTAGGACGTTGGTCGACGACCTTCCGCTGACAGGACGACACGATGACAAGACTCACGGTGCAATCCGGCGATTTCTTGCAAGGTGAAGGCGAGTATCGCAATGGAATGCTTACACTCAGGACCCCTCGCAGCCCCGCCCCAGGCGAGCGCATCTCCCTGGGGCGCATCAAGGAACTGAAACTGGCCAACCTGGAGTCCACCCGCAGCCTCGGCGGTGCCCTGGGATGGGGCATGGCAGGCGCACTGGTGGCCGGCCCGGTCGGCCTGCTCGCCGGCCTGCTGCTGGGCGGCAAGGAGGATGAGGTCACCTTCCTCGCCACCTTCAAGGATGGCCGCAAGCTGATGGCCACCACCGACGGCAAGACCTGGTCGAGAATCGACGACACCTGGCGTCGCCACCAGCGCCCCGCTGCCGCCTGAAGCCACCGTCCGCCCATCCGTCTACTGCTTGAGTGCCCGCTTTCGCAGGCACACGAGCACGCGCGCCTGCTAACATGACGCCCCTTTTTTGCCCGACCGGCGCAATGCCGACCGGGCCGCCCTGCCTGCCCGCGACAGCAGCCGAAGATAACGGCGCGTCGCCCTTCCAAGGAGCCCCGCATGACCCCGCTTCGCCCCCGCCTGCCTCTCGGCCTGCTTGGCCTGGGCCTGGCCCTGCATAGTGGCCACGGCCTGGCCGACGACAGCGTGACCCTGGCCCCGGTGCGCGTCACCGAAGTCTACGGCGGTGACGGCTACCAGGCGCGCGAGGCCCAGGTAGGTGGCCTGCACAGCGCTCCGTTGCTGGACACCCCGGCCTCGGTCAGCGTGTTCAGCCGGCAACTGCTCGACGATCGCCAGGTACGCAAGCTGAGCGAGGTCTTGCAGAGCGACGCATCGGTCGGCGAAAGCTATGCGCCGATCGGTTACTACGAGAACTTCAACGTGCGCGGCTTCGAACTCAATGCCGCCAGCAGCTACCGGATCAACGGCCAGACCATCGCCGGCGAGCAGAACGTGGCGCTGGAGAACAAGCAGCAGGTGGAGCTGCTCAAGGGGTTGTCGGGGCTGCAAAGCGGCGTCTCGGAGCCCGGCGGGCTGGTCAACTACGTGACCAAGCGTGCCGAGGAGGTGCGTACGGTCACGGTCTCGACCAACGAGCAGGGCGAGCGCTACCTGGCCACCGACCTGGGCGGCTGGTTCGGCGCCGAGCGCCAGCTCGGGCTGCGCGTCAACCTGGCCCACGAGGACATCCGCTCGTACGTCGACCACGCCGACGGCAAGCGCGACTTCGCCTCGCTGGCCCTCGACTGGCAGATCAATCCGGACGCACTGCTGGAGCTGGACGCCGAGTACCAGCACCGCGAGCAGTTCTCGGTGCCCGGCTACCAACTGCTCGGCGGCACGCAACTGCCCCACGGCGTCGACCCGAAGGACCACCTGGCCTGGCAGCAGTGGGCCAAGCCGGTGCAGAACGACTCGCTGAACCTGGGCGGACGCTTCAAGTACCGTTTCAACGATGACTGGAACGGCACCTTGAGCGCATCGCGCAGCAAGGTGGTGATCGATGACTACAGTGCGTTTGCCTGGGGTAGCGACGGAGGCTGGTCAGCACATTTCAGCCCCGAAGGCGATTACGACATTTATGACTTCCGCAGCCCGGACGATACCCGCCGTATCGACGAAGCCCAGGCCATGCTGGAGGGGCGCCTTGACGCGCTGGGCGTGGGTCATGAGCTGACCGTGGGCACCAGCGCCCAACGCCGAACGCTAGACCAGCGTCCGGGCTACAACCAACTGCTGGATCCTGAGCAGCCCGGCAACATCTACACGGGTATCCCCCCGCTGGCTCCCTCCGACCAGCCGCTGGGCCACAGCGAGCGTCGTCTGGACAGCCGCCAGTACGGCCTGTTCTTCAGCGACCGCATCACCTTCGACGAACACTGGCAGACCGTGATCGGCGCCCGCGAAGTACGCCTGGACGAAAAGACCTGGGACGAGACCGGCGTGGCCAAACGTCATACCCGCCAGTACCAGCTGCTGCCCAACGCCGCGCTTATCTACAAACCACAGGCGGACACCACCCTCTACGCCAGCTACTCGAAAGGCCTGTCCGCTGGCGGTACTGCCCCCTGGTTCGCCAGCAACAGGTTCGACATCCTCGCCCCTACCCTGTCCCGTCAGATCGAGCTCGGCATCAAGCGCGACTGGCAGGGCATGAGCTTCAGCGCCGCACTGTTCCAGATCCGCCAGGCCTACCAATATGCCCGCCCTGAGGAAACTGGCGAACCGACCTACGTCCAGGCCGGCCAGCAGAAAAACACCGGCCTGGAGCTCGGTGCCAGCGGCTGGGTGACCTCGAACCTGCAGATCCAGGCCAGCGCCGCGGCGATTCGCGCCCGGGTGCAGAACAGCGACACCGACGCCTACGAAGGCCACCAGGCGATCAACGTGCCACGCCTGCGCGCGGCCCTGCAAGCCGACTACGCCCTGCCCGTCCCGGGCCTGGCACTGCTCGGCGGCGCCCGCTACAGCGCCAGCAAGTATGCGAGCCAGGCCGGCAACGTCGAAGTCGGCGGCTATACCGTGTTCGACGTCGGCAGCCGCTACCGCACCCGCATCGGCGGCTACGACACCGTGCTGCGCCTGACCGTGGACAACGTGTTCGACAAGCGCTACTGGCGCGATGTTGGCGACTACCTGGGTGACAACTACCTGTTCCCGGGCGCGCCGCGTACAGCCAGGCTGTCGGCCTCGGTCAGTTTCTGAAATCGAGCGGGCCTGCTTCGATCTTGCAGGAGCCGGCCTTGCTGGCGAACCAGGCGACACGGTGAATGGCACCGGCTGTGCCGGTGTTCGCCGGCAAGGCGGCGCCCACGCCAACAACGCGAACCACCGCCGCCAGTGATTGGATGGCGGAAAAACAAAAAGCCCCCGAACCTTTCGATTCGGGGGCTTCTCGTAGAATGTGGCGGTGAAGAAGGGATTTGAACCCTTGATACGATTTCTCGTATACACACTTTCCAGGCGTGCTCCTTCGACCACTCGGACACTTCACCGTTTTCTCTTCAAGCTGTTCAGCCTGTCGAGGCGCGCTAATTTAGTAGAAGTGTTTTCCTTTGGCAAGCATTTTTTTCAGAATTTTCATGCGCTTAAGCCGATTGCTGAAAAAACCCGGACAATCAGGGCAATGCTGCCATTGTGCCCAGCGCTTTTCCCCCCAGCCGCTGCCCTGCCCCGCAGACATGCGACATGCCGCCCGACACTGACTGACTGGTCAGCCTTGGTGCTTTACCTGACCGGCGTCGCTGGGTAACGTCGTCGCCACGTCACCCAAAGGACTCTGTCATGAGCGAGCTGATTACCTACCACGCCGAAGACGGCATCGCCACCCTCACGCTGAACAACGGCAAGGTCAATGCCATCTCGCCCGACCTCATCGGCGCCTTCAATGCCGCCCTGGATCGCGCCGTCGAAGAACGCGCCGTGGTGATCGTCACCGGCCAGCCGGGCATCCTCTCCGGCGGCTATGACCTCAAGGTGATGACGGCCGGCCCGAAGGAAGCCGTCGGCCTGGTCACCGCCGGCTCGACCCTGGCCCGCCGCCTGCTGTCGCACCCCTTCCCGGTGATCGTCGCCTGCCCGGGCAACGCCGTGGCCAAGGGCGCCTTCCTGCTGCTGTCGGGCGATTACCGCATTGGCGTCGAAGGCCCGTACAAGATCTGCCTGAACGAAGTGCAGATCGGCATGACCATGCACCACGCCGGCATCGAGCTGGCCCGCGACCGCCTGACCCCCGCCGCCTTCCAGCGCGCGGTCAACAATGCCGAGGTGTTCGACCCGCAAAGCGCACGGGAAGCCGGTTTCCTCGACAAAGTGGTGCCGGCCGAACAGCTGCATGAAACCGCCCTGGCTGCCGCCCGCGAACTCAAGAAGCTGAACCTGCTGGCCCACAAGAACACCAAACTGAAGGTGCGCAAGGGACTGCTGGAGGCCCTGGACGAGGCGATCCTGGCGGATCAGCAACATCTCGGCTGAGGTCGCGTGGGAGCGGGCTGGCCCGCTCCCACGCGACGCCAGGCCACTTGCTTTACTTTGCACCAACGTTTGCCCCAATCAGTGCACACCCGTACACTGCGCGGCGACCGTCTGGTGTGAGTCGAATCATGCTCTATCTGTTCCGCATGCTCCTGCTGGCGCTGCATTTTCTTTTCGTCGGCGTGGTTGGCCTGTTCATCGGCCTGCTGCGACCGTTCAACCCCGACAACAGCCGTCTGTTCGCCCGGCTCTACAGCGTGCCGGCCGCCTGGTTCCTGCGCATCAGGGTGAAGGCCGAGGTCGGCCCGCTGTGGGACCAGCCCCCAGGCTGTGTGATCGTGGCCAACCACCAATCCAACTACGACCTGTTCATCCTCGGCCAGGTCGTGCCACGACGCACCGTCGCCATCGGCAAGAAGAGCCTGGGCTGGATTCCGCTGTTCGGGCAGCTGTTCTGGCTGGGCGGCAACGTGCTGGTGGACCGCAAGAACGCCTATCAGGCGCGCAAGGCCATGCAGGCCACTACCCGCACCCTGCGCGACGACACCTCGATCTGGATCTTCCCGGAAGGCACGCGCAATCCGGGTGAGCAATTGCTGGCATTCAAGAAAGGGGCGTTCCACATGGCCGTCGAGGCTGGTGTGCCGATCGTGCCAGTGTGCGTCAGCCGCTACTCGAAACGCCTGGGCCTGAACAGCTGGCGCCAGCGCACGGTGATCGTCCGCTCGCTGGCGCCGATCGCCACCACTGGCCTGGGCCAGCAGGATTTGCCGGCGTTGATCGAGCAAGTGCGCACCCAGATGCAGCATTGCATCGACCATATGGACAGCGAGCTGGCGGGCAACTGAAGCAAGTTCCAGGCGCGCTGCGCGCGCCATCGCAGGCTTCGCCAGCGCCCACTGCAACCACCGCCCTGCTTGCCATCGGCGGCGCTGTGGCCCCTGGCGCCTGTACAATCTTCACCCCGCACGGCTTGCCCCGCGACGCCACACAGCCCAAGCTGTCACGGTGTTCAATCGGATAAGCGGACAACCATGGGTCGAGTCGTCGCAGCGGCGGTCTACAACGCCGGCAGGAAGGTCACCAACATCAGCATCGACGAAGGCGCCGAATGGGCCAGCAAGCCCGGGCATTTCGTCTGGATCGGCCTGGAAGAGCCCAACGCCGAGGAGCTGGCCAACCTGCAGTGTCAATTCGGCCTGCACGAACTGGCCATCGAGGACGCCCTCGAAAAGCACAGCCGGCCCAAGCTCGAGACTTTCGGCGACGCGCTGTTCATCGTCACCTATTCGCCCGTGCGCCATGAGGGTCGCCTCGAGTTCATCGAGACCCACATCTTCGCCGGCAACGGCTACATCATCACCTGCCGCAACGGCCACTCGAAGTCCTATTCGATGGTGCGCCAGCGTTGCGAAGCCCGCCCACTGCTGCTCGAGCACGGCGAGGACTTCGTGCTCTATGCCCTGCTCGACTTCGTCACCGAGAACTACCAGCCGGTCAGCGAGGCGATCCATGGCGAGATCGAGGAGCTGGAACAGAGCGTGCTCAGCAATTCGCTCAAGGAGGAGGACATCCAGCGCCTGCACAGCCTGCGCCGCGACATCCTGCGCCTGCGCCGCTACGTGGCGCCGATGGTCGAGGTCAGCGAAGAGTTGCAGCGGCTGAGCTTCCCGTTCATCGACAAGAACATGCGTCCGTATTTCCGCGATGTGCAGATTCATGTCACGCGGCAGATGGAGGACTTGGCCGGTATCCGCGACATCGCCAGCCAGACCATCGAGATCGGCATGCTGCTGGAGGCCTCGCGCCAGAGCATCACCCAGCGCAAGTTCGCCGCCTGGGCAGCGATCCTCGCGTTTCCCACGGCGATTGCCGGGGTATACGGGATGAACTTCCAGAACATGCCGGAGCTGAGCTGGCACTACGGCTACTTCACCGTGCTGAGCGTGATCGGGCTAGGCTGCGCAGGCCTGTACGCCAGTTTCAAGCGCTCCGGCTGGCTTTGATCCCATGACAGCAGCCCTGTGAGCCAAAGCCTGATTACTTGACGCCACTCTCAGCCGGCTGCTGCACGAACCGCAACATCCACTCCCCGACCAGGTCTCCCTGATGCTCGGTCGCCAGGCTGGCCACCGCTTTCTGGTAGACCTCGTCCCCAAGATAATCCTGCCGTGCATCGAGCAGCGCCCGGGAGTAGTCGTGAACGAACTCCGGATGCCCTTGGAAGCACAGCACCTGGTCGCGAATGTGATAAGCCGCGTTCGGGCAGAAGTCGCTGGAGGCGATGACCGTCGCGCCAGGCGGCACTTCGGTGACCTGGTCCTGGTGGCTGATGAGCAAGGTCAGCTCGGACACTTCCGGGTCCATCCACGGCGCATGGGCCGCCAGGCTGTAGCGGTGAACCCCTACCCCCCAGCCCTTGTCGGCGCGCTCGGCCTTGCCGCCCAGGGTCAGCGCCAGCAGTTGGTGGCCGAAGCACACCCCCAGCAACTTCTCGCCGCGCGCATAGAGCTTGAGCAAGTAGGCCTTGAGCGTCTGGATCCAGGGATCGTCACCAAACGAGTCAGCCTTGCTGCCAGTCACCAGGTAGGCATCGAAGTGAACACCCTCCGGTGGATAGTTGCCGTTCATCACGTTGTAGACGTCAAACTCGGCGGCGATCGGCTGGCGCGAAAACAGCTGCTCGAACATCCTTCCGTAGCCCTGGTACTGCGCAACCAGCTCCGGTCGCAGGACATCGGTTTCAAGGATGCAGATGCGTAACGACATGGGAATAGTCCTGAACGACATGTGGGTGGGAAATGCTGTAGAGACTGACGCGAAACACGTCTGCAAGCAAGTAGGATGTCCGGACGAACGGTAGCCCCTGTAACCCTCGGTAACCCTCCTCGCGCACTCGTCTAGCCAGAGCATGCCAGCGCGCTGGCCAATGGCCTTAAATCCTTCTGGAAGGGTCATGTCGACACGTTAGAACAAAGGGTTCTGAACCAGGGATGACGCGGCCCCTACTGTTGGTTGTATACCCATTCAAACAGAGACAGCAGTACCTCGGCGCCCCACCGCGCCACGGTGATCGACCCGATGCAAGACAAGGAAGCCAAAGGCTATTCAGGAATAACAACAAGAAGGCGGTCCGCCATGTTCAGACACTCGAAAGTACGCCAAGCCGGACTCATACTCTTCGCCACCACGCTGTTGCTGATTCTGCCGAATCTCTCGCGATTGTTCGGCTGAAAAGGGGATGGCCTTCTCCCGCCGCGCACAGGTAATCTGCCGACCCTGACGGTTGGAGTCCTGCCATGCGCCGATGCCTCGCCCTGCTCTTGCTGCTGCTTGCCTTGCCTTCACCGGCAGCCGAGCTGATCCTCGAGCTGGGCAGCACCCGGCAAGCCTGGCAGACCGAGCAGTTGCTCAGGCATCCACAGGCCCAGGACATCTCCATTGCCCGGGACGTCGCCTACAAACGCACCATGCATTACCGTGCCGTGCCACTGGCGGCGCTGCTCGAAGGCATCGGCGCGGATGATCATCTGCAGGCCGTGGCACTGGACGGCTTCGCCGCCGAAATGCCGGCAGGCCCACTGCTGCAGACAGGCCCGGCCCAGGCCTGGCTGGCCGTCGAGGATCCCGCCCAGCCCTGGCCATCCCTGGGCAAGGACAAGCCTGGCGCAGGGCCTTTCTACCTGGTCTGGACTCATCCCCAGGCCAGCGGCATCCGCCCGGAGCAGTGGCCCTTCCAGATTGCCGCCATCAAGCGCCTGGCGTCGGTACAGGCACGCTTCCCCGCCTTGCTGCCCGACCCGAGACTGGGCGCGCAAGACCCGGTGCGCCAGGGCTTCGCCTTGTTCCAGCAGAACTGCCTGGCCTGCCACCGCCTCAATGGCGCGGGCGACGCGCAATTCGGCCCGGACCTGAACCTGCCGCACAACCCTACCGAATACTTCCAGCCGGTCTACCTGCGCCAGTACATCCGCGACCCGCAAAGCCTGCGGCACTGGCCACAGGCGAAGATGCCGGGCTTCTCCCGCGAAGTGCTCGACGAGCAGGAACTGGATGCCTTGCTGGCCTACCTGAAGCACATGGCCGGGCGCAGGCCATGAGTGCGACCACGCCTAGGCGACCGGTCGCTCCTGCTTGACGCCCCACCCCTCGACTTCACCACCGTAGGGCGAGACAACCCGCTCGAAGGCTTCCTCGAAGGCACCGATACCGCGGTGGGTGGCGTACATGAGCTTGCTCAGTTCCAAGTGCCAGGCACCATCGTCGCGCTCGCTGACCTGGGCGTTGAGCGACTCGCCGCGAAACTGCCGCGCCGCGTGGCGCGCACCGGTCTCGTCGGGGAACACGGCATAGAACTCGATGGGATGGATGCGGGTGAAGTCGAAACCGCCAGCTTTCATCTGGCGAAGGACACTGCTGCTGATGTCTTCGTTCTGGCTGCTCATGAAACGTCCTCCTGCAAAGCAATGGATAGACTTTCAGTGCACTGCGCACTTGCCCGGCATGGCTGACATACCGGGCAATTCGAGCGGTTGCAAGACGCGAAACGAACCAGCGCTGGCCCGCAGATCTGGCCAGCACCTTTTCCCAGCGTAGTGCCTGGTCCGGCACTGCGCCAGAGCAGCGCCGTCAAGGCACCTCGTGGATGGCGGTGATGACCACGCCACTCTGCTCCTTGAGCCAGCGCGCCGTGGGGGAGCGGCTACGGTCCTGGAAGTCGTTGAGGTCCAGCTCATCCATGACCGGGAACAGGTGCGAACGGATCGCCCTTGCAGCGTCCTCCTCGCTCGGGCACTGCTCGGCATTGAGCCGCAGCGAGGCCGGCTCGCCTTTCTGGTCGGCAAAGATGACTTCCCACGCTTTCATCGATCGGCCCTCGCTAAGACACGCAACGGTGAATGACATCCGTAATAGCAGACCGCTGGCCGCGGGCATTGTTCAGCCTCGACGGCGGCCGGGCAAAAAAAGCCCGCCGTTAGACGGCGGGCTCTGCGACAGGGCGCCAGGTTTACTTGGGCGTGCCGTGGACGACACCGGCGGTGTTGTCCAGCAGGCTCTTGGTCGCGGTCTGGATGTACGACTCCAGGCGCTTGAGCATCGCTGGCTGGTCCGGGGCCTCGATCAGTTCGGCCTTGAACTCACGGCCCAGCTGGTAGCGGTACATCCGTGGGCTCAGGTCCTTGGACTCGATCAGGATGCGATCGCCCTGCACCAGGCCGACGATCTGCTCGCTGCCCGATGGCTTGATGATGCCGACGCCCTGGTCGCCCTCAGGCAGGTTGAGCAGGTCGCGGCCCCAGCACTGGTGGCGAGTCTGGCCACCGAGGCGGCCCATGATGGTCGGCACGATGTCGACCTGGGTACCCACGGTGTGGTTGACCGCGCCGAACTTCTCCTGGATGCCCGGGGCGATCAGCAGCAGCGGCACGTTGAAGCGGCCCAGGTCGAGCTCGGTAACCTGTTCGTGGTTGCCGAAGCCGTGGTCGCCGACGATGACGAACAGGGTGTCCTTGAAGTACGGCTCCTTGCGTGCCTTCTCGAAGAACTGGCCCAGCGCCCAGTCGGAGTAGCGCATGGCGGTGAGGTGCTCGTCCAGGCGACCCTGGCCGGTGACCTTCTCCACCGGCAGGTCCTTGGGCAGGGCGTACGGGGTGTGGTTGGAGAGAGTCTGCAGCAGGGCGTAGATCGGCTTCTTGCCGTCGTGCTTGGCCAACTCTTCGTTGCCGCGATCGAACATGTCCTGGTCGGATACGCCCCAGGTCGGATCGGAGAACACCGGATTGACGAAGTCGTTGCGGCCGATGAAGGTGGTCATGCCCTGGTTGCCGAAGAACCCGGACTGGTTGTCCCAGGCGAAGTCACCGTTGTACACGTAGACATCGTCATAGTCGCGGGCACTGAGCAGCGCTGGCAGGCCGGACAGCTTGTGGCCGCCTTCCGGGGTCTGCATCAGGTATTCGAAGCCCGGCAGGTTGGGGAAGCAGGCCATGGTGGCGAACATGCCCTGGTGGGTATGGGTGCCGTTGGAGAAGAAGCGGTCGAACAGCAGACCCTCCTTGGCCAGCTTGTCGAAGTACGGGGTGATGTTGTTCGGGCTGCCCAGGGCGCCCACCGAATGGCCGGCGAAGCTCTCCATGAGGATCACCACGACGTTCTTGACCGGCAGGGTGTTGCCCTGCGGCGGCACGAAGTCACGGCGCACCGCGGCCTCGTCGGCGTCGACCAGGGTGTCGTGGGCGGTCAGCAACTGCTCGCGCACGGTCTGGGTCGCCACTGCCTGGTCGAGGGTCGGCTTCCAGATATTGGCGCGGTCCTCGCCAAAACGGCTCTTGGCCGCGTCGATCAGGGTCAGGGTACCGTTGAGGCCCAGCTGGTTGACGAAGTTGGAGTCGGTGGTGAACGCGTCACCCCAACGCATCGGCGGGCCCTGGCGCAGGGTTCCGCGGGCGGCGACCACGGCCACCAGCAGCAGCACCATGAACACCGCCAGGCGACCATACCAGGGCGCCACGCTGCGGCCAGTGCCGGCCAGAGGTTTGCCAGAGCCGCGGGTCAGGCGGTCGATACCCTTGAACAGCAGGCTCAACAGCCAGGTGCCGAACAGCCAGGCCAGCAGGTAGCGCACCACCGGGAAGCCGTACCAGAGCATGCTCAGGACGGTCTTGGGGTCTTCCTTGATGTACTGGAATACCAAGCCGTTCAGACGCTGGTGGAATTCGCGGTAGAAGTCCATCTCCATCAGGCCGAGGAACAGCACCACGCTCGAGGAGAGGGTCAGCCAGAGCCGGAACAGGCCACGCCGGGCCATCAGCCAGGGGCTGAGCATCGCCAGCATCAGCGGGATGCTCAGGTACACCACCACCCGCAGGTCGAAGCGCAGGCCGTTGAGAAAGCCTTCGGCGACGGTGCTGGCGGGGGTATCGCCGATCATGTCGCTGTTGTAGACCAGCAGGGCCAGGCGCACCAGGCTGAGCATCAGCATGATGACAAAGGCGCTGAGCAGCGTGTAGGCCAGGTGGGATTTCAGGGTCGGCGAGAACGGTCCTCGCGCGCCCCCTTGCTTCAGGGCGTCCGTGTTAGCCATGAATGGAGAGGTCCTAGGATTGCGGGTTTGCGAAAAGGCGAAATCGCCGACAGCCGGAGGCCCGGCCATCAACCATGGCGAGGGACCAGCGCAGCATTGTGCGGCGCGAATTCTCAAAAATCGAGTGTGAAAATTTTGTCGAAACCCTACATCCAAGGACGCCGGCAGGCCTGCAGGTACGAGTTTGCCCAGGATCGACAGGGTTACTGGTGTCCTGCATCCCGAAGCGAACCCGCTCCGGGCGTACACGCAGTCCGGCTAGATTCGTACATTGCCCCGCGGCCCGGCGACCGCCCAGATGATCAGCCCCAGCACCGGCAGCAATATGATCAGCAGGATCCACAGCACCTTGATGCCGATCTCGGCGCTGCTCTTGACCACGTTGAGGATGGCCCAGATATCCAGGGCCAGGATGATCAGGCCGACCAGGCCATTGAAAGTGGAACCCATGGCGTCGCTCCCTTGAATTGCATCGATGCCGCAGAGCATAGCTGGCTATGGTCCCGATAGAGGGGAATCCTTGGCCTGGTGTGCCGGTCACTGGATAGACTGCCCTCATTCATAGCCTCGAGGTCCGCATGCTCCCAGCCCACACGCAAAGCACCACCCCTGCTTCACTGGCCAGCGCCTGGCGGCAACAGGCCCTGAGCACGCCCTGGCTCAGTGCCGGCCTGTTGCTGAGCCTGCTGGCCATCGCCGCCCTGCTGCTGGCCAGCCTGTGGAACGCGGTCAACGGCGAACATGCCGACAACCTGCGCCTGGCCACGCTCGGCGGCTTGTCCGGGTTCGCCGCCACCGCCCTGGGCGCAGTGCTGGCCGTGGTCCTGCGCGACGTCAATGCGCGGACCCAGGACGTGATGCTGGGCTTTGCCGCGGGGATGATGCTCGCCGCCAGCTCGTTCTCGCTGATTCTCCCCGGCCTCGATGCCGCCCGCGAAATCACCGGCAACGGCCCGGCCGCGGCATTCACCGTGGTGCTGGGCATGGGCCTGGGGGTGCTGCTGATGCTTGGCCTCGACCGCTTCACTCCGCACGAGCATGAAAGCACCGGCCCCTGCGGACCCGAGGCCGAGCGGATCAGCCGGGTCTGGCTGTTCGTGCTGGCGATCACCTTGCACAACCTGCCCGAAGGCATGGCCATCGGGGTGAGCTTCGCCAATGGCGACATGAGCATCGGCCTGCCGCTGACCAGCGCCATCGCCATCCAGGACATTCCCGAAGGCCTGGCCGTTGCCCTGGCCCTGCGCGCCACCGGGCTGTCGAACTTCAAGGCAGCGCTGGTGGCGATCGGTTCTGGCCTGATGGAACCGCTGGGCGCGGTGATCGGCCTGGGAATTTCAACGGGCTTCGCCCTGGCCTATCCGATCAGCATGGGGCTGGCCGCGGGAGCGATGATCTTCGTGGTGTCCCACGAGGTGATTCCCGAGACCCACCGCAATGGCCACCAGACTTCGGCGACCCTGGGGTTGATGGGCGGGTTCGCGGTGATGATGTTCCTCGATACCGCGCTGGGCTGACAGGCGCCGGGCCGACTACACAGTGCCAGGAGCCGGCGATGCCGGCTCTCGGACCTTCAGACGTGTACCGCCACCTTCAACGCCTCCAGTGCCGGCTCGACCTTGATCCCCAGCGCCGCCCCCAGTTCGACCACCCGTGCCAGGTCGTGCTGGCCCACCATCACCATCTGCAGCTCGTCATCGAGCAACTGGCTGAAGTTCAACAGCACATAGCCACCGGCTTCCTTGTTCAGCGCGCCCATCTGCACCTGGATGCGGTTCAGCGCGGTCAGCGCCTCGGTGCGTGCCAACTGCTTGGGCTTGAGGGTGAACGGCACGCTCTTGTCGAACGAATCGCTGATCTGCTGGAACAGGTCCTGGTAGCTGTCGGCCTGGAACAGCACGGTATCCGGCAGACTACCGACCACCACCCATTCACCCAGCGGGAACGGGAAGCTGTCGTCGTAGTTGATGTCTGGATTGGCGGCGAGGAAGGCGGCGGGGTCGGCATAGGCCTGGGCGGCCTCGTCGGCGATGCGCTCGATGACGTCATCGCGCATGCAGCCGGCGCCGATGAGGCTGATGAATTCGAGCAACTGGTCTTTCATTGGGGGGCCCTGCGCATTGGCGTAAAAGCTGCCAAGGATAGCCGCAAACGCCCCTGGACGGTTAGCCGAGCAGTGCCTCGAGGCGTGCCGCGGCGTCGGCGGCCCCCATGGTGCGGGCGGCCATCAGGGCAGTGGCGCCAGCGGCGTCGCGGTGCGCCGGGTCGGCGCCCTGGGCCAGCAGGTAGTCGAGGATATCCAGGCGATTGAACATCGCCGCCAGCATCAACGCCGTACGCCCGTCGGCGGCCGCGGCATCCACCGGCACGCCCTGCTCGAGCATCAGCCGGACCATGGCCTGGTCGCCCTTGAACGCCGCGCCGGCGATCGGCAGCTGGCCGTTGTCGTTGGCGATCAGCGGATCGGCACCATGCTCCAGAAGCAACTGCACGGTTTCGTGGTGGCCGTGGTAACTCGCCAGCATCAGCAGGGTATCGCCCTTGTGGTTGCGCAGGTCGACAGGCAATCCGGCGACCAGCAGGCGGCCAAGCATCTGCGCATCGCCGTTGCGGGCACGGTCGAAGACCTCTTCGGCGAACGCCGCAGCTTCTTCAGTGGTCATGGTGGCGGGTTGTTGGGCGGACATCTGGAACCTCCTAGCATTTATCTGGGCCCAAGTATTGGTCAGGCACCGTGCGCAGGTCCAAGGTTCAGATTCTATCGAGCGCAGAGATCCACGCTATCACCGTGCAAATTGCACTGTGCAAAATGCACGGTCATGCAAAATGCACTGGGCACAATCCAAAAAAAACAACTTAACACATTGATTTAAAAGGAATTTATCAAAATAAAGACACTGGCACGGCCACTGCAACAGGTTACTCATGTCTGCCCGTACACCAGCCAGGAGTTGCCATGGACCTCATCCAGGAAAAATTCGCATCGGTCTTTTCGGCCTACCAGGTCACCACCCAGTCACGCCCTGACGGCGGCATCCTGCTGACCTTGCGTGCCAGCGATGGCGTGGTGACCCGCCGGGTGCTGTCCTACGCGCAGTTGCACTGTGCCGAACAGCTGTCCTGGGCGATCAGCGCGATCCGCCGCGACCTGGCCGGACAGCCGAACGAGCTGCCGGTGATCTCCAAGCTGCAGAGCCAGCAGCGCTTCGCCCTGCCGACCTATCGCTGATCGCCTCGCGAACCGTTCCGGCTGACCGTGCCGGAACAGTCAGAGCTCGTCGATACCCAGAAACTGACGGCAGGCGCGATCGCCGGTAAAGCGCGGCGTCTTGCCCTGTTCGCTGCCGAACAGGCGCACCGCCAGGCAGAACGGATTGTCGCCCAGGTCGATCCAGCGTCGGGTGCCGGCCGGGATCACCAGGACATCGTCCTTCTCGCACACCACCGCGAAGACCACGCCATCGAACCGCAGGCTGACCTGGCCACGTCCACTGATCACCGCGAACACCTCATCGCCGTCGTGCACATGCTCGTCACTCAGGTCGGCCTGGATCGGGTCGACGCCATCGCGACTGAAAACCGTGAACGCACTGGCGCCGTGCTCGCTCATCAGGCGGTCCAACGGCACGCGGCAGGCGTCCAGTACCTCGTCCTGGACGCAGCCAGGACGCAGGCGGGCACCGGACGCCCAGCGCTGCAAGCGCACGCCGTGCTCGGCCAGGGTCGCGACGATGTCGTCGTGGTGGGTCAGCACCTTGTTCGGCAGTTCCGGGCTGGACGGGTCGAAAACACTGAGGATGCTCATCAGGGGTCGTTCCTGCTTTCTTTCAGACAAAGGGCAATGATAACGGCTGCCGCCAGTGCCGCGACGCTGGCCATACCAAAGGTGAAGTGCGGCCCCAGCAGATTCCAGCTGTAGCCCGAATACAACGCACCCAATGCACCGCCGGTGCCCGACAGCGCGGCGTACAGCGCCTGGCCCTGGCCCTGCTGGCGAGCGCCGAAGCTGGCTTGCACGAAGGCGATGCTGGCGGCGTGGAAGCAACCGAAGGTGGCGGCATGCAGCACCTGGGCCAGCACCAGCACTGCCGGCTCCTGCGCCAGGTTGCCCAACAGCAGCCAGCGCAACGCGGCCAGCAGGAAGCTGGCCAGCAGCACCCGGCGCACCGAGACCCGCGCGAAGATCCGGCTCATGACCATGAACACCAGCACTTCGGCCACCACCCCCAGCGCCCACAGCAGGCCGATGGCGCCGCGGCTATAGCCCAGGTGCTCCAGGTGCAGGGTGAGGAAGGTGTAGTACGGCCCGTGGCTGAGCTGCATCAGCGCCACGCACAGGTAGAACGCCACCACGCCCGGTGCCGCCAACTGGCGCAGGAAGCCGCCTGCCCTGCCCTGCTCGGCGTGTTCCAGCGGCTGCGCGTTAGGCACCCACAGGCTGGCGGCGACGATGGTGGCCATGATGCTCACCAGCGCCACCGGGTAGATATCCAGGCTCAGCCATTCGAACAGTCGGCCCAGGCCAACCACAGTGAGGATGAAGCCGATCGAGCCCCACAGCCGCACCTGGCTGTAGCGCGAGGTCTGGCCGTGCAGGTGGGCCAGGGTGATCACCTCGAACTGCGGCAGCACCGCATGCCAGAAGAACGCATGCAGCGCCATGACCAGGGCCAGCCAGGCATAGCTCTTGGCGAAAAAGATCAGCGAAAAGCTCGCCAGCGTCGACAAGGCGCCCAAGCGTACGATCAACAGCCGCCTGCCGCTGCGATCGCCGAGCCAGCCCCACAGGTTCGGGGCGATGCAGCGCATCAGCATGGGGATCGCCACCAACTCGCCGATACGCGCCGGAGAAAAACCCAGATGGTCGAAATACAGGGCCAGGAACGGCGCCGTACCGCCGAGCAGGGCGAAATAGCACAGGTAGAAGCTGGACAGGCGCCAGTAAGGGATAGGGGACATCAGCCGATCCACTGCCACCGGACCACTCGCTGTGGCAGCAGGCCTGTCCCGCACTGGCGCCGACACCGCCGTCAGAGCTGGCGCAGTACCGGCGTGCCGACCCGCACTTCGGCATTCTGTGCACGGTGGCGCAGCAGGTGGTCCATCAGCACGATGGCCATCATCGCCTCGGCAATCGGCGTGGCGCGGATGCCCACGCAAGGATCGTGACGCCCCTTGGTGATCACCTCGACCGGGTTGCCGTCGACATCGATCGAACGACCCGGGGTGGTGATGCTCGAGGTCGGCTTGAGCGCCAGGTGGGCGACGATCGGCTGGCCCGAGGAAATCCCGCCGAGAATGCCGCCGGCGTTGTTGCTGAGGAAGCCTTCCGGGGTCAGCTCGTCACGGTGCTCGGTACCGCGCTGGGCGACGCTGGCGAAGCCGGCGCCGATCTCCACGCCCTTGACCGCGTTGATGCTCATCAGCGCATGGGCCAGCTCGGCGTCGAGGCGATCGAAGATCGGCTCGCCCAGGCCGGGCATCACGCCTTCGGCGACCACGGTGATCTTCGCCCCGACCGAGTCCTGGTCACGGCGCAGTTGGTCCATGTAGGCCTCCAGCTCCGGCACCTTGGACGGATCAGGGCTGAAGAAGGCGTTGTCCTCAACCGAATCCCAGGTCTTGAACGGGATCTCGATCGGGCCGAGCTGGCTCATGTAGCCGCGCACGCGGATGCCCTGGGTGGCCAGGTACTTCTTGGCGATGGCGCCAGCTGCGACGCGCATGGCGGTCTCACGTGCCGAGCTGCGGCCACCGCCACGGTAGTCGCGGATACCGTATTTGTGGTGGTAGGTGTAGTCGGCGTGGGCCGGGCGGAACAGGTCCTTGATCGCCGAGTAGTCCTTGGACTTCTGGTCGGTGTTGCGGATCAGCAGGCCGATCGAGCAACCGGTGGTACGGCCTTCGAACACCCCGGAAAGGATCTCCACCTCGTCCGGTTCCTGGCGCTGGGTCGTGTGCCGGCTGGTGCCCGGCTTGCGGCGGTCGAGGTCGTGCTGCAGGTCGGCCAGGGAGATTTCCAGCCCGGGCGGGCACCCATCGACAATGGCGACCAACGCCGGACCATGGCTCTCGCCAGCGGTGGTGACAGTGAACAGCTTGCCGTAGGTATTGCCGGACATGGACGCTCCGCGAATCAGCCTGAATGTGAAGGAGGCGGCCAGTATACGGAAAGCCAGTCACTTGGGTAGATTTCACTGGCCAGGAACGATCGGGGAGCGGGGCTCGTCCCACGAACCTTTGCCTTTGCGCCCGGTCCAATGCTCACTCCACCATGTAGTCCCCTCCATGAAGTCGCGCCTCGCCGCCCTGCTCCTGCTGTTCTGCGCCAGCCTCGCCCAAGCCGCCGCTCCCACCGTGCTGCAACGCCCCATCGACCTGGACACCGGCCAGGGCGTGCTGCACGGCAGCCTGTTGCTGCCCCAGCAGGACACCCCGCCACCGGTGGTGCTGATCATCGCCGGCTCCGGCCCCACCGACCGTGACGGCAACAACCCCGCCACAGGACGCATCGACAACCTCAGGCGCCTGGCCCTGCTGCTGGCCAGCAAGCACATCGCCAGCGTGCGCTACGACAAACGCGGCGTGGCCGCCAGCCTGCCGGCCACGCCCGACGAGCGCGACCTCAGCGTCGAGCGCTATGTCGCCGACGCCGTGGCCTGGGGCCGCGCACTGCGCCAGGACCCGCGCTTCGGCCCACTGATTCTGGTCGGCCACAGCGAGGGCGCGCTGATCGCCACCCTGGCCGCCGAGCCGGCCGGCGCCAGCGCGGTGATCACCCTGGCCGGCAGTGGCCGGCCGGTGGCCGATGTGCTGCGCGAACAGCTGACCCAGCGCCTGCCACCCGCGCAATTGAACGCCGGCATGGCGCTGATCGACCGGCTGCAGGCCGGGCAGACCAGCATCGATGTACCCGCGCCGTTACGCCAGGTGTTGCGCCCCAGCGTGCAGCCCTACCTGATCTCGCTGCTGCGTCAGGACCCGGCGGCGGCCTTCGCCCGCCTCACGATGCCGGCCCTGATCATCCAGGGGCGCAACGACCTGCAGGTGGAAGTGACGGATGCCGAACGGCTCAAGGCCGCCAAGCCCGACGCCGAACTGGTGCTGATCGGCGGCATGAACCATATGCTGCGCATCAGTCCGTCAGGCATGCGCCAGCAACACGACAGCGATGGCAATCCGAACCTGCCCCTGGCACACGAACTGGGGGAACGGATCGTCGCGTTCATACGGCGGGTGACGTCGGCCTGACGTTTGTGGCTCAGGTCCTGCAAAGGGCTGCCGATAACGCGGGTATCAAGGCGGTGATCAGGGGCCGCCATACATCCCGGCGCAGGACCAGCCCGCCCCCACAGGTGCCACCCAAGACCTGAGGGGGCGGGCTGGTCCTGCGGATGGCGATGTTGCATGCGCCCCTCGATCACCCGGCCGCCGTGCACCTGAGGAATAGCCTGATGACCGATGCCCCCGCCGCCGAGGCGACCGAAGAACAAGCCCCGGAAAGCGCTCCGCAGCCCTGGGCGGACCTGGCCGCCGAGCACTTCCAGTTGCTGCGCCTGGCGCCACTGCCGACCGATCGCAACAGCGGCGCGCGTCCACTGCGCTTCGTCCAGTTCGGCTACGCCGAGCGCCACGACAAGGCCCACAGCCTGCTGCGCATGGAGATTCGCCTGCCCGGACAGAAAGTCCGCAAGGAACAGAACCAGTTGGACGTCCGGGTCGACCACGAGCAACGCCTGGTGCGCATCGGCAACGACAGCGGCCTGCAGCTCGAGCCGCTCAATCGCGGTCTCGGGCGCTTCCTGCTGGCCCAGGCGGTGCAGTGGCTGCAGCAGCACTGCTCGCACTACCGCATCGAAGGCATGAGCCTGCCGAACAAGGACGCACTGAACGAGGACACTCGCCTGCGCCGCGACCACGTACTGGCCAGCGTCGGCCTGCCCGTGGAGTATGCCGACGGCCAGTTGCTCAAGGGGCGCGTGGTGGAAACGGCAGTGGGGCAGCTCAAGGGAGGCTGGAACACCGAGAAGGTCCAGCGCGTCGATATCCTCGAAGCCGCCGGCATGCTGCAGCAGGCCGAACAGAACCTGCTGGAGAAGGAAGCCCAGTTGCGCGAACGCGACGAACGGGTGGCCAAGTACCGGCGCGAGGACAGCGGCCTGCGCTTCACCATCACCTGCCTGGTGGCGTTCGCCGTGTTCCAGGCTGGCCTGCTGATCTGGATCGCCACACGCTGATACAACGCCAAGGCCGCGTTGCGCGCCCCTCGCCGACAAGGCCGGCGAGGGGCTTCGTCTCAAACCCGTGAAGCGAACAGCTCCTGATGCTGGCGGCACTGCTCGGCCGTCAGCATGAACACCCCGTGCCCGCCGCGCTCGAACTCCAGCCAGGTGAAATCCACCTCCGGGTACAGCGACTCGACATGCACCTGGCTATTGCCCACCTCGACGATCAACAGGCCCTTTTCGGTCAGGTGATCGCCTGCCTCGGCGAGCATGCGCCGCACCAGGTCCAGGCCATCATGGCCGCAGGCCAGGCCCAGCTCGGGTTCGTGGTGGTACTCGGCCGGCATGTCGTCGAAGTCCTCGGCGTCGACATACGGAGGGTTGGACAGGATCAGGTCGAACCGCTGCCCCGGCAGCCCGGCGAAACCATCGCCCTGTACCGTGTATACGCGCTCGTCCAGGCCATGGCGCTCGATGTTCTGGTTGGCCACCTCCAGTGCCTCGAAGGACAGGTCGGACAACACGACCTCGGCATTCTGGAACACATCGGCGGCCACGATGCCGATGCAACCCGAGCCGGTGCACAGATCGAGGATGCGCGCCGGTTCGGCGGCCAGCCAGGGCTCGAAGCGTTTCTCGATCAGCTCGCCGATCGGCGAGCGGGGAACCAGCACGCGCTCATCGACAATGAACGACATCCCGCAGAACCATGCCTCGCCCAGCAGGTAGGCCGTCGGCACACGATCCTCGATACGGCGCTTGAGCAGGTGCTGCAGGCGAACCCGCTCATCATCCTCCAACTGGCAGTCCAGGTAGCTGTCGGCTACCTCCCACGGCAGGTGCACGGCGCCGAGCACCAGCAGGCGGGCCTCGTCCCAGGCATTGTCGGCGCCGTGGCCGAAGAACAGTTCATGCTCATGGAAGCGGCTGACCGCCCAGCGGATGTGGTCGCGCAGGGTGCGCAGGCGGGATGTGATCACGGGGGACTCCTTTTCAGACAGGACAAAAGTCTAACAGCCCACGCCCTGCAAATGTCCCCCCCGATAGCCGAATGGATAGCCCCAGGCCAGTAACCATGCCGCCTGCAATGTCAACCATTCACATTGGCGCCAAGGCAAGGGAGAATAGGTATACAAAAGCCCTATCCAAGGAGCCCTTGATGTCCGTTCCAACCACGATGTTCCGCCTCACTGGCCGCGACTACCCGCCGGCCAAGCTGAGCCAAGCCAGCCTGATCGTCATCGACGCGCAAAAGGAATACCTGAGCGGTCCGCTGGCGCTGTCGGGCATGGACGAGGCCGTGGCGAACATTGCCAGGTTGCTCGACGCCGCCCGCAAGGCCGGCCGTCCGATCATCCATGTCCGCCACCTCGGCACCGTTGGCGGCCGCTTCGACCCCCAGGGCCCGGCAGGCGAGTTCATCCCCGGCCTGGAGCCGCACGAAGGCGAAGTCGTCATCGAAAAGCGCATGCCCAACGCCTTCAAGAACACCAAGCTGCACGAGACGCTGCAGGCATTCGGTCCACTGGACCTGATCGTCTGCGGTTTCATGAGCCACTCCAGCGTCAGCACCACCGTGCGTCGCGCCAAGGACTATGGTTATCGCTGCACCCTGGTGGAAGACGCCTCGGCGACCCGCGACCTGGCGTTCAAGGACCAGGTGATCCCCGCCGCGCAGATCCACCAGTGCGAAATGGCCGTGATGGCCGACAACTTCGCCTGCGTGGCGCCCACCGCCAGCCTGGTCTGAGCCGCGACCGCCCGGCGGACGGGCGGAACCTGAAGGTCACGCGCAGGTCGAAACCCGGATCAGCTCCACGATCCAGAGGAACTCGAATGAAGCTCAAAGGCAGTTTCGACGCCAGACGCCTGCGCCAACGCGAACCGAGCAACTGGGGCGCGCGGCTGGCCGCCGCCCTGTCCGTCCTGCTCGCCACCCTGGGCATCCTGCTGGCCATGGCCGGCATCTCCGGCCTGCTGGGCAACTATGCGGCCCTGGCCGAACTCAACGCCAACCGCCCACTGGCCGCCGTGCTCAGCGTACTGGGGCTGGCCTTGCTGTACTTCGGCGTGCGCCTGTGGCGACGCAGCCGTATCCGCCTGCGCCGCGGACGCGAGCTGAACCTGTCGCCGCACCTGATGAAAAAACACGACTGACAGATTGGCACCTCCCCTTGCAGGAGCGCGAAACACAGGACTTCACTCAGGGCAGGACTCGCGTAAACTACGCCGCCCACGTGGAGGCAGCATGCAAGACGACGATTTTTCCCTGTTCAGCGCCGAGGTGCGCGGCGTCAAGCCGATCAAGCACGACCGCGCCGACGTCGGCAAACCCAAGGCCGACCGCCAGCAACTGGCCGACCTGCGCCAGGCCGCGACCATCCGCAGCGACCAGCCCCTGGTGATCGACGGCCTGTCCGACCAGTTCGTCATCGACGTTGCCGCCGAGGACGAGCTGCTGTGGCGCCGCGATGGTGTTCAGGAAACCCAGATCCGCAAGCTCAAGCTTGGCCAGATCGCCTTCGAGGGCAGCCTCGACCTGCACGGCATGAGCGTCGAGAAGGCCCGCCAGACGCTGTGGGACTTCATCGCCGAGGCGACCAGGCTGGAAGTGCGCTGCGTGCGGGTCACCCATGGCAAGGCCGCGCGCCTCGACGGCAAGCGCCCGATGATCAAGAGCCACGTCAACACCTGGCTGCGCCAGCACCCGCAGGTTCTCGGCTTTGCCTCCTGCCAGGCCCGCCATGGCGGTACTGGCGCGGTGTACGTGATGCTCAAGCGAACCATGCTCGAAGGACGCGACGAGTGACATCGCGCTTGCAGCGCCGTGCTTGCCGCCGTACCCTTCGTCTTTGCGAAATTTTCCACAGGTAGATCCATGTCCCTGGAACAGAACTACACCGAGATCCTCAGCCAACTGGGCGAGGACGTCTCCCGCGAGGGCCTGCTCGACACGCCCAAGCGGGCTGCAAAGGCCATGAAGTACCTTTGCCGCGGTTATGAGCAGACGCTGGAAGAAGTCACCAACAACGCGCTGTTCACCTCCGACAACAGCGAAATGGTGCTGGTCCGGGACATCGAGCTGTATTCGATGTGCGAACACCACATGCTGCCTTTCATCGGCAAGGCCCACGTGGCCTACCTGCCCAAGGGCAAGGTGCTGGGCCTGTCCAAGGTCGCGCGGATCGTCGACATGTACGCCCGCCGCCTGCAGATCCAGGAAAACCTCAGCCGCCAGATCGCCGAGGCCGTGCAACAGGTGACCGGTGCCGCCGGCGTTGCGGTGGTCATCGAGGCCAAGCACATGTGCATGATGATGCGCGGCGTCGAGAAGCAGAACTCGACCATGCTCACTTCGGTGATGCTCGGCGAGTTCCGCGACAATCCTGCGACCCGCAGCGAGTTCCTCAGCCTGATCAAGTGATCGAGGCGTGACCCGAGCCGACCCTTCGCGGTCGGCTTTTTCATTTTCAGGAGTTGTCCATGATCGTCAAAGCCTTGCGGGTCGGCCTCGGCCAGCTCATCGTGTTCGGCGACTGGATCAGCCGCCCGGCCAAGCAGAAACGCGAAGCCGCCGCCCAGGCGCTCGTCGAGCAGCAAGCCAAGGGCCTGGCGCTGTACCAGTTCCACGCCTGTCCATTCTGCGTCAAGACCCGCCGCACCCTGCACCGCCTGAACGTGCCGGTGGCGCTGCGCGATGCGAAGAACGACCCGCAGCACCGCCAGGCGCTGCTCGAGGGCGGCGGTCGGGTGAAAGTGCCATGCCTGCGTATCGAAGAAGAAGGCAAGGTGACCTGGATGTATGAGTCCAAGGACATCATTGCCTATCTGGACAAGCGTTTCGCGGCGGTCTGACCCTGCACACACGCTTTGCAGGAGCGGCCTTGTGTCGCGAAAGGGCCGCTCCTGCTAAAACCTTCCCGGCTCAATCCACCATCGGCACATGCCGTGGATGACTGGCCACGCGCGCCAGCCAGGCTTGCACTGCCGGATAGGCAGAAAGATCAAACCCGCCTTGGTGCGCCACATGGGTATAGGCATACAGCGCCACGTCGGCGATCGAGTAATGCTCCCCGACCAGGTACGGCGTCATCTCCAACTGCTTGTTCATCACCTTGAGCGCCTTGTAGCCACCCTTGTGCAGCTTGCGGTACTCCTCCAGCCGCTCGTCCGGCAGCCCCAGGTAGAACTGGATGAAGCGCGCCACGGCAATGTACGGCTCATGGCTGTACTGCTCGAAGAACTGCCACTGCAACACCTGGGTGCGCAGGCGCGGCTCGCTGGGCAGGAACTCGCTGCCATCGGCCAGGTAGTTGAGGATCGCGTTGGACTCCCACAGGCAGGTACCGTCCTCGAGCTTGAGCACCGGCACCTTGCCGTTGGGGTTCATCGCCAGGAACTCCGGCGTTTCGGTCTCGCCCTTGAGAATATCCACCGGATGCCATTCATACGGACGCTCGAGCAGGCTGAGCATCAGCTTGACCTTGTAGCAGTTGCCCGACTGGTAGTCCCCATAGACCTTGTACATTGCCCCTCCCCTGTCACGCAGTTGCATGGTAATGGCCAATAGTTGGCGACTGTACGGCTAAATGCAATGCCTGCTGTACCGCAAGGACCAAGCCGTTGCGCGGTAGCCTGCAAAAAATAGTTACACCAGAACAAGGAACGCTCCATGACCGATGTCACCTCCGCGCGCCTGCGCCCCCTGGCAGACAGCTCCCCGTCAGCGGTGGTCGCCGGCTTTATCGCCATGCTCACCGGCTATACCAGCACTCTGGTGCTGATGTTCCAGGCCGGCCAGGCCGCCGGTCTGACCCAGGGTCAGATCTCCTCGTGGATCTGGGCGCTGTCGATCGGCATGGCGGTGTGCAGCATCGGCCTGTCGCTGCGCTACCGCACGCCGATCACCGTGGCTTGGTCGACGCCGGGCGCGGCGCTGCTGATCACCAGCCTGGGCGGGGTGAGCTACGGCGAGGCCATCGGCGGCTACATCATCTGTGCCTTGCTGGTGCTGATCTGCGGCGTGACAGGCAGCTTCGAGCGTCTGGTGCGACGCATCCCGGCATCGCTGGCCTCGGCGTTGCTGGCCGGTATCCTGTTCCGCATCTGCAGCGAGATCTTCGTCGCCGTGCAGCACCAGACCCTGCTGGTGCTGGCGATGTTCATCAGCTATCTGCTGACCAAGCGCCTGGCTCCGCGCTATTGCGTGCTGGCCGCGCTGCTGGTGGGTACCGCGCTGTCCGGCATGCTGGGGCTGCTGGACTTCAGCGGTTTCCAGCTGGAAGTGGCGACCCCGGTGTGGACCACGCCAAGCTTCTCGCTGGCGGCGACCATCAGCATCGGCATCCCGCTGTTCGTCGTGGCCATGACCTCGCAGAACATGCCCGGCGTCGCCGTGCTGCGCGCCGACGGCTACCAGGTGCCGGCCTCGCCGCTGATCTCGGCGACCGGCCTGGCCTCGCTGCTGCTGGCACCGTTCGGTGCCCATGGCATCAACCTGGCCGCCATCAGCGCAGCCATCTGTACCGGACCGCATGCCCATGAAGACCCGAACAAACGCTATACCGCAGCGGTGTGGTGCGGGATCTTCTATGGCATCGCCGGGATCTTCGGTGCCACCTTGGCGGCGCTGTTCGGCGCACTGCCCAAGGAGCTGGTGCTGTCGATCGCTGCGCTGGCGCTGTTCGGCTCGATCATGAACGGTCTGAGCGTGGCCATGGGCGAGGCCCGCGAGCGCGAGGCCGCCTTGATCACCTTCATGGTGACGGCCTCGGGGCTTACCTTGTTCTCGATCGGTTCGGCGTTCTGGGGGATTGTCGCCGGGGTGCTGACCCTGATGATCCTGAGCCCGCGCAAAAGCTGAAGCCCAGCACGCGGCCCTGTAGGAGCGGCCTTGCGCCGCGAAAGGGCCGCTCCTACAGGGCAGATCACAGCCTGAAGTGGCCGACCATGCCCTTGAGGTCGCTGCCCAACTGCGCCAACTCGACGCTCGAGCGGGCGTTGCCCTCCATCGCCATGGCCGTCTGATCGGCACTGCCACGAATCTGCGTGACACTGCGGCTGATCTCCTCGGCCACCGAACCCTGCTGCTCGGCCGCTGCGGCAATCTGCTGGCTCATCTGCTGGATCAACGACACCGCCGTCGCAATGCCATCCAATGCGTTTTCGGTCTGTACCACATCCGCCACCGCCAGGCGCACCAGCTCGGCACTGCCACGGATCTGCGCCACCGACTGCCCGGCGTTGCCCCGCAGGCTGGCGACCAGGCGCTCGATCTCCCCGGTTGAGTGCTGGGTGCGCCGCGCCAGCGCCCGCACTTCGTCGGCGACCACTGCGAACCCCCTGCCCTGTTCACCGGCCCGCGCCGCCTCGATGGCGGCATTGAGGGCCAGCAGGTTGGTCTGCTCGGAGACGCTCTTGATCACCTCCAGCACATCGCCAATGGTATGGATCTCGGCGCTCAGGCTGTCGATACCGCCGCTCGCCGCCTCGGCGGACTGCGCCAGTTGCTCGATGCGCTGCTGGCTCTGGCGCACCACCTGCCGCCCGGCCATGACCTTGTCATCTGCAACCTGGGCGGCCTGCGCCGCCTGTGCGGCATTGCGCGCCACATCGTGGACGGTGGCGGTCATCTGCTGCATGGCGGTCGCCACTTGCTCGGTCTCGTCCTTCTGCGTGTCGAGTTCACGATGCGTCTGCTCGGTCACCGTCGACAACGCCTGGGCGCTACCTGCCAATTGTTCGACGCCTCGCTGCAAGCCGCTGACGATACCGGACAGACCTTCAGCCATCTGCTGCATCGCCAGCAGCAACTGACCGACCTCGTCGCCACGTGGCGCCTGCGCCTCGACCAGCAGCTCCCCCGCAGCGATACGACGCGCCCGGGCAATGACCCGCCTGAGCGGTCCGACCACGGCCCGGGTGATCGACCAAGACGCCAGCAGCCCGACCAGCAACGCCATCGCCGTGGTCACGGCGATGGCCAGGGCATGACGCTCCAACTGCGCCTGCATGGCCGCTTCCTGGCTGGCGTAGGCTTGCTCGACCTTGGCGGTAGCCTGCTCGGCACGTGCCTGCAACTGCCCCTTGAGCCCCTGCTCATGACCCAGCAGATCGGTGTATTCGTTGAGCTTTTCGGCAAAGCTGGCGATATGCCCGGCCACTTCGCCCAGCACGCCCTGATAACCCGGATCGACGACCGTGGTCTTGAGCTGTTCGACCAGGCTGGCCGCCTCCACGGTCTGGGCGATGCGCCCCTGCGGGGCCTCGCCGCCCTTGCGGGCCAGTTCCAGGCGCACCCGAGCCTCATCCATGGCCTGCAGCATCAGCCGCGAGACCTGCGCCACCTGCCCGGCCTGTTCGATGAATGCCTCGCCGTGCTGCCCCTGGGACTGCTTGAGGGTGTAGGTACCATCGTCGGCCAGACCGGCTTGCAGCACATCGAGGTTGTTGGCCACGCTGGACACCGACCAGCTGGCCGTGTCCAAGGCCAGTTCCTTGGCTTGCACCGCCTGGACGAAGGCCTCGAAGGCCTGTCCGTAGGCCTCCAGGTCATCCATGACGGTAACCAGCGCGGGCAGCTCGCGAGCACGTGCCTCCAGTTCCGGCAGGCCAGCCCGCAACGCATCGGCCTCCTTGATGTCCGAGCGCAGGGCGAAAGCCTGCTCGTGCTGGCGCAGGCGCAGCAGGTCAGTGTTGAACCGGGCCATCTGGCGCAACTCGTCGAAGTGCTGCCCCACACTCGCCAGGGCATAGACGCCGATACCCGCCACTGCCAGTGTCAACAGCAGCACCAGGGCAAAACCCAGGCCGAGCTTGCGGGCCATGCCCAGGTTGGCCAGAACAGCAGACCACACGCGCATCAGCAATCCCCCTTCGCGTTGTCGGATCTCACCTAAGGGCAAGAGTGACAATGGCGCGACGCCCCTCACAAGGGGGGAAAGCCTCGTTGGTGTCATTTAGCCATGATCGTGTCGCTTTCAGGCCGTCACAGGTCGCCCTGCATGCCGGAAGAACGCCTGGGCACGGGAATCCTGCCCATAGGCGACATTGATGCGCAACCAGTCGTCTGGCCGTCCCTGCGGGTCGAAGGCACTGCCAGGTGTCAACAACACGGCGTGCTCCAGGGCCAACTGCTCCAGCATTTCGAAGCTGCGCCCGGGCACCCTGGCCCAGACGAACATGCCCCCGGACGGCTCGCAGAACACCTCCCAGCCACAAGCCTCCAACTGCCCGAGGGCCTTGGCCATGTGCTGTCCAAGCCGCAGGCGCAGGCGCTGTATGCTCTTGCGATAGCTGCCTGTGGTCAGCATCTGCAACACGACTTGTTCGGCAAAGCGTGAAGTGCCGATGCTGCTGATCATCTTCAGCTCGGCAAGACGCGCGATCAGCGGCGCATCCGCCACCACATAGCCGACCCGCAGCGAACTGCTCAGGGTCTTGGATAAGCTGCCCAGGTAGATCACCCGCTGTTCACTGTCGAGGGTCGCCAGGCGTGTTGCCGCCCCTTCCTGGAAGTCGGCGTACAGATCATCCTCGATGATGCGCAGGTCATGCTCGCGGGCCAGTTCGAGCAACCGATAGGCGACCTTCGGCGTGAGGCTGGTACCAGTGGGATTCTGGTACAGGCTGTTGACGAACAGACAACGCGGGCGATGCGCCACGAGCAACGCCTGCAGCACCTCGAGATCCGGCCCGGTGGGCGTGCGCGGCACCTCGAGCATGCGCACCTGGTGATGACGCAGCAGGTTGTAGAGGTTGTAGTAGCCCGGGCGCTCCACCAGCACCGTGTCACCCGGCGCCAGCAACGTGCGCACCAGCAGGTCGAGGGCATGGCTGGAGCCCTGGGTGGTGAGGATGCGCTCCGGCGCAGCGGCGATATCCAGGCGGGCCAGGCCCTTGTGCAATTGCAGACGCAGGCTGGCCAGGCCTTGCGGCGGGCAATAGTCGAACAGTGCTTCAGGAGCGCCACGGCTGACCTGGCGCACAGCCTGGGCCAGCTCGGCCTCGGCGCGCCAGGCCACCGGCAACCAGCCACAGCCGAGCTTGAGCAATTCATCATGCCCTTCGCGAAACTGTCGCCAGTTGCCAGCGGCATGTTCTCCCCAGATCACATCGGCGCTGTCAGGTGCTCCCGGTTGCCGCTCGGCGACGAAGAAGCCAGCGCCGTGTCGTGCCACCAGCCAACCTTCGGCCACCAACCGGTCATAAGCCTCGATCACGCATGACGGGCTCACCGCCTGTTCCCGAGCCATCGCACGTATCGAGGGCAGCCGCGCGCCCGGGCGCAGGCGTTGCTGCCCGATCCAGTGGCGCAGTTGCTCGGTCAGTTGCTGGGCCAACGGCGTGCGCTGGTGACGGTCGAGGGTCAGGTGCATGGCAAGTGTTCGGTAATTTCGAGCGAACAGTTAAGCATAAATCCGACCGGAGTGTACCTTGTGGCACAGCTCACCAGGCCCGATGCTGCGACGACCTCAACAGATCCAACGGAGCTCTCATGCCCACGCGCCATGCCCCGGCCCTGCTGGCCTTCGCACTGTGCCTGATCACCCTTGCGGTAAACCTGCAGGCCCCGCTGTACATCACTTACGCCGACCTCTCCGGCCAAGGCGCGGCCGCCACGGCCGTGGCCTTCTCTGGCTATGTACTGGGCGTGCTGCCGGTGCTGTTGGCGCTGGGGGGGCTGGCGGACCGGGTCGGTCGTCGCCCGCTGATTCTCACCGCCCTGATCCTGTCGATGATCGCCACCCTGATCATGCTGCTGGTGCCAAGCCTTGAAGCGCTGGGTATCGCGCGCCTGTTCCTCGGCCTGGGCACCGGGCTGGCCTCGGCCACGGCGACCGCCTACATGGGCGAGCTGATGGCTCCGGAGCACAGCAGCCGCGCGGCCAACTGGGTGACCGCCAGCACATCGCTCGGCTTCGGCCTGGGCGCGGCACTGACCAGCCTGTTCCTGCTCAGTGGCCCGACACTGGCCCCCGGCAGCTTCCACCTGCAACTGGTCCTGGCGGCCATCGCCCTATGCCTGGTCTGGCGCCTGCCGGAGCCGCGCAAGGCCGCGCGCAGCGCCATGCTGCGCTTGCCGTTCTACCCCGCCGGCAGCCTGGCTTATGGCCTGGCGATCTTGCTGGCCTGGGCCTGTGTCGGCCTGGTGATCGCCCTGCTGCCAGGTATCCTGCGCCAGCATGGGCTCAGTGCCTGGTCGGGCTTCTCGACGTTCTGCGTGATCAGTTGCGGGCTGCTGTTCCAACCCATGGCCCGGCGCATGGCCAGCAGCCACGCCACTCTGCTGGGGCTGCTGATCCTGCCGTGCAGCTACGCGTTGCTGGCCTGGGGCGCCGACAGTGGTCAACTTGCGGGCGTGCTGCTGGGCGCGTTCGCTGCCAGCAGCGCCTGCTACGGCTTCATCTACCTGGGGGGGCTGGCGGCGGTGAATCAACTGGCCGGCAACGAGAAAACCCGTGCCAGTGCCGGGTTCTTCCTGCTCGCCTACCTGGGGTTCAGCCTGCCGGTGATCTTCACCGGCCTGCTCAGTGACCACCTGGGATCGCGAATGGCCTTGGTGTTGTTCGGGGGAGTATTGGTACTCGGATGCGCGGCAGTGGCCCTGGCGTTGTGGAAATCATCCAGGGCCCTTGCACTGGCCCATGGCTGAAGAGTAGCGACATTGCGCAAGCCAGATGGTGCTCAGATCGCCAAAGCGCCACCATCGACGGTCAAGCTGTGCCCAGTGGTGAATGCGGCACCATCGCTGCACAAGTACAGCACGGCGCTGGCGATTTCCTCGACCTTGCCGATACGCCCGACCGGGTGCATCGCCGCAGCGAACTCGGCCTTGCGCGGATCGGCCTCGTAGGCGCGGCGGAACATGTCGGTATCGATGACCGCCGGACATACCGCGTTGACCCGGATGCCTTTCTTCGCATACTCGATGGCCGCCGATTTGGTCAGGCCGATCACAGCGTGCTTGGAAGCGGCATAGATGCTCATCTTCGGTGCAGCCGACAGCCCGGCCACCGAAGCCGTGTTGACGATCACCCCACCGCCCTGGGCCAGCAGCAGCGGTATCTGGTGTTTCATGCACAGCCACACGCCCTTGACGTTGACACTCATGATCGCATCGAACTGTGCCTCGCTGCCCTCGGCCAGGCGGCCCTGCTCGATCTCGATGCCGGCGTTGTTGAAGGCATAGTCCAGTCGTCCATAAGCGGCGATGACCTGCTCGTGCAACTGGCGCACGTCGCGCTCCTGGGTCACGTCGCAAGCCACGCACAGTGCCTCGCCGCCTGCCTGGCGGATCAGCGTCGCCGTGGCCTCGCCGCCCGCCGCGTCGCGGTCGGCCACCACCACCTTGAGACCCTCGGCAGCGAACGCCAGGGCCGTTGCCCGCCCGATACCCGCCGCGCCACCGGTGACCAGGGCGACCTGGCCTGCGAAAGTCATGCTCATCACTGGCTCCTGAATAGGTTGGAAAGACGCGGCTGAGTCTAGTCAGACCAGTACCGGGCTGGGCAGCATCATCAGGAGCACGGTTGGACTACTATCGTTCGCGGTGATCTTGCGTGACGCCATGCCGCGACCGGCCGATGATCCCCCCCACGTCCCTCGTTCAGGAGAACTCGCCATGCCCCACACCAACCGCCGTTTCCTGCTGACCAAGCGCCCGGTCGGCGCCGTGCGCCGTGACGACTTCACCTATGAGCAGGTAGCCGCCGACGAGCCCGGCGCCGGCCAGGTGCTGGTGAGAAACCTCTACCTGTCGCTGGATCCGGCCATGCGCGGCTGGATGAACGAAGGCAAGTCCTACATTCCGCCCGTCGGCCTGGGCCAGGTGATGCGAGCCCTCGGCGTCGGCGAAGTGGTCAGTTCCCAGCACCCCGACTACAAGCCCGGTGACCATGTCAGCGGCGCCCTCGGCGTGCAGGACTACTTCACCGGCGAGCCCCAGGGCCTGCACAAGATCGATCCCCGCCTCGCCCCCCTGCCCCGCTACCTGTCAGCCCTGGGCATGACTGGCATGACCGCCTACTTCGCCCTGCTCGACATCGGCCAACCGCAGGCCGGGGAAACCGTGGTGATCTCCGGCGCGGCCGGCGCCGTCGGCAGCATCGCCGGGCAGATCGCCAAGCTCAAAGGTTGCCGCGTGGTCGGTATCGCCGGCGGCGCGCAGAAGTGCCGGTACTTGATCGACGAGCTGGGCTTCGATGGCGTGATCGACTACAAGGCCGAGGACGTGCTGGCCGGCCTCAAGCGCGAATGCCCCAAAGGGGTGGACGTGTACTTCGACAACGTCGGCGGCGACATCCTCGACGCCGTGCTCTCGCGGCTGAACTTCAAGGCCAGGGTGGTGATCTGCGGCGCCATCAGCCAGTACAACAACAAGGAGGCGGTCAAGGGCCCGGCCAACTATCTGTCGCTGCTGGTGAACCGCGCACGCATGGAGGGCTTCGTGGTCATGGACTACGTCAAGGAGTACGGCAAGGCCGCGCAGGAGATGGCCGGCTGGTTGGCCAGCGGCAAGGTGAAGAGCAAGGAGGATGTGGTCGAGGGGCTGGAAACCTTCCCCGAAACCCTGCTCAAGCTGTTCAACGGGGAGAATTTCGGCAAGTTGGTATTGAAGGTCTGAGATCAGCAGGCTTGCCCCGCGATGGCGTCAGCTCAGGCAATCGCCATCGCGGAACAAGCCCGCTCCCACTGTCTGGGATCAGCCGCGAATTTCGGCGACCACTGCCGCCAGTGCCTTGGCCGGATCTGCCGCCTGGCTGATTGGACGCCCGATCACCAGGTAATCGGAACCCGCGTCCAGGGCCTGGCGCGGGGTCAGGATGCGGCGCTGGTCATCCTGGGCACTGCCGGCCGGGCGGATACCCGGGGTTACCAACTGCAGCGACGGATGCGCCGCCTTCAGCGCCGGAGCCTCCAGAGCCGAGCACACCAGGCCGTCCATACCGGCCTTCTGCGCCAATGCCGCCAGGCGCAATACCTGCTCCTGCGGGTCGACATCCAGACCGATACCTGCCAGGTCCTCGCGCTCCATACTGGTCAGCACGGTCACGCCGATCAGCAACGGCTGCGGGCCGCTGCGCTTGGCCAGCTCTTCACGGCAAGCCGACATCATGCGCAAACCACCGGAGCAGTGCACGTTGACCATCCACACGCCCATCTCTGCCGCAGCCTTTACGGCCATGGCGGTGGTGTTGGGAATATCGTGGAACTTGAGGTCGAGGAACACTTCGAAGCCCTTGTCACACAGCGTTTCGACGATCCCGGAGGCGCTGCTGGTGAACAGCTCCTTGCCGACCTTTACCCGGCACAGGGCTGGATCGAGCTGGTCAGCCAGCTTCAGAGCGGCCTCGCGGGTAGGGAAGTCGAGGGCAACGATCAGGGGCGTCTGGCAGGCGGACATGGTCAGGTCTCTTGGCAAGTCGAAAACGGCGCGCATTGTAAACGAAGTGGTGCGTTTTGGGGCCACGGACGTGGAGAATTGGCCAGCCCGGCGGGCGCTTCTATAATTGAACTATCGCGTTCCGGTCAGGTTCGAACCTGTACAGCCGAAACTCAAGCCCCAAGACACAGGAGAACACAATGCCTTGGTATGCCTGGTTGATATTGATCATAGCCCTCGGCTCGATCATCGGGGGCCTGATGCTGCTTCGGGACACGGCCAAGAAGCTGCCGCTGACCGAGGAACAGTTGAGAAAAGTCCATGAGCGCAATGCCGAAATGGATGCCAAGGAGCGCCAGGATCGCTGAAAGCCTGAAGCGATGGCCGGCTGGCAGAAGGCCAACCGGTCATCGACCCGGAGGGCTATTCCACCCTCACCTTGTCGCGATTACGCTCCAGCAAGGTACTGCCGATACCTTTGACCTCCAGCAATTCATCAACCGATGCAAAAGGCCCGCTCGCCTCGCGATGAGCCACGATTGCCTCGGCCTTCGCCTTGCCGATACCCTCCAGATGCTTCTGCAATGTCTGGGCATCGGCACTGTTGAGGTCGATCTTCGGGCTGCCTTCGCTGGCGCCAGCCTGCTGCGCGGTGAGTGGCGCATTGGCCGCCTGGGGGATCGAAGCGGCATTGGCCGTGAGGGAGAGACCAGCGAAAAGCGGCAATAGCAAGTAGGAAAACACGATATTGCGCATATAACGACTCCTTGAAGTAAGTTGGGCAACTTTTCCTTGGTTGCCGCTCCAACCTAACCCCTGGATGTCTGCCTGGATACGCGGCAATGATTACCAAATTAAACCGCCTGCGCTCTCAGGATTGCCCCTCTAACCTCCTAAGTTTTATCTGGCAAACGAAAGGGAATTCCCCATATAAAAAAGGAGCCCATGCAAGGTGCATGGGCTCCAGGAAAAACCATCAGGCCGCATTCGCCCATCAAGGATCGAATCGACGCTGCTGGTAGATCCAGTCGACAATCTCGCCATCCGGGGCATAGCCACTCACCATTTCCCGGAGCAACTGGCGGACCCGCGCATAATCATCGATCGCCAGCGCCGCCATCAGCTCATTGAGCAGCCCCTTCAACACGTCCCAGGACAGATAGTCCTCGTTGGCGCGCATGATCATGGGATGCTGAGTCGCGGCGACATTGTCACCGATCAGTAACTCCTCATAGAGCTTCTCGCCTGGACGCAGCCCGCTGAACTCGATCGAAATGTCGCCATGGGGGTTACGCTCCGAACGGATGCTCAACCCGGAGAGATGGATCATCTTCTCCGCCAGTTCGACGATTCGCACGGGCTCCCCCATGTCGAGCACGAAGACATCTCCCCCCTGCCCCATCGAGCCGGCCTGGATGACCAACTGGGCAGCCTCCGGAATGGTCATGAAGTAGCGCGTGATCTTCGGGTGCGTGACCGTCAGCGGGCCACCGGCCTTGATCTGCTTGTGGAACAACGGGATGACCGAGCCGGACGACCCCAGTACATTGCCGAAGCGCACCATGGTGAAGCGTGTCTTGTTGACCTGCGAAACATTGCCACTCTCACCGAACAGCACTGGCGCCATTTCGCAGCTCAATGCCTGCAGCGTCATTTCTGCCAGGCGCTTGGTGCTGCCCATGACATTGGTCGGGCGTACGGCTTTGTCCGTGGAGATCAACACGAAGTTGGCGACACCTGCCTGAAGAGCGGCCTGGGCGGTGTACAGCGTGCCCATGACATTATTCAGCACACCCTCGGCAATGTTGTGCTCGACCATTGGTACGTGCTTGTACGCCGCGGCGTGGTAGACGGTGTCCACACGCCAGGTGCGCATGATGTCCACGAGCTGCGACTGATTGCGTACCGAGCCGAGAATCGGCAACACCCGGGTCGGCAGGGACTCACGCACCACGCGCTGTTCCAGCTCGGACAGGATGCTGTAGAGGTTGAACTCGCTGTGCTCGAACAGCAGCAAGGTACGCGGGCCGAGCGACAGGATCTGGCGGCACAGCTCTGAGCCGATCGAGCCGCCGGCACCAGTGACCATGACCACCAGGTCGGTGTTGCAACGCTGCAGCAGGCCTTCCTGGGCCGGCACCGCATCACGGCCCAGCAAGTCGGCGATATCGACTTCCTGGATGTCATCGACCTTGACTCGCCCGCTGGCCAGGTCCATGAAGCCGGGGACACTGCGCACATGCAGCGGGAAGCCTTCGAGGAAGCCAAGGATTTCCCGGCGACGGCCACGGCTCACCGAAGGAATCGCCAGCAGCACTTCCTCGGCGCCGGTGTGGTCGATCATCTGCTGCAAGTGCTTGGGCTTGTACACCTGCAGGCCCGAGATCACCCGGTTGGCGATGCTGTCGTCGTCATCGATGAAAGCAACCGGACGCATCACCTTGCCCAGGCGCAAGGCCGCCACCAGCTGGTTTCCGGCCGAGCCCGCACCATAGATGGCGACCTTCGGCAGCCCATTGTCGCGGTTGGTGAACGGCATGTGCTGGGCCGCCGCGAACCAGTCGCCAAGGAAATACTGGCGCATCGCAAGGCGCAGGCCGCCGACCATGACCAGGCTCAACCACCAGTAGTTGAAGATGATCGAGCGAGGCACGACGTTCTGGTGGTTGCTGTACCAGTAGACCAGGACACCGAGGATCAGTGACGACAGGCTGACTGCCTTGATGATGGCGATCAGGGCGTCATTGCCGAAGTAGCGCATGACCGCCCGGTACATGCCAAAACGGATGAACAACGGTACCGCCACGATCGGGGCCGCCAGGAACAGCCAGAAATGCTCTCGCAGAGGGTCTGCCAGTTCGTCGATTCCCAGACGCACGACGAAAGCCAGCCACAAGGCGCCCCATACCAGCAGCACATCGGTGGCCACTTGCAGAAGACGCTTTTGCCGACGCGGCAACCCCAGCAGAAATGATCGCATTCTATCCATAAGCCCTTCGAACACCTTTACCGCTCCAAAAATGAAACTGCACCCTGAACGGGTCGCAGGACCTGCCAGACAGCGATAATCAACAACTATTCCAGCGCGCCGGCGCGGTAGCGTACGGCCAGCAGCACCAGCGGCGCGTAGGCGATGATCACCGCCAGCAGGCCGTCCAGCTTCAGCAGCATGACGCACAAGGCCAACGGCAACAACCAGAACAGGTTCAGCGCCGCAACCGCCAGGGTCACCGGCAGGTGCTTGCCGTACTGGCGCGACGCGAACTGGTAGGCATGGCTGCGGTGCGCCTCGTAGACCTTGTCACCACGCGCCAGCCGACGGCCCAGAGTGAAGGTCGCATCGACGATGAACACCCCCAGCAGGATCAGCCAGCCCCAGAACAGCTGCGAAGACACCCACGCTGCCTGCAGCGACAGGACACCCAGCGCGATCCCGAGAAAACCGCTGCCAGCATCGCCCATGAAGATCCGCGCCGGTGGGAAGTTCCAATAAAGGAAGCCGCAGACGGCCGCCGCCAGCAACAGCGGCAGCACGGCCAGTTGCTCGTGACCGCTTACCCAGTACAGCAGGCAAGCCCCGAGACAGGCGCAGATAGCTTCGATGCTGGCGATGCCGTCGATGCCATCCATGAAGTTGTACAGGTTGAGCAACCACACCAGGTAGAACGCAGCCAGCACCGTGCCGACCCAGCCCATCTCGAGGCGGATGCCGAAAACGTCCAGTGGCGGCAGCCCGCCCAGCCAGAACAGCGCCCAGCCGGCCGCGGCGAAATGCCCCAACAAGCGCCAGCGCGCGGCGATGTGCCCATGGTCATCCATGAAACCGATCAGCGCGATCAGGCCACCTGCCCCGCCCAGCGCGACCAACGTGTCGAAGCTTGCCACCTGCAAGGCGCCCAGCGCGGCCAGAGACAGCAGGAACGCCAGGACGATCGCCACGCCACCGCCACGAGGAGTCGGCACGGCATGGGAACTACGTGCATTGGGAATGTCCATGATGCTTCGCGCCAGGGCATACCGACGCAGCAACGCCGTCAAGCCGAAGGATAGCAACACGACCAGTGGAATCAGCCACCCTTGAGTCATTTTCCTGTCTTTTCCTGATAATCGCGTGCCGTCAGGGACAATGCCGCATCGACACTCAGCGGCGGCGTCCAATCGAGCAACGATCGGGTTTTCTGAATATCCACCTGCAACGAGCCACATAGACGCTGGGACAGCGCACGCCGCCCCAGGGCGTTGGCCGCCAGCGCCAGCAGGCTGCCCGGTACCGGCAACAGCCGTGCCGGACGCCCCAGGGCCTGGGCCATGCGCCGCAGCAGTCCGGTGGTCGAAAGGTCCTCGCCATCGCTGACCAGGAAAGTCTGGTTCGCGGCGTTCGGGTGATCCACGCAGGTCACCACCAGGTCTGCCAGGTTGTCCAGGGCGACCAGGCTGCGACGGTTGTCGATGGCACCGAACGGCAACGGCACGCCTTTGTCCAGCCAGCGCATCATGGCCAGGAAGTTGGCCTTGACCCCCGGGCCATAGACCAGCACCGGACGGATGATGACCACGTCCATGCCGGTTTGCCTGGCGATCTCGCGCAGGCCATCCTCGGCCTCGCGCTTGGAGACCCCATAAGGGTCGGCCGGCGCCGGGCGATCATCGGCGGTATAAGGCTGGCCCTTCGGGGTGCCCTCGCCATTGACCTTGATCGAACTGATGAAGATGAACCGCCGAACCCCGGCCGCTGCAGCCTGACGTGCAAGATTCAGCGTGCCAGCCACGTTGACCCGGCGAAACGCCGCCAGCGGGTCGGCCTCGGTGTCGTTCATCACGTGTACCCGAGCCGCGGAGTGAATCACCGTGCCCACGCCCGCCACGCCGGCCTGCCAGTCGCACGCCTCATCCAGCTCGGCGAAGCGGAACACTTCGGCCTTGCCGTCCACCGGCGCCGAGCTCTGGCGCAGCGCCGCCACCACGCTGTCGCCTCGCTCCAGCAGGCGCTGCAGCACCGCCTTGCCGACGAACCCGGTAGAACCGGTCAACAACACTCTATGCGACATCATTGGATTCCCTTGCGTCGGGTCGCCTTGCGAAACAGCGACTCCAATTGGTCCATCAAACGGGACTTCGAATAGTGTTCGAGGTAGTAACGACGCCCGGCCTCGCCCATTTCCTGGCGCTGCGCCGGCGAGCGCTCGACCATCTGCCTTACGATGCCCGCCAGGCCCTGCGCGTCACTGGAATTGCAGCTCAGGCCCGCCCCCGACTCGTCGATGACCCGGGCGGCCTCGCCATTGATCATGCCCAGCAGAGGACGACCCGACGCCAGGTACGCCTGCACCTTGCCGGGAATGGTCTTCTCGAACACGTCATTGGTCCTGAGCGACACGAGCAACGCATCGGCCAGTGCGAACAGCCCCGGCATGGCCTCCAGCGGATGCCGCCCAAGCAGATGGACATTGTCCAGCCCGCGTACGCGCACCTGTTCGGCCAGCCACTCGCTCATCCGGCCATCACCGACGATCACCCAGCGCACGGCGACACTGCCGCGCAACTGCTCGGCAGCCTCGAGGATCGCGGGAAAGTCCTGCGCCTCGCCCAGGTTGCCGGCAAAGACCACGGTGAACTGCGTGGCATCCGCCTCGATCAGCGTGCAGGGCGCGCTGGCCGCCGAGAAATCATCCTCGGCCCAGCTGGGGAAGTAGACCAGGCGATCTTCGCTGGTCGGCCGCGTGCAGTAGCGTCGGACGTTCTCGAAAAAGCCATGGGACTGCAGCAGCAGGTAGTCGGTGCGGTTGTAGATCCACGACACCATCCGCCCCACCAGACCGAGCACCCGCGGGTGCTTGATCACACCTACCGCGCGCAGGGTTTCCGGCCACAGGTCCAGCACCCAGACAAACACCGGAGCACGCTTCAGCCACCCGATCACGATCGCCGGGATGGCCGCCATGATCGGCGAAACGGCGTAGACGAACAGCGCATCGGCAGGCCGGCCGCGCAACCTGAACGCGCCGATGGTCGACGCGCTGAGGAAGAACGAGGCGTAGTTCAGCACCAGTCGCAGGCTGCCCTTGCCGCGCACGCGCATGGGCACGCGCACGACCTGGGCCCCGTGGTAAGTGGCGAACCGTTGCGGGTCACGCTGGTAGTCCGCGAACACCTCACCCTCGGGGTAGTTCGGGATACCGGTCAGCACGGTGACCTCATGCCCCCTGTCGACGAAATCGCGGACCAGGTCATTGATCCGCATGTTTTCGGGCCAGAAGTATTGAGTGACTACCAGTACCTTCAGCGGCTTCTCTGTCAGGTGCTCCACGAAGTCAGTATCTTTTCCAGACAGTGCGGTTCACGTAGTCCGTGTAGCTATGGACGATCCGCACCACCTTGTCCGATACGTTCGGCATGCTGTAGTCGGCCACCAGGCGCAGGCTGCGCTCGTCGCCACGGGCCTGGCTCTCGAGAATCGCCAAGCCCTGCAGCACACGATCGACCTCCAGGCCAACCATCATCGCTGCAGCTTCCTCCATCCCCTCCGGACGCTCGTGGGCTTCGCGGATGTTCAGGGCTGGGAAGTTCAGGATCGACGCTTCCTCGTTGATCGTGCCGCTGTCGGACAGCACCGTCTTGGCTTCGAGCTGCAGCTTGTTGTAATCCTTGAAGCCGAGCGGCTTGAGTAGGCGCACGTTGGGGTGGAAGGTGACGCCCATGGCATCCACGCGCTTCTGGGTGCGTGGGTGGGTGGACACGATCACCGGCAGATCGAACTGTTCGGCAACGGTGTTGAGCACATCCACCAGTTTGAGGAAGTTCTTGTCCGAGTCGATGTTCTCTTCACGGTGCGCACTGACCACGAAGAACTTGCCAGGCTCGAGGCCCAGGCGTGTCAGGACATCGGATTGGTCAATACCCGGGCGGTAGTGATTGAGGACCTCGAACATCGGGCTGCCGGTCTTGATGACACGGTCCGCCGGCAGGCCTTCCTGCAGCAGATAGTCGCGGGCGATGGTGCTGTAGGTGAGGTTCACATCCGCAGTGTGATCGACGATACGGCGGTTGATTTCCTCAGGCACACGCATGTCGAAGCAACGGTTGCCCGCTTCCATGTGGAAGGTCGGGATCTTGCGGCGCTTGGCCGGCAATACCGCCATGCAGCTGTTGGTATCGCCCAGTACCAGTACCGCTTCGGGCTGCACTTCTGCGAGGACACGGTCGACGGCGATGATCACGTTGCCGATGGTCTCGGCACCGGTGGCGCCGGCGGCGTTCAGGAAGTGGTCAGGCTTGCGGATACCGAGGTCCTGGAAGAAGATCTCGTTCAGCTCATAGTCATAGTTCTGCCCGGTGTGCACCAGCACATGCTCGCAGTGCACGTCGAGCGCGGCCATGACCCGCGACAGACGGATGATTTCCGGGCGAGTACCCACCACGGTGACGACTTTCATTTTTTTCATTGCAGATTCCTGAAGCGGCGAGTCAAGCTTCGGTGCCGACGGGGCGGGCGTAAGTATCCGGACGTTCGCGATCGAAGATTTCATTGGCCCAGAGCATGACGATCATCTCGTCCTGGCCGACGTTGGTGATGTCGTGGGTCCAACCCGGCACGGTCTCGACGATCTCAGGCTTGTCCCCGGTGGTACGCAGCTCGTAGAACTCGCCAGAGGTGATGTGGCGGAAGCAGAAACGGGCTTCGCCCTTGATCACCAGGAACTTCTCGGTCTTCGAGTGGTGGTAATGACCGCCACGGGTAATGCCAGGATGTGCGGTGAAATAGGAGAACTGGCCGGAATCCTTGGTCTTGAGCATCTCCACGAACACGCCACGCGGGTCGCCGTGCTTGGGCACTTCATAGGTGAAGCGCTCCGGAGGCACGTAGCTCAGGTAGGTCGAGTACAGCGCGCGGACCAACCCGGTACCGACCGGCTCGGTGATCATCGAGGCACGGCTGTCGCGGAAGGCCTCGAGGTACCCGGCCATCTCCCCGACGGTGGTGCTGTAGACCGGCTCGACCGCATCGGCGGCCTCACCCTGCAGCTTGCCGTCCATCACCTCGATAAAGTGCCGCACCACATCGTCGATGTAGACGAGGTTCAGGCGGGCGCTCGGATCGTTGATGGTGATCGGCAGGTCGCGGACGATGTTGTGGCAGAAAGTCGCCACGGCCGAGTTGTAGTTCGGACGTGCCCACTTGCCGAAAACGTTCGGCAAGCGCAGGACGTGAACCGGTACGCCCTGTGCCTTCAGCGCCAGCAGCGCCTCCTCGGCGTGGCGCTTGCTGATGCCGTACGGGTTGTCCGCCTCGGCCTGGGTCGACGAGGTGTAGATGACCGGCGTCTTGCGCCCCGAAGCGACGATGGCGTCGCACAAGACGCGGGTGAGGTCGGCATTGCCGACCTCGAACTCCGCGGGATTCTGCGGACGATTGACACCCGCCAGGTGGAACACGAAGTCGACTTCGGCAACCAGGCGTGGCAGGTCCTCAAGAGCATCCTGACGGGTGAAGCGCAGCACTTCGACGTCGCTGCGCTCACTCAGGTGGGCGATGAGGTTTTGACCGACGAAGCCATTGGCGCCGGTAATCAGAACTTTCATCAGATCACTCCTCGGGCGTGGCGTGCTCGCCGCGCTGGATAGCGCGCATGAAGTCGAGCTTGAGCAGCAGCTTCTGCATGCCTTCCACGTCCAGGCGCTCGGTGTTGTGCGAGTTGTAGTCCTCGGTACGGGAGATCTTGGTCTCGCCTTCCTCGACGAACTTGGCGTAGTTCAGGTCGCGCAGGTCTGGCGGTACACGGAAGTAGTCGCCCATGTCCTCGGCGCAGGCAATCTCTTCGCGGCTCAGCAGGGCCTCGTAGAGTTTCTCGCCATGGCGGGTACCGATCACCTGGATCGGATGCTCAGGCTTGCCGACCAGCGCGGTCAGGGCCTTGGCCAGGGTTTCGACGGTCGCGGCCGGGGCTTTCTGCACGAACAGGTCACCGTTGTTGCCATGCTCGAAGGCGTACAGCACCAGGTCGACAGCATCGGCCAGGGTCATCATGAAACGGGTCATGCTCGGGTCGGTCAGGGTCAGGGCCTTGCCGGCGCGAATCTGATCGATGAACAGCGGGATCACCGAACCACGGGAAGCCATGACGTTGCCATAACGGGTACCGCAGATGACGGTCTTCTCGTCGTCGACGTTGCGCGACTTGGCGACCATGACCTTTTCCATCATCGCCTTGGAGATACCCATGGCGTTGATCGGGTAAACGGCCTTGTCGGTGCTCAGGCAAACGATGCGCTTCACTTCGTTCTGGATCGCCGCTTCGAGTACGTTCTCGGTGCCCAGCACGTTGGTCTTGACTGCTTCCAGCGGGTGGAACTCGCAGGAAGGCACCTGCTTGAGGGCGGCGGCGTGGAAGATGTAGTCGACGCCACGGGAGGCGTTGAGGATGCTCTGGTAGTCGCGAACGTCACCGATATAGAACTTCAGCTTCGGGTTCGCATACCGCTTGCGCATGTCGTCTTGCTTTTTTTCATCACGGCTGAAAATGCGGATCTCGGCGATATCGGTATCCAGGAAGCGCTTCAGCACCGCATTACCAAAGGAACCAGTGCCGCCCGTAATGAGAAGTTTCTTACCATTGAACATTTGTTTATTTCCCTTTAACGCTTGATAGCATTCAACAACTTTTCGACCTGCATTGCGGGCATTTTATGCTCGGTAACGAAGTCCTTGGCACGCTGCCCCATCTGGCGCAGCTCGGCGGGGTCCAGCCCGACGATCGTGAGCAGAGCCTGGCCCATGCCGCCTGCGGCGGGCGAGGCCAAATAGCAAAAATCATAATATTGCTCAGGAATACCGTCAAGCCTGTACATTAATATCGGTACGCCGGAGGACATGTACTCAATGACCTTTGACGGAAACGAATACTTAGTATAAATCGAGTCATTACCACGCGGATTGACCAGCAAGCTTGCCTCGCGCTGCAGTTTCAATACTTCGGCGCGCGACACCTGCCCCAGGTATTTAATACCTTCACAACCTGCAGCGGCGCGCTCTACATAGGCTTGATCATCGCCAGCCCCGCAAATATACAAGGCATGAGAAGTAATCCCGGACTGCAAGTAAGAATCCACCAGATTGCGGATACCATAACGCCTGTCCAAGGTGCCGCCATAGAGAAAATAAGGCTTGGCTTGCTCGCCGACTGTCTCTGCAGAGTGCAGCGGATCGACAATACCTTCGATAACGACCTTTACCGGAGTCTCGAACTTGTCAAGCATGGGCTGGGTAATCGCCACAACACTGTCGGCACGACCGACAATGGCATAGGAAACTTTCGCCATGGCCTGGAACAGCAACTTCACGATACCGGTACGTACCGCCATGTATTCCGGCAGATCCGGCACGATAATGCACAAATGGGTACTTGGACGCAGCCACTTCACTACCTGACAGGCCAACAAGAATGGCAAGTGCATGGAGTAGCAGACCACATAGTTATCGCCCTGCGGCACCGCACGCAGTTGCTGCAACAGCACCTTGCCCGCCAGATAGGCGCGATGCAGGTTCTTGACCAGGGAAAGATTGAAGAACCCCTGGGTGCGAACCTCGGCCCGCCCCAATGTCTCCACCTCGACAGCCGGCTCGAAGAACATCTTGTCATAGCGCTGAGGGTAGGCGCCGATGAACGGCAGGTTCACCACCGTGAGCCGCTTCACTACCTGCGCCTCGGAAAAGCCTCGCAGGTAATTCTTCTGCAAGGTGTCTGCAGCCATCTGCACCACGCCACGAGAATGGCGCAGCACGACATCCTTGTCGCGCTCACCGAATACACCACCCAGAAAAAACACATTCACTGTCAAACACCCTTCTCAGAAGTCCAGACCTAACCGAGGATCAGATTCCGGAAAAATAACGGCTGGAGCGAAAGCTCTGCTGTCGGCCAGATGAAATAAAGAAACAGAAACGCCGAAAACAGCAGCAAGTACGCAAAGATGAAAAAGTACGTCCGGCGCACCAGCACCAGGGCGTTGACGCAGTACAACATATTGATGAACACCAGCGTGCGCAGCAGGCGGATGAAAATTTCCGACTCGAAGTAGAGCACGGCAAAGAACAGCGACAACAAATTGATGTTCAGTACGAAGACCATCTCCCGCTCACGCAAGGTGGCAGCCCGCAAGCGCAGAATGTCACGCCGCTCACAGACCACGACCAACCCCATGAGCAGCACCGAAAGCGCGTGCACGCAGACACTGAACAACGAGCTCTTGAGAGACACCGAGTAGTAATCGAAATGCGCACTGACACTGGCAGGCAGTGGCAGGTAGTTACGCCCCAGCACATACACCGTATAGAACGCGAGCAGACAGAAGAGAAAACGCCAGATGTTGTACGCGCGCTGCAACGGTACGATGACCAACGCCAGATAGACAAACGACGATTGATGGACAGTGGTGGCCAGGAGAATCAGCAATACGTACATGAAGCGCCCGCCGAGCCCACCCCTGAACAGGCACACCAGCGCCTGCAGGATGATCACGAAGGCCAGGAAGTTGCGCAGCAATACATAGTCCAGGGCGAAGAAGCACAGGGCATACATCAGCAACGAAAGGAATGGCGCACGTGTCTGCACCAGCAGGTAACGCCACAACAATCCGAGGGTCAACGCCGCAAACGCGATCTGGAAGGCCTGGAAGCCAAGCCCCAACTGGTTGCCCAGTACATTGAGGTAGCCATAGCCCACCTCGACGCCCCACTCCGAGATCTCTCGGGTGTAGTACAGCTCGTATCCGTCGCGATCACCGTTCCAGGCATTCCAGCCAAACAGCAACCACATCACCCCGAGCAGGGGCAATGTGAGGGCAATGGAAAGGCGGTGCCGGGTCAGCTTGAGCATCATTTCAAGCCAATGCGCTTCTTGAGGTAGGCGCCAACGCTCTCAACCTTGGGAATGCCCAGCACCTCGCGAAGCCAGCGGGAAACCCTCGACTTCAGCGAAAAGAAGTCCGGACTGAGGATGATCTTCGCCACCTGCGTTTCAAACGGCAGGTCGATCAGCAAGGTCTTCGGGTGCACCAACGGGAACAACACAGGCTTGGTCGGCAGGCCACAGAACCGCTCGACCATGACGTTGTCCAGGCTGTTGCCGCCGTGCGTCGAATCGTTGTCCACGCCGATATTGGTGATCTGGTTCACGCTCGGCACGATGGCGTACATGTTGTGCGCGCGCACACTGAAACTCATCTGGTAGTCCCAGGAGTAGAACCTGCCGGTGGCAGCCTTGGCGTCGAGCTCATATTCGATGTTGTACTTGTCCTGGCAGTACAACGCAGGATAACGGTACTCGGCCTTGATGCGATTGCGGATGTACGGATCCTGCCAGAGCTGCAACTCGCCGTCGTAGCACTCGGAGAACTTCTTCGACCATGACGCCCAGCCACACGGCATCATGTTCTGGGTGAACAGGTAGCTCGCGCCGTCGGCCGGCTGGTAGTCCTTCAGGTAGTTGGTGCCGCAGATCCACAGTACGCGACTGTCGTCGCGGTAGCGCTCGAGCATTTCCTGGCAGAAACGGAAGAATGTCACCTCCGGGAAGTTGTCATCCTCCAGGAAGATGGCCATTTCCTCGCGCTGGAACACCCACTTGGCACCCTCGCCAATATTGGCATAGACGCCGATATTGCTCGGTTCGTATTTCTTGATGACCTCACAGTCCCAAGTGATGGCCGCTTCGATTGCTGCGCGACAGGCCTCGACCTGCTGATGCTCCTCCACCGTGCGGCCGCCGTCCGACAACAGGTAGAGCCTGGCCGGCGCCACTTTGGCGATCTGCTCCAGAACCTTCAACGGTTTGTCGACGCGCTTGAACAGCAACAACACGACAGGGATTTCAAACTGCTTCACAAGGTGCCCCCAATAATGACCGTCTTCGCGCAGCCTGTACCGGCCTTCATTAATAATCCTTGATCTTGCGCACCAGCGAGCAACTGTATGCGATCTCGATCAACGCGGAAGTGGAAAGTGCGAGCACGACAGCGTACACGCTCCACGAAATCCACAGGTACAGACCACAGCAAGCGTAGAAAACCGCGACCGACACCAACTGGTTGCGCAGAACCCAGTCGTAGCGCTGGCGTGGCACATAGATGAAGTAGATGTGGCTACCCACGATCAGCACGGTCAGGATATTGAGACTGAGCAATACCGCCAGCGGGTAAGCCTGATCCATCTGGCCATGCGACACGAAATCCACGATCCAGTAGCCGAACACCGCCACCGAGCCGACGCACACGATACCCAGCAGGATCTCGATCTTGATGATCCGGTTGATGAGGCTGCGAGTGGACGACCTGACCAAAGCCGGGAACAGCGCGGCATTGATATTCGAAACCAGCAGGCTCGGAACCGAGAATATCTTGTTGGCCAGGTCGTAGATCGCCACTTCGCGCATACCGAAACAGGCACCGATGATCAGCTCGACACTCTTCTGCTTCAGGGTATTGGTCGCAGTGGACCAGAAGAACGGCTGGACATCCGCCAGGCCCTTGGTAATCCGCCGCCACTCAGGCCAGACCAGCTGGCATTGCGTTGCCCGCACAGCAAAGAAGAACAGCACCAACGCCGACAGCACGTTCGCACCGACCACAATGCTGGCGTACATGAGCACGTCCGCTTCGTTGTTCACCAACACGAAGATCACTGGCAGCGAGGCCAGCTTGAGCAGCAGTTGCACCACCGTGACCAATTTCATCCGCTGCTGGCCATGGAAGTACCAGACTGGCAGAAAAATACTCGAAAGCACATTGGCGAAGCAGACCCAGAACAGCAGTGCATGCTGCTGCATGAACGGCACCAGATTGAGGATGACCGCGAACACGATCAGTGCCAGTGCGGCCAGCAGCAGTTTCGCTGCAGTAATCACGCAGATCAGCTCGCCATGTGCCCGATGATCCTCCTGCCGGACCGAGACCTCCTTGGCCGCATGGATGTCGAAGCCAAAGGTCACGAAGACCATGAAATAGGCAGCGGCACTGGTGGCAAAGACGAACAGGCCGAAGCCCTCGACCCCTAGCGACTTGATGACATAGGGATAGATCAGCAGGTAGAAGAACGAGTTCATCACCTGCAGCGCCGTCATATGGAAATACGTGCTGACGACTTTTATGTTGGCCTTCAACGACCGGTTAATAACCGATAAATTCACAATCCACCCCTGTACATAGAACCATGCGCCGACTGTCTTCCTGGCACAGCGACAGGATGGATATCAATTAGCAATGACGTTCTTTGCCGCGTCCTGCCCGACCGGACGGGCAACCAGCGCTTCGCCACTGACGAATGCACGACGCTCGGACGCCCCCACCAGGAACTGCAGGACCAGGATACCGGTCACTGACAGCAGGCCAAGCAGCGCCCCAATGGCAACGAACAACGCCTTTCTCGGACTGACCGGATACGCCGGCTCGAACGCCTGACGATCAACACTGACCAGGCCGAGATTGTTCATATTGGTATTGATGGAGAGCAAGCGCGTCTTTTCCGAACGAAGCTCCTTGATACCCTTGATGTAGATATCTTCGTTCTGACGCTGCTGCAGGAACTGCGAGCGACGATTGTTCTCCAGGAGCTTCAGCTCTCGGTAGATGCTGGCAACCCGCTCATCGGCAAAGTCATCGTTCTTGCGCTGCAGCAACACCCTCTTCTCCGCCTCCAGCGCTTGGGTGCCCATGAAGTACAGCGGGATGGACTGATTATTCACCTCGGTCCGCATCACGCTGGCCTGCCCGGAGGTGCTTTCCGCCGCCATGGCGGACGGCGTGGAGGGTGTGACGATGCCCAGCGAATGGGCCACCGAAATCGCCTCGGTGAGCTGGGCGATCCGGTTCTCGCGCTGGCGCTTCAACTGCGCCCGCAGAGCAACCAGTTCATCCTGCAACTCGGCCCGCTTGATCGAATCGGCCTCCAGCAAAAGCGCGACCTCACCCGCCTTGCCCACCTTGTAGGCTTCTCGCGACGCATCCAGCTTCGAATCGATTTCGGTCAGGCGGTTTTGCACAATGATGCGCAGGTCCGATGCGACCTGTTCCTTTTCACGATTGATAGCGAACTGCACGAAATTGTTCAGGAGCGTTGCGCCATCCACCCCCTTGGGGTAGCGCAGATTCAGGCCGATGTAGATCGACAGCAAGTCCCTGCGCTTGTCATCAGGCTGGAACAGCGACAGCGCACTGGTATTAAACTGATCGAACGCCTGGTCGAACGACATCCCTGGCCGCGTGAAAGCCTTGGCCAGCTCGGGGTTGCTCATGAAAAAGCTCAGGCGGGTATCGTAGGAGTCCAGCGCCGCACCAACCCGTCGCAAGGCCTCTGCAGGCGGAAGCGAATAGACCTCGGTGCGGTTCAGTTGGTCGAGGTCATTCAAGGCGGCAGGGCGCAGTATCGTGCTGGTCTCGTAGATGGGAGTCAGCGAATAGGCGTAGATCCCCGCCAGCAGGCCACCTGCCAGCATCACGCAGGCGATCAACAGCTTGCGCGCAAACAGGTGCTTGATCAGCTGAAGCAGGTCGATTTCATCGGTAACAGGAACAGCACTGGCTTGGAACACATTTGTCACGATCGAGGCCCATAATCCGTTCAGCATGGTTCCATCCAAAGCTGGCACGCCCCCAGATCCTGGCGGATGCCTCCATGGCTATTTGCAGATGGACAAACGAAGATTGTGTCATCTTCCCCAATCGAGAACCAGCCCCCGCCACACAATGCCTGCCACGCCCACGCCCCTTACCCCCTGCGCTCGCGAGCGCTGCGCAGGGCATAGAACAGCAAGCCACTGGCAAACCCGGCCAGGCAAGCCAGGAAGGTACCCGCGACAATAATCAGCAGTTTTCGTGGCTTGACCGGTGTATCGGGCACCACCACTTCGCCATCCTGGCGATACACCTCGAACTTCGGTTCACGGCCGAGCAGATCCTTGTAGGTATCCAGCGAAGCTTCCATCTCCCTCAGGCTCTGCACGAACGGATCATCCGAACCGCGCTGCTCCAGGCCGCTTATTTCGGCCTTCAAGGCGTGCGCACCACGGAAGTAGGTCAGCTCACCGTTCATGGTGCCCACACCGCTGTCGGGCGCGCCCTTGAACATGCCGGAAGGCTGCTTCAGACCAATGGCCTCGGCAATGGAAAGCGCCTCCCGGAGCTTGACTAGCTTGTCGTCCCGCCGCTCATGGGCAACCTTGCGCGCACCGGCGATGCGCAACTCCAGCCCCTTGACCGCTACGTCAATTTCGCTGCGCGTATCCTTGAGCAGCAGTTCGCCCGCCTTTCGCGCCGCCAGCGCCGTATAGGCGACAACCCAATCGGCCGACCGAACCCGGTCAGTCGTGGACGCCGTTACCGCGAACAGATGGTCCGCACCCACAACCGGCTGCACGACAAGAGAGGCCTGCAGTCTCGCATAGAGCACATCCTGAGCCAGGCCGCGCTCGGCCTCGGACAACGAAGGAAGGAAGACATCACGGTAGAACTCCTGACGCAGCGAGTCGGACTGCAGCTGGGCGGAGAAGAAGCCATATACCTTTTGCGGCGTCAGGGGAGAAAGATCAGTGGCGCCGGCACGCCCAAGGTTCAACTCGACGATATCGCCCAGCGACGGGGGCATGACACGGATTTTCGCTTCATAGATGACAGGCGCAGTGCGCAGATAAAAGATCGTGCCGGCCAGAACCAGAATAAAGACCAGAAGAACGATGGCTTTTTGTTTCCAGACTCCACGCAGAATTTCCAGCAGATCGATTTCAGTTTCGTGACGAGGGCTCTGCGGCTCTTTATTCATGTATTTCAGCGTTCCTTTCCAGCAGTTCTGACTGTGTTGTCAAAATTTTGATTCGCAACATCAATATGCCACCCCAGAAGTATAGCGCCCGCCGCCATGAAAGGCGGGCAATCCAACCCGAAGGAAAACAGGTGAAGTAGAACCCAGGCCAACCCGAAAGTTCACCATGGACATACGCAGAATCATTTACTGAAACAGTTATCGCCACGTACCTGACGAGTGGCAGGCACTAACAGCAGATGAAACAAGTCGGGCGAAAAGCCTGACTGCCGCAAATCCATCAAAAGCAGAATGCCAGCAGTCATTGCATCAGCTGGAAACATCGAGGCGAGACGCATGCGACCAGAGCCCCGGCTCGACTCTCGACCTCAGCGCTGCTTGCGCCGCAGATAGCCGAGCAACCCAAGGAAAGGCCCTACCGCCAGACCCAGCACCAGGGCGGCGATCAACAACACAGCGATCGGCAGGGAGGGCGCCGACCACCCAAACAGCACCAGGGAGACCGCTTGCTGATTCTCCAGGACGAAGAACAACACCAACGAAACGAGCAACAAAAAAAACAACACCATCGCGGCGCGCTTGATATTACGCATTGAAATAATCCTTTTGATTTCAGTGCTGCAGGTCCTGATCCTCCTCATTGACCCGATCCCGCAACTCTTTCCCAGGCTTGAAGTGTGGCACGTACTTGCCTTCGAGACTGACCGACTGCCCGGTCTTGGGATTGCGCCCGACGCGCGGCGCCCTGTAGTGCAGAGAAAAACTGCCGAATCCACGGATCTCGATTCGATCCCCGGTGGCCAGGCATTGTGACATCTGTTCAAGCATGGTCTTGATGGCCAACTCCACATCCTTGGATGAGAGTAGCCCCTGATGGGTGACAATACGTTCGATCAGCTCCGACTTCGTCATATTTTTCCCTTCGTTATCAAGCAGCTAGATCATTGCTTAATCAGTTTGTAGCACGCTCCGACAGTTTTGAACAGGCCGGTTCTTGACTAAACAAAAAAATTCAAAATCAGGGATTTCCGACTCGCCGCCGCCAACCAACCCAAACGCCCTGTCACGAACAGCTTCGAGCAGAATCGCAGGCAAAAAAAAGGGTGACCCGAAGGTCACCCTTTTTACCGATCAAACAGAACTCAGTTCTGCTTGGCCATTGCTTCGCGCAGCAGCGCAGCCATGGTGGTATCGGCAGCCGCTTCCGGAGCGTTCTTCAGGCTCTGGATGGCTTCGCGCTCTTCAGCGTCGTCCTTCGACTTGATGGACAGGCTGATAACGCGGGACTTACGGTCGACGCTGATGATCTTGGCTTCGATCTCTTCGCCTTCCTTCAGGACGTTACGCGCGTCTTCAACGCGGTCACGACTGATTTCGGAAGCCTTCAGAGTAGCCTCGATGTCGTCAGCCAGGGTCACGATAGCGCCCTTGGCGTCAACTTCCTTGACGATACCCTTGACGATAGCGCCCTTGTCGTTCAGCGAAACGAAGTTGGAGAACGGATCGTCTTCCAGCTGTTTGATGCCCAGGGAGATGCGCTCGCGCTCTGGGTCAACCGACAGGATGACGGTTTCCAGCTCGTCGCCCTTCTTGAAACGACGCACGGCTTCTTCGCCAGCTTCGTTCCAGGAGATGTCCGACAGGTGAACCAGACCGTCGATGCCGCCGTCCAGACCAATGAAGATACCGAAGTCGGTGATCGACTTGATGGTACCGGTGATCTTGTCACCCTTGTTGAACTGGCCGGAGAAATCTTCCCATGGGTTGGATTTGCACTGCTTGATACCCAGGGAGATACGACGACGCTCTTCGTCGATGTCCAGAACCATGACTTCCACTTCGTCGCCAACCTGAACGACTTTCGACGGGTGGATGTTCTTGTTGGTCCAGTCCATTTCGGAGACGTGCACCAGACCTTCAACGCCTTCTTCCAGCTCAGCGAAGCAGCCGTAGTCGGTCAGGTTGGTGACGCGAGCCATGACGCGAGTGCTTTCTGGGTAGCGGGCTTTGATAGCAACCCATGGGTCTTCGCCCAGTTGCTTCAGACCCAGCGAAACGCGGTTGCGCTCACGATCGTACTTCAGGACCTTGACGTCGATCTCGTCACCAACGTTGACGATTTCCGACGGGTGCTTGATACGCTTCCAGGCCATGTCGGTGATGTGCAGCAGGCCATCGACGCCGCCCAGATCAACGAACGCACCGTAGTCGGTGAGGTTCTTGACGATACCTTTGACCTGCTGGCCTTCCTGCAGCGATTCCAGCAGAGCTTCGCGCTCGGCGCTGTTTTCGGCTTCCAGGACGCTGCGACGGGAAACGACAACGTTGTTGCGCTTCTGGTCCAGCTTGATGACCTTGAATTCCAGCTCTTTGCCTTCCAGGTGGGTGGTGTCGCGCACTGGGCGGACATCAACCAGGGAGCCCGGCAGGAACGCACGGATGCCGTTAACGTCGACAGTGAAGCCGCCCTTAACCTTACCGTTGATAACGCCCTTGACCACTTCTTCGGCAGCGAAAGCAGCTTCCAGAACAATCCAGCACTCGGCGCGCTTGGCTTTTTCACGGGACAGCTTGGTTTCGCCAAAGCCGTCTTCGACCGCGTCCAGCGCAACGTGAACTTCGTCACCGACCTTGATGGTCAGCTCGCCAGCTTCGTTGATGAACTGCTCGAGCGGGATGACGCCCTCGGACTTCAGGCCAGCGTGAACGGTAACCCAGTCGCCGTCGATGTCGACAACGATACCGGTGATGATGGCACCCGGCTGAAGATTGAGGGTTTTCAGGCTTTCTTCAAAGAGTTCTGCAAAGCTTTCGCTCATTTTAATTCCTGTAGATTCGGGCGAAACAGACGCCCATAGCCACATTCCAGACAATGTGGGTTTCGTTTAAGTAAAGAAGCGCCGACAGGACGTTGACTGGTGCCCCTGCCTGCCCTCCTCTCCATCAGACCAGGTCGCGCAGGGCGAGCTCACTTCTGATGCGTTGCAGCACCTGCTCGATGGACAACTCCGTGGAATCCAGCTGAATCGCATCGGCCGCCGGCTTGAGCGGGGCCACTGCGCGCTGGGTGTCACGCTCGTCGCGCGCACGGATCTCATCTAGCAGACTTGACAGACTAACATCTTCACCCTTGCCCTTCAACTGCAGGTAGCGTCGACGGGCCCGCTCCTCGGCGCTGGCGGTGAGGAACACCTTGAGCGGTGCATCCGGGAACACCACGGTACCCATGTCGCGCCCATCGGCGATCAGGCCTGGCGCCTCGCGGAAGGCACGCTGGCGCTGCAGCAGCGCTTCACGCACCGCCGGCAGCGAGGCGACCATCGAGGCGCCGGCACCCACCGTCTCGGTGCGGATGACATGACTGACATCCTCGCCTTCGAGAATGATCTGCTGCAGCTTGCCCGGCTCGGCGGCGATGAACTGCACATCCAGATGCGCAGCCAGGGCCTTGAGCAACTCTTCGTTGGTCAGATCGACACCGTGATTGCTGGCATTGAACGCCAGTAATCGGTAAAGGGCGCCGGAGTCGAGCAGACGCCAGCCCAGCTCGCGGGCCAGCAGCCCGGCGACAGTACCCTTGCCCGAGCCACTCGGCCCATCGATGGTGATGACCGGTGCTTGCGAATTCACGACTTGCCCTCTTCTGCGACACGAATGCCGACCTCGGCGCACAACGCCAGGAAGTTCGGGAACGACGTGGCGACGTTGGCGCAATCATGGATGACGATAGGCGCACTGGCACGCAGCGAGGCCACGCTGAACGCCATGGCGATACGGTGATCGCCATGGCCATGGACTTCGCCACCACCGATCCGACCACCTTCGATGATGATCCCGTCCGGGGTTGGCTCGCACTTCACGCCCAGGGTGATCAGGCCGTCGGCCATGACCTGGATACGGTCCGACTCCTTGACCCGCAGCTCTTCGGCGCCACGCAGCACGGTGCGCCCTTCGGCGCAGGCAGCAGCGACGAACAGGACCGGGAACTCGTCGATGGCCAGCGGCACCAGATGCTCGGGAATGTCGATGCCCTTGAGCCTGGCCCCACGCACACGCAGGTCAGCCACCGGCTCACCGCCGACTTCACGCTGGTTTTCCAGGGTAATGTCGCCGCCCATCAGACGCAGGATGTCGATCACACCGGTGCGGGTCGGGTTGATGCCGACATGCTCAAGCACCAGCTCGGAGCCTTCGGCGATCGAAGCGGCGACGAGGAAGAACGCAGCGGAGGAAATATCCGCCGGCACTTCGATGCGGGTTGCGACGAGCTTGCCGCCAGATTGCAGCGAGGCGACCGGACCATTGGTCTCGACGGCATAGCCAAAGCCACGCAGCATCCGCTCGGTGTGATCGCGGGTCGGCGCAGGCTCGGTGACCGTGGTCTTGCCTTCGGCGTACAGCCCCGCCAGCAGCAGGCAGGACTTGACCTGGGCACTGGCCATCGGCAGCGTGTAGGTCAATGCCTTGAGCTTGTGCCCGCCACGAATGGTCAGTGGCGGGCGACCATCCGGACCAGTCTCGACCACCGCGCCCATTTCCCGCAACGGGTTGGCCACGCGGTTCATCGGACGCTTGGACAGCGAGGCATCGCCCGTCATGGTGACGTCGAACGACTGGCCAGCCAGCAGCCCCGAGAGCAGACGCATCGAGGTACCGGAGTTACCCACGTACAGCGGCCCAGGCGGCGGCTTCAGGCCATGCAGACCGGCACCATGGATGGTCACCCGACCATGGTGCGGACCTTCGATGACCACCCCCATGTCGCGGAAGGCCTGCAGCGTGGCCAGGGCATCCTCGCCCTCGAGGAAGCCTTCGACTTCGGTGGTACCCTCGGCCAGCGAGCCAAGCATGATCGAACGATGGGAGATCGATTTGTCGCCTGGTACGCGGATCCGTCCGGACACGCGGCCACCAGGTTGGGCCAGGAAAATCAGGTCGTTGGCGTTCATAGCGTCCACATAGGCCCGACGGGCCAGGATTTTACTGAAATGCTCGCGGGCAACCCGGGCGCGAGTGAACACACCCAGCAACTGGTGCCCGTCCCCAGCATCGACCGCGTCGCGCAAGGCGTCGAGATCGCTGCGAAATGTATCGAGAGTGCGCAGGACCGCTTCCCGGTTGGCGAGGAAGATGTCATGCCACATGATCGGGTCGCTGCCGGCAATTCTCGTGAAATCGCGGAAACCTCCCGCAGCGTACCGGAAGATCTCCAGGTTTTCATTGCGCTTGGCCAGCGAATCGACCAGGCCGAAGGCCAGTAGGTGCGGCAAATGACTGGTCGCCGCCAATACTTCGTCATGGCGCTCGACCGACATGTGCTCGACATCGGCCTCCAGCGCACGCCACAGGCGGTCGACCAGCGCCAAGGCCTGCGGATCGGTTTCCGCCAGCGGCGTGAGGATCACCTTGTGGCGACGGAACAACGCGGCATTGGATGCCTCCACCCCGCTCTGCTCGGAGCCGGCGATCGGGTGGCCGGGCACGAAACGCGACAGGTTCGCGGCAAAGGCCTCGCGGGCGGCACGCACGACGTTGCCCTTGGCACTACCAACATCAGTGATCACCGCCGCGCCCAGGTCCAACTGCGCCAGGCGTGCCAGGAGCTTCTCCATGGCCAGGATCGGCACGGCCAGCTGGATCACGTCGGCACCGACGCAGGCCACAGCCAGATCCGCCTCGCAGCGGTCGACCACACCCAAAGCCACCGCCTGCCTGCGCGATTCGGCATCCAGGTCGACACCGACCACTTCGCGGCACAGGCCGCTTTCGCGCAGCCCCTTGGCGAAGGAGCCGCCAATCAGGCCCAGGCCCACAACCACCAGACGGTCGATGATCGGTGCGGGATTGTTTGTTACAGCATTAACCACGAGTGCGAACCCTGTTCAGAAATCAAGACAGTCTGTGAGCCCCATCGCCGGACAAGCCCGCGTCCACGCCTTGGCCATGGAAGCGGGCCGACACAGGGACAGCCCCTGAAGCTTTCCTCAGAGCACCGCTTTCGGATACGAGCCCAGCACCTTCAGCGCCACAGCCTCCTGGCTGATCTGCTCGAGCACCGCCTTGATCAGCGGGTCACGGTGATGACCAACGAAGTCGATGAAGAACACGTAGGTCCATTTACCACTGCGCGAAGGACGCGTCTCAATACGAGTCAGGTCGATGCCATTCTCATGGAACGGCACCAGCAGCTCATGCAGCGCTCCCGGCTTGTTGCTCATCGAGACGATGATCGAGGTCTTGTCGTCGCCGGTCGGCGGCACTTCCTGGCTGCCGATCATGAGGAAGCGCGTGGAGTTGTCCGGACGGTCTTCGATCTTCTCGGCAAGGCGGGTCAGCCCGTACAGGTTCGCCGCCATGTCGCCGGCGATCGCCGCCGAATTCCACTCCCCCTTGACCCGCTTGGCCGCCTCGGCGTTGCTCGACACCGCCACGCGCTCGACATTCGGGTAATGGGCATCCAGCCATTTGCGGCACTGGGCCAACGACTGGGCATGGGAGTAGATGCGGCTAATGCTGTCGGTCTTGGTATTCTCGCCCACCAGCAGATGATGGTGGATACGCAGCTCGACCTCGCCGCAGATCACCATGTCGTGCTCGAGGAAGCTGTCCAGGGTGTGACTGACCGCGCCCTCGGTGGAGTTCTCCACCGGCACCACGCCGAAGTTGACCGCACCAGCCGCCACTTCGCGGAACACTTCGTCGATCGCCGCCATCGGGCGACTGACCACGGCGTGGCCGAAATGCTTCATTGCGGCAGCCTGGGTGAAGGTGCCCTCCGGGCCGAGGTAGGCGACCTTGAGCGGCTCTTCCAGGGCCAGGCAGGACGACATGATCTCGCGGAACAGCCGCGCCATCTCTTCGTTGTCCAGCGGCCCCTTGTTGCGCTCCATGACCCGCTTGAGCACTGCAGCCTCACGCTCGGGACGATAGAACACCGGCTTCTCGCCCTCAGCCAGCGTGGCGGTCTTGACCTTGGCCACTTCCTGGGCGCAACGGGCGCGCTCGCTGATCAGCTCGAGGATCTTCTCGTCGAGGCTGTCGATACGCACCCGCAGAGCCTTGAGTTCCTGCTCGGACATCAACCGTGCTCCTTCTCGAATTCAGCCATGTACTGCACCAGCGCCTCGACAGCCTCCTGGCCCAGGGCGTTGTAGATGGAAGCGCGCATGCCGCCAACCGAACGGTGGCCCTTGAGATTGAGCAGGCCACGGGCGTCGGCGCCCGCCAGGAAGGCCTTGTCCAGGCGCTCGTCGGCAAGGCGGAACGGCACGTTCATCCACGAACGGGCGTTGTGACTGATCGGGTTGGTGTAGAAGTCGCTGGCATCGATGAAACCGTACAGACGGTCCTTCTTCGCCCGATTGCGCTTCTCCATGGCCTCGACGCCACCCTGCTCCTTGAGCCACTCGAACACCAGGCCAGAGAGGTACCAGGAATAGGTCGCCGGGGTGTTGTACATCGAACCGTTGTCGGCCGAGATCTTGTAGTCGAGCATGGTTGGGCAGCTGCTGCGGGCACGGCCAAGCAGATCCTCGCGAACGATGACCACCACCAGGCCGCTCGGGCCGATGTTCTTTTGCGCACCGGCATAGATCAGGCCGTACTGCGACACATCGATAGGACGCGAGAGGATATCGGAGGACATGTCGACCACCAGCGGCACCTCGCCGGTCTCGGGAACCCAGTCGAACTGCAAGCCACCAATGGTCTCGTTGGACGCATAGTGGACGTAGGCGGCATTCTTGCTGAGCACCCACTCGTTCTGGCCCGGAATGGCCAGGTAGTCGTAAGGCTTGGCGCTGGCGGCAACATTGACGCTACCGAAGCGACGAGCCTCTTCGATGGCCTTCTTCGACCAGATGCCGGTCTCGACATAGTCGGCAATGCCGTTTTCCGGCAGCAGGTTCAGCGGAATCTCGGCGAACTGCTGGCTGGCACCGCCCTGGAGGAACAGCACCTTGTAGTTGGAGGGGACAGACAGCAGGTCGCGCAGGTCCTGCTCAGCCTTTTCGGCGATGGTCACATAGTCGTCGCTGCGGTGGCTCATTTCCATCACGGACAGGCCCTTGCCGCGCCAGTCCAGCATTTCCGCCTGGGCGCGCTGCAGGACTGCATCGGGAAGCGCGGCAGGACCGGCGCAGAAGTTAAAGGCTCGTTTGCTCACATCCACTCTCGCTCTGACAAATAGAACAAATCGTCATTCATCGGCCCGCCTGGATCGGGACCGCTGTGCGGCCCTTCGTCGGCAAGGCCGGCTCCTGCAGGCGGTGCGTCATGCCTGCAGGAGCCGGCCTTGCCGACGAAGGGCCCCTCTAATCAGTCAAACGGGGCGACCTTGGTCGCCCCGTTCGGGTTGTTGCTGCGCTTATTCCTGCGGCGCCTCTTCGGTATCCGCGCCGTCCTCGCCCACCGCGTCGAGCGGGGCGCCCTCCTCGTCCGTCTCGAGCATCTCGTCGAGCTCTTCCTCGGATGGCTCCTGGACGCGCTCCAGGCCGACCAGCGTCTCGTCGCTGGCCAGCTTGATCAGCGTCACGCCCTGGGTGTTGCGACCCAGACTGGAGACCTCGCCAACCCGCGTGCGCACCAGCGTGCCCTGGTCGGAGATCAACATGATCTCTTCGCCTTCCTGCACCTGGATCGCGCCGATCAGCAGACCGTTGCGTCCTTTGGTACCCATGGCGATCACGCCCTGACCGCCACGCCCGCGACGCGGGAACTTGGACAGCGGGGTGCGCTTGCCGAAGCCACGCTCGGAGGCGGTGAGGATCTGCGCGCCCGACTCGGGAATCAGCATGGAGATGATCCGCTGCCCCTTGCCCAGCTTCATGCCACGCACGCCACGGGCGTTACGGCCCATTTCGCGAACCACGCCCTCGGCGAAACGAATCACCTTGCCGGCGTCGGAGAACATCATGACTTCCTTGGCACCGTCGGTGATGGCCGCGGCGATCAGGGTATCGCCTTCCTTGAGCTTCAAGGCGATCAGGCCATTGGAGCGTGGGCGGGCGAACTGCACCAGCGGGGTCTTCTTCACGGTACCGGAGGCGGTCGCCATGAAGATGTAGGCGCCCGTCGGCTCGGCGATCCACTCAGGGGTATCACCGTCTTCCTCATCGACCTCCTCGGCCTCGATCACTTCGCCTTCGAGCACGGTCTCTTCCGCGTCCTCCAGCTCTTCGTCGACGCCAGCGCTCTGCTGCAGGGCCTCGAGGTCGATCTGCAGCATCGCGGTGATGCGCTCGCCTTCTTCCAGCGGCAGCAGGTTGACCAGCGGTCGACCGCGAGCGGCGCGGGAGGCCTCGGGAATTTCGTAGGTCTTCTTCCAGTACACCTTGCCCTTGCTGGAGAACAGCAGCAGGGTGGCGTGGCTGTTGGCGACCAGCAGGTGCTCGATGTAGTCCTCGTCCTTCACGCCGGTAGCCGACTTGCCCTTGCCGCCACGGCGCTGGGCCTGGTAGGCGGACAGCGGCTGGGTTTTCGCGTAACCGCCATGGGAAATGGTTACCACACGCTCTTCTTCCGGGATCATGTCGCCGTAGTTGAGGTCGTGGCTGGCATTGAGGATTTCGGTACGACGCGCGTCGCCGTATTCGGCACGGATCGCCTCCAGCTCCTCGCGGATCACTTCCATCAGGCGCTGGGCGCTGCTGAGGATGCGGATCAGCTCGCCGATCTGCTCGAGGATCTCCTGGTACTCGGCCAGCAGCTTCTCGTGCTCCAGGCCGGTCAGGCGGTGCAGGCGCAGATCAAGGATGGCCTGGGCCTGCTCCGGCGACAGGTAGTACTTGCCTTCACGCAGGCCGTATTGCTCCGGCAGGTCTTCCGGACGGCAGGATTCGGCACCGGCGCGCTCGACCATGACCTGCACGGCGCTGGACTCCCAGGCAGTGCTGACCAGCGCTTCCTTGGCCTCGGACGGCGTCGGCGAAGCCTTGATCAGGGCGATGACCGGGTCGATGTTGGACAGCGCGACCGCCTGGCCTTCGAGGATGTGGCCACGCTCGCGGGCCTTGCGCAGCTCGAAAACGGTGCGCCGGGTCACCACCTCGCGGCGGTGGCGGACGAACGCCTCGAGCAGGTCTTTCAGGTTCAGCAGGCGCGGGCGACCATCGATCAGCGCAACGGTGTTGATACCGAACACGCTCTGCAGCTGGGTCTGCTGGTAAAGATTGTTGAGCACCACCTCCGGCACCTCGCCGCGACGCAGCTCGATGACGATGCGCATGCCGTCCTTGTCGGACTCGTCGCGCAACTCGGTGATGCCTTCGATCTTCTTCTCTTTCACCAGCTCGGCGATCTTCTCGATCAGACGCGCCTTGTTCAGCTGGTAAGGGAGCTCGGTGACGACGATCTGCTGGCGACCGCCAACCTTGTCGATGTCCTCGACTTCGGAACGGGCGCGCATGTAGATGCGACCACGGCCGGTGCGATAGGCCTCGATGATGCCCTGGCGGCCGTTGATCAGGCCGGCGGTCGGGAAGTCCGGACCCGGGATGAACTGCATCAGCTCATCGACCGTGATGTCGGAATTGTCGATCAACGCCAGGCAACCGTCGATCACCTCGCCGAGGTTGTGCGGCGGGATGTTGGTCGCCATGCCCACGGCGATACCGCTGGAGCCGTTGACCAGCAGGTTGGGGATCCGGGTCGGCATGACCGCCGGGATCTGCTCGGTGCCGTCGTAGTTGGGCACCCAGTCGACGGTTTCCTTGTGCAGGTCGGCCAGCAGCTCGTGGGCCAGCTTGGCCATGCGCACTTCGGTGTATCGCATGGCGGCGGCGTTGTCGCCGTCCACCGAACCGAAGTTGCCCTGGCCATCGACCAGCAGGTAGCGCAGCGAGAATGGCTGCGCCATACGCACGATGGTGTCGTACACGGCAGTGTCGCCGTGGGGGTGGTACTTACCGATGACGTCACCGACCACACGGGCGGATTTCTTGTACGGCTTGTTCCAGTCGTTGCCCAGTTCGCTCATCGCATAGAGAACGCGACGATGCACGGGCTTCAAGCCGTCACGCGCATCGGGCAGCGCTCGCCCGACAATCACGCTCATCGCGTAGTCGAGGTAAGACTGTCTCAGTTCGTCTTCGATATTGACCGGGAGGATTTCTTTGGCCAGTTCGCCCATGAGAAGCCTGATTCCTTTTTCTGGTGAAACTTCGCCTGATCCCTCGAAGGACGAACGAAGCTCGCCGCCGCAGCGCATCAGGGTGCGACGACATACGACAAATCAATGAGTTGTGCCATGGATCTGCGCAATGAAGGCCGCTTCAACGAGCGGCCTTGGAAACTGCCGGATGGTATCACAAACACAGGGCGCATGGGAGAGATGGCAGGATGCCGTCGAGCAGCGTGCACGGCCCCTCCGGGCGGATGGAAAAACAACCAGAGAGCACTTCATGCGCACCCGTGCGGACAGCGCCTCAATGCAGACGCTTGCGACACATCAGCTGGGCGATTTTCGCCGCATCCGGCCGCTCGACAATGCCTTTTTCAGTGACGATGACATCGATCAGGTCGGCCGGCGTGACATCGACCACCGGGTTGTACGCCTCCACATCCGCCGTCACCTGGATACCGGCCACCTCCAGCAGTTCCTCGACGCCACGCACCTCCAGCGGAATATCGTCGCCAGTGGCCAGGTTCAGGTCGATGCTGGTGCTCGGTGCCACCACCATGAAGCGCAGGCCATGATGCATGGCCGCCACTGCGGTCTGGTAGGTACCGATCTTCGCCGCCACGTCACCATTGGCCGCGATGCAGTCGGCGCCGACCACCACCCAGGTGATGCCCTTGGTCCGCATCAGGTGCCCCGCCGCCGCATCGGCGACCACGGTCACTGGCACGCCATCGGCCGCCAACTCCCAGGCAGTCAGGCGCGAGCCCTGCAACCAGGGTCGCGACTCGCAGGCATAGACCTGCTCGACCATACCTTCCAGGGCAGCGCCACGAATCACCCCCAGGGCGGTCCCGAAGCCACCGGTAGCCAGCGCCCCGGCATTGCCGAGGGTCAGCAGCGCCTGCTCGCTGCCCAGGTGCTTGCGGATCTGCTCGACACCGTACTGGGCCATGGTCAGGTTGGCCTCGCGATCACTCTCGTGAATGGCGATGGCCTCGGCCTCCATGATCGCCAGCACATCCTCGCCCGGACGCAGGCGCTGCAACCGCTCACGCATGCGGTTGAGCGCCCAGAACAGGTTGGCCGGCGTTGGCCGAGCCTCGCCCAGCAGCAGGAAATCCTCTTCCAGCGCCTCTTCCCAGCCCTCGCCCTCAGCCAGACGCTGACGCAGCGCCAGGACCAGTCCATAGGCCGCGCAGATACCAATGGCCGGCGCGCCGCGCACGACCATGTCGCCGATCGCCTCGGCCACCTCGGCGACATCGGTGCAGGTCAACCAGAGCTGCTCGAGCGGCAGCAGGCGCTGGTCGAGCAGGTGCAATGCGCCGTCGCGCCACTCGATACCCACCACCGTTTCCGCCGCCATCAGTTGCTCGCGCATCGCCGCTCCCCGTCACCCAGGCTTCAAAAGCCGGCGATTATAGCGACCCTCAGCCCCGGACGCTCGGGTATACTGCGCGTTTCGCCGAACCGATCCAGGTATATGCCGCGCATGCCCACCACCACCCCGCCCCTCGACCTGCTGCTCGCCCCGCACTGGCTGGTGCCCGTGGAGCCGGCCGGCGTGGTGCTGGAAGGCCATGCCCTGGGCATCCGCGAGGGGCGTATCGCCTGGCTCGGCCCACGCGAGCGCGCGCCCCGGGCCAATGAAGTACGCGAACTGCCCGACTGCCTGCTCACGCCCGGCCTGATCAATGCCCACGGTCACGCCGCCATGACCTTGTTCCGTGGCCTGGCCGACGACCTGCCGCTGATGACCTGGCTCAAGGAGCACATCTGGCCGGCCGAGGGCCGCTGGGTCGACGAGGGCTTCGTGCGCGACGGCACCGACCTGGCCATCGCTGAACAGCTCAAGGGCGGCATCACCTGCTTCGCCGACATGTACTTCTTCCCCCGCGAAGCCTGCGACCGCGTGCACCGTAGCGGCATCCGCGCCCAGGTCGCCGTGCCGTTGCTGGACTTCCCCATCCCGGGCGCGCGCACCCCGGAAGAAGGCCTGCATCTGGCCATCGAACTGTTCGGCGACCTGCGCTACCACCCACGCATCACCATCGCCCTCGGCCCGCACGCGCCCTACACGGTCTGCGACGCCAGCCTGGAAAAGATCCGGATCATCGCCGACCAGCTCGACGCGCCACTGCACATGCATATCCACGAGACCGCCAGTGAAGTCGAGCAGGCCCTCAAGGACAGCGGCGAGCGCCCCCTGGCGCGGCTCGCCCGCCTTGGCCTGCTGGGGCCGAACCTGCAGGCGGTGCACATGACCCAGATCAGCGACGAGGATCTGGCGCTGCTGGTAGAAAGCAATACCAGCGTGATCCACTGCCCCGAGTCCAACCTCAAACTGGCCAGCGGCTTCTGCCCGGTGGAGCGCCTATGGCAGGCCGGAGTCAACGTGGCGGTCGGCACCGATGGCGCGGCCAGCAACAACGACCTCGACCTGCTCGGCGAGACCCGCACCGCGGCATTGCTGGCCAAGGCCATCGCCGGCAGCGCCACCGCCCTTGACGCCCACCGCGCGCTGCGCATGGCCACGCTCAACGGCGCCCGGGCACTGGGGCTGGAGGCCGTCACCGGTTCGCTCGAGACAGGCAAGGCCGCCGACCTGGTCGCGTTCGACCTCTCCGGCCTGCAGCAACAGCCGGTGCACGACCCCGTCTCGCAACTGATCTATGCCACTGGCCGCGACTGCGTGAAGGATGTCTGGGTCGCTGGCCGCGCACTGGTACAGGACCGCCGCCTGACCCAGATGGACGAACAGGCGCTGGCCGCCACCGCGCGCCAATGGGGCGCACGCATCAACGGACACAACGAATAACCGGTCGGCAGCCACGACTGCCGCCCCGTGACACTTTCATCGAAGCTTCAGAGGACTGTTCAAATGAGCAACGTCGACCGCGCCGAAATCGCCAAGTTCGAGGCCCTGGCCCATCGCTGGTGGGACCGCGAGAGCGAGTTCAAGCCACTGCACGACATCAACCCGCTGCGGGTCAACTGGATCGACGAACGCGTAGGCCTGGCCGGCAAGAAAGTGCTGGACGTAGGCTGCGGCGGCGGCATCCTCAGCGAGTCGATGGCCCAGCGCGGCGCCACCGTGACCGGCATCGACATGGGCGAGGCGCCGCTGGCGGTGGCCCAGTTGCACCAGCTGGAGTCCGGTGTCGACGTCACCTACCGGCAGATCACCGCCGAGGCCCTGGCCGAGGAGATGCCCGGGCAGTTCGACGTGGTCACCTGCCTGGAGATGCTCGAGCACGTGCCGGATCCATCGTCGGTGATCCGCGCCTGCTACCGCATGGTCAAGCCGGGCGGCCAGGTATTCTTCTCGACCATCAACCGCAACCCCAAGGCTTACCTGTTCGCCATCATCGGCGCCGAGTACATCATGAAGCTGCTGCCCCGCGGCACCCATGACTTCAAGAAGTTCATCCGCCCGTCCGAGCTGGGTGCCTGGAGCCGTGCCGCCGGCCTGGAGGTCAAGGATATCGTCGGCCTGACCTACAACCCGTTGACCAAGCACTACAAGCTGAACAACGACGTCGACGTCAACTACATGATCCAGACCCTGCGCGAGGAATGAGCATGCGCCTGCGAGCAGTACTCTTCGACATGGACGGCACCCTGCTGGACACGGCGCCGGACTTCATCGCCATCTGCCAGGCGATGCTCGCCGATCGCGGCCTGCCGGCCGTCGACGACGCACGCATCCGCGACGTGATCTCCGGCGGCGCCCGCGCCATGGTCGCCACGACCTTCGACCTCGCCCCCGAGGCCGAAGGCTTCGAGGCGTTGCGCCTGGAGTTCCTCGAGCGCTACCAGCGCGACTGCGCAGTGCACAGCAAGCTGTTCGACGGCATGCCGGAACTGCTCGCCGACATCGAGAAAGGTAACCTGCTCTGGGGCGTGGTGACCAACAAGCCTGTACGGTTCGCCGAGCCGATCATGCAGCAGCTCGGCCTGGCCGAGCGTTCGGCCCTGCTGATCTGCCCGGACCACGTGAAGAACAGCAAGCCGGATCCCGAACCGCTGATCCTGGCCTGCAAGACCCTCGACCTCGATCCGGCCAGCGTATTGTTCGTCGGCGACGACCTGCGCGACATCGAGTCGGGCCGTGACGCTGGCACCCGTACCGCGGCCGTGCGCTATGGCTACATCCACCCGCAGGACAACCCCAACAACTGGGGCGCCGACGTGGTGGTGGACCACCCGCTGGAACTGCGCAAGGTGATCGACGGCGCGCTGTGCGGCTGCTGATGGCTCAACAGTAACGGGTACCGTGGAAGCGGGCCTGGCCCGCTCCCACGCGCAAATCGCCCTCAACTACAGGGAACTGGAAATGTTCGACTACACCGCTCGCCCCGACCTGCTCAAGGACCGGATCATCCTGGTCACCGGCGCCGGTCGCGGCATCGGCGCCGCCGCCGCCAAAGCCTACGCCGCCCTCGGCGCCACCGTGCTGCTGCTGGGCAAGACCGAAGCGAACCTGAACGAGGTCTACGACCAGATCGAGGCCGCCGGCCACCCGCAGCCAGTGGTCATTCCGTTCAACCTGGAAACCGCCCTGCCTCACCAGTACGACGAGCTGGCGGTGATGATCGAGGAGCAGTTCGGCCGCCTCGACGGCCTGCTCAACAATGCCTCGATCATCGGCCCACGCACGCCGCTGGAGCAGTTGTCGGGTGACAACTTCATGCGCGTGATGCACATCAACGTCGACGCCACCTTCATGCTCACCAGCACCCTGCTGCCGCTGCTCAAGCTCTCCGAGGACGCCTCGGTGGTGTTCACCTCCAGCAGCGTCGGACGCAAGGGCCGGGCCTACTGGGGTGCCTATGGCGTGTCGAAATTCGCCACCGAGGGCCTGATGCAGACCCTGGCCGACGAGCTCGAAGGCGTGGCGCCGGTGCGCTCCAACAGCATCAACCCGGGCGCCACGCGCACGGCGATGCGGGCCCAGGCCTACCCAAGCGAGAATCCACAGAACAATCCGCTGCCCGAGGAGATCATGCCGGTCTACCTGTATCTCATGGGTCCGGACAGCAAGGCCGTGAACGGCCAGGCGCTGAACGCGCAGTAAGCGCTCGCGACAAGCCCGCCCCTACGCCGGCCTGCATGACCGGCGTAGGGGCGGGCTTACCCCGCGATGATTTCAGCCTGCCGCCAGGGTCGGGCGCAGCCGCCCCTGCTGACGCCCCTCCAGCTGCATGCAGCGCTCCAGGAACAGGAACATGCAGTCGTAGCTCTTGCAGATCGCCCGGCGCAGTTCGGTGCGCAGCCCCAGCGTGGGGTTCTCGCCGGCCAGCGTGCAGATGATCTCCAGCGCCTCCCATGGATGCGAGTCATCGTACTGGGCATGCATCTTCAGCCACTTCATCGCCCGCTTGCGAGTGTCCTCGGGAAAACCCTGGGCGTAGGTGTCGTCCGAACAGACCACCGCCGACCATTCCCCCGTCGCCCCTTCGATGGCGTAGTTGGTAGCCGCCATGGCGATGGCCAGCGACTCGGTGGCGCATACCCGCCAGCACCAGTCATTCAGCCCATTCAGCTCCGGCGGCACTTCCTGGCTCTGCAGCTCGTGCAGGTGAATGCCATGGGCCTGGCACCACTGCACCCAGTAGTCGGCGTGGTTGAGCTCGACGCGGATATTGCGCATCAGCCAGCGCCGCGCCATGTCCTCGCCGGGGTGGCGCGCATAACGGGTCTTGGTGAGGTTGTGGGCCATGTACAGCGAAAACTGCTCGACCACTGGCCAGCCACCGATCAGGTACTGGCGAATGGTCGCCGGACGTAGCTGACCATCGCGCAGACGCTGGTAGAACTCATGCTCGACCACCCTGCGCTTGCGCTCACGGCAGTCTTCGATCAGTTGCTGGGCCCAATCAGGATAACTGGCCGGATCCATCAAGGGTCCGATCCTTACGAACGCGTCAATCACTGTCAGCTCCTTGATTCCCTGTGATCACCGGGCGAGGGTCAGCGAAAGGTCCCCGGTGCCCGGTGCAACAGGGGCCTGGCAGCAATCCGTTGGCGCTGCAGGCTGTCACAGGTGAAGACTTGCGGACGTTCGATTAGGTATCCCTGGGCGTAGTCCACGCCGATCTCCTGCAGAGCCTGCTCGATCAGCGGAGTCTCGACGAACTCGGCGATGGTCCGCTTACCCATGACGTGGCCGATGTGGTTGATCACCTCGACCATCGCCCGGTTGATTGGATCATCGAGCATGTCCTTGACGAAACTTCCGTCGATCTTCAGGAAGTCTACAGGCAAATGCTTCAAATAGGCGAATGACGACATCCCGGCGCAGAAGTCATCCAGAGAGAATTTGCAGCCCAATCCTTTCAATTCATTGATGAATCGAATGGCACTGCCGAGATTGGCGATCGCACTGGTTTCAGTAATTTCAAAACAAATCAGCCGGGGCGGGATATCGAACTCGCCAAACAGCCGCTGCAGGTACTCGAGAAAATTGTCATCGCCGATGCTCGAGCCCGACAAATTGATCGCACACATCGCCAGAGGCCCCTCCCGCCCCTCGTCCAGGGACTGGCGAATCACCTGGAAAACACTGCGCACCACCCAGCGATCGAGGGCCGTCATCAGGCCATAGCGCTCCGCCGCCGGAATGAAGCTGTCGGGCAGGATGGTGCGGCCACCTTCGTCGTGCAGACGCAACAGGATCTCGAGGTGCCCCGCGCCCTCGTTGGGCCGCAACGGGGCGATCTCCTGGGCATAGAGGCAAAACCGGTTTTCCTCCAGGGCGACATGCAGGCGCTGAATCCAGGCCATTTCGCCAAATCGCATGGACAGCTCGCTGTCGTCGGCGTGATACACCTGGACCCGGTTGCGCCCCTTCTCCTTGGCCATGTAGCAAGCCATGTCCGCCGCCCGCAACGACGCTTCCAGCGTGCCGGGCGTCTGGGCGATATGCACCAGGCCGATGCTGACGGTGGTCACGAAAGGCCGCCCCTTCCACACGAAATGCAGGCTCTGGACAGCCTGGCGCAACTGCTCGCCAATGCGCTCGGCCTGATCTGGCGGGCAGTTCTCCAACAACACACCAAACTCGTCGCCCCCCAGCCGTGCCAGCGTGTCCCCCTCGCGCAACCCCGATTGCAACACGGCGCAGATGTGCCGTAGCAGTTCATCGCCCGCCGCATGGCCACAGGTGTCGTTGACCAGCTTGAACTGATCAAGGTCGAGAAACATCAGCGAATGGCGGCCTGGCTGGCGCGCCAGGGCATTGAGCGCCTGCTCCAGGCGGTATTCGAACTCACGGCGATTGGCCAGCCCGGTCAAGGCGTCATGGGTCGCCTGCCAGGACAGGTTGGCGATGTACTGGCGCTCCTGGGTCATGTCGTGCAGCACCACGACAGTGCCACTGACCTGGCCTTCGGTAAGGATCGGCGAACCGACCAGGTTGACCGACACCGTGCTGCCATCCAGGCGCTGGATCAACCGGGCATGCTCGACGCCTCCGGTGAGGCTGCCACTGAGCACTTGCTCCACCAGGGTGCGGCTGTCTTTCTCGGCGTTCTCGTCGAGCAGGCTGAACAACGCCGCCAGCGGCAACCCCTGGGCCTGGACGGCCTGCCAGTGGGTCAACTGCTCGGCGGCAGGATTCATGTAAGCGATGCAGCCATCGACATCGGTGGTGATCACCGCATCGCCGATCGACGCCAGGGTGACCTGCGCCCGCTCCTTTTCTTCCTGCAAGGCAAAGGCGAAAGCCTGACGCTGGGCCAGCAGCTTGCTCGAGCGGCGCCAGGCCACGGCGATGAGAAACAGCGCAGTGGCCAGGTTGGTGAGCATCAGTACCTTGAGCAGTACCCGCGAGCCTTCCCCCAGCGCATCGCTGAAAGCCTTCGCCGCAGGCGTCACACCATCGTTGATGGCAACGATACGGGCCCGCCATGCCTCGACCTGGCGGGCGTCGCCAGCCCCAGTGGCGAAACCTTCACGCATCTCACCGGCGAGCACATCGAGCTGGCGCAGGTACTCATCACCGATGTCCCAATAGTCTATGGCGGTTTCCATATAGCTGATGTGGCGAAAGTTGCGGTAGAACCAGATGATCCTGGCGACATCGTCAGGATGGTTGCCACCCTGCAGGATGCCTCGGCGTGCCGCCTCCAGGTCGGGTTCCGGACGATCGAGAGCCAGGCGCAGGTCGTGATCGCCCTTGGGCACGAGAATGGCCCGCTGGTAGCGCTGGTAAGTACGCGGGTCCCGGTCGTCGGCGTACAGGCTCAGGTAATAGATGGCATCCTTCTGCGCCTTGGACCACAGGCTCTCGCCCGCCACATAGGCGCGCACGGCAGACAGGGCGTACAAGCTGAGGCTACCCAGCAGCACCTGGAAGACCACAACAGCGACGAAGGGCCAGATGATACCCGGCAGCCTTGGCGCTTCGAGAGTCCGATTTCCCTTCATGTAGTCCCTGTCATGGCGGCAGATAAGGCACGAATCGACCTAGACAAGCACAGCGTAGGCCATTTGCCATTGCCGCGATGCGCTTTTTGATGACGGCGAACGCGCGCACCGGCCGCAGCGAACCGACAGGCCAGCCCCTGCAGGCCGGGTTCAACTCTGCTGCAGGTGGCCGTAAAGCTTCGCGTACAGCCCGCCCTCGGCGATCAGTTGCTGGTGCCCACCCTCTTCGGCGACATGCCCGCCGTCGAACACCAGTACCCGATCGGCCTGCTTCACCGCCGACAACCGGTGGGCGATGATCAGGGTGGTGCGTCCACTGAGAAAACGCGCCAAGGCCAGGTGCAGGTTGTATTCGGTAGCGGCGTCCAACGCCGAGGTCGCCTCGTCGAGGATCACCACCTTGGGCTCGGCCAGCACCATGCGGGCGATCGCCAGGCGCTGGCGCTGGCCACCGGACAGGCGTACGCCGGAGCGGCCGACCACGCTGTCCAGGCCCCGGGGCAACGCGGCGATGGTCGTGTCCAGCTGGGCGATGCGCAACGCCTGCCAGCAGGCCTCGTCAGTGCTTTCGCGTCCCATGGTCAGGTTGGCGCGCACACTGTCGTTGAACAGCGACGGGTGCTGCAGCACCACCGCGACGTTTTCGCGCAAGGTCTCCAGGCCAATCTCCTGCAGGCTTGCGCCACCAAAGCGGATAGTCCCGGCCTGGGCGCCATACAACCCGAGCAGCAGTTGCACCAGGGTACTTTTGCCGCCCCCGCTGGCACCGACGATCGCGACCTTCTCGCCCGGGGCGATGGTCAGGTTCAGCTGGTCGAGCACAGGCTCGTCGGCATAGGCGAAACACAGGTCACGCACTTCGATGCCCACCGTCTCTCGTCCGCCGAACGGGTCGCTGGCCGCCGGGTAGTGCGGCTCGTCAGCCCGCGCCAGCAACTCGTTGAGCCGGTTCAGGGCGCCACCGGCGGCGTAGTAGGCATATTGCAGGTTCAGCAATTGCTCCACCGGACCGATCATGAACCACAGGTAGCTGAACACCGCCAGCATCTGGCCGATCGACAGGTCGGAGAACAGCACGGTGAGCATCGCCGCGGCACGGAAGATATCGATGCCGAACTGGAACAGCAGCCCGCTGGCACGGCCACTGGCGTCACTCTTCCATTGCGAGGCCACGGCGTAGTCGCGCACCTCCTGGGCACGCAGGCCAAGGCGACCCAGGAAGTACCCCTGGCGATTGCTGGCGCGGATCTCCTGGATGGCATCGAGGGTTTCGCTCAGCGCCTGGGTGAACCGCGCGGTGCTGTCGTTCTCCAGCTTCTTCAGGTGCTTGACGCGCTTGCCCAACTGCACGGTGAAGTAGATCACCAAAGGATTGAACAACAGGATCAACAGCGCCAGCTGCCAGTGCATCCAGATCAGGATCGCCGCAGTACCGGTCAGGGTCAGCACGGCAACCAGGAAACGGCTGAGGGTCTCGCCGACGAACTTGTCGAGGGTATCCAGGTCGGTGACCAGGTGCGTGGTCACCGTGCCGCTGCCGAGACTTTCGTATTCCTTCAGCGAGATCCGCTTGAGCCGCTCGATCAGGCGGATGCGCAGGCGATAGACGATGTCCTTGGCCAGACCGGCGAACAGCCTGGCCTGGACCACATTGAACGCCAACGCGGCCAGGCGCAGGCAGAGGGTGGCGCACAGCATCAGGCCGATATAGCCAGCGGCCACCTGCCAGCCGGCCGGCAGGAAGTGGTTCATCCACTTCAGCGCGGCATCGCCATGCCCCAGCAGCACCTCATCCACCAGCAACGGCAACAGCAAGGGGATCGGCACGCTGCACAGGGCAGCGAGCACCGCCACCAGATTGGCGCTCCACAGGGCCTTGCGATGGTGCAGGGCCAGGCGGCGAATCTCTGCCCAGCTCAAGCGATCGGGCACAGCGGGGGATTTCCCTGGCACAGGGTCTGCCGACCCAGGCAGATCAAGCACAGGCGGCCTGCTGCAACCAGCGTGCAAGCAACGGCTGCAGGCTTTCCAGCGGCTGGTAACCGTTGGTCAGCAACGCTAGCTGGCCATTGCGCTCGGCCAGCAGGGTCGGGAACCCGGCGATGCCCAGGTCCTGTACCCAGGCGAAGTCGGCGGTCGTGGCGGCGCGGGTATCGTGACAGGCAAAACGCTGGGCGAATGCCTCGCGCTCATAGCCGGCCTGAACGGCCAGTTCGACCAACTGCGGAGCGCGAGTGACATCCACGCCCTGCTCGTAGAAGGCCGACTGGATCAGCTTGAGCAAGCCCCAGACCCGCGACTCGTCCAGCTCGCGTGCCGCGACCAGGGCGCGGCATGCCGGCTCGGTGTCGTAGACGAAGCCGTCGGGCATCGCGCCCTCGAAACGAAACGCCTGCCCGGTGGCATCATGCACCGCCTGCCAGTGCTCGAGGATGTACTTGCGGGTCGAGGCGTCCAGCTCGCTGCCACCACTGCGCAAGCCACCCGGTACCAGGCGGGTGGCGACGCCGGCCGCCTGGGCCTGGGCGATCAGCGCTTCGGCGACCGGGGCAAAGCCCCAGCACCAGGAGCACATCGGGTCCATCACATAGAGCAGGCGTGCGGACATGGATCAGGCCTCGGCTTTGTAGTTGTAACCGATCGGGTGTGGCTGGTTGCGCGCCTTGGCCAGCTCGATCTGCTTCTGCCGGTCCATGGCGCTGCGGCGAGTCTTCTCGCTCAGGGTGTCCCAGCAGTGCGGGCAGCTGACACCTGGCGAATAGTGCTCGGACTCACGGTCCTTGGCATCGATCGGGTGACGGCAGGCATGGCACTGGTCGTACTCGCCCTCGCTCAGGTCGTGACGCACGGTGACGCGGTTGTCGAAGACGAAGCAATCGCCATCCCAGAGGCTCTCTTCCTGTGGTACTTCCTCGAAGTATTTCAGGATGCCGCCCTTGAGATGATAGACCGCTTCGTAACCCTCACCGAGCATGTAGCTGGAAGCCTTCTCGCAACGAATGCCGCCAGTGCAGAACATGGCGACCTTCTTGTGCTTGCTCGGATCGAAGTTGGCCTTGATGTAGTCGGGAAACTCGCGGAAGGTCTCGGTCTTCGGATCGATGGCCCCCTTGAAGGTGCCAATGGCCACTTCGTAGTCGTTGCGGGTGTCGATCAGCAGTACTTCCGGATCACTGATCAAGGCATTCCAGTCCTTGGGCTCGACATAGGTGCCGACGGCCTGGTTCGGGTCCACGCCTGGCACGCCGAGGGTGACGATCTCTTTCTTGAGCTTGACCTTGGTGCGGTAGAACGGCTGCTCGTCGCAGTACGACTCTTTATGATCGACGTCCACCAGGCGCGGGTCGTTGCGCAACCAGGCCAGCAGCGCATCGATGCCTTCGCGGGTGGCCGACACGGTGCCGTTGATGCCTTCGTTGGCCAGCAGCAGGGTGCCTTTGACGCCGTTGTCGAGCATGGTCTGGAGCAACGGCTCGCGCAGTTCGACGTAGTCTTCGAGGGTGACGAACTTGTACAGCGCCGCCACGACGATCGGTTGGGTCATGAAATCGGATCTCCAGGTGGTCGCCCTCGTAAGGGGCGGACCGGAATGACAAAAGCAATCGTGTCGACGCCATCGCGGGGCAAGCCCGCTCCCACGCAGCGTTGCATGGCTGGCGTGGGAGCGGGCTTGCCCCGCGATGGCGTCGACACGTTTTTGAGTGGCGTGCAGTCTACCAGAATCCCGGAAAGGATTCAGTGCCCGCCGCCGGCGCACACCGGCGAGGCCGGCGCGGCCCCGACTGCGGCCCATTCGGCCGGGGTGTAGGTGTGAATGGCCAGGGCATGGATCTCGCCCATCAGCTCACCCATGGTCGCGTAGACCTTCTGGTGGCGCTTGACACTGTTCAGCCCGGCGAACTGCTCGCTGACCAGCACGGCCTTGTAGTGCGTTTCCTGGCCACGGCTGTGCATGTGGCTTTCGTTGCGCACTTCAAGGTGCTGGTCGCCCAGCGGCGCCAGCTGCTGCTCGATGCGTTGCTGCATGCTCATCGCGACCGGCTCACTTCTTCGCCGGGGCGGCGGCCTTGCCGGCGCTCGGGTCGAGTTCCTTGGTCATGTCGTCGAGCAGCTTGTTGACCACCGGCACGGCAGGCTCGAGGCTCTGCTGGGTGAGCTGGGCCGACTGCTGGGTGACCTTGGGCATTTCGCGCAGGACCTTCTTGCCCAGCGGCGATTCGTAGAACTTGACCAGGTCGTTCAGCTCACCCTCGGTGAAGGTGGCGGTGTACAGGTTGACCATCTGTGGCTTGAGCTTCTTCCAGCCGATGGCGTTGTCCAGGGCGGCGTTGGCCTTGGCCTGGTAGCTGTCGAGGACGGCTTTCTTGGAGGCCGGCGCCTTGGTCTGCTCGAAGCGCTGGGCGAACATCTGCTGGACCTGCATGTACACCGGGGTGCCCAGCTTGTCGGCATTGGCCAGGGTCAGGAATTTCTCGGCAGCAGCGTTGTGGCTGGCAGTGGCAGCGAGTACCTGGCCGCTGGCACAGACCAGGGCGACGGCGGCACAGAGGACACGGAGACGGGTCATTGCAATTCCTTCAAGAAAGGGGGCGGAGACATCAGAGTAGAGCATTCTGCGCCGTGCTGGCGAAGTGCTCAAGTGGCACGACGAGCGACGGAACCGCTCTAGCGATTCAGGGCCTAAACTGCGGATTCGAACCACAAAGGAGTGAGCGCAGCATGAGCCGTATCGAGACAGACAGCCTGGGCCCGGTCGAAGTTCCGGAGGACGCCTACTGGGGCGCGCAGACCCAGCGCTCGCTGATCAACTTCGCCATTGGCAAGGAACGCATGCCGCTCGCGGTGCTGCACGCCCTGGCGCTGATCAAGAAAGCCGCGGCACGGGTCAATGACCGCAACGGCGACCTGCCCGCCGACATCGCCCGGCTGATCGAGCAAGCCGCCGACGAGGTGCTCGACGGCGAGCACGACGACCAGTTCCCGCTGGTGGTGTGGCAGACCGGCAGCGGCACCCAGAGCAACATGAACGTCAACGAAGTGATCGCCGGACGCGCCAACGAGCTGGCCGGCAAAGGCCGGGGCGGCAAGGCGCCGGTGCACCCCAACGACCACGTCAACCGCTCGCAGAGCTCCAACGACTGCTTCCCCACCGCCATGCACATCGCCGCCGCCCAGGCTGTGCACGACAAGCTGCTGCCGGCCATCGCCGAGCTGTCCGCAGGCCTGGCCGAGCTGTCGGCGCGCCACACCCACCTGGTCAAGACCGGCCGTACGCACATGATGGACGCCACGCCGATCACCTTCGGCCAGGAAGTGTCGGCCTTCGTCGCCCAGCTCGACTATGCCCAGCGGGCGATCCGCGCCACGCTGCCGGCGGTGTGCGAACTGGCCCAGGGCGGCACTGCCGTGGGCACCGGGCTGAACGCCCCGCACGGTTTCGCCGAAGCCGTCGCGGCAGAGCTGGCCGCCCTCTCCGGCCTGCCCTTCGTCACCGCGCCGAACAAGTTCGCCGCCCTCGCCGGCCATGAGCCGCTGACCAGCCTGGCCGGCGCACTGAAAACCCTCGCCGTGGCGCTGATGAAAATCGCCAACGACTTGCGCCTGCTCGGTTCCGGGCCTCGGGCAGGGCTGGCCGAGGTACGCCTGCCGGCCAACGAACCGGGTAGTTCGATCATGCCTGGCAAGGTCAACCCGACCCAGTGCGAGGCCTTGTCGATGCTGGCCTGCCAGGTACTCGGCAACGACGCGGCGATCGGCTTCGCCGCCAGTCAGGGGCACCTGCAATTGAATGTGTTCAAGCCAGTGATCATTCATAACCTGCTGCAGTCGGTGGAACTGCTGGCCGATGGCTGTCGCAACTTCCAGCTGCACTGCGTGGCCGGCATCGAGCCGGATGCCGGGCAGATGGCCGCGCACCTGGAGCGCGGGCTGATGCTGGTAACGGCGCTCAACCCGCATATCGGCTATGACAAGGCGGCGGAAATCGCCAAGAAGGCCTACGGCGAAGGCAAGACCCTGCGCGAAGCGGCGCTGGAGTTGAAGTACCTGAGCAACGAGCAGTTCGACCAGTGGGTACGCCCGGAGAACATGCTGGCGCCCGGCGGCAAGGGCTGACTAATGACCTGCAGGAGCGGCCCTTTCACGATACGAGGCCGCTCCTGCAGGTAACGCGTCGGATCATTGGGCCTGGAAACGCGCCCTCTTCGCTTTCCACCCGGCAATCAACGACGGCCCCAAGGCCACCAGCGCCGAGCCCAGCACCACCGTCACCGCGCCGACATAGCCCAGGGCGTTGATCTGTTCGGCATGCACATGGTCCGGCCACAGCCAGGCCGCGACGGCCACCGCGATGAACGTCACCAGCGGTGTCAGCGCCAGCGTGGCGCTCACCCGCGACGCCTCCCAATGTGCCAGGGCCTCGGCGAACGCGCCGTAGGCCACCAGGGTATTCAGGCAACAGGCCAGCAGCAGCCAGCCCTGCAACGGGCTCAGTTGCAGGGCTTCCAGCGGGTGCGCCCACGGTGTCAGCAGCAAGGCGCAGCACAGGTAGATCACCATCATCACCTGCTGCGAGTTCCACACCGTCAGCAACTGCTTCTGGCTCAACGCATAGAACACCCAGATGCTGGTGGCGAGGATGATGGTCAGTACCCCGGTGGTGTAGGTGCCCAGGGAGGTCAGCAGCTCTTCGAGGCGTTGGTTGAAGAACAACCCGAACCCCGCCAGCAGCACCAGCAGGCCCATGCCCTGCCCCAGGCTGAAGCGTTCCTTGAACACGAACACGCTGGCCACCAGCAACAAGACCGGCCCCAACTGCACCACCAGTTGCGCGGTGCCGGGGCTGAGCAGCCTGAGGCCGACCAGGTACAGCACATAGTTGCCGACCAGCCCCGCCACCGCGACGGCCACCAGGCCCTTGCCCTTGGTGCCGAGCCGGCTGAACGACGGCAAGCGTCGGTTGGCGGCCAGCCAGGCGAACAACAGGCCGCCGGAAACGGCCAGGCGGTACCAGGTCACGGTCACCGGGTCCATCACCTGCAGCACCTGCTTGAGCTTGATCGGCAGGATGCCCCAGAGCAACGCGGTCAACAGCGCCAGCAGCAGGCCATGGACCCAGCGTCCGGAAGAAATATGCATGGTGTCCTCGAATCCTGCCGGTGGGAAAGGATGCAGTCTACGGGGTCGAAGGGGGGCGTGTGACGGGAAAAGATTTCATCAGGTCATTCCCAGAGCGCATGGACACCGTTGCCTGGGAGCAGGCTTGCCCTCTCGCCGGGCAAACCCGCTCCCAGGCAGGATTCACCTATTTCTTGTGCCTGGCGAACGCCGCTTCCAGTGCCTGGTTGATCGTGCGCAGCACCTTGACCCGTGCCCAGCGCTTGTCGTTGGCTTCCACCAGCGTCCACGGCGCGATCTCGGTGCTGGTGCGATCGACCATGTCGCCCACCGCCTCGCTGTACACATCCCACTTTTCGCGGTTGCGCCAGTCCTCCTCGGTGATCTTGTAGCGCTTGAACGGTATCTGCTCGCGCTCCTCGAAACGCTCCAGCTGGGTCTGCTGGTCGATGGCCAGCCAGAACTTGACCACCACCACTCCGGCATTGCTCAACTGCTCTTCGAAATCGTTGATTTCGCCATAGGCGCGCATCCAGTCGGCAGGGCTGCAGAAGCCCTCGACCCGCTCCACCAGCACCCGGCCGTACCAGGAACGGTCGAAGATGGTGAACTTGCCACGCGCCGGAATATGCCGCCAGAACCGCCACAGGTAAGGCTGGGCGCGCTCCTCCTCGGTGGGCGCGGCGATCGGCACGATGCGGTACTGGCGCGGGTCCAGCGCAGCCGCCACACGGCGGATCGCCCCGCCCTTGCCTGCCGCATCGTTGCCCTCGAACACCGCGACCAGGGCATGGCGGCGCATGCGCTTGTCGCGCAGCAGGCCGGCCAGGCGTGCCTGCTCGGTGACCAGTTGCTCTTCATAGTCCCGTTTGTCCAGGCGCAGGGTCATGTCCAGTGCGCCGAGCAGGCTCTTCTGGTCGATGCTGTGCCCCAGCGGCGCGACATTGCCCTGGCGCTTGCGCGGCGAGTTGGCCAGCGCGGCCTGCAGGCTCTCGAGCAGGATGCGCCCGACCGCCAGGCTGCGGTAGTGCGGGTCGATGCCCTCGACCACATGCCACGGCGCATAGTCGCGGCTGGTGCGGCGCAGCACGCGCTCGCCAAAACGCACGAAGCGGTCGTAGGTCTGCGACTGCTGCCAATCCAGCGGGCTGATCCGCCAGCTGTGCAGCGGGTCTTCCTTGAGCGCCTTGAGCCGCGCCTTCATCTGTTTCTTGGACAGGTGGAACCAGAACTTGATGATCAGCGCGCCTTCGTCGCAGAGCATCTGCTCCAGGCGCTCGGCGCCGGCGATGGCCTGATCGAGCACCGCGTCCTTGAACTCACCGTGTACCCGGCCCTGGAGCATCTGGCTGTACCAGTTGCCGAAGAACACGCCCATCCGCCCCTTCGGCGGCAGCGCCCGCCAGTAGCGCCAGGCCGGCGGACGGGCCAGCTCCTCGTCGGTCTGCTGGTCGAAGGTGCGGACCTCGATCAGGCGCGGGTCCATCCACTCGCTGAGCAGCTTGACCGTCTCGCCCTTGCCGGCGCCTTCGATGCCGTTGATCAGCACGATCACCGGGAACCGCGCCTGCTGCTTGAGTTCGTACTGGGCCTCGAGCAGCGCCTCGCGCAGGGCGGGGACTTCGGCTTCGTAGGTGTCCTTGTCGATGCTGTGACCGATTTCGGCGGATTCGAACATGGAAGGCTCCTTCATTGGATCTGCTACAAGCTACAAGCTTCAAGCTGCAAGAAATAGCAGGTCGTGCCACTATTCGCTTTTTTCTTGCAGCTCAAAGCTTGCGACTTGCGGCTTGAACATGACCATGTCCGATACCCCCCTCCCGCTGCACGCCCAGATCGACTGGGACGACCAGGGCCGCCCTTATTCGCGGCAATACGACGATGTCTACTTCGCCAAGAACGAAGGCATCGACGAGACGCTGCATGTGTTCATCGAGCAGAACCAGCTGCGCCAGCGTTTCGCCGACCTGGCGCCGCACGCCTGTCTGGTGATCGGCGAAACCGGCTTCGGCACCGGCATGAACTTCTACTGCGCCTGGCGGCTGTTCGCCGAACTGGCCCCTGCCGAGGCACGCTTGCACTTCGTCAGTGTCGAGAAATACCCGCTGACCCGCGACGACCTTGCCCGTGCACTGCTGCTGTGGCCGGAGCTGGCGGCCTTCAGCCAACCGCTGCTCGAGCAGTATGTGGCGATCCATCCGGGTTTTCAGCAGTTCAGCTTCGCCGACGGCCGCGTCACCCTGACCCTGATGATCGGCGATGCGCTCGAGCAGTTGCCGCAGCTCGACGCCCCCATCGACGCCTGGTTCCTCGACGGCTTCGCCCCGGCGAAGAACCCCGACATGTGGACGCCCGAGCTGTTCACTCAGCTGGCGCGCCTGTCGCGCCCTGGCACCACGCTGGGCACCTTCACCACCACCGGCTGGGTGCGCCGCTCACTGGTCGACGCCGGTTTCACCATGAAGAAGGTGCCGGGCATCGGCAAGAAATGGGAAGTCATGCACGGGGTCTACAGTGCCCGGCCAAGCCCATCCGCCGCGCCCTGGTACGCCCGCCCGCCACAGTTGCCGGGGCCCCGCCAGGCGCTGGTGATCGGTGCCGGGCTGGCCGGCAGTGCCACGGCCCGCAGCCTGGCCGGGCGCGGCTGGCAGGTCAGCGTGCTGGAGCGCCACGCAGGTCCGGCACAAGAGGCCTCGGGCAATCCACAGGGGGTGCTGTACCTCAAGTTGTCCGCCCACGGCACCGCACTGTCGCAGATGGTCCTTGCCGGCTTCGGCTACACCCGCCGCTGGCTCGAACGCCTGCAGCGCGGTCAGGACTGGGACGACTGTGGCGTGCTGCAACTGGCCTTCGACGACAAGGAAGGCGAGCGCCAGGCGAAGTTGGCCGCCGCCTTCGATGACAGCCTGCTGCGCCAGCTCGACCGCGCCCAGGCCGAAGCCGTGGCCGGCGTGGCGTTGGCCAGTGGCGGCCTGTTCTACCCCGAGGGCGGCTGGGTGCATCCGCCCGCGCTGTGCCAAGCCCAGCTGGATCATCCGCATATCCGCCTGCTCGCCCATGCCAACGTCATCGAGCTGCGCAAGGCCGATGGCCTGTGGCAAGCCTGGGACGGCGAGCGCCTGCTGGCCAGCGCGCCGCTGGTGGTGCTGGCCGGGGCTGCCGACATCCGTCACTTCCCGGCCAGCAGCGACTTGCCGCTCAAGCGCATCCGCGGACAGATCACCCGCCTGCCGGTCACCCCGGCCAGCCGGGAACTGCGTACGGTGGTCTGCGCCGAGGGCTATGTGGCGCCCCCACGCGACGATGAACATACCCTGGGCGCCAGCTTCGACTTCCACAGCCAGGACACCACCCCCACCGCCGCCGAGCACCAGGGCAACCTGGCGCTGCTCGACGAGATCTCCACCGACCTGGCCGAGCGCCTGGGCGCCGCCGAACTGGACCCAGCGTGCCTCGAAGGCCGCGCGGCGTTTCGCTGCACCAGCCCGGACTACCTGCCCATCGTCGGGCCGCTGGCGGACACCGAGGCGTTCGCCGAACGCTATGCCGTACTGGGCAAGGACGCGCGGCAGGTGCCGGCAGTGCAATGCCCATGGCTGGCAGGCCTGTATGTGAACAGCGGGCATGGCTCACGCGGGCTGATCACCGCGCCGCTGTGCGGTGAGTTGATCGCGGCCTGGGCCTGTGGCGAGCCATTGCCGGTGCCCAGAGCCGTAGCCGAGGCATGCCACCCCAACCGGTTCGCGCTGCGCCGCCTGGTTCGCGGCAAGCCTTAGCTAGCCGTCCTGCTCCGTTGCGCAGGAGCCAGCCTTGCTGACGAACCAGGCGCCGCGGAGCAGGGCAACGGCAGCACCACTCATCCATATAACAGATTGATCTAAAACTCTCGCAAACCACCCCGGTCACTACCTAAGTGCCCACCTTTGGTGCACACCTCCCCAACGGCAAAACCGGTAAGGACTTATGTGCGGATTAGCAGGAGAGTTGCGTTTCACCCCCATCGACCAAGCACCACGCCCGGCGGACCTCGCCGCAGTGGAACGGATCACCCATCACCTGGCACCTCGCGGCCCCGACGCCTGGGGCTTTCACAGCCAGGGACCGATCGCCCTCGGCCATCGCCGGTTGAAGATCATGGACCTGTCCGACGGCTCGGCGCAGCCGATGGTCGACAACACCCTGGGCCTGGCTCTGGCCTTCAACGGCGCCATCTACAACTTCCCGGAACTGCGCCAGGAGCTGCAGGACCTGGGCTACAACTTCTACTCCGACGGCGACACCGAAGTGCTGCTCAAGGGCTATCACGCCTGGGGCGCGGCCTTGCTGCCCAAGCTCAACGGCATGTTCGCCCTGGCCATCTGGGAGCGCGATAGCCAACGCCTGTTCCTGGCCCGCGACCGCCTCGGCGTCAAGCCGCTGTACCTGTCGCGCAACGGCGAACGCCTGCGCTTCGCCTCGACCCTGCCAGCCCTGCTCAAGGGCGGCGACATCGACCCGATGCTCGACCCCGTGGCCCTCAATCACTACCTCAACTTCCATGCCGTGGTCCCGGCACCGCGCACCCTGCTGGCCAATGTGCAGAAACTCGAGCCTGGCACCTGGATGCGTATCGACCGCCACGGCGAAGTGCAACGCCAGGCCTGGTGGCAACTGCACTACGGCCCCAACCCCGACGAACAGGATCTCGACCTGGAAGACTGGACCAGCCGCGTGCTCGACGCGACCCGCGATGCCGTGGCGATCCGCCAGCGCGCGGCGGTGGATGTCGGCGTGCTGCTCTCCGGCGGGGTCGATTCCAGCTTGCTGGTCGGTCTGCTGCGCGAAGCCGGCGTCGACGACCTGTCAACCTTCTCCATCGGGTTTCAGGACGCCGGTGGCGAACGTGGCGACGAGTTTCAGTATTCCGACCTGATTGCCCGCCACTACGGCACCCGCCACCACCAGTTGCGCATTGCCGAAAGCGAGATCATCGAGCAGTTGCCAGCAGCGTTCCGCGCCATGAGCGAGCCGATGGTCAGCCACGACTGCATCGCCTTCTACCTGCTGTCACGGGAGGTGGCCAGGCATTGCAAGGGGGTGCAAAGCGGCCAGGGCGCCGACGAGCTGTTCGCCGGCTACCACTGGTACCCGCAGGTCGACGGCGCCGATGATCCGTTGTCGGCCTACCGCGACGCCTTCTTCGACCGCAGCCATGCCGAATACCGCGACACCGTGCAGGCCCCCTGGCTGCTGGAGACCGACGCCGCTGGCGACTTCGTCCGCGAACACTTCGCCCGCCCCGGCGCCTCGGACGCGGTGGACAAGGCCTTGCGCCTGGACAGCACGGTGATGCTGGTCGACGACCCGGTCAAGCGGGTGGACAACATGACCATGGCCTGGGGGCTGGAGGCGCGCACACCGTTCCTCGACTACCGCCTGGTCGAGCTGTCGGCGCGCATTCCGGCGCGTTTCAAGCTGCCCGATGGCGGCAAGCAGGTGCTCAAGCAGGCCGCGCGGCGGGTCATTCCCCATGAGGTGATCGACCGCAAGAAAGGCTACTTCCCGGTTCCTGGCCTCAAGCACCTGCAAGGCGCGACCCTGGACTGGGTGCGCGAACTGCTCACCGATCCGAGTCAGGACCGTGGGCTGTTCAAGCCGGCGATGCTCGACCGCCTGCTGAGCAATCCCCAGGGCCAGCTCACGCCATTGCGTGGCTCCAAGCTGTGGCAACTGGCGGCCCTGAACCTGTGGCTCAGCGAACAAGGAATCTGATCGATGAAAGCCCACGAAATCGCCTATGGGCAACGCCTGCTACGCGGTCAGGCGCCCTCCTACGAGCGCCTGCAGGCGCGCCTGGCCGGAGACGGCAGCGAGCCCCATGACCAGCCCCGGGCCGTGCATTGCGGCTGGGGACGCCTGCTGATCGGCCATACCTACCCCGACCCGGCCAGCCTCGCCGAGGACCTGCTGGACGAGCAGGCCGGCGAGCGCGATATCGCCCTGTACGTGGCCGCGCCCCAGCAGGTTCTGGCCCAGGCGCCACAGCAACTGTTCCTCGATCCGTCCGACACCTTGCGCCTGTGGTTCACCGACTACCGTCCGGCACAACGCGTGTTCCGCGGATTTCGCATCCGCCGTGCGCAGAGCGCGACGGACTGGCAGGCGATCAACACCCTGTATCAGGCACGCGGCATGCTGCCGGTCGACCCCGGGCTGCTGACGCCCCGCCACCTCGGCGGTCCGGTGTACTGGCTCGCCGAAGACGAGGATACCCAGGCCGTGATCGGCAGTGTCATGGGCCTGGACCACCACAAGGCCTTTGCCGACCCCGAGCACGGCAGCAGCCTGTGGTGCCTGGCCGTCGACCCGCACTGCACCCGCCCGGGCGTCGGCGAAGTGCTGGTGCGCCATTTGATCGAGCACTGCATGAGCCGTGGGCTGGCCTGCCTCGACCTCTCGGTGCTGCACGACAACCGCCAGGCCAAGCGTCTCTACGGCAAGCTCGGTTTTCGCAACCTGCCGACCTTCGCGGTCAAGCGCCGCAACGGTATCAACCAGCAACTGTTTCTCGGCCCAGGTCCGGAGGCCGGGCTGAATCCCTACGCGCGCATCATCGTCGACGAGGCCCTGCGCCGTGGCATCGAGGTCCAGGTAGACGATGCCGAGGGCGGCCTGTTCACCCTCAGCCTCGGCGGACGGCGTATCCGCTGCCGGGAGTCGCTCAGCGACCTGACCAGCGCCGTCACCATGACCCTGTGCCAGGACAAGCGCCTGACCCGCACAGCCCTGCACCAGGCCGGCCTGCAGGTGCCGGCGCAGCAACTGGCCGGCAACGCCGACGACAACCTGGCGTTTCTCGAAGAGCACGGCGCGGTGGTGGTCAAGCCGGTGAACGGCGAGCAAGGCCAGGGCGTGGCGGTGAACCTGGGCCGTATCGAGGACATCACCCGGGCGGTGGAGCAGGCCCGTCAGTTCGACGGCCGCGTGCTGCTGGAAAGTTTCCATGCCGGCAGCGACCTGCGCGTGGTGGTGATCGGCTACGAAGTGGTGGCGGCCGCGATCCGGCATCCGGCCCAGGTGCTCGGTGACGGCAAGCACAGCATCCGTGCGCTGATCGAGGCCCAGAGCCGCCGACGCCAGGCGGCCACCGCCGGTGAAAGCCGCATCCCCCTGGACGAGGAGACCGAGCGCACACTCAAGGACGCAGGCCTGGGCTACGACGACGTCTTGCCGGCCGGCCAGCGCCTGGCCGTGCGCCGGACCGCCAACCTGCACACCGGCGGCACCCTCGAGGATGTCACCGCGCGCCTGCACCCCGTGCTGGCCGACGCCGCCGTGCGCGCGGCCCGGGCCCTGGAGATTCCCGTGGTCGGCCTGGACCTGATGGTCCGCGACGCCGAGCGTCCGGACTACGTGATCATCGAGGCCAACGAACGCGCCGGCCTGGCCAACCACGAGCCGCAACCGACGGCGGAGCGCTTCGTCGACCTGCTGTTCCCGCATAGCCGCGCGCTGACCTGAACCTGCGGGCGCTGGCAAGACCGGCGCTTGGCCGCATCGCGCGCCCAATGCAGCAACCCTGATGCATCGAGGAGTCCCCCATGCCTGAACGACACCCCGAACCCGATCTCGACTATCTGAAAAAGGTCCTGCTGGAGATGCTCGCCATCCCCAGCCCCACTGGCTTCACCGACACCATCGTGCGCTACGTCGCCGAACGCCTGGACGAACTGGGCATTCCCTTCGAACTGACTCGCCGCGGCACTATCCGCGCCACCCTCAAGGGGCGCCAGAACTCGCCCGATCGCGCGGTCTCGGCGCACCTGGACACCATCGGCGCCAGCGTGCGCCAGTTGCAGGACAACGGCCGCCTGGCCCTGGCGGCGGTGGGGTGCTGGTCGAGCCGGTTCGCCGAGGGCAGCCGGGTCAGCGTGTTCACCGACACCGGCGTGTTTCGCGGCAGCGTGCTGCCCTTGATGGCCAGCGGGCATGCGTTCAACACCGCCATCGACCAGATGCCGATCAGCTGGGAGCATGTGGAGGTGCGCCTGGACGCCTATTGCACCACCCGCGCCGACTGCGAGGCGCTGGGGATCGCCGTCGGCGACTTCGTCGCCTTCGACCCACTGCCCGAATTCACCGAAAGTGGTCATGTCAGCGCCCGACACCTGGACGACAAGGCCGGGGTCGCGGCCCTGCTGGCCGCGCTCAAGGCCGTGGTGGAAAGTGGCCGCCAGCCGCTTATCGACTGCCACCCGCTGTTCACCATCACCGAGGAGACCGGCTCCGGTGCCGCCGCCGCCCTGCCCTGGGACGTCAGCGAGTTCGTCGGCATCGACATCGCCCCGGTCGCCCCGGGACAGGCCTCCAGCGAGCACACGGTGAGCGTGGCCATGCAGGACTCGTCCGGCCCCTACGACTATCACTTGTCACGCCACCTGCTCAAGCTGGCCGGCGACCAGGACCTGCCGGTGCGCCGCGACGTGTTCCGCTACTACTTCAGCGATGCCCATTCGGCGGTGACCGCCGGGCATGACATTCGCACCGCCCTGGTAGCCTTCGGTTGCGACGCCACCCATGGCTACGAGCGCACCCACATCGACAGCCTGTCGGCCCTCAGCCGGCTACTGGCCGGCTACCTGCTGAGCCCCCCGGTGTTCGCCAGCGACTCGCAGCCTGCCAGCGCCTCGCTCGAACGTTTCAGTCACCAGTTGGAACACGACACGCAGATGGAAAGCGATACCCGGGTGCCGGCAGTGGACAGCCTGGTAGGCAACAAGGGCTGAGCGCCGAGGCGCAGCACTGCGCATGGCGACCGATTTCACGTAGCATGCAGCCATTCCCATCACCGTTGCCCTGACCATGCTGATCCCCCACGACCAACTGGAAGCCGAAACCCTGACTCGCCTGATCGAAGACTTCGTTACCCGCGATGGCACCGACAACGGCGACGACACCCCGCTGGAAACCCGCGTGCTGCGGGTTCGCCAGGCGCTGGCCAAGGGGCAGGCGTTCATTCTGTTCGATATGGAAAGCCAGCAGTGCCAGTTGCTGGCACGGCATGAAGTGCCGAAGGAGTTGCTGGAATAGGCGACAGCAACGTCACCACACTGGCCCGCCCGCTGCTGAGGTGATGCCCTGACTCACAGGAATAACGTGGGAGCGGGCTTGCCCCGCGATGCGATGCCTGGCGCCGGATTTGCCGGTGATCGCGATGAGACCTACGGCACTGTCTTCCTGTGCACCAGCGCAGCAGTCAGGAAGACAGCATGATCGCCTAAGGTGAATCGCACCTCAGCGTAGAACCGAGCAGGTCGTTTCGGCCCGCAGTTTCTGTTCCTTGATCCGCCTCTGGTGCACCTCGGAACGGTCTACCGTCACCTCAAGGGGTGCTGTAATGCCGAACCGGACATGCCTCCCCTCTTTCCCCTCCAACGACATCACCTCGATCCTGATGTCGTCGCCGATGACGATCGCCTCGCCGACTAGTCGCCCGATTACCAACATGCTCCGATCCTCCAGCTCAAGGGAAAATCGGAGACTGCCCGGGTAGCCATGACCTACACAACGGCTCCACAGACAAACAGATCAGGCCTACATTTGGCGGTAAATACTCCTACAGACAAAGCCTATCTGTGACGTGATTTCGCCCGCATCTTCACCGCCATCTCGGCCATTTCATCGTAGAGCCGCCGAGGTGCCTGGCACTTCAACTGCCAAGCCTGACGCCCGGCCTCATGGGGCAGAATGAGAAATTCACCCGCCGCGACCTGGGCATGGATGTACTCGGCAATATCGCTGGCGCTGATCGGTGACCCCTCCAGCAGCCTGCCGACCTGGGCCTTCATTGCCGGATCCGGACCGCGGAAAGAATCGAGCAAGTTGGTCTGGAAGAATGACGGGCACACCACATGCACCGCCACCTCCACCTGACGCAGCTCCACCAGCAGGCTTTCCGACAGCGCCAGCACCCCGGCCTTGGCGACGTTGTAGTTGCTCATGCCCGGCCCCTGCATCAGCGCCGCCATCGAGGCGATGTTGATGATCCGCCCACGGCTGCGCTCGAGCAGTGGCAGAAACGCCTTGCAGCCCTTGACCACGCCCATCAGGTTGACCGCGATCTGCCAGTCCCAGTCCTCCAGGGACAGGTCGGCGAAGAATCCACCCGACGCCACGCCGGCATTGTTGACGATCACATCGATACCGCCGAACTTCTCTTCGCAGGCCTGGGCCAGGGCAGTGAGCTGGCTGTAGTCGCGCACGTCGCAGCGCTGGGTGAAGCCCTCGCCACCCACCTGGCGTACCTGCTCCAGGGTTTCTCGCAGCCCCGCCTCGTTGACGTCGGCCAACGCCAGCTGCCAGCCCTCGCGCGCCCAGCGCAGGGCGATCTCGCGACCCAGGCCCGAACCGGCGCCGGTGATCATCATTCGGTTGTGCATGTGTGGCGCCTTGAACAGTGGGAATGGGCTGGAGTCTAGCCAGAACCCGCTCGGCGGCGCTGCGGCATCAGCTTGCTGAATGAGGCGCTATCCGCAATGGCTGACACCTCCAGCAAGCCGATTGAATCTTTGCGCCAGGCCACCAGTCGGAAACAGTAAGCGCCCAATCGTGCGCTCCCGGCCCTTCCATCACGCAAGGACTCCGCCATGACCACGATCCTCATCATCATCCTGATTCTGCTGCTGATCGGCGGCTTACCGGTCTTCCCTCACTCCCGCGCCTGGGGCTACGGCCCGTCCGGTATCGTCGGCGTGGTGCTGGTGGTCCTGCTGATCCTGGTGCTGCTGGGGCGCATATGACCTCATGAAAACGCCAACGCCCCGGCACAGGCCGGGGCGTTGGCGTTCAACCACGAAAGGATCAGTGCGAGACCGCGCCGCTGGCTCCCAGGCCGGTCTGCGAGCGGACGAACTGCGGGAAGAACAGCGCGCGCTCGTCCTCGGCAGCCTTGGACTTGTCGGTGACCGAGAAGAACCAGATACCGGCGAAGGCGATGATCATCGAGAACAGCGCCGGGTACTCGTACGGGTAGATCGGCTTCTCGTGCCCGAGGATCTGCACCCAGATGGTCGGGCCGAGGACCATCAGCGTCACCGCGCTGATCAGGCCCATCCAGCCGCCGATCATCGCGCCGCGGGTGGTCAGTTTCTTCCAGTACATCGAGAGCAGCAGCACCGGGAAGTTGCAGCTGGCAGCGATGGAGAAGGCCAGGCCGACCATGAAGGCGATGTTCTGGTTCTCGAACAGGATGCCCAGGCCGATCGCCAGCACGCCCAGGGCGACGGTGGTGATCTTCGACACACGGATCTCGTCCTTGTCGTTGGCCTTGCCCTTGCGCCAGACGCTGGCATACAGGTCATGGGACACCGCCGAGGCACCGGCCAGGGTCAGCCCGGCGACCACTGCAAGGATGGTGGCGAAGGCCACCGCCGAGATGAAGCCGAGGAAGATGCTGCCGCCCACGGCATCGGCCAGGTGCACCGCCGCCATGTTGTTGCCGCCCAGCAGGGCGCCGGTGGCGTCCTTGAAGTCCGGGTTGGTGCTGACCAGCAGGATCGCGCCGAAGCCAATGATGAAGGTCAGGATGTAGAAGTAGCCGATGAAGCCGGTGGCGTACAGCACGCTCTTGCGCGCTTCCTTGGCGTCGCTGACGGTGAAGAAGCGCATCAGGATGTGCGGCAGGCCGGCAGTGCCGAACATCAGCGCCAGGCCCAGGGAGAACGCCGAGATCGGGTCCTTGACCAGGCCGCCCGGGCTCATGATCGCCTCACCCTTGGCGTGCACCTTGATCGCCTCGGAGAACAGGGTGTTGAAGTCGAAGCCGACGTGCTTCATCACCATCAACGCCATGAAGCTGGCGCCGGACAGCAGCAGCACCGCCTTGATGATCTGCACCCAGGTGGTCGCCAGCATGCCGCCGAACAGCACGTACAGGCACATCAGGATACCGACCAGGATCACCGCGACGTGGTAGTCCAGGCCGAACAGCAGCTGGATCAGCTTGCCCGCGCCGACCATCTGCGCGATCAGGTAGAAGGCCACCACCACCAGCGAGCCGGAAGCCGACAGGGTGCGGATCTCCTTCTGCCCGAGGCGATACGAGGCAACGTCGGCGAAGGTGTACTTGCCCAGGTTGCGCAGGCGCTCGGCGATCAGGAACAAGATGATCGGCCAGCCGACCAGGAAGCCGATGGAGTAGATCAGGCCGTCGTAGCCCGAGGTGAACACCAGCGCGGAGATCCCCAGGAACGAGGCCGCCGACATGTAGTCGCCGGCAATCGCCAGGCCGTTCTGGAAACCGGTGATGCGCCCACCGGCAGCGTAGTAGTCGGAGGCCGACTTGTTGCGCTTGGAAGCCCAGTAGGTAATCCCCAGGGTGAAGCAGACGAAGGCCACGAACATGGCGATCGCCGATACGTTCAACGGCTGCTTGTGCACCTCGCCGGTGAGCGCATCGGCGGCCCACACGGCGGGTGCGAAAGCGCCGCAGGCCAGGACAGCCAGGGCTTTGACGTGTCGGATCATTGCTTGGCCTCCTCGAGGATCGCCTTGTTCAGCTCGTCGAACTCGCCATTGGCGCGACGCACGTAGATGGCCGTGAGCACGAACGCCGAGATGATCAGGCCGACGCCCAGGGGAATGCCCCAGGTGATCGACGAGCCAGGGCTGAGCTTGGCACCGAGCAGGTGCGGGCCATAGGCGATGAGGAGGATGAAGGCGCAGTAGAGGCCGAGCATGATCGCCGAGAGGATCCAGGCGAAGCGCTCGCGCTTGGTGACCAGTTCCTTGAAGCGCGGACTGTTCTGTATCGAGAGGTAAATGCTGTCGTTCATTGTTTTTGTCCTAGCAGCACAGATTAGGGAGTACCCGACTCCACTTTATGCTGCCGTTGGACGCCAACCAGACGACCTTAGTATTAGATGCAACGGTGTTTTACAGAATCGGTAACAACCGTGATGGCACCGCCGCCCAAGCCCGTGTCCATGAGCGCCATGGACGCGGGCTTGGGGCGTGATGGCCAGGCGTTACTTGCCGGTCCACTCCTTGACCCGCTCCGGGTGCTTGGCCACCCAGTCCTTGGCCGCCACTTCCGGCTTGGCCCCTTCCTGGATCGCCAGCATCACCTCGCCGATCTCGTCCTTGGACTGCCACTGGAACTTCTTCAGGAACTCCGCCACTTCCGGCGCCTTGCCCGCCAGCTCCTTGCTGCCGATGCTGTTGACCGTCTCGGCCGCGCCATACACGCCCTTCGGATCCTCGAGGAACTTCAGTTTCCACTTGGCGAACATCCAGTGCGGCACCCAGCCGGTCACGGCGATGGGCTGCTGCTTGGCGTAGGAGCGGCCCAACTCGGCAGTCATCGCCGCGCCGGAGCTGGCGGTCAGCTTGTAGCCAGTCAGGTCATAGTCCTTGATCGCCTGCTCGGTCTTGAGCATCACCCCGGAGCCGGCATCGATACCGACGATCTTCTGCTTGAAGCTCGCATCGGTCTTGAGGTCGGCGATGCTGTTGGCCTTGACGTATTCGGGGACGATCAGGCCGATCTTGGCGTCCTTGAAGTTGGGGCCGTAGTCGACCACGTTGTCCTTGTTCTTGGCCCAGTATTCGCCGTGGGTCACCGGCAGCCAGGCCGAGAGCATGGCATCGAGCTTGCCGGTCGCCACGCCCTGCCACATGATGCCGGTGGCCACGGCCTGCAGCTTGACGTCGTAGCCGAGTTTCTGCCTGATCACTTCCGCTGCCACGTTGGTGGTCGCCACGCTGTCGGACCAGCCGTCCACGTAGCCGATGCTCACTTCCTTGGCCATGGCCTGCGCCGTGCTCATGGCCAGCACCAGGGCGGTGCCCACCCCCAGGAAACGTCGCATTCTTGTAATGGTCGCCATCGATGCATCCCCTCGTCAGGTCTTGGAACTTGCATCATCGACCTGCCCCTCCCGGCGACCTGCTCTGTCAACGACCTTCACCCAGCGATCAGCGACAGCACTGTGCCATTAACGCCATCGTCTGTCGTGGATCTGCGCGATCCTTGCATGCCAAAGGCTTGGCGTCGGGCTACTATCACTGGCCCCTGGAGCTGCTGCGCAGCCCCGGCTCCTGAATTCGACGATGGACCGCCCGATGTTCCGCACCACCTATCTGCTCGCCTGCCTGCTCGCCCTCCTCGGCCTCGCTGCCTTCTGGTACGGCCTGGGCAAGCCCGTGCACCTGCCTGACGCCGCCAGCCCGACGCACAAGCTGCAATGCGCCTCCTACACACCGTTCGACAAGGACCAGTCGCCGTTCGACCAACCCTTTCGCCTGCGCCCGGCACGCATGGACGCTGACCTGGCCCTGCTGGCCGAGCGTTTCCAGTGCATCCGCACCTATTCGATGACCGGCCTCGAAGCCATTCCCGCTCTGGCACGCAAGCACGGGCTGAAGGTGATGCTCGGTGCCTGGGTCAACGCCAACCCGGTAGACACCGGCAAGGAAATCGAGCTGCTGATCGCTGCGGCCAACGCCAACCCGGACGTGGTCAGCGCCGTGATCGTCGGCAACGAGACCCTGCTGCGCAAGGAGGTCACCGGCGACCAGTTGGCCGCGCTGATCGGCAAGGTGAAACGGCAGGTCTCGGTGCCGGTGACCTACGCCGATGTCTGGGAGTTCTGGCTGCAACACCCGCAGATCGCACCGGCGGTGGACTTTCTCACCATCCACCTGCTGCCCTATTGGGAAGACGAGCCTCGCGGCATCGACGCGGCCCTGGCCCACGTCGCCGACGTGCGTCGGGTGTTCGGCAACCGCTTCGCGCCCAAGGACATCCTCATCGGCGAGACCGGCTGGCCCAGCGAAGGCCGCCAGCGTGAAACGGCGCTGCCGAGCCGGGTCAACGAAGCGCGCTTCATCCGCGGCTTCGTCGCCCTGGCCGAGGCCAATGGCTGGCACTACAACCTGATCGAGGCCTTCGACCAGCCGTGGAAGCGCGCCAGCGAAGGCGCGGTAGGCGGCTATTGGGGACTGTACGACGCCGACCGCCAGGACAAGGGCGTACTCGAAGGGCCGGTGAGCAACCTGGCCCTGTGGCGCCAATGGTTGCTGGCCAGCGCACTGCTGGCGCTAGCCACCCTGGCCCTGGCCGGGCGCCCGGCCAATGCCCGGGCCGCCCTGCTGCTGCCCCTGCTGGCGGCGCTGGGTGCCGGCAGCCTGGGCCTATGGGGCGAGCTGATGCGCAGCAATGCCCGTTTCGCCGGGGAATGGCTGTGGGCGGTGGCGCTGGCGGGCCTGAACCTGCTGGTGCTGGCCCATGGCGCACTGGCGCTGGCCCGTCGCGAAGGTTGGCGCCAGCGCGGGTTTGCCTGGCTCGAGGCGCACGCCGGTACCTGGCTGCTGGCGGCAGGGTTCGCGGCGGCGGTGAGCATGCTGGCGATGGTGTTCGACCCGCGCTATCGCAGCTTCCCCAGCGCGGCGCTGCTGCTGCCGGCGCTGGTCTACCTGCTGCGCCCGGTGCCGGCGCGTCGGGCAGAGGTGGCGTTGCTGGCCTTTATCATCGGCGCCGGGGTGGCGCCCCAGCTGTGGCACGAGGGGCTGGCCAACCAGCAGGCCTGGGGCTGGGCACTGGTCAGCGTGCTGATGGTCGGGGCGCTGTGGCGCAGCCTCAGACTGCGCCAGGCATGACGCCAGCGCAGGTCAAGGCCAGCTCAGGACCTGACCAGACGCAACCCCGCCAATACCAGCGCAAACGCCGCGATGCTCGCGGTGTACAACACCAGCGCCGGAACCCCGCACACCAGCGCCAGCCCCGCCAGCCACTTGCCGCCTGGTCCTCGCAGCAACTGGGCCAGCAGTGCCAGGCCCAAGGCAGCCCAGGCCATCACCTGGTGGTGGATCGCCAGTCCCAGCAGCGAACGCACCTCGCACGGCCAAGGCGCCCCCTGCGTGCTGCACACACCGACCCAGCTGGCCTCCTCCATCAACTGGTAGCGCACGCCATAGCTGCCCACCAGCAACAACAGCAGCAATACCAGCAACAATGGCACGGCCCACCCACGAGACATCCGGTTCTCCAATAGCGCTCAGCGAAAGCGCGCATGATCGCCCAAGGGCTGCTGTAAGGCAAAATCAACGCTTCGCAGCTATGTTGCACAAGACAAACGTTGCCCGGCGCGGCAACATCTGGCGCGACAAAGGCATGAACGGCTGGCAACTTTGCCCGTCCTGCCATGGTCCTAGCCTGCGTACTGCACGACCTTGCGTTTTCCTTGGGGGACTACATGCTTCGATCTTTGCGCCTCGCCGCCCTGCTCGGTGGCCTGCTCATGGCTGTGGCCGCTTCGGCGCGGGATATCGACGCGGCGAGCTACGGCTATCCGTTGACCAACCCGTTCGAGGCGACCATCGCCACCACGCCGCCGGACCAGCGCCCGACGCTGCCCAGCGACGACGACATCGACCAGGCCGACTACAGCCTCAACCTGCGCCCGGAGCGCCAGTTCACCCTGCCCGACAACTTCTGGTCGGTGAAGAAGCTGCGCTACCGCCTGGCCAGGCAGGACCACCAGGCACCGCTGATCTTCCTCATCGCCGGCACCGGTGCCCCCTATTCCAGCAGCATCAACGAATACCTGAAGAAGCTGTTCTACCAGGCCGGCTACCACGTGGTGCAACTGTCCTCGCCCACCAGTTGGGACTTCATGAGCGCCGCCTCGCGCTTTGCCACCCCAGGTGTCAGCCGCGACGACGCCGAGGACCTGTACCGGGTCATGCAAGCCGTACGCGCCCAACACCCGCGCCTGCCGGTCAGCGACTACTACCTCACCGGCTACAGCCTCGGCGCACTGGATGCGGCGTTCGTCAGCCAGCTGGACGAGACCCGCCGCAGCTTCAACTTCAAGCGCGTGCTGCTGCTCAATCCACCGGTGAACCTGTACACCTCCATCACCAACCTCGACAAGATGGTGCAGACCCGGGTCAAAGGCATCGACAAGAGCACCACGTTCTATGAACTGATGCTGGAGAAGCTCACCCGCTACTTCCAGGACAAGGGCTACATCGACCTCAACGAAGCCTTGCTCTACGACTTCCAGAAGTCCCGCGAGCACCTGTCCAACGAACAGATGGCCATGCTGATCGGCACCTCGTTCCGCTTCTCGGCGGCCGATATCGCCTTCACCTCCGACCTGATCAACCGCCGCGGCCTGATCATTCCGCCAAAACTGCCGATCACCGAGGGCACCAGCCTCACGCCGTACTTCAAGCGGGCCCTGCAGTGCGATTTCGACTGCTACCTGACCGAGCAGGTGATCCCTATGTGGCGCGCGCGCACCGACGGCAACAGCCTGCTGCAACTGATCGACCAGGTCAGCCTGTATGCCCTGGAAGGCTACCTGCACGACAACCCGAAGATCGCCGTGATGCACAACGCCGACGACGTGATCCTCGGCCCCGGCGACATCGGTTTCCTGCGCCGGGTGTTCGGCGACCGCCTGACCCTGTACCCCCACGGTGGCCATTGCGGCAACCTCAACTACCGCGTCAACAGCGACGCCATGCTGGAGTTCTTCCGTGGTTAACAGACTGCTGCTCGTCACTGCCCTGCTCGCCAGCGGCCACGCCCTGGCCGAGGAGATCGCGCCGCGTGCCAGCGCGGTCGAAGCCGACACTGTCGGCACCCTGGCCGCGGAGCCCGACGGTTTCATCGATCCGCTGCGCGAACTGAAATTCAACCCCGGCCTCGACCAGCGCGAATTCGAACGCTCGACGCTGGCCGCGCTGAACGTGTACGACCCGTTGGAGTCGCTGAACCGGCGCATCTACCACTTCAACTACCGCTTCGACGAGTGGGTGTTCCTGCCGGTGCTCGATGGCTACCGCTATGTCACTCCAAGCTTCCTGCGTACCGGGGTGAGCAACTTCTTCAGCAACCTGGGCGATGTCCCCAACCTGTTCAACAGCGTGTTGCAGCTCAAGGCCAAGCGCTCGGCGGAAATCACCGCGCGGCTGATGTTCAACACCATCATCGGCGTGGGTGGCCTGTGGGACCCGGCGACCCACATGGGGCTGCCCAGGCAGAGCGAGGACTTCGGCCAGACCCTGGGCTTCTACGGAGTGCCGGAGGGGCCGTACATCATGCTGCCGATCCTCGGCCCCTCGAACCTGCGCGACACCACCGGGCTGGTGGTGGACTACGTCGGCGAGAAGGAAATCAACTACCTGGATGTGCCCGACAATGCCAGCGATCATCCGGAGATCAGCGTGCTACGGGCGGTGGACAAGCGCTATACCACCAACTTCCGCTACGGCCAGACCAACTCGCCGTTCGAATACGAGAAGGTGCGCTACGTCTATACCCAGGCACGCAAGCTGCAGATCGCCGAGTGATTGATTGCCGGGCCAGTTCGCCTCCACTCATGGGCGCGAACTGGCCCGGCAATAGCCCCATGCGAACACATCAGATCCCCAGGAAGTGGCGCAGCTCGCGCTGCTTGGCCAAGGCATCCTTGCGCCCCAGCTCGATCAGCTCGCTGCAATAACTCGCCTCGAACAGCAGGTAGCTCAGCACCCCTGCGCCACTGGTCTTGGTCGCTCCCGGGCCGCGCAGGAACAGACGCAGCGCCGCCGGCAGCTCGCGCCGGTGACGGGCGGCGATTTCGTCCAGCGGCTGGCTGGGCGCCACCACCAGCACCTCGATCGGCGCCAGGCCCAGGCGCCGGATGTCCAGGTGCCTGGGCAGCAGGTGGCTGAGGTGGTTGAGCCGCTGCAGCAGCTCGATATCGTCCTCGAGACTGTCGATGAAGGTACTGTTGAGCATGTGCGCGCCGATCTGCGCCAGGCTCGGCTGCTGGCCGCTGAACACGCGCTGGGTTGGCAACGGCGGCGCCGGGCGTTGCGGGTTGCCGCTGACGCCCACCACCAGCACACGGCTGGCCCCCAGGTGCAGGGCCGGGCTGATCGGCGCCGACTGGCGCACCGCGCCATCGCCGAAGTATTCCTCGCCCAGGCGCACCGGGGCGAACAGCAGCGGGATTGCCGAACTGGCCAGCAGGTGGTCGATGCTCAGTGACGTGGGCATGCCGATCCGTCGGTGGCGCAGCCAGGGTTCGATGGTGTCGCGTCCCTGGTAGAAGGTCACCGCCTGCCCCGACTCGTAGCCGAAGGCCGTCACCGCCACCGCGCGCAACTGATTGGCCGCCAGCGAGTGGGCGATGCCGTCGAGGTCCAGGTGTTCGTGCAGCAGACGACGCAACGGGCGGCTATCGAGCAGCGCTACCGGCACGTGGCTGCCGAGCCCCAGCAGACTGTGGCCGACGAAGCGGCTGGCCTGGCGGATCACCCCGGGCCAGTCGCTGCGCAGTACCAGATCGCTGCGAAAGCGCTGCCAGAAGCGGGTCAGTTGCTGGACAGATTCGTTGAAACGGGTGGCCCCACTGGCCAACTTGACCGCGTTGATCGCGCCAGCAGAAGTGCCGACGATGACCGGAAACGGGTTGGCGGCGTCGGGCGGCAGCAGCTCGGCGATGCCGGCGAGCACGCCGACCTGATAGGCGGCGCGGGCTCCACCGCCGGAGAGGATCAGACCAGTGGTCGGGGGCATTGCTCCTCCCTGAAGTTCCTATCGCGGGGCCAGCCCGCTCCCACGCCCTGCGCATCTACGTGGGAGCGGGCTGGCCCCGCGATTGCTGTCATCTGTTCTTCTTGTCGTACAACCGCGGCTCGCCCTCGGGGCGCGACTTGAAGCGCCGGTGCGCCCACAGGTATTGCTCGGGGCACTCACGCAACACACCCTCGACCCACTGGTTGATGCGCAGGCAATCGGCCTCTTCGGTCTCACCCGGGAAGCCCTCGAGCGGCGGGTGCACTACCAGACGATAGCCGCTACCGTCCTCCAGGCGCTTCTGGGTGAACGGAATCACCCGCGCCTTGCCCAGCCGGGCGAACTTGCTGGTGGCGGTGACAGTGGCTGCCGGAATGCCGAACAGCGGCACGAAGATGCTCTGCTTGATGCCGTAGTCCTGGTCCGGCGCGTACCAGATCGCCCGCCCCTTGCGCAGCAGCTTGAGCATGCCGCGCACATCGTCGCGCTCCACCGCCAGCGAATCGAGGTTGTGGCGCTCGCGCCCACGGCGCTGGACGAAGTCGAACACCGGGTTGCCATGCTCGCGGTACATGCCGTCGATGGTATGGGCCTGGCCCAGCAACGCGGCGCCGATCTCCAGGGTGGTGAAGTGCACGGCCATCAGGATCGCGCCCTCGCCCTCACGCTGGGCGGCCTGCAGGTGCTCGATGCCTTCGATATGCGCCAGGCGCGCCAGGCGGGCCTTGGGCCACCACCAGCTCATGGCCATCTCGAAGAAGGCGATGCCGGTGGAAGCGAAGTTTTCCTTGAGCAGGCGTTGCCGTTCGTCGACAGAACGCTCGGGGAAACACAGCTCCAGGTTGCGCGCGGCGATGCGTCGACGCTCGCCGGCTACCCGGTACATCACCGCGCCCAGGGCACGCCCCAGCCCGAGCAGGACGCGATAAGGCAACTGGACGACCAGCCACAGCAAGCCCAGGCCCAACCACAGGCCCCAGAATCGCGGGTGAAGGAATGAGGGTCGAAAACGCGGGCGTTCCATGGGTACTTCCGGCAAGACAAGGGCCGGGCATTCTACATCGGTTGCGGGCAAACGGTCTTATCGCTATAAGTCAGGGCACTTTTTTCGCAACAAGCCGTCTATGCAGACCATGAGCCTCAACCAGACACCCGACAACGCCCCCGTGTTCCAGCTCAAGGGCAGCATGCTTGCCATCACCGTGCTGGAACTGGCGCGCAACGACCTCGAATCCCTCGACCGCCAGCTGGCGGCCAAGGTGGCGCAGGCGCCTAACTTCTTCAGCAACACCCCGCTGGTGCTGGCCCTGGACAAGTTGCCCAGCGACGAGGGCGCCATCGACCTGCCCGGGCTGATGCGCATCTGCCGCCACCACGGCCTGCGCACCCTGGCGCTGCGCGCCAGCCGCATCGAGGACATCGCCGCGGCGATCGCCATCGACCTGCCGGTACTGCCGCCGTCCGGTGCCCGCGAGCGGCCGGTCGAGCCGGAACCGGAGGTGAAGCCACCCGAGCCTGCCCCGCCGCCGGTGCCTGCCGAGCCCGAGGTGCGCCCTACACGGATCATCACGTCCACCGTGCGCGGCGGCCAGCAGATCTACGCCCAGGGCGGCGACCTGGTGGTCACCGGCTCGGTCAGCCCGGGCGCGGAACTTCTCGCCGATGGCAACATCCATGTGTACGGCGCCATGCGCGGTCGTGCCCTGGCCGGAATCAAGGGCAATACCAAGGCACGCATCTTCTGCCTGCAGATGACCGCGGAAATGGTCTCCATCGCCGGCCAGTACAAGGTCTGCGAAGACCTGCGCCGCGACCCGCTGTGGGGCTCGGGCGTGCAGGTCAGCCTGTCCGGCGACGTGTTGAACATCACCCGTCTTTAACGGATACTTGCCGGCATTTTTAGCGCAACTTTTTCCTGTTGCCATTTTCATGTATTTGCAGGGACGCCTGTCCCGTTTATTTAGGGGTGAAACACCTTGGCCAAGATTCTCGTGGTTACTTCCGGCAAGGGGGGAGTGGGCAAGACCACCACCAGCGCCGCCATCGGTACCGGCCTCGCACTGCGTGGGCACAAGACGGTCATCGTCGACTTCGACGTCGGCCTGCGTAACCTCGACCTGATCATGGGCTGCGAACGCCGCGTGGTGTACGACTTCGTCAACGTGGTCAATGGCGAAGCCAACCTGCAACAGGCCCTGATCAAGGACAAGCGCCTCGAGAACCTGTTCGTGCTGGCCGCCAGCCAGACCCGCGACAAGGACGCGCTGACCAAGGAAGGCGTCGAAAAAGTCCTGATGGAGCTCAAGGAGCAGTTCGATTTCGTCGTCTGCGACTCGCCGGCCGGTATCGAGAAAGGCGCTCACCTGGCGATGTACTTCGCCGACGAAGCCATCGTCGTGACCAACCCCGAAGTTTCGTCGGTCCGCGACTCCGACCGCATGATCGGCCTGCTGTCCAGCAAGTCGCGTCGTGCCGAGCAAGGCGAAGACCCGATCAAGGAACACCTGCTGATCACCCGCTATCACCCCGAGCGTGTCGAGAAAGGCGAAATGCTGGGCGTCGAAGACGTCAAGGAAATCCTCTCGGTCGAACTGCTGGGTGTCATTCCCGAATCCCAGGCCGTGCTCAAGGCTTCCAACCAGGGCATCCCGGTCATCCTCGACGACCAGAGCGATGCCGGCCAGGCCTACAGCGACACCGTCGACCGCCTGCTGGGCAAGCCAAAGCCGCTGCGGTTCATCGAAGTGCCGAAGCAAGGATTCTTCGCGCGCCTGTTTGGAGGCAAATAAACCATGAACCTTTTTGACTTCTTTCGTGGCAGACAGAAACAGAGCAGCGCGTCGGTAGCGAAAGAGCGTCTACAGATCATCGTGGCGCACGAGCGCGGCCAGCGCAGTACCCCGGACTACCTGCCGGCCCTGCAGAAAGAGCTGGTCGAAGTCATTCGCAAGTACGTCAATATCGGCAACGATGACGTGCAGATCGAACTGGAAAACCAGGGCAGCTGCTCGATCCTGGAGCTGAACATCACCCTGCCCGAGCGCTGATCCCTCAGTCGCTCAGGGTTACCTTGTGGGAGCGGGCTTGCCCCGCGATTGCCGCTATATGGCCGTCGCGAGGCAAGCCCGCTCCCACAATGCTTTGTACAGAGACCCTGTAAACATGCCGCTGTCGAACATCCAGATCCTTCACGAAGACGCCGCCATCCTGGTGATCAACAAGCCGACCCTGCTGCTGTCGGTGCCGGGTCGCGCCGAGGACAACAAGGACTGCCTGATCACCCGCCTGCAGGACAACGGCTATCCCGACGCCCTGATCGTCCACCGCCTGGACTGGGAAACCTCAGGCATCATCCTGCTGGCCCGCGACGCCGACAGCCACCGCGAGCTATCGCGCCAGTTCCACGACCGCGAGACGGAAAAGGCCTACACCGCACTGTGCTGGGGCCAGCCGCAGCTGGACAGCGGCAGCATCGACCTGCCGCTGCGCTACGACCCGCCGACCAAGCCACGCCACGTGGTGGACCACGAACAGGGCAAGCACGCGCTGACCTTCTGGCGCATCGTCGAACGCTGTGCCGACCATTGCCGGGTCGAACTGACGCCGATCACCGGACGTTCGCACCAGTTGCGCGTGCACATGCTGTCGATCGGCCATCCGCTGCTCGGTGACCGGCTGTACGCCAACCCCGAGGCGCTGGCCGCCCACGAGCGCCTGTGCCTGCATGCGTCGATGCTGAGCTTCACCCACCCGGTGTCCGGGCAGCGGTTGAAGTTCGAGTGCCCGGCACCGTTTTGAGGCCATAGGCCCATCGTCGGGCAAGCCCGCGCCCACGGAGATTGATACCGGCGTGAGCGTGGGCTTGCCCGGCGATGGCGCCCGCACAAATTCCCGACCAACTGCGCTAAACTCGCGCCACTGCTGTCTGGAGTGACTTATGCGCGATGCCCTGAACGCCGGCCTGATCGAATTCCTCAAGGCCTCCCCGACGCCCTTCCACGCCACCGCCAGCCTCGCGCAACGCCTCGAGGCCGCCGGCTACCAGCGCCTGGACGAGCGCGACAGTTGGGCCACGGTGCCCGGCGGTCGCTACTACCTGACCCGCAACGACTCCTCGATCATCGCCATCAAGCTCGGCAAGCATTCGCCGCTGATGAGCGGAATCCGCATGGTCGGCGCCCACACCGACAGCCCGTGCCTGCGGGTCAAGCCGCAACCCGAGCTACAGCGCCAGGGCTTCCTGCAACTGGGCGTCGAAGTCTACGGCGGCGCCCTGCTCGCCCCCTGGTTCGACCGCGACCTGTCGCTGGCCGGCCGGGTCACCTTCCGTCGCGACGGCAAGGTCGAAAGCCAGCTGATCGACTTCAAGCTGCCGATCGCGGTGATCCCCAACCTGGCGATCCACCTCAACCGCACCGCCAACGAAGGCTGGACGATCAACCCGCAGAACGAACTGCCGCCGATCCTGGCCCAGGTGGCGGGCGACGAGCGCATCGACTTTCGCGCCCTGCTCACCGAGCAACTGGCCCGCGAGCACGAACTCAACGCCGACGTGGTGCTCGACTACGAGCTGAGCTTCTACGACACCCAGGACGCCGCGCTGATCGGCCTGAACGGCGACTTCATCGCCGCCGCGCGCCTGGACAACCTGCTGTCGTGCTATGCCGGCCTGCAGGCCTTGTTGGCCGCCGACAGCGACGAGACCTGCGTGCTGGTGTGCAACGACCACGAGGAAGTCGGCTCCTGCTCGGCCTGCGGCGCCGACGGCCCGATGCTCGAGCAGACCCTGCAGCGCCTGCTGCCGGACGGCGATGCCTACGTGCGCACCATCCAGCGCTCGCTGATGGTTTCGGCCGACAACGCCCACGGCGTACACCCCAACTACGCCGACAAGCATGACGGCAACCATGGGCCCAAGCTCAACGCCGGCCCGGTGATCAAGGTCAACAACAACCAGCGCTACGCCACCAACAGCGAGACCGCCGGCTTCTTCCGCCACCTGTGCATGGCCGAGGAAGTGCCGGTGCAGAGCTTCGTGGTGCGCAGCGACATGGGCTGCGGCTCGACCATCGGTCCGATCGCCGCCAGCCACCTGGGCGTGCGCACCGTCGATATCGGCCTGCCGACCTTCGCCATGCACTCGATCCGCGAACTGTGCGGCAGCCACGACCTGGCACACCTGGTCAAGGTACTCACCGCCTTCTACCGCAGCCGCGACCTGCCCTGACAGCCTGTCGCCAGACGCCCCCGCGAGCCTGTACCCGCCAGACGTGGATACCGGCTCGCGGTGGAGGCTTGCCAAGCGACTCGCCTGACAACTGCCCCTGGTCAAGCCGCTTCGCCCACAAGCCGCTATGCTTGATACATGCCCCCGAAAACAGAAGGATCCTGTCCATGTCATCGCCGTTCCTGTCACTGTTCGTGCCGGTTTTCCTGTTCCTCATGCTGCTGACCGTCGGTTTCAGCATGCGCGAGCGCAATGTCGGCGTACTGATGATGTGGATCGGTACCCTCGGCATCTTCGGTCTGACCTGCTGGAAGATCCTGGAGAAACTCCCTTCATAAACCTCTACACTCGGGCAATCGTTTGACCTGAGGTAGATTTTCCGGTGCCTGCCCTCCTTCGTTGCATCACGCTGCTGTTCCTCCTGTTCGTCACCCCGGTGCACGCCGCCGGCCTGCCGGGCCTGCTCGGCTCCAGCGCCCCCGCCCAGCCAGAGGCCAGCGAGCCGCTGGGCAAGTCGCTGGACGAGGTGATCAAGAACCTGGAGAACGACCAGCAACGCGCCAAGTTGCTGGCCGACCTGAAAAAGCTGCGTGATGCCACCAAGCAGTCCCAACCCACCGTCGAACAGGGCGTGCTCGGCCTGATCGGCGGCGCCCTGAACGATTTCGAACAACAGTTCAGCGGCGACGCCAGCCCGTTCAAGCGCTGGTCGCAGGAAATCGACCAGGCCCAGGACGAACTGGCCGCGCTGGTGGTCCCGGTGCACCAGTGGCCAGCAATCCTGTTCGGCTTCGCCGGCGTGATCGCGGTGTGGAGCCTGCTGGCCTACGCCTTCAACTGGATCGGTCATCGGGTGCGGGTGCGGTTCGGCCTGACCGAGGAACTGCCGCAACACCCACGCACCTGGGACCTGGTGCGCTTCGCCCTGCGCAAGCTCGGCCCCTGGCTGGTGGCCTTGGTATTCACCGTCTACCTGAGCTTCGCCCTGCCCTCCTCGCTGGGCAAGTCGATGGCCATGGTGCTGGCCTACGCGCTGGTGGTCGGCACGCTGTTCTCGGCGATCTGCGTGATTGCCTTCTCGCTGCTCGACGGCCCCCATCGCCATCGCGCCCTGCACATCCTGCGCCACCAGGCGTTCCGTCCGCTGTGGCTGATCGGCAGCTTCGCCGCCTTCGGCGAGGCGATGAGCGACCCACGCATGACCACCGCCCTGGGCAGCCACCTCGCCCACGCCCTGGCAACCCTGGCCAACGTGGTGGCGGCACTGTGCACCGGCCTGTTCATCCTGCGCTTCCGCCGACCGATCGCCCACCTGATCCGCAACCAGCCGCTGTCGCGGCGCCTGACCCGGCGCACCCTGAGCGACACCATCGAGATCCTCGGCAGTTTCTGGTACATCCCGGCGCTGATACTGGTGGCGATCTCGCTGTTCGCCACCTTCGTCTCCGCCGGCGACACCAGCACCGCCTTGCGCCAGTCACTGATGTGCACGGTGCTGGTGGTGGTGTGCATGGTGCTCAACGGCCTGGTGCGCCGTCACGCCGCCAGCCCCAAGCGCGCCAACAAGCGCCAGGCGGTGTACGCCGAACGCTTGCGCAACTTCGGCTACCTGCTGGTGCACCTGCTCATCTGGCTGGTGTTCATCGAACTGGGCCTGCGGGTGTGGGGCCTGTCGATGATCAGCTTCGCCGAGGGCGACGGCCACGAGGTCAGCCTGCGCCTGCTGGGCCTGGCCGGCACGCTGATCGTCGCCTGGCTGGTGTGGATCCTCGCCGACACCGCCGTGCACCACGCCCTGGTGCGCTCGCGCCGCGGCCTGGCCAACGCCCGGGCGCAGACCATGATGCCGCTGATCCGCAACGTGATGTTCGTGGTGATCTTCATCATCGCGGTGATCGTCGCCCTGGCCAACATGGGCATGAACGTCACCCCACTGCTGGCCGGTGCCGGTGTCATCGGCCTGGCCATCGGCTTCGGCGCCCAGTCGCTGGTGGCCGACCTGATCACCGGACTGTTCATCATCATCGAGGACTCGCTGGCCATCGACGACTACGTCGATGTCGGCGGCCACCTCGGCACGGTCGAGGGCCTGACCATCCGCACCGTGCGCCTGCGGGATATCGACGGCATCGTGCACACCATCCCGTTCAGCGAGATCAAGAGCATCAAGAACTACTCCCGCGAGTTCGGCTATGCGATCTTCCGCGTGGCGATTCCCCATAGCATGAACATCGACCAGGCCATCACGCTGATTCGCGAGGTCGGGCAGAAACTGCGCAACGACCCGCTGATGCGTCGCAATATCTGGTCGCCGCTGGAACTGCAAGGGGTGGAGAGCTTCGAGTCGGGGTCGGCGGTCCTGCGGGCGCGGTTCAAGACCGCACCGATCAAGCAGTGGGAGGTGTCGCGGGCGTTCAACCTGGCGCTCAAGCGCCAGCTCGATGAAGCCGGGCTCGACCTGGCGACGCCGCGCCTGTCGGTGCAGGTGGTGACGGCCGGGGGCGGCGCTGCCGCTGAATAGCCCGCACTGTCCCCAGCAGGAGCGGCCTACCCCGCCTCGGCACGGATACGGATCGCATCGTGCCGCCAATACTCCAGGTCGCAGTCGATCAGGTGCCCGTGCTGGTCGCTGTTGACCCGGGTGATATGCAGCCCGGGGCTGCCCGCCGACACCTTCAGGGCCGCCGCCGCCTCGGCCGGCAAGGCCGTCGGCAGGATCTCGAAGCACACCTGCCCGTAATGAATGGCGTATTCCCGCGCATAGACCTCGGTCAGCGACTGGGCCAGGTCCAATGCAAGAATCCCGGGAAAATAACGCGGGTTCAGGTAGTGCTCGGCATACAGCACCGCCCGCCCATCGATCCGCCGCAGCCGGCAGATGCGCACCACGCTGGACAACGCCGGCAGGCGCAGGCGCGCACAGATGGCCGCCGGCGCCGGCTGCAAGCGCGCCGACAGCAGCTCGGTGCTGGGCGCCCGCCCCTGTTCACGGACCATCGCGTGGAAATGGCTACGCTCGATCAGGTCATAGGTCAGCCGTTCTGGCGCGACGAACCAGCCACGCCGCTCCTCGCGGTAGATCAACCCCTGGGCCTCCAGTTGCACCAGTGCCTCGCGCAAGGTGATGCGGGTGGTGGCGAATACCTCGCTGAGCCTGCGCTCGGCCGGCAGCTTGCCACCCGGAGCCAGCAGGCCGTGTTCGATCTGCTCCTGCAGGGCGTGGCAGATGGCTGTTACCGCACGCGGTGGCGTCGCTTGCATCAAAGGTTACCTATCTGGACTAGTCCAGCCCCAGAACAGGGCATGTGGAGATGGCTGAAAGCCTAGGCAAGGCCGATGAACATCCTGTGACAAAGCCGCCCAAGAACACCTGCCAGATCCGGGCCAGCCCACGCAGTTCAAGGCTTTCGATGTGGTCTACGCTGTATTTCCAGGGCCTCCAGCCTGGCCTCGCCCCCCTTCCCTTACATCAAACTGTCACGCAACAGGCCTACTTTGGCTCGAGGTTTGCTGACCTAGACCAACGGTTGGCAGGCACGGATTTCCTCATAACAACGACAGCAAGGCACCCCACCCAAGGAGCTTCGGATGAAAAAGTTGTTCATGGCGTCACTGCTCGGCTCGGCCATCGCCTTTTGCACTTCGGCCATGGCCCAGGACCTCAAAGCCCTTGAAGAGGCCGCCCGCAAGGAGGGCACCGTCAACAGCGTGGGCATGCCCGATGCCTGGGCCAACTGGAAAGGCACCTGGGAAGACCTGGCGAAGCAATACGGCCTCAAGCACAGCGACACCGACATGAGCTCGGCCCAGGAAATCGCCAAGTTCGACGCCGAGAAGGACAACGCCAGCGCCGATATCGGCGACGTCGGAGCCGCCTTCGGGCCGATCGCCGCCACCAAGGGCGTGACCCAGCCGTACAAGCCGAGCACCTGGGACCAGGTCCCGGAATGGGCCAAGGACAAGGACGGCCACTGGGCGCTGGCCTATACCGGCACCATCGCCTTCATCATCAACAAGGACCTGGTCAAGGAAGGCGAGCGCCCAAGCAGCTGGCACGACCTGGAGAAGGGCAAGTACAAGGTCGCCATCGGTGACGTCGGCACCGCGGCCCAGGCCGCCAATGGCGTGCTCGCCGCGGCCATCGCCTACAAGGGCGACGAAAGCAACATCGAACCGGGTCTGCAGCTGTTCACCAAGCTGGCCCAGCAGAAGCGCCTGTCGCTGGCCAACCCGACCATCCAGACCCTCGAGAAAGGCGAGGTGGAAGTCGGCGTGGTGTGGGACTTCAATGGCCTGAGCTATCGCGACCAGATCGATCCGAAACGCTTCGAAGTACTGATTCCGTCCGACGGCTCGGTCACCTCGGGCTACACCACCCTCATCAACAAGTACGCCAAGCATCCGAACGCGGCCAAGCTGGCCCGCGAGTACATCTTCAGCGATGCCGGCCAGACCAACCTGGCCATCGGCCATGCCCGGCCAATCCGCGCCGAGCACCTGAAGCTGCCGGCCGAGGTCCAGGCCAAGCTGCTGCCCAACGAGCAGTACAAGGCGGCCCAGCCGATCAAGAACGCCGAGGCTTGGGAAGCGACCTCCAAGGCCCTGCCGCAGAAGTGGCAGGAGCAAGTGATCATCGAGATGGAATAAGGCTCTACCCTCCCGGGGCTGCTGCGCAGCCCATCGCGCCACAAGGCCGCTCCTGCAGGATCGGCCTTGTGGCGCGAAAGGAGGGCAAAGCCCTCCCCGGGTTTCTTGCGGAGTAACACATGAATCACAACGTCATCCTGGTCCTGCTCGACGGCCTCAACCATCAGGTCGCCCACCATGCCATGGGCCACCTGCACGCCTACGTCGAGGCCGACCGCGCCGCGCTGTACCGCCTGGAATGCGAACTGCCGTCGCTGTCCCGCCCGCTGTACGAGTGCATCCTCACCGGCGTGCCGCCGATCGACAGCGGCATCGTGCACAACAACGTCAACCGCCTGTCCAACCAGCGCAGCGTGTTCCACTACGCCCGCGAGGCCGGGCTGGGCACCGCCGCGGCGGCCTATCACTGGATCAGCGAGCTGTACAACCGTTCGCCGTTCGACCCACTGCGCGACCGCCACACCCACGCGCCGAAACTGCCGATCCAGCACGGCCTGTTCTACTACGCCGACCACTACCCCGACTCGCACCTGCTGGCCGATGCCGAATACCTGCGCCGGCGCCATGCGCCGAACTTCCTGCTGGTGCACCCGATGAACATCGACGACGCCGGCCATCGCCATGGCCTGGACAGCAGCCAGTATCGCAACGCCGCACGCAGCGCCGACATCCTGCTGGCCGACTACCTGCCGCGCTGGCTCGAGGAGGGCTACCAGGTGCTGGTCACCGCCGACCACGGCATGAACAACGACCGCTCGCACAATGGACTGTTGGCCGAGGAGCGCGAAGTCCCGCTGTTCGTCTTCGGCGAGGCGTTCAGCCTCGATCCGGCGGCCAAGCCGCTGCAGACCGAACTGTGCGGCACCGTCTGCGAGTTGCTTGGCGCCACCCACGACAAACCGCTGTGCCGGGAGTTGCTCAAGTGACCATGTCCCCCAAGCGCAACAGCCCCCGAGGCCGCTACCTGGCCCTGCTCTGCCTGCTGCCGTTCGCCGTGTTCTTCGTCGTGTTCCAGATCGCCCCGCTGGCCTGGGTCGCCGTCAACAGCCTGCAGAGCGACAGTGGCTGGGGCCTGGCCAACTTCCACAAGGTGTTCGCCTCGAAGTTCTACCTGCAGGCGCTGCAGCGCAGCCTGGAGATCAGCTTCTGGTCGAGCCTGTTCGGCATCGTCATCGCCACCCTCGGCGCCTACTCGCTGCGTCAGGTCGACTCGAAACTGCGCGACTTCGTCAGCGCCTTCGCCAACATGACCAGCAACTTCTCCGGGGTGCCGCTGGCCTTCGCCTTCATCATCCTGCTCGGGTTCAATGGCGCGCTGACCCTGCTGCTCAAGCAGATGGGCCTGCTCGGCGATTTCAGCATCTACTCCAAGACCGGGCTGATCCTGGTCTACACCTACTTCCAGATCCCGCTCGGCGTGCTCCTGCTGTACCCGGCCTTCGACGCCCTGCGCGCGGACTGGCGCGAATCCGCCGCGCTGCTCGGCGCCAGCCACTGGCAGTTCTGGCGATACATCGGCCTGCCGGTCCTCACGCCGGCGCTGCTCGGCACTTTCGTCATCCTGCTGGCCAACGCCCTGGGGGCCTACGCCACCGTCTATGCCCTGACCACCGGCAACTTCAACGTGCTGCCGATCCGCATCGCCGGCCTGGTGGCGGGCGACATCAGCCTCGACCCGAACCTGGCCAGCGCCCTGGCCATGGTCCTGGTCGGATTGATGACCGTGGTCACCGTGGCCCATCAATGGCTGCTCAAGAGGAGCTACCATGCGCGCTGAAAAAACCTCCGCCGGGCTCTACCATCGGCTGGTGGTGTACCTGCTGTTTCTCATCCTGCTGCTGCCGCTGGCCGGCACCCTGCTCTACTCGCTGGCCACCAGCTGGTCGGCGACCCTGCTGCCCAGCGGCCTGACCTTCAAGTGGTACCTGGCGCTGTGGAGCGAACCACGTTTTCTCGCCGCCTTCGGCCAGTCGCTGCTGGTGTGCGTCGGCGCCCTGCTGCTGTCGGTGGTGCTGATCCTGCCGCTGCTGTTCGTGGTGCACTACCACTTCCCGAAACTCGACGCGCTGATGAACGTGCTGATCCTGCTGCCGTTCGCGGTGCCGCCGGTGGTCTCGGCGGTAGGCCTGCTGCAGCTGTACGGCAGCGGCCCACTGGCGATGGTCGGCACGCCGTGGATCCTGATCGGCTGCTACTTCACCATCGCCCTGCCGTTCATGTACCGGGCGATCACCAACAACCTGCAAGCCATCAACCTGCGCGACCTGATGGACGCTGCCCAGTTGCTCGGCGCCAGCCCCTGGCAGGCGGCGCTGCAAGTGGTGCTGCCCAACCTGCGCAAGGGCTTGATGGTGGCATTGCTGCTGTCGTTCTCGTTCCTGTTCGGCGAGTTCGTGTTCGCCAACCTGCTGGTGGGCACCCGCTACGAGACCCTGCAGGTGTACCTGAACAACATGCGCAACAGCAGCGGTCATTTCAACAGCGCCCTGGTGATTTCCTACTTCGCCTTCGTGCTGGTACTGACATGGGTTGCCAATCGCTTGAACAAGGACAAGACCTGACATGAGCTTCGTCAGCGTACAGAAACTGCAAAAGAGCTACGCCGGCAGCCCGGTGTTCGAGAACATCGACTGCCAGATCGAGCGCGGCGAATTCGTCACCCTGCTCGGCCCCTCGGGCTGTGGCAAATCCACCCTGCTGCGCTGCATCGCCGGCCTGACGCCGGTGGACGGCGGGCAGATCCTGCTCGATGGCCAGGACATCGTGCCACTGAGCCCGCAGAAGCGCGGGATCGGCATGGTGTTCCAGAGCTATGCGCTGTTCCCCAACATGACCGTGGAACAGAACGTCGCCTTCGGCCTGCGCATGCAGAAGGTCAAGGCCGCCGAAAGCCAGGTACGGGTGCGCGAGGCGCTCGAGCTGGTCGAGCTGGGCAGCTTCGCCAGCCGCTACCCGCATCAGTTGTCGGGCGGACAATGCCAGCGCGTGGCCCTGGCCCGCTCGCTGGTCACCCGGCCGCGCCTGCTGTTGCTCGACGAGCCGCTGTCGGCGCTGGACGCACGCATCCGCAAGCACCTGCGCGAGCAGATTCGCGCGATCCAGCGCGAGCTGGGACTGACCACCATCTTCGTCACCCATGACCAGGAAGAAGCGCTGACGATGTCGGACCGCATCGTCCTGATGAACCAGGGGCGCATCGTCCAGAGCGGCGACGCCGAAACGCTCTACACCGCGCCCGTGGACCTGTTCGCCGCCGGTTTCATCGGCAACTACAACCTGCTCGACGCCGACAGCGCCAGCCGGGTGCTGCAACGCCCGGTGGCCAGCCGCCTGGCGATTCGCCCGGAATCCATCACCTTGAGCCTGAACGGCGAACTGGACGGCGAAATCCGCAGCCACAGCCTGCTCGGCAACGTCATCCGCTACCGCGTGCTGGTGCGCGAGGTGGAACTGGTGGTAGACGTGCTCAACCGCTGCGCGGCCGACCTGCATGCGGACGGGCAACGGGTATCCTTGTCGATCGACCCCACGGCGCTACGAGAAGTGGCCTAAGGAGATTCAACGCATGGCACTGGCAATTTTCGATCTGGACGAAACCCTTATCCACGGCGACTGCGCGTCGCTGTGGAGCGAGCAGATGGCCCGGCTGGGCTGGGTCGACGCCAAGACGTTCCTCAAGCGTGACCAGGAATTGATGGAAGCCTACGGCAAGGGCCACCTGGCGATGGAAGACTACATGGCCTTCAGCCTGGAACCCATCGCCGGGCGCACGCTGGAAGAAGTGGAACACCTGGTCGAGCCTTGGGTGGAGGATGTGATCGAACCGATCATCTACGGCGATGCCTGCCGCTGCATCGCCGAACACCGCAAGCGTGGTGACCGGGTCCTGATCATTTCGGCCTCGGGCGCCCACCTGGTCGGGCCGATCGCGGCACGGCTGGGGGTGGACGAATACCTGGCCATCGAGCTGGAGGCGCACAACGGGGTGTTCACCGGCAAGACCCACGGCGTGCTGACTTACCGCGAGGGCAAGATCACCCGCTTGCTGGAGTGGCTGGACCAGGAGCAGGAGAACCTCGAGGGAGCGAGCTTCTACTCCGATTCGCGCAATGACCTGCCATTGCTGTCGAAGGTAGACCAGCCCAATGTGGTGAACCCGGATCCGGTGCTGCGCGAGCATGCCCAGACCAATGGCTGGCCGATTCTGAACTGGAGCTGAATGCCACAGGGCGCGCGCTGCGTCCCTTTCGCGACACAAGGCCGCTCCTGCAGGAAATCACACACCCAGCAGGAGCGGCCTTGTGTCGCGAAGGGCTGCAAGGCAGCCCCGACAGTCTCAAACCAATGAAGGGTCGATCACCATCACCAACTTGCCCGACACCTGGTTGCTCTCAAGCTCGGCATACGCCGCCTGGGCGAACTCGACCGGGTAGGTATCGACCAGTTGCGCTGACAACCGCCCTTCGCTGAACAATGGCCACACCTGCTGTTGCAGTTCGCGCAGCAACTCGGCCTTGCAGTCATCGTCACGGTTGCGCAGTGTCGAGCCGGTAATCTGCAAGCGCTTGCCCAGCACCAGCGCCAGGTCCAGCTCGACCTTGCGCCCCCCCATCAGGCCGATGATCACCCAACGCCCATCGCGCGCCAGTGCCTTGAGGTTCAACGCCCCATAGCTGGCCCCCACCGGATCGAGAATCACGTCGAACGGACCAAGCTGCTCGAGTTCGTCTAGGTTGGCATTGCGCACCACGCCTCCCGCAGCGCCAAGGCCCTGGCAGTAGGCCAGACGCTCGGGGGAACCCACGCTCACCCACACCGGGCTGCCGAAGGCCTTGCACAACTGGATGGCCGCCGAGCCTACGCCGCTGGCGCCGGCATGCACCAATACCTTCTCGCCAGCCTTCAGGCCAGCGAGCTGGAAGATGTTCAACCAGGCCGTGGCATACACCTCGGGCAACGCCGCCGCCTCGTGCAGGCTCAAGCCCTCGGGCACCGGCAGCACATGGCGGGCATCGACCACCACTTCCTCGGCCATGGCGCCGCTGGCGAGCAACGCGCATACCCGGTCGCCCACGCGCCAGTCGGCACCGGCGCCCACTTCCTCGACCACGCCGGCGCACTCCAGGCCCATGTATGGGCTGGCGCCTGGCGGTGGCGGATACAGCCCTTTCATTTGCAACAGGTCGGCACGGTTCAACCCGGCAGCGGCCACCCGGATGCGCACCTGGCCCGCATCACAGGCCGGGCGATCGGCCTCGACCCAGGCCACATGTCCGTCAACGCCTTGCAATGCCTTCACAGTGCCTCCATAGTTGAATCATATGACTGAGCCTGGGCGTGCACGTCCCAGGCTTTTTGCAGTATGCGTCCGGCTCCATGGAACCGGCGAACGGAAAAGACGGCCTACTATGCGTGATCAATTGCCTCCACGTCGAATCAGCATGAAGCATTTCCTCCCCAGCACCGCCCTCGCCCTCATGATCGGCCTGGGCAGCCTCACGCTCGGTGGCAATGCGGCCGCCGCCAACAAGTGGGACAGCCTGCAACCAGACCGCGACGAGGTGGTCGCCAGCCTCAACATCGTCGAGCTGCTCAAGCGCCACCACTACAGCAAGCCGCCGCTGGACGACGCCCGTTCGGTCATCATCTACGACAGCTACATCAAGCTGCTCGACCCGTCGCGCAGCTACTTCACCGCCGCCGACATCGCCGAGTTCGACAAGTGGAAGACCCAGTTCGACGACTTCCTCAAGAGCGGTAACCTCGACCCTGGCTTCACCATCTACAAGCGCTACCTGGACCGCGTGAAGCAGCGTCTGGACTACGCCCTCGGCGAGCTGAACAAGGGCGTCGACAAGATCGACTTCACCGTCAAGGAAGACCTGCTGGTCGACCGCAAGGACGCGCCGTGGATGAAGGATCAGGCTGCCCTCGACGAGCTGTGGCGCAAACGCGTCAAGGACGAGGTACTGCGCCAGAAGATCGCCGGCAAGGATCCCAAGCAGATCCAGGACACCCTGACCAAGCGCTACAAGAACCAGTTGGCGCGCCTGGACCAGACCCGTGCCGAAGATATCTTCCAGGCCTACATCAACACCTTTGCGCAGTCCTACGATCCGCACACCAACTACCTCTCGCCGGACAACGCCGAGAACTTCGACATCAACATGAGCCTGTCCCTCGAGGGCATTGGCGCAGTGCTGCAAAGCGACAACGACCAGGTCAAGGTCGTGCGCCTGGTGCCGGCGGGCCCGGCAGCCAAGACCAAGCAGGTCGCCCCTGCCGACAAGATCATCGGCGTGGCCCAGGGCAACAAGGAAATGGTCGACGTGGTCGGCTGGCGCCTGGACGAAGTGGTCAAGCTGATCCGCGGCCCGAAAGGCTCGGTGGTACGCCTCGAGGTGATCCCGGCGAGCAATGCGCCGAACGACCAGACCAGCAAGATCGTCTCGATCACCCGCGAAGCGGTGAAGCTCGAGGAGCAGGCGGCGAAGAAGTCGGTGCTCAAGCTCAAGCAGGATGGCCGCGACTACAAGCTGGGGATCATCGAGATCCCGGCCTTCTACCTGGACTTCAAGGCCTACCGCGCGGGTGACCCGGACTACAAGAGCACCACCCGCGACGTGAAGAAGCTGCTGACCGAGCTGCAGAAGGAAAAAGTCGACGGCGTGGTCATCGACCTGCGCAACAACGGCGGTGGCTCGCTGCAGGAAGCCACCGAGCTGACCAGCCTGTTCATCGAGAAAGGGCCGACCGTGCTGGTGCGCAATGCCGACGGCCGTGTCGACGTGCTCGAGGACGAGAACCCCGGCGCCTTCTACAAAGGCCCGCTGGCGCTGCTGGTCAACCGCCTCTCGGCCTCGGCCTCGGAGATCTTCGCCGGCGCCATGCAGGACTACCACCGCGCACTGATCATCGGCGGCCAGACCTTCGGCAAGGGCACCGTGCAGACCATCCAGCCCCTCAACCATGGCGAGCTCAAGCTCACGCTGGCCAAGTTCTACCGGGTTTCCGGACAGAGCACCCAGCACCAGGGCGTACTGCCGGACATCGCCTACCCGTCGATCATCGACACCAAGGAAATCGGCGAAAGCGCCCTGCCCGAAGCCATGCCGTGGGACACCATCCGCCCCGTGATCAAGCCGGCTTCCGATCCGTTCAAGCCGTTCCTGACCCAGCTCAAGGCCCAGCATGACGCGCGCAGCGACAAGGATGCCGAGTTCGTCTACATCCGCGACCGCCTGGCCCTGACCCAGAAGCTGATGAACGAGAAGACCGTCAGCCTCAACGAGCAGGAGCGCCGTGCACGCCACGACGAGATCGAGGCCAAGCAATTGGCGCTCGAGAATATCCGCCGCAAGGCCAAGGGCGAGGAGCCGCTCAAGGAGCTCAAGAAGGAAGACGAAGATGCGCTGCCAGCCGAGCCGGACGACAGCAAGCCGGAGGACGACGCCTACCTGTCGGAAACCGGTCGCATCCTGCTCGACTACCTCAGCCTGAGCACCTCGGTGGCCAAGCACTGAATGATGGCAAATTAATGTGACCTGTCATCAAACAGTCATCGGACTGTCGTGAAATAGAAGGGCCGGACGTGCAAGCGTCCGGCCTTTTTTCATTCAGGAAGCAGTCCATGACCGTCAACGAACAGCTCAGCGCATTGAGCGCCATCCTGGCTCAACGCAGCGTCCACTGTCTGTTCCAGCCCATCGTCTGTCTCTCCGAACGTCGCATCCTGGGCTATGAAGCCTTGAGCCGCGGGCCCTCCAACAGCCCCCTGCACTCTCCCCTGAACCTGTTCGCCGTCGCCCGCCAGGCTGGCCGCTTGAGCGAGCTCGAGGTGCTGTGCCGGGAAACCGCATGCCGGCGCTTCAGCGAACTGAACCTGAGCGGCAAGCTGTTTCTCAACGTCTCGCCCGAATCCTTGCTCGAGCCCCACTACCCTTCCGGGCGCACCCTGAAGATGCTCGAAGCGGTCGGCCTGCCCCCCAGCCGGGTGGTCATCGAGCTCACCGAGCAGACCCCTACCGAAGACTTCCAACTGCTGTTCAACGCCCTGCACCACTACCGGGACATGGGCTTCTCCATTGCCCTGGACGACCTGGGGGCTGGGTATTCGAGCCTGCGCCTGTGGTCGGAGCTACGTCCCGACTATGTGAAGATCGACCGCCACTTCATCGACGGTATCCACCAGGATCCGCTCAAGCGTGAATTCGTCGGCTCGATCCTGCAGATCGCTCGCGCGTCCCGAGCCCAGGTGATCGCCGAAGGCATCGAGCTGGGCGAAGAGCTGGCAGTGCTGGGAGACATGGGCGTGGACCTGGTACAAGGCTACCTGCTCGGCCGTCCGCAGGAGTTCCCGCTGGGTGACAATCCCAACCTGCTGCCCCAGCCCAGCGCCTGCGTGGTGGCCCTGGGCGAAGACAGCGGTGACCTCAATGCCCTGCTCATGGAACAACCGGCCGTCTCCCTGGATACCGCCACACAGCAGGTGCTCGAGGCTTTTCGCCGTCAGGCCAACCTCAACTCCCTCGCGGTGCTGGATGAACGCGGCAAGCCGTGCGGCATCGTCCACCGGCACTCACTGGCCGATGCATTGCTGCAGCCGTTCGGTACCGACCTGTTCGCGCGCAAGCCGATCAGCCGGTTGATGAGCCAGGATTTCCTCGCCGTGGAACGCGGGCAATCGTTGCAGCAAGTCAGCCGCCTGCTCACCAGCCGGGCCCGGCAGCGTATCGAGGAAGACTTCATCATTACCCAGAGCGGTCGCTACCTGGGCCTGGGGCGGGTGATCGATGTGCTCAAGCTGATCACCGAGCAGAAGATCCAGCAGGCCCGGCACGCCAACCCGCTGACCTTGCTGCCGGGCAACGTACCGATCCAGCAGTGTCTGGCACGCCTGCTGCAGCAACGCCGCGAGGCCGCGGTGTGCTATGTGGACATCGACAGTTTCAAGCCCTTCAACGACATCTATGGCTATGCCCGTGGCGATGAGGTCCTGCTATGCCTGGCACAATGCCTGAACGACTGCGTGGACCCGAGCCGCGATTTCGTCGGACATATCGGCGGGGATGACTTCATGCTGGTACTGGGCACGGCCGGCTGGCGCGAGCGCCTGCAGTTGCTGGTGGAAGCGTTCGCTCGACAATGCCGGCGCTTCTACCGTAGCGAACACCTCGAAGCTGGATGCTTCCTCGCCCATGACCGTCAGGGTCAACGCGAGACGTTCGCCTTGCTGTCATTGTCCATCGGCGTGGTGTGGCTGACGCCGCAGAGCGGCGCTCGGCTGGATGCGGGACAATTGGCCGAACTGGCCTCCCAGGCCAAGCGCCAGGCCAAGGAAAACCGCGGTTCGAGCCTCAGCCTGATCGAGGCCTGAACACCGACGCACTAGCGGCAGGCATCCGCCTGGCTGGCGAACCTTGCGCCGCAGTAGCGCTCAGGCCTGTTCGGGATAACGGTACTCGAACACCCGCACCACTTCCGAGGCATGCCAGGATGCCGCCTCCAGCCCGTCCGCCGGCCCGGAGAAACGCCCCAGCCGCTCGACGCACTCGAAGAACCCGGTACGTGGCAGGCGGCTGGCGCCCTGGCTGATCACCAACGAACTGCGCAACGGCTGCTCGGCACGGGCATCGATCACCGCCAGATACTCCAGGGCAGCAGTCAGGGTCTGCATCGCCGGGCTGGGCAGTTGCAGGCGCTCGAGCAGCGCACGGTAGGTCAGCAGGTGGCGTTGCCGGCGGGCCAGGTCGAGCTCGATCAGCAGGCTCTCCCAGTGCTGACGGCTGATCCTGACCTGGCTCATGACGGCTCGCTCCAACCGGCAATACCCAGGTGCCAGGCCAGGCTGCGCAGGATCGCCGCATCCGGGCGCCGTTCGCCGGACTCGATCATGGCCAGGTAGACCGGGCTGATGCCGACACTGCGCGCCAACTGTTCGGGCGCCAGGCCCTTGGCCTGACGCAACGACGCCAGCTGGTCCAGAGAGGACAAGCTGGCGCTTGTGTCGTTGTCTTCATGGCTGCTGGCAACTGGCGCAGGTACCGGGGCCTGGCCTGCGGCGGCGAGCAGCGCCTGATACTGCTCCCAGGGAACTACTGCGTACTCGGGCTGACCGTCCCGGCTGATGACCTGAATCCCCATTACAACCCCCTTAACATTGGATTACGGCATGTAATCCGTAGGCATAACGCTTATGCCAATTATATTACCAACCTCGGGGGTCTGTGCGGGTAGCGCGAGAATCAGTGTTCGCTGCGCTCCAGGCGCAGGGCTTCGGCAGTGGCCGGCAGACGCTCGACGACCCGCAGCCTTTCCGGCGCCTGGTTTTCACGCCAGGTTCTGAAGCGGGCCAGTTCATCGGCCACGGTCTTGAGCACCCAGCCCAGCACAGCGATGTCATCGAGCAGGCCGACGCCCAGCAACCAGTCGGGGATCGCATCCAGCGGGCTGACGAAGTACAACAAGCCCGCAACGATGGTCACCAGGGCCTTGGGACTCACAGCGCGATACTCGCCCCGCCACCAGGCCAGGCACAGGGCCTGCATCAGCCGGACATCTTCCCGCAACTGGCCCAGTTTTGGCCCCTTGCGGGCCACGGCGAACAGCAGCGCCGGCAGGCGACCGCGACTGAGCAGACGCTCGGCCAGCGGCAGGAAGCGGGTGAAGTTCCAGGGTGCGCTCATGAGACCTCCAGAGGAGCCGGGAAGGTTATCCACATTTATTGTGGATAACCTTGTGAACAGGGCGACCTTGAGGCCGCGTGGTGCCCGCCAGGCAAGGGCCGGGTACGGATCGGGCATTTTTTACACAGTCGTTTCAACCGCGCAAACGTTTTGCGACAGCCGCACCCGAGTTTACCCCCGGGCCTGACTTGCGACACTGAAAGACTGTCGCCGTTCAGTGAAGCGGACGACAGAAACGACGACGCCCCGTCGAAACGGGGCGTCGCGTTGAACGCAGGAGACTTACTTGGCCGGTGCTGCGTCGGCCGGTGCGTCCGCCTGGTTCATGTCCTTGATGCCCAGCAGTTCCAGATCGAACACCAGAACCGAGTTGGCCGGGATCAGCGGGCTCGGGCTCTGGGCGCCATAGGCCAGTTCGGCAGGGATGTACAGTTTGTACTTCTCGCCAACGTGCATCAGTTGCAGGCCTTCGACCCAGCCCGGAATCACGCCGCTGACCGGCAGGTCGATCGGTGCGCCGCGCTCGACGGAGCTGTCGAAGACCTTGCCATCGATCAGCTTGCCTTCGTAGTGAACGGTGACCACGTCGGTCGGCTTGGGCTGCGGGCCGTCGGCCTTCTTCACGACTTCATACTGCAGGCCGGAAGCGGTGGTGACCACGCCAGGCTTCTTGCCGTTTTCCTCGAGGAATTTCTTGCCGGCGCTGGCCGCTTCCTCGCTGGCCTTGGCCAGGCGCTCTTCGGCACGTTTCTGCAGGGCACTGAAGGCCTCTACCAGTTCTTCGTCCTTGAGGCGCTGTTCTTTCTTGCCGACAGCGTCTTCGATACCTTGGGCGACGGCTTTGGAGTCCAGGTCGTCCATGCCTTCCTGAGCCAGGCTCTTGCCCATGTTCAGGCCGATACCGTAGGAGGCTTTCTGTGCCGGAGTCTTCAGCTCGACGCTGCTGGTCTGGGCGTCGCAGCCCGCCAGGACCAGGCCTACCAGGGCAACCGCAGCCGCCAAACGATGCTGTTTCATGCTATTTCCTTGTTCATGCGCCATAAGGGCAATCAGGGTAAAGCCGCGAGCTTAACAGGCAGCTGTGACCAATGGCTACCGGCATAAGAGCGGGTTGTGGGCTGGAAGTTCCTGGGTTAAAGGATGTTCATCTACAGGCTTGCAGCCAGTGGCCAGTATTGACTGTTTTTGTGGGGGCTGCCGGGTGATTTTTCGTCGATATCCAGGCCATCGTGCAGCTGCCCGATGGCCTGGATATCGGCATGTGCCTGCACCCTAGCCAGGAAACCATTCACCCAAGGCTGGCTCGCGCAGGCACAAGAGCATATGATTCGAGTACGTTTCATATATGGATTATTACACCATGGGTATCGTCAAGATCTCCGATGACCTCCACGAAGACCTGCGCGTGGCCAGTACCGCGCTGTCGCGCTCGATCAACGCCCAGGCCGAACACTGGATCCGCATCGGCATGCTCGCCGAACTGCACCCTCAGGCCACCTATCAGGAGTTGCTGCGTCAATTGCTGCGCCAGGAACAGGCCAACCTCAAGGAACTGCTGCAATGAGCAAGGTGATACTCAAGGACGCCGCGCAACTGGAACTGATGCGCCGCGCCGGCCAGTTGCTGGCACGGGTGTTCGCCGACCTCGACGGTTTCATCCGCCCCGGCGTGACCACCCTGCAGATCAATGACCGCGCCGAAGCGTTCATCGTCGAGACGCTCAAGGCGCGTCCGGCAAGCAAGGGCCAGTATGGCTTCCCCTTCGCCTTGAACACTTCGGTGGACCACGTGGTATGCCACGGCATGCCCAAGGCCGACGAGATACTGAAGGAAGGCTCCATCGTCAATGTGGACATCACCCTCGAACAAGGTGGTTACATCGCCGATTCATCGAAGATGTACTGCATCGGTCAGATCACCGAAGAGGCCCGCAGACTGGTCGAGACCACGTATGCCGCCCTATGGAAAGGCATCGAGCAGGTACGACCCGGGGCGACCCTGGGCGATATCGGCCATGCCATCCAGACCCATGCCGAAGCAGCAGGCTACAGCGTGGTCCGCGAGTACTGCGGGCATGGCATCGGCACACAGATGCACGAGGCACCGGAGGTGCTGCACTACGGTCAACGCGGGATGGGCCTGAAGCTGCAACCAGGCATGGTGTTCACCATCGAGCCGATGATCAACCAGGGCGGACGGGGCACTCGCGGCCTGAAGGATGGCTGGACGGTGATCACCCGCGACCATTCCCTGTCAGCGCAATGGGAACATACGGTAGCCGTGACCGAGACGGGATACGAGATCCTGACGCTGCGCGGGGAAGAACGGCAGGCCTGACTGGCAATCCTGCAGGGGCTCCCCGCAGGATTGCCCTGCATGAGGGGCAGAAACAAAAAAAGCGACCCTAAGGTCGCTTTCTCTGTGGCTTCCGGGTGTTCAGTGGGCCCTGGAAGCTTGAATATGGCGCAGCGGACGGGACTCGAACCCGCGACCCCCGGCGTGACAGGCCGGTATTCTAACCGACTGAACTACCGCTGCGCTATACATCGAGTGGTGGGTGATGACGGGATCGAACCGCCGACCCTCTGCTTGTAAGGCAGATGCTCTCCCGGCTGAGCTAATCACCCTTCGTCTCGGTGTGGCGCGCATTCTACGGAGGGGCTGCCACCCTGGCAAGCACTTTTTTCAACTTTTTTAAAAAAAATTCTCAGGCCTTTCAAAGACCTAGCAGCGCCGGGCGTTCCTTCTTCCTTTATGCCACTGCTGGCCCTCTGACAGGGTTGGCCTGGAAGCACTGCTCGGAGAATAATGCCCGCCTTATGTATTAAGGAGAGATTCCCCCTCATGTGGTTCAAGAACCTGCTGTCCTATCGCCTGACCCAGGAAGTACCGTTCGAGGCAGAAGCGCTGGAAGCCGCCCTGGCCAGCAAGCCGGCCCGCCCCTGCGCCAGCCAGGAACTGACCACCTACGGTTTCGTCGCGCCGTTCGGCAAGGGCGAAGACGCCCCGCTGGTCCACGTCAGTGGCGAGTTCATGCTGATCGCCGCGCGTAAAGAAGAACGCATCCTGCCCAGCAGCGTGGTCAACGACGCGGTCAAGGAGAAGGTCGAAGAGATCGAGACCGAGCAGATGCGCAAGGTCTACAAGAAGGAACGCGACCAGATCAAGGACGAGATCATCCAGGCCTTCCTGCCGCGCGCGTTCATCCGCCGCTCGATGATCTTCGCCGCCATCGCCCCGCGCCTGGGCATGATCCTGGTCAACTCGGCCAGCGCCAAGCGCGCCGAAGACCTGCTGTCGACCCTGCGCGAAGTGATCGGCTCGCTGCCGGTCCGTCCGGCCACCGTGAAGATCGCGCCCAGCGCGACCATGACCGACTGGGTCAAGTCGCAGCAGGCCGCCGAAGGGTTCTACGTGCTCGACGAATGCGAGCTGCGCGATACCGCCGAAGATGGTGGCATCGTGCGCTGCAAACGCCAGGACCTGACCAGCGAGGAGATCCAGTTGCACCTGAGCACCGGCAAGGTGGTCACCCAGCTGGCCATGGCCTGGCAGGACAAGCTGTCGTTCGTGCTCGACGACAAGATGGTGATCAAACGCCTGAAGTTCGAGGAGCTGCTGCAGGAGCAGGCCGAACAGGACGGTGGCGACGAAGCACAGCAACAGTTCGACGCCAGCTTCATGCTGATGATGATGACCTTCACCGAGTTCCTGCCGGTGCTGTTCGAAGCGCTGGGTGGCGAAGAGATCCCGCAAGGCGTCTGATCGCAGCCGCGCTCACTGTAGGCGCCGGCCTTGCCGGCGAATACTGGCCCTCCCCAGACGCTGCGACGTCTGACGCTGGCGCCTACGGGTCACCATAAATAGAACAAGGACCTGCCCCCATGCGCGCCCTCGCCGCCCTCAGCCGCTTCGTCGGCAATACCTTCGCCCTGTGGGTACTGCTGTTCGCCTGCCTGGCCTTTCTCATGCCGCAATGGTTCATCGCCCTGAAAGTGGCCATCGTGCCGCTGCTGGGGCTGGTGATGTTCGGCATGGGCCTGACCCTCAAGCTCGACGATTTCGCCGCTCTCGCTCGTCAACCCTGGCGGGTGGCGCTGGGGGTAGTGGCGCACTTCGTGATCATGCCGGGCATGGCATGGCTGCTGTGCCAACTGTTCCAACTGCCGCCCGAGATCGCCGTCGGTGTGATCCTGGTCGGCTGCTGCCCGAGCGGCACGGCGTCCAACGTGATGGTCTGGCTGTCTCGCGGAGACCTGGCGCTGGCGGTGGCAATCGCCGCGGTGACCACCTTGCTCGCCCCGCTGCTGACCCCGACGTTGATCTGGTTCCTGGCCTCGGCCTGGCTGCCGGTCTCGTTCTTGGACATGTTCTGGTCGATCCTGCAACTGGTGATGCTGCCGATCGTGCTCGGCGTGCTGGCCCAGCGTCTGCTCGGTGCACGGGTACAGCTGGCGGTGCAGGTACTGCCGCTGGTGTCGGTGGTGAGCATCGTGATGATCGTCTGCGCGGTGGTCGCGGCCAGCCAGGCGAAGATCGCCGAGTCAGGCCTGCTGATCATGGCGGTGGTGATCCTGCACAACAGTTTCGGCTTCCTGCTCGGTTACCTGACCGGCAAGCTGTGCAAATTGCCGCTGGCCCAGCGCAAGTCGCTGGCGCTGGAGGTCGGCATGCAGAACTCGGGGCTCGGCGCGGCCCTGGCGGCGGCGCATTTCTCGCCACTGGCGGCGGTGCCCAGTGCGTTGTTCAGCGTGTGGCACAACATCTCGGGGGCACTGCTGTCGACCTGGTTCAGGCGTATGGAAGAACCCGCCGGCGCCGAACAACACACGCCAGCGCCATGACCTGCACAGGCGCCAGCCTTCCCGGCGCCCACAGAGGGCAGCACTTGCCGGCCCGCTGAAAAATGTGCACTATAGTGCGCACTGTGAGGACGACCTCACGACGCAGCGCGTGACCACTCCGGGGACGGCCCCATCATTCATACGATGGAGACTCACCATGTCCTGGATCATCCTGTTCTTCGCCGGCCTGTTCGAGGTCGGCTGGGCTATCGGCCTCAAGTACACCGACGGCTTCACCCGCCCTTTGCCTACCGTGCTCACCGTCGGCGCCATGGTCATCAGCCTCGGCCTGCTGGGCCTGGCCATGAAAGAACTGCCGCTGGGTACCGCCTATGCCATCTGGACCGGGGTCGGCGCGGTCGGCACGGTAATCGCCGGGATCATCCTGTTCGGCGAATCGATGGCCTTGGTGCGCCTGGTCAGCGTTGCGCTGATCATCTGCGGCCTGGTCGGCCTGAAGGTCAGCGCCAGCTGACCTTCACCCCCTACCGTCTCAACGCATCGCGCCGCGCAGCAGGCTTACCTGTTCGCGCAGCGCTTCAGGCTGCGCCGCCTCCGCCGGGATGGCGGTGCCAGCCACGATGGTCACCCGCGACCACAGGCGCTTGAAAAAGCCCTTGTTCGGATCGCGACTGAAGAAGCTGCCCCACAACCCCTGCAACGCCAGCGGAATCACCGGCACCGGCGTTTCCTCCAGGATGCGGCTGACGCCCCCCTTGAACACATCGATCTCGCCATCCGAACTCAGCTTGCCCTCGGGGAAGATGCACACCAGCTCGCCATCGGCCAGGTACTGGGCAATGCGCGCGAAGGCTCGCTCGTAGGTGGCCTCGTCCTCGCCACGCCCAGCGATGGGAATGGCCCCGGCGGTGCGGAACACGAAGTTGAGTACCGGCAGGTTGTAGATCTTGTAATACATGACGAAGCGGATCGGCCGGCGGATGGCGCCACCGAGCAGCAGCGCATCGACGAACGACACATGGTTGCACACCAGCAGCGCCGCGCCTTCGTCAGGGATACGCTGCAGCTCGCGGTGCTCGACCCGATACATCGAGTGGCTGAGCAGCCAGATCAGGAAGCGCATGGTGAACTCCGGAACGATCCGGAAGATGTAGGCGTTGACCGCGATATTGAGCAACGACACCACCAGGAACAGCTCTGGGATGCTCAGCTTGACCACGCTCAGCAGGACGATGGTGATCAGCGCCGACACCACCATGAACAGCGCATTGAGGATGTTGTTGGCAGCGATCACCCGAGCCCGCTCGCCCTCGGCGGTGCGTGCCTGGATCAGGGCATACAGCGGCACGATGTAGAAGCCGCCGAACACCCCGAGGCCGATGATCGAGGCCATGATCCACCAGGCCTGGCTCATGCCCAGCAGGGCCAGCCAGTCATGCGGGGCTACGCCAGCCGGTACGTCACCCGAATGCCACCACCAGAGCAGGCCGAACAGGGTCAGGCCGAACGAGCCGAACGGCACCAGGCCGATCTCCACCTTGCGCCCACTGAGACGCTCGCAGAGCAGCGAACCCACGGCGATACCAACCGAGAACAGGGTCAGCACCAGGGTCACCACGGTTTCGTCGCCGTGCAGCCAGTCCTTGGCGTAGGCCGGGATCTGCGTGAGGTAGATGGCGCCGACGAACCAGAACCACGAGTTGCCGACGATCGAGCGCGACACCGCGGGCGTCTGCCCCAGCCCCAGGCGCAAGGTCGCCCAGGATTGCTTGAAGATGTTCCAGTCCAGCTTCATGTCCGGCGCGGCCGCGGCGGCCCGCGGGATCCAACGGCTGGCGAAATAGCCGAGCAGCGCGGTGCCGACCACCCCAGCCGCGGCCAGCGTGGCATAGCTGGACGACGACATCAGCACCCCGGCGCCGATGGTGCCGGCGAGAATCGCCAGGAAGGTGCCCATTTCCACCAAGCCGTTGCCGCCGACCAACTCTTCCTCGCGCAGGGCCTGGGGCAGGATCGAGTACTTCACCGGACCGAACAGCGCCGAGTGAGTACCCATGGCGAACAGCGCCAGCAGCATCAGTTCGAGGTGGTGGGTAACGAAACCAGTGGCGCCGATGGCCATGATGGCAATCTCGGCCAGCTTGATGACGCGGATCAATCGATCCTTGGCGAACTTCTCGCCGAACTGCCCGGCCAGCGCCGAGAACAGGAAGAACGGCAGGATGAACAGCAAGGCGCAAAGATTGACCCAGATCGAGCGGTCGCCCTCCAGGCTCAACTTGTAGAGGATCGCCAGGATCAACGACTGCTTGAACAGGTTGTCGTTGAAGGCGCCCAGCGACTGGGTGATGAAGAACGGCAAGAAGCGCCGCTTGCCGAGCAGGGTGAATTGCGAGGGGTGACTCATCGTCCTTGTACCTGATTGGGCTTTGTCATTGGAGGCACGTACAGCGCGCAAGGCCACAAATCTGCACGGGAATGCTCGCGGGCACAACCTTTATAGGACGCGGGAGCAGACCGCGGAAGCAAGCCTTACGGGAAATGACCTACGAGGGAGTGGGCTTGCCCTCACAAGCCCCGCTCCCACGATCCCATGCCCCAGAGATGTCAGGCAATCATCAGCGCTGGGCAATGCAAGGCGAGACGAACAGCTCGCCGCGCCAGGCGCCGCGCAGGGTACGGCTGGCCACCAGTGCCCAGAGCAGCGCCAACGCCACCACCAGCACCTGGCCGAACACACTGAAGAAACCGAGTTCCAGCCAGGATGCCAGCTTCAGGGTCGCCAGGCAGTACACTCCCAGCGGGAACGTGAAGCCCCACCAGCCCAGGTTGAACGGCATGCCCTGGCGCATGTAGCGCAGGGTGATCAGTACGGCTGTCAGCAACCACCACAACCCCGCCCCCCACAGCACAATCCCGGCCACCAGCCCCAGCCCCTTGGCTACCTCGCCCAGCCCGCCCAAGCCATTGGCGGCGAACACTGCCGGTGCATCGCCACCCAGCACCAGCATGCCCAGCGCCCCGGTACCGATCGGCCCCAGCGCCAGCCAGCTGGAGGCCGCCATATTGGCCGGAGGCAACTTGTGCAAGGCCATGCGCAGCATGAGGATGGTGAGGATGCTGAACGCCACCGGCAGCGACACCGCCCACATCACGTAGCTGGTGACCAGCACCTGGAACTGCCGGTGCGCGTCCACCAAGTGCGGCGCCAGCAGGCCGCCACTGGCGGCGGCGACTTCGGCCGCCACCACCGGCAGCAGCCAGACAGCGGTCATCTGGTCGATGCTGTGCTCCTGGCGAGTGAACATCAGGTACGGGATAGCCACGCCACACAGCAACGCCAGGCCCACGTCCAGCCACCAAAGTGTCTCGACCCAGGGCACCACCGCTTCGCCCCAGCGCGCCAGGCCGAACACCAGGGCGCCGTTGAGGATGGTAGCCAGGCCCATGGGGATGGTGCCGAAGAACATCGAAACCGTGGAATGGGCGAAGATCCGCCGTGCTTCGTCGAAGAACATCAGCCAACGCGCGCCATAAAGGACGCTGAACAGGGTGAACAGGCCAATCGTCAGCCACCACAGGCCTTCGGCCACGACATCCAGCCCAGGCACCTGGACCTGATGAAAGGCCAGGGCCAGCACCCCGGTGCCCATGGTCGCGGCGAACCAGTTGGGGGTGAACTGGCGAATCACTTCACGGGGATGGGCCAACTGGCTGAGCGGACGCCAGGATGGCGTACGGGTCTGGGTGCATGGCATGAGGAAGTCTCCTGGCCTTGTGTAAGGTAGAGATATCTTATGTCCGCAAAGAATATCTATATAACGGGTAATTTCTCTATCTGTTATCGATTTTAAAGATATAGCGCCAAGCCCAGCGCCTGGCATATGCTTCAGCGCAAACAACGACAAGGAACCGTCGATGCTCCGCGCCCTGAAAGGCTACCCCGCCGCGGTACGCCTGCTGTTGTTCACCACCTTCACCCTGACCACGGCCCGGGCGATCACCCTGCCCTACCTGGTGGTGTACCTGTCCACGCACATGGCCCTGTCGATCGGCGAAACCGGCCTGCTGGTCGGTGGCGCCATGTTCCTGGCTTCGCTGCTCAGCCTCTATGGCGGGCACCTGGTCGACACCTTGCGCAGCCATACGCTGATCGTCGCCAGCTCGGTGATATTCGCCCTGGCCTTCGTCGGCATCGTCGCCAGTACCTCGGCCGTGCCGTTCTTCGCGTTCCTGGTGCTGGCCTACCTGGCCCAGACCGTGGTCGACATCGCCGCCAAGGCTGGGTTCTGCGCCTTGCTGCCCGAAGACCGGCGCGGCGAAGTGTTCGCCATCAAGTACACCTTCAACAACATTGCCTGGGCCGTCGGACCGATGCTCGGCGTGCTGCTGATCGAAACCGACGACCACCTGCCGTTCCTGGTCTCGGCGCTGATCGGCCTCGGCCTCGGCCTGGTCTACTACCGCCTGGGCGAACGCGACCTGAGGAGTCAGCGCGAAGGCGGGCCGGCGGTGGGCTTCGCCCAGGTCGTCCTGAGCCTGTTGCGCGACCGGCGGCTGGTCTGCTTCACCCTGGGCGGGGCACTCAGCGCCGTGGTGTTCGGGCAATTCACCGCGTACCTGTCGCAATACCTGGTGGTGACCCTGCAGGATCCCGCCGAGGTAGCGCGCCTGGCCAGCTACCTGGTGACCAGCAACGCCCTGACGGTGATCGGCCTGCAGTACCTGATCGGCCGGCGTATCGACCGCCAGCAGCTGATGCCCTGGCTGATGGCCGGCATGCTCCTGTTCATCGCCGGACTGCTGGGGTTCTCGATGGCCGCGTCGGCACCGGCCTGGTGCCTGGCCATGCTGGTGTTCACCCTGGGTGAGATCATCGTGATTCCAGCAGAATTCATGTTCATCGACCTGATTGCGCCGGAGCATCTGCGCGGGGTCTATTACGGGGCGCAGAACCTTTCCAACCTCGGCGCGGGGCTGGGGCCGATCCTGGTGGGCCTGGCGCTGGAGCACATTGTGCCGGTGGCGGTGTTCTATCTGTTGATCGGGTCGGTGATACTGGCGGCAGTGTTCTATGGGTTGGGTACCCGCGGGGCGCGGCAGTCATAGGCAGTACCGGTCCAGCCCGCCCCCACGCCAACGCCATGCTCGCGCCAAGGCGCGCGGCCCCTGCGACGTCCTGCCACTGCGACCATGGTCGGCGCTGACGAAGCGGGCCTCGCGTGCCAGACTGACTGATCGTGACCGCGTTACTTTTCTTGCTCCGGAGTTTGCATGTCGTTGTCCAGCGGGCTGATCGCCGTGGTCGCCCTGGCCTATATGGCCATCATGTTCGCCATCGCCTTCTACGGCGACCGCCGCAGCACGCCGTTGCCGCCGCGTCTGCGTGCATGGGTGTACAGCCTGTCGCTGGCAGTGTACTGCACCAGCTGGACCTTCTTCGGCGCGGTCGGCCAGGCCGCCGAACAATTGTGGGCGTTCCTGCCCATCTACCTCGGGCCGATGCTGCTGCTGATCTTCGCGCCCTGGGTGGTGCAGAAGATGGTGCTGATCAGCAAGCAGCAGAACATCACCTCCATCGCCGACTTCATCGCCGCCCGCTACGGCAAGTCGCAGTCCCTCGCCGTGGTGGTGGCGCTGATCTGCCTGGTCGGCGTGCTGCCTTACATCGCCCTGCAGCTCAAGGGCATCGTGCTCGGCGTCAACCTGCTGATCGGCGCCAGCGCCGACGCCACCGGCAGCCGGGTACAGGACACCGCGCTGGTGATCTCGCTGGTGCTGGCACTGTTCGCCATCGTCTTCGGCACTCGCAGCCTGGACGTCACCGAGCACCACCGCGGCATGGTCCTGGCGATTGCCTTCGAGTCGCTGGTCAAGCTGCTGGCGTTCCTCGCCGTCGGCGCCTTCGTGGTATTCAACCTGTATGACGGCTTCGACGACCTGTTCACCCAGGCTCGCCAGTCGGTGCAACTGGACAGCTACTGGCAGGAGACCGTCAACTGGCCGTCGATGGTGGTGCAGACCGCCGTGGCGATGATGGCGATCATCTGCCTGCCACGGCAGTTCCACGTCACCGTGGTGGAGAACATCGAGCCCCAGGACATGCGCCTGGCGCGCTGGGTGTTCCCACTGTACCTGGCGCTGGCCGCGCTGTTCGTGGTGCCGATCGCCCTGGCCGGGCAGATGCTGCTGCCAGGCACGGTGATTTCCGACTCCTTCGTCATCAGCCTGCCGCTGGCCGAGGCGCACCCGAGCCTGGCCCTGCTGGCCTTCATCGGCGGCGCCTCGGCGGCCACCGGCATGGTCATCGTCGAGGCCGTGGCGCTGTCGACCATGGTCTCCAACGACATGCTGCTGCCCTGGCTGCTGCGGCGCAACAACGCCGAGCGGCCGTTCGAGGCGTTCCGCCACTGGATGCTGTCGGTACGCCGGGTGACCATCGTGGTCATCCTCCTGCTGGCCTATGTCAGTTACCGCCTGCTCGGATCCACCGCCAGCCTGGCGACCATCGGCCAGATCGCCTTTGCCGCGGTCACCCAGCTGACCCCGGCAATGCTCGGCGCGCTGTACTGGAAGCAGGCCAACCGCCGCGGCGTGTTCGCCGGCCTCGCCGCCGGGATCTTCCTGTGGTTCTACACCCTGGTGCTGCCGATCACCGCCCACAGCCTGGGCTGGTCGCTGTCATTGTTCCCCGGCCTGGCCTGGCTGCACGGCAACCCGCTGAACCTGCCGATCACCCCGCTCACCCAGGGGGTGGTGCTGTCGCTGGCGGGCAACTTCACCCTGTTCGCCTGGGTCTCGATCCTCTCGCGGACACGGGTTTCCGAACACTGGCAGGCCGGTCGCTTCATCGGCCAGCAGACCAGCGCCCGCCCCTCCAGCAAGCCGTTGCTGGCGGTGCAGATCGACGACCTGCTCAAGCTCGCCGCGCGATTCGTCGGCGAGGAGCGTGCGCGGCAGAGTTTCATCCGCTTCGCCTACCGCCAGGGCAAGGGCTTCAACCCCAACCAGAACGCCGACGGCGACTGGATCGAACACACCGAGCGCCTGCTGGCCGGCGTACTAGGCACCTCCTCGACCCGTGCCGTGGTCAAGGCCGCCATCGAAGGCCGCGAGATGCAGCTCGAGGACGTGGTGCGCATCGCCGACGAGGCCAGCGAGGTGCTGCAGTTCAACCGCGCCTTGCTGCAAGGCGCCATCGAGAACATCAACCAGGGCATCAGCGTGGTCGACCAGAACCTGCACCTGGTGGCCTGGAACCGCCGCTACCTGGAGCTGTTCAACTACCCCGACGGGCTGATCAGCGTCGGCCGGCCGATCGCCGACATCATCCGCTACAACGCCGAGCGCGGCCTGTGCGGCCCGGGCGAGGCCCAGGTGCATGTGGCACGGCGCCTGCACTGGATGCGCCAAGGCCGGGCCCACTCCTCCGAACGGTTGTTCCCCAATGGCCGGGTGATCGAACTGATCGGCAACCCGATGCCCGGTGGCGGTTTCGTCATGAGCTTCACCGACATCACCCCGTTCCGCGAGGCCGAACAAGCCCTGCGCGACGCCAACGAAGGGCTGGAGCAGCGGGTAGCCGAGCGTACCCACGAGCTGTCGCAGCTCAACCAGGCGCTGACCGAGGCCAAGAGCCGCGCCGAAGCGGTGAGCAAGTCCAAGACTCGCTTCCTCGCCGCCGTCAGCCATGACCTGATGCAGCCACTGAACGCCGCGCGGCTGTTCTCCGCCGCCCTGTCGCAGCAGGCTGAAGGCATGAACGACGAGGCCCGCCAACTGGTCCAGCACATGGACAGCTCGCTGCGCTCGGCCGAAGAACTGATCAGCGACCTGCTGGACATCTCGCGCCTGGAGAACGGCAGGGTCACCCCCGATATCAAGCCGTTCGCCCTCAACGAACTGTTCGACACCCTCGGCGCCGAGTTCAAGGTGCTGGCTGCCGAGAAGGGCCTGGAGTTCCGCCTGCGCGGCAGCCGCCTGCGCGTCGACAGCGACATGAAGCTGCTGCGCCGGGTGCTGCAGAACTTCCTCACCAATGCCCTGCGCTACGGCAAGAGCCCGCTGCTGCTCGGCGTACGCCGCCAGGGCGAACGCCTGTGGCTGGAAGTGTGGGACCGCGGCCCGGGGATTGCCGACGACAAGCTGCAGGTGATCTTCCAGGAGTTCAAGCGCCTGGACAGCCACCAGACCCGCGCCGAGAAAGGCCTGGGCCTGGGCCTGGCGATCGCCGACGGCCTGTGCCGGGTGCTCGGGCATCCACTGGAGGTGCGCTCATGGCCAGGCAAGGGCAGCGTGTTCCGCGTCAGCGTGCCCATTGCCCACAGCCCGGCACCGGCGGCACCGGCACCGGTGGAACAGGCCGGGCAGCCTTTGGCCGGGCTGCAGGTGCTGTGCATCGACAACGAGGACAGCATCCTTATCGGCATGAACAGCCTGCTCAGCCGCTGGGGCTGCCAGGTGTGGACCGCGCGCAACCAAGCCGAATGCGAGACGCTGCTGGACAAGGGGCTGCGCCCGCACCTGGCGCTGGTGGACTACCACCTGGACGATGGCGAGACCGGCACCGGCTTGATGGGCTGGCTACGCGCGCGCCTGGGCGAGCCGGTGCCGGGCGTGGTGATCAGCGCCGACGGGCGCAACGAAACCATCGCCATGGTCCACGCCGCCGGCCTGGACTACCTGGCCAAGCCGGTCAAGCCGGCAGCCCTGCGCGCCCTGCTCAATCGGCATCTGAGCCTGGTGCAGTAACCGCCTCGTCCGCCAGAGCGCGTTCGAGCAGCTCGCCCGGCAGGCTCTTGCTGGCCCGGGCGCCGAGCAGCTTGAGTTGCTCGCTGCGACTGACCAGGTTGCCGCGTCCTTCGCAGAGCTTGTTGCGTGCGGCGGCATAGGCCTTGTCCACCTGCTGCAGGCGGGCGCCCAGCTCGTCCAGGTCCTGGATGAACAGCACGAACTTGTCGTACAGCCAGCCGGCCCGCTCGGCGATCTCGCGGGCATTCTGGCTCTGGCGCTCCTGTTTCCACAGGCTGTCGATGACCCTCAGGGTGGCCAGCAGGGTGGTCGGGCTGACGATCACGATCTGTCGGTCGAAGGCCTCCTGGAACAGGTTCGGCTCGGCCTGCAGGGCCGCCGAGAACGCCGCCTCGATGGGCACGAACAACAGCACGAAATCGAGGCTGTGAAGCCCGTCCAGCCGGTTGTAGTCCTTGCTCGACAGGCCTTTGACATGGTTGCGCAACGATTGCACGTGCTGCTTGAGCGCAGTTTCGTCGTTGCTGCCGACGAACTGCTGATAGGCCGTGAGGCTGACCTTGGCGTCGACCACCACCTGCTTGTCACCGGGCAGCATGATCAGCACGTCAGGCTGGAAACGCTCGCCGTCGGCGCTCTTGAGGCTGACCTGGGTCTGGTACTCGCGCCCCTTCTCCAGTCCGGCGTGCTCGAGCACCCGCTCGAGGATCAGCTCGCCCCAGTTGCCTTGGGTCTTCTGACCCTTGAGCGCCTGGGTGAGGTTGGTCGCCTCGTCGGACAGGCGCAGGTTGAGCTGCTGCAGGCGCTCCAGTTCCTTGCCCAGGGAAAATCGCTCGCGTGCCTCCTGCTGGTAGCTTTCCTCGACACGCTTCTCGAACGCCTGGATACGCTCCTTGAGCGGGTCGAGCAACTGGCCGAGGTGCTGCTGGCTGGTCTGGGCGAAGCGCTGCTCGCGCTCGTCGAAGATCTTCGTGGCCATTTCGGCGAACTGCGCACGCAAGGTGTCGCGGGCTTCCTGCAGGTCTTCCAGGCGCTGCTGGTGGCTTTCCTGCTGTTCACGCAGCTCGGCCTCCAGGCGAGCGGCCTGGGCCTCGAGGCGGCGCTGTTCGGCTTCGCGACTGGCACGTTCGAGGCTCCAGGCATGGGCCGCGTCGCGGGCGTTGTCGCGGTCGATCTGCAACAGTTCCAGCTCACGCCCCTGGGCCGCCAGTTGGGTCTGCTTGACGGTGTTGGCCTCGCTGAGATCGCTGATTTCGTCACGCCCGGCATCCAGCTGCGCCTGCAAGCCGTCCTGGGCCAGCAAGGCGGCGTTCAGACGCTCCTCGAGCAGTGCCTGCTCGGCCTTGCGTGCGCCCTGACTGCGCTGGACCTGCATGACCCAACCCAGACAAGGCACGGCACCTGCTACCAAGCCCAGCAGAATGCTGGTCAGATCCACTGTCATGCTTACCCCGATCGAACATTGACGAATGCTGCGCAGCTTATCAGCTCGGCGACGTGCTGGCCCTGTGGACTCGGTATGCCGGGAGCTTACGCCGAAAGAGACAGTTGCTTGAGCAGCCGCCGGGCTTCCTGCGAGCCCTGCCCCGCCGCCAGTTCCAACCAGTAACGGGCCTGTTCCGGCTCCTGGGCCTGGCACAGGCGGGCATACTCCAGTTGCGCACACCGATCACCGGCACGGGCCGCCTGGCGCAGCAGGTCGTGACCGATGCGCCGGTCACGGGCATTGCCACAGTCGCGGCAAAGCATCTGCCCCAACCGGCTCTGGGCCACAACCACGCCTTGGCGCGCGGGTTGCTTGAGCATGCGCCCGGCCAGGTGCTTGACGCTGGGCTTGTCGCCCAGGCGCGGGCTGTCGAGCAGCCACAGGGCTACCTTGAGGGAAAAGCGCTTGGGGGGAGGTAGCGTTGGGGATGCAGCAGGACTGGCGAGGTGTTTACCGCGAAGCTTCATGACCGACAGCATTGGTGACTCGAGAGGCGCGCCACTGTACTCCTTTTTCGATGCCATGGCCCGACCGACTTTTGGCCTAGTGCAAAAAAATTTAAGGTTTTTTTCTTGACGGTTTTACGCCCCGAGTGCAGTGCCTGGCCCATGCCAGCCGATTGTCGGACACTTCATGAAACTGCTGGCACGCCCGTGCTAGAGCAAGCGCCCCGGACAATCCACAGATCCTGTGGATAACTCGGTGGACAACCCCCTCGCACCGCCCGCAAACCCCTGTGAAATGGGGCCTGCAGTCAAACTGACGATTTTTTCACCAGTAGAAATTAGTGTTTTTTTTCATTGACTTACACCCTCAGTCAAGGCATTGGCGAGCGATCCACAACGCGTTGCAAGTCAGCGACAAATACCCGAACGAATGTGTACAAGTGCACCATCAAACGGCATATGCCGCACGAAAACAGCACATCCGGGCGAATAGTGGGCAAATGCCCCTCTTCACAATCGCCACAAGAGACGACATACTGGTCGGCTTCGCGAAAGAAAAACCAAACACTTGCCAAACCGAAATTATTCCTGTAGGTTTGCGCCCCGTTAGTACCCAGCTGAAAGTCAATTCTGGCCACTCAGTCCCCGCAGCCCACTCATCATGAGCCAGCGCTGCCCCATCGGGACCGGCCCATTCGATGGTTCACTCGGCAGCCCAGGCTGCTCAAGCACGAATCACGTATCAGATTGATCAGGATCTTCCCCGGTGCCCAGAACCCTGGCCCCGGAGTGCTGCCTGCCTTCTGCCGTACCTACCAGTCAGCCCAGCGCCAACCATTGCATGCGCCCCTCTGGCTGCCCTGTTCCAGTCAGGTTCTGCGTCTCCTTAATAAAGACGTCACTGGAACGTTTCTATTGTGCACGGATCGAAACCCGTGTCTTACGCAGGAACATCCAACAAGATGAGCAAACAACAACAGATCCAGGCTGCCTTCGGCACCCTCTCCCAGGCCTTCGCACCACTGAAGTGCCTTATCGTTGCCCCACGCAAGGGCAGCTTCAGTTTCACCCTGGTCGACGAACATGGCGTTGCCTGTCACACCGAGCGACTCTATCCAGACCAGTACACCCGGGCAGAACCCCTGCAGGCGGTGATCGACCGCACTCGCCAGTCGCTGACCGCATGAACGAATAACGGCAGATTCACACCATGAATACTCGCCCGGACAAAGCAGCCTGAAGGCAACCGGCTTAATCGCCAGCGGGCATATAGCCCGCGCCCTCAGGCAGCAATTGATTTAAAAACAGCCCTTTACATCATGGTTATCACACTACACTTCAACTCGAGCGGCCCGGGCCGCTTCCGACGGGCCTGACCCATTCACCAGCTGCCAAGCACCAGCGCCCGTCGGCCCTGTTCACCGCAAGGACACCCAGTGCGAGGGGCATCATGGGCATCGCTGCGAACGAGTTGAGTCGCTATGTGATCAGGCCGACCCTGATCTACCTGAACCGCCACAGCGCCAGCGCCGAGGCTTTGCTACTGGGGGTTGCCGCCAGCCAGTCGGCGTTGGGCTGCGCCCTGCACGACCGTCGCGGGCACGGCCTGTACCGGATCGCCGAGCAGCGTCACCGCAGCCTCTGGGACGACTATCTCGCCCGCGACCCGGAACTGGCCAGCCTGGTCCGCGGGCTGGCCAGCCAGCATGCCTTTCTTGGCGGCCCGCACCTCGAACTGACAGTCAACCTGCGCTATGCAACGGCCATCGCCTGGATGCTCATCGAGCAGCAGGCCACGCCATTGCCCGCGGCCGATGACCTGCTGGGGTTGGCGAAAATATGGCGCCAGACCTTCAATCCTCAAGGCCGCCTGCATGATTTCACCCGCGCCTGGCAACACTGCATCGAACCGATACTGACTCAGGCGTCCTAAGAGTTGGTCTAATAAAAACCGGAAAAAAAGGAATTTTGGTCGGATTGTCCTACAAAACAGCTCTATCTCCTGCGTTGCAGCCTATAGCGTGGAGCGAGATTTGTTGGTAGCTTTTCGCCCCGGAGATCCCAAGGAGTTTCTAATAATGAAAAAAGTTATGCTCAAAACCTCCCTCGGTATTGCCGTTACCCTCGCTTCCAGCCACTTGCTCGCCAGCGGTTTCGCGCTGAACGAACAAAGTGTCAGCGGCATGGGGACAGGTTTTGCGGGGCGTTCTTCGTCTGCCGATGATGCCACCACGCTTTATGGAAACCCGGCAGGCATGTCACGCCTCAAACGTCAGGAAGTGACCGTGGGTGGCGCAGGCATTTTCGCCAAATCCGATATCTCGGGCCCTGGCAGCAATCTGGGGGGGAGAACCCACGGTGACATGGTGCCGACCGTCGGCGTACCGATGGGTTACTACGTCAAGCCTATCGACGACCACTGGGCCGTCGGTTTCGGTGTATACGTGCCATTCGGCCTGGTCACCGACTATGACAGCGGCAACGCCGCCCGCTACTGGGGCAAGAAAAGCCGCGTCGAAGTCGTGACCTTCCAGCCGACCATCAGCTATGCGTTCAACGACAAGGTGTCGATCGGCTTCGGTCCGACCATCAACAAGATCAAGGGCGAGCTCGGTTCGAACATCATCAACCGCTTCACCCCCGGTCGTAACGATGGCGAAGTGAAGATCAAGGGCGACGACACCGCGGTAGGCTACAACATCGGTATCCTGGTACAGGCCACCGACCACACTCGCCTCGGCCTGACCTACCACTCGATGGTGGACTACAAGCTCGAAGGCAAGACCAAGGTCAACAGCGCGCTGATCGGCCCGTACAGCGGCAGCAAGTTCGATGCCGACCTGAAGATCAAGACCCCCGAGTCGGTGGACTTCTCGGTCACCCACGAGCTTGACGACCAGTGGACCCTGTACGCAGGTACCACCTGGACCCGCTGGAGCCGCCTGAAGGACATCACCGTCAACAACGATGTACCTGCACCGTTGCGCGCGCAGTTCGGCACCATCTCCGAGGAGCAGAACTGGCACGACACCTGGGCAGGCGCCGTTGGTGCGTCCTACAAGGTCAACAAGCAGTGGACCCTGCGTACCGGGTTCTCGATGGACCAGTCGCCGACCAACAACCAGGACCGGTCGCCGCGCATCCCGACTGGCGATCGCAAGATCTTCAGCCTGGGCGCCGGCTGGAGCCCGAACGACGACATGACCATCGACGTGGCCTACTCCTACCTGTGGGAGGAAGACACCAAGGTCAACCTGGCAAGCCCGACCAAGGGTACTTACCAGGCCAAGTACGAAAACAGCGCTCACGGCGTCGGTGCTTCGCTCACCTACCGCTTCTGAGTCACTGTCGCAGCATGAAAGAACCGCCCTCGTGGCGGTTTTTTCATGCCTGCACTCGCCAGCGCTCGCCCAGGCATTGCTGCAGGTAATCCATGAAAGCCCGTACCTTGGTGGTCATCGCGTAGCGGTCGGCCAAGCACAGATAGATATCCATTGGTTCGGCCTGGGCATAGGCCTGGCCACTGTGCTTGAACTCGAACAACGGCACCAGGCGGCCGGCATCCAGGTGCGGGCGCACAATGAACTCCGCCAGACGGGTGATGCCGCCATCGTGCAAGGCCATCTGGGTCAGCGCCTCGATGTCGTCACTGACCAGCACCTTGCCGAAACGCGGCTCGAAGCGCAGCCCGTCACGCATGAACCCCCAAGGCAGAAAGCGCCCGTCCACCGGATAGCGGAATACCAGGCAACTGTGTTCGCGCAAAGCCTCAGGGCTGTCCGGCCAGCCAGCCCGAGCCAGATACCCAGGCGAAGCACAGCAGACGAAGGGAATCCTGGCGATATGCCGGGCCAGCAGGTTGTCCTCGAGCTGTGGAGCGATCCGCAGGCTCACGTCGACATCCTCGCGGGCATGATTGACCTTGCGATCAGCCATCGCCAACTCTATCGAAAGCAGCGGAAAGCGGGCGCTGAAGGCAGGGATGAGCGGCGCCAGGACATGGCGGCCAAAGGCCGAGGTAGAGGCGATGCACAGGCGCCCCTGAGGCTCGCTATCCGGCGTGACGACCGCCTGTTCGGCCTGCGCGAGATCGCGTTCGACATGGCGGACACGCTCGTAATACAGCTGCCCGGGAGGCGTGAGTGCCATGCTGCGGGTGGTACGCGTGAGCAGGCGCACCTGCAGATGCGCTTCCAGGCGTGCCAGGTTCTGACTGACTGCCGCCGGGCTGAGGCCCAGCGCCCTGGCGCCACCAGCGATACTGCCGGCCTCGACCACCTTGATGAAACTGCGGATGGCGTTGAGCAGGTCCATGTCGCGCCCTTGGGATTCGTAAGTTTCTCTTTATAAAGAACTCAACAAGACCGGTCTACAGGGGCGCACTCAGCCATTGCTAACCTGCGCTTCCACTCATTTGCACTGGAGTCTCAATGAACGAGTTGTCTTCGATCCGCCGTCGGCGCAAGTTGCATGCAGGCACGACACCTTACGTCTTCGCCTTCTACATGTCGGCGATCATGGCACTGCTGATGTGCTTCGTGATCACCGCTGCCAATGCAGGGGTCGACGCCGATTATCTGGGCAATGTGCTCAAGGCATATCAACTGGCCATGCCAGTGGCGTTCGTCTGCGTACTGATGGTGCGGCCGGTGGTGGTGCGCCTGGTGGCGCTGACCGTGCACCCACGGTGATCGGCGGCGGCTCGACAGCCTACCGCCGCATGCAAGACCGCCCTGCCGCTCAAGGCTTCGAGGCAATTGCCTTCTCGATTGCCGCCCTGAACTCGGGATCATCCGGCTTGGTCAGGCTGGAGAAATTGCCGATCACCTTGCCCTTGCGATCCACCACGTACTTGTAGAAGTTCCACTTTGGCGCACTGCTCTGGCGCGCCAGCTCGACGAACAGCGGGATAGCGTCCTTGCCACGTACCGGCTGGACCTTGGCCATGCTGAAGGTCACGCCGTAGTTGGCATAGCAGACCTTGGCGGTCTTCTCGCTGTCGGCGTCTTCCTGCTTGAAGTCATTGGACGGTACCCCGAGCATCTCCAGCCCTTTGCCGTGGTAGTCCTTGTAAGTTGCCTCGAGCCCTTCGAATTGCGGGGCGAATCCGCAATAGCTGGCGGTATTGATCACCACCAGCGGCTTGCCGGCATACCGCTCGCACAGGTCGATCTGCCCCTTGCCGCGCAGTTCCGGCAAGCTCCCCTGCAGCAGCGCCGGGCAATCCGCCGCCAGACTGGTGGTGGCGGCGGCAAACATGAGCACGGGTATCGTCAGCCAGCGTGCATGCATCATGAGGGTTCTCCTGCAGACAGTCCTTTAATCCTGCAGGGTAACGCCTAACACAGGCTCATGCCTAACTGCATCAGCGCCAGCCCGCTCGCATGCCAGCCCCACCACACCACCGCCAACACCAGTAATGCAGCGGCGACCAGCAACAGGCGCGCCATCAGCCTACTCATGCCATTCCAGCCTCAAGGCGCGCGACCGGACGCTCGCGCACCGGCCAATTGAGCACTGCGGCCAGCAGACTGAGCAGAATCGAGATCTGCCAGACCAGGTCATAGCTGCCGGTGCGGTCATACACCTCGCCCCCCAGCCAGCCCCCCAGGAAGGCGCCCAGTTGGTGGAACAGGAAGACGATACCGCCCAGCATGGACAGGTTGCGCACACCGAACAGCGTGGCCACGGTGCCGTTGGTCAGCGGTACCGTCGAAAGCCACAACAGGCCCATGGCGATACCGAACAGGTAGGCGCTGTATTGCGTCACCGGCGCCCACAGGAACAACACGATGACCACCGCCCGCAACAGGTACAGCGCAGTCAGCAGGCGCGGCTTGGACATCCGCCCGCCGAGCCAGCCGGCGGTGTAGGTGCCGACGATATTGAACAGCCCGACCAGCGCCAGCACCGTGGTGCCGGTGGTCGCCGGCAAGTGCTGGTCGACCAGATAGGCCGGCAGGTGCACGCCGATGAACACCACCTGGAAGCCACAGACGAAAAATCCCAGCGCCAGCAGCCAGAAACCGGAGTGCGAACAGGCCTCGCGCAGCGCCTGGCCCAAGGTCTGCTCGGCGCCATGGCTGGGCAGCGGACGGTCGCGCAACAGGCCAACGAAAGGCACGATCAAGGCCACCAGCAACCCCAGCACCAACAGCGCGGACGACCAGCCCAACCACTGGATCAGGCCCTGGGTGCCCGGTAGCATGGCGAACTGGCCGAAGGAGCCCGCGGCACTGGCGATGCCCATGGCCATGCTGCGCTTCTCGGGCGCCACCGCCCGTCCGACCACGCCCAGGATCACCGAGAACGAAGTGCCGGACAGGCCGATACCGATCAGCAGGCCAGCGCTCAGCGACAACGACCAGGGCGAGTCAGCCAGAGCCATCAACACCAGGCCGGCGGCGTAGAGAATGCCTCCGACGATCACCACCTTGGCCGCGCCGAGACGATCGGCCAGGGCCCCGGTGAACGGCTGGGTCAGCCCCCAGATCAGGTTCTGCAGGGCGATGGCGAAGGCAAATACCCCACGCCCCCAGCCGAATTCGCCGCTCATCGGCGCCAGGAACAGCCCGAAACCATGCCGAACACCCAGCGACAGCGCCAGGATCAGCGCCGCCCCCAGTAACACCCACCCACTGGTCCGCCATACGGAAGTCATTGTCGTTGTCTCCAGCACATCGCAAGGGCTATACGGGTATATACCCGCTTTTAGTCGTGATTCATCAGGCCAGGCGCTCCAGCAGACGCACCAGTTCGTCGCGCGCGCCTTCTCCCAACTTTGCCACCAGTTGGGCCTGGGCCCGCTCCCAGGCCGGGTGAGCAGCCTCCAGCCGCGCCCTGCCCGCCTCGCTCAGCAGCACCAGGCGGTTGCGCTGGTCGTCACCGTCGGCCAACTGCACCAGCCCTTCGGCCTCGAGCACTCGCAGGTTGCGCCCCAAGGTACTGCGCTCCAGGCCCATGGCCTCGGCCAGGCTGGTGATACTCGGACGATCGAGCCGCTGCACGTGACGCAGCAGGGAAAACTGGGCGACATTGATGTCGAAGCCAGCAAGGGCTTCGTCGTAATGCCGGCTCACCCCACGGGCAGCGCGACGCAGGTGGGTACAGATGCATTCACTGGTCAGCATGGTTACGTGTATATACCCGCACCTTGGATGTTGCAAGAAGTTTCAAGGCTGTCCAGAGGCCCGCAAACGGCGCAGTATCGGCTCGAACAGCACCGTGGGCTGACGTGCCAGAGGATCCCGAGTGCCCTCCTCCACGGCCTTCCAGTAGCGCCATGGCACCTTGGCGGTGCCCAGCTCGTAGTCCATGCCGTCCCAGCTGTCTTCGCGAAAGCTGTAGAACGCCCAGTGCAAATGCTGACGATCCAGCACGCTCAGGACATCCTCCAGGTACTGCCGACAACCTGGCAGGCGGCGCATGCAGCCGAACTCTCCGACCACCAGGCGCGACCTTGGCACTGAGTGGGCGTCGGCCCAATCCACCGGCAAGCGCAGATAGTCGGCGACTCGCGCGCCATTCCACTGCTGCCGCCAGCCTGCGAAAGGCACCATGCCCGGGTAGTCGTTGGGACGCTTGCGCAAGAGATTGGGCGCGCTGGTGGCGGCATAGGGTTCATACATGTGCACGCTGTACAGCACCCGCGCATCGTCCAGCGCCTGCGGCCAGTAGCCGAAGGCATCGGCAGCGGCATACCAGCCGGCATCGACCATCACCGGGGTCTTGCCGTCGACTTCACGGATCGCCGACAGCAGCTGCCGGTACAGCGCCGGCAGGTCCCGCGCAGTGCCTTGCTGGCGGGCATACCACTGGCGCATCGCCGCCTGGCTGGCGTGTTCGGCCAGGCCACCCTGCTTTTCCGGCGCTGGCTCGTTGATCAGGTTATAGGCGGCCACGGCCGGATGGTTCTTGAGTGCCAGCGCCAGGTCATGCCAGAAACGCCCGGCCTGGGCCCAATAGCGCTTGTCCTGCCACAGGCGGTCGTCAAACTGGTCGTGGTTGTTCTGCGCCCAGCGCATGCCAGGCAACGACAGCGGCGTGATCACCACTTTGAGGCCGGCTGCGTGAGCGCGATCGAGGACCGCGATCAATTGCTTCAGGTCGGCAGAAGACAGGCCCTGATAGTCATCGGCATTACCGAGCAGGAAGTCACGGCCAGCCGGCCGCCACTTGTCATAGGAAAGGCGCACCCAACTGGCGCCATAGCCTTTGAGCGCATCGAAATAGGCCTGGTCCGGCGGCAGGCGATTGAAACTGTTGCCGCCGTGGCGGGGGGTGTTCCAGAAATTGATCAGGTCGGCGGCGCTGGCTGGCATGGCGGCCAAGATCAACACGAAGGCAAGGATACGGCAGTGCATGGCTTGACGTCCTGGCGGAGGGAAGGAGGACACGAGCATAAGCGCGATAGCTGGTAGCGCTTTCCGGATCAGATGTCAGATCGTTCCTGGGAATGGTAGATCCAGCCTGACCGTCGAGCAGGCGCCTACGAGACGGCCAGTGCCAGGCTCACCACCACCACCAGCTCCAGCAACTCGAGCAACGCGCCCGCCGTATCGCCGGTGGTGCCCCCCAGACGCTTGCACATCAGGTGTCGCAGCCAGCCGAACGCCAGCCCCGCAGACAGCAGGCTCAACAACGCGGCGCGGCCACCCAGTGCCAGGCAGGCCAATGTGCAGGCCAGCAACACCCAACAAGCGGACCGTCGCGGCACGTGCTCGGCCAGCGCCGCCCCCAAGCCACCGGCCCGCACATAAGGTGTGCCCAGGAACAATCCAAGCATCGCCGCCCGCCCTATCACCGGGGCCAGCAGCAACAGGCCTGCGGCCCCTTGCTCGACCAGTACCCACAGCGCACAGAACTTGAGCAGCAGCACCAGCACCAGGGTCACCACGGCGATCGGCCCGCTACGCGGGTCCTTCATGATCTGCAGCGTGCGCTCGCGATCGCCGAATCCACCCAGCCAGGCATCGGCGCTGTCGGCCAGACCGTCGAGGTGCAGCCCGCCACTGAGCAGTACCCACAGCGCCAGCAGCAGTGCCGCATGCAAGGGCACCGCCACACCCTGCAAGAGCCCGCTGGCCAACCACAGCAACAAGCCGAACAGCAGCCCGACCACCGGGTACCACAGCAGCGAACGCCCCATCTCGCGGGGCTCCGGCATACCCGGCAGACGCACCGGCAGGCTGCTGAGGAACTGCAGGGCGATCCAGAACGGCGTCATCTCACACCACCTCGAGCAAGCGGCCGTCCGCAGCCAGGGCCAGGCGTGCCAAGGCCCCATGCCCGACCTCGACCTGCAGCAGTTGTTCGCGCGGCAGGCCCCGGGCCCGCGCCAGCAACAGGCGCATCACGCCGCCATGGGTGACCAGCAGCACGCGCCGGCCTGCGTGGCTCACGGCCAGCGCGTCGATGGCCGCGATAACCCGCTCGGCAAACGCCGCGACGGGCTCGCCAGCCGGCGGCGTGAATGCGTAGGGATCGCTCCAGAACCGGCCCAGGGCATCCGCCTCGGTCTGCATGATCTGCGCCGCGCTGCGCCCTTCCCAGTCGCCGAAATGCAGTTCGCGCAGCGCGGCCTCGCGCCGTACCGGCAAGCCCAGGCGCGCGCCCAGCTCGTCGGCGAACAGCGCGCAGCGCTGCAAGGGCGAGCTGATCAGCGCGTCCCAAGGCCCCGCCGTAGCCACCGCCTGGCGCATCTGCGCCCAACCGGCCGGCGTCAGGGCGTCGTCCAGGCTGCCGCGCAAGCCGCCGCCCTGCTCGGTCTCGCCGTGACGCAACAGGTCGAGGATCATGCCGGCCGATCCGCCACTGCAGCCTCGGCAAAGGTCGCCATCTGCCCATGCAGGGCGCAGGCCAGCCGGATCAGCGGCACCGCCAGGGCAGCGCCACTGCCCTCGCCCAGACGCAGCCCCAGGGCCAGCAAGGGCTCGGCCTCGAGCGCGGCCAGCAGCGCCTTGTGCCCGGGCTCTGCCCCTTGATGGGCAAACAACAGCCAAGGGCGGCATTGTGGATTCAGGCGCACCGCCACCAGGGCCGCGACACTGCAGATGAAACCGTCTACCAGCACCGCCACGCCTTGCTGGGCACAGGCCAGGTAGGCGCCGACCAACGCGGCGATCTCGAAGCCGCCAACGCACGCCAGCGCCCGCAATGGCTCGTCCGCGCGCAGGCCATGCAGCACCAGGGCACGCTCGATCACGTCTGCCTTGTGACGCACACCCGCGCTGTCCAGGCCGGTGCCCGGGCCGCTCAGCTCCCGCGCCGGACAACCCAGCAAGGTGCTGGCCAGGGCGGCGGCGGCAGTGGTGTTGCCAATGCCCATCTCGCCGCCGATGAACAATTGGGCGCCGTCATCGAAGGCGTGCAGCGCACTGTCTCGCCCCGCCTGAAGGGCCGCGGCCAGCTGAGTGTCGGTCATGGCCGGCTGACGGGCAAAGTTGGCGGTACCGGCGCCCAGACGCAGATGATGCACCCCCGCCAGGGCAAGACCTGGCTCGATGGTGCCGAGGTCGACCACCTCCAGGCTGGCCTCCAGTTGGCGCGCCAGCACGCTGATCGCGGCACCGCCGCCGACGAAGTTGCGCAGCATCTGTCCGGTCACTGCCTGCGGATAGGCGGAAATACCCTCCTCCACCACGCCATGATCGCCAGCGAAGATGCTGATGGCGACCCGCTCCAGGCGCGGACGCTCACGGCCCTGCAGGCCGGCCAGGCGGACCGCCAGGTCTTCGAGCTGGCCGAGGGAACCGGCGGGTTTGGTCAGTTGCTGCTGACGGAGACGGGCCTGGTCCATGGCGGCGGTATCGAGGGGTTGGCAGGCATCGCGCCACCACATCTGGGTCATAGAGCGGGTCCTTTGAGCATGAGGGGAAGACCGGCCACGGTCAGTACCACGCGCTGACAACGCGCGGCCACGGCCTGGTGCAGCCAGCCGGCGAGATCGACATAGCGCCGGGTCAGCTCGCCCATGGGCACCACGCCCAGGCCGGTTTCGTTGCTGACCAGGATGAGCGTGCCGGGCAGGTGTTCAATACAGTCAAGCAGCGCGTCGCGCTCCTCGACCAGGCGCTGCTCGTCCTCGAGCATCAGCAGGTTGGTCAGCCACAGGGTCAGGCAGTCCACCAGCAGGCAACGCCCTTCGCCGGCCTCTGCACGCAGCACACGGGCCAGAGCCAGGGGCTCTTCGATCAGCCCCCATGCCTCCGGACGCCGCTCGCGGTGCAGGCGCACGCGCTCGTTCATTTCACCGTCCAGCGGCTGGCTGGTAGCGATATAGGTCACCGCCAGGCCACTGTCGCTGGCCAATTGTTCGGCCAGGCGGCTCTTGCCCGAGCGGGCACCGCCGAGGATCAGGCTATGCATGCTCGACGACTCCGCACAATTGGCGCAAACGCGCAGTATCCAGGTGTCGCTCGACCAGATCGGCCAAGCGCTCGATGTCACGCTCGCGCAAGGCTTCGTAGTCGATGCTCTGCGCCTCGGCCAATCCTGCCCAGCGCAGCAATGCAGCGCACGACTGGCTGCCTTCGAACAGCCCGTGCAGATAGGTGGCAAGGATCTGCCCATCGGCACTGAGCGCACCGTCGGCTCGTCCATCGGCCAGTTGCACGGCAGGCCGTTGCAACGCCACGCCCTGGGTGACGCCCGCATGAATCTCGTAGCCCGAGACCGGCGCCTGCTCGAGCCCGAGGATGCCCGATACATTGCGCAACTGCTTCTCGGCCTCGAGCACGGTGCTGTAGTCGAGCAGGCCAAGGCCATCGCTGGAACCGGCCGGTCCCTCCAGGCCCAGCGGATCATGAATCTGCATGCCCAGCATCTGCAGCCCGCCGCAGATGCCGATCAGCTTGCCGCCATAGCGCAAGTGACGGGCGATGGCCGTATCCCAGCCGCGCTCGCGCAATTGCGCCAGGTCGCCGCGCACGCTCTTGGAACCGGGCAGGATGATCAGGTCGGCAGGTGGAATCGCTTGGCCAGGCCCGATGAACTGCAGGTCCACCTGGGGGTGCAGGCGCAGCGGGTCGAAATCGGTGTGGTTGCTGATGCGCGGCAGCACCGGGACGATCACCTTGAGCAAACGCCCGCCCTTGGCCGCTTGACGCGTGTCGATGCCGTCCTCGGCCTCCAGGTGCAGGTCGGTGACATAGGGCAGCACGCCCAGCACCGGTTTGCCCGTGCGTTGCTCCAGCCAGTCCAGACCTGGTTGCAGCAAGGCAATGTCACCGCGGAAGCGGTTGATGACGAAGCCCTTGACCCGCGCCTGCTCGCTCGGCGACAACAGCTCGAGGGTACCGACCAGATGGGCGAAGACCCCGCCGCGGTTGATGTCGGCCACCAGGATCACCGGACAGTCGACGGCTTCGGCGAAGCCCATGTTGGCGATGTCCCCGGCACGCAGGTTGATCTCGGCCGGCGAGCCCGCGCCTTCGACCATCACCACCGGGTAAGCCGTGCGCAGCCGCTCATGGGACGCCAGCACTGCCTGCATCGCGATCGCCTTGTAGTCGTGGTAGGCGACTGCGTTCATGCTGGTCACCGCGCGGCCATGGACGATCACCTGGGCGCCGGTGTCGCTGTTGGGCTTGAGCAACACCGGGTTCATATCGGTGTGCGGCGCCAACCGGCAGGCCTGGGCCTGTACCGCCTGGGCACGACCGATCTCGCCACCGTCGGCGGTCACTGCGCTGTTGAGCGCCATGTTCTGTGGCTTGAACGGCACCACGGCGATGCCCTGGCGCAGCAACCAGCGACACAGCGCGGTGACCAGCGTGCTCTTGCCGGCATCGGAGGTGGTGCCTTGCACCATGAGGGTGGTCATGCCGATTCCTTCTGGTAGTCCGCCAGGGCCAGGGCCAGGCGTTGCTCGTCCGCCGCGCTGGGCGGCAGGCCCAGGCGCAGCGCTGGCGGCTGTTCGAACAGGCGTACCAGGATGCCGCGCCGGGCGAGAAAGTCATGCAGGTGCGCGGCCTGTTCGCCACGCACGTACTGGAACAGATCGCAGCCGCCGCTGGGGGCCAGGCCGGCGTCGCCGAGCAGGCGCGCCAGGCGCTCGCTGGCGAGGTGGCAACGGTCGATCTGCGCCAGGTGCGCGGCCTGATCGGCGAAGCAGGCCTGCCCCAGCACCCGGGTCGGACCACTGACGGTCCAGGGCCCGAGGGCCTCGGCCAGCGCCTGCAGCACCTGTGCCTGGGCCATGACAAAGCCCAGTCGCACACCGGCCAGGCCAAAGAACTTGCCGAACGAGCGCAGCACGATCAGCCCTGGCCGCCCGGCCTGCTCGACCACGCTGTACTGCGGCGTGTTGTCCATGAACGCTTCGTCCACCACCAGCCAACCACCGCGCTCGGCCAGGCGCGCATGCCAGGCCAGCAGGCGCTCGCGAGACACGCGGCGGCCAGTGGGGTTGTTGGGGTTGACCAGCAGCAGCACGCCAAGGCTGTCGAGCGCCGCTTCGACCTGGGTCTCGTCCAGCTCGACCAGCACATGTCCGGCGCGCTGCCAGGCATGTGGGTGCTCGGCGTAGCACGGCGACAGCACGCCAATCCGGCCTGCAGGGCGCAACAGCGGCAACGCCTGGATCGCCGCCTGCGAACCCGCCACGGCCAGCAGCGCGCTGACGCCATAGTAGCCTCGCGCCGCCTGCTCCAGGCCATCTTCGGTCTCCGGCAGACGGGCCCAGGCGTCCAGGGGAATATCAGGCACCGGGTAGGCCCAGGGTGCGATTCCACTGGACAGATCGAGCCATTGCTCGCGGGCGATCCCGTACTGCCTCACCGCCTTCAGCAGGCGGCCTCCGTGCTCAAGCATCCAGATACGCTCCCAGGACGACCACCAGTAGCCACAGCCACACACCACGCTGTACCAGCCTCCAGCCACGGGCGATGGATTCGGCGTCGGCCATGGGGCCATCGCCCAGGCGCGGTCGCTCGTGCAACTCGCCGTGATAGACCGCCGCCCCCCCCAGTTCCACCCCCAGCGCCCCGGCACCGGCGGCCATCACCGGACCGGCGTTGGGGCTGTCCCACAGCGGTGCCTGGCGACGCCAGCAGTCCAGGGCCAGGCACGTCTTGCCCAGTAGTGCATAGGTCAGGGCCACCAGGCGGGCCGGAATATAGTTGAGTACATCGTCGATACGCGCCGCGCACCAGCCGAAGCGCTCGAAGCGCTCGTTACGGTAGCCCCACATGGCGTCGAGGGTATTGCTCAGGCGATACAGCACCACCCCGGGCGCACCTGCGACGGCAAACCAGAACAACGCGGCGAACACCGCATCGCTGCCGTTTTCCAGCACCGATTCGGTGGCGGCCCTGGCCACGGCAGGTTCGTCCAGTTCACGGGTTTCGCGGCTGACCAGATAACCCACCCGCCGCCGCGCTTCTTCGAGGTCGCCCTGACGTAGGGCCTGGGCCACCGGCAACACATGCTCGCCCAGGCTGCGCAGGCCCAGCGCGCAGTACAGCGCCAGCACGTCGACCAGCCAGCCGACGTAGGGTAGCCAGGACAACAGCAGCGCCAGCACCGTGAGCGGGATCACCGCCAGGAACCAGGCACTGACGCCATGGCTGCGCCAGCCCCGACCACCCGCATTGAAGCGCCGCTCCAGGCTCGCCGCCAGGTTGCCGAAGCCCACCAACGGGTGACGGCGACGCGGCTCGCCGAGCAGGGCGTCCAGCGCCACGCCCGCAACCATCAGCAAGGCCATGCTCATGAGCGCTCTCCCCATTGGTTCTCGTACAGCATCTCGCTCAGGGGCCGTTGTTCGGCCCACTGCTCCAGCACCAGCATCGGCGCCGGATAGAACGCCTCCACGGGGCCCAGGCACAGGACCGCCACCGGCTTGGCCCCTGCCGGCATGCCCAGCAGTCGGGCCAGCGCCTGCGGGTCGAACAGCGACACCCAGCCCATGCCCAGGCCTTCGGCACGGGCCGCCAGCCACAGGTTCTGGATGGCGCAGGCCAGCGATGCCAGGTCCATCTCGGGCAGAGTGCGCCGCCCGAAGATGTGCGGTTCGCGGTTGTCCATCAACGCAGCCACCAGCACTTCGGCGCAGTCGTTGATGCCTTCGACCTTGAGCTTCATGAACTCATCGGAGCGTTCGCCCAGCGCCTCGGCAGTCCGCACCCGCTCCTGCTCCACCAGCGCCTGGATGCGCGCGCGCAGCTCGCTCTGGCTGATACGGATGAACCGCCACGGCTGCATCAGGCCGACACTGGGTGCCTGGTGGGCCGCGGCCAGCAGGCGCTGCAGCAACTCGGGCGCTACCTCGCCCCCGGCGAAATGGCGCATGTCCCGACGCTCGCCGATAGCCCGGTAGATCGCCGCGCGGTCGGCAGCACTGTAGGCGTGATCGCTCATGGTCGCAGCAGCGCCGCCGCCGCATCGGGGTTGGAAGGAAAGTAGAAATGCACGTAGGAAGCGGTCAAGCGCCCCTGGCGGTACACCGCCTCGTTGCCTCGCCCGCCGTTGGGGCTCGAGCCACGGGCGATCGGCGCCAGCTCGGTGCTGGTCAGCGAGTGATGATAGGTATGCCCACGCAGCGTGCCTTCCGGCAGTTCCACGGCCTGCAGGGCCAATGCCGCCAGGCGTTTCTGCATGGTCGCCTCGCCTGCCAGCAGGCCGAGCAACTCGGCGCGTTCGCCCGCCACATCGGTCAACGCATCGAGCAGGTAGAGCATGCCGCCGCATTCGGCCAGCAGAGGCTTGCCCTGGGCATGATGGGCGCGGATCGCCTCGAGCATCGGCGCATTGGCCGCCAGCGCGTGGTGATGCAGCTCCGGATAGCCGCCTGGCAGGTAGAGGCTGTCCACTGCCGGCAACTCACGATCATGCAACGGCGAGAAGAACGCGAGCTCTGCGCCAAGCCCTCGCAGCAGGTCAAGGTTGGCGCCGTAGGTGAAGGCGAAGGCCTCGTCGCGAGCCACGCCGATACGTACCCCCGCCAACGCAGCGACCACGTCCTGGTGCTCAGGCGCGGCAAAGCTCACAGGCGGCGGCAAGGCCGCATCGCAGCTCGCACCCAGCGCTTCGGCGGCGGCATCCAGGCGCATGTCCAGATCATTGAGCTCGCTGGCCTGTACCAGCCCGAGGTGACGGCTGGGCAGCTCGATGCCACGTTCACGGGACAACCCGCCATACCAGCGCAGGCCTTCGGTGAGGCTGCCTTCGAGCAATTGCGCATGGCGCAGGCTGCCGACCCGGTTGGCCAGCACCCCGGCGAACGGCAGGTCAGGCTGGTAGCGCGCCAGGCCCAAGGCCAGGGCGCCGAAAGTCTGAGCCATGGCCGTGCCGTCGATCACCGCCAGCACCGGTACGCCGAAATGCCGCGCCAGATCGGCGCTGGACGGCGTGCCGTCGAACAGCCCCATGACCCCTTCGATCAGGATCAGGTCGGCATCGGCTGCCGCTTCCCACAACAGCCGCCGGCTCTCGTCGGCACCGATCATCCACAGGTCCAGTTGGTAGACCGGCGCGCCGCTGGCACGTTCGAGGATCATCGGGTCGAGAAAGTCCGGGCCGCACTTGAACACCCGTACCTTGCGCCCGAGGTTGCGATGCAATCGCGCCAGGGCGGCGGTGACGGTGGTCTTGCCCTGGCCAGAAGCCGGCGCGGCGATCAGCACCGCGGGGCAGTGACGGGGTCCACTCACAGCTCGACGCCCTTCTGCGCGCGGATACCGGCCTGGAAGGCGTGCTTGAGCATGCCCATCTCGGTCACGGTATCGGCCAGGTCGATCATTTCAGGCTTGGCGGCGCGACCGGTGACGATCACATGCTGCATCGGCGGACGCGCCTGGATATCGGCAAGCACCTGGTCGAGGTCGAGGTAGCCATGCTTGAGGGCAATATTCAGTTCATCGAGTACCACGAACTGTACCGACGAGTCCTGCAGCAACTGCCGAGACACGGCCCAGGCCGCCTCGGCGGCGGCAATGTCGCGCTGGCGGTCCTGGGTTTCCCAGGTGAAGCCCTCGCCCATCACGTGGTAACGCACCTGCTCGGGGAAGCGCCGGAAGAACAGCTCCTCGCCGGTGCTGTTGCGGCCCTTGATGAACTGCACCACACCACACTGCATGCCATGCCCAAGGGCGCGGGCGAGCATGCCGAAGGCCGAACTGCTCTTGCCCTTGCCGTTGCCGGTCAGCACCAGCAGCAGGCCGCATTCATTGGGGGCGCTGGCGATACGCTCGTCAATGAGCGCTTTCTTGCGCTGCATACGCGCCAGGTGGCGTTCGTCGCGTTCGGGGGATTCGCTCATCAGGGGTCTCCGCTGGCTGCCGCGCCGGGCGGCAGGTAAAAGGCGGCAGACGGAGAACGCGCAGGGACCGTGGCGTACGCCACATCGCTCCGCGCATCACCCTCCGTGATGCCGTTGGCTGTTGCAGGCCGGTCTCCGGGCTTGTGAGCGGGCGCCTGGCCCGTGCCTGCGCGCCTTCCCGGACACTTTGATCCAGTGGCCCTGCGCGGCCTTCGACTCACCTACCGTTGCGGGGGCAGCGCCGGAATCGCGCCCATCATGGCGCCCACCGGCTTCCCAGTTTCACCCTGTCGAGCGGCAGCTCGCAGGGCACCTGAAACACGCCGCGAAGGTTAGAGGGTTGCACCGGGAGCGTCAATCGAGCGTGGGCCGATCTGGCCTGGATCAATGGCCAATCTGCCAGCTTGTGCCACACTCAAAGCAGTGATATCACATAGCCATCATTTTGATCCCGAGAACAATGACAAGGAGCGCGCAACATGCAAGGCCTGATCATCAACAACCCGCGCCTGGAGTTCCTGCGCCCCGCCCTGGAACGCTGGGTCGACTGCATCGACCGCTTCAATCAGGTCCAGGGCGACAACGAAGCCCCGTACTGGCATGGCGCAGCAGCCAACACCGGGTTGCTCGCCGCCGCCGCGTGGCAGGCCGAGCTGGTGGCGCTGCAACAATACCTGAGTAAAAAGCAGCGCGACGAAGGCGAACGCGAGGGACGCGGCGACCTGTCCATCAGCAGCGCCGAGGAGTCCATTCACTTGCACGCCAGCCAGCGCTGGCCGCGCATCGCCCGCCTTGACCTGACAGCGGCGCTGCAGGAGACCACCAGTACCGCCAAGGCCCTCGCCTACGCCAGCCAGCTCAAGGCCGGCGCCCTGTTCGTCACGCCCTGGAAGGCCGGCCAGCACGCCAGCCCCGAGGAGTTGCAGGATCTGGTCGACGACTTGCAAAAGCACACCGCCTGCGCCATCGCCTGGTACTTCCCCTACGCCTATCGCAAGCTGCACAACGAGCTGGGGCAGTATTACCCAGGCGTGGCGCTGCTGCTCAAGCAGGGCTGAGGACACGCCACTGCGGGTGACTATGCCTCAGCGCCGACCACCATCGGCAGGGAAGAACCGCTGCGCCACCGCCTGGCTCCGGAAATGCCCAAGGTAGGCTGCCCGATTGAAGGGCTGGCCGGTCCGCAGGTCATGCACGATTGCCGTGCCAGGCCCGGCCACCTGGCCAAGCTGTACACGGATGAACCGGTAGCCCTCCCCGTATACCTGCTGCAGTCCCTCGATCCGAAAGTAGTTCCCTGGCAGAAACAGGGTTTCCGCTTCCATCGGGTAGATCGAGAACGGGCTGATCGGTATTCCACTCTGGTACCGCTGCGCCGGCAGTTCGAAAATCACCGAGCTGTCATCGAAACTGCGGATCGCGCCATCCGCTTCTTCTCCGCTGCCGGTGGAAGCGAACTCGCTGGCCTTGAAGGGATTCTCGGTAAAGGAACTCACATCGCTATTGACCAGAACATCCCCCACTTGCAGGCGACCGCTGCGATAACCTTCGCCCCCGGTGCCCCGCGCAGCGTTACCGCCGCGATACAGCGTGGCCGCGTTGCTCCTGGGCAGCGCCTCCAAGGTGTCGGCAAGACGCCCGATATAGTCATCCATGTCCGGATGCGCGTAGGTGCCGTAGCGGAACACATCGTTGACGTTCGAAGCCTTGTGGGTGTAATCCTCGATCAACGCGTTGGAGAACTGCCGCCCCTGGCGAAAGGAATACACCGGCTGACCTTCGACCAGTACGCATGGCAAACCACGGGAATCAAGATTGAAGGCCTGCCCGGGCAGAAGCTCGACAACCCCGGCGCCAATCAACACGTCTTTCTGCCGCACGATGGCCTTGGTCGACAGCTTGGCGCTCTGCCACTGATCTGTCCGGCAGTAGGTATCCCAAAGCTCCGAGCGCAGACTGGACAGCTGCGCAGGCACCGGGGGAGCGCCACCGAGCAACCGGGGCGGCTCCAGCAACTCCCACTCGCCCCGAGCGCTCAGCCGCACGGGATGCAGTGCTGCGAATGCGAACGGGTTGTCCGACGGCACAATCAACCAACAGGACAATTCATGGCTATAGCGCACTCGATAGACCAAGCCATTGAGGGTGATCCAGCAACTGCCGTCATTACCTACACGCACACCACGCAAACGACCGCTTTGCACCAGCTCGCCCGCCACCAACCCATTGACCTCAAGCCCCTCGACCGGCAGGCTGGCGCTGCGGACCTCCTGCCACTGCCCCAACGACGCCCTCAACTCGTGGGGCGGCGCTTCATAGGCGAGCGAGGCGAAACTTGAGGTAAAACTGATCTCGACCATGTTCAAGGCCGTGTACAGGCTATCGAGCATTGCGTCACGCAACGCCCCGCGGCGCGCCTGCTCGTCTGCGGCACCGACTGCGGCGTCCACATCCAACCCCACCTTACCGATACCGGCCCCCAAGAGCGTGAGGCTCATGGGCCAACCCAACGGTGCGAAGCCACCGAACACCTTGAGAAACGCCGACAGATACCCACGCCACATCGCCTTGCGCAGGTCGGCATTGCTCTGGATGACCTGCTCGGCCTGGCGCATCTCGATTGACACCTGATCGACCAGCACATCAAACAACGACTTGTTCGGCTCACGCTTGAACAGCGATAGCGCCACAATGGCCATCTCATCGGAGCGACTATCGGCAATTCCCTGCAAGCACACCTTGATCAACTGCCTGCCGGCGGCATCACGCGGATTGACGTGCGCCCCTTCGACAAAGGCCTGCAGCGCCTCGGCAGATTGCAGATGCTTGCGCAGCCAGCGGGCCATGGCCAACTCGGATGCGAATCCACGCACGGCCTCATGCGACCAAGGCATGTACAGCACGACGCGGCCATCCGTAGCCATCAGGCTGTACAGGCTCCCCCGGTCGGCCTCGCCAAAGACATAGCGGCTGACAGTCAACGGCGAGCGGGTCGCGTCCTCGCGCAATAACGCCAGGGTCGGCAGCACGCCTGTCGTCAAGCCATCCGCCACCACCGCGCGCAAGCGCCCCCAGTCTAGCTGGGTTATAAAGCCACTGCTCAGCGCTGCTGCGGCCTGCCCGAGCAGATTGATCTTGGCCATGACTCGGAAGTGTTCCCCGTAACTGGACCAGAAGTGCTGGATCGCAGCCTGGTAGACCTCGGCAAAGTCCAGCGCCCAAAGGTCTTTCTGCACCTCGCGCCCCAACAGGCGAACTTCATTTCGCTCGTCGAACTGCCCAACCCACGCCCCCTGCCTGTAGAAGCCACCGACCTGATCCAGTTCATCGGAGGCATCCTGAAAGTACACATCGAAGCGCTCGATCACCAACTCGGTCAGGTGTACCGACCTGGTCGGCGCCTGCGAGTGTTTCCAGCCATTGAAGGTGTTCGGACTGCTACTGCCACTGTCGAACTGGTGCCACCAGACGAAACGAGGATCCATCGCCTTGCCGGTATGCTTGAGCAGGATGCGCGCCGCTTCTCGGTTCGCCAGGACATAGGGATCAGGATATTCACGGACGATCTCGTCCACCAGGGCCGCCAGCGGCCGCCCTGCGTCCAGTACGTCGAGGCTGCGCTCGACCCGTTCCTTGATGGTGCTCATGAACCGCTCCGGGGATGTCTTTATCGAACAGACATCCTGACCGGGGCAACGCGGCAAAGAGCGGTAGAGGGATAGTGCAGGCGGACCCAGTCAAGGGGCCACCCGTCTTGTCAGGGGTTCTGCGCCAGGTGCCCGGGCGGCAGCACGCGCTTGGCCTGCAGGTAGGCACGGGACCAGTAGTTGCTGGACAGGTAGTCCAGCCGCACGGTACCGCCGGTGGACGGCGCATGCACGAAACGCCCCTCGCCCACATAGATGCCCGCATGGCTGACCTGCGAACCTCCGCCGGTGGCGAAGAACACCAGATCGCCGGACTGCAGGGCGGCGATATCCACGTTCGGGGCACGCATGACGATCATGTCACGGGTGGTACGCGGCAAGCTGATGCCCGCGGCGTCACGGTAGACATAGCCAATCAGGCCGCTGCAATCGAAGCCCGAGTCCGGCGTGTTGCCACCCCAGCGATAAGGCGTGCCCACCAGGCCGATGGCGCGGAACAGCACGTCGTCCGCCGCAGGCGAGGAAGGCTGCTGGCTGAAGGTCACGACCGGCTTGCTCGGCGGCATCTGGGTCGGCGCACGGCCGGAACAGGCCGCGAGCAGGGCCACGAAGCTGAGAAGTGCGAAGCGCGCCAACATCGCCATGATGGGAACGTCCTGTCAAAACCTTGCGGCCGCGGCCGAAGATGAAAAGAGTTGAGAAATTAGATTAGACGCTTTCTGTAAATGCGCACGGCGGCGAGCTTTTTTCAGCTACGCCGCCGTGGCAGGGTACAGCAATTTGATATCAAATCAATTGCGCGAGATCGTGGTCGGCGCCATGGCGAGCGCACGTTTGGCCTCGATGAAGGTCTTGCTCCAGTAGCGGTCGCCCAGGCTGTCGATACGCACGCCACCGCTGCGGCGGCTGCTGGAGTGGATGAACTGGTTGTCGCCCAGGTAGATGCCGGCATGGCTGACGCGGCCACGGCCATTGGTGCTGAAGAACAGCAGGTCACCCGGCTTGAGTTTGTTGCGCGCGACTTTCGGCGCATCGACGTTGATCATCTCGCGGGTCGAACGCGGCAGGTTCATGCCGGCTTCCTCGCGGAACAGATAGCCGATGAAGCCGCTGCAGTCGAAACCGGACTTCTCCGAGGTACCGCCGAAGCGATAGCGGGTGCCGATCAACGCCATGCCACGCTCGAGGATGCTGTCCGCCAGGACCGGCAGCTGGTAGGGCTTGCCGTTGCTGGAGAAGGCGTCCATGTCTTCCTCGGTGGCCAGGTCTTCCTCGCTGAATACGGAGGAAGCCGACGCTTTGGCCTTGGTCGACTGTGCGGCGATCTGATGTGGATCCTGCTGTTGCGAGACCGGGCCTTGGGAGGCGCAACCGAACAACAGGGTGACAAGTGCAAGTGGCACGAGGGGTGCGAAGCGCTTCAGCATGGGCACGACCGTGTCTGTAATCCTTTAGAAGGGGGAAACTATGCCTTCTATCAGGACCATTTGCAAATTTTATCGAAAAAGATGTGACTTTTCCGTTTTGAAGCTCTGGTGCCGTGTTTTCAGGGGCTTACCAGCCCAGGGTTTCCTTGAGGAAAGGGATGGTCAGCTTGCGTTGGGCCTGCAACGACGCCTGGTCGAGCCGCTCGAGCAGGTCGAACAGCGCGCTCATGCTGCGCGTCCCCCGGGTCAGGATGAAGTGTCCGACCTCGTCGGTCAGGTGCAGTCCGCGACGCGAGGCGCGTAGCTGCAAGGCGCGCAGCTTGTCTTCGTCGGACATGCCGCGCATCTGGAAGATCAGTGCCAGGGTCAGGCGTGACTTGAGGTCGGCCAGCTTGATCGGCAATTCCCGCGGCGAACTGGACGCTGCCAGCAACAGGCGCCGGCCACTGTCGCGCAAGCGGTTGAACAGGTGGAACATCGCCTCCTCCCAATCAGCCTTGCCGGCGATCACGTGGAGATCATCGATGCACACCAGTTCGTACTGCTCGAGGTGATCGAGCAGTTCGACGCCACGGTCGAGCAGTTGTGCCAACGGCAGGTAGACGGCAGGTTCACCCAGTTGCTGGAAACGATGGGTGGCGGCCTGCAATAGATGAGTACGGCCTACGCCCTGTTTGCCCCACAGGTAGATGAGGCTCTCGGTCCAGCCGGCGTCGGCTTCGCATAGCCGCTCGACGTAGCCCAATGCCGCGGCATTGGCGCCCGGGTAGTAGTTGATGAAGGTGGCGTCGTCACGCAGACGCACACCCAGGGGCAACTGGATCGGTTTCATGCTCGCGGGCGGTCGCGGGGACCGCAGGGGGCCTTTGGTGAACAGTGTGCAAAGTCTATACCCGCAACGCGAACGGCACAATCGGCGAGGGGAATAGCACAAGGAAAATCAAGCAGTTGCGCTGCAATCACGACAAGAATCGGTAGACGCCAACCGCGTCGGCGCCTACCAGGGAGGGTCATAGGTCCGGATCGATATCCCCGGCGTACATGTCCGATTCCTTGTACAAGCCGTGCACATGCCGCAGCAGCACCATGATCACCGCCGCCACCGGCAGCGCCAGCAGCACACCGGTGAAGCCGAACAGCTCGCCACCGGCCAGGATCGCGAAGATCACCGCCACCGGGTGCAGGCCGATGCGATCCCCCACCAGCAGTGGCGTCAGCACCATGCCCTCGAGCGCCTGGCCGACCAGGAACACGGCAACGATCGCCAGCATCGGGTACAGCTCGCCGCCGAACTGGAACAGCCCGGCAACCAGTGCCGCACCGATGCCGATGATGAACCCCATGTACGGCACGATCGCCGCCAGCCCGGCGAGCATGCCGATCAGCAGGCCCAGTTCCAGCCCCACCAGCATCAGCCCGGTGGAATAGATGACACCCAGGGCCAGCATCACCAGCAACTGGCCACGCACGAAGGCGCCGAGCACTTCATGGCATTCACCGGCCAGCCCTACCACCTGCGCCTCGCGCTGACGAGGCAGCAGGCTGCGCAGCTTGGCCATCATCAAGTCCCAATCACGCAACAGGTAGAACCCCACCACCGGGATCAGCACCAGGTTGGCCAGCCAGCCGATCAGCGCCAGGCTCGACGCGGTGGCCTGCGACAGCAGCACGCCGACGATGTCGGTGGTCTGCCCGACGTGCTCGCCGATGGCCGCCTTTATCTTGTCGAACTTCCAGAAGCCATCAGCCAGGCCCAGGCGGCTCTGCACCCAGGGCAGGGCCACGTGCTGCAGCCAGTCGAGCATCTGTGGCGCCAGTTCGTACAAGCGCACCAGTTGCTTGGCCAGCATCGGGATCAGCACCAGCAGCAAGGCCAGGAACACCAGGGTGAACAGGCTGAACACCACCACCACGCCCCAGGTCCGCGACAGGCCGGCACGCTCCAGGCGGTCGACCAGCGGATCGGCCAGGTAGGCCAGCAGGATGCCCACCAGGAACGGCGACAGGATGTTGTGCAACAGGTACAGCAGCACGGCGATCAGCAGGGCAGCCCCCAGGCCGATCCAGCGACGAGTGTCGATCATTCGCGGTACTCCTTACCAACGAAAACGCAGGCCATCGAAAGGTTTGGATGGTGCGGCCGGCGAGCCCTCGGGCACCGGCGGCGTGGCGGCAACGGGTTGTGCCGGTAGTTCCTGCAACCGGGCCAGGCCCAGCTGAGCACGCAATTGTTCGCGATTGCCGCTTACCGCGTAGGTCAGGGTAGCGCCGTCAGCCATCAGCAAGCGGGCCCCGTAGGGTTCCAGCACCCGTCCCAGTTCGGCGTAATGGGCCAGGTTCATGCCCTGTACCTGCACCTGCAGGTCGCTGCTGGCGCCCGGGCGAGTGACATAGCGTGGCGCCAGGCGGTTGCTCACCGCCAGCATCACCGCATCGGCCAGGGCCGCCTGGTCGGCACCTTCGGCATTGCCCTGCTCACGCTGGTCGCCCAGCCACAACTGCCACTTGCCCTGCCACTTGCCATCGGCCTCGTGGGCGTGCACGGCCAGCAATGCATTGGCGCCGTAGCGCTCGGAGGCTTCGCGCAACGGTGCCGGATCGGTGCCCTCCAACGTGCTGGCCGTGGCCACCAGTTGCTCCTGCAGGTCGGCCAGCGGCAGGCGCAGCGGCAAACCACGGTGCTGCGCGGCGCGGCGCAGCGGCTCGGCGCTGGTCTGACCGTCGCCGATCAGGCTGCTGCCGTCGACGCTATCGTTCAGCCACCAGCCGAGAATGGACGGCCGATTGCTACCCCACAGCGCCAGGCCGGCCTGGCGCAGGGCGCGCTCGGTACTGCCAGGATCGAACTCGACCAGCACCGACTCGGGCGGGCCGGCTTCGCTGCCGACCTGATTGATGATCTGCTGCGGATCCTTGCGCAGGGCGGCCAGTGCCGGGCTCTGCAGAGCCTTGGGCTCGCCGGTCAGGCGCAGCACCAGGGTGTCCAGGGCCTTGGCAGTGGCCTGGGCACGGGCCTCGCCGCCCTGCCCTTCGAGGGGCTCGCGAACCTGGTAGAGGCCGGAAACCGCTTCGGCCTGCGCCACGGTGCAGACCGCGGCCAGGCAACCGGCGGCGAGGAGATTGAAAAGACGCATGAAGGATTCCTGTCCAGATGACCAAGGGGCGATACGCCCGAACCTGTCGCTGTGACCGCGCGGCCACGGAAAATGCTCAGCAGGATACGCATCGCCATGCGTATACCTTATACAGGCCCTGGCACGGCAACCAGCCACAGACCGTGAAACACCGTTTTTTGCCCACAATTGCAGCCTGCCCGTCGGCCTGAGGATGGCCGCTTGAAGGCAACCCTGATAAAATCGCGCGCCTTCGCAGACCAGTGACGAACAGGCAGCCGCACTCTTTCCAGTCGGCCTTGGCCGTCCCGGTCGTTTTCTATGAGTCCCTCCCTCTAAAGGCCTGGATCAATGAGCAAGCAACCCTCCCTGAGCTACAAAGACGCCGGTGTAGACATCGACGCCGGCGAAGCACTGGTCGAACGCATCAAGGGCGTCGCCAAGCGCACCGCACGCCCTGAAGTCATGGGTGGCCTGGGCGGCTTCGGCGCCCTCTGCGAGATCCCGGCCGGCTACAAGCAGCCGGTGCTGGTCTCCGGCACCGACGGCGTCGGCACCAAGCTGCGCCTGGCACTGAACCTGAACAAGCACGACAGCATCGGCCAGGACCTGGTCGCCATGTGCGTCAACGACCTGGTGGTGTGCGGCGCCGAGCCACTGTTCTTCCTCGACTACTACGCCACCGGCAAGCTCAACGTCGACGTGGCCGCCACCGTGGTCACCGGCATTGGCGCCGGTTGCGAACTGGCCGGCTGCTCGCTGGTCGGTGGCGAGACCGCCGAGATGCCGGGCATGTACGAGGGCGAGGACTACGACCTGGCCGGTTTCTGTGTCGGCGTGGTGGAAAAATCGGAAATCATCGACGGCTCGAAAGTGGTCACCGGTGACGCCCTGATCGCCCTGCCGTCCTCCGGCCCGCACTCCAACGGCTACTCGCTGATCCGCAAGATCCTCGAAGTGTCCGGTACCGACATCGCCAACACCCAGCTCGACGGCAAGCCGCTGGCCGACCTGCTGATGGCACCGACCCGCATCTACGTCAAGCCGCTGCTGCAACTGATCAAGCAGACCGGCGCGGTCAAGGCCATGGCCCACATCACCGGCGGCGGCCTGCTGGACAACATCCCGCGCGTACTGCCGGAAAACGCCCAGGCCATCATCGACGTGGCCAGCTGGCAGCGCCCGGCGGTGTTCGACTTCCTGCAGGCAAAAGGCAACGTCGACGAGCACGAAATGCACCGCGTGCTGAACTGCGGCGTGGGCATGGTCATCTGCGTGGCCCAGGACCAGGTCGACAACGCCCTGAACGTGCTGCGTGCCGCTGGTGAGCAGCCGTGGGTCATCGGCCAGATCGCCGAGGCCGCCGAAGGCGCCGCCCAGGTCGAGCTGCACAACCTCAAGGCACACTGATGCCCTGTAACGTAGTCGTGTTGCTGTCGGGCTCCGGCAGCAACCTGCAAGCGCTGATCGACAGCAACAGCAGCAGCGACAGCCCGGTACGCATCGGCGCGGTGATCTCGAACCGCGCCGACGCCTACGGACTGGAACGTGCCAAGGCGGCCGGCATCGATACGGCGGTACTGCCGCACACCGATTTCGCCGGCCGTGAAGCCTTCGATGCCGCGCTGATGGCGCTGATCGACGGTTTCAAGCCCGACCTGGTGGTCCTGGCCGGTTTCATGCGGATTCTCAGTGGCGGCTTCGTGCGCCACTACCAGGGCCGACTGCTGAACATACATCCGTCACTGTTGCCGAAGTACAAAGGCCTGAACACCCATCAGCGTGCCCTCGAGGCCGGCGATGCGGAACATGGCTGCAGCGTGCACTTCGTCACCGAGGAACTCGACGGAGGGCCTCTGGTCGTACAGGCTGTGGTTCCGGTGGCCACGGACGACACCGCACAGGCGCTCGCCCAGCGCGTGCACCTGCAGGAACACCAGATCTACCCGCTGGCGGTGCGCTGGTTCGCCGAAGGACGCTTGCGTCTGGGCGAACAGGGTGCATTACTGGATGGCCTGCCGCTGCCGGCCAGCGGTCACTTGATTCGATCCTAGGAGAACTTATGCGTCGCGCCCTGCTCTTGGCACTCGCCGTGCTCGCCCTGCCCCTCCAGGCAGCTGATCTGAAGCCCTTCACGGCCAGCTACACGGCCGACTGGAAGCAGTTGCCCATGAGCGGCACCGCTGAACGCAGCCTGGAAAAGAAAGCCAACGGTCTCTGGGGGCTCAACTTCAAGGCCTCGATGATGATCGCCAGCCTGACCGAGCAAAGCACCCTGCGCCTGGACAACGATACCCTGCTGCCGCAGACGTATCACTTCGAGCGCGGCGGCCTGGGCAAGGCGAAGAAGATCGACCTCGACTTCGACTGGACCAGCAAGAAAGTCACCGGCAGCGACCGTGGCAACCCGGTCAACCTGCCGCTGAACCGCGGCGTTCTGGACAAGTCTTCGTACCAGCTGGCCCTGCAGCATGACGTGGCCGCTGGCAAGAAGAGCATGACCTACCAGGTGGTCGACGGCGACGAAATCGACACCTACGACTTCCGCGTGCTGGGTACCGAGAAAGTCGCCACCAAGGCCGGCCATGTCGATGCGGTCAAGGTCGAGCGCGTGCGCGACCCGAGCCAGAACAAGCGCATCACCGAGCTGTGGTTCGCCAAGGACTGGGACTATCTGCTGGTACAACTGCGCCAGGTCGAGACCGACGGCAAGGAGTACGTGATCGTGCTGCAGGACGGCACGGTCGACGGCAAGGCGGTCAAGGGCAACTGATCGCCACCCGGCAATACCCGAAGCCCCGCCTCGTGCGGGGCTTTTTCATGCCTTCGTCACGCTGTCGCAGGGCAAGCCCGCTGCCGCGACAGGGCCCGTACATGAAACTTGTTTCATCGCCGTTTTATTTACTTAGCCTGCTAACAAATTCTATAAAGAGGGTGTGCGACACACTGTCGCAGCCAACTGAAGAAGTGGAGTTTAGCGATGACAGTCCAAGTAATCGAACGCGACGAATCGAAAATGTCCCACGAAGGCCTGGCCGCTGGCGTGCGGATCTGGGAAGTGCATCAGCAAGGCCAACTGGTCGGCATGTTCCACGAAGAACACCAGGCCCACCAGTATCGCCAGGAACTGGAAACCCTCGAGCACCAGCGCGAGTCGCAATGACCCCGGTCTTCCCATGAAAAACCCCGCCTAGGCGGGGTTTTCGTGTTTACCACATCAGATCGTCAGGGATCTTGTAGGCCGCGTACGGGTCGTCCTCGTCCGCCTCCTCGACGTGGGTGTTGAGCAGCAGGATGCGATTGGGGTCACGCTCCTGGATCTTCACCGCCGCCTCGCGAGGAATCACCTCGTAGCCGCCGCCATGCGCCACGATCGCCAACGCGCCGTTACTCAGCTTGCTGCGCATCAGGGCATTGACGGCGATACGCTTGACCTTTTTGTCGTCGACGAAGTTGTAGTAGTCCTCGGTCGTCAGCTTGGGCAGGCGGGTCGCCTCAATCAGCTGCTTGATCTGCGCCGCGCGGGCCTTCTGCTCGGCTTTTTCCTGGACCTGGCGATTCAGCTCCTGGTCCTTCCTGGCCTTTTCGGCCATGGCCTCCTTGGCCTGGCGCTGCTGGGTGTCATCCACCTCGACCTGGCCTTTGTGCTCCAGGCGCTTTTGTTTCTTCTCGGCTTTGTTGGTCTGGGAAACCTGTTTCTGGTTGACCAGACCGGCTTTGAGCAATTGATCGCGAAGGGAAAGGCTCATGGGTGTTCACTCACTTATGCATCGGCTCAGCCGCAGCTGGGCAGGTTCTTTTCCTGACGCTTGGCCTCGCCCCACAGGGCGTCCAGTTCGTCGAGGGTACGATCTTGGATGGACAGGCCCTGCTCGCGCAATGCCTGTTCGATGAAGCGAAAGCGTCGCTCGAACTTGCGGTTCGCACGGCGCAGGGCGTTTTCCGGGTCGTGTTGCAGGTGACGGGCCAGGTTGACGGTGGCGAACAGCAGGTCGCCCAGTTCGTCCTCCAGCGCGTCACCATCGCCATCGGCCATGGCCTGCAGCACTTCGTCGAGCTCCTCGCGCACCTTGTCCAGCACCGGCAGGGCCTCGGGCCAGTCGAAACCGACCGTCGCCGCACGCTTCTGCAACTTGGCGGCACGCGACAAGGCCGGCAGGGTTGCCGGCACATCGTCGAGCAGCGACAACTGCTCGGGCGCGCTTTTCTCGGCGCGCTCCTCGGCCTTGATCGCCTCCCAGCGCGACTTGATCTGGGTCTCGCTCAAGGCCGGGGTGTCCAGGGGCGCATAGAGATCGCCCGTAGGGAAGACATGGGGGTGGCGGCGGATCAGCTTGCGGGTGATCGAGTCGACCACGCCGGCGAAAGCGAAGCGCCCTTCTTCCCGCGCCAGCTGGCTGTAGTAGACCACCTGGAACAACAGGTCGCCCAACTCGCCTTGCAAGTGCTCGAAATCACCGCGTTCGATGGTATCGGCGACTTCGTAGGCCTCTTCGATCGTGTGCGGGACAATGCTGGCGTAATCCTGCTTCAGGTCCCAGGGGCAACCGTGGCGCGGGTCACGCAGGCGGGCCATCAGGTGCAGGAGGTCGTCGAGGGTGTAGGTCATGGATTGTCCTTACCGGCCTCATCGCGGGGCATGCCCCGCGATGTCGATATCAAGGGGTACGGTTACGCCGCGTCTCGATGATGTTGGGCAATTGCGAGATCCTGCCGAGCAAGCGCCCAAGGGCATCCAGGCCGGGAATCTCGATGGTCAGCGACATCAGCGCGGTGTTGTCTTCCTTGTTCGAGCGGGTGTTGACCGCCAGCACGTTGATCTTCTCGTTGAGCAGCACCTGCGACACATCACGCAGCAAACCCGGACGGTCATAGGCACGGATGACGATATCCACCGGATAGGTCTGTACCGGGATCGGCCCCCAGCTGACCTGGATGATCCGCTCCGGTTCCTTGCCGGCCAGTTGCAGCACCGAGGCGCAATCCTGGCGGTGGATGCTCACGCCACGCCCCTGGGTGATGTAGCCGACGATGGCATCACCTGGCAGCGGCTGGCAGCAACCGGCCATCTGCGTGAGCAGGTTGCCGACCCCCTGGATCTGGATATCGCTGCGCTTGCCCGCGCGAATGCCACGGGCCTGGCGCGGGATCAGCTCGACCGGCTCGATACGCTCCGGCTCGAGCAATTGCTGGGCAGCGTTGACCATGTGCGCCAGGCGCAGGTCGCCGGCGCCCAGCGCGGCGAACATGTCCTCGGCGGTCTTGACGTTGGCCTTCTCGGCCAGGCGCTCGAAGTCCACCTGTGGCAGGCCCAGTCGCGCCAGCTCACGCTCGATCAGGGTCTTGCCGGCGGCGACGTTCTGGTCGCGGGCCTGCAGCTTGAACCAATGGACGATCTTGGCCCGCGCCCGCGAGGTGGTCACGTAGCCGAGGTTGGAGTTCAGCCAGTCGCGACTCGGGCTGCCGTGCTTGCTGGTGATGATCTCCACCTGCTCGCCGGTCTGCAGGCTGTAGTTGAGCGGCACGATGCGCCCGTTGATCTTGGCGCCGCGGCAATTGTGGCCGATCTCGGTGTGCACGCGGTAGGCGAAATCCAGCGGCGTGGCGCCCTTGGGCAGGTCGATGGCATGGCCGTCGGGGGTGAACACGTAGACCCGGTCGGGCTCGATGTCGACCCGCAGCTGCTCGGCCAGGCCACCGATGTCACCCAGTTCCTCGTGCCACTCGAGTACCTGGCGCAGCCAGGAGATCTTCTCTTCGTAGTGGTTGGAACCGGACTTGACGTCGGTGCCCTTGTAGCGCCAGTGGGCGCAGACTCCCAGCTCGGCCTCCTCGTGCATCGAGTGGGTGCGGATCTGCACCTCGAGCACCTTGCCTTCGGGGCCGATCACTGCCGTGTGCAGCGAGCGGTAGCCGTTCTCCTTGGGGTTGGCGATGTAGTCGTCGAACTCCTTGGGGATGTGCCGCCACAGGGTATGGACGATGCCCAGAGCGGTGTAGCAGTCACGCACCTCCGGCACCAGCACGCGCACCGCGCGCACATCGTAGATCTGGCTGAATTCCAGGCCCTTGCGCTGCATCTTGCGCCAGATCGAATAGATGTGTTTCGCCCGACCGCTGATATCGGCGTTGACGCCGGTGGCCAGCAGCTCGTTCTGCAACTGGTTCATCACATCGCTGATGAACCGCTCACGGTCCAGCCGCCGCTCATGCAGCAGTTTGGCGATCTGCTTGTACTGGTCGGGTTCGAGGTAGCGGAACGACAGGTCCTCGAGCTCCCACTTGATATGGCCGATGCCCAGGCGGTGAGCCAGCGGCGCATAGATATCGAAGACTTCGCGGGCCACCCGCAGGCGCTTTTCGTCATCGGCGGCCTTGACTGCGCGAATGGCACAGGTACGTTCGGCGAGTTTGATCAACGCCACCCGCACATCATCGACCATGGCCACGAGCATCTTGCGCAGGTTCTCCACCTGCGCCTGCGAGCCCAGCACCAGCGACTGGCGCGGGCTCAGGCTGGCGCTGATGGCGGCCATGCGCAGCACGCCGTCGATCAGCTTGGACACCACCGGACCGAAGCGCTGGCCGACTTCGGCCAAGGTCACCTTGCCTTCGCGCACCGAGCGGTAGATCACCGCCGCCACCAGCGAGTCCTGGTCGAGCTTGAGGTCGGCGAGGATCTCGGCGATCTCCAGTCCGGCCTGGAAGCTGGACGTGCCGTCGGCCCAGGAATGCTTGGCCGGGTTGCCCTTCTTCTCGATCTCCTGGGTGAACTCGCAGGCGTCCTTGAGCGCCGTGCGGTCAAGCTGGGAATCGACGCTGACCACATGATCGAGCCATGCTTCGAGATTGATACTGCCGTCGTTGTTGACCGGCTGGTGCACTCTCACCTGTACCATCTTTGTTCTACCTTTCCATACAGCGCACCACTCGGGTGCGCTGGCAATCACCTGTGTCGCCTTCAATCCCTGAGGACGGCACCAAGAGGACCAGCCGGGGCCTCATGACCCCGGCTAGTCCGCTTCGAACAACGCCATGGCCTCGACATGTGCCGTCTGAGGAAACATGTCGAGAATCCCGGCCCTTTTTAACCGGTACCCCTGCCCCGCCAGCACTTGCGCGTCTCGCGCCAGCGTGGCCGGGTTGCACGATACATAGACCAGCCGCTTCGCCCCCAGCCGGGCGATGCCTTGCACCACCTCGAAAGCGCCGTCCCGCGGTGGGTCCAAGAGTACCGCAGAAAAACCCTCGGCGGCCCATCCGGCGCCGGCCAAAGGCTGCGATAAATCGGCCTGAAAAAACTGCACGTTATGCACATTGTTGTCGCGGGCATTGGCTTCGGCACGCTCGACCATCGCCTGCACGCCCTCCACCGCCACCACCTCGCGGGCCTGCCGGGCCAGCGGCAGGGCGAAGTTGCCCAGGCCGCAGAACAGGTCCAGTACCCGCTCGTGCACCTGGGGTGCCAGCCAGTCCAGCGCCTGCCCGATCATCAGCGTGTTGACCTGAGCGTTGACCTGGACGAAGTCACCCGGACGCCACGCCAGCTCCAGCCCCCAGGGCTCGAGGGCAAAGCCCAGTTTCGCGGCGCCGTCCACCGGCGCCGGCTGGCCTTCGCCCTGCAGCCACAGTTGGGCACCGGCTTCGCCACAGAATGCCTCGAGCCGCGCCAGGTCTTCAGCAGGCAATGGTGCCACGTGACGTACCAGCAGCGCCTCGGCGGTACCGCTGAACAGTTCCACGTGCCCCAGCGCCTGCGGCTTGCTCAGGCTGCGCAGCACGGTCGGCAGGTGGCGGAGAATATTCTGCAAGGGTTGTACCAGCACCGGGCAGTCGTCGATGGCGACGATGTCCTGGCTGGCCTCGGCACGAAAGCCGACATCGAGCTGGCGTGCCTTGACGTCCCAGCGCACGGCGACTCGCGCCCGACGCCGGTAACCGAACTCAGGGCCACTCAACGGGGCGGCCCAGGCCTCGGGCTGCAGACCGGCGACACGTTGCAACTGCTCGGCCAACAGACGCTGCTTGAGCGCCAACTGCCCCTCGTGCGGCAAGTGCTGCAGGTTGCAACCGCCACAGCGGGCATAGTGCCGGCAAGGCGCCTCGCGGCGCTCAGGACTGGCCAGGAACACCCGCTCCAGGCGCGCCTCGACCACCTTGCCACGGGCCGCGAGCACCCGGGCCTCGACCTCTTCATCGCCCAGCGCGCCACTGACGAACCAGGTACGCCCTTCGAGGAAGGCGATACCGCGGCCGTCTCCGGACACACGCTCGATGCGCAGGCGCTGTTTCTTGCCTACGGGCACTTGTGCGGCACGCTCGCCACCGGCTGGCTGGAAGCGCAGGCCGCCGTTGCTTTTCTTTCTGGACATCAGGTCGGATCGAACAGGCCGGTGGACAGGTAGCGGTCGCCGCGGTCGCAGATGATGGCGACCATCACCGCGTTCTCGACGTCCCGGGACAGGCGCAGCATCGCCGCCACCGCGCCGCCGGAGGACACGCCGCAGAAGATGCCTTCTTCGCGGGCCAGGCGGCGGGTGGTGTCCTCGGCCTCCTGCTGCGACATGTCGACCACTTGGTCGACACGGCTGGCGTCGAAGATCTTCGGCAGGTATTCGTGCGGCCAGCGGCGGATGCCCGGGATGGCCGAACCCTCCATGGGCTGCAGGCCGACGATCTGCACCGCCGGGTTCTGCTCCTTGAGGTATTGCGAGCAGCCCATGATGGTACCGGTGGTGCCCATGGAGCTGACGAAATGAGTAATGGTGCCCTGGGTCTGCTGCCAGATTTCCGGGCCGGTGCTGTTGTAGTGGGCGATCGGATTGTCGCCATTGGCGAACTGGTCGAGCACCAGGCCACGGCCTTCGGCCTGCAGTTTCTCGGCGAGGTCGCGCGCGCCCTCCATGCCCTCTTCCTTGGCCACCAGGATCAACTCGGCGCCATAGGCGGTCATCGCCGCCTTGCGTTCGGCGGTGGAGTTGTCCGGCATGATCAGGATCATCTTGTAGCCCTTGATCGCCGCTGCCATGGCCAGGGCGATACCGGTATTGCCGGAGGTGGCCTCGATGAGCGTGTCGCCGGGCTTGATCTGGCCGCGCAGTTCGGCGCGGGTGATCATCGACAGCGCCGGCCGGTCCTTGACCGAACCGGCCGGGTTGTTGCCTTCGAGCTTGAGCAGCAGCGTGTTGCTGGTCTGCCCGGGCAGGCGCTGCAGGCGCACCAGTGGCGTGTGGCCGACGCAATCGGCGATGGTTGGGTACTGCAGGGTCATGGGCGTTTTCGCAATCCGGACGGCAGGGGCGCCTATCATACCGGCAAACCCTTCGCGGCCATATCACGCAATCGTCGGATGCTATAGCGGATGGCTATAAGCGATGTCTGACAAATGCTGGGAATCCGTGCCAAGGGCTGCTGCGCAGCCCATCGCCGGCTGACGCCGGCTCCCACAGAGTCTGCGTCAGCCTGAAGAGGTACCGGTCGGCCTGTGAGAGCTGGCGTCAGCCTGAAGGCACTGCCTGCCTGTGGGAGCTGACGTCAGCCTGAAGGCACTGCCTGCCTGTGGGAGCTGGCGTCAGCCTGAAGGCACTGCCTGCCTGTGGGAGCTGGCGTCAGCCTGAAGGCACTGCCTGCCTGTGGGAGCTGGCGTCAGCCGGCGATGGGCTGCGCAGCGGCCCCAACCGGCGACTCACAGGCCACCAGGCGCATGCACACCCGCAGGCCCCGCTCGCCGTTCTCTGCCCAGACCCGCCCGCCCTGACGCTGTATGGCGCTGCGGGCAATGCTCAAGCCCAGACCGAAACCTCCGTCTCCCGGTCGCGAGCCATCGAGCCGCGAGAACGGCGCGAAGATCCTCTCCAGGTCCTCCTCGGCCACACCCGCCCCCTCATCCTCCAGGTCGATGCGCCAATAACCGCCCTCGCGCCGCCCGTTCAGGCGCACCACACCATCGCCTGGGGAATGACGGATGGCATTGCGCAACACGTTCTCCAGCGCCTGGGCCAGGTCGTTGAGATTGCCCTGCACCACGCAGCCAGCCGGCAGCTCGCAGTGCAACCGCCACGTCGGCCAACCGCTCTCGTAGCAGGCGTTCTCGCTGAGCATGTCCCAGAGCACCGGCAACTGGATCGGTTCAAGGCTCGTCGGCCCACGCTCGGCGTCCTGCCAGGCCAGTTGCAGGGTGTCCTCGACCAGTTGCTGCATGCCGTCGACCTCACGGTGCAGGCGCTCGCGCAGGCGCGGCAGATCGGACTCACCATCGCAGGCCACCCGCAAGCGGCTGAGCGGCGTGCGCATTTCATGGGATAGATCGCGCAGCAGCTGTTGCTGCAACGCCACCGTGCCCTGCAGACGCTCGGCCATCTGGTCGAACGCCCGCGCCAGCTCGCCGAGCTCGTCCCGGCGCCGGGTGGTGTGCGGGTCCAGGCGCGCCGAAAGCTGGTCGGCACGCCAGGCATTGGCTTGTTCGCGCAACTGGTTCAGGGGCACGATGAGCATCCGGTAGAGGCCCACGCACAGCAACAGGGTGAACAGCCCGGGGATGATGCCGTTGATCACCACTCGCCAGAGCAACCGATACTCGCCCGGATTGAAGCGCTCGGGCAGCTCGATCACCAGCATGCCCTGCTCGGGCGCCTGCGGGAACGGCAGGCGCAACCAGGGCTGGCCGACACTGCGCAGACTCATCGGCCAGTCGACCCCACGCAAACGCGTCAGGTGCTGGAGCGCCTCGGCGCCGAGCTCGCCAGTGCCCAGCGGTTGCAGCTCGCCATCGAGCACATTGATCCAGCCAGGCTCGCGCTGGCGCATCCCGGCCAGCCAGCGATCGACCCCCTCGCGCCCACCGCTGCGCCAGGCTTGCTCGGCCTCGGTGGCATAACCACGCAGCACCTGCCGGGCCGGTTCGGCGATAAAGGCATTGCGGGTATCCATGTGCCGGCCCCAGGTGTAGCTCAGGCCGATCATCAGCAGGCAGAACCCCACCAGCAGGATGGCCAGCTTCCAGAACAGCGAATGGCGGTCGAGCATGCGTCAGTCAGCCTCGCCCGCGCCGAACACATACCCCTTGCCCCAGACCGTGCGCACCTGCCGCTCGTGGTAGCCGATGGCCTTGAGCTTGCGGCGGATCTGGCTGACATGCATGTCCAGGCTGCGGTCGTGGCGCGAATAGCCACGCTGCAGTACCTGCTGGTAAAGGAAGGGCTTGCTCAGGACTTCGTCCTGGCTGCGATAGAGAGTGTCGAACAGGCGGAACTCGCTGGGTGTCAGCCCCGCCCAGCGGCCATCCAGGCACACGTCGCTGCTCGTCTCGTCGAAGCGCAGGCCACCGCACGCATCCTCGCGCGGCGCCTGGCGACAACGCTCGAGCGCCACCCGACGCAGGATCGCCTCGATGCGCACCTTCAGTTCGGCGACACTGAACGGCTTGGGCAGGTAATCATCGGCGCCGCGCTGGAAGCCACTGATCCGATCCGCCTCGGCGCCCAGGGCCGACATCAGGATCACTGGCGTGGCGCTGTGGCTACGCAGCCGCGTCAGGGCGTCCAGGCCATTGAGGCCGGGTAGCAGGATATCCATCAACACCAGGTCGAAGACCTGCCGGCCTGCGACCTCCAATCCCTCCAGGCCATTGCGGCACCAGGTCACCTGGAAACCGCCGCGCTGCAGCTCTTCGTGCAGATAAGCACCGAGCACCGGGTCGTCCTCGATGGCGAGGATGCTCGAGGCGTGAATAGCTTCAGGATTCATTGGCAACTGCCATCAATTCTCAGTTGCGCGATTATTGTGCAAGCGCTCCGGGCAAGGCAACCAGGATACGACCGATGTCGCAGCGACCGCGCGCACCGCTGGTGCGAGCCGGCGCCTGCCGTGTCGCCCTCGCCGCTTGCAAAAACAGATACAAATGAGTGCATTGCCCGCACTCGCGGAGTAACGTTCCCGCTGGAGCGCGACTGCGCGTTGGCACATGACAGGAGACAGGTGTGCTCGATCGTTTGGGAATCCGCAGCCGCGTGCTGTTGCTGGCCTTGCTGCCGGCCAGCCTGATGGCCCTGGTGCTGGGAAGCTATTTCACCTGGTTGCAGCAGAACGAACTGCGCACGCAACTGATGCAACGCGGCAAGATGATCGCCGAGCAGTTGGCCCCCTTGGCCGCACCGGCACTGGCTCGCCAGTCTCCGGCACAGCTGGAGCGCATTGCCGCCCAGGCCCTGGAACAATCGGACGTACGCGCCGTCGCCTTCCTCGGCGCTGATCGTGCACGCCTGGCCCATGCCGGTCCGAGCATGCTCAACCAGGCGCCCAGCGGAGGTACCGGCACCCAGTTGCTGCAACGCACCGGCAACGACGCCACTCGCTACCTGATGCCAGTGTTCGGCCACCATCGCGACCTCGCCACCGATGCCGTGCCCGCCGAAGCCGAGCGCCTGCTGGGCTGGGTCGAGATCGAGCTGTCCCATGACGGCACCCTGCTGCGCGGCTACCGCAACCTGTTCACCAGCCTGCTGCTGATCCTCTGCTGCCTGAGCCTGACCGCCCTGCTGGCGCTGCGCATGAGCCGCACCATCAACGACCCGATCAACCGCATCAAGCACACGGTCAACCAGCTCAAGGACGGCCACCTCGACGAGCGCCTGCCAGCCATGGGCAGCCACGAGCTGGACGAACTGGCCTCGGGCATCAACCGCATGGCCGAGACCCTGCACAGCGCCCACGAAGAGCTGCAGCACAGCATCGACCAGGCCACCGAGGATGTGCGCCAGAACCTGGAAACCATCGAGATCCAGAACATCGAGCTGGACATGGCACGCAAGGAGGCCCTGGAGGCCAGCCGCATCAAGTCCGAGTTCCTGGCCAACATGAGCCACGAGATCCGCACCCCGCTCAACGGTATCCTCGGTTTCACCCACCTGCTGCAGAAGAGCGAACTCACCCCGCGCCAGCTCGACTACCTCGGCACCATCGAGAAGTCCGCCGACAACTTGCTGGGGATCATCAACGAGATCCTCGACTTCTCCAAGATCGAAGCCGGCAAGCTGGTGCTCGACAGCATCCCGTTCAACCTGCGCGACCTGATCCAGGACACCCTGACCATCCTTGCGCCGGCCGCCCATGCCAAGCAGCTCGAGCTGCTCAGCCTGGTCTACCGCGACACCCCGCTGTCGCTGGTCGGCGACCCTCTGCGACTCAAGCAGATCCTCACCAACCTGGTGAGCAACGCCATCAAGTTCACCCGGGAAGGCACCATCGTCGTGCGCGCCATGCTCGAGGACGAACAGGAAGACAGCGTCCAGTTGCGGATCAGCGTGCAGGACACCGGTATCGGTCTTTCGCCGCAAGACGTGCGCACCTTGTTCCAGGCCTTCAGCCAGGCCGATAACTCGCTGTCGCGCCAGCCCGGCGGGACCGGCCTGGGACTGGTGATCTCCAAGCGCCTGATCGAGCAGATGGGCGGCGAGATCGGCGTCGACAGCACTCCTGGGGAAGGCTCGCAGTTCTGGATCAGCCTCAACCTGCCCAAGGCCCATGATGACGCCGAGGAGCAGCCAGCCCAGGTACTGCATGGGCGCCGCGTGGCCATCGTCGACGGCCACGACCTGGCTCGCCAGGCCCTCGAGCACCAGCTCGAGGATTGCGGCCTGTCGGTCAGCCTGTTCTCCTCCTACGACCAGTTGCTCCAAGGTGTGCAGGCCGCGGCCCTGGCCGGACAGCCATTCGAGTTTGCCGTGGTCGGCGTCAACCTGGGCAGCCTGACGCCCGAGCAACTCGGCGAGTACCACCAACAGTTCGAACGCCTCGGCTGCCAGTGCGTGGTGCTCTGTCCGACCACCGAACAACCGCTCTACCACCCGTGCCTGCCCAACGCTCACAGCCAGTTGCTGGCCAAGCCCACCTGCACCCGCAAACTGCGTCGCCTGCTGCTCGAGCTGGTGCAGCCACGCCGTCCCTTGAGCGAGCCGCGCAACGCCAATGGCCAGCGCGTGCCGAAGATTCTCTGCGTCGACGACAACCCGGCCAACCTGCTGCTGGTGCAGACCCTGCTCGAGGGCATGGGTGCCGAGGTGCTGGCGGTAGACAACGGCTATGCGGCAGTACAGGCCGTGCAGGACGAACCGTTCGACCTGGTGCTGATGGACGTGCAGATGCCTGGCATGGATGGCCGTGCCTGCACCGAACAGATTCGCCGCTGGGAGAGCAGCCAGAGCGGCCAGCCACTGCCGATCGTCGCCCTGACCGCCCATGCCATGGCCAACGAGAAGCGCGCCCTGCTGCACAGTGGCATGGACGACTACCTGACCAAGCCGATCAGCGAGCGCCAGCTGGCCCAGGTGGTGATGAAGTGGACCGGCCTGAGCCTGGGTTCGTCGCAACCAGAGCGCAGCCCCGAGCCTGCGCCCGAGAACAACGCGCTGAAGGTGCTCGATCCGGAGGAAGGCCTGCGCCTGGCCGCCGGCAAGGCGGACCTGGCGGCGGATATGCTGTCGATGCTGCTGGCCTCGTTGGCGGCTGATCGCGAGGCCATCCGCGCCGCCCGGGAGGCCGATGACCGCTCGGCGCTGATCGAGCGCGTGCATCGCCTCAACGGCGCTTCACGCTATTGCGGGGTACCGCAGTTGCGCGCGGCCTGCCAGCGCAGCGAAACCCTGCTCAAGCAGGACAACCCGCAGGCGCTGCACGCCCTCGACGAACTGGACGCAGCCATCGACCGGCTGGCCGAACAAGCGCGCCAGAGCGCCTGATCACCTCGTCAGCAAGCAAGCCTCGCCATCGCGGGGCAAGCCTGCTCCCATGCCCCTGTGCCCACAAAGCCCGGCATCCCACAATAGCGTTAGCGCAGGTCAAGCCCCCGCCAGCAGCGACGACCTAGACTGATCGCACCGCCCCCAAGGAGCCCACCATGCGCGCCCTGTTGTTCAGCAGCCAGCACTACGACCAGGAAAGCTTCGCCCGCGCCGCCCAGGACAGTGCCCTGGAGCTGCACTACCAGCCCACCCGCCTGACCCTCGACACCGCCGCCCTGGCCAATGGCTTCGAGGTGGTCTGCGCGTTCATCAACGACGAACTCGACGCCACGGTACTCGAGCGCCTGGCCGCCGGCGGCACGCGCCTGATCGCCCTGCGCTCGGCCGGCTACAACCATGTCGACCTGGCCGCCGCCCAGCGCCTGGGCCTGGCGGTGACCCGCGTGCCGGCCTATTCGCCCCACGCCGTCGCCGAGCACGCCGTGGCATTGATCCTCGCGCTCAACCGACGCCTGCACCGGGCCTACAACCGCACCCGCGAGGGCGACTTCACCCTGCATGGGCTGACCGGCTTCGACCTGCACGGCAAGACGGTCGGGGTGGTCGGCACCGGCCAGATCGGCATGGCCTTCGCCCGTATCATGGCCGGCTTCGGCTGCCGGTTGCTGGCCTATGACCCCTGCCCCAACCCAGAGCTGATCGCCCTCGGCGCCCGCTACCTGGAATTGCCCGACTTGCTGCGCGAGGCGCGGATCGTCAGCCTGCACTGCCCGCTAACCGAATACACCCGGCACCTGGTCAACGCCACCAGCCTGGCGCAGATGCAACCCGGCGCCATGCTGATCAACACCGGGCGCGGCGCGCTGGTCGACACCCCGGCGCTGATCGACGCGCTCAAGAGCGGCCAGCTCGGCTACCTGGGGCTGGATGTCTACGAGGAAGAGGCGCAGTTGTTCTTCGAGGACCGTTCCGACCAGCCGCTGCAGGACGACGTGCTGGCGCGCCTGCTGACCTTCCCCAACGTGATCGTCACCGCTCACCAGGCGTTCCTCACCCGCGAGGCGCTGGACGCCATCGCCGCCACCACGCTGGACAACATCAGCCGCTGGGCGGCAGGCAATCCGCAGAATCTGGTCACGGGTTAGTGCTAGGATACGCGGCAATTTGGAGGACCCATGGTCGAACACGATTTCCGCTACACCCTATTCAATCCGCAACACACCCTGATCGAATGCCGCGCACTGGTGCCGGGCCGCTACCAGGTCACCGGCAACGGCGGCTCGATCCAGAAAGGCGATGTCCTGCTGGTCACCCTCAAGGGCAGCAAGGACCTGTCCATGCGCCTGACCGTGGAGACCGTGCGCCACCTGATCAACCCGCACGGGCAGTGGGTCGCCGTGGCCCAGGGCCCGGTGTTCAACGAACTGGAGATCCTCCAGTGGCAGGTCAAGTGCGACAACTGCGACGCCGTGCTGGACTTCGAGTTCGCCAACGATGCCAAGCTGGGCAAGAAGGGCCAGGCGCCGGCCGCCAGCGCGCGCATCCAGGAACTGGGCTGGACCAGCCAGGGCGACAAGCACCTGTGCCCGCAGTGCCGGGAGCGTGCGTAAGTGAAGACGCTGCTGACCGGCGTGCTGATCGCCACCGGCCTGATGGGCTGCGCCGCGCAGCCTTCGCCGCTGCAACAGGAGCAGAGCTATGTGCTGGAGTGGATCGGCGAACGACCGCTGATCGACTACAGCCACCTGACCCTGACCCTGGCCAACGATGGCCGCGCCTACGGCAACGCAGGCTGCAACCACTGGTTCGCGCCGTATACCCTCGACGGCGAGCGCCTGAGCTTCGGCAAGGTCGGCAAGACCCGCAAGCTCTGCGCACCAGCCTTGATGGACCAGGAGAAACGTTTCCTGCAAGCACTGGAAACCGTGCAGCGTTGGGACGTGTCGCCGATCGAGCAGATCCGCTTCTGGCCGGCCGAAGGCAAGCCGCTGCGCTTCTGGCCTGAGGAAGGCTGAAGACAGCCGGGGCTGCCTTGCAGCCCTTGCGCGACACAAGGTCGCTCCTACAGGGAAATGCGATCTCCTGCAGGAGCGGCCTTGTGTCGCGAAAGGGCCGGCGCACGGCCCCCGAGCATCAAGCGCCTTTCAGCGCCTTGATCTTCGCCTGCAGTCCTTCCAGCGTCTGCTCGCCCAGCAACTGCTCGCGCACCTTGCCCTTGTCATCGATGATGTAGGTCACCGGCAACGCCTCGCTGCGTGGCAGCTCGTAGTGCTCGGCCGGATCCTGCGCCAGCACGATGAAACCGATGCCCAGCGTATCGGCCGCAGCCTTCAGGTCTGCCCCTTGCAGGCCGTCGAAGTTGACGCCCACCACCTTGATGCCCTCGGCCTCCCACTGCTTGGCCGCGGCATTGAGCTCGGGGATTTCGGTCCGGCACGGACCGCACCATTCGGCCCAGTAATTGAGCACCAGCCAGTGCCCGTCAATCTGTTCGGCCTTCACCGTGTTGCCGTGCTGGTCCACGCCGTAGTCCGCACCGCAGCCGCCGAGCAGCAGGCTCGCGGTGATGGCCAGTGCAGCTGCCAAACGCCTTGCCATGGGTCAATCCTTCTCGAAGTTTTCAAGCATTGAAGTCGGTCGCTGCGGTTAGAATACCCGCCACACCCAGCTGGATGCGACCCGCCATGACCGAACTGACCCTCTATCATAACCCGCGCTGCTCGAAATCCCGCGGCGCCCTGGAACTGCTCGAGGCACGCGGCCTGGCACCGACCATCGTGCGCTACCTCGAGACCCCGCCGGACGCCGCCACCCTCGAGCGCCTGCTCGGCAAGCTGGGTATCGCCCCGCGCCAGTTGCTGCGCAGCGGCGAGGACGAGTACAAGACACTCGAGCTGGCCAACCCGGCCCTGACCGACGCCCAACTGATCGACGCCATGGTCCAGCACCCCAAGCTGATCGAACGGCCGATCCTGGTGGCCGGCGACAAGGCGGTGATTGGCCGTCCGCCAGAGAAGGTGCTGGAGATCCTGCCGTGAACGAGCCCTACATCCTGGTGCTGTATTACAGCCGCCACGGCTCGACCAGCGAGATGGCCCGGCATATCGCCCGCGGCGTCGAGATGGCCGGCCTGGAGGCCCGCCTGCGTACCGTGCCGGCGATTTCCACCGAGTGCGAAGCCGTGGCCCCGGACATCCCGGCCAGCGGCGCGCTGTACGCCACCCTCGACGACCTGCGCCACTGCGCAGGCCTGGCCCTGGGCAGCCCGACCCGCTTCGGCAACATGGCCGCGCCGCTCAAGTACTTCCTCGACGGCACCAGCAGCCTGTGGCTGGGCGGCGAACTGGTAGGCAAGCCAGCGGCGGTGTTCACCTCCACCGCCAGCCTGCACGGCGGTCAAGAGACCACCCTGCTGTCGATGCTGCTACCGCTGATGCACCACGGCATGCTGGTCACCGGCCTGCCCTACAGCGAGTCGGCGCTGCTCGAGACCCGCGGCGGCGGCACGCCGTATGGTGCCAGCCACCATGCCGGCGCCGACGGCAAGCGTGAACTGGACCAACACGAGATCGCCCTGTGCCGGGCCCTGGGACAACGCCTGGCGAACACCGCCAAGGCCCTGGGGGACCAGCGTGGCTAAGAAGCCCAGGATCCTGCCGCCTCTCGAATGGCTCGCGCCACGGGTACGTTTCACCCGCGCCCTGAGCCTGGCCTGCTTCTTCGGCCTGATCGCCCTGCTGGTGGTCAACAACCTGGGGTTCGCCGACCTGCATGGCGCACGGGTCGAGGTGATCCTGGCCATCGAGCTGATCCCCCTGCTGCTGCTGCTGCCGGGCATGCTGCTGGGCAGTGCCCGGGCGCATGCCTGGACCTGCTTCGTGGTGAACATCTACTTCATCAAGGGTGTGCTGGCGGCGTTCGACCCGGCACGGGCGCTGTTCGGCTGGATCGAGGTGCTGGTGAGCCTGGGGTTGTTCGTCAGCGGGTTGCTGTTCGTGCGCTGGCGCTTCCAGTTCGACCGGCGCATGGCGGGCGAAGGGCGCTGAATAGCGGGGGCTGCTTGGCAGCCCCGGCAATCTCAATGGTTGACGGTATGCGCCAGCATCACCGACAACTGGCACAGCGGTCGCCCGCTCTCGGCATGCCACTGGTTGAACGCCTGCTGTACCAGAGCCTGGTCGCGCTGGCTGGTCGGCGCCTTGTCGATCACCTTTTGCGCGATCAACGCGGCCGTCATGTCATCGGTCGGAATGAACGTATCCTTGCCGACCATGCGCAGGAAGCGCGGCGCCGATAAGCCGCCAAGCTGGTTGCCATGCTTGGCCAGGTACTTCCACAAACCGACGATATCGGTCTCTGGCCAGTCGGCGATGAACGCGCCGAAACTGCCCTTCTCCCGGGCTACGTCCAGCACCATCTGCGCGTTGCGCGGCACGCTCTTGAGCTTGCCCAGGTGGCGGATGATGCGCTCGTCCTGCATCAAGCGCTCCAGGTGCTCGGCACTCATCAGCACCACTTTCTCGGGATCGAAACCGAAGAACACCTGCTCGAACGCCGGCCACTTGGCATCCACCAGGCTGTGCTTGAGCCCGGCGCGGAACACGCGCAGGGCCAGGGTCGACAGGTAGCGGTCGTCGGGAATCTCGCGCAGTTGCGCCGGGGTGCGCGGCTGCGGCAGGAAGGCCTCGAGCGCCTGGGCCGAACCGAAGCGGTTCAGGCAGTACTCGTACAGCCACTGATAATCGCGCACGGGGTCAGATGTTCAGCACGTCGAGGAAGCGCGGGGTAGCGCTCTCGTCGATCTTCAGGCTGGTGAAGTCGAACAGGTTGCGGTCGGCCAACTGCGACGGGGCAACGTTCTGCAGGGCACGGAAGATGCTCTCGGTGCGGCCCGGGTGCTTGCGCTCCCACTCGACCAGCATGTCCTTGACCACCTGGCGCTGCAGGTTTTCCTGGGAACCACACAGGTTGCACGGAATGATCGGGAATTCCTTCATGTCCGAGTAGGCCTGGATGTCCTTCTCGCTGCAGTAGGCCAGCGGACGGATCACCACGTTGCGGCCATCGTCGGCGCGCAGCTTCGGTGGCATGCCCTTGAGCGCGCCGTTGAAGAACATGTTGAGGAAGAAGGTCTCGACGATGTCGTCGCGGTGATGCCCCAGGGCCATCTTGGTCGCGCCGATCTCGTCGGCGAAGGTGTACAGGGTGCCACGGCGCAGGCGCGAGCACAGCGAGCAAGTGGTCTTGCCCTCGGGCACCAGCTCCTTGACCACCGAGTAGGTGTCCTTCTCGACGATGTGGTACTCGACGCCCAGTTCCTTGAGGTAGGCCGGCAGCACGTGCTCGGGGAAGCCAGGTTGTTTCTGGTCCATGTTCACCGCGACGATCTCGAACTTGATCGGCGCCACCTTCTGCAGGTGCAACAGAACGTCGAGCATGGTGTAGCTGTCCTTGCCGCCGGACAGGCAGACCATGACCTTGTCGCCATCCTCGATCATGTTGTAGTCGGTGATGGCTTCGCCGGCGAGACGACGCAGGCGTTTTTGCAGTTTGTTCTGGTTGACCGAGAGGGTGCCCATAGCGCTTGGATCCGCGAGGTGTGACAAAAGCCGGCTATTTTACCCACAAACCGCGCGAGGCAGTAGGAGATTCCGATAAAGACTTCAAGGGAATCAGCAGTTTCCCTGACAGCGCAATTTGCTCTAAAAAGCCGGTTTTCTGCCAGGTACGGCTTCCTATACTGCGACATAAGGCCACATTACCGCTTGCATTGGTGTCCTGGCCTCGGGCCGCTGGCGTTCCACTCTGGGGGCGCTTGGCAACGACCATAGGAGAGACCGGCATGATCCATCACGTTGTGGGGCTGTTCACCCATCCCGACCAGGAATGGCGCGAGATCCGTGGCGAAGAAGAATCCATCAGCCACATGTACCTGACGCACACGCTGATCCTGGCGGCGATCCCCGCCATCTCGGCGTTCATCGGCACCACCCAGGTAGGCTGGGTGATCGGCGACCGGCCGGCAGTGATGCTGACCATGGAAAGCGCGATCTGGATGAGCATCATGTCGTACCTGGCGATGCTCGCCGGCGTGGCGGTGATGGGCGCCTTCATCCACTGGATGGCACGCACCTACGACGCCACCCCGAGCATGGCGCAGTGCATCGCCTTCGCCACCTACACCGCCACGCCGCTGTTCGTCGGCGGACTGGCGGCGCTGTACCCGCACCTGTGGCTGGGCATGGTGATCGGCACGGCAGCGATCTGCTACACGGTGTACCTGCTGTATGTCGGCTTGCCGACCTTCATGAACATCCCGTCCGACGAAGGCTTCCTGTTCTCCAGCTCGGTGCTGGCGGTGGGCCTGGTGGTGCTGGTGGCGATCATGGCCGCCACGGTGATCATCTGGGGGCTGGGCGTGGGGCCGGTGTATACCAACTGACTGGTGTTTCAAGGGGCTGCCAAGCAGCCCCTCGTCGTTTCGTTGCGGCGCTGACCGACGGCTCGGCAGGCTCCCGGTGCTTGCGGCATAATGCCGGGCCAGGAGAACCACCCCGCCATGCCCGAGCTGCTCAGACAACGCGTCGAAACCTGTTACCAGCAAGCCGAAACCTTCTTCAAGCGCACCTTCCCGCGCCCGCAAGTCAGCTTCAAGCTGCGCGGCCAGAAGGCCGGCGTCGCCCACCTGCACGAAAACCTGCTGCGCTTCAACCTGCAACTGTATCGCGAGAACCAGGACGACTTCCTGCGCCAGACGGTGGCCCACGAGGTCGCCCACCTGGTTGCCCACCAGTTGTTCGGCGACCGCATCCAGGCCCATGGCGAGGAATGGCAACTGATCATGCGCGGCGTCTACGAACTGCCGCCGAACCGCTGCCACAACTATGCCGTGCAGCGGCGCGTGGCCACGCGCTACATCTATCGCTGCCCCTGCCCGCAGAGCGACTTCCCGTTCACCGCGCAGCGCCACAAGCTGGTGCGCCAGGGCCGACGCTACCTGTGCCGGCGCTGCCGGGAAATCCTGGTGTACAGCGGCGAGACCCGGGTCGAGTGAGGTTGGCGCGCAGGAACGGCCTGCCGCCAGACACGCTCGACAAGACACAAAAAAGGCGACCCGCAGGTTAATGCCAGTCAGTTAAGCTGACTGGCATTTTCATTTTCGGGTCGGATATTTTGCTGGTCGTTGCTTAACTACTCTCGGGAACCAACGATCAGGTCGTCGATGAGGCAAGATATACTGCGCCGCTGC
>NZ_VWXI01000049.1 GCF_011752525.1 Pantoea sp. Cy-639 | reverse complement strand
ATCGAGCTGAACATGACGGCTTCACGTCCGGTGCGGTCGGCGTGCTCGCGGGCGAGGGCAAACATTTGCTGGTTAGCGGTAGAGCCGAAGCTGCTCAGGAACACACCCACGAAAAGCAAAATAAAGTAGTTACGGTTCCAGGCAAACAACACACAGGCAAAGACACCTAACAAACAGCAGAAGACGATTAGGCTTTTGCGGTCGCCTTTTCGATCCGACCGCCCAGCCAGAAACTGGCTGACCAGGATGCCGATGATGGCGCTTCCGGTAAAGAAGAAGCCGACCATCGCCGGGCGGGCATGGACTTCGTTAGTCAGAAACAAACTTAGCGTTGGTGTTTGTAACGCACCGGCGATCGCGGTGAGGACGGCAACAATCAAAAACGCCGTTGACGTCAAATCAAAAGGCTGTGGAGAGGCCGCAGCGCGGGTGTTATGCATGTTTCTATATCAGTGATTGCATGAGAGACGCGGAGTGTACGCCGCTTGTCAGAAAATAAACAGATGGTGCGGTCAATTTCACCACAAAAAATCAAAATGGCATTTCAACTTACAGGTTCAGGCTGACCTTAGCTGAAACTGGATTGCTGAACGTCAGCAAGTTTCAGCTGAACGAAGAAGAAATGTGCTGCATCTCTAAATTCTGAAACGAGAAATGTAACTTTCCTTGCAACACCTTGCAGAAAGAGCAAGACTTCTTGAAACGTTTCAGCGCTATCTTGTTTTA
>NZ_VWXI01000048.1 GCF_011752525.1 Pantoea sp. Cy-639 | reverse complement strand
CGCTCCTCGCGGACTTCGCCCCACGCCTTGTACTGGCCGGCCCAAGCGATGTTGCCTTGCTCATCGGTGAGTTCCATCGGCGTGCCGAGGTGGTCGCAGTGGTACCAGGCAATCGCCTCGAATGCTTGTGGTTTCACCTCGGTGTGCCACAACGGATCCTGATCGAAATCGTATTCGCGTTGGCGCCAGTCCGGCTGCTTGTGCAAACGGATCGGGCTCTTGCGCAGGGCCTGGGCCACCGGCACGAAACTGTTTGGCTCGTACAGGTAATGCACGGTGCGGCCGGTGTCACCTTCATCGCGCGGCGGTGAGCTTTCCCAGGCCAGGGTGTCACCATCCCAACCAAACAGGGTGAAGCCGCAGCCGAGTTCACGTTGGCGCTTGGCCCGTTGCAGTTGGTTCCAGCCGGTCCCCGCTTCGGGGCGATCCCAGAAGTGCGCTACCGAATGTTTGTGCAAGCGACGGCCCAAAGCATCGTAGCTGTAGTCGACCTTGAGCTTATCGTCGTTGTAGCTGGCCAGCCGGTCGAACAGGTCCCAGGTGAAGTGCGCGTGGGCACCGTTGTGCAGGCGGTGGATCAAATTGCCGCGTTCGTCGTAACGGTAATGAGTACCCGCGTACTCGCGCAGCAGGTTGTCCATCAGTTTGTTGCGTCGTGGATTGGCTTCCAGCGGTCGGTTCAGTTCCTGGGTTTTCTGATCGAGCAGGTTGCCAGCCGGGTCGAAGGCGAAGGTTTCCACGCCGAGGCGGCTGGTGGCCTTGAGCAG
>NZ_VWXI01000047.1 GCF_011752525.1 Pantoea sp. Cy-639 | reverse complement strand
CACGGTCTCGAGCAGGCGGGTCAGCAGCCAGGCGATGCTGTTTTCCATACCCGCGCTGCCCAGGGCCTGCAGGCGCTGGGGCACGACCTTGGCCAGGTCCTCGAGGGTGCGGATCAGTGGCCCGAGCAGGCTGTCCAGTTCGCCGCTGAAGTGGCGGGCGACGCTGTTGTAACCGTCCTTGAGGCTGCCCTCGGTGGCATTGGCCAGGGCCGACAGGGCCAGGCGCCAGGCGTCGGTCTCCAGGGCCGAGTCGTACAGCGCCACTTGGGCCATCTGTGCGCGGGCCAGGCGGTGGCTGCTGGCGGCATCCAGCTTGCCACTAGCGGCGGCGCCAATCGTCTTGGCCAGGCTGTTGAACAACAGGCGCGCGGTGTCGGCGGCGGCGCTGAGCATGGCCGGCAACTGGGCCAGGGCCTCGCGCACGTAGTGCTCCAGGGCACCGCGGATATTGGCGTGCAGGTGGCCGTCGATGATTTCCAGGATCACCGCGCCGATGTGCGCGCCAGGGCGGCGGCGCAGGGTCTGGCGGGTCAGTTGCAGGACCGGGCGCAGCACCGTGCGGGCGCGGGACAGGCCGGGTGGGTAGGGGACGATACCGATCAGGTTGATGCCCAGGCTGACCCATACCAGCGGGTCGGGGTCGGGGTTTTCGACCAGTTCGAGGATGTCGATCAGCGCGTCGATGCAGGCCAGGGAGTTGGCCATGGCCGGGATGCTTTCGGCGTGCTGGCGCAGCAGTTGCAGGTCGACCAGGCCGTAGCTGATTTCCTGCAGCCAGTGGTCGACGGAAGCGGCGGCGGCGCCGAGGTCTTCGCTGAGGAGGGTGTGCAGGGGG
>NZ_VWXI01000046.1 GCF_011752525.1 Pantoea sp. Cy-639 | reverse complement strand
GGCCGTGTCCAGTTGTACCGCTGCATGAGATATCGCCCGATGTCCTGCTCGGCCAACGCCGTCGTCATGTAGCCCACCGTCGGCACCCATTCGGTTTTCAGGCTACGAAACAACCGCTCCATCGGCGAGTTGTCATAGCAGTTTCCCCGTCGGCTCATGCTTTGAGTCATTCGATAGCGCCACAGCCGCTGGCGGAAACTGCGACTGCCGTATTGGCTTCCCTGATCGCTGTGAAACAGGATACCTGCTGGCCTGCCACGCATTTCATAAGCCCTGTCGAGCGCCTTGATGACCAGATCGGCATCGGGTCTGGAAGACATCGCCCAACCCACCACCCTGCGGCTGTACAAATCCAACACAACGGCCAGGTAATGCCATCGCCCTTGCGCCCAGATGTAGGTGATGTCGCCACACCAGGTCCTGTTCGGTGCTGCCACGGTGAACTGCCGATCAAGGAGGTTGGGAATGTCAGGACGTTCAACCGTCGCTTTCTTGTACGCATGAGAGCCGGGCTGCTTGCTGATCAACCCTTGCTCCTTCATTAAACCTCTGACCTTGAAGCGTCCCACCTCGACGCCCTCGTCGCGAAGCATGGCAACGATACTGCGGCTACCGGCAGAACTACGGCTTTGGCTGAACAGTTCGTTGATGCGGCTGCGCAGGCTTACCCGGCGAACATCGATACGGCGCCGCCGGGCCAGATGGGCGTAATAACAGGATCGAGGCAGCTCGAACACTGAACACAGCAGTTGAACAGGATAGTGCTTGGCCAACTGCCGAATCGACTTCAACGTCTGCGCCCGTGTTCCTCGGCCATCAAGAGCGCAGTGGCCTCCTTTAAGATTTTCTTCTCAAGCTCCAGCCGGTTGATGCGGGCCTGAAGCTCCTGAATCGTCTGCTGCTCCGGTGTAAGCGCCTTGGCAGTCGGCGTAACGCCGCCACGCTCCAGTTGCAACTGAGCGACCCAGCGCCGTAATGCGGTCTCACCTACATCGAGGGATTTGGCGGCCTCAGGGCAGCTGTAGCCTTGGTCGAGCACCAGGCTGGCAGCCTCACGCTTGAAGGCTGGGGTGAAAGTACGTCGTTGTCTGCTCATTGAACACCTCTGTGTGGCGATCATCTTCGCCTAAAAAGGTGTCCGGGGTTAGTAGACCACTACA
>NZ_VWXI01000045.1 GCF_011752525.1 Pantoea sp. Cy-639 | reverse complement strand
CCCCTGGTTCCGTAGACACCTCCAAGCCTCATAATGAGGCCCAAATAGGAGGTGCCATGAGTCGTCAGCGTTACCCTGAAGAATTCAAGATCGAAGCGGTCAAGCAAGTGACCGAGAAAGGCAAGCCTGTCGCCGACGTTGCCCAGCGCTTGGGCATGTCCGTTCACAGCCTCTACGCCTGGATCAAGCTCTACAGCAAACCCCAAGAGCAGCGTCAGCAAGACGATGACCAGCAAGCCGAACTGCGCAAGCTGCGCGCTGAACTCAAGCGCGTGACGGAAGAGCGAGACATCTTAAAGAAGGCCGCCGCGTACTTTGCCAAGGAGTGCGGCTGAAGTACGCCTTCATCAAAAAGCACTCGACCGATTACCCAGTGCGGCGTCTTTGCCAAACCCTCAAGGTGCATCCTAGCGGCTACTACGCCTGGCTGGCCGAGCCTCAATCTGCCCGAGCAAAAGAAGATCATCGTCTGCTTGGCTTGATCAAACATGCTTGGCTCGAAAGCGGAGGTGTGTACGGCTACCGCAAAATTCATGATGACCTGCGTGAGCTGGGAGAGACATGCGGGCGAAATCGAGTCGGTCGTTTGATGCAGGCAGAGGGACTGCGTTCGCAAACTGGCTATCGGCGGCGTCCGGGGTTTTACGGTGGAAAACCAACAGTGGCCTCGCCCAACCATCTCGCGCGGCAGTTCAAAGTCAGTGAGCCGAATAAGGTCTGGGTGACCGACATCACCTACATCCGCACGTATGAAGGTTGGCTGTATCTGGCGGTTGTGCTGGATCTGTTCTCTCGCCAAGTCATCGGTTGGTCAATGAAGCCCAGGATGTGCAGCGACCTGGCCATCGACGCCATGCTGATGGCCGTGTGGCGACGCAAGCCACAGCAGCATGTGATGATTCACTCAGATCAAGGCAGCCAGTTCAGTAGCTCAGATTGGCAAAGTTTCTTGAAGGCCAACAACGTGATTAGCAGCATGAGTCGCCGAGGAAACTGCCATGACAACGCCGTGGCCGAGAGCTTTTTCCAGCTTTTGAAGCGGGAACGAATCCGGCGAAAGATCTACGGAACGCGGGACGAAGCCCGAAGTGATATTTTCGATTACATCGAGATGTTCTATAACCCCAAACGCCGACACAGCAGTGCTATGCAGCTGTCGCCAGTAGAGTATGAGAAACGCTATTTTCTTAGCTTGGAGAGTGTCTAGGAAACCAGGGGCGATTCA
>NZ_VWXI01000044.1 GCF_011752525.1 Pantoea sp. Cy-639 | reverse complement strand
GCACACCTCCAGCGTCGCCGGCTTCGGCTTCGACGCCATGGCCTGGGAAGCCTGGCCGGCCCTGTGCGTCGGCGCGACCCTGCACCTGCCGCCGGCGGCCATTGCCGGCGAGCACGTCGATGAACTGCTCGACTGGTGGCTGGAGCAGCCGTTGCAAGTGAGCTTCCTGCCGACCCCGGTGGCCGAGCAGGCGCTGCGCCGCGAGCGCCAGCACCCGACCTTGCGCACGCTGCTGGTGGGCGGAGACCGCCTGCGCCAGTTCGACCGCGATCCGGGCTTCGCCCTGGTCAACAACTACGGCCCGACCGAGACCACGGTGGTCGCCACTTCCGGGCAACTGCAGCCAGGTGGTGCATTGCATATCGGCAAGCCGACCGCCAATACCCGGGTGTACGTGCTGGACGAGAACCGCCAGCCGGTGCCGGTCGGTGTCATTGGCGAGCTGTACATCGGCGGTGCCCAGGTGGCGCGCGGTTACTTCAACCGTCCTGACCTGACCGAGGAGCGCTTCCTCGCCGACCCGTTCAGCCCCGTGCCGAACGCACGGATGTACCGCAGTGGCGACCTGGTGCGCTGGAACGCCGACGGCACCCTGGACTACCAGGGGCGCAACGATGACCAGGTGAAGATCCGCGGCGTGCGGGTCGAGCTGGGCGAGATCGAAGCGGCGCTCAAGGCCCAGCCGGGCATCGCCGATGCCGTGGTGCTGGTGCGCAGCGAACGCCTGCTGGCCTGGTTCACCGAAACCGTGCCGGTCGATGCCGAGGCCCTGCGCCAGGGCTTGCAGGCCAGCCTGCCGGCGCACCTGGTGCCGCAGGCCTTGCTGCACCTGGATGCCTTGCCGCTCACGGCCCATGGCAAGCTCGACCGCAAGGCCCTGCCGGAGCCGACAGTGCTCGTCGAACACACCTATGTCGCACCCGAGGGCGCGGTGGAAAGCCAGCTGGCCGCGATCTGGGCCGAGGTGCTGGGCGTCGAGCGCGTCGGTCGCCACGACAACTTCTTCGAACTCGGCGGCCACTCGCTGCTGGCGGTCAACCTGACCGCACGCCTGCGCCAGGCCGGTCTGCAAGCCGATGTGCGCACCTTGTTCGGCCAGCCGACCGTGGCCGCCTTGGCCGCGACCCTCGGCCAGGGCCGCCAGGTACAGGTGCCGGCCAATCGCATCCCGACCGGTTGCAGCCGTATCACGCCCGACCTGCTGCCACTGGTGGAACTGGACCAGGAAAGCATCGAACGCATCGTCGCCACGGTGCCGGGCGGCGCCGCCAACGTGCAGGACATCTACCCGCTGGCACCACTACAGGAAGGCATTCTCTACCACCACCTCAGC
>NZ_VWXI01000043.1 GCF_011752525.1 Pantoea sp. Cy-639 | reverse complement strand
CATGCCGGTCAAGGCCAAGGGCAGCGGCGAGCTGCTCGGCGTGGTCGGCGGCGACCTCAGCCTCAGCACCCTGGTCGACATCATCAACGCCGTCGACTTCGGCGGCATCGGCCACGCCTTCCTGGTCGACCGCAACGGCCAGGTCATCGTCAGCCCGGACAAGGACCGGGTGATGAAGAACCTCAAGGACATCTACCCAGGCTCGCCCCTGCGCGTGGAAACCGGCATCCAGGAGGTCAGCCTCGACGGCAAGGACCGCATCATCTCCTTCGCCCCCGTCGAAGGCCTGCCTTCGGCACAGTGGTTCATCGGCCTGTCTATCGACAAAGAAAAAGCCTACGCACCTCTCAGCCAGTTCCGCACTTCGGCCATCATCGCCATGCTCATCGCCGTGGCCGTCATCGCCGGCCTGCTCGGCCTGCTGATCCCAGTGCTGATGCGGCCGCTGACCACCATGGGCCGCGCCATGCAGGACATCGCCGAAGGCGAAGGCGACCTGACCCGCCGCCTGACCGTCGAGCAGAAGGACGAGTTCGGCGAACTGGCCACCTCGTTCAACCGCTTCGTCGAGCGTATCCACGCCTCGATCAGCGAAGTCTCCTCGGCCACCCGCCTGGTGCATGACCTGTCGGAAAAGGTCGTGGTCGCCTCCAACGCCTCGCTCACCGGTTCCGAAGAGCAGAGCATGCGCACCAACAGCGTCGCCGCCGCGATCAACGAACTGGGCGCCGCCACCCAGGAGATCGCCCGCAACGCCGCCGACGCCTCGCAGCACGCCAGCGGCGCCAGCGAGCAGGCCAACGGCGGTCGTCAGGTGGTCGAGGAAGCCATCAGCGCCATGACCGCACTGTCCGAGCGCATCAGCGAGTCGTGCGAGCAGATCGAGACCCTCAACGCCAGCACCGACGAGATCGGCAAGATCCTCGACGTGATCAAGGGCATCTCCCAGCAGACCAACCTGCTGGCCCTCAACGCCGCCATCGAGGCCGCCCGCGCCGGTGAAGCCGGCCGTGGCTTCGCCGTGGTCGCCGACGAAGTGCGCAACCTGGCCCACCGCACCCAGGAATCGGCCGAAGAGATCCACCGCATGATCACCAGCCTGCAGGTCGGTTCGCGCGAAGCCGTGCACACCATGAACACCAGCCAGGTGTCCAGCGAAGAGACCGTGCAGGTCGCCAACCAGGCCGGCGAGCGCCTGGCCAGCGTGACCCAGCGCATCGGCGAGATCGACGGCATGAACCAGTCGGTGGCCACCGCCACCGAGGAGCAGACCGCCGTGGTCGAGAGCCTGAACCTGGACATCACCCAGATCAACGCGCTGAACCAGCAAGGCGTGGAGAACCTCAACGAGACCCTGCGCCACTGCGACGCCCTGAGCCAGCAGGCCGGGCGGTTGAAGCAACTGGT
>NZ_VWXI01000042.1 GCF_011752525.1 Pantoea sp. Cy-639 | reverse complement strand
TAATGCCAGTCAGTTAAGACTGACGCTTTGAGCTTTAGCCCGTAGGCCGCAAAATCCGATGCTTGGAAACGAGCATCGGATTTTTTATGCGCCTAGCAAAAGCACTGTCCCTCACTCACGAAATGGCATCAAGGCCAAATGCCCTTGAAGGGCTAGGGGCTTTGCTTGATCCGGAGATCGTGAAGCAGGCTTTCGAGACCGCCGGCGTCTCAACCATTCGCAAGCGCCGCCTACCGCTTGAAAGCCTGGTGTGGTGCATCATTGGTATGGCGTTGTTCCGTCGCATGTCAGCTTGGGATGTCGTGAACCACATGGACATCATGCTGCCCGGCAAGCGGCCACTTGTTGCCCCCAGCGCTGTTGTGCAAGGTCGGCAGCGATTGGGTAGCGAAGCGGTGCGTGAAGTTTTCACCCTCACCCAGCAACGATGGCACGAAGAGGCCAAACACCCGCAATGGTTGGGGCTGACGCTGCTTGGCGTAGACGGCGTTGTTTGGAACACCCCTGACACGGCAGAAAACCGCGCATTCTACGGTGGTGCGACCAACCAGCATGGGGACGGCGGTTTTCCTCAAATTCGAATGGTCTGTCAGATGGAGCTGACCAGCCATTTGCTGATCAGCAGCACTTTTGAAAGCTACCACAGCAGTGAAATGAAGCTGGCTGAACAGTTGATCGCCACGACGCCCAACCAGTCACTGACCCTTTTCGATAAAGGTTTCTACTCGTTGGGCTTGCTGCATCACTGGCAATCGCAAGGCGAGCAGCGCCACTGGTTGATCCCCTTGAAAAAGGGCATTCAGTATGAGGTTGAGCACAAGCTTGGGCGTAATGATGCGCTGGTCGTTTTGCGCACATCACCCCAGGCCCGCAAGCAGTGGCCGGGCTTACCGCTGGAGATTCGAGCGCGACTATTGAGCAAAACGATCAAAGGAAAGGTTGTGAGTGTCTTGACCTCGATGACCGATCCGCTGCGCTTCCCGGGTGATGAGATCGTCGATCTTTACAGCCAGCGCTGGGAAATCGAATTGGGCTACCGGGAGATCAAGCAAGGGCTCTTGGGCGGCGAATACACGCTGAGAAGCAAGACGCCAGAAATGATTGCGCAAGAGTTGTGGGGCGTGCTGCTGGGCTACAACTTGTTGCGTTATCAGATGGTTCAGATGTCGAAGCAGTGCCCGGGCGTCTACCCCTGCGAAATGAGCTTTACCGCTTGCAGCTGGGCAATCTTGGGCTTGTTGCATGGCACTTCACTGAATCATCCCGGTAACCTGCCAGGATTTCTGGCGGATCTGCAGGCAGCAGCGGCGCAGTATATCTTGCCTCATCGACGACCTGATCGTTGGTTCCCGAGAGTAGTTAAGCAACGACCAGCAAAATATCCGACCCGAAAATGAAAATGCCAGTCAGCTTAACTGACTGGCATTA
>NZ_VWXI01000041.1 GCF_011752525.1 Pantoea sp. Cy-639 | reverse complement strand
AAGCATTCGAGGCGATTGCCTGGTACCACTGCGACCACCTCGGCACGCCGATGGAACTCACCGATGAGCAAGGCAACATCGCTTGGGCCGGCCAGTACAAGGCGTGGGGCGAAGTCCGCGAGGAGCGTTCGACATGGGCCAAACAGCACGGCCTGGGCAACCCGATTCGCTTCCAGGGCCAATATCACGATCATGAGACGGAGCTGCACTACAACCGCTATCGGTACTATGATTCGAAAGTTGGACGACTCATCAGACAAGACCCAATCGGTTATGCCGGCGGTATAAACGTCTATCTATATGCACCCAACCCGGTACAGTGGGTAGATCCATTGGGGTTGACATGTAAATGCCCATGCCAAGGTACCTTCTGGGCTGACAGGTCCCTACCTCGCGATAATCATGGTCATCCAACACCAGATGTAGTTGCACCACACACACAATTAGGTAGAAGAGACGGACGCAGAGGTGCTTATAATCAGGCACGTGAATGGGGATATGAGAACGGAAACCTTGTTCCTATCCGTGACATTGACTTCACCGATCACGGTCGTCCTCAAAACCACCCGTGTCCACATCAACATAACTGGCTCCCGAACCCTACCGGGGGAACACGGCAACACGGTCCTGCAATCCCTATGGAGATGCCATGATGCAAATGCTCTCACTATCAGCGCATAACAAAAATGGCTCAAAGTTATCACTTGGCGATGTGTTAGAGTTCATGCCTGACAACTCATGGAGTTGGTATATACTTGACTTTTACGGGATGGGCTGCCCCCCACCCGGATATACAATGGAATCTTTTGAGGAGAGCATTCGCTCTTCAGATATTGGCATTGCCATGACATGGTCTGAACTGGTTTTTTTTGCACACTCACTGGACCAAATAATAGACCTGCAAATAATTGCAGCCAAGGCCGAAACACTCACCTGCCGCAAGGAAGTAGAGGATAAAAGCTCTTGCAATGTCGAAATAGTCATCGAGGCATTCGACAGTACTGAATGGTCCATATGGATACGTGACACCACAATATATGATCGTATCCGAAGTGCAATTCAGTAGTCATTATTAAAATTCCCCCAAGGACTTAATTGGCGCCAAACTTCTTGGAGCAGCCCAATTCGGCGGCGAACTTCTGGGGTCAGCCCGATGCCCCCCCAAAAAGGGTCGGAAATGTATTGAGAGGATGAAGCAAGGCGGGCCGAAACTAGGGACTCTCCGATCAAGTCAGCACAGGTCATCTGACCTGTGCTGAAATAGCCCTCCGCCCAACAGCCCTCTACAAGCCCTCCATCCCATGAGTCAGATGAGCTTTTCCGATTTCGAGTACGCCGGTAAGCGTAAGCAAACCCGTCGCGAGCGTTTCCTGGCCGAGATGGAACAGGTGGTGCCGTGGAGCGGTTTGCTGGCATTGATTGAGCCGCACTACCCAAAGGCCGGCGGTGGTCGCAAGCCGTACCATTGGAAACCCTCAACAACTACCTGCGAGACAAGGGCCTGTCGTTGCGCCAGGGCACCATTGTCGACGCCACGATCATCCACGCACCCAGTTCGACCAAAAACAAGGAAGGCAAACGCGATCCTGAAATGCACCAGACGAAGAAAGGCAACCAGTACTTCTTCGGCATGAAAGCGCACATCGGAGCCGACGCAGAATCGG
>NZ_VWXI01000040.1 GCF_011752525.1 Pantoea sp. Cy-639 | reverse complement strand
GCGTGCTGTTCGCCCAGCCGACGCTGGCTGCCTTGGCCGCGGCGGTGGGCAGTGGCCGCGAGATCGAAGTCCCGGCCAACCGTGTGCCCGGCAATGCCACGCACATCACGCCCGACATGCTCAGCCTTATCGCCCTCGACCAGGCCAGCATCGATCGCATCGTCGCCACGGTGCCGGGCGGCGCCGCCAATGTGCAGGAAATCTACCCGCTGGCACCGTTGCAGGAAGGCATTCTCTTCCACCACCTGAGTGCCGAGCAGGGTGATCCTTACCTGCTGCAGACGCGCCTGGCCTTCGACAGCCTCGAGCGTCTGCGCGCCTGCGCGACGGCCTTGCAACAAGTGGTCGACCGTCATGACATCCTGCGCACCGCGGTGCTGTGGGAAGGGCTGGACGAGCCGGTACAGGTCGTCTGGCGCCAGGCGCCGCTGCAGGTCAGCGAAGTCGAGGGGCTTGGCGAAGACGCGGTGGTCGAGCGCCTGCACCAGCACTTCGACGCCCGTCACCAGCGCCTCGACCTGACCCAGGCACCGTTGCTGCGCCTGACCTATGCCCAGGACCCGGCGCACCAGCGCGTGGTGGCGATCCTGCACTTCCACCACCTGGCGCTGGACCACACGGCCATGGAGGTGATCGTCGGCGAAATGCAGGCGCTGCTGTCTGGCCGCCAGCAGCAGTTGCCGGCACCGGTGCCGTACCGCACCTATGTCGCCCAGGTGCGCCTGGGCGCTGCCGAGGCGGGGCACGAGGCGTTCTTCCGCGACCTGCTTGGCGATGTCGAGGAGCCGACCCTGCCCATGGGCTTGGCCGATGTGCAGGGCGATGGCCGCGAGATCGAGGAAGCCCGCCTGCTGCTCGCGCCAGCCTTGGCCCTGCGGGTGCGGGAACAGGCGCGGTTGCTCGGGGTGAGCGCGGCCAGCCTGATGCACCTGGCCTGGGCCCGCGTGGTCGGGGTATTGGCCGGTCGCCACGACGTGGTGTTCGGCACCGTGCTGATGGGCCGCCTGCAAGGCGGCGAGGGCGCCGACCGGGCCCTGGGGGTGTTCATCAACACCTTGCCGGTGCGTATCGAAACCGCTGCCGGCGCCCGCGAGGCCGTGCGCGTCACTCACCAGCGGCTGTCGGCGCTGCTCGGCCACGAACATGCCTCGCTGGCCCTGGCCCAGCGCTGCAGTGGCGTGGCGGCGTCGGCGCCGCTGTTCAGCGCCTTGCTCAACTACCGCCATAGCCCGACCGGCAGTGGCGAGGGGGATGCCGAGAGCTTCCAGGGCATGCACCAGCTGGGCAACGAAGAGCGCAGCAACTACCCACTGACGCTGAGTGTCGATGACCTCGGCGCAGGCTTCAGCTTGAGCGTGCTGGCCCAGCAGGGGATTGGCGCCGGGCGGGTCGGCAACTGGATGAACAATGCCGTGGCGCAACTGATCGCGGCCCTGGAGCAGGGTGGCTCGGCGCGGGTAGACGGGTTGCCGGTGCTCGACGAGGTCGAGCGTCTGCAATTGCTCGCAGGCTTCAACGGCACTGAGGCGCACTACCCGGCAGGGCAGACCGTGCAGGCGATGGTCGAGGCCCAGGCGCCTGAGGCGCTGGCCGTGGTGCAGGGCGAACAGCGCCTGAGCTATGGCGAGTTGAACCAACGCGCCAACCGCCTGGCCCATTACCTGATCCGTCGTGGCGTGGCTTGTGGCGACCGCGTGGCGCTGTGCCTGGAGCGCGGCCCGCAACGACTGGTCGGCATGCTCGCCGTGCTGAAAGCCGGCGCGGCCTATGTGCCGGTCGACCCGGCTTATCCGGCGCAGCGGATTGCCTACCTGCTCAGCGACAGCGCCCCGGCGCTGGTGCTGGTGGAGGCGGCCACCGCCGGCCTGGTGGGCGAGGTCGCCAGCGTCGCGCTGGATGGCGATGCATGGCGCGGCGAGCCGGACACCAACCCGGTCGTCGAGGGGCTGGACGACCAGCAACTGGCCTATGTGATCTACACCTCCGGTTCCACCGGCCAGCCGAAGGGCGTGATGGTCGAGCACCACACGTTGGCCAACCTGGTGCACTGGCACGGCGCCGCCTTCGAACTGGGCGCAGGGGTGCACACCTCCAGCGTCGCCGGCTTCGGCTTCGACGCCATGGCCTGGGAAGCCTGGCCGGCCCTGTGCGTCGGCGCGACCCTGCACCTGCCGCCGGCGGCCATTGCCGGCGAGCACGTCGATGAACTG
>NZ_VWXI01000003.1 GCF_011752525.1 Pantoea sp. Cy-639 | reverse complement strand
CTCAGGCCTCCCTTTCTTGTCGCGGCGGGATCAGTCGAACAGACCGAAGGTCATGTAGCTGAACCAGGAGCGGTCCTTCTCGGCTTCTTTCGGGCCTTCCGGCAGGATCGGATCGCCATTCTCGTCCTTGGGCAGCAGCTCCTTCGGCATTTCCGAGCGGGCATCCTGGAACTGCTTGACCACGTCCTGGTTGGCGCGGGTCTCGCCTGGCGGCAGCGGTGCCGAGGAGTCGATCAGGCCCAGGGTGACCTTGGACAGCCAGGAGCGGTTGCCGTTTTCATCCTGCTTGACGACGAACTGGCCGTCGACCAGGCTCGGGTGGTCCGGGTAGTTGAGCTTGAGGGTCTCGAGGCTGGTGGCGGCCAGTTCGTCCAGATGCATGTGCTGGTACGACTCGACCATTACCGCCAGGCCGTCGCCGACCGACGGGGTTTCCTGGAAGTTCTCCACCACGTAGCGACCACGGTTGGCAGCAGCCACGTAGGCCTCGCGGCTCAGGTAGTAGTTGGCCACGTGGATTTCATAGGAGGCCAGCAGGTTGCGCAGGTAGATCATGCGCTGCTTGGCGTCCGGGGCGTAGCGGCTGTTGGGGAAGCGGCTGGTCAGCTGGGCGAACTCGTTGTACGAGTCGCGGGCGGCGCCCGGGTCGCGCTTGGTCATGTCCAGCGGCAGGAAGCGCGCCAGCAGGCCACGGTCCTGGTCGAACGAGGTCAGGCCCTTGAGGTAGTAGGCATAGTCGACGTTCGGGTGCTGCGGGTGCAGGCGAATGAAGCGTTCGGCGGCCGACTTGGCGGCTTCCGGCTCGGCATTCTTGTAGTTGGCGTAGATCAGCTCGAGCTGGGCCTGGTCGGCGTAGCGGCCGAACGGGTAGCGCGATTCCAGGGCCTTGAGCTTGTTCACGGCACTGGTATAGCTGGAGTTGTCCAGGTCGGCCTGAGCCTGCTGGTACAGCTCAGCCTCGCTGAGGTTCTCGTCAATGACTTCCTTGTTAGAGGAACAGGCCGCGGTGAGCCCGAGGATGGCGATCAGCAGCAGGTGTTTCACTTGCATGGCGGCTTGCGTCCCTTTAGACGGCCGCTGTCTTGGGCGGTGCCGTCCTGTTATGATGAGCGCCCCCGGCCAACCCCGGGGCAAAAGAAGCCGTATTTAACCACAAGCGCGCAGCCGAAACCAAAGGCTGAACGCCCGTCGATTCGAGCATGTCCGAGATCATTCAACTTAGCGCAGAGGTCCCGTCCGAACTGGGCGGCCAACGCCTCGACCAGGTCGCCGCCCAATTGTTCGGCGAGTACTCGCGTTCGCGCCTGTCCTCGTGGATCAAGGAAGGCCGCCTGACCGTCGATGGCGCGGTGCTGCGACCGCGCGACACCGTCCACAGCGGCTCCATCCTGGCCCTCGAGGCCGAACAGGAGGCCCAGGGCGAATGGGTGGCTCAGGACATCGAGCTGGACATCGTCTACGAGGACGACCAGATCCTGGTGATCAACAAGCCGGCCGGGCTGGTGGTCCACCCGGCGGCCGGTCACCCCGACGGTACCCTGCTCAATGCCCTGCTGCACCATGTTCCAGACATCGTCAACGTCCCGCGTGCCGGCATCGTGCACCGTCTGGACAAGGACACCACCGGCCTGATGGTGGTGGCCAAGACCCTGCAGGCGCAAACCAACCTCGTCGACCAGTTGCAGAGACGTTCGGTCAGCCGTATCTACGAGTGCATCGTGGTCGGCGTGGTGATCGCCGGTGGCAAGATCGACGCGCCGATCGGCCGTCACGGCGGCGAGCGCCAGCGCATGGCCGTCACCGACGGTGGCAAGCCGGCGGTCAGCCACTACCGAGTGCTCAAGCGCTTCCGTTCGCACACCCATGTGCGGGTCAAGCTGGAGACCGGTCGCACCCACCAGATCCGCGTGCACATGGCGCATGTCGGTTATCCACTGGTCGGCGACCAGACCTACGGCGTGCGCTTTCGCATTCCGCCGGCCGCCAGCGTGGCCATGGTCGAGGCGGTGAAGCACTTCCCGCGCCAGGCCCTGCATGCCCGCTTCCTGGCGCTGGACCACCCGACCACAGGCGAGCGCATGGAATGGAAGTCGGACTTGCCGGATGACTTCCAGTGGCTGCTGTCGCTGCTCGACCAGGACCGCGAGAGTTTCATCGGATGAATGGCCTGACGCAGTCGCTGATCATCCCCGACTGGCCGGCCCCGGCCTCGGTTCGCGCCTGCGTCACCACCCGCGAGGGCGGTATCAGCCTGCCGCCTTACGCCTCCTTCAATCTTGGTGACCATGTGGGCGATGACCCCGCCGCGGTCGCCGAGAATCGCCGCCGCCTGAGCGACGCGTTCGCCATCCAGCCCGCCTGGCTCAAGCAGCTGCATGGGCTGGTGGTGGCGGATGCCAACCCTGCCGTGGTGGCCGAAGCCGATGCCAGCTGGACAGACCAGCCGGGCATCGCCTGCACGGTGATGACCGCCGACTGCCTGCCTGCGCTGTTCTGTGACCGTGCCGGTACCCGCGTGGCTGCCGCGCATGCCGGCTGGCGCGGGCTGGCCGGAGGCGTGCTGGAGGCCACCCTGGACCGCCTGGCCGTGCCGCCCGAAGAGGTGCTGGTGTGGTTGGGCCCGGCTATCGGGCCGCAGGCCTTCGAAGTCGGCCTGGAAGTGCGCGATGCCTTCACTGCCGTTCATCCCGAGGCCGCAGCGGCCTTCGTCGATGGCGAGCGCCCGGGCAAGCTGATGGCCGATATCTACCAGCTGGCGCGGATTCGCCTGGCGGCGTTCGGGGTGACTGCCGTCCATGGCGGTGGTTTGTGCACGGTCAACGATTCGCGCTTCTTTTCCTATCGCCGTACCCCGCAGGGCGGGCGCTTCGCTTCGTTGGTCTGGCTGCAGCCGCGCTGAACCCGCCCGCTCCCACGCCATGAGCCCTGGGTCACTCAAATCAGCGCGCGCTGACTTCTGTCAACCCCGCTACGCTTGAATCTTCCAGAATCACCCTTATCTATTGGTCATCTCAGGCAGGTTCTTCATTACAGGTGCTGTCCATCGCTCCGCCTGCCCTTTATAGGAAGGTATCCCCATGCGAATAGACCGACTGACCAGCAAGCTGCAACTCGCGTTATCCGATTCCCAATCCCTGGCCGTGGGCATGGACCATCCGGCCATCGAGCCCCTGCACCTGCTGCAGGCGCTGATCGACCAGCAGGGCGGCTCGATCAAGCCGCTGCTGATGCAGGTCGGCTTCGACATCAACAGCCTGCGCAAGGCGTTGACCAAGGAGCTCGACCAACTACCGAAGATCCAGAACCCCACCGGCGACGTGAACATGTCCCAGGACCTGGCGCGTCTGCTCAACCAGGCCGATCGCCTGGCCCAGCAGAAGGGCGACCAGTTCATCTCCAGCGAGCTGGTGCTGCTCGCTGCCATGGACGAACACAGCAAGGTCGGCAAGCTGCTGCTTGGCCAGGGCGTGAGCAAGAAGGCCCTGGAAAACGCCATCAACAACCTGCGCGGCGGCGCGGCGGTGAACGACGCCAATGCCGAGGAATCGCGCCAGGCCCTGGACAAGTACACCGTCGACCTGACCAAGCGCGCCGAGGAAGGCAAGCTCGACCCGGTGATCGGCCGTGACGACGAGATCCGCCGCACCGTGCAGGTGCTGCAGCGCCGTACCAAGAACAACCCGGTGCTGATCGGCGAGCCCGGTGTCGGCAAGACCGCCATTGCCGAAGGCCTGGCCCAGCGCATCATCAACGGCGAAGTCCCCGACGGCCTCAAGGGCAAGCGCCTGCTGGCCCTGGACATGGGCGCGCTGATCGCTGGCGCCAAGTACCGCGGCGAGTTCGAGGAGCGCCTCAAGGCGTTGCTCAACGAACTGTCCAAGCAGGAAGGCCAGATCATCCTGTTCATCGACGAGCTGCATACCATGGTCGGCGCCGGCAAGGGCGAGGGCGCCATGGACGCCGGCAACATGCTCAAGCCGGCCCTGGCCCGTGGCGAGCTGCACTGCGTTGGTGCCACCACGCTCAACGAGTACCGCCAGTTCATCGAGAAGGACGCCGCCCTCGAGCGTCGTTTCCAGAAGGTGCTGGTGGAAGAGCCGAGCGAGGAGGACACCATCGCCATCCTGCGTGGCCTGAAGGAGCGCTATGAAGTGCACCACAAGGTGGCCATCACCGACGGTGCGATCATTGCCGCAGCCAAACTCAGCCACCGCTACATTACCGATCGTCAGTTGCCGGACAAGGCCATCGACCTGATCGACGAGGCCGCCAGCCGCATCCGCATGGAGATCGACTCCAAGCCGGAGGTGCTCGACCGTCTTGACCGCCGCCTGATCCAGCTGAAGGTGGAATCCCAGGCGCTGAAGAAAGAAGAAGACGAAGCGGCGAAGAAACGCCTGGAGAAACTGACCGAGGAAATCGAGCGACTGGAGCGCGAGTACTCCGACCTCGAGGAAATCTGGGCCTCCGAGAAAGCCGAAGTGCAGGGCTCGGCGCAGATCCAGCAGAAGATCGAGCAAGCGCGCCAGGAGCTGGAAGCCGCCCGTCGCAAAGGCGATCTCAGCCGCATGGCCGAGCTGCAGTACGGGGTGATCCCGGACCTGGAGCGCAGCCTGCAGATGGTCGACCAGCACGGCAAGACCGAGAACCAGTTGCTGCGCAACAAGGTGACCGAGGAAGAGATCGCCGAAGTGGTGTCGAAGTGGACCGGCATCCCGGTGGCCAAGATGCTCGAAGGCGAGCGCGAGAAGCTGCTGAAGATGGAGTCGCTGCTGCATGAGCGGGTGATCGGCCAGAACGAGGCGGTGACCGCCGTGGCCAACGCCGTGCGCCGTTCCCGTGCCGGGTTGTCCGACCCGAACCGTCCAAGTGGCTCGTTCCTGTTCCTCGGCCCGACCGGCGTGGGCAAGACCGAGCTGTGCAAGGCGCTGGCCGAGTTCCTGTTCGACACCGAAGAGGCCATGGTGCGCATCGACATGTCCGAGTTCATGGAGAAACACTCCGTGGCGCGGTTGATCGGTGCACCGCCAGGCTACGTCGGCTACGAGGAGGGTGGCTACCTGACCGAGGCGGTGCGTCGCAAACCGTATTCGGTGGTGCTGCTCGACGAGGTGGAGAAGGCCCACCCGGATGTGTTCAACGTGTTGCTGCAGGTGCTCGAGGATGGCCGTCTGACCGATAGCCACGGGCGTACGGTGGACTTTCGCAACACCGTGATCGTGATGACCTCCAACCTGGGCTCGGCGCAGATCCAGGAGCTGGCCGGTGATCGCGAGGCACAACGTGCGGCAGTGATGGATGCGGTGGGTGCACACTTCCGTCCGGAGTTCATCAACCGGATCGACGAAGTGGTGGTGTTCGAGCCGTTGGGCCGTGAGCAGATCGCTGGCATCACCGAGATCCAGCTTGGCCGCCTGCGCAGCCGTCTGGCCGAGCGCGAGCTGTCGCTGAGCCTGAGTCCGGAGGCGCTCGACAAGCTGATCGCCGTCGGTTACGACCCGGTGTATGGCGCACGTCCACTGAAGCGGGCGATCCAGCGCTGGATCGAGAACCCGCTGGCGCAACTGATCCTGAGCGGTCAGTTCCTGCCTGGCACGGCGATCACCGCGCAGGTGGAGGGCGACGAGATCGTCTTCGCCTGATCACGGTAGCCAATGAAGAGTCCCGCGCAAGCGGGGCTCTTTTTTATGGCCGGGCCATCGCCAGCGCGAGGCAAGGGCGCGTTCACAAGATATGACGCTCGGCCCTCGCATGGGCTTATGGGGGCGCGCTAGCCTGGGTACAGGCAGCGCAACCCCCTGATTTTTCGGGCCCGGATCTAACTTGCTGAAAATTTTGAAAAAAGTGCTTGCACAAAAATCGAAGTGCCCCTAATATTCGCCCCGCTGTCAGGCACTGAGCAGATCGCCAGCAACACCGACGATCTGAAAACAACTTACAAATCAGTAAGTTGAATGAAAAAAAGTGGTTGACAAGCAAAACGAAGAATGTAGAATAGCCGGCCTCAGCAGCGACAACGCGAAAGCGAAGAAGCTAAAGAGTACGAAGCTAACACAGGCTTCGAAGCTGTAAAGATGTACCGAAGTTCAGTTCCGCGATAGCTCAGTCGGTAGAGCAAATGACTGTTAATCATTGGGTCCCTGGTTCGAGTCCAGGTCGCGGAGCCAATCTCGGGGTGTAGCGCAGTCCGGTAGCGCGCCTGCTTTGGGAGCAGGATGTCAGGAGTTCGAATCCCCTCACCCCGACCATTTTCCGGGTCGTTAGCTCAGTTGGTAGAGCAGTTGGCTTTTAACCAATTGGTCGTAGGTTCGAATCCTACACGACCCACCATGTAAAAAGGGCATCTCGAATGAGATGCCCTTTTTCTTTTGCACACAATAAATCACAGACCCTTCCTCGTGCCCTTGTTAGCCTATGGCTTTTGTCACAAGGAGCATCCCGCCATGGCTCTCAAGGCCAGCGTATTCATCGCCACCAGCCTGGATGGCTACATCGCCCGCGAAGACGGTGGCCTCGACTGGCTGCTGGGCGCTACCCAATCCACCGACGACCATGGCTACGCCGGGTTCATGGCCAGCGTCGACACGCTGGTGATGGGGCGTGGCACTTTCGACAAGGTCATGACATTCGGTGAGTGGCCGTATCCGAACATTCGTGTGGTGGTGGTCAGCACCAGTCTCCAGCAGTTGCCTGAGGGCACGCCGGAGGGCGTCGAACTGCACCCGGGGCCGATCCCGGCGCTGCTCGAGCACTTACAGGAAACGGAGGCCAGGAGCCTGTACCTGGATGGTGGCAAGCTGATCCAGGGGTTCTTGCGGGAGGGGTTGGTGGACGAGTTGACCATTACCCGCATTCCCGTGCTGCTGGGGCAGGGGATAGCGTTGTTCGGCGGGTTGGCGAAGGATGTGCTGTTGCAGCACATGAGGACGACCAGCTACGAGAGCGGGTTTGTGCAGAGCACGTATCGCGTGCTCAGGTGAGTGGCGGGGCCGCTCCTGTAGAGAAACGCAATCTCCTGCAGGAGCGGCCTTGGGTCGCGAAAGGGCTGCATGGCAGCCCCAGGATCTTGAAGCCTCAGTGCAGCTTCAGGCGCGGCTCGGTACCCCGGCCGATCTTGCTGCCGATCATCAGCATCAAGGTGCGGAAGGCCCCGTACAGTGCCATCTGGTGCATGCGGTACAGCGACACGTAGAACATCCGCGCCAGCCAGCCTTCCAGCTTCACGCTGCCCATCAGGTTACCCATCAGGTTGCCCACCGCCGAGAAGCGCGACAGCGATACCAGCGAGCCGTAGTCCTTGTACGCGTAGGTCGGCAGCGGCTTGTTCTCGAGGCGCGCCTTCAGGCTCTTGGCCAGCAACGAGGCTTGCTGGTGCGCGGCCTGGGCCCGTGGTGGCACGTTGCGGTCGCTGCCCGGCTGCGGGCAGGCGGCGCAGTCGCCGAAGGCGAAGATGTTGTCGTCGCGGGTGGTCTGCAGGGTCGGGCGCACCACCAGCTGGTTGATGCGGTTGGTCTCCAGGCCGTCGATATCCTTGAGGAAGCCCGGTGCGCGAATGCCCGCCGCCCACACCTTCAGGCTGGCCTGGATCACTTCGCCCGAGGCGGTCTTCAGGCCATCGGCGGTCACTTCGCTGACCGCGGCGTTGGTCATCACCGTCACCCCGAGTTTTTCCAGAGTCTTGTGCACCGGCACGCTGATGCGCTCCGGTAGCGCCGGCAGCACCCGCGGGCCGGCTTCGATGATGGTGATGTGCATGTCTTTGGGCTGGATCTTGTCCAGGCCGTAGGCCGCCAGCTCGTGGGCGGCGTTGTGCAGCTCGGCCGCCAGCTCGACACCGGTGGCGCCGGCGCCGACGATGGCCACGCTGATCTGCTCGCTGGCCACGTCGCCGGCGTGGGCACGCAGGTAGTGGTTGAGCAGTTGCTGGTGGAAGCGCTCGGCTTGCTTGCGGCTGTCGAGGAACAGGCAGTGCTGGGCCGCGCCTAGGGTGCCGAAGTCGTTGGTGTTGCTGCCCACTGCGATCACCAGGGTGTCGTAGCCCAGGGTGCGCGCAGGCAGCAGCTCGTGGCCGTCGTCGTCGAGGGTCGCGGCCAGCTGGATCAGCTTGTGTTCACGGTCCAGGCCGCTCATGCGGCCCATCTGGAAGTTGAAGTGGTTCCACTTGGCCTGGGCCACGTAGTTCAGCTCGTCTTCCGAGGAGTTCAGCGAGCCGGCAGCCACTTCGTGCAGCAGTGGTTTCCAGATGTGGGTCAGGTTGGCATCAACCAGGGTGATCTCGGCCTGTTTGCGCTTGCCTAGGGTCTTGCCCAGGCGGGTCGCCAGTTCCAGGCCGCCGGCGCCGCCGCCGACAATCACGATGCGATGAGTCATGGGGATATCTCACAAGTTTTACGGAATTCGTGGACACAAGGTCCGGCCTTAGTGCTGAAGGGCGGGCGAGCGCAAGGCAGCTCATAGCACCAACCGACTCAGCAGACGGCTCAACAGGCCCAGACCAACGGTCACCGCGACCACCAGGAACAGGAGCAGCCAAGGCCGGAAGGGCCTGCGCTCGACTCGATGCTGGGGGGCGCTCAGGTACTCATCGACACGACGCTGATCTTCGGGATTCAGGCGGCTGGTCATGGTGGGCCTCGTCAGATAGACGTTTGTGGCTGCGTGTACGCCACAGCATTCACGCAAACGCGTGGACCGAATGATAATGCTTTCTATCCCTGGCGCCGAGTGTACGTGATCGCAAAGATCCTCGGCACTGGATCAAAGACTGATACCTACGTCGAACACGATGCTGCGCCCCAGGTTGCCGCGCAGGAAGTCCGGCGCGTCGGGGTGGGCGAACAGCACCCGGGCGAAAGTCGGGCCGACCAGCGACAGCGAGCGCCAACCCTGGCGCAGGTATTCGGTGGGCGGCGGGAAATGGCTGTTGAGGTCGAGCACTTCGCGCTTGAGGCTGGCGAAGGCGATGATGTCCAGCTCGCCCAGGTCCAGTCCGCGCTCGCGGTAGTTATGCGCCTTCTTGCGCAGGGTCGGCGCCAGGCGCCCGACCAGTTCCTGGGCGCTGATCCGGCGTGGGCGTACTTCGCGGCGCACCAGCTGGCTCAGCGAGAAGGCGCTGCGCCGGCGTTGCAGCTCCTCGCGCCATTCGTCGTTCAGGCGCCGGCCCTCGTCGAGCACGAAGAACACCTCGAATGCGGCATCGCGGAACAGTACGTCCGGCGGCTCCTGCCCGGCAGGGGTGAAGTCCTCGCCGCGGTAGGGAATGTTCAGCCCCTGCAGCAGGCGCTGGCAGACCCAACGCTCGCGTTCCCATTTGCGCGCATTGGACAGAAAGGCATTGGCTTGTTCGGCCTGGATGGTGAGCAGGCGCAAGTAGTCGGAGTCATCCATGGCAACAAGCTTAGCCGCATTCGTTGACGGTATTGCGATAGTCGTCGCTCAGGCCAGCCGGTCCCACATCTGGATCACGCCGACCAGGTGCACCAGGCCGTAGCCCAGGCAGATGATCGAGCTGACCACGATGAAGCGGTTGCTGCGCCCGGTGCCGACCAGCAGGAAGGCGCCTATGGTGCCGCGAACCAGGTACACCAGGGTGATGGCGATCAGCCCCAGGCGCAGCAGCGGCAGTGGCTCGATCATGCCGGCGCCGGACAGCGCGTAGGCCGCCCAGACGAACAGCACCGCCGCGATCCCCAGGGTCACCAGCGCCGGGAACCAGCGCCCCTGTTCCGCCGCCGTGGCGAAGCGCTCGCCGGCGCCGAAGAAGCGGTACCAGCGCGCGCCGCCGGCGATGATGCCAAGGTGCAGCGCGGCGGCCACCGCGCTGAGGAGGGCGGCCAGAACCAAGGCCGAGTTGTAGTGTTCCATGCGCTCGTTGCTCCCTGCGTCGAGTGATTGTCCTGGCCACAGCGTAGACCAGTGTGTTCAGTCCACCGCCTCGGCTTCGCGCAGCAGGTGGCTGAGCTTGTTCGGGCGCTGGCTCCAGGTAGCATGCTCGGGCAGCGGGTCGATGCGCTGCAGCAGCACTGGCCATGTCTGTGCCAGCTCGGCGTTGAGGGCGATGAAGTGGCGCTCGCTGTCGGGCAGTTCGTGCTCCGAGCTGATCGCCGCCTCCGGGCACTCGGGCACGCACAGCGCGCAGTCCACGCATTCCGCAGGGTTGATGACGATGAAGTTGGGGCCGAGGTGGAAGGCATCGGCCGGGCAGATGTCGACACAGTTGGTGTGCCGGCACTGGATGCAGTTGTCGGTGACGACGTAGGTCATGGTGGGCTCCAGGCTGCGGGGAGAGACGATCAGGCAGTCATGCCGCCGTCGATGACGAAGGTCTGGCCGGTGATGTAGCCCGCCTCGGGGGAGAGCAGGAAGCTGGCCAGGGCGGCGACTTCCTCGGGCTGGCCGAAGCGCTTGAGCGGCACCTGGTCGAGCACCGACTTGCGCACCGGTTCGGCGATCTGCTCGACCATCTCGGTGGCGATGAAGCCCGGGGCGATGGCATTGACCGTCAGCTTGAAGCGCGCCAGCTCCACCGCCATGGTCCGGGCCATGCCGAGCATTGCCGCCTTGGTCGCGGTGTAGGCCAGCTGGCCCTTGTTGCCCTTGAAGCCGCTGACCGACGACATCAACAGCACGCGGCCCTGGCGCTCGGCGGCCATGGCCTGGCTCAGGCAGGTGCTGAAGTACACCGCGGCGTCGAGGTTGCTGGCGATCACGTCGCGGTAGCGCGCCTGGTCGAAGTTGAACATCAGCTGATCGCCGGTGATGCCCATGTTGTTGATCAGCGCGTAGGGCGCGCCGAAGGCTTCCAGCAGGTGTTCGCAGGTGCCGCGCACCGCCTCGGCGTCGCGCCCGTCACAGGCGAAGCCGCGGGCCCAGCCGCCCTGCTCGGCGACTTCGCGCTCCAGTTGCGCGGCGCTGTCGCGTGCCGAATGGTAGGTGAAGGCGACGCGATAGCCGTCACGGGCCAGGCGCTGCACCAGGGCCTTGCCGATGCCGCGGCTGCCGCCGGTGACCAGTACCCAGGCGTTGTCTTGGGGCGATTTGCTGTCCATGTCAGTCATCCATGCAGGGCCCGGGCACGGTGTTCGGCGCGGGCGAAGAAGTCGAGGAGGGTATCGATGTAGCGCTGGCGCTGGCGGCGATGGCCGTCCAGGTGCCGGCACTCGGCGAACGGGTAGAGCCGCAGCCCCGGGCAGCGGCGGAGCAGGCGCTGCACATTGGCTGCGGCGATGTAGGGGTCGCTCTCGCCGTACAGGTAGGCCAGCGGCAAGTCGCCGGCCTGCGCCAGCGCTTCGCCGATTGGCGCGCTGCCGGTGGCGTCGGCCCAACGGCTGCGGCTCAGCCAGCCCATTACCGGGCGCAGCGGCCCGCGCCGGAAGAAATCACGTACCGACAGCGGCACGCTGTCCAGCGCCACCGAGGTGAAACCATGCTCGCCCCGGCCCAGGGCGTGGGCCAGGTGATAGCCGCCGAACGAGCAGCCCAGCAGGTGCAGGGGCAGCCCCGGCGACTCGGCAGCCAACTGGCGGGCGACGGCGAGGATGTCGTCGGCGAAGCTCGGCCCGCCCAGGGTGCTGCGGCCAAAGCCCTTGAAGTTGAACAGCGCCACGTCGTAGCCCTGCTGCTGCAGCGCCAGTGGCAATTGGTGATGCAGGAAGTAGTGCATGCCGTCCTTGAGAAACGGATGACACAGCAGCACCACGCCCCGTGGCGGGCGCACATGGCTGGGCAGCAGCAGGCCTTCCAGGCGGCTGCCGTCGGCCGGCTGCACCTGGAAGGCGCGGGCACCGGCCGGCAGCGGCTGGGCATGTCCCTGCACGCGACCGAACATCACCCGCATGAACAGCCGTGCCGCCAAGTGCCGGCGACTCATGCCGCCACCCACTGGCCGGCCTTCATCTCGGCATAGCCGAATGCCGCTTCGTAGCTCGGCCCGGCCACCCAGGCGCTGAGGAAATGCACGCCGGCCAGCGGGAAACCGTGGTGGAACACATGGCCGCTGAGGTCGGTGCCGACCATCGCGCCATAACCGGAGCCTGCGGTGTTGTTGGTGAAGCGCACGTAGGTGTGCGGCGTCGCCACCTCGGTGTGCAGCACATGGCCGCGCAAGCCCGGCACCGCCGTCAGCAGACGCTCCACCAGGACCTCGGCGGCGCGCTGCTTCTTCGCCCGGTACTCCGGGGTGCGCCGCTGCGGCCACTGGTCGATGGCGTCGAGCACGTTCAGGCACACCACCCGGCCGCCTTCGGGGTCGAGCAGGTGATAGTTGGTCACTTCCATCGGCGACAGCTGCCAGTAGGCCTGCTCGCTCAGCGCGTGCGGATGCCCGGCCAGCGCCGCGGCGTCGCGTGCCGGGCCGGCGCTGGCCGGTGCGTCGGCGAACAGCATCGATTCGCTGTGCGCCAGGCCCAGCGATTCCGGCGCCTGGTCCAGCACCAGGTACACCGTGGTGGTCGAGCGTGCCGGCTTGAGGTTGGCCAGCTTCTGGCGCACCGGCGCCAGGGGCGTGTCGGCTGCGAACAGATGCTCCACGGCATAGTGCGGCGAGGCATTGATGTACACCCGCGGCGCGAGGAACTCGCCGCGCGAGGTCGCCACGCCGCGCACCTTGCCCTGGCCGTCGTCGAGCACCTTCTCCACCCGGGTGCTCAGCAGCACCTGGCCGCCGCCCTGCTCGATGCGTTGTACCAGTTGCGCCGACAACTGCTCGGAAGCGCCGCGCACGTAGGCATTGCCACGGTTGAGGGTGGCGTACACCACGTGCAGGTAGTACAGGTAGCCCAGGTCCTCGGGGTAGCCGCCGACATAGATGCCGGGCGCGGCGAGGATCTCGATCAGCAGCGGGTCGCTGAACAGCTCCGCCAGGCCCTCGCGCACGGTCTTGTGCTTGAGGTGGCGGTGGGCGTAGCGCAGTTGGGCGATGTCCGGCTCGAAGCTGCCGTCGAGCATCTGGAACTGGTAGTAGCCATTGCGCCCGAAGGTCGCCACCTGCTCGAAGAACTGCGCGATGCCCTCGGCCTGGCCGGGAAACCGGGCCAGCAACTGTTGCTGCACCTGGTCGACGTCGTTGGCCAGGGCCAGCGCCTCGTCGCCCCGGTAGGCGCAGAAGTAGTCGTGCGGGTAGACCAGCTCCAGGCTCTGGTCCAGCCCCAGCTGGCGCAGGATGCGGATCAGGTTGCCGCCTTCCTGCATGCCGCTGAGCTTGTGCAGGCTGCAGTCGAAGGTGGCGTCCTGGCGCGGCCGGCGGAACACCGAGGCGTAGCCGCCGGCGACGATGTGCTTGTCGATCAGCAGCAGGCGCAGCCCCGGCTGGCGCTGCGCGAGCATGGCCGCGCAGGCCAGGCTGGTGATCCCCGCGCCGACGAAGATCGCATCCCAGGCCTGTCCGGTCATGCCACCAGCCCCAGCTTGTCGATCCAGGCGTACAGCTCGGCGAAGCGCTGCTGGTTGATCTGGCGGTTGTGCTCCGAGCGCCACACCGTTTCGATGGCGTCGCGGTCGTCCGGCCCGATGGGGAAGGCGAACGAGGTGTGCAACGGCATTTCGGGGTTGTAGGTGAACATGTCGATCAGCTTCGGGATCACCTGGCGGCTCATCTGTCGGACCTGCGCGATCTGCTCGGGGCTGCCGTTCTCGAAGAAGGTCTCGCTGATCCAGCGGCCGAAGGCGATGTGCCGGGCCTCGTCATAGTGGTGCTCGCGGAACAGCGCGCGGGTCATCGGCTCGACGTCCGGGCCCTGGGAAGTGTGCATGGCGCTGAGCTCGGCCACCCACTCCACCAGCAAGGTGAACAGGATGCCCACCGGCGGATCCATCGGCGGCAGGGTCTTGCTCAGCAGGTCGTGCAGGCCCACCGGCGGCTGCCACAGCTTGAGCCCGGCCTTGGCCATGAAGCGCTTGAAGGTCAGGGTATGGACGATCTCCTCCTTGGAGAAGATGCTCAGGTACTCCTGCACTTCCGGGGCGATGCGGTCGTGGAAGCGGTTGATGTAGCCCATGTACAGCGGCGGCAGGGTCTGCTCGAGGAAGATGAACATGGAGATGTCGCGGGCGGTCTCCAGCCAGGCCACCTCCAGTTTCTGCTCTTCGCTGAGCTGGTCGTAGTAGCGAGTGCCCTTGATCCACAGATGCTCCGGGTCCTTGGGCCACAGGCGCTTGTCGATCTCCTGGTCCCAGGGCAGCACGGTGGCGTGGTCCATGGTCTTGTGGTGCGAGACCTCGTTGAGCTTGCGGACCTTGGCCGACAGGCGCTCGGACAGGGGCAGTACGGGGGAGGTTTGCATGGGAATGTTCCTTGTCTGCTCAGGCGGCGGTGCGGCCCGGTCAGGCCGGGACCGCCTCGCTCTTCAGTTGCAGCACGTAGTCGCACAGGGCCTGCAGGGTCGGGATGCGGCCGCCCTCGAAGGCATTGGGGTTGAGCGACACGGCGAATTTCTTCTTGATCACCACCTGCATCTCGACGAAGTCCAGGCTGTCGAGCTCCAGCGCCTCGAGGGTGGTGGCCAGGGTCACGTCGCTCTCGTCGACGTCCTTGACGTCGAGGATGAGGTTGCGGACCACGTCGAATACTTCGTTTACCTGAGTCATTGCACAGCTCCTTGTGGGGTTTGCAGGTTCTTCACCATCAGCCCGAGGGTGATGGTCATGAGGTGGCGGCCGGCGAGGCGGACGCCGAGGTCGAGGGTGCCGACCGCCTGGTCGGGGCTTTCGATCAGTTCGATGTTGTCGATCTGGTAGGCGACATCGCCATGCAGCGCGTCCTGGGTGCGCAGCGACGGGCAGCAGGCGACCTGGTGGCTGGTCTGCACCACCAGCAGGTGGCTGGCCAGTTCCTCCAGGCTGCCGAGGGTCTGCGGCTGGCGCAGGTCCGGGGCCAGGCGGGCGAACACCGTGTTCACCTGATGGCGGACGAAGTCGCCGAACACCAGGGCGTCCAGCGCCACCCAGTCGTCGCAGTCGCGGCCCAGGCTCTGGCGGAACTGGCCGAGCCAGTCGGCCACGCTGGCGGCGGCGATGTGCTGCTGGCTGGCGCTGGACTGCCAGGCGCCGGTGTCCACCGCTTGGGCGTTGCCTTGCAGGTGCAGCGTCTGGTCATCGGCCTGGCGCAGCTTGAACTGGGTCAGCGCGCCCTTGTCGGTGGTTTCCAGGCGCACCTGGGCGTCACGCACCACCGGGCTCTTGAGCAGGGCGCGAAACTGCAGCCACTGGCCGGCGCCGGGGGCGGCCAGACGTCCCAGGTGTTGCTTGATCGGCAGCAGCACCAGCATGCCGTGGGCCACCACGTCGGGCGCGGCCATGCGTCGTGCGGCTTCGCGGTCGAAATGGATCGGGTTGCGATCACCCGACAGACTGGCCCAGTGCTCGATGTCGGCGGCGCCGAAACTCAGTTGCATGTCAGGCCACCTTGCGGATCATCACGCCGGCGTTGGCGCCGCCGAAGCCGAAGCTGAGGTTCATCACGTTGTTCAGCTGCTGGCCGAACAGGTGCTGGTTGGGCGTGTAGTTCAGGTCGCAGGCCGGGTCGGCCTCGTCCATGTGCAGGGTCGCCGGAATGGTGCCGCTGGCCATGGCCTTGAGGCAGAACACCGCCTCCAGCGAACCGGCGGCGCCGATCAGGTGGCCGGTGTAGGACTTGGTGCTGGACATCGGGATGGCGTAGGCCGCATCGCCCAGGGCGATCTTCAGCGCATTGGTCTCGTTGATGTCGTTGAGCGGGGTGGAGGTGCCGTGCAGGTTGACGTAGTCGATCTGCTGCGCGCTGACCTGGGCCTGGCGGCAGATCTCGCGGATCACCTCGACCCGGGCCTGCATGTCGTCGGCCGGCGCGGTCATGTCGTAGGCGTCGGAGTAGTTGGCGTAGCCGGTGATCTCGCCGAGGATCGTCGCGCCGCGCGCCTTGGCGCTCTCGTAGTCTTCCAGGCACAGCACTGCCGCGCCCTCGGACAGCACGAAGCCGCTGCGACCCTTGCTGAACGGGCAGCAGGCCTTGCGGGTGTCGTCCTGTTCCTTGCTCAGCGCCTGCATCACATCGATCGACCAGACGTTGAACTGTTCTTTGAGCGACTCGCTGCCGCCAGCCAGCATCAACTTGGCGCGGCCGTGGCGGATTGCCTCGTAGGCCTCGCCGATGGCGATGGTGCCGGTGGCGCAGGCTGCCACGGGGCTGTTCTGCACGCCGCGGAAGTTCCAGTTCATGGTGATGCCGGCGGTGGCGGCGTTGCACATCGACATCACCGTGGCGAACGAGGTCGCCAGGCCGTTGTCGCGGTACTCGTTGTTGTTGTCGTTGGCGGTGTCCAGGCCGCCCCAGCCGGTGCCGAGGATCACCCCGCGCTGGAATGGCGCGTAGTGGTCGTCGAGGTTGGCATCGCCGAAGGCCATCTGCAGCGCCTCGTGGGAGGCGACCAGGCTGTACTTGGCGAACAGCGGCAGCATCTTCGAGATCTTTTTCGAGAACGGGCGCATCGCCTCGCGGCTGAGCTCGTCGACGAAACCGAAGAAGCGCGCGTTGATGCTCGGGTCGTCGAAGTCGTATTTCCGGTAGCCGACCTGGTAATCCATGATGCCGTCCCAGATCGCCTGGGCATTCTGGCCGAGCGAGCAGAGGGCGCCATATCCGGTAATCGCCACGCGACGGGGCGCGGCTGAATCGTTGAAGTTCATCGATGCGGTCTCGTTGTCGAAGAAGTGAGTTGATAACTTCGATAACAAGTTGAAGATATTCGGCGAGGCAAACAACTGTCCCAAGGTACAGTTCGGGATAACTGGTTGTGGGCGTTGTTGATTTTTTTTATGACGACGTTATTCTCGCTGCCCACCCGACGGCATACGGAAACTGCCGTTAATATCGAGTGCTCAGGGAAGAGAAGTGTAATGATCAGGATGACATTCACTCATTTGACACGTTCGACATTGTCAGCGGCGCAATTGAATGAGCTGCTCGCGGTACGCAAACGGGTATTTGCCGACCGGCTCAACTGGGAAGTGTCGGTGCACGGCGATCTGGAGTGCGACGAGTACGACCATCCCGCCACCGGCTACCTGCTGGGCTATTGCCTGGGACGCCTGGTGGCCGGGTTGCGCCTGCTGGAAACCACTGGCCCGTACATGCTCGAAGGGCCGTTTCGCAGCTTCTTCCAACGGCCTGCGCCGAAGGCCTGGGGGCTGCTCGAGTCGAGTCGGTTCTTCGTCGACAAGACCGCCCTGGCCGAGCTGGGGCTGAGCCGGCTGCCGCTGACCAGCATGCTGCTGGCCGCTCTGCACCGGCACGTCCAGGGCCTTGGCCGCGAGGCGGTGGTGACGGTGGTCAGCCGCGCCATGACCCGCATCGTGTGGCGCGCCGGCTGGCATTACCAGGTGCTGGAGATCGGCCTGGCCGGGCCGGGCGAGCCAGTATGGTTGCTCGACATGCCCGTGACCCCGGCCAACCTGGAGCAGCTCGAACAGACCATCGAGCAGGGATGTGCCGGGCTGGCGATCGATATCCGCTGGCCAACGCCAGCCATGCAAATGACACAGTTGATGACGGCCTGATACTTGTACGGATTGTCCGTGAGACAAAATTGGTTCAACTACCGTTTGTCGATAATACCGATGTTGCGGATGGCTGGCTCAACACAATTATAAAAATGTAATTTACCTGGATGACACTCGGGCAGGTATCGCTCTCCTGTACGCTCGTACTAACTTGCGTACGACTTTCGCCTAATGGCGAAGTGTCATGAAGTTCATCAGGGAAGATAATCAGAGGTATACCGTGAATATGCGTTCTGGACACTTGTCGTCGCGTTCTGGACATCGAGGCGCAGGCGCCATTCGACTTAAACTGGCGTTTGAAAGATTGTTGCGCCGCTCTGGCGTGGACACTTACGCCTATTTCGTCACCGACAAGCGCCGCCCGGTGGAACCGTTCATCCTGTCGAACTATCCACAACCCTGGCTGGACGCCTACCGCGAGGGCAGCTATCACCTGATCGACCCGGTGATCCGCCACGGCCTGGGCAGCAACGCACCGTTCTCCTGGCGCCAGGCGCAGGAGCGCAGCGACGACAGCGAGCGCCTGTTCGAGCTGGCCAGTCACTACCGGCTGCACGCGGGCGCGACCTTTACCCTGCACGACGCCCAGGGCCGCTTCGCCGCCCTGAGCGTCTGCAACCCCACTGGCGAGCGCAGCTTCGACCGCCACCTGATGGAGCGCGCCGCGCACTTGCAGATGGCCTTGATCGGTTTTCACGAACGTATCCTCGCCAGCCGCTGGCTCAACGAATGGTGGGGGGCGACGGCCGATTGCCAGTTGTCAAAGCGTGAGCTGGGCGTCTTGTACTGGGTCAGCATGGGCAAGGCCTACCGCGAGATCGCCCAGCTGTGCACCATTTCCGAACGCACGGTGAAGTTCCACATGGCCAACATCGTCGACAAGCTTGGCGTCGACAACGCCAAGCAGGCGGTCTACGAAGCCAAGCGCCAGGGGTTGTGCGTGTAGACTGGAGCGTGTCTGCTTCAGGAGTACAGTGATGATTGGCGCGCAGGTGCTGTCCACTACCACCCTGGCCCTAGGCTGGCTCGGCTATGTGCCGTTGCTGCTGTGGGCCGCGAGCCGTACCCGCTGGGTCGAGCTGTTCGCCGATAGCCGCCGTCAGCACCTGCTGTTCGGCACGGTGTTCGGGCTGTTCGCCCTGTGGCTGGTGCGCCGCGACTTCGACACCGGAGTGTCCTATCACTTCATCGGCATGACCGCCGTGACCCTGCTGCTGGACTGGCCGCTGGCGATCCTCGGCGGTTTTCTCGCCCAGCTCGGCCTGCTCTTGCTTGGGCGCCAGGACCTCGCCGCCCTCGGCGTCAACGGCCTGCTGATCGTCGGCCTGCCGGTGCTGGTCACCGAGGTGTGCGCGATTCTGGTCGAGCGCGCGCAGCCGCGAAACCTGTTCGTCTATATCTTCTGCTCGGGGTTCTTTCCCGCCGCGCTGAGCGTGCTGGTGTGCCTGTCGGCCGGGCTCGGGCTACTGTGGATGGACGAGCGCTTCGCCCTGCCGGAGTGGCTGAGCGACTTCGTCGGCTACCTGTGGCTGATGATGTTCCCCGAGGCGTTCATCAACGGCACGGTGATCAGTGCGCTGGTGGTGTTCTGCCCGGAGTGGCTGGAGACGTTCAACCGCACCCGCTACCTGCAGGCGCCGTGGAAGGATGAGGAGCGCTGAAACCCGGGGCGGGACGGCGCTGGTGGGAGGAGTCCGCTGGGAGTGGGTATGTGGGAGCGCGCTCCCACAAGGCTGTTCGTGCAGGGCTTAGTGCCGCGGCTCCAGGTCCCCCGAGTACAGCTCGTCCTCGGACTCGCTCGAACCCGCGATCTTGTGTTCCTCGGCCGCCCAGGCGCCCAGGTCGATCAGCTTGCAGCGGTCGGAACAGAATGGTCGGAACGGGCTCTGTTCGCTCCATTCCACAGGTGCCCCGCAGGTCGGGCATTCAACGCTCAGTGGCTGGCTCATGGCTGGCCTCCTCGTAAAGTCAGGTAAAAGTGGTGCAGGCGGTCGATCTCGGCGTGCAGCGACGCCAGGTCGCGATCATTGACCACCACGTCATCGGCATGGCGCAGACGTTCTTCCCGGGCCAGCTGGGCCCTGAGGATCGCCTGCACCTGTTCCGGGCTGGTGTTGTCGCGCGACAAGGTGCGCGCCACCTGCAAGTCGGTCGGCGCGTCGATCACCAGGATGCGCTGGATCTTCTGGTGCTGTCCCGACTCGATCAGCAAGGGCGAGACATACACCGCATAGGGCGTCTCGGCCTTGGCCAGGTAGCTGAAGATCTCCTGGCCGATCAGCGGGTGCAGCAACTGTTCCAGCCACTGGCGTTGTGCCGGGTCGGCGAAGATCAACTGGCGCAGGGCCGCGCGGTCGAGCTGGCCATCGTCCTGCAGCACGCCGGGGCCGAAGCGCTCGACGATGCGGGCCAGGGCAGGGCGGCCGGGCTCGACCACCCAGCGCGCCGCCTGGTCGGCATCGACCAGGTGCACGCCCAACTCGACGAAACGCTCGGCGGCGGCGCTCTTGCCGCTGCCGATGCCGCCGGTCAGGCCAAGGATCCAGGGAGTGAAGGGCGCTGTGCTCATCAGGTTCCAAGCAATTGCAGGTAGGAGGCGACTATTTCATCACCCCAGAGCAATGCGATCCACCCCGCAATGGCCAGATAAGGACCAAAAGACAAGGCAGCGCCCATCTGCGCACGTTTCAGGCGCACCAAGGCCAGCCCCACCAGCGCGCCCACCAGGGAGGCCAGCATCAAGGTCAGCGGCAGGATCTGCCAGCCGCCCCAGGCGCCGAGCATGGCCAGCAGCTTGAAGTCGCCGAAGCCCATGCCCTCCTTGCCGGTGACCAGCTTGAACGCCCAGTACACCGACCACAGGCTCAGGTAGCCCGCCACCGCGCCCCACAATGCATCGCTCAGCGGCACCAGCAGCCCGAAGGCATTGACGATCAGCCCCAGCCACAACAGCGGCAGCACCAGCACATCCGGCAGCAACTGGTGCTCGGCGTCGATCAGGCTCAGGGCCAGCAGGCCCCAGGTCAGCAGCATCACCGCCAGGGCCTCGATCCCCGGGCCGAAGTGCCAGGCCACCAGCCACGACAGCAGCGCGCAGGCCAGCTCCACCAGCGGATAGCGCGGGCTGATCCGCGCCTTGCACCCCGAACAGCGTCCGCGCAGCGCCAGGTAGCTCAGCAGCGGGATGTTCTCCCAGGCGCGGATCGGCTGCTGGCAGTGCGGGCAGCGCGACGCCGGCAGGCACAAATCGAAGCGCGTGTGCTCGTCCTGCGCCAGCCCCAGCAGCGCCTGTGCTTCGCGCTGCCACTGGCGCTCGAGCATGATCGGCAGGCGGTACGCCAGCACATTGAGGAAACTGCCCACCAGCAGCCCCAGCAGCGCGGCCAGGGCGAGAAAGAACGGCGGGTGATCGACGATTACGGTCCAGGCATTCATGTTCAGATCAGGCTACCCAACTGGAAGATCGGCAAGTACATCGCCACCACCAGGCCCCCTACCAGCAGCCCGAGGATCAGCACGATGGCCGGCTCGAGCAGTGTGGTCAACTGCTCCAGCGCCTGGCCGACCTGCTCTTCGTAATGCTGCGCGGCCTTGTCCAGCATCCGGTCGAGGGTACCGCTCGACTCGCCGACCGCCACCAGCTGGCGCAGCAGCGGCGGAAACAGCCGCTCGGCCTCCATCGCCTGCTGCAGGCCGAGGCCCTGCGCCACCCCCTCGCGCAGACGCAGGATCGCCCGCTCGTGCAGGCAGTCACCACTGACCGGCGCCACCGTGCCCAGCGCATCGAGCAACGCCACCCCCGCGGCATACGACGTCGCCAGGCTGCGTGCGAATCGCGCCAGTGCCGCTTGCCCGAGCAGAGTGCCGATCACCGGGGCACGCAGCACGACCCCCACTATCCACAGTCGCGACGGTAGATGCTGTGCATAGAGGGCCCGCCCGGCAAACCCCAGCGCAGTGATCGACAGCACCAGCCACATCAGGTGATTGCCCAGCCCTGTGGATAAATCGATCACCCATTGCGTGAAGGCCGGCAACGCCTTGTCGAAACTGGCGAACAGCTCCTGGAAGCGCGGCACCACCTCAAGCAGCAGCAACGCCGCCACGCCGAGCCCGGTCAGCAGCAACAACGCCGGATACAGCATCGCCTTGCGCACCTTCTGCCGCAGTGCCCGGCGTTTCTCCAGCATCCCGGCCATCTGCTCCAGTTGCCGGTCCAGCGTCCCCGAGTGCTCACCCACCCGTACCAGGTTGCAGTACAGCGCATCGAACCACGCCGGATGACGCTGCAACGCTTCCGCCAACCCCAGCCCCGACGCCACATCCTGCTTCAACTGCGCCAGCAACCCGGCCATGGCGCTGTCCGCCGTGCTGCGCGCCATCACCTCGAACGCCTGCAACAGCGGCACCCCTGCCATCAGCAAGGTCGCCAGCTGCCGACTGAACCCCGGCGCATTCACCTTGCCCGCCCGCCGCGGCCAGCGCCAACCGAGCCCACCCGCCGGCCGTACCCGCGTGGCGCGAATCCCCTGGTGCTGTAGCCAGGCCCGTACGAACGCCGGGCTGCGCCCATTGTGCTGGCCACGCTGGGAGGTGCCGGCGGCATCGACGCCTTCCCAGGAGTAGAGACGGGTGGAAGGTTGCATGGCGAGCGTCCTTTGCGAAGTGGCGACAAGCCCGGTAACAGCTTGCCGGGCCCACGGCCAGGCGGGTTTGCCTGAGGCTCACTAGAGTAGTCCAGCGAACATGACGCCCCGCCGTGCAGGGGTGACAAAAGGTGTCGGTTCAGGCCTACTGCGCCCCTGCCGGCAGGGCGCTCCCGCGCCCGCCGCGCCTCCACGTATCACGAAGGAAGACCGTTCATGAAAGGGCAACGAGGTATTACCCTGATCGAACTGATGATCGTCGTCGCGATCATCGGCATCCTGGCGACCGTCGCCATCCCCATGTACACCAACCACCAGGCCCGGGCCAAGGCTGCCGCCGCGCTGCTGGAGATTTCCGCGCTGAAGACCGCGATGGACGTGCGCCTGAACGAAGGCAAGGACGTGCCCGACGTCGCCAGCCTCGGCGGCCAGCCCAGCACCGCGCATTGCGCGATCACCGCCAGTGGCAAGGCTGCCGACGGGACCGCCAGCATCGCCTGTACCCTGGCCGATGCACCGGCCAATGTGCTGGGCAAGACGCTGACCCTGGCCCGGACCCAGGCCGGTTGGCGTTGCGTGACCACGGTAGAGGAAGACCTCGCGCCGAATGGTTGCACGGCGCAATGAAAGTGAGGTGAAACAGGGGTTTGCGTAACCGACACGGCAGTGGTACGTTGCGCAACACGCCGGTGTAGCTCAGTCGGTAGAGCAGCGCACTCGTAACGCGAAGGTCGCAGGTTCGATTCCTGTCTCCGGCACCAGAGACCAGTTTCCAGAAGTCTATGACTGTCTACGAAACACCCCGCAAAGCCCGCCTAGCGCGGGCTTTGTTGTTTCTGTCTGTCTCGTTTTGTCTCTGGGCATCTACGCGATTTAGGGGGATCTCGGTTCGACAAGGAAACGTATCCCTGAATTGCCAGCGGTTTCGTAGACATATTCGGAAGGCTGTTTCTGGCCGAGTCTTGCCTTTGGCTACATGCTGCTTTGGGGTGAAAGTAGTCGGCTGCGACTGTCCGCTTACGGCCCAAAGCGGGCGTTCACCATGACAACGTTCGCGCCTGTCAGATCGAGCGCCGCCCGCGCGGCGCATCGCGAGCTGCGCTCGCTCCCACATCTGTTTCGGGCCAATTATTCCTGTGAGATTTGCGCGCGAACGCTTTGGTGCATGACTCGATATTGCGTCGTACCAACAAGGCGGTCGCGCGCGACTGTCACAGGCGTTACTGGCCCGAAACAAATGTGGGAGCGAGCGCAGCTCGCGATGCGCCGCGCGGGCGGCGCTCGATCTCATAGGCGCTGAAAACTTCACGGCGATCACACCCGAACACAGCACTAACCCAAGACATGGATCGTCCGCTTCGGGCCGAAAGCTGCCTGCCGCTAACACGGCCACTTCCGATTAGGCTTACACCTGCGCGGTAGGCAGTTTCCGGCAGCCTCCATTGCCTTTTCTCAACCGCCCTGAGCTTGCATTAGCAGTCACCAAGGAATAAATTCCCTCCGTCGCCGAAGCATCGGCGACGCGACCTTGGCCGGTCGGAATCGAAAGGCGCAACAGCGCCCAGTCTTCATCGCAGGCGCTTTTTTTGTGCCCGCGATGTCGCGTCATGGCGGTGGTGCGCGGGACACCTTCGGGTGTGCCGGGCCCCTTTCGTCCCGGTCGGCCAACCCGCGTACTGCTGCCACCTAAACTTGCTTGGCCGCGAGCGGTGGCAGTTCCACAACGAAAGGAACTCATGCATGACCACCAAGATCCTGAGGATCCTCGCATCCGCTCTCCGCCGCCCAACCCCCGCGGCCACTCCGTCCCTAACCTTCTATCCGATCGACAGCCACTCCCTCGCCACCCGCGCCAACCGGGAGGTGCCCCATGTCTGACCATGAACGCATGTCTTCCATCCAGAGCTACGTCTGGACCCTGGAACTGCTCGGCGAAGCCCTGGTCTAGCACGACGAGGTGCTGGAATGCGAGCACAACCCGCAATTGAGCTTTCGCAACACGGCGGGCATTCACCAGGCGATCCGGATCATCAGCCGCTTGGCCAGCGAGCAGTTCAGCAAGCTGGAGACGATGAAAGAAGAGGGTGTTTCTGCAGGCTGATACTGCGCATCATCGGGGCCGCCTTGCGGCCCTATTGCGCGAAAGTACCCAGTCGCAACACGTCGTCCACCTTGTGTTGCCGGCCCTTCAGGCGAATATTTCAGAAATGACGATTCGCCTCATTGGGGATAAATCCTGACTGGCGAACGCGCTCGTCACGCCCGCACCATCGGAATCGGCCTACCAGAACCACCCACCCCGCGACAGTTCCTGCTCGCAACTCCGATACTGCGCCCCGAACACCGAGGCTCGCGACTGGACCTTCTGCGACACGTTCTTCAGCCACGGCTTGGCGTCGTAGCTGCGGTTGCGGTAGCCGCCCCAGCCTTCGTGGTAATTCAGGTACTGGCCATAGGCGTCCCACTTGGACACGCCGTTGACCTGCTGGCTCTTCTGTATGTACCAGCCCATGAAGTCGAGGGCGTCGGCGAAGTTGTCGCGGCTGGCGCCCCAGCCGCCGGCTTCGCGCTTGTAGTCGGCCCAGGTCTCGTCCTTGGCCTGGGCGTAGCCGTAGGCGCTGCTGACCCGGCCCCAGGGGATGAAGCCGAGGAAGTAGTAGCGCGGCGGCAGGGCGTCGTGCTTGAACGAAGACTCCTGGTACATCATCGCCATTGGCACCTGCACCGGCGCGCCCCAGCGCGCCTGCATCTTCAACGCGGCTTCGTGCCATTTCGGCTTCTCACGGAAGATCTCGCAGAGGTTGTCGGGGTTGCCGGGGGGCTTGGTGGCACAGCCGGCAAGCGCCAGGAGCAGGGCCGGCATCGAGAGCCGAAGCATGACGGGGTTTCCTTGTGCTGACATCGGGAGCGCAGGTCGTTGGCGCGTTATACAGGCTTTCGGGACGCATATGAATCAGTGGCCGGCTGCTCACTCCTGAGCTGCGGGCAGGATGACAGTCCCCGGATGATCGGATCATCGACCAATTGCCCTGCCTCCTTCTCCTGCGTTCGAAAGCGCCCTGAACCATGGCATCATGCGCGCCCCAACATCCCCCCGCATGGAATCGCAGCGCGCATGAAATGGCACTTCTCCCTGGCCGTCACCCTGTCCCTGGCCTTGGCCGCGACCTCTGCCCATGCCGGAGACCATGCCATCGCCGGCGCGGGCTCGATCGCCTGCGCGCAGTTCATGAAGGCCGAGCAGTCCCAGGACAAGATCACCACCCTGGCCGTCGTCACCTGGCTCCAGGGCTTCCTCAGCGGGGTCAACATGCAGCGCAACCTTGATCTGAAAATCCCGCTGCAAGTCTTGCCTTCGGGTGCGCAGATCAAGGCGTTCACCGTGCAGTACTGTACCGATCACCCCGACAAAAGCGTGTTCGAGTCCGCCATGTGGCTGTCGCTGCAGAAGCAGCCGGCCAGTCGTTGAACTCCGACTCGGCATTCAGCTGGCGTGTTGTGTGCTTGCCTTTCAGCGCTGTTTTCAATTGGTCGCTCGTAAGACTGCGAGAGATATCTCTTGCTGCGGTGCAAGATTTTTCTTGAGTGTGCGGAGTGCGCCGTGGTGCAAGGTGGCATTCGGTTCGTGATGTGTTCTTACGCAAACCAGGAAAAGGTTCCATTCGACGCTTTAATTCTCCGTTTGTTGTGTGTTGAGTTTTCTACAATCGTTTTCGAGATTTTCTTACATTGCGCTTCAGTACTGTTGTTTCGCTGAAAGTTCGGTGCGTTGACGTCTGTTGCTTGTGCAATCTTAAATGTTGACGCGGACATGTTCAGTTCGCATCAACTAAGGAGGTTGTTTGTGAGGAATCTACTCGGCGTCGCTTCTATAGTTCTCCTGTCTTCTACCGCCGCTCAGGCATCGGTTTCTACGTCTCCAACAATACCCGAACCACTCACGACTACCCGTGCGCTGAAAACCGAGGCACTTACCGTCGCGCGTTATGATCCCAGGTGCGCCACCAGTCCTGCATTCGCTTTCATGGCCGAGTTCTGTACTAACTAACTATTGGAGCAGGAGGGCAGAGGCATCGCCTCTGCCTGATAAATATGGACGATCTGGTTTTCTATCGTAATGGCACCCCTGTGGGGCTGGTGGCGCCATCGCTGCTGCATGCGGCGGCGCTTGATGGCAAGTACATCAATGGGCCCAAGGGAATAGTGGCGTTGCAGGGGGCGGATGAGGCGTCCCTGCACGAGGCCTTGGTCAGTGCCGGTGCGCTCGTCCCGGGGAGCGAGGACGATATCCGGCAGGTCAAGACCGCGCTGCGGGAGCCGGCCACCAGCCGAACCGTAAGCTACTTGCTGTGCAACGCGGACACGTGCGCGGATGTGATACGCGATTTAAAGTCATTGCATGCTGCTCGAGTCGTTATCGCCGGTTGTGGCGGGATCGGGAGCATGGTTGCGATGCTTCTGGCGGGTAGCGGGATAAAGAAACTGACGCTGATCGATCCTGATGTGGTCGAGGCAAGCAATCTCAATCGCCAGCTTTTCTGGACGCTCAAGCATGTTGGCCAGGCCAAGGTGGTTGCTCTGCAAGAGGCCTTGGAGGCCCGTTTTGAGCACCTGGAGCTTGAGATTGACCAGGCCAATGTCACGATTGACGGTCTTATTGCAACCTGCTCGGCGCATGTGCAGGCCCTGGTGGTGACCGCAGACAACCCCGGCACATTGGCGAACGAGTCCGGGCGAGTATGTGATGAGTGTGGTATTGCGGTGTTCAGTGGCGGATATATTCATGACACCCTGCTGAGCTTCAGTTATATACCGAATGCCCACTCCTACTTTCACGGCAAGCCGCTGGCCTCGAAGTTTTCCTGGGAACGGCTGCCTAACGCAATCATGCCAAGTTATGGCCCTGTGAATGTGGCACTGGCCGCTGAAATTGCCGCGAATGTCATTCGCGCTATCTCGAACAGTAGCCTTGCAGTGCCAGAACCTGCCATCAAGTGCTGGAAGATAGGCCAGGACCCTGTTACCCGAGCGCTGGATGGCGCGAAGTAATGGACTGCGTATTTTGCCAACTTGTTCGTGGGGAAGTTCCAGGGCATGTGCTCTGGGAAGATGCTTCACATCTCGCCTTTCTCTCGATATTCCCCAATACGCCTGGCGTCACGGTGGTCATTCCCAAGCAGCACCACCCAAGCTATGCATTCGCGGTCGAGGACTCGGTGCTGCTGGACTTGACCCAGGCTGCCAAGCAAGTGGCGTTGTGCCTGGACAAGGCCCTGGACGGCGTCGCCAGAACGGCGATGGTGTTCGAGGGTTATGGCGTCGATCACCTGCATGCCAAGTTGTTTCCCTTGCATGGCACAGGTGACAGCAGTGCATTCCGGCGAATCAGTTCGTCCGTCGACAAGTTCTTCCATCGCTACGAAGGCTATGTGTCTTCCCACGACCATCAGCGCGCCGACGACAAGGCGCTGGCGGCATTGGCCAGGACCATTCGCCAGCGCTCCAGCGTGCCCTGAACCAAGAGGCTACCGGTCAGTCGTTGAATTCCGGCTCGGCATTCACCTGGCTGGCCGCTGGCGTGGCGCTGGTGGCAGCGAACCACAGCGGCCATGAACTGCGATGCCGATGCTCCACCTGCACGCAGGGGATCAGCCGTTCGCGCAGTACATCCGTCCGGCCCACGCTCACCGCCAGCCGGTACTTGGCGCTGTGCACGCACTCGCGGTCGCCGAACTCGCAACGGTCCAGTTGCGTGCCGCCGCAGGGGCCGTTCGCCAGGCCTTTGGGGCAGGTTTCGGGGCAGATGTAGAGGGTGTCCTCCAGCCGGCAACTGCCACAGGTGTCACAGCCGACCATCGGGCGTTTCACGCCTCGCTCCAGTCGATGCAGCCAGTGGGCGCCCCAGGGGCTACGCCATAGCGGTCGGGTCACGGCCCAGCCGAAGGCCTTGCTCAGCGGCGTGGTGCGGCTGAACAGCTGATGGTGCATCGCCGACAGCAGGTGATAGCGGGCCTTTGCCGGTTTCGAGGCGTTGATTTCGCGTTGGCCAAGGCGCCAGGCATGGCCGGGCGGGTGGAAGGTGACCGGGGGCTGGTCGGGGGCCTGCCAGGCGGCTTGCCAGGCTGGGGCCCAGTCTTCCAGTGTGCTGAACCGTGATTGCAGGGTGGCGATGGCTTGCTCCAGCGCTTCGAACTGCGCGAGCTCGTGAATGCCGGACAGGTGCACGCCGGCATAGCCCATCAGCTTCAGGCCGATCACCTGCAAGGCCAGGCGCTGGTTGGCGCGGTCTTTTGCGTACGCCTTGGACACGGCGGCCTCGGCGGCGAGCAGGGTGCGCATCGAGGGGGTGACAGTCACCCCGGCGACGTGCTCGAGCATGGCGGCGCGGCCTTCGGTAAGGGCCATGATGCAGGCGATCAGCGGCTTGGGCCGGGGCTGGCGCTGCATCCAGTCGAGGGCTTCGCGGTGTTTGTCGATATCGAAGCCGAGCTGCAGGATCAGCAGGTCGGCACCGGCGGCGAGCTTCTTTTCGGCCTTGCAGTACTGCGCGCCGCCTTCGGCTTCCTGGTACTTGAACGGATTGAGCGCAGCGGCCAGCAACCAGTGCGGGCGGGCCTGGCGGACGATCTGCAGGGCGGCGACGGACTCGAGATAGCGCACCGGGCGTTGGCCTGGGGTGTGGCCGGGCAGGCGGTCGCCGGTGAGCAGCAGCAACTGGTCGAGGCCGGCGGCGTCCATGTGCTGCAGTTGGCTGAGCAGGTCGTGGCGCTCGCGGTCCTTGCCGGAGAAGTGCAGCAGGGCGGGGACGGGCCTGGACAGGCTGGCGAAGGCGTCCAGGGGGGACTGGTCCAGGGCGCTGCCGACGCGGTCGCCGATGGCCACGGTCAGCGGCCAGCCGCACAGCTGGGTGCGGGCCATGAGGGTTTCGAGGGTGGCGAAACGCTCGGCGCTGGGCTTGGGGACGAATTCCAGGATGCAGGCGAAGGCGTTGGCGTCCAGGGTCGTTTTCAGCAGGCTCATGGGGTGCGGGCTACCGGGTCGGGGCAGGGTGGCAGTGTGCAGCAGGTTGGCGGGCGGGGCATGTCTGATTGCGCGGGGGATTGTACTGGTTGAGACATTCACGAGGCTCTATACCGCAGCCCCGACTCCTGCAGCAAGGGCGTCGCTGATCATGAGCGAATCTTGAGTTCATCTCAAATTTTATGAGTTTGTCTCATTTTTCTCGGCCTCGCAGAATGCCCTCATTCATTTTCAGGATCGAGGGACGACGACATGGCACTGGCACATAACCTGGGTTTCCCGCGTATCGGCCGCGACCGTGAGCTGAAGAAGGCCCTGGAGGCGTTCTGGAAGGGCGAGCTCGACGAGGCTGGCCTGCGTGCCGTGGGTCGTGGTCTGCGTGCCGCGCACTGGCAGTTGCAGAAGGCCGCCGGTATCGAGTTGCTGCCGGTCGGCGACTTCGCCTGGTACGACCAGGTGCTGACCCACTCGCTGACCTTCGGCGTGGTTCCCGAGCGATTCCGTGCCAGGGACGGTGCCAAGCCGAGCCTGCAAACCCTGTTCGCCATGGCCCGAGGCCGCAGCGACAGCTGCTGTAACGGCGCCCACGCCCAGGAAATGACCAAGTGGTTCGACACCAACTACCACTACCTGGTCCCTGAGTTCAGCGCCGACCAGCAGTTCGCCCTGAGCTGGGAGCAGTTGTTCGAGGAGGTCGAGGAGGCCCGGGCCCTGGGCCACGCCGTCAAGCCAGTGGTGATCGGCCCGTTGACCTACCTGTGGCTGGGCAAGGCCAAGGGTGCCGAGTTCGACAAGCTAGACCTGCTCGACCGCCTGCTGCCGCTGTACGACCAGATCTTCAACCGCCTGGCTGTCCAGGGGGTGGAGTGGGTGCAGATCGATGAGCCGATCCTCGCCCTCGACCTGCCACAGGCCTGGAAGAATGCCTACGAGCGGGTCTACAACATCCTCCAGCGCGCGCCGCTGAAAAAACTGGTGGCTACCTATTTCGGCGGCCTGGAAGACAACCTCGGCCTGGCTGCCAACCTGCCGGTGGAAGGCCTGCACATCGACCTGGTACGGGCCCCGGAGCAGTATCCGACCATTCTCGATCGCCTGCCGGCCTACAAGGTGCTGTCGCTGGGCCTGGTGAACGGTCGCAACGTCTGGCGCTGCGACCTGGAGCAGGCGCTGGAGGTGCTGCGCCATGCCCACGAGCGCCTGGGCGAGCGGTTGTGGGTCGCGCCGTCGTGCTCGCTGCTGCATAGCCCGGTGGACCTTGAGCGTGAAGACCAGCTCGACGAGGAACTCAAGAGCTGGCTGGCCTTCGCCGTGCAGAAATGCCAGGAAGTGGCGCTGCTGGCCAGGGCGATCAACCAGCCCGAGGCCGCCACGGTGGTCGCCGCGCTGGCCCAGAGCCGCGCCGTGCAGCAGGCACGTGCCACCTCGCCGCGTATCCACAAGCCTGCGGTACAGGCGCGGGTGGCGGCGATCAGGCCGGCTGACAGCCAGCGGTCCTCGGCCTTTGCCCAGCGCATCGTCAAGCAGCGCGCCGGGCTCGACCTGCCGGCGTTTCCGACTACCACCATCGGCTCGTTCCCGCAGACTTCGGCGATCCGCCTGGCGCGCCAGGCCTACAAGCAGGGCAAGCTGACCGAAGGCGACTATGTCGAGGCAATGCATAGCGAGATCCGCCATGCGGTGCAGATCCAGGAGCAGTTGGGGCTGGACGTGCTGGTGCACGGCGAGGCCGAGCGCAACGACATGGTCGAGTACTTCGCCGAGCAACTGGACGGCTATGTGTTCACCCGCTTTGGCTGGGTGCAGAGCTACGGCTCGCGCTGCGTGAAGCCGGCGGTGATCTTCGCTGACCTGAGCCGCCCGAAGGCCATGACGGTGGACTGGATCAGCTATGCCCAGGGCCTGACCGACAAGGTGATGAAGGGCATGCTGACCGGCCCTGTGACCATGCTGATGTGGTCGTTCCCGCGTGAGGACGTCAGCCGCGAGGTGCAGGCGCGTCAGCTGGCGCTGGCGATCCGCGACGAGGTGCTCGACCTGGAGGCGGCGGGCATCAGGATCGTGCAGATCGACGAGGCTGCGTTCCGCGAAGGCCTGCCGCTGCGCCGCAGTGCCTGGGGCCACTACCTGGACTGGGCGACCGAAGCCTTCCGCCTGTGCGCCTCGGGCGTGCGTGACCAAACGCAGATCCACACCCACATGTGCTACAGCGAGTTCAACGATGTGATCGAGTCGATCGCGGCGATGGATGCCGATGTCATCACCATCGAGACCTCGCGTTCGGACATGGAGCTGCTGGAGGCGTTCGAGCGCTTCGACTACCCGAACGAGATCGGCCCGGGTGTCTACGATATCCATTCGCCACGGGTGCCGAGCAAGGACGAGATCGTCACCTTGCTGAGCAAGGCCGCCCGGCGTATTCCGGCCGAACGCCTGTGGGTCAATCCGGATTGCGGGCTGAAAACCCGCGCCTGGCCGGAGACCGAGGCGGCCTTGGTGAACATGGTCGCTGCGGCTCGCCAACTGCGCGCCACAGCCTGACTCATCGAGGCAAGACTACCGACGGGACGCCAGGCGTCCCGTTTCCCGTTTCAGAGGAAAACCCGCATGAACCCGATCGACCGACCGAAACTGACCTTGCCGGAAGGGGCTGAGCGCCTGCTGCTGCACTCCTGCTGCGCCCCGTGCTCCGGTGAGGTGATGGAAGCCATCAGTGCTTCGGGGATCGACTACACGATCTTCTTCTACAACCCCAATATCCATCCCGAGCGCGAATACCTGCTGCGCAAGGAAGAAAACATCCGCTTCGCCGAACAGCACGGCGTGCCCTTTGTCGATGCCGACTACGACACCGACAACTGGTTCGAGAGGGCCAAGGGCATGGAGCACGAGCCCGAGCGCGGGGTGCGCTGCACGATGTGCTTCGACATGCGTTTCGAGCGCACCGCCTTGTACGCCCATGAGCACGGCTTCACGGTGATCAGCAGCTCGTTGGGCATCTCACGCTGGAAGGACATGCAGCAGATCAACGGCTGCGGCCATCGTTCGGCGGCCAAGTACCCCGGTATCACCTATTGGGACTACAACTGGCGCAAGGGCGGCGGCGCGGCGCGGATGGTCGAGATCAGCAAGCGCGAGCGCTTCTACCAGCAGGAATACTGCGGTTGCATCTATTCGCTGCGCGACACCAATCACCAGCGCAAGGCGCAAGGGCGGGACATCATCCGCATCGGCGTGCAGTACTACGGTGATGACGAGCGCTAGCGCGAACCCGCTGGCGCGGGGGCGCGTCAGCGGGGCGATGGCTGGTGTTCAGGAGCGCAGGCGGGCGTCGTGCTTCACCCGGGGGGCCAGCACAGGGCCTTGGGCCAGCCAGCCGAACGCGAGGCCCAGCACGGTCCACAGCACCACATGGATGCCCAGCGAGACCACGCGGAACTGCCACAGCAAGGTGGCGGAGAACTGCTCGGGCACTTCGTTGATGGCCGGGAACAGCTTGCCGGCCACCGCCATGATCACCCCGTACAGCACGATGGCCAGCACCGCGGCGGTCCAGCCGCCGTGACGGGCGAGCAGCTTGCGGAACAGGTTCACCGCCACCACCAGCGCGGCCAGCGATACCACCAGCATCAGGAAGAACAGCTTGGTGCGCTGACGGATGGTCTCGGGATCACCGACCGACGGTGGGTTGGCCGGGTATTTCAGGCCCGGCACCAGGATCACGCTGATGAATGCCAGCAGCGCCAGGATCGCCGCCAGACCGCGTGGGCCGATCTTCAGGCTGCCCATGCGGCCCATGGCGAAGGCGAATGCCAGGGCGAACAGGCCGCCTATGGCCACGCTGTAGGCCACGATGCCGGTGAACAGCCCGAGACCGCCCTGCACCTCGCGGCTCACCAGTTCTTCTTCCTCTTCGGCGGCGCCGTCGTCGTGGGCATGGCTGTGGGCCATGCTTTCCTCGAAGGCGATGGCCTGGTCGACCGGGGGTTCGCCGAACACCTTGGCGAAACCGAAGGCGAGCACGCCCGCCAGCAGCCCGGCGAGCATGCCGCGCAGCAGCAGATTGCCAGTCATGTCACGCTCCTCGGTCAGTGGCAGGGGAAGCCCAGCAGGTGGCGGCCGTCGTGCACGAACTCATGCACGTAGGTGCCCGAGATCAGCGAGGTGGCGCCTTGTTCGGCGCCGACGAAGTAGATCGCCAGCAGCAGGAGCAGGCCGGCGAAGATCGCCCAGGGCAGGATCTCGGCCAGTGGCAGCGAAGGCAGCGAAAGATCGCTGTCGGGTTGGGTGGCAACGGTGGTGGACATGCGAGGCTCCTGGAGAATGACGCGTTCGGTCAGGATGTTGTTGTGATGGTGGACGGCATTGGGGTCTGGCTCTCGAAGTCGATTACAGTGGCGCGACCGCACCGGGGTTTCACCGGTTTCCCAATTCGTAACAAAATAATACACCGTAGCGGTTCCAGCCATGCATGAAGGATCGAACATGAAGCCCATTCAGCTGACGCTCGTCTGCCATGGCCTGACCGAGGCGCAGCGGGTGGGGCGCTTTGCGCTCGACGATGAGCCGTTGCGGGATCCTGCGGATGTGCCAGGGCGGGTGTTCGGCGCTGCCCATTGCCTGAGCGCTCCTGAGCGGCGGGCCCGACAGACTGCCGATGGCTTGTCGGCGAGGGTCGACGAGGGGCTGCGTGACGCTGATTTCGGCAACTGGAAGGGGATGCCGCTCAAGCGGCTGGACCAGCAGGCATTGCAGGCCTGGCTGAGCGATCCGCATGCTACGCCTCATGGGGGGGAGTCCATTGCGGCCTTGTGCCTGCGTGTTGGTCACTGGATGGACACGGCGTTGGGCGAGGGGGACTGGGTTGGCATTACCCACCCGTTCGTCATTCGCGCGGCGATGCTGCATGCGCTCGGGGCGCCCCTCGAGGTGTTCCACCGGATCGATGTGTCGCCGCTGGCGCGGGTGTGCTTCAGCCGGTATGGCAAGTGGCGGATGCAGGTGGGCTGATCAGGTGGTCTTGGCCAGTATCACGGGGGCTGCGAAGCAGCGCCCCCAGGGCATGCCTACCCCCGCACCAACGCCGGCACCACACGGACATAGACCAGTTCACTCACCAGTTCCACCAGCGTCTGGGTGATTACTGCCGCCGCTGCCAGCGCCCGCACCGATTCCGGCAGCGCCAGCGCCAGCGGCAGTACCACCAGCGAATTGCGTGTCGCGGCGCTGAAGGTCACCGCCCGCGCGGCCCCTGTGGACAACTTGAACAGCCGCGCTGCCAGCATCCCCAATAGCGGCGCCAGCAGGGCAAAGCCGACGTACACCGGCAGCACCGGCAGCAGGTCGTCCAGGCGGCTGGCCACCCCGCCGATCTGCGAGCCGATCACCGCTACCAGCACCAGCGCCATGGCCGGCACCGGCAACCACGCCCAGGCGTCGTTCCACTTGGCCATCAGCGATGAGCGCCGAGCCCCGGCGCTGGTGGCCACGGCCAGCAGCAATGGCAGCATGATCAGCAGCACGAAGGCTTCGATGAACGGCGCCGCGGCAATCTCGACCTGGGCAACACCGCCGAGCATCAGTGCCAGGTACAGCGGCAGCAGCGCCAGTTGCACCAGCAGCAACACCGGCGTGGCCGCCAGGGTCAGGCGCGCATCACCCTTGCCGAGATGGGTGAACACCACCACGTAGTCGATGCATGGCGTCAGCAGTACCAGCAGCGCGCCGACCAGCACCGCCGGGTGATCGCTCAGCCCCCGGGTAGCGGCCCACACCAGCAGCGGCACCAGCACGAAGTTGGCCAGCAGCAGCGCGCCGATGAAGCGCCGGTTGCCCAGGCCGGCACGCAGGTCGAGAAACGGGATCTGCAGGAACATCGCGTACATCAGCACGGCGATGGCTGGGGTCACCAGTCGCTCCAGCGGCTGCGCCATGTCCGGCGCGAGCAGGCCGACGGCGGCGGCGAGCGCCACGGCGATGAAGTACAGGGGAATCTGGTTGCGTTCGAGTTGCTCTCTGTCCACGGGCGTCCTGGTATTTCCGACTGAATCACTGGGTCGCAGAGGGTACTATCTGGCGCAGTCCATAGGGAGTGATGCGATGCGAATTCTGGTGGTGGGCGCGAGCAAGGGCTTGGGACGGGCACTGGTCGAGGGGCTGGGAGGTGCCGGCGACACTATCACCGTGCCGGTGCTGCGTGACGAGCGTTTCTGAGGTGAGTCTCGAGCAACAGGTCCGTTCGGTTATCCACAACGATGCGTTGCGCTGGCATCTGCTGGCGCTGGTCCGGCGTTTGCGTCTGCCGGATTGCTGGATCGGCGCAGGCTTCGTGCGCAATGCCGTGTGGGATCACCTGCATGGCCGCGCCGCGAGCGCGCCGGGCGGTGATGTGGATGTGCTGTGGTTCGACCGTTCGCGCATGGACCCTGGCGAGGACGTGCGCCTGCAAGCCCAGTTGCGGGCCTGGGCGCCGCAGGTGGTGTGGTCGGTGAAGAACCAGGCGCGGATGCACCTGCGTAATGGCCAGGCGCCGTATGTTTCGACCGCTGATGCCATGCGGTATTGGCCGGAGACCGCCACGGCCGTGGCGGTACGGCGCACGGCGGGCGACGGTTGCGAAGTCCTGGCGCCGCTGGGGCTGGAGGATCTGTTCGACCTGACGCTGCGCTCGACCCCGGGCAAGGCCGAGGTGATGGCCGCGCGGGTTCGCGACAAGGACTGGCTGGCGCGTTGGCCGGGATTGCGGGTATCCGGCTGAGCAGGACTGCCTGTTATGGCCCTCGCGGGGCTTGCCCCGCGAGGGCGTCGGTCGGAGCAACGCCAGCAGTGACTTAACGCTCGATGGCCAGCGCCACGCCTTGGCCACCGCCGATGCACAGGGTGGCCAGGCCCTTCTTCGCATCGCGCTTGATCATCTCGTGCAGCAGGGTCACCAGTACCCGGCAACCCGATGCGCCGATCGGGTGACCGAGGGCAATGGCGCCACCGTTGACGTTGACCTTCGCTGCATCCCATTCCAGCTGCTTGCCCACCGCCAGGGCCTGGGCGGCGAACGCTTCGTTGGCCTCGATCAGGTCCAGTTCACCGAGCTGCCAGCCGGCCTTGTCCAGGCAACGCTGGGTCGCCGACACCGGGCCGATGCCCATGATCGCCGGGTCGACGCCGGCGCTGGCGTAGGCGGCGATCTTCGCCAGTACCGGCAGGCCCAGGGCCTTGGCCTTGGCGGCGCTCATCAGCAGCACCGCAGCGGCGCCGTCGTTGAGGCTGGAGGCGTTGCCGGCGGTGACACTGCCATCTTTCTTGAACGCGGCGCGCAGCTTGCCCAGGGACTCGGCGCTGGTGCCAGGGCGTGGCTGCTCGTCGGTGTCGAACACCAGTGCCTCGCCTTTTTTCTGCGGGATATGGATCGGCGTGATCTCGGCCTTGAAGCGTCCGGCCTCGATGGCGGCCACGGCCTTGCGCTGGGACTCGGCGGCGAAGGCGTCCTGCTGTTCGCGGGTCAGGCTGTATTTCTCCACCAGGTTCTCGGCGGTGATGCCCATGTGGTAGTCGTTGAAGGCATCCCACAGGCCGTCGGTGATCATGCTGTCGACCAGCTGGCCATGGCCCATGCGTTGGCCGGTGCGGGCCGAAGGCAGTACATAGGGCGCCAGGCTCATGCTTTCCTGGCCACCGGCGATCACGACGTCGGCATCGCCGCAGCGGATGGCCTGGGCGCCCAGGTGCAGGGCCTTGAGGCCCGAGCCGCAGACCTTGTTCAGGGTCAGCGCGGGCACCTCATAGGGCAGGCCAGCCTTGACCGCGGCCTGGCGAGCGGGGTTCTGGCCGGCGCCGGCGGTAAGCACCTGGCCGAGGATCACTTCGTCGACCTGGGTCGGGTCCAGTTGGGTCTGGGCCAGCAACTGGCGGATCACCGCGGCGCCCAGCTCGACGGCGGACACGTTGGCCAGGGCCCCCTGGAAGCTGCCGATGGCAGTGCGGGTGGCGGCGACGATGACGACTTCGTTCATTGTTGTTCTCCGGAATGCGGGCACGATCGCCACAGCATCCCCGCCCAGCGCTCATTTGGGAAGTTTGTTTTTCTTAGCGATTGATCGGAAAAGCAAATGAATGCGCCAGCCCTTCGCGGCATGTCGGGGCCAGGGAAGCGCTGGCCTGCGGGGACGCTTGGCGACCCGTCGCAGGCAGGGGGGACGAACGCGCCCGTCAGACGGCCGGGCACTGGTTGGTCACGCAGTGGATCCCGCCGCCGCCTGCGGCAATCGCATCGATATCCAGCTGCACGACCTTGCGCCCTGGGTACAGTTGGGCGAGCAGCGCCCGGGCTTTCTCGTCGGCACTGTGATCGCCGAACTGCGGGGCAATCACCGCGCCATTGATCACGAAGTAGTTGATGTAGCCTGCGGCGAAATCCGGGTTGTCCTGGTTGAACGGGCTGCGGCGTGGCTTCAGTGGCGGCGCCAGGGTGTGGACCTGCAACTTGCGGCCATCGGCATCGGTGGCGTTCTGCAGGATCGCCAGGTGCGCGCGGGTCACGTCGTGGTCGTAGGCGTCCGGGTCGTTGTCCAGGTTCGCCACCACCACGCCCGGCGCCGCAAAGCGCGCGTAGAAGTCGACATGGGCGTCGGTGATGTCCTTGCCCTTGATGCCCGGCAGCCAGATGATCTTGCGCAGCCCCAGGCGTGCCTTGAGTTCTTCCTCGACCTGGGCCTTGCTCCAGCCCGGGTTGCGGTTGCTGTTGATCCAGCTGCTCTCGGTCATGATCCCGGTGCCGTGGCCGTCGACCTCGATGGCGCCGCCTTCGCCGACCAGCTCGCTGCGTTGGTACTGGGCGCCAGCCAGCTTGGCGACGCGGGCCGCCAGCTTGCTGTCGTGGCGGTGGCGTTGCTTGCCACCCCAGCCGTTGAAGTTGAAGTCCACCGCGCCCAGCGCGCCGTCGTCGTCGACCACGAAATTGGCGCCGATGTCGCGCATCCAGATGTCGTCCAGTTCGGTCTCGACATAGCTGATGTTGTGACGGCCGCAGGCTGCTTCGGCGATGTCGCGCTCGCTGGCCCGGCAGAACACGGTGACCGGCTGGAACGCGGCGATGGCCCGGGCGATGCGCCCGAGGGCGGCCTGCACATCTGCGGTGAAGTCTTCCCAGATCGCGTCCTGGGCGCCGAAGGCGATGAAGGCGCGCTGCTGGGCCTCGCCCTCGTCGGGCATGAACCAGCGCTCGGCTGCGCGGGTGCTGGCGTGGGCGCGGCCCAGGGGCAGGCCGACGCTGGCGACGGCGCCGAGGCCGGCGACCACGGTCAGCTGTTGGAGAAAGGTTCTACGGGTGGGCATGGTTCAGTCCTGTGCAGTCTTGAAGCGGGTCCAGACGCGCATGCGCGCACGCATGTCGGCCTGGGGGATGTCCTTGCCCGGGATCAGCCGGGCGTAGGTGGCCTCGTCGAGGTAGATGTCCGGGTTGTCGCGCAGGCGCGCGTCAACCAGGGGGCGGGCCTTGGCGCTGGCGGTGGGGTAGCCGGTGAAGTCGCTGATCGCGGCCATGTTCTCGGGGCGCATGACGAAGTTGATGAAACGATAGGCGTACTCCGGGTGCCTGGCGTCGGCGGGAATGGCCATGGTGTCCATCCACACCGTGGTGCCTTCGCGGGGCACGCGGTACTGGAAGTCGATGGTCTTGCCGGCGGCCTCGGCGGCGCGCTGGGCCTGGATCACGTCGCCGCTGTAGCCCAGCGACAGGCAGGTGTTGCCGTTGACCAGCTCGGTCACCGGTTGCGACTGCAGCTTGCGCACGTAGGGGCGGATGCCCTTGAGCAACGCGCTGGCGGCGGCCAGGTCTTCAGGCCTGGCGCTGCGCGGCTCGCGGCCCAGGTAGTGGAGGACCACGGCGAGCACTTCGTCGGGCGAGTCGATCATCGAGATGCCGCAGTCGGCGAACCTGGCCGCCAGTTCCGGCTTGAACAGCAGGTCGAGGCTGTCCAGCGGGGCGTCGGGCAGGCGCTCGCGGATCTTCCTGGCGTCCAGGGTCAGGCCGATGCTGCCCCAGGTGTAGGGAACGGTGGCCTGGCTGGCCTTGGGGTACTGCTCGTGCAGCTTGCGCAGGCCGGGCTCGATATCGCCCAGGGCAGTCAATCGGGCGCGGTCCAGTGGTTGCAGGCTGCCGGCGCGCATCAACCGCTCGGCGACGGTGTCGCCGGGGAAGATCAGGTCGTAGCCGCTGCGTCCGGACATCAGCTTGGCCTCGAGCACCTCGCTGGCGTCCATGACGTCGTAGATCACCGGGATGCCGGTCTCGGCGGTGAAGCGCTTGAGGGTGTCCTCGGCAAAATAGTCGGCCCAGTTGTACAGGCGCAGGGCCTCCTGCTCGGCGTGGGCGCCGCCGGCGCAGGCCAGCAGGGCGGCGATGGCGAGCAGTTTCGATGGACGCCGTGGCATGGCTCAGGTCCTCGCGGTCGATGGGGTACGGCCGTCGAGGGTCAGCAGCGGCGCGTACAGGTCGGGGCGGCGGTCGCGGTAGATGCCCCAGCTCAGGCGGTCTTCGCGCATCAGCGCCAGGTCCAGGTCGTGCAGCCAGATGCCGCTGCTGTCGCGGTCGGCTTCGGCCAGCAGGGCGCCCTTGTGGTCGCAGATGAACGACGAGCCGTAGAAGCGCATCGACAGGCTGGCGTCGCTGGCGGCCACTTCCTCGCCGATGCGGTTGGCTGCCACCACCGGCAGCAGGTTGGCGGCGGCGTGGCCGCGCATCGCCACCTGCCAGTGGTCGCGCGAGTCGAGCCCGGCGGCGCCGGGCTCCGAGCCGATGGCGGTGGGGAACAGCAGCACCTCGGCGCCCATCAGCGCCAGGCAGCGCGCGGTCTCGGGGAACCACTGGTCCCAGCAGATGCCGATGCCCAGGCGGCCGAAGGCGGTGTCCCAGACCTTGAAGCCGGTGTCGCCGGGGCTGAAGTATTCCTTTTCCTGATAGCCGATGGCGTTGGGGATATGGCTCTTGCGGTACACCCCCAGCAGCTGGCCGTCGGCGTCGGCCACGGTCAGCGAGTTGAAGAAGGCGTTGCCGGCCCGTTCGTACCAGCTCAGCGGCAGGACCACGCCGAGCTCTCTGGCCAGGGCCGCGAAGCGGCGCAGCAGCGGGCTGTCGGGGTAGGTCTCGGCCAGCGCCTGGTGGCTGTGGCATTGCTCGATGCAGAAGTACGGCGTGGCGAACAGCTCCTGCAGCAGGATCACCTGGGCGCCTTGGGCGGCGGCCTGGCGCACCAGTTGCTCGGCGCGCGCGAGGTTGGCCGGCAGGTCCCAGCCGCAGGCCATCTGCGTGGTGGCGATACGCAGCACGGTCATGGGCGCACTCCTTGCAGCGGCCAGGCCGGCTGCTGCTGGGTGATGCAGTGGATACCGCCGCCGCCATGGGCGATATGGTCGATGCGCACCGGCACCACTTCACGGCCGGGGAAGGCCCGGGCGAGCTGCTCGGCGGCTGCCTGGTCGGCGTCGATGCCGTAGGCCGGCATGATTACCGCGCCGTTGGCCAGGTAGAAGTTGGTGTACGAGGCGCAGAACACTTCGGCGTCGCTGTCGACGGCGGCGCTGGCTTCGTACAGGTCGAGCAGCTCGAAGGCGCGGCCCTGGGCGTCGCGGGCCAGTTCCAGGGCGCGGCGGTTCTCGCGCGCCACCTCGGCGTACACCGAGCCCTTGTCGTGGGTGGCGTCCACCAGCAGCACGCCGGGGCGGGCGAAGGCGCATACGCCATCGACGTGGCCGTCGGTCATGTCGCCGGTGACGTACTGCGGGTCGCCGGGCAGCCAGATGGTCTTGCGGATGCCCAGCAGGCGGGCGAAGCAGTCTTCGAAGTCGGCCTTGCTCAGGCCCGGGTTGCGGTTGGGGTTGAGCAGCACCGATTCGGTGGTGACCAGGGTGCCTTCGCCGTCGACGTGGATCGCGCCGCCTTCGTTGCACAGCGGGGTGCTCAGGCCTTCGACACCGAGGTGGTCGAGGATGCGCCGGGCCAGGCTGCGGTCCTTGCCGTGCTCGGACTTGTTGCCCCAGGCGTTGAAGCGCCAGCTCAGGCCGGCGACTCCGTGCCGCGGGTGCACCAGGAAGCTTGGCCCGCTGTCGCGGCACCAGCTGTCGTCCACGGCCAGTTCGACCAGTTCGATGCCCGGGCCGCACAGGTCGCGGGCGGTGGCCATGGCGCTGGGGTCGACCACCATCTTCACCGGCTCGAAGCGGGCGATGGCGCTGGCCACCCGGGCATAATCGCGCTGTACATCGGCCAGGCTCACGCCCCAGCCCGATTCCCACAGTGGTCGGTTGTGCGGCCAGATCATCCAGGTGGCGGTGTGGCGGGCCCATTCGGCAGGCATGCGCCAGCCGCTGTCGTGGGACAGGTCCATAGAGAACTCCGATCTATTAGGGATTTTTATCAACGAAGCCCGCCGTCGCGGGTGTTGAGGCCAATGTTATGGCTGTGAAAGTGTTGCGACAAACGATAGATTTAGCGCATTTCTGATCAGTCAGGCTTATCAGCATGCTCAAGCATTGGCCCCCGCTCAACGCCCTGCGCGGCTTCGAAGCCGCCGCCCGCCTGGGCAGCTTCCACAAGGCCGCCGAGGCCTTGAACCTCACCCAGTCGGCGATCAGCCAGCAGATCCGCAGCCTGGAAAGCTACCTGGAACAGCCGCTGTTCCACCGCAACGGGCGCAGCGTCGCGCTCACCGATGCCGGGCACGATCTGCTCAGCACCACCCAGACCTTGCTGCAGCAACTGGCGGTGGGCATTCGCCGGCTGGACCAGTACCGCAAGCCCAACCAACTGGTGGTCAACACCACGCCAGCGTTCGCCCGGCACTGGCTGCTGCCGCGCCTGGCGGATTTCCACCAGTGCTGCCCGGAGGTCGACCTGTGGCTGTTCACCAGCTTCGAGGTGCCGGACATGGCCAGCGAGACCATCGACCTGGCGATCCGCGACGATATCAGCGCCCAGGCCGAGTGCAGCTTCACCGTGTTGCGCCAGGACCTGCTGTACCCCGCCTGCCACCCGGACTTGCCCGAACAGGGGCGTACCACCTTGCATGGCGAACGCGAGATGGACTGGAGCCATTGGCAACTGGAAGGCGGAGAGGATGTGGGGCAGCAGGGCAAGGGCCTGAATTTCTCCGATCCTGGCTTGTTGCTGGATGCGGCGGGCGAGGGGCTGGGGATCGCCCTGGTCAGCCAGTTGCTGGCACAGCGCCTGATGGCGCAGGGGCAGTTGCGCGCGCTGTCCGATCAACGGGTGCGTGGGCCGGCGTGGAACTGCCTGGTGCACCGCGACAGCCAGGACGACCCGCTGGCGCGGCGGTTCCTGGGGTGGCTGCGCGAGGCGCTGGGGTGACGGTTGTGCCGCGGGGCTGATCGCGGGACAAGCCCGTTGCCACGTTGCTTTCATGCATGTGTTGCCACATTTGCGAGTCTGGCGTGGGGGCAGGCCGGGCCTGTGACAGGGGCGGCCCGGTTTTGCATCACTCCGATCAGCTCGTAATATGTGTCGGATGACTTGCGAGGGTAGTCTCACCCTCTAGTTCAAACGGAACCGCCCCTTTTCTCCCGGGCGCTTCCCCAGCCTAAACCTGACGAGGTACAGACATTGGCCATCATTCATCCCAAGGTTCGCGGTTTCATCTGCACCACGACTCACCCGAAGGGCTGCGAGCTCAACGTCCGTGACCAGATCGAAGCCACCCGCAAGCTGGGCGTGCGCGAGGATGGTCCGAAGAAAGTCCTGGTGATCGGTGCTTCCAGCGGCTACGGCCTGGCTGCGCGCATCACCGCGGCCTTCGGCTTCAAGGCCGACACCCTGGGCGTGTTCTTCGAAAAGCCGGGCACCGAGACCAAGGCCGGTACCGCCGGCTGGTACAACGCCGCAGCCTTCGACAAGTTCGCCAAGGCCGAAGGCCTGTACAGCAAGTCGATCAACGGTGACGCCTTCTCCGACGAAGCCCGCGCCAAGGTCATCGAGCTGATCAAGAACGAAATGGGCGGCAAGGTCGACCTGGTGGTCTACTCGCTGGCCTCGCCGGTACGCAAGCTGCCGCAGACCGGCGAGCTGATCCGTTCCGCGCTCAAGCCGATCGGCCAGCCGTACAAGTCGACCGCCATCGACACCAACAAGGACACCATCATCGAGGCCAGCATCGAGCCGGCCACCGAGCAGGAAATCGCCGACACCGTCACCGTGATGGGTGGCCAGGACTGGCAGCTGTGGATCGACGCCCTGGCCGGCGCCGATGTGCTGGCCGAAGGCGCGCGTACCGTGGCCTTCAGCTACATCGGCACCGAGATCACCTGGCCGATCTATTGGCACGGCGCCCTGGGCCAGGCCAAGCAGGACCTGGACGAAACCGCCCTGCGCCTGGACAAGAAACTGGCCGGCGAGATCAAGGGTGGCGCCAACGTCGCGGTGCTCAAGTCGGTGGTCACCCAGGCCAGCTCGGCCATCCCGGTGATGCCGCTGTACCTGTCGATGGTGTTCAAGATCATGCAGGAGAAGGGCGTCCACGAAGGCACCCAGGACCAGCTGGACCGCATGTTCCGCGATCGCATGTACCGTGCCGACGGCGGCGCCATGGCGGTGGACGAGAAAGCTCGCCTGCGCCTGGACGACTGGGAACTGCGCGACGACGTGCAGGACGCATGCAAGGCCCTGTGGCCGCAGGTCACCACCGAGAACCTGTTCGAGATGACCGACTATGCCGGTTACAAGAAGCAGTTCCTCAACCTGTTCGGCTTCGAGCGCGCCGACGTCGACTACGACGCCGACGTGGCCACCGATGTGAAGTTCGACTGCATCGAGCTGTAATGGTGGTATCCCGGTGGCCGCAACGGCTGCCGGGAGGTGAAGCCTGCCGCCTGCGGCGCAGGCTTCGCTGACCTGCAGGCATTGGCTTGCAGGCGCTGGCGATAGCCAGCGATGGGCGTACACCAACTTTCTCCCGGGGGATGGCCCAAGCCGATTTTTTTGCTAGCGTTGGCGCACAACGAACGCCCGTCCGCCCTCCGGCGCGACGTCGCAGGGAGCGTGCCATGAGCAGCCTGACCCAACCCGCCAGCGCCTTTCGCCACACTGCCGCAGACGGCTACAGCCTCGGCGGTTTCCGCTGGCGCCACGCCCAGCCCGAGCCCCAGCGTCCGCTGGTGATCATCAATGCCGCCACCTCGGTGCGCTGCCGTTACTACTCACGCTTCGCCGACTATCTGTTCGCCCAGGGCTTCGATGTGCTGACCTACGACTACCGTGGCATCGGCGAGTCGCGCCCGGCGTCGCTGCGAGGTTTCCAGGCATCGTGGAGCGATTGGGGGCGACTGGATTTCGAGGCCATGCTGCAACTGGCGGCGACCGAGCATCCGGGGCAGCCGGTGCATGTGGTGGGGCATAGCTTTGGCGGCTGGGCGCTGGGGCTGGCGCCGTCGGCGGGGCAGGTGCGCCATGCGCTGCTGGTGGGGGCGCAGTACGCCTACTGGCGCGACTACGCGGCGGACCAGCGCTGGCGGCTGGTGGGCAAGTGGCATGTGCTGATGCCGCTGCTGACCCAGGTATTCGGCTACTTTCCCGGCAAGCGCCTGGGCTGGCTGGAGGACACGCCAGCGGGGGTGGTGCGTGACTGGAGCACATCGACACGGTGCTATGAGCAGCGGCCCAGTGGTCGATTGCTCGACGCGCCGCCGTTTGCCCAGGTACGCGCAGCGACCCTGGCCATCAGCCTGACCGACGATCCGTTCGGCACGGTGGCGGCGACCGAGCGTCTGCTCGGCTACCTCGAAGGCGGCGAACGCCGCCACCTGCGCCTGGCGCCGGCGGACATCGCGGTCGGGGAGATTGGCCACTTCGCGTTCTTCCACGATCGCTTTCGCGAAAGCCTGTGGCCGATTGCGCTGGGTTGGTTGCAGCAAGGACAGCTCGCGGCCGGCGTGCCGGGGCGGATCATCGAGCGAGGCTCGGCGAACTGACTGGACTGTTTCTCCACCGGCGTCAGGGGGCGCTTCGCGCCCCATCGCAGGCTTCGCCAGCTCCCACCGCGGGCCTCGGCAGATTCCACAAGGGCAATGTTGCCTCCTCTGCGGGCCGCAGGCTCTAGCAGGGCTGGCTGTTGCGGCCTCAGGCCAGGCGCTTGAGTGGCTGTTCGGCGAACTTCACGCCGGCCAGGCCATGCTTGATCAACGCGCGGATATTGCCGTGGTCGCTGCCGTCCGGGGTGGCCAGCACGCTGCGGTAGTGCTCGCCGAAGGCCAGCAGGGCCTGTTGGTCGCTCAGGCCTTCCAGCAGGGCCAGGCCGAGGGTCTTGCACGAGCCTTCGTTCTGTCCGGCGGCGTTGTGCACGTCGCCATTGTCGAACGCCTGGGGTTGGTAGGCGTAGTGCTCGGCGATGAAGGCCAGGGTGTCGGCGAATACGTGTTCGCCGCTGGCCAGGCTGCTGCGCAGGGTGTTCAGGTCAGTCACGGGGTTTTCCTTGTTCGAACGCCGCCTGTTGCTCGGCGCTGGCTTCTTTCTGGTACTGGGCTTTCCACTCGGCGTAGGGCATGCCGTACACCTGCTCGCGGGCGTCGTCCAGGCTCAGCTCGATCTGGCGATCGTCAGCCGCGGCCTTGAGCCATTTCGACAGGCAGTTGCGGCAGAAGCCGGAGAGGTTCATCAGGTCGATGTTCTGCACGTCGGTGCGCTTTTGCAGGTGATCGACCAGGCGCCGGAACGCGGCGGCTTCGAGTTCGAGCTGTTGTTGCTCAGTCATGGGGGCAATCTCTCAGGTCATGCGGTTCTTCAGATGGCGGCCGCCGTTGATGACCAGCTGGCTGCCGGTGCTGTACTGGCTCTGCAGCAGGAACAGCACGGCGTCGATCAGCGGCCGGGCGCCGGGTTCGAATTCGAGCAGGGCCTTTTTCAGGGTCTGCTGGCGGTAGTGCTCGTCGCCGCCTTCCTTGAGGATCAGCAGGCCCGGCAGGATACCGTTGACGCGCACCGTCGGCGCGTACTTTTCGGCGAACGACAGCACCATGTTCTGCAGCGCGGCCTTGGTCGCGGCATAGGCGATGTGGCTCTTGCTGCCGCGCGAGGAGGTTTCGTCGCAGACATGGATGATGTCGGCCTTGTCCACCTTGTGCAGCAGCTCGCCGAGGGCGAGGTTGAGGTGGTAGGGCGCCTCGACATGCAGGCGGAACATGGTCTCGAGGTTGTCCAGGCCGTCGTCGAGCCACAGCGAGGCGTTATGGACGATCGCCCGTAGGCCGTCGTAGTGCGTGTGCAGGTGGTCGATCAGGGCCTGACGGTCGTCGACCCGGGTGAGGTCGGCCTGGAACGGATGGATGTTCGGGTGGGCTGCCTGCGGCTGCGGGCTGCGGCTGGCGCTGACCACCGTATGGCCGGCCTGCGCCAGCTCAAGGGCCAGGGCCAGCCCGACGCGCTGGCTGGCTCCGGTGATGAGGATTGGGCTGTTCATGTTCGGGGCGGTCTGTTGGTCTGTGCGTGCGTGATGCCCCAGCATACCCGAACTGCGCGACCTTGCGAGTCCGCGCCCTCAGCGGCCGCGCAGCGCTGCGGCGCGTTCCGTGGCGTCAGCCGGCGCGGGGTTCAGCCAGCCGGCCAGCAGGCGGGTCGACAGCGGGATGAACAGGTACACCATCAAGGGTGTCAGGGCCAGGGTGCTGAGCAGTACGCGCGGCACCAGGTCGAGGGGGGCCAGCCAGTGGCCGAACAGCAGGTTGAACAGCAGCGACACCGGGAAAAATGCCAGCCAGATGGCCGTGGCCTGCTTCCAGCGCGGCGGTTTTTGCACCATGTTGGTGCCGAACCAGTCGTCGATACCGCTGACGCGCCTCTCTTTGGGGCGCTCGAACAGGCCGTCGCCGCGTTGCAGCCAGGCGCGGCGCGAGGCGGAGTGCTCCCAGGCGTGCAGGGTCTGTTCGTTGGTGAAGCGGAAGACGATCTGGAATTCGTCGCCGTCGGCGGGTGGGGCGAGGATGCCAGAGCCCAGGTAGCCGGTGAAGTCGGTGGCCAGTTGCTCGCCTTCGTGCAGCCAGGCCAGCAGGTCCTGGTAACGGCCATGGGCGGCGCGGCGCGACACCATCAAGGTGACGGGGTGGGTAGACATCGTGTATCTCCTGACGACGAGGCTGGCGGGTAGCCGGCCCCTTGGCGTGCGGCCCGGGGTGGTGGGCGGCGCAGGCATGCTTGCAAGAATCGGGCACGGATTATCGCCGGTCGATCATGACCGGTCAGTTTCAGTCGGCCGGACGGTCGTCAGAGCGGGGTTGGAGGCTGGGCGTGCAGCTCGGGGTGAGCCTGGCGATGAGCCTGGAGGATGTACTCGCGCAGGCGCTCGATCTCTTCGGCCGGGGTGTTCGACAGGTCGTAGGCCGCCAGGGTAGGGCCGATGCGCCGGCGCAGCGCGCCGTGCAGGCCGATCGGCGGGATGCCTTCGGCGGTGAAGCGCAGGGCGAACTGCACGGGGGCCTCGGGCAGGCCGCGAACCTCCAGCAAGACGCCTTTGAACGAAATGTCACGCACCCACAGCGCGCTGGGCCGGCCATGGTCGTCCAGCAGCGCCGCCGGGCGCTCCAGCGACAGCCGCCAGGGGCGCAGCATGGGGCCGTCCTCGTAGATGTCCGGCGAGCCGAGCTGCAGGTGCAGGGCGTGGAATTCGTCCTCGACCAATTGCAGGGGGAAACTCAGTTGCTGGTTGTTGTAGCTGGCTTGCAAGGTCACCTGCTCGCTGGCTACCAGGCGGGTGAGCAGGTCCTTGAGTCGACGGTCGCCATTGACCTGCAGGCTCGACATGGGATCGGCCAGGTTCAGTTGGGGCGAATGCTGCATGTCCTGGATGAAGTCCAGCTCATCCTGAGAAAGGAGGGCGTCTGCTTGCATGGTCGAACTCGAAGGGGCGATCGGTAGGTGCGATTTCTTCACGGCGATGGACAGCGACGAATCCGCTTCGTTCAGGTCACTGGTCGGATGACGCACAGGCCTGTGACTTTTGGCGGAGGCGGCCTTTTGCCACTGTCGGGTGCTAGTATCCTACGTTTTCACTCAGTTTCGGAATCCTCGCCCGATGAAAGTCGCCATTATTTCCGGTTCGGTGTATGGCACCGCCGAAGAAGTCGCCCGCCATGCCGAGTCGCTGCTCAAGGCTGCGGGCCTTGAAGCCTGGCATGCCGCCCGCGCCACCCTGCAGGACCTCGAGGGCTTCGCCCCAGACGCCTTGCTGGCGGTGACCTCGACCACTGGCATGGGCGAGCTGCCTGATAGCCTGATGCCGTTGTACAGCAATATCCGCGACGTACTGCCGGCCGCCTGGCGTGGTTTGCCGGGCGCGGTGATCGGCCTGGGTGACTCGAGCTATGGCGACACCTACTGCGGCGGCGGCGAGCAGATGCGCGAGCTGTTCGCCGAGCTGGGGGTGAACGAGGTGCTGCCGATGCTGCGCCTGGACGCCAGCGAAACCGTTACCCCGGAGACCGATGCCGAACCGTGGCTGGCCGAGTTCGCGGCAGTCTTGAAGGGGTGATGACGGTCGTACCGGTGTTATCGCAGGCTGACGCCAGCTCCCACAAGATCATGGATCGTGCGAGCCTGCGACAGGGCCGGTATGCCCCACCTCTCAGACTCGATAACTGTGGGAGCTGGCGACAGCCTGCGACAGGGCCGGTATGCCCCCCACCTCTCAGCCTCGATAACTGTGGGAGCTGGCGACAGCCTGCGACAGGTCCGGTATAGCCCCCCCAGCTCTCAGCCTTGTTCGCGCAACAGCGCCAGCCACGCCTGCGCCGCCCGTGACAGGTACGCCCCGCGTCGCCAGATGAAGGCGATGTCCCACCTCAGGTAGTCCGGCGCCCTCAAGGGCAGGCGCACCACTCCGGGCCGTTCCAGCGCGCGGGCGACGATGGCGGGCAGCAGCACCACGCCTTGCCCGGCCGCCACCAGCGCGGCGAGAAAGTCCGCCTGGCCACTGCGCCCGCCTTCCTTCGGCGTGAACCCCACCTGTTGGCAGGCGCTGAGCAAGCGATCGTTGAGCACGAAGCTGCGCTGGTACAGCAGGAAGGGCGTGTCGGCCAACTGCACCAGTTCGACCTCGTCCAGGCCCGCGAGGGCATGCCCGGCTGGCAGCAGTGCTTCCAGCGGTTCATTGCAGAACGGCACGAAGTCGAATGCCGGATCGCTCGGGGTCAGGCTGCCGCCCAGCTCCAGCTCGCCGCTTTTCACGGCCTGCTCGACCATTCGACTGCCACCTTCGAGCAGTTGGATCGAGATGTTCGGATGCCGGCGTCGGTATTCGGCGAACAACCCGGCGAACAAGGCGTCACTGCCCAGCAGCGGCAGGCCCAGGCGCAGCTCGCCGCGGGCCATCTGGCTGAGGTCGTCGAGCTCGCTCAGCAGCTCCTGGCGCTGGCGCAGCAGCACTTCGCCGCGCTCGAGGACGATGCGTCCGGCGGCGGTCAGGAGCAGTTGCGAGCCCTGGCGCTCGAGCAATGGCTGGCCGATGTCCTGCTCGAGCTGGGCGACTTGCTTGCTCACGGCCGACTGGCTGATGTGCAGGGTGCCTGCCGCCTGGGTGAAGCCGCCACGGTGGACGACCTCGATGAAGCTGCGCAGCTGTTTGAATTCCATGATCGATCGCGATTCCGGATTGGAATGGCTACCAGTCTAACAATTCGCTTCTGGCCTAGGTGGCTGACTTCTACAATGGGCACGTTGTCGAGGAACCCCCGCCATGAACCCTGCATTACTGAAGAAAACCCTGCGCCTGCTCGCCGAGCTGACGGTGCTGTTTACCCTGTTCCTGATCGGTGGCCAGTTGGCCGCCTGGCTCGCCTGGCCGATCCCCGGCGGCGTGATGGGGCTGGCGCTGCTGCTGGTGCTGTTCGCCAGCGGCGTGCTCAAGCCGGCCATGCTGCAACTGGGCGCTGGCTGGCTGATGGCCGAGATGCTGCTGTTCTTCATCCCCGCGCTGATGAGCCTGCTGGACTATGGCAGCCTGCTGCGCAGCGAAGGCTGGCGCATTCTGCTGGTGATCGCTGCCAGCACGCTGCTGGTGATGGTGGTCACTGCCGTCACCGTCGAGCTGGTATGCCGCTGGAGGTTGCGCCATGAGTCTTGAGCCCATGCCGCTGTTCTGGCTGGCGCTGACCCTGGTCGCCTACCTGGGCAGCCGTTGGCTGTACCGGCGCAGTGGTCGCTACCTGCTGTCGCCGCTGATCCTGGTGCCGGCGCTGCTGTTGGCGGTGGCTGTGCCGCTGCATACCGCCTATGCCGAATACGCCCGCGACACCCATTGGCTGATGGGCGTGCTGGGCCCGGTGACGGTCGCCTTCGCCGTGCCGATCTGGCAGCAGCGGGCGATGCTGGCGCGGCATTGGCCAGCATTGCTGGTGGGCATGCTCGCCGGCAGCGTGGCGTCGATCGGCAGTTCCTGGGCACTGGCCCATCTGCTGGCGCTGGACGAGTCGGTCAGCCTGTCGCTGCTGCCTCGTTCGATCACCACGCCGTTTGCCATGCCGGTGGCCGAGGGCCTGGGCGGCGTGCCGGAGCTGACCGCGGTGTTCGTGATGTTCACCGGGGTGCTCGGGGCGATGTTCGGCGGCATCCTGCTGCGCTGGCTGCCGCTGCGCACGCCGCTGGCGCGGGGCGCGCTGTTCGGCGTCGGTGCCCACGGCGCGGGGGTCAGCCGGGCCCAGGAGGTCGGGCGCGAGGAAGGCTCGGTGGCGGGCCTGGTGATGGTCCTGACCGGGTTGCTCAACCTGTTGGCGGCGCCGCTGCTGGTGATGCTGTTCTGACCGTTCGTGCCACTGACTCGCACGGTCATCAGGCTGGCTGCCAAGGCGACTAAACAGGGCCGTTTTGGCTTCTAGACTGTGCCTCGAGATCAAGAGCACATGCATGTGCCGAGGTGACTTGCCATGAGCGCAGCCTTGCCGAATTCCGCCATTTGTCCACCAGGACGACCGTGATGCCGCTGACCGAGATTCCACTGAGTGTCTGGCGCACCCGGAGCCTGGGCTTCAGCTTCCGTGGCCAGTCCATCCGCTACTGGACCGCAGGGCAGGGCGCGCCGCTGCTGTTGCTGCATGGCTTTCCCACTGCCAGCTGGGACTGGCACTACCTGTGGGCTCCGTTGGCCCAGCGCTTTCGCGTGGTGGCCTGTGACATGCTCGGCTTTGGCGACTCGGCCAAGCCCGCTGGCCACGACTACAGCCTGCTGGAGCAGGCCGACCTGCAGCAGGCATTGCTCGAACACTTGCGGATCCACCAACCGGTGCATCTGCTGGCCCACGACTATGGCGGCAGCGTCGCCCAGGAACTGTTGGCACGGCACCACGAGCAGCGCCTGGACGTCGCCAGTTGCGTGTTCCTCAACAGTGGCCTGTTCCCCGAAACCTGCCGGGTGCTGCTGGTGCAGAAGCTGCTGCTCAGCCGGCTGGGCTGGCTGGTCGGCCGCTCGTTCGGGCGCGATGACCTGGTGCGTAATGTCAGCCAGGTATACGGGCCGTGTACTCATCCAAGCGAGAGCGCGCTGGACGATCTCTGGAGCCTGATCGCCGCCAACCGCGGCCCGCGCATCCTGCACAAGCTGATCGCCTTCCTGCCCGAGCGCTGTGCCCAGCGCGAGCGCTGGGTCGGGGCGATGCAGCGCGAGGGCGTGCCGCTGCGCCTGATCAACGGCGCGGTGGACCCGTTGTCCGGCGCGCATATGGTCGAGCGCTACCGCCAGGTGGTGCCAGCCCCGGACACCGTGGTGCTGCAAGGCATCGGCCATTACCCGCATACCGAGGCGCCGGTGCAGGTGCTGCGCCATTACCTGGCCTTTCGCGAGCAGCCCCTGAACCACCTGCCGCAGAAGATCGCCTGGTCCTGAGCCAGCGGATCATCGCCGTGCGTTATCGCCCGCCATTCGCCGTGGTGCGCTTGATTGTCCGGTGTCCGTCGCTGGTGGACACTCGTCGTCTTCCCGTCGTCACCTGGAGCCCTGAGCATGAGCGAGCCGGTATGTCTGCAAGATCGAGTGGCGATCGTCACCGGAGCCGGTGGCGGCCTGGGGCGCGCCCACGCGCTGCTGTTCGCCGCGCACGGCGCGCGGGTGGTGGTCAACGACCTGGGCGGCAGCACCCATGGCGAGGGGGCCAATGCCTCGGCTGCCGATCGGGTGGTGGAGGAGATCCGTGCCGCCGGTGGCACGGCGGTGGCCAGCCATGACTCGGTCACCGAGGGCGCGCGTATCGTCGAGCAGGCCCTGGACAGCTTCGGCCAGGTCGATGTGCTGGTGAACAACGCCGGCATCCTGCGCGACAAGACCTTCCACAAGATGGAAGACAGCGACTGGGAGCAGGTCTACCGGGTACATGTCGAAGGCGCCTACAAGGTCACCCACGCCGCCTGGCCGCACCTGCGCGCGCAGAACTGGGGGCGGGTGATCTTCACCTCGTCGACCTCGGGCATCTACGGCAATTTCGGCCAGGCCAACTACGGTATGGCCAAGCTTGGCCTGTACGGGTTGACCCGTACCCTGGCGCTGGAGGGGCGTCGGCACGGCATCCTGGTCAACGCCATCGCCCCCACCGGCGGCACACGCATGACCGAAGGGCTGATCCCACCCCAGGTGTTCGAACGCCTGCGGCCTGAGCTGATCAGCCCGCTGGTGGTGTTCCTGGGCAGCGAGCAGTGCCAGGACAGCGGCGAGCTGTTCGAGGTGGGCGGCGGCTGGATCGGCAAGGTGCGCTGGGAACGTAGCCAGGGAGTGGGGTTCGATCCGCAAGCGGGCATTACACCGGAACAGGTGGCGGACAACTGGGCGCGGATCTGCGACTTCGAGGGCGCGGCACATCCGCAGGACAGCGTGCAGGCCATGCAGCAGATGATGGCGAACCTGCAGAAGTATCCATTGGGGTGATGTGTGCCGGGCCATGGCATGGCTGGATCGAGGTGGGCGCTGGCTTGTACCCAATCGCCGGCGCTCTGTTGCCTGGGCCGGCCTTATCGCGGGGCAAGCCCGTTCCCACAAGGTACCTGCAGTAGCAGGGGATTCTTGCAGGAATAAAAAAGGCCGCTGCAATCGCAGCGGCCAATCGAGACGTTAGATCAAGGAGCTTCAAAATCAACGTCGGTGAACCTTGGTGGCCCGAAAGGCGGGGGGGAGAGCCCTTCGTGCCGAACCAACGAGGTAAGAATAGGCACAATATTCTGTGGGAAAAATACCCGCTTTTGACATTCTCTATTACATCGCCCGCGATAATCCCTAACGTTTCTGGCATTTACCAACGCGTTCTGCGTAGCCTCTTCCTAGGGGAGAGTAGGCTCCTGTACGAATCTTTCCATCCGCAATGGTTTTTCTGATTTCTGCACTGTGCAATTTCCTACATTGCATTGAGAAAGAAATCATGGGTCCACATTTCCCTTCCGCTGTCCCTTCGGGCGTTTCGCCGATCGCCGATCAACAAACCCTTAGCGCATTTTTCGTCACGACCCTGTTGCTGCAGGCGCAAATGGCTTTGGCACCTGGTCTTCCACCTCGCGAGACACCTATCGACGATCCTGAGCGCTGGCTGGATGAGCAATGGCAGGCCTGTGCCGACCGGTGGTGGGTGGAGCAGTCTGCCGAGGTTGCTGAACAGCTGCGCGAATTGCTGGCGCTGCAGATACGTGCCCGCGCCCTGCGTCGCGGCGCCCCGAGGGCGGACATGGAAGCTTTGCTGCCAGACGCCGACCCTACGGTGGCATCTGTCTCTCTGATGACGGACACCGGTGAGCACGTGCGTATTCCTGGCTTCCTCGCGCTGAGCCACAGCCTGTTCGACGACGAGGAGCCTTTCGTGCTCCATGGCTTGGGAGCGGCTGTCTGGTTCGACACGTCTCCACGCATGGCTGACACCCTGCTCTCTTATGTGCGCAGCGAAGGTTGCTGGCAGCAGCTCATCACCGCACAAGCGCATGCGGCACTGCTGCACGCGGGAGCCGTTGAGCTGATCTTGACGCCGTTGGCGGTGCCGCTTGAGGCCTTCCTGCTTGACGAGATGCGCTTGCTGCAACGTCGATTGGTCGTCAATGCCTTGGCTGCTGGGGAGGCGGTTGAAAACGCCGTGACGCTCGGGGCCTGGTTCGAGCAATTGCAGGGGTGTGTGGTCGAGGCCATGGGGGATTTGCGCAAGGACCTGGCGCCAGCGTGGTTGCGCAACCTGTCGTCAGCCGAGGCTGCACAGTTGGCGGCACTCGAGCGGTCGGCGAGCGAGGCTGAGGTGCAGTTGGCGCAGCAGTCCGGGCACAGTGATTTCTATGACTATGCCAGCCATCGCATCGGCCTTTGGTTGACCGATCGAGGCTTTCCCGGATTGGCGGCAGAAGATGTGCAGCTGCATATCACCCATGACTTCACCCAGGATGCATCGGTGCAGGTGGTGTCACTGCTCGAGTGGGTCTGCGGTGGTGCCTACCACGGTGAGCATCTGACCGTGACGATCCAGCATGAGAGGTTACGTCTTGCCCTGGGGCAGGCGGGCGTGGCGACGGTCGCCGATGAGTTGCAGCTACAGCAGTCTTATGTCGGGCAACTCGAGCACATCTATGAAAGCGACTGGATCAGGCATCTGCTGGGCAAGGCGCTGGAGGCCAGGCTGCTGCTCGCCTGGCAGGCCGCGGACTTCCAGGGCATCGACCGCAAGGCGGTGAGATTGTTCGAGCAGGCCATGCAGCCGTCCTACGTGGGTACGGTCAATGTGGCACTGTTGTCCATCAACGGTGAGATGCTGCTGACCGATCACCTGTACCTGTATAACGACGATATCCATGTGCTGTATGCACCCGGGTCTCCGGCGGGCGATCTTCAGGCGTTTCGCTCCGCTGGGCAGATGAGTTTCGCGCTGGGCGCACTGACCGCCACGCCCCAAGGACGCGACTACCTGGTCGAGCATGTCCAGCACGCTCAGCGCCCGGCGCTGGCCCGGTATCTGAAACTGGTTGCCAGGCTGCCTCAGGAATGGTCCCGCGAGACGATCAATGTGCATGCGCAAGACATCGACGGCAGGGCGCAACTGGTCCAGCACTGGACTGACCTCAGGGTGCTGAAGATACTCGACGATCTTGAGCCGATCAGGCCATTGGTGCATGCCGAGCCGGATGAGGCGCTGCAACGACGGGTGGTGGACATCGACCACGAGTTACGCGTGCTCATGGCGGATTACCAGGCAGTTGCCGAGGTCCAGACCTTCATGGCCTATGCCCGTGACCAGGTAAGCGAGCGCATCAACCGCTACCCGGGTAACCCGGGCGGCTGGATTGATGCCGATACTGTGCTGGTCGAACTGGAGGGAGGTGTTCGTCAGTCCTTGACCCAAGTGGCGGCAGGCGGATACCCCGCGGACTTCAACTTCAAGGATTTCGCCCGGATCTCTTCCACCGTTGGCCAGGACCTGTCGCACTTGAGCAACCACGCGCTCGACGGTTACATCCGCGCCGCCAGGCTGGGGCAACGATACTGTGCTGAAATCCGCAGCAGCTACCTTGATCCGCATGGCGATAGCGATTCCAGGCCCTTGGCCCTGCATCGTCATATCACCGGCATGAAAATCCAGCGCGACTGCCTGCTGGCGCTGCAGAGCGGGCGCCTCAGCGACACGCATGCCCGTTGGCTGAGGCCGGTCTGCATGCGTTTTCACCAAGGCAGTTTCATCGATGATTGCAAACTGGCCGAGCTGAAGATCAATGGCGCCGGCGTAGCGGGAGACTATCTGCTGCAGTCGCCAAAGGCACCGGGCACCTTGGTTTACCTCAGCGATGGTCCTGATGACGGCTACTTGTACGAGGTCGGTGATTTCGTCGAACAATGGCGTGGCGATGCCATGCAGGACTGGGTCTACGAACACGTGTCGGTCGATGATGAACTGTTGATCCGCAGGTTGAACGAGGATGTGCGCAACGATGACGCCAAGGATCACTCGAGACAGATGGGGGATTCCAGGATCGCCAGGTCCTTGCAGGTGTGGCACAACATCCGTGATCTGTCGGTTGCCCTGCGCCAGCGAATAAAGCGCTTGTTGGCTGAAGCGGCACGTGATGCCTACAGCGCGGCGAGGCGCATTACCCAGGAAGTGTTCTGGCTGGTCGGTCTGGTAGCGGATGTCGTGGCCTTGGTATTCCCGCCAGCGCGTGTCGTGCTGGGCTTCATCAAGGCTGGGGTGGCGTTTTACCACAGCCTCGTGATGCTGCGCGATGGCGACAAGACTGCGGCCCTGCTAACCCTGCTCAAAGGGATCGCCAGTCTGCCAGGCTTTACTGGAGTGCTGAAGTTCTACGCTACCCGGCTGTTCGACCAGGCCAGCAAACTTTGGTCGACCCTGTTCCCCGGGCCGTCATCCGCGTTGAGTCTGTGGCTCAAGAAGCAATTCGCGATACTGAAGGCGTTGTACGAGCAGCATGAGTTGCTCAAGGATTTCGGGCAGGCAGCGATAGCGCCGCTCAAGGAGCGTTTCGAGGAGGAGCTAGCGTGGTATACGCAACTGATCGGTTCTCGGGAGGGCATGTCCCCGCCGCTGTCTCGGTGACGGAGCGGGTTCCGCGGAGCGTGGAGCTAAACGGCTGAGTCATGCCCCATCCGCCTGCTGACGGCCCCTGTCGCCGCCAGCAGGCGTTGTGCCGCCGGCCCTTGCTCGTCGGCATGGAAGATCGAAGTCGGCCCGACCACGGTCATCACTGCGGCAATCTGGCCCATGGCATTGAAGATGGGCGCGGACAGTGCATCCACGCCGGGCATCAGCAGGCCGTGGACGTGGTGCAGGCCGCGTTGGCGGATCTGGGCCAGCAAAGGCGCATACGTATCAGCCGTGTGTCCCAGCGCTGCCAGTTCCCGGTCGCGCAACTCCACGGTCTCGCGTTCCGGCAGGTGCGCGGCGAACACCAGTCCGGTGGACGAGCTGAGCAGCGGCAGCACCGAGCCGATCTGGGTGACCACCGTTACCGCACGCACCGCCGGCTCGATGCTCACCACGGTCGCGCCCTGGTTACCCCATACCGCGATGAAGCAGCTTTCGTTGAGCTCGTCACGCAGCTGCGACAGTGGCAATGCCGCGACCTTGAGCACATCGATGCTGCCCAGCGCCGCCATGCCTACCCGCAAGGCCTCGCGGCCCAGTCCGTAGTGATTGGTGGCCGGGTCCTGCTCGGCGAAGCCGCTGGCGATCAGTGCCTGCAGGTAGCGGTGGACCTTGCTCGCTGGCATCTGTACATGCTCGGCCAGGCGCGACAGCGAGGTGGACGGGGAGAGCTCGGCGAGGGCCTTGAGGATGTCGGTGCCGACTTCCGCCGAGCGGACCTTCTGCTTGCCGTTGTCGGCGGTGGTGCTGGCTTTGGCCATGGGGGAGCGTTCTATCCAGATTTTGCGGGGTGGCGCCTTTATAGCTTGACGCCTGCGCGCGAGCAAATTACGTTATTCGTAATCTGATTACGATAAAAACAATGCAGACGCGCTGCCGCCCTTGGTGCCGGTTTCAGGATCGGGCTCCGCAGCCTGCTGCCCGTAACGGCTCCATGCAGCCCGGAGGCACCGATGACCCGCGACACATCCCCTGAACGCCAGTACCTGAGCGGTTTCGGCAACGAATTCGCCAGCGAAGCCCTGCCCGGCGCGTTGCCGGTCGGGCAGAACTCACCGCAGAAGGCGCCCTACGGGCTGTACGCCGAACTGTTGTCGGGCACTGCGTTCACCATGACCCGCAGCGAGCTGCGCCGTACCTGGCTGTACCGCATCCGCCCCTCGGCGCTGCACCCGCGCTTCGAACGCCTGGCGCGCCAGCCGCTGACCGGCGCCCTCGGCCCGATCAACCCCAATCGCCTGCGCTGGAGCCCCCAGCCGATACCGGCCGAGCCCACCGACTTCATCGATGGCTGGCTGCCGATGGTGGCCAACTCGGCCTCGGAAAAACCGGCTGGGGTGAGCATCTACATCTACCGCGCCAACCGTTCGATGGAGCGGGTGTTCTTCAACGCCGACGGCGAATTGTTGCTGGTGCCCGAGCAGGGCCGCCTGCGCATCGCCACCGAACTGGGCGTGCTCGAAGTCGAACCACTGGAAATCGCGGTGATCCCGCGGGGCATGAAGTTCCGCGTCGAACTGCTCGACGCCCAGGCCCGCGGCTACATCGCCGAGAACCACGGCGCGCCGCTGCGCATCCCGGACCTTGGCCCGATCGGCAGCAACGGCCTGGCCAACCCGCGTGATTTCCTCACGCCGGTGGCACATTACGAAGACCACAGCGGCCCGGTGCAACTGGTGCAGAAGTTCCTCGGCGAGCACTGGGGGTGCGAGTTGCAGCATTCGCCCCTGGACGTGGTCGCCTGGCATGGCAGCAACGTGCCCTACAAGTACGACCTGCGCCGTTTCAACACCATCGGCACGGTCAGCTTCGACCATCCTGACCCGTCGATCTTCACTGTGCTGACTTCGCCGACCAGTGTGCATGGCATGGCCAACATGGACTTCGTGATCTTCCCGCCGCGCTGGATGGTGGCCGAGAACACCTTCCGTCCACCATGGTTCCACCGCAACCTGATGAACGAGTTCATGGGCCTGATCCAGGGCGCCTACGATGCCAAGGCCGAAGGTTTCCTGCCCGGCGGCGCTTCGCTGCACGGGGTGATGAGCGCCCACGGCCCGGACGCCGAGACCTGTGACAAGGCCATCGCCGCCGACCTGGCGCCGCACAAGATCGACAACACCATGGCTTTCATGTTCGAGACCAGCCAGGTGCTGCGTCCGAGCCTGCAGGCCCTTGAAAGCCCGCAGTTGCAGGCCGACTACGATAGTTGCTGGGCCACCTTGCCGAGCACCTTCAACCCGAACCGGAGATAACCGATGAACCACACCGCCATTGCCCGTAGCTGGGTCGAGCACGCCAACGGGCACCGCGACTTCCCGCTACAGAACCTGCCGCTGGGCATTTTCAGCCGGCCAGGCCAGGCACCGCGTTGCGGCGTGGCCATCGGCGACGCCATTCTCGACCTGGAGGCCGTGCTGGCCGCCGGGCTGTTCGATGGCGCTGCCAAGGCCGCTGTCGAGGCCACCCGCGGTGGCGCGCTGAACGCCTTCTTCGCCCTCGGGCGCCAAGCCCGCGTTGCCCTGCGCGAGCGTCTGCTGGCGCTGCTGGGTGAAGGCAGCGAGCACCAGGGCGCGCTCAAGGCGGCCTTGTATCCGGCCGCCGACTGCCAACTGCACCTGCCGGCGAAGATCGGTGACTACACCGACTTCTATGTTGGCATCGAGCATGCCAAGAACGTCGGCAAGCTGTTCCGTCCGGACAATCCGCTGCTGCCCAACTACAAGCATGTGCCGATCGGCTACCACGGCCGCGCCTCGACCATCCGCCCGTCCGGCACCGACGTGCGCCGACCCAAGGGCCAGACCCTGCCGGCCGGCCAGACCGAGCCGAGCTTCGGTCCTTGCGCCCGGCTGGACTATGAACTGGAACTGGGGATCTGGATCGGCCAGGGCAACGAGATGGGACAGTCGATCCCGGTCGGCGACGCCGCCGAGCACGTGGCCGGCTTCTGCCTGCTCAACGACTGGTCGGCGCGGGACATCCAGGCCTGGGAATACCAGCCGCTGGGTCCGTTCCTGTCCAAGAGCTTCATCACCACGGTCTCGCCCTGGGTAGTGACCGCTGAGGCCCTGGAGCCGTTCCGTTGCGCCCAGCCGGCGCGCCCGCAAGGCGATCCGCAGCCGCTGTCGTACCTGCTCGACAAGCGCGACCAGGCCGGCGGTGCCTTCGATATCGAGTTGGAAGTGCTGCTGCTGACTGAGCGCATGCGCGAGCAGAACCTGCCGGCCCACCGTCTGACCCTGAGCAACACCCGCAGCATGTACTGGACCGTGGCGCAGATGGTCGCCCACCACAGCGTCAACGGCTGCCAGCTGCAACCGGGCGACCTGTTCGGTTCGGGCACCCTGTCGGGTGCGGCGCCGGGCTCGTTCGGCAGCCTGCTGGAGATCACCGAGGGCGGCAAGCACCCGGTGGAACTGGCCAGTGGCGAAGTGCGCAAGTTCCTCGAGGACGGCGACGAGATCATCCTGCGCGCCCGTTGCGTGGCTGATGGCGTGGCCAGCATCGGCTTCGGCGAATGTCGCGGCACCATCGTCGCGGCCAACTGAGGGGACAGGGCGATGGAACTGTTCACCTACTACCGCTCCACTTCGTCGTATCGGGTGCGCATCGCCCTGGCGCTCAAGGGCCTGGATTATCAGGCCCTGCCAGTGAACCTGCTCAAGGGCGAGCAGCGTGGCGAGGCTTACCTTGCGCTCAATCCCCAGGGCCGGGTGCCGGCCTTGCGCCTGGACAGCGGCGAGCTGCTGGTGCAATCGCCGGCGATCATCGAGTACCTGGAAGAAGCCTTCCCAGAAACCCCGCTGCTGCCGCGCGCCCTCGAGGGGCGGGCCCAGGTGCGTGGTGTGGCGGCGATCATCGGTTGCGATATCCATCCGCTGCACAACGTCAGCGTGCTCAACCAACTGCGCCAGCTAGGGCACGACGAGGCCCAGGTCAACCAGTGGATCGGTCACTGGATCAGCCAAGGGCTGGCGGCGGTGGAGCGACTGATCGGCGATGAAGGCTTCTGCTTCGGCGCAGCGCCGGGGCTGGCCGATGTCTACCTGATCCCGCAACTGTACGCGGCCGAGCGCTTCAACATCGACCTTGGTGGCTACCCGCGCATTCGCCGGGTGGCCGCCCTGGCTGAGCAGCATCCGGCTTTTGCCAAGGCCCACCCGGCCAGGCAGTCCGACACGCCCAGCTGATTCGGTGTCCGTCGGCAAGGCTGGCTCCTGCAGTGTGCCCTGGTTTGTTTCGGCTTGCAGGAGCCAGCCTTGCTGGCGAGCTCGGCAACAATAAAAACAACAAACAGGCACCTTGCGATGCATAACCAGATAGTCAGCTTTCGCGCGGCGCTCGACGCGCGCCCGGTATCATCCTTCCAGCGTTACCTGCTGTTGCTGTTGATCCTGCTGTTGGTCACCGATGGTTATGACGCCCAGGTACTGGGCTATGTGATTCCGGCGCTGGCCCAGGACTGGGGGTTGGAGAAGGCCGCCTTCGGGCCGGTGTTCAGCGCCAACCTGCTGGGGCTGACGATTGGCTCGCTGGCAGTGACACCGCTGGCCGACCGTTTCGGTGTGCGCCGGGTGCTGTTGTGCTGCGTATTGCTGTACGCCAGCCTGACAGTGCTGATGGTCTTCGCCAGCTCGCTCGACAGCCTGATGCTGGCGCGCTTTCTATGCGGCATCGGCATGGGCGGTGCCATGCCCAGCGCCATGGCGCTGATGGCTGACTATGCCCCGCCCCGCTTGCGTACCTTGATGGTGACTCTGGCCGCCTGCGGTTTCTCTCTGGGTGGCGCGGCAGGCGGCTTCGTCGCCGTAGGCTTCATCGACCACTACGGCTGGCAGGCTGTGTTCCTGGCCGGTGGCATCGCGCCGTTGCTGCTGTTCCCCATCCTGTTCTTCGCCTTGCCCGAGTCGCTGGCGCGCCTGCTGCGCGATGAGCCGCCTCATGCTCGCCTGCAGCAAGTCGCTGCCCGGATGTTGCCCAGCTGGCAGGTGCCACCGGCACAGAGGACGGCCGACGAACCAGGCGCCTCCCAACTGAGTGTGCTGGCACTGTTCCGAGGAGGCTTCGCCCGACCGACCTTGTTGCTGTGGAGCACCTTCTTCGTCAGCCTGATCCTGCTGTACTTCATGATCAGTTGGCTGCCGTCATTGCTGCAGGAGAGCGGATTGGCGCTGAACCAGGCCAACTTGGTCACTTCGCTGTTCCTGTTCGCCGGTACCTTCGGCGCGGTGTGCCTGGCCTGGTGCGCCGACCGCATGGTCAACAAGGCCCGCCTGCTGTCTGGCGTGCTGCTGGGGGCGGCGCTGTTCAGCGTGCTGGTGGGGCTGAACCACGACGATCCGCGTTGGCTGGTGCCCAGCGTGTTCGCTGCAGGGTTCTGCATCATCGGCGGGCAACTGACGCTCAATGCCTTTGCCAGCAACTTCTACCCGGCCCAGGTACGGGCTACCGGCACAGGGTGGGCGCTAGGCGTGGGACGTTTTGGCTCGATCCTCGGCCCACTATTGGGCGGCCTGCTGCTCAGCCGACACTTGCCGGTGGAGCAGATCTTCTACTTTTGCGCCGTGCCGGCGCTGCTCGGGGCTCTGCTGGTCAGCCAGGTGCGGGCGCCTCAGGCACGGCAGGCGGACGTCGAAGGCCAAGCGCTAGTGGATTGAGCGTTTGCCGTTGGGGATCTGGCCGAGGCGTTCGCCGAGCTTCAGGCGTTGCAACGGATCGTCGGTCAGCAGCAGGGCGTGTTCCAGGTCGAAGCGTTCGGCCTGCGGACAATCCAGGTGCTGGTAGAGGGTGGCGCGGGCCAGGTAGTCGCCGACCTGTGCCGGGCCCAGTTGCATGACCCGTTCGGCGTCGACCAGCGCGGCGAGGTCGTTGTCGTTGCTGCTGTGCAACTGGCGCAGGTTGCGCGACAGGCGCTGGAGCATCTGCATGGGCGAGGCGCTGCGCAGGTGTTCGGCGTTGAGCGTGAGTTGCGGGCCGAACTGGCGGGCCAGCAGTTCGCGGCAGTCGACCGGATACAGGCGACGACCACCGCAGGGATCGAGCAGGTGATCGGCGCCGGGGACGCGCAGCAGGAAATGGCCGGGGAAGTTGACCCCTTCCAGCGGAATCGACAGCCGCTGCGCCAGCTCCAGGGCGAGGATGGCCAATGGCAACGGCTGGCCTCGGCGACGTTGCAGTACCTTGTCCATCAGCGCCACCTGCGGGCGCAGCGGGTGATAGTCGTCCTGCTGGAAGCCCAGGGCATTGAGCTGGCGCAGCAGCGGCTGGGCCAGCTCGTGCAGAGGCAGCAGCGGCAGGTTGCTGCTGATCTCGCGTTGCAGTTCGCGCACCTGGACCAGGCCGTCGGCAGGTTCGACAACAGGGTCGTGTTCGGCGGCGATCCACAGGGTGGCTTCGAGCAGGGCGACCGGCTCGCGTTCCAGGCAGGCCAGGCAGGCTAGACGTGGGTTCATGAGGGCTCTCCATCACGCTTAACTTTTAGCCCTGGCGCCGCGGTTCGTCCAGTGGTCCGGCCGGGCGGCGGGTGGGGCTTGCCTGCCTATACTGTTAGGAGCACCTGTCGGGGGAGCTCGTCGATGTTCGCGCTCATGCAAAGTACCCGTACCCAGTCACTGCACCTGTTCATCGACCCGCCCACGGGTCTGAAGGCCGTGGTGGTGATCCACAACGACCAGCTGGGGCCGGCGATGGGCGGCTGTCGCTATCTGCCCTATGCCGACGATGAAAGTGCCATGACCGATGCCATTCGCCTGGCCCAGGGCATGAGCTACAAGGCGGCCCTGGCCGGGTTGCCGATGGGCGGCGGCAAGGCCGTGATCGTGCGCAATCCCCATGTGGAGAACCGTGCCGCACTGTTCGAGGCTTTCGGCCGCTTCGTCGACACCTTGCAGGGGCGGTTCATCACTGCCGTGGACAGCGGTACCTCGACCCTGGACATGGACTGCATCGCCCAGGCCACCGCGCATGTCACCAGTACTACGGCTTCGGGCGATCCGTCGCCTCACGCGGCCATGGGCGTGTTCGCTGGCATCCGTGCCACGTCCATGGCTCGCCTGGGCAGCGACAATCTGGAGGGGCTGCGAGTGGCGGTGCAGGGGTTGGGCAACGTGGGCTATGCACTGGCTGAGCAGTTGCATGTGGCGGGGGCCGAGTTGCTGGTCAGCGACCTGGACTCAGGCAAGGTGCGGCTGGCGGTGGAACAGTTCAATGCCCAGCCGGTGGCGCACGAGGCGCTGGTCAGCACCCCCTGCGATATCTTCGCGCCCTGCGGCGTCGGGCCGGTACTCAACGGGCAAAGCGTGATGCAACTGCGCTGCGCGGCGGTGGCGGGTTCGGCGAACAACCAGTTGACTACCTTGCAGGTGGCCGACCAGTTGGAAAAGCGCGGGATTCTCTATGCACCTGACTACGTGATCAATGCTGGCGGCTTGATCTACGTGGCCTTGACCTATCGTGGCGAGAGCCTGACGACCATCACCTCGCACCTGGCGCGGATCCCTTCCCGGCTGACCGAGGTGTTCGCCCACGCCCAGGCGGAGAAGCGCTCACCGGCGAGGGTGGCGCATACGCTGGCGGAAAGGTTGTTGTATGGCTGATGCAGCCTACTCGGCAGGACTGGTGTCCAGCAGTTCGGCCAGGGCATCGGGCTGGCTCTTGAACGCGCGGGCGAACACGTCGCGGTTCTTGGCCATGTAGATGCCGGCTTCCTCGACCTGCTGCTCGCTCAGCGACGGCACGGCCTTGTGCAGTACCTCGGCCAGGCGCTCGGCCAGTTCGAGCATCTTGTCGTGACGGTCTGCTTCGGCCTTATCCATGAACAAGCGCTCCGGGTCGCGGCTGCTGCGGTACACCACTTCGACGGCCATTCATCACCTCTGTGCCTTTTTGCTGATTGGATTGTGGGTAACTGTATTTTTATACAGTACAGGCTCAGGCCACCGCCCTGCAACCGCAATGATGGCCTTTTATGCTGCAAACAGCGTAGTCCACAGGTGCCCTGCGGCAATCGGCCGCCTTCCAAGGCATGGGCCTGGCCCTTTAACTGCATGACACAAGACCTTCAGCCGTATCGGGGAATCGAACATCGTGAACATCAAATGGGCAGAAAAGCTGCGCAAGGGCCTGCACGGCTCGGCCGACTCGCTGGGCAACCTGTGCGTGGAGGCCTTCCACTACCTGGCACTGTTCGGCATTGGCGCGATCACCGCCTATGCGGCAGTGGTGACGTTCCTGGACATGCTGGGCAAGGGGGGGATCAGCGTCGATGACATCCTGCTGCTGTTCATCTACCTGGAGCTGGGCGCGATGGTAGGGATCTACTTCAAGACCAACCACATGCCTATCCGCTTCCTGCTGTACGTGGCGATCACCGCGCTGACGCGCCTGCTGATCGGCGATGTGTCGCACCACAAGGCGCCGGATGTCGGCTTGCTGTACGTGTGTGGCGGCATCCTGCTGCTGGCGTTCGCCATCCTGGTGGTGCGCTACGCCTCGTACCGCTACCCGTCGACCAAGGCGCTGGATGCCAACGGCAAGGAAGTGGAAGAGGGCAAGTAGGCCTCAGTTGGCCAGCCCGGCGGTGCTGAAGCACAGCCCCCGGCGCTGCTCGCCGGTCAGGGCGGCCAGCACCTCCAGCGGGTTCTGGCCCAGCTCGATGGCCAGGCCCAGGCGGATGCTGTCGATGACCCGGCGCAGGCGCACTGGGTCGTTGCGCTGGGCTTGGCTGATCAGGCGCTTGGCCACCACGCCGCTGTCGTCGGAGAGGGTCAGCATGATGCTGCCGTCCAGGCGTTCGATGCTCAGGTTGACCCGGTAGTCGGGGGCGAAGGCGGCGCTGATCTGCTCGAAGGGGTTGTGCATGGTCGGGTCCTGCCGTGGATGAATGCAGGGGTTGACCGGGACGGCGCGGGGTTGGTTCAGGCCCGTTGATCGGCACAGACGAAAACGCCCGGCAGTGCCGGGCGTTGTTGTCAGAGCCTGTCGGTCAGGCGTCGGGGTCGTTCAGTTCGAGGACTCCGCGCTTGCTGCGCAGCTTGCCGTAGAAGTGATCCAGCGCGTTGTTCAGTTTGCTGGCGGCGCCGTCGACGGCCTGGTCCAGGGACGTGGCAGTGTGGGTGACCGAGATCGGCTGATGGCCTTTGGGGCGAGCCTCCATCTGGCAGCGCTTGTCATGCGGTCCGGGCTTGGCGCCGTTGTCGTCGCGCAGGTGCACCTCGATGCGGGTGAGGTCGTCCTCGTAGCGTTCCAGCGAAGCCTGCAGGGTGCTGCGGACCCAGTGGTCGAGACGGCTGTTGCCTTCGATATGGTTGCTGCTGTTGACCTGGATTTGCATGATTCAATCCTTATTCAGCTTGCTCGCAGAGAGGCGTGCCTAGGCCATTGAGGCCCTTGGTATTTCTTCGCCTCTTGACTCTAAGGTCAGGCAACCGAAGAGTGAATTCAACCCCCTTTTGAAAATATATTTCGACTAGTCGAAAGCAAAGCTGACTTTTTGGTCGGCTGCGATTCATGCCCCCATCGCCAGGATGAGCGCAGCAATCTTGCCCGCCACCTGCACAGCTATGCAGGCGCCCATTTTGTCGGCGGATGGCCACCTCTGCCGCCCAGCGCCAGATGCCGTGATAGCGCACAACCATCAGCGCAATAGCGAACGGTGGTTGTTCAAAAACCTGCGAAGTAGGACAATTATCGGCTTCACGTCCCAACCAGCGACCTTGCATGGCCTTTCTTGCACTTGGTATCAACCATAAGACTGCCTCGGTAGACGTACGCGAGCGCGTGGCGTTTACCCCGGAGCAGCTGGTGGACGCCCTGCAGCAGCTGTGCCGACTGACCGCCAGCCGCGAGGCGGCGATCCTGTCGACCTGCAACCGCAGCGAGCTCTACATCGAGCAGGACCACCTGGCCGCCGACGCCGTGCTGCAATGGCTGGCCGATTATCACCAGCTGAGCCTCGACGAACTGCGCGCCAGCGCCTACGTCCATGAGGACCACGACGCGGTCCGGCACATGATGCGTGTGGCCTCCGGCCTCGATTCGCTGGTGCTCGGCGAGCCGCAGATCCTCGGCCAGATGAAGTCGGCCTATGCCGTGGCGCGCGAGGCCGGTACCGTCGGCCCGCTGCTCGGACGCCTGTTCCAGGCCACCTTCAGCGCCGCCAAGCAGGTCCGTACCGACACCGCGATCGGCGAGAACCCGGTATCGGTGGCATTTGCCGCGGTGAGCCTGGCCAAGCAGATCTTCGCCGACCTCGGGCGCAGCCAGGCGCTGCTGATCGGCGCTGGCGAGACCATCACCCTGGTCGCCCGCCACCTGCACGAGCAGGGCGTGCGTCGTATCGTCGTCGCCAACCGCACGCTGGAGCGTGCCAGTACCCTGGCCGAGCAGTTCGGCGCCCATGCGGTGCTGCTGTCGGACATTCCCCAGGAGCTGGCCAACAGTGACATCGTCATCAGTTCCACCGCCAGCCAGTTGCCGATCCTTGGCAAGGGCGCGGTGGAGAGCGCCCTGAAACAGCGCCGGCACAAGCCGATCTTCATGGTCGACATCGCCGTGCCGCGGGATATCGAGCCGCAGGTCGGCGAGTTGGACGATGTCTACCTGTACACCGTCGACGATCTCCACGAAGTGGTCGCGGAAAACCTCAAGAGCCGCCAGGGCGCAGCCCAGGCCGCCGAGGAGCTGGTTTCGGCCGGTGCCGACGACTTCATGGGGCGCCTGCGCGAATTGGCCGCGGTCGATGTGCTCAAGGCCTATCGGCAACAGAGCGAGCGCCTGCGCGACGAAGAATTGCACAAGGCCCAGCGCCTGCTGGCCAATGGCGGCAATCCCGAAGAAATACTGGCCCAGTTGGCCCGGGGGCTGACCAACAAACTCCTGCATGCGCCCAGCGTGCAACTGAAAAAGCTCTCCGCCGAAGGCCGCGTCGATGCGCTGGCCATGGCCCAGGAACTCTTCGCCCTCCACGAGGGCTCGACGGACAAGACCCCGCAATGAAAGCGTCGCTGCTGAACAAACTGGACACGCTCCAGGACCGCTTCGAGGAACTCACCGCGCTGCTGGGTGATGCCGAAGTCATTTCCGACCAGACGCGTTTTCGCGCCTATTCCCGTGAGTACGCCGAAGTCGAGCCGGTGATCGGCGCCTATAAAGAGTGGCGCAAGGTCCAGGACGACCTCGAGGGCGCCCAGGCGCTGCTCAAGGACGCCGACCCTGACCTGCGCGAGATGGCGGTGGAAGAAGTGCGCGAGGCCAAGGAGCAACTGGTCGGCCTGGAGTCGCAGTTGCAACGCATGCTGCTGCCCAAGGACCCTAACGACGGGCGCAACGTGTTTCTCGAGATCCGCGCCGGCACCGGTGGCGACGAGGCGGCGATCTTCTCCGGCGACCTGTTCCGCATGTATTCGCGCTACGCCGAGAAGCGTGGCTGGCGTCTGGAGATCCTCTCCGAGAACGAGGGCGAGCATGGCGGTTACAAGGAAATCATCGCTCGGGTCGAAGGCGACAGCGTCTACGGCAAGCTGAAGTTCGAGTCAGGCGCGCATCGCGTACAACGTGTGCCCGAGACCGAATCCCAGGGGCGTATCCATACCTCGGCCTGCACCGTGGCGGTGCTGCCGGAGCCCGACGAGCAGGTGGCGATCGAGATCAACCCGGCCGACTTGCGCGTGGATACCTACCGCGCCTCCGGCGCCGGTGGCCAGCACGTCAACAAGACCGACTCGGCGATCCGCATCACCCACTTGCCTACCGGCATCGTGGTCGAGTGCCAGGAGGAGCGGTCGCAGCACAAGAACCGCGCCCGGGCGATGTCCTGGCTGTCGGCCAAGCTCAACGACATGCAGACCAGCGCCGCGCAGAACGCCATCGCCAGCGAGCGCAAGCTGCTGGTCGGCTCGGGCGACCGCTCCGAGCGCATCCGCACCTACAATTACCCACAGGGCCGGGTCACCGATCACCGTATCAACCTCACCCTCTACTCCCTGGACGACATCCTCGCCGGTGGCGTGGAGGCCGTGATCGAGCCGCTGCTGGCCGAATACCAGGCCGACCAGCTGGCTGCCCTGGGAGACTGAGATGACCATCATCGCCAGCCTGCTGCGCAACGCGCAGTTGCCGGACTCGCCGACCGAGCGACTGGATGCCGAGCTGCTCCTGGCTGCTGCCCTGGGCAAGTCGCGCAGCTACCTGCACACCTGGCCCGAGCGCATCGTCGACAGCGAGGCAGCGCAGACTTTCGCCGGTTATCTCGAACGTCGTCGCACAGGCGAGCCGGTGGCCTACATCCTTGGCCTGCAGGGTTTCTGGAAGCTTGACCTGGAAGTGGCAGCGCATACCTTGATCCCGCGTCCCGACACCGAGCTGCTGGTGGAGACCGCCTTGGCGCAGGTCCCGGCCACGCCGGCGCGGGTACTCGACCTGGGCACCGGCACTGGGGCCATCGCCCTGGCCCTGGCCAGCGAGTGTCCGGCCTGGCAGGTCACTGCGGTCGATCGTATCGACGAGGCCGTGGCCCTGGCCGAGCGCAACCGCCAGCGCCTGGCGCTGGGCAATGTCCAGGTGCGTGCCAGCCACTGGTTCGACGCCCTGGCGGGTGAGCGCTTCGACCTGATTCTGAGCAATCCACCCTATATTCGTGCTGCCGACCCGCACCTGGCGGCCGGCGATGTGCGCTTCGAACCGAGCAGCGCCCTGGTGGCCGGCGAGGACGGGCTGGACGACCTGCGCCTGATCATCGCCCAGGCGCCCAGCCATCTGCTGCCGGGAGGCTGGTTGCTGCTCGAGCACGGTTACGACCAGGCGCCGGCGGTGCGCGACCTGCTGGCCGCCAGCGGTTTCGTCGACATCGCCAGCCATCGCGACCTGGGTGGTCATGAACGTATCAGCCTGGGACGCCTGCCATGTTGAGTGACCTCGAACTGTTGCGCTACAGCCGGCAGATCCTGCTGTCGCAAGTGGACATCGACGGCCAGTTGCGCCTCAAGCGCGGCAAGGCGCTGGTGGTCGGCCTGGGCGGGCTCGGCTCGCCAGTGGCGCTGTACCTGGCCGCGGCCGGTGTCGGCGAGCTGCACCTGGCCGATTTCGACACTGTCGACCTGACCAACCTGCAGCGCCAGGTCATCCACGACAGCGACAGCGTTGGCATGAGCAAAGTGGATTCGGCGATCAAACGCCTGCAGGCGATCAACCCGGAAATCACCCTGGTCGCCCATCGCCAGGCCCTGGATGAAGACTCCCTCGCCGCCGCGGTGGCGGCGGTCGATGTGGTACTGGACTGCTCCGACAATTTCTCCACCCGCGAGGCGGTCAATGCCGCTTGCGTGGTGGCCGCCAAGCCGCTGGTCAGCGGCGCGGCCATCCGGATGGAAGGGCAGTTGTCGGTGTTCGACACTCGCCGCGATACCAGCCCTTGCTACCACTGCCTCTATGGGCACGGCAGCGAAGACGAGCTGACTTGCAGCGAGGCGGGTGTGATCGGTCCGCTGGTCGGACTGGTCGGTAGCCTGCAGGCGCTCGAGGCGCTGAAACTGCTGGCGGGCTTCGGTGAGCCGTTGGTCGGCAGGCTGCTGCTCATCGATGCCTTGGGCACGCGCCTGCGCGAACTACGGGTCAAGCGTGATCCGGCCTGCACGGTGTGCGGCACGCGCCATGGCTGAGCGTTCGGCGCCAGTGGGCGTGATGGACTCGGGGGTCGGCGGATTGTCGGTGCTCGCCGAGATCCAGCGCCTGCTGCCCAACGAGTCGTTGCTGTACGTGGCCGACAGCGGCCATGTGCCCTATGGCGAAAAGAGCCCTGACTACATTCGTCAACGCCTGCGGCATATCGCTGGGTTCTTCCACGCCCAGGGGGCCAAGGCAATGGTCCTGGCTTGCAACACCGCCACCGTGGCGGCGGTGGCCGACCTGCGCGAGTGCTATCCGGACTGGCCACTGGTCGGCATGGAGCCGGCGGTCAAGCCGGCCGCAGCGGCGACCCGCTCCGGCGTGGTCGGCGTGCTGGCCACCACAGGCACCTTGCAGAGCGCCAAGTTCGCCGCCTTGCTCGATCGATTCGCCAACGACGTCAAGGTGATCACCCAGCCTTGCCCCGGGCTTGTGGAGTGCATCGAGGCGGGCGACCTGGCCAGCCCGGCCTTGCGCCAGTTGCTGGCCAGCTACGTGCAGCCGTTGCTGGAGGCGGGTTGTGACACATTGATCCTGGGTTGCACGCACTATCCCTTCCTGCGCCCGTTGCTGGCACAGATGGTGCCGGCCGAGGTGGCCATCATCGATACCGGCGCCGCCGTCGCGCGGCAGCTGCAGCGTCTGCTGGAGGCGCGTGGGCTGCTCGCCGAAGGGCCTGCGCGGGAGACGACATTCTGGAGCAGTGCCGAGCCGGATACGCTGAGCGGCGTCCTGCCGCTCCTGTGGGGGCGGTCAGGGCAGGTACAGCGTCTGCTCAGCTGACCCGTCTGTCCGGCGATCCTAGTGTGGCAGTGGCCACAGGCTGTTCAGGCTCAGGGCCTCCAGCACCAGTTCCGGTTTCCTCAGCTCCAGGCACCCCGCCAGTGCCATGGCCGCGCTCTGCGGTGTCCACTGTTCGGGGATGAACTGGAGCAGGGTCGATGGGGCCTGCAACGACTGTGGCGCCGCCACTGTCAGGTCCACCCCCTGAGCCTGTAGCGCCTGGCGTTGCTCGCTCAGCCACTGGGGCAGGCTGTTCACCCCGCTGAGCGGTTGGGTCGGTTCGTACAGCTGCAAGGCCGAATAGCGGCTGAGGATCGCCATGACTTGTGGCTTGTCGCCCCGGGTCAGCAGCGGCAGGGCATTGGCCAGCGCATGCTCGGTGGCGCGCTGGTTGCTGGTGATGATCATCTCGAACAGATCAGTGTCGAGGGTGGCGCTGGGGAGGTAATCGCAGGTACCGGCATTGATGAGCAGGCCGTCGATGGCTCCCCACTGCGCCTGCAGGCGCTGGCCGGCGGCACTGGCCTGGTCGGCGTCCTGCAGTTGGTCGGGCAGACGCAGCAAATGGCTGCCATATCGCTCCGACAATGTGTCCAGCTCACGGTTGTCCTGGCTGCTGGCCGCTACGCGATGGCCTTGGTCGAGCAATTGCTCGACCAAGGCCAGGCCAAGTCCTCTGCTGGCCCCGGTGACCCAGAAACTACGCGAAATGCTCAATGCTATGCCCCTCTGATACTGTCAGCCGGGGAGCCCCTTGAAAGCCTCCAGTGCCCGCTGACGACTGCTTTCGAGATCGACTATTGGACTTGAGTAATTATTAGTAGCAAATAGATCCGCAAACTTCATCGGTTGGTGTATCGATTTTTCATCCAGGTTCTTCAGCTCTGGCAGCCAGTGACGAATGAAGGTTCCCTGTGGATCGAAACGTTGTGACTGAGTAGTCGGATTGAAGATGCGGAAGTAGGGTACTGCATCGGTGCCGGTCGACGCGCTCCATTGCCAGCCGCCGTTGTTGGCGGCCAGGTCGCCATCTATCAGGTGGCGCATGAAGTGGCGTTCACCATGGCGCCAGTCGATCAGCAGGTTCTTGCTCAGGAACATGGCGACGATCATGCGCAGCCGGTTGTGCATCCAGCCGGTCTGCAGCAGCTGACGCATGGCGGCATCGATGATCGGGAAGCCGGTATGTCCCGTTTTCCAGGCCTCGAGGTCGTCAGGCGCCTCGCGCCAGGGCAGGGCCTCGGTGTGGGCGCGGAAGGCGCGGTGGCGCGAGACCTGTGGATAACCCACCAGGATGTGTTTGTAGAATTCGCGCCACAGCAATTCGCTGACCCACGTCTGCACGCCGGTGCTGCCACTGTCGAACTCTCCCAGGTTGCTGGCCAGGGCCGCATGCAGGCACTGGCGCGGCGAGATCACCCCCGCTGCAAGGTAGGGCGAGAGCTGGCTGGTCCCGGCCTGGGCTGGCAGGTCGCGTTGTTGCGCGTAGTCGCCAATGGCCTCCTCGACGAAGCGGGCCAGGCGTTGGTGTGCCTCGTCCTCTCCGGCGGGCCAGTGCTCGCGCAAGCTGTTGGAGGGGCGAGCGAAGCCTTCGACATGCTGTGGGATGGGATCGCTGGCGATCGCCAGGGCCGCTTGGCGCGCGATGCGCGGCGCCAGGGCAGGCAGGCTGCGATGAAGGTGTTCGAGGCAGACACGCTTGAACTGGCTGAACACCTGGAAGTACTGAGCGCTGCGGGTCAGGACGCTACCGGGCCTGAACAGCAACTGGTCGAGGTGACCCTGGACAGCGATGCCAGCGTGCTCCAGCAAGCGCCGGGTCGCTTCGTCGCGATGCTGCTCATTGACGCCGTAGTCGTCATTCCAGTGCACAGTGTCGATGCCGTGCTGGCGGCAGAGTTCGAGCAATAGTTCGGGGATCTCGTTCCAGGTCTGCGTGGTGCGTACCAGCAGGGGAATGTTCAACGCCGCCAGGGACTGGCTCATCTTGCGCAAGTTGCGTAGCCAGAAGTCGACTTTGCACGGGGCATCGTCATGACGCTGCCACTGGCCGGGGCTGGCGATCCACAGTGCCACGGTCGGGCCGCGTTGGCAGGCGGCGCTGAGTGCGGTGTTGTCGTCGACACGCAAGTCGTTGCGTAGCCAGATCAGTTGCATGCAGGGCGTTTCCGTGGCGAAAGGATCAGGTGGCCTGCAGGCAGCGCAGGGCAGCCTGTGGCGTGTCGAACAGCTGAAGGTCGGGCAGGCCGAGCGCGCGCAGCTCGTCCTGGTGCAGGCCGAGTGCCGCACCGCCGAGCAGCTTTGGCAGCTTCAGTTCGCCCAGCAGGCTGCCGAGCGGGGCCAGGTCGCTGCGGCGGCCCAGATGCAGCACCAGGGCGCGAGGTTGCAGCAGCTCCACCGCCTGGCGCAGTTGGCGGGGCTCGACTGGCCACTCGAGAATCTCCAGTGCCTGGCCGCTGCTACTGAGCAGCCAGGCGCACAACCAGAACCTGGCATCGAAGGGGCTGTCGTCGGCGCGGGCGAGCAGTACGCTGGCGCCGGCCAGTGACTGGGTATCGTGGTACACCCGCGCGCCCAGCTTGCTGCGTAGCCAGGTGTTGAAGAACACCTGTTCCAGGCGGGCGTCGAAATGCGTCTGCCAGCGCAGGGCGAGGGTGTCGAGCAATGGCAGGAACAGGCGCTCGCAGACGGTGACGGCAGGGTAGAGGGCCATGGCCTGATTCAGTGACTGGTCGAGCGGGCGTTGGCCAAGGCGGGCGATGGCGCCGACCATCTGCTCGATACGCTCGCCCCATTCGCCCTGGATCGCCGTGACGGGATCGACCGTTTCGTCCAGCAACTGGCGTACCTGGCTGACGGCCGCGCCTCGTTCCAGCCAGCGCAGCACGGCCTGTACCCGTTGTACCTGGTCCTGTGGATAAAGGCGGTGGCCCTTGGCTGTGCGCTGGGGCTTGATCAGGCCATAGCGGCGTTCCCAGGCACGCAGGGTGACAGGGTTGACGCCGGTCAGGCGGGCGACTTCGCCGATGGGGAGCAGGTCTTCAGATGGCATTGCGCAGTCCCAGGGTCTCGGGGTGGGGTTGCAGGTAGGCTTGCTGCAGCAGGTAGGGGTCGGGGTGTTGGCGCAGGTGGTGGCGCAGCAAGGTCATCGGTACGACCAAAGGCACCACGCCTTGCTGGTACTGATCGATGAGCTGGCGCAGTTCGGCTTTGTCTGCCTGTGCCAGGTCGTTGCGCAGGTAGCCGCTCAGGTGCTGCAGCACGTTGCCATGGGTACCGCGGCTGGCGCAGCGGCGCAGCGCCTGCATCAGCAGGCTGAAGTAGCGTGGGCCGATCTGCAGCGGATCGTCATCGCGGCTCATGCTGCCCAGCTGTCGGCCCAGCGTTCGGTAGGCCTGGGGGTTATGGGCCATCAGCAGGTACTTGTAGCGCGCGTGGAAGCGGACCAGGGCGCCACGGCTCAGCCCCTGGCGCAGCAGTTGCTGCCAGTCGGCGTAGGCATAGACACGGCTGATGAAGTTTTCCCGCAGCACTGGGTCGTGCAGGCGCCCTTCTTCCTCCACCGGCAGGTCCGGGCGCCGCGCGCAGATCGCCGCGGCATAAACGCCCCGGCCTCCTTGGGGAGAGGGATGGCCATTGTTCTGGTACACCTTGACTCGCTCGAGCCCGCAGGAGGGCGACTTCTGCATGAAGATGTAGCCACTGATGTCATCGAGCTCGTCCGCGACCTGCTCGGCATAGGCGCGCAAGGGGCCGGCCAGGTCGGTTGCGGTTTCGCGGATGCCGGTCACTGCCGGGTGCGCCGGGTCGCCGACCAGGCGTATCGGTTCGCGCGGTACGCCCAGGCCGATGGCGACTTCCGGACAAAGCGGTCGCCACTCGAAATGGCTTTCGAGCAGGTCCTTGAGCAGGGGCGATTGCTTGTGTCCGGCGTTGTAGCGCACGTTGAGGCCGGTCAGGCAGGCGCTGATGGCCAGGCGAGGTTTGCGGCTGAAGGCTTGCATCGTGAGCTCCGGAATGACTTGTACAGGTGTTCAGGTTTGTACAAGTTCAATTCCAGCACATCTGCAAAGTTATACAAGAAAAATTTCTTGTACAGCTTTGCCGAATGTTCTACTCCAGATGCTCCAGCAGGCGCCGGGCCGCTTCCTGGCCGCTGAGCCAGGCGCCCTCGACACGTCCGGACAGGCACCAGTCGCCACAGGCGTAGAGGCCCAGGTCGGGATCGGCCAGGGCACCCCATTCGTGGTTGCTGGCCGGGCGGGCATACAGCCAGCGATGGGCGAGGGCGAACGTGGGAGGGGGCACCACGCAGCCGACCAGTTCGGCGAACTCGCCCCACAATTGTTCGATCACCTCCTCCTTGGGCAGGTCGATGTGCTGCTTGCTCCAACTGGAGGTGGCATGCAGCACCCAGGTGTCGAGTTGTTCATCGCGACCAGGCTTGCTGCGGTTGCGGGCCAGCCAGTCGAGCGGGTTGTCCTGCACGAAGCAACCTTGCATGGGCGTGTCCAGCGGCGTCTGGAAGCCCAGGGCGATGGCCCAGGTCGGCTCCATCTGCACGCCGGCGGCGACGGCGGCGAGTTTCGGCGCGGCGGCCAGCAGGGGCGTGGCCTGGGGCGCTGGCACGGCGATCACCACACGGCTGAACGGCCCGTGGCTGCAGCCTTCGGTATCCTGCAGGTGCCAGAATTGCTTGCCACGGAATACCTCGGCGATGCGGCAGCCGAAGTTGACCGTGACATCCTTGAGCAGGCCGCGGGTGATGGCGCTCATGCGCGGCACTCCGACCCAGCGCAGTTGCTCGTCGGGCGAGGGGCTGAGTTCGCCGTCGCGGTAGTTGTACAGCTGCGGTTTCCATTGCGCGGCCCAGCCAGCGGCGACCCAGTGCTGGACCTGTTCGACGAAGCGTCGGTCACGGGCGGTGAAGTACTGGGCGCCGAGGTCGAGCGCGCCGGCCTCGCTGCGTTTGCTGGCCATGCGCCCGCCACTGCCGTGGCCCTTGTCGAACAGGTGGACGGTCTGCCCGGCCTTTTGCAGGGCCTGGGCGACGGAAAGGCCGGCGATACCGGCACCGATGATGGCAATAGGTACTGTCATGATGGCCTCTTCGAACCTAGCTGTGTGCAGACTACGCTGCCAGGCAAACCTGTACAATACGCCAATTTTGTATAAGGTTATTCCGCTCGATAGGACAGGTTCGCCTATGTTTATCCGAGAGCGTTCGGTCAAAAAAGTGCCTTGATCTTAAAAATAGACCACGGCCGCCAACTGTGAGGACACAGCCATGCATATATTGCTGACCGGCGGTACCGGGCTGATCGGCCGACACCTTTGCCAGCTGTGGCGAGGGCAGGGGCATCGCCTGAGCGTGTGGAGCCGAACCCCCGACGAGGTAGCGAAACACTGTGGCCCCGGGGTGCGTGGTGTGGCGCGGCTCGACGAGATCGCCGCCGACGATCCACTGGACGCGGTGGTCAATCTGGCCGGCGCGCCCATCGCCGACCGACCCTGGACCGCAGCCCGGCGCAGCCTGCTCTGGGCCAGCCGGATCACCCTGACGGAACAACTGCTGGCCTGGCTGGAAAGCCGTGAGCAGCGCCCCGGGGTATTGATCTCCGGGTCTGCCGTAGGCTGGTATGGCGACAGTGGCGAGCGCGAGCTGACCGAAGCCTCGCCACCGGTGAAGGAAGATTTCGCCAGCCAGCTGTGCATAGCCTGGGAAGAGACGGCAAGCCGTGCCGAGGCGCTCGGCATCCGCGTGGTGCTGGTGCGCACGGGGCTGGTGCTGGCCAGTGACGGCGGCTTCTTGTCGCGCCTGCGCCTGCCTTTCAGGCTGGGCCTGGGCGGGCCTCTGGGCAATGGCCGGCAGTGGATGCCGTGGATCCATATAGAAGACCAGATCGCCCTGATTGATTTTCTCTTGCAGCACAACGAGGCCAGCGGTCCTTATAATGCCTGCGCGCCAGAGCCTGCGCGCAACCGCGAGTTCGCCAGATGCCTGGGCCGTGCCTTGCACCGTCCTGCGCTGCTGCCGATGCCGGCGCTGCTGCTCAAGGTCGGGCTTGGCGAGTTGTCGACCCTGCTGCTCGGTGGCCAGCGTGCTCGCCCGGTTCGCCTGCTGGCTGCGGGTTTCACTTTCCGCTTCAACGATCTGCAATCGGCCCTGGACAACTTGTCCAGCCGCCTCTGACATAGGACGCTGCATGACCGATCACGCCCTGCTGCTGGTCAACCTGGGCTCGCCGGCCTCCACCTCGGTGGCCGACGTGCGCCGTTACCTCAACCAGTTCCTGATGGACCCGTACGTGATCGACCTGCCATGGCCGGTACGCCGGTTGCTGGTGTCGCTGATCCTGATCAAGCGGCCGGAGCAGTCGGCCCATGCCTATGCCTCGATCTGGTGGGACGAGGGCTCGCCGCTGGTGGTGTTGACCCGCCGCCTGCAGCAGGCGATGACTGCGCACTGGCCCCACGGTCCGGTGGAAATCGCCATGCGCTATGGCCAGCCGGCGCTCCCGGAGGTACTGGCACGTCTGGCAGCCCAAGGTGTGCGCAAGGTGACCCTGGCACCGCTTTATCCACAGTTCGCCGACAGTACCGTGACCACGGTGGTCGAACTGGCGAAGCAGACCATTACCGAGCGCGGTCTGCCCTTGCAGATGCGCGTGCTGCAGCCGTTCTACGAGCATCCTGACTACATCGAGGCCCTGGCCGCCAGCGCCCAGCCCTACCTGGAGCAGGACTACGATCACCTGCTGTTGAGCTTCCATGGCCTGCCCGAGCGCCACTTGAAGAAACTCGACCCTACCGGCCAGCATGATTTCCAGGCAGCCGACTGCTGCAAGGACGCCAGCGCCGAGATGCGTGCGCTGTGCTACCGCGGCCAGTGTCTGGCAACCGCACGAGCGTTCGCGGCGAAGATGGGCATCCCGGATGGCAAGTGGTCGGTGTCGTTCCAGTCGCGCCTGGGGCGCGCCAAATGGATCGAACCCTATACCGAGACGCGGCTGGACGAGCTGGGCAAGGCTGGGGTGAAGAAGCTGCTGGTGATGTGCCCGGCGTTCGTCGCCGACTGCATCGAGACCCTGGAAGAGATCGGCATGCGTGGCAGCGAGCAGTTCATCGAGGCGGGCGGCAAGGAGTTGGTGCTGGTGCCGTGTCTGAATGATCACCCGGAATGGGTGAGGGTGTTGGCGGGGATGTGCGAGCGGGCCTGAGGGCCGCTTGCAGGGCGTTGGGGGAGCGGGCTTGTCCCGCGATGGTATCAGCTACGATCACCATCGCGGAGCCAGCTCGCTCCCACAGCGTTGTTCCCGGCTAGATCAAGGCAACTGGTCGTCCAGCTTCTTGTTCTTCCAGCCGTCGTTGCCTGGCAGGATCAGGTTCAGGGCGATGGCCACCACGGCGCACAGGGCGATGCCCTTCAGGCCCCAGTCGTCCGGGCCGTCGCCGCTGCCGATCAACACGCCGCCGATACCGAACACTAGGGTCACCGAGACGATCACCAGGTTGCGCGCTTCGGACAGGTCGATCTTGTGGCGGATCATGGTGTTCATGCCCACCGCTGCGATCGAGCCGAACAGCAGGCACAGGATGCCGCCCATGACCGGCACCGGAATGCTTTGCAACAGGGCGCCGAACTTGCCGATGAAGGCCAGGGTGATGGCGAAGAACGCCGCCCAGGTCATGATCTTCGGGTTGTAGTTCTTGGTCAGCATCACTGCGCCGGTCACTTCGGCGTAGGTGGTGTTGGGCGGGCCGCCGAACAGGCCGGCAGCAGTGGTCGCCAGGCCGTCACCCAGCAGGGTGCGGTGCAGGCCAGGCTTCTTCAGGTAGTCGCGGCCGGTCACGCTGCCGACTGCGATCACTCCGCCGATGTGCTCGATCGCCGGTGCCAGGGCGACCGGGACGATGAACAGGATAGCCTGCCAGTTGAAGGCTGGCGCGGTGAAGTTGGGCAGTTCCAGCCATGGCGCGGCGGCGATCTTCGCCGTGTCGACTACGCCAAAGGCGAACGACAGGGCGAAGCCCACCAGCACGCCGGCAATGATCGGCACCAGGCGGAAGATGCCCTTGCCGAACACCGCGACGATCAGGGTGGTCAGCAGGGCCGGCATGGAGATCATCATGGCGGTCTTGTACGGCATCAGCGCGCTGCCGTCACCGGCCTTGCCCATCGCCATGTTGGCGGCGATCGGCGCCATGGCCAGGCCGATGGAGATGATCACCGGACCGATTACCACCGGGGGCAGCATGCGGTCGATGAAGCCGGTGCCCTTGATCTTCACCATCAGGCCCATGAAGGTGTACACGAAACCTGCGGCCATCACCCCGCCCATGGTCTCGGCCAGGCCGAACTGGCCCTTGGCGAGGATGATCGGGGTGATGAAGGCGAAGCTCGAAGCCAGGAATACCGGTACCTGACGGCCCGTGACCAGCTGGAACAGCAAGGTGCCGATACCGGCAGTGAACAGCGCCACGTTCGGGTCGAGGCCGGTGATCAGCGGCATCAGCACCAGGGCGCCGAACGCCACGAAGAGCATCTGCGCACCCGAGACGACCTGGCGCCACAGCGGGTCGTTGAAGCCGTCCTGCATGGTCAGGCGTCCTTCTGCTTGGTGCCGAAGATCTTGTCACCGGCATCGCCCAGGCCTGGCACGATGTAGCCGTGCTCGTTCAGGCGCTGGTCGATCGAGGCGGTGTAGATCTGCACGTCGGGGTGGGCTTTCTCGACCACCGCGATGCCCTCGGGGGCAGCGACCAGGACCATGGCGCGGATTTCCTTGCAACCGGCTTTCTTCAGCAGGTCGATGGTGGCGACCATCGAGCCGCCGGTGGCCAGCATCGGGTCGATGATCAGGGCCAGGCGCTGGTTGATGTCCGGCGCGAGTTTTTCCAGGTAGGTGTGCGCTTCGAGGGTTTCCTCGTTGCGGGCGACGCCGACGGCGCTCACCTTGGCGCCCGGCACCAGGCTGAGGACGCCGTCGAGCATGCCGATACCGGCGCGCAGGATCGGCACCACGGTGATCTTCTTGCCGGCGATTTTCTCGACTTGCACCTTGCCGCACCAGCCGTCGATCTCATAGGTCTCGAGCGGCAGGTCCTGGGTGGCTTCATAGGTCAGCAGTGCACCGACTTCCTGGGCGAGTTCGCGAAAATTCTTGGTGCTGATGTCGGCACGGCGCATCAGGCCGAGCTTGTGGCGGATCAGCGGATGGCGGATCTCACGAGTAGGCATAGGGGGAGGGCTCCGGGAGGCGGGCAAAAAAACCGCGCTAGATTAATCTATTCAGTCCTTGATGTCGTGCAGTCATTGTGCACGTTAGTCCATTAATGCTTGATCTGGGACGAGCGGATGCGTACCTTTGCCCGCTTTTCCAAAACGCACCCCCTGGAGAGCGCCATGTCCGCCGATCTCGAGCATATCCGTCAAGTGATGCGCGAGGCTGATTGCCTGTACAACGAAGCCGAGGTCGAGGCGGCCATTGCCGAGGTTGGCGAGCGGATCTGCAAGGACCTGCACGACAAGAACCCGGTGGTCTTCTGCGTGATGAACGGCGGGCTGATCTTTGCCGGCAAGCTGCTGACCCACCTGCAGTTCCCGCTGGAGGTCTCGTACATCCACGCGACCCGCTACCGCAACCAGACCAGCGGCGGTGAGCTGTTCTGGAAGGCCAAGCCGGAAGTCTCGTTCATCGACCGCGACGTGCTGATCGTCGACGACATCCTCGACGAGGGCCATACCCTCAGCGCCATCATCGAGTTCTGCAAGCATGCCGGCGCCCGCTCGGTGCACACCGCCGTGCTGATCGACAAGGATCACGACCGCAAGGCCAGCCCGGACCTGAAGGCCAGCTACTTCGGCCTGTCGTGCGTGGACCGCTACATCTTCGGCTACGGCATGGACTACAAAGGCTACTGGCGCAACGCCAATGGCATTTTCGCGGTACAGGGGCTCTGATCATGCGCCAGCCTTCGTTCCTCGATCAGTCGTTGTTCACCGGGTTGGCGCAAAAGGCCAGCGACAGCCAGCGCGGTCGCGCGCACCACAACTTCCATGACATGGAAGAGGCCTGTCATCGCATGGCCGTGGGCTTGCAGCCGCATACCTACATTCCGCCGCACCGCCACCTGCACGATGACAAGGCCGAAGCACTCATCGTGCTGAAAGGCCGTCTGGGCCTGTTGATTTTCGACGAGCAGGGCCAGGTGCTCGACAAGCGTGTGCTGCAGGCCGGTGGCGAGTGCCTGGGTGTCGATCTGGCACCGGGCACCTACCACGGGCTGGTGGTGCTCGAGGCGGATAGCGTGATGTTCGAGTGCAAGTCCGGGCCGTACCGTCCGGTCGGTGAGGGTGAGCATGCCCACTGGGCGCCCCGCGAGGGTGAGCCGGGCGTCGCCGAGTACCACGCCTGGATGTGCGCGCAGTTCGACTGATGCACGGCAACGCCTCCGATCCTGACCCGAGCGGTCGGGTCGGAAGCGTTGGAAAGACCATGCTAGAGTGCCTTCTCATACGAAGGAGCCCTACATGCGTGCGATCGTTCCCCTCCTGCTGGCGTTGAGCCTGCCGCTTTCCGCTGCCCCGCTGCATAGCCAGTTCCTCCCTCCGGACGACCTTTCCCTGCGCCAGTCGGCGCCGGTCGGCCAGCAACTCTTGCAGGTCACCGACTACAGCGTGGTGGTCGGCACCCAGCGCCAGTCCGACCAGCAACCCATCCCGATCACGTCGTCATTGCAGATGCGCCTGAAAGGCAAGCCGCTGAGCAAGGGCTCGACCATTGCCCAGGTGCTGATCAACTTCGATGGCGAGGGTGGCAAGAGCCTGAAGAAGCCTTCCTACGACGACAAGAGCAGGACGTTGACCCTGAATTACCCGATGGCCAACTACCGGGTGATCATGGACCTGCTGCGCAACGAGACCCTGTATGTGCAGTTCCTCACCTATGGCAACGGCCATATCTGGGCCGACCTGCATACCGGCACCGTACGTACGCGTTGAGGCCCGCCGCCGGGCAGGGGTACACTGCCGGCCTTCGAAAATCCCCGTGATGGCCCAGTTGGAGTCGGCGATGCGCAAAGACAAGAAACAAGTGATTGGTGACGAGATCAGCGATGACTACATCAAGACCTTCCTGCAGTTCGAGCCGGCAGATGGCCTGACCTCGCCTTCGCATCACAAGCTGATCAAGGCCTACCGTGGCCTGCGTGTCGACGACTTCGCGCGTTATGTCGGTTTCTTCGTCGCGGCCGGCTACGACCTCGATGGCAAGGACGAGCACGGCAAGACCTTCGTCGAGGCGATCGCCGACCAGCGCAACGCACCGGAATACATCGAGATCATCGCCAACGCACGCGGCTGATCCCGGGCGCGGCTCGACGAGTCCTGTTCTCTCGTTCGCGCCAGCCTGTAGCCAGGTACAAAAAAACGCCCCGAGGGGCGTTTTTTCGTTTCAGCCGGTTCAGGCGTAGTGCTTGGCCGGGCTGCTGTCCACCAGTTCCAGGGCCACGTCGTTGTCGGCGCTGATCTTGTGGTAGAGCGCGGCGTCGTTGGCCAGGGTCTTCTCGCGTGCCGGGAAGATCTCCTTGAGCTTGGCGGCCCAGGCACCCTTGGCCTGCTCGGGGAAGCAGCGCTCGATCAGGTCGAGCATGATCGACACGGTCACCGAGGCACCAGGCGAGGCGCCGAGCAGGGCGGCCAGGCTGCCGTCCTGGGCCGAGACCAGCTCGGTGCCGAACTGCAGGATGCCGCCTTTCTTCGGGTCCTTCTTGATGATCTGCACGCGCTGGCCGGCCACTTCCAGGCGCCAGTCCTCGGCCTTGGCCTCGGGGTAGAAGCGGCGCAGCGACTCCAGGCGCTGTTCCATCGACTGCATCACTTCGCTGACCAGGTACTTGGTCAGGTCCATGTTGTCACGGGCCACGGCCAGCATCGGGCCGATGTTGCCCATGCGTACCGACAGCGGCAGGTCCATGAACGAGCCGTGCTTGAGGAACTTGGTGGTGAAGCCGGCGTATGGGCCGAACAGCAGCGATTTCTTGCCGTCGACCACGCGGGTGTCCAGGTGCGGCACCGACATTGGCGGCGCGCCGACCGCAGCCTGGCTGTAGACCTTGGCCTGGTGCTGCTTGACGATCTCGGGGTTGTCGCAACGCAGCCACTGGCCGCTGACCGGGAAGCCGCCGAAGCCTTTGCTTTCCGGAATCCCGGACAGTTGCAGCAATGGCAGGGCCGCGCCGCCGGCGCCGAGGAAGACGAAACGGGCGTCGACTTCGCGGCTGCCGCCGCTGTTGACGTCCTTGATGCTCACGGTCCAGCCGCTGCCGTTGCGGCGCAGGCCGACGACTTTCTTGCTGTACTTGACCTGGGTCTGTGGGCTGTTGCCCAGCAGTTTGAGCAGCTTGTTGGTCAGGGCGCCGAAGTTGACGTCGGTACCTTTCATGACGCGGGTGGCGGCGATGCGCTGGTCGGCCGCGCGGCCGGGCATCATCAGTGGCATCCACTCCTTCATCAGCGCCTTGTCTTCGGTGTATTCCATCTCGGCAAAGGCGTGATGCTGCTTGAGCAGCTCGAAACGCTTCTTGAGGAAGGCAATACCCTTGTCACCCTCTACATAGCTCAGGTGCGGCACCGGGTTGATGAAGGCGCGCGGCGAGCTGAAGCTGCCTTTCCTGGCCAGGTAGGCCCAGAACTGGCGCGAAACCTCGAACTGGGCGTTGATGTGCACGGCCTTCTTGATGTCGATGCTGCCATCGGCGGCCTGCGGGGTATAGTTCAGCTCGCACAGGCCGGCGTGGCCGGTACCGGCGTTGTTCCAGGGGTTGGAACTTTCCGCGGCCCCGGAGTCCATCGCCTCGACGACCTCCAGTTTGAGGGTCGGGTCGAGCTCCTTGAGCAGTACGGCCAGGGTGGCACTCATGATGCCCGCGCCTACCAGTACTACATCAACCGATTCGTTCTGCGCCATTTAACGCGTCTCCACAATCTACAGCACCTAATTGACAGCATAGGATTCCTGGGGTGGCCAGGATCGCCATGTCCGACTCTTCGCAGTTCTTGCAACTTCCGCGGATACCGCCAATCAGTCTTGGGTGTTCGGGTATTGAACGCCCTTTGCCACGGGTGCGGCAATTCGACTTATGGTCAAGTGATCCGTCGTGCGTTATGGACCGGCCTCAGGCTCCCATCCAGGATGAGCGCTGTTGCCGTCTGTTCAGGGCTGTTCGTGAGACATCTGCCGCTTTTACACATGCCAGACTGTTCATTTGCTCGCCACACTCTCGTGAAGTTGTGAAAAACCGTTTTTTCACGCTCTTTTGGAGTCGTGAACCTCAAAAGTGGACTGCGCGATGGCAACCCGCAGGTTCATGCGAAGCAGAAGGCCGGGAACAGCAGGCACGACAGCCAATGCAAGACCTGAGTGGAAGGCTCTCTGTGGGCGAAGCGTCGAGGGTGCCGGGGTCAAGCGGCGAATGCGGGGCCCGATCAGGAGACGTCCTTATAATCGGGGGGAGATTATAACGAGGTCGCGGGCAGAAAGGTCGTACTTCTTGGGATTTATTGCTGCATTTGTCAGGCCGGCAGGGTGCGCCGTCGCCAGTGGTGGCTTGCGCGGGTGCAATCCGGGGTGTTTGCAAGCTGCAGGAAAACGGGGCGTGCTGGCGTGGCGGCTTTTTCGTGTGGCTTGCCGCTTCCAGCTTGCCGCTAGGTATACTGTGGGCCTTTGCCGCTTTTTCTGGAGAAACGCGCATGTTGCAACGTCTGTTGTTCGGTTTGTTCGCGGTGGCCAGCCTGAGCCTGGCCGGTTGTGCCCACAGCCCGCAACAACTCAGCCCGCAGCCCAAGCTTACCGCCCAGCTTGCCCCGGTCGGCCATGGCCAGCCGGTGGTGGTCAAGGTGGTCGATGGCCGGGCTTCGCAATCGCTGGGGACCCGTGGTGGCATGTACCCCGAGACCAGCACCATCACCGTCACGGGCAACGATGTGCTGCCCAAGCTGCAAGCCCAGGCCGAAGCCGCGGTGCGCCTGCTCGGCTTCACCCCGACGGCCAACGCCTACAACGCGCCGCAGCTGACCGTGACCCTGGCCGAGCTCAAGTACCAGTCGCCCAAGGACAAGATGTATGTGACCGAGGCGACCATCGGCGCGACCTTCCGTGCCGACGTGGCCAATGCCAACCGCCGCTACAGCGGCCGTTATGGCGCCTCGCTGGATCAGCGCTTCGGCATGGCTCCGAACCAGGAGACCAACACCAAGCTGGTCGGTGATGTGCTCAGCGATGCCCTGACTCGCCTGTTCAAGGATCCGACCATCGGTCAGGTTCTGGGCGAGTAAGCGTTTCGTGGCATCAGAAAAACCCGCTGCCTGGCAGCGGGTTTTTTATTGGCCGAGTCAGCAAGGAATAGGGCTCAGGCGGCCTGGACGTGGAAGTCCAGCAGGCTGATTCCGGTCCCCAGGTCGACTTCAGGCAGATCGTCGTGGGTGTGCCCGCCCAGCGCGCAATACACCAGCCATTGGCGATCCTGGACGTTGATGGCGAAGCCGTCGATCAGTGCCTGTTGTTCATCGCTCTGGGTAACGAGGTAGAGGCGGTCCTGGTTTTCGGCGTGCAGCATGTCAAGCTCCGGTCAGTGGAAGGCCGACAGGGTGGCCTGCCTTGATGACGAGCGTGTGACAGATGAAATTAAACCGACTGCTGGTCGCAAAGTCACGGCGTCGGGCCAGTGCTTGGGTAGAATGCCGGGCTTTGCCGCACGTGATACCGAGGTCGCGCAATGTCGTTGCAAATGCTCTGGGGCTTTCTGGCCGCCCATCCGGCCAAGCTGATCAATCTGTTGGCCCTGCTGATCACCTGCCCGGGCGGGTTGCTGCTGCACAGCGCCCGGCGGCGAGAGACGGTGGCCCGCGAACGCCTGGCCGTGGACGAAGGCGTGGTGGATACCCTCGGGCAGCGGGTACCGCGCTACTTCTACATTCTCGGTTTTGCCTGCCTGGCGATGGCCTTGCTGCTGTCCTGGTTCAGTACCCGGATCTGAAGGCCCGATGCCTGCCCTGTAGAGGGCGCGCAGGACGCTGATGGGACTTGCCCCGCGATCACCGGCAAGGCTGGTGCCAGTCAACGCATCGCGGGGCAGCGAGCTCCCGTTTCAGGCGGAAGCAGGTTCGCGCTTGACCTGGTACTGATTACGGACCGGCGTCGCATACTGCTGCACCAGGTACGGCTGGTGTTCCACCGGGCAGGCGTCCAGGCGCCGTTGCCACTCTTCCCTGGCCTTGGCCAGCTCGTCGGCCGGGAACAGTTTCTCGGCGCCGGGCACTGCCAGTGTCGTGTCCTTTTCCGCCCACATCGCGTAGGCCAGGTAGTGCACCGGGAACAGCCGGTAGCCGCCGAGGATCTGCTGGTCGATGGCCAGCGCCAGTTGCTTGGTGTCCTCGTGGTATTCGGTCACCGGCGGGGCGAAGTTGATGTGTACCCGGCCTTTGTAGCCGGTGATGCCCTGGGCGATGCTGTTGTCGTCCTCGCCCGGGGCCTTCTTGTAGCTGCCGGTGGTGGCGCGGATGTACAACTCGCGAGCCTTGGCCAGGTCGCAAGGGTCGTACTCGTAGCTGATAGAGACCGGAATCAGGTTCAGGTCCTGGATCACGGTACCGAACGGCTCGTCCTTGCGGCTCATGTGGAACATCTTGAGGATCGCCGAATCGGTACGGTCGTCGCCGTCCTTGGCCCGGCCCTCGGCCTGGGCGATCCAGATCGACACGCAATCATGGCGGATCGAGTGGTTGATGTAGGCCGACAGCAGCTGGTAGGCGGCCAGCTTCTCGCGGCGGCCGCTGATCGAACGGTGCACGATGAAGCTCTTGTTCAGCCGCATCATGTCGCTGACGAACGGTTTTTGCAGCAGGTTGTCGCCAATGGCGATGCGTGGCGTCGGCAGGCCGGCGTGGTAGACGGCGTAGTTGACGAAGGCCGGGTCCATGACGATGTCGCGGTGGTTGGCCAGGAACAGGTAGGCGGTACCGGACTTGAGCTGTTCGACGCCGCTGTAGGTGACGCCGTCGGTGGCGCGGTCGATGGTCCGGTCGACGTAGTACTCGACCTTGTCCTGTAGCGTGGAGACGCATTTGACGCCAGCGAACTCCTGGCGCAGGCGCCGGGCGATCAGCGGTTTGAGCAGCCAGCCGAAGGCGCCCGCCGCGCGCGGGAAGCGGAAGTGGGTGAGGATATCGAGGAATGCCGGATCGCTGAGCAGGCGTGCCAGAACAGCAGGCACTTCAGCGTCGTCGTAGGGTCGGATGGCATCGAATTCGCCCATCATGCTCTCTTGTTGGAAACGGCTAGGGTAATAAAGTAGGGACGGGGTCCGAAAAACGGCTCGGACACACACAGACCCTGTAAACAGACCGGCAATTATACGCACAAGTCACTCGGGAGGCCGCGATGCTGGAGACTGCGATCTACGATTGCCCTTATTGTGGTGAAGAAGTCGAGACGACGGTGGATCTGTCCGGCGGTGATCAGGAATATATCGAAGACTGCCAAGTCTGCTGCAAGCCTATTCGCTTTGTACTGCAGGTACATGGCGACGAATGGATGCTCGATGTCTACGGCGAGAACGACTGATGCGACGGATCTACGAGCCGGAAAGCCTGCTGGAGGCGCAGATGCTGGTGGACATGCTGGCCAGCGAAGGCGTCGCGGTGCACCTGGTCGGCCGCGACCTGATCGGGGCGGCTGGCGAGTTGCCGATGCAAGGCCTGCTTGGCCTGGCGGTAGCGGACGAACAGGCTGGCTACGCGCGACAGCTGATCGACGCGTACAATGCCGCCCAGCCACTTGCCGGCGACGAACCGGAGAGTTACCCCGGAACCCTGATCTGCTAGGTTTATTTCGCCCATGTGTGGACGCTTCGCCCTGTTTCGCTGGTCCCAGGCTTTCGCCGGCCTGCCGGGATTTCCCCCGGGCCAGCAGGCCCAATGGAATATCTCGCCTGGCGCCTCGGTATTGATCCAGCGCCGTCTCGATGGCCAGTTGCAACTGGCCAGCGCCCGCTGGGGGCTGACCCCGGCCTGGCTCACCGACCTGTCCCGCACCCCGGCCCAGGCCCGGGCGGAAACCCTCGCCGAGCAGCCAATGTTTCGCGATGGCTTGCGCCAACGGCGCTGCCTGATACCCGCCAACGGTTTCTATGAATGGCGCGGCACCGCGCGCAAGCGTCCGTATTGGGTGACCCCGGGGGAGGGCGCGTCGCTGTTCTTCGCTGGTGTATGGGAGGCCTATCCGGTACAGGAGCAGGTCTGGCTGAGTTGCGCGGTGATCACCCAGGCGGCGATGAATCAGCGTCGACCGTTGATCCTGGATGAGGCGGAGCAGGCGATCTGGCTCGATCCGGACACGCCGCTGCCACGTCTTCACGAGCTGCTGGCCAAGCCACCGGGCACGCTGCGCGAGCGTGCCTTGGCGTACTTCGTCAATGACCCGAAGCTCGACGGGCCGGAGTGCCTCACTCCCGCCTGAGGTACCGAGGTATCCCGCGCAAGTTGCAGGAGCCGGCGAAGCCGGCTCCATGCGCATGTTTCGCCAGCAAGGCTGGCCCCAGCGGGGCCTTACACCCTGAACTGATTGATCAGTCGCCGCTGCTGTTCGGCCAGCTTGGTCAGCTCGGCGCTCGCCTGGCTCGACTCATCCGCGCCACCGGCCACTTCACCCGCCACCTGGCCGATGTTGATCACGTTGCGATTGATGTCCTCGGCTACCGCGCTCTGTTCTTCGGCGGCGCTGGCGATCTGGGTGTTCATGTCGTTGATCACCGACACGGCCTGGGTGATGCTTTCCAGCGATTCGGCGGCACGGCTGGCCTGCAGCACGCTGACATCGGTCTTGCCCTGGCTGTCCTCCATCACCCTGACCACTTCGCGGGTGCCCTGTTGCAGTTGCTGGATCATCTGCTGGATTTCTTCGGTGGCCTGCTGGGTTTTCTGCGCCAGGTTGCGCACCTCGTCGGCGACCACGGCGAAGCCTCGGCCTTGCTCGCCGGCACGGGCGGCCTCGATGGCGGCGTTGAGGGCCAGCAGGTTGGTCTGTTCGGCAATGGCGCGGATGGCCACGAGGATGGCATTGATGTTCTCGCTGTCGCGCGCCAGGTCCTGAACCACGGTGACCGCGCGGCCGATCTCGGCAGCCAGGGCGCTGATCGACTCGGAGGTATCGCGGACAATATCCAGGCCCTGGTTGGCGGCGCGGTCGGCCTCGCTGGCGGCCTGGGCCGCTTGCGTGGCATTGCGTGCCACGTCCTGGGCGGTGGCGGTCATTTCGTGCACGGCAGTGGCCACCTGGTCGATCTCGGCCATTTGCTTGTGCACGCCCTGGTTGGTGCGGATGGCGATATCGGCGGTGTGTTCCGAGGAGTCGCTGACTTTCTGCACCGAACTGACCACCTGGCTGATCATTGCCTGCAGCTTGGCCAGGAAGGTATTGAAGCCCGTGGCGATGGCACCCAGTTCGTCGGCCCGGTCGCTTTGCAGGCGGCGAGTCAGGTCACCTTCGCCCTGGGCGATATCGTCGAGCATGGCCACCATCTGACGCAGCGGGCGGGCGATGCCCACGGCCAGCAGCCAGATCACCAGCAGACCGACGGCGGCGATGGCCAGGCCGACCAGGGTCATGCCGGTGATGTCGGTGCGACGCTGGTCGGCCAGGTCGTTCTGCAGCGCGTGGACATCGGCCATGACCGTGCTCAGCGGCAGTTCCAGCAGCAGGGTCCAGCGTGCATCGGTGCTGGCGACCTTGAACGGCAGATAGAGCTCGATGCGGTCCTTGTCCGGGTCGACTTCATAGTGCAGGTCTTCACCGGTCAGGCTCTTCAGTGTGGCGGCCTCCTCGCTGTCGAGCACATCGCTGGCTTTTTCGCCGAACTTCGCCGGATCCCGGGTATAGGCGACCAGACGACCGTTGCTCGACACCAGGGCCAGTTCGCCGGCACCGTCATACAGCTGGCGGTCGGCGGCATTGAGCAGGTCCTGGATGAAGTTCACCGACAGGTCGGCCCCGGCCATGCCCTGGAACTGGCCATCGATCATGATCGGTTCGACGAACGAGGCGAGCATGACCGTCTTGTCGCCGACCTTGTAGGGGGCCGGGTCGATCACGCAGCCTTTCTTCGACTCTTTAGGGCACAGGTAGTACTCGCTGGCGCGCACGCCGGTGGCCAGGACCGTACGGTCGTCGACATCGGCCAGCTTGTCCTGGCCGAGGCTGCCGTCGCCATTGCGGAACCACCAGGGCAGGAAGCGCCCGCTGGCGCTGTCGATACCGATCTGGTGGCTGCCGACGTAGCGGGCGTCGTCATGGTCGAGGGCGTTGGGTTCCCAGCCCAGATAGGCACCGAGCACCGTCGGGTTGACCTCCACGGTGCGTTTGAGCTGGTTGATCAACTGCTCGCGGTCGATGCGCAGCAGCGGACGGCCATCGGCGCCTTGCATGCCGAGCATGGCGTTGCTGGTGGCCAGGCCGCGGGCGATCGACAACGGGGCTTCCAGGCGCCGCTGGATTTCGCTCACCTGGGTGCGCGCCAGGGCCGATAGGCGCTGTTCGATCACGTTTTCGAATTGCTGCTGGGTACGCTGCTGCACCAGGGCCTGGGTACGTTCGCCGGCATAGACGGCATACAGCACCAAGGCTGCGACAATGCTCAGCACGATGGCGCCGGCCAGGGCTGCCACGGAAAACTGGATCGACTTGAACTTCATGAAAAGCTCCGCGCACAAGGGGGTCGTGTTCAGGGGTTATCGGCGGGGTAATACGAAAGCATGAGGGGGGTGGAGAAATCTTCCCTGCGGCTATGGCGGGGGCGGGCGTCTGGCCCTAGGATACGCGGCACGTAAAAAGGGAGTGTTCAAATGCGTAAGTCATTCGTTGTCAGCCTGCTGAGTGCCAGTGTCCTGCTGGGTGGCTGCCAGGCGGTCAATACCACCAGCGGTGGGGCCGTCGGCGTCGAGCGCAAGCAATACATGTTCAGCATGCTCTCGACCGATGAGGTCAACCAGATGTATGCCCAGTCGTACCAGCAGACCCTCGGCGAGGCGTCGAGCAAAGGCGCGCTGGACAAGAGCAGCGCCGACGCCCGGCGGGTGCAGGCCATCGCCGACCGGCTGATCGCCCAGGCGCCACAGTTCCGGCCGGATGCCGCGCAGTGGAAATGGGAAGTCAACGTGATCAAGAGCGACGAGCTCAACGCCAACTGCGGCCCGGGTGGCAAGATCATCGTCTACACCGGGCTGATCGACCAGCTCAAGCTCACCGATGCCGAGATCGCCGCGGTGATGGGCCACGAGATCGCCCACGCCCTGCGCGAGCATGGTCGCGAGGCGATGTCCAAGGCCTACGGCGTGGAAATGGCCCGCCAGGGCGCCAGCGCCATCTTCGGCCTCGGCCAGGACAGCATGGCGCTGGCCGACACCGTGGTGAACTACTCCATGACCCTGCCCAACAGCCGCGCCAACGAGAACGAAGCCGACCTGATTGGCCTTGAACTGTCGGCCCGCGCCGGCTACGACCCGAACGCCGCGATCACCCTGTGGAACAAGATGAGCAAGGCCTCCGAAGGTGCGCCGCCCGAGTTCATGAGCACCCACCCGGCCTCCGCCAGCCGGATCGCCTCGCTGCAGGCGGCCATTCCCAAAGTGATGCCGCTGTACCAGGCCGCGAAGAAGTAAGTCTGCCTACAGGTGGGCAAGTCCTTGCCCACCCTTGCAAAGGCTGACGCGATCCTTGCCGGCGCCGGCGAGTCTGGCGCTTGCCGTCAGGGGGGGCAGTCAGCCAATCCAGCCACTGGTCTTCATCGCCGAGTACACCGCGACGACGGCCAGCACGAAGAACGCCGCGGCCGCCAGGCGACGGATCAGCGCCAGCGGCAGTTTCTCCGCCGCGAAGTTGCCGGCCAGCACCACCGGCACGTTGGCGATCAGCATGCCCAGGGTGGTACCGAGGATCACCATGATCAGGTGTGGATACTGGGCCGCCAGCATCACCGTGGCGACCTGGGTCTTGTCGCCGATCTCGGCCAGGAAGAACGCGATCAGGGTGGTCAGGAACGGCCCGAAGCGGCGGGCGTTGCTGGTTTCGTCATCGTCCATCTTGTCCGGTACCAGCGTCCACAGGGCGGTGGCGGTGAAGCTCGCCGCGAGGATCCAGTGCAGCACCGATTCGGTGAAGAAACTGCTGACCCAGGCGCCGACAGCACCGGCCGCCGCATGGTTGGCCAGGGTGGCGGCGATGATCCCGGCGATGATCGGCCAGGGTTTGCGGAAGCGGGCCGCGAGGATGAGCGCGAGCAACTGCGTCTTGTCGCCGATTTCGGCGAGGGCAACGATGGCGGTGGGGACGAGCAGAGATTCCAGCATCAGGATTCCTACGGGGGCGGGTCGACACGGCTATGACACGTACGACCTCCCCGCCCCGGGTAAGGTGTGCGTGTCATAGGTCTTGTCAAACCCTGGATCTGTCTGTGCAGATCGTGGGTCGCACGCGCCATGGCCTGTGGGCCAAGTGTGTTGACGCGTGCCGGGCGAGCAGGGCACTCGCGGGAGACTACTCCCCTAGGACGGAGCGGATTCTGCCTATGCCGAACGCATTCGGCAAGCCCCGTTTTTATCCGCGTGTTGCCCGGTAGATGCGAAAGCCTTGTGCCTCGGCGCGTATCTCGCAATTGCCCAGCGCCCCTTCGATCAACGGCTGGTAGCGCAGGAAACTGTTGGCGACGATCCGCATTTCTCCGCCTCTTTGCAGATGTTGGCTGCATTTTTTCAGCAGGTTTTCCGACGCCTGGTAATCGGTGTGGACCCCGGTGTGGAACGGTGGATTGCTCAGGATCAGGGCCAGCCCGGTCGGTGCCGCATCGATGCCGTCACCGCTGATCACATCGCCTTCCAGGCCGTTGGCGGCGAGGGTCAGGCGACTGGCGGCGACCGCGAAGGCATCCACGTCGAGCAAGGTTACCCGGCTCTGTGGATAACGCCGCTTGACCGTCGCGCCGAGCACTCCGGCGCCACAGCCGAAGTCCAGCACATGACCGACGGGCAGGCCATCGAGGTGTTCCAGCAGCAAGGCGCTGCCCTTGTCCAGGCGGCCGTGGCTGAACACCCCCGGCAGGCTGATCACCTGCAGTGGACCGTCCTCGAGCGCCAGCTCGAAACGCTCGGCCAGGCTTTCCAGCGGCTTGGCCAGAGGTGCGTTATCCACGCTCACCTGCCACAGCTGGCAATGCCGGGCGCTGTCGAGCTTGCGAGGCTTGCCCAGTGCCTGCAGCTGTTTGGCCGCGCCCTCGATGCCGCCGCGCTTTTCGCCCACCAGGTACAGCATGCGCCCGGCCAGGCGCGAAGCCAGGGCGTTGAGCAGGTAGGCCGCCAGTTCGCGGGACTTGGGCAGGAACAGCACCGCGGCCTCGAAGTCGACCGCGGGCACCTCGACGCCATAGTGGCTGCGCCCGCTGAAGCGACTTTCCAGCAGGGCCTGGTCGCCCGCGTGCCAGGTCCAGGCATGGGCTGCGGGCAGTTGACCGAGCAGGCCGTCGGCGGGAGCGCCTGCGATCAGCAGCGGGCCCTGGAACAGCTCTGCCTGGCGGAGCAACACTTCACTGCGCGGGTCCATGGACGACGCCTCCTGAAAAAAGTGGCGCAGTGTACCAGAGGCTTCGCTGGATCAGCCGACCACTCGCCGTGGCTGGCCGGCGAACCAGGCCTGGGCGTTTTCGCCGAGCTGGCCGACGATGCGCTGGCGCGACTCCACCGCGCCCCAGGCGCTGTGCGGGGTGATGACCAGGCGGGGAATGTCCGCCGCCAGCAGCGGGTTGCCACCCACGGGGGGCTCGACGCTGAGCACGTCGGTGGCCACACCGCCCAGGTGGCCGCTACGCAGGGCGTCGGCCAGCGCCTGCTCGTCGATCAGGCCGCCACGGGCGGTGTTGACCACCAGTGCGCCAGGCTTGAGCAGGGCCAGTTCGCGAGCGCCGAGCATGTGCCGGGTCTGCTCGTTGAGTGGGCAGTGCAGGGTCAGTGCGTCGACCTGGGGCAGCAGTTCCTCCAGTGGCAGGCGCTCGGCGCGAGGCGGGCGACCAGGAATCTGCCCGCTCAGCACGCGCATGCCGAACGCCTCGGCCAGCCGGGCCACCGCGCCGCCGAGTTCACCGTGGCCGAGGAGCCCGAGAGTCTTGCCCTCCAGCTCGACGATGGGGAAGTCCAGCAGACAGAACTGGCTGGCCTTGGCCCATTGGCCGGCAGCCACCGCCTGGTTGTAGTCGCACAGCCGGGTGGCCAGGGCCAGCAGCAGGGCCAAGGTGTGCTGGGCCACCGAGGGTGTGCCGTAGCCCTGGCAATTGCACACGGTGATGCCCTGCGCGCGGGCAGCGGCCAGGTCGACATTGTTGGTGCCGGTGGCGGCCACCAGAATCAGCTTGAGCTGCGGGTTGGCGGCCAGCGCCGCGGCGTCGAGCATCACCTTGTTGCTGACCACCGCGACGGCGCCCCGTAGCCGCTCGGCAACCTGCTCGGGCGCGGTGGCAGGGTATAGCTGCAGTTCGTCGAACTGATCGCGCAACGGCGAGAGGTCGAGATCCCCCAGGTCCAGGGACTGGTGATCGAGGAACACGGCACGACGTGGGCTGGGCATCAGGGACTCCGGTGAGGGGCTGGGCGTCGGCGCAGTGTCCGTTCCAGGGGCGCCGCTCGTCAACGGCGGTGGCCGCGCTCATACCTTGGCCGGTCAAATCATTCCTTCGGCTGATTTGACCGGTGCGTCACCGAACTACAGTGGATGCCTGAACTGTCCTGCCCGCTTTGAAGAAAAGGGATACCCATGCTGCAGACGCGCATCATCAAGCCCGCCGAGGGCGCCTACCAATACCCGCTGCTGATCAAGCGCCTGCTGATGTCCGGCAGCCGCTACGAGAAGACCCGCGAGATCGTCTATCGCGACCAGATCCGCCTCAGCTACCCGCAACTGGTCGAGCGCATCGCCCGCCTGGCCAACGTGCTCACCGCCGCCGGGGTCAAGGCGGGCGACACGGTGGCGGTGATGGACTGGGACAGCCACCGCTACCTGGAGTGCATGTTCGCCATCCCGATGATCGGCGCGGTGGTACACACCATCAACGTGCGCCTGTCTCCCGAGCAGATCCTCTACACCATGAACCACGCCGAGGACCGCTTCGTGCTGGTCAACAGCGACTTCGTCGGGCTCTACCAGGCGATTGCCGGGCAGCTGAGCACGGTGCAAGGCACGCTGCTGCTGACCGACGGCGCGGAAAAAACCGCCGAATTGCCCGGCCTGATCGGCGAGTATGAACAGTTGCTGGCAGCGGCCAGTGCGCACTACGACTTTCCCGACTTCGACGAGAACTCGGTGGCCACCACCTTCTACACCACGGGGACCACCGGCAACCCCAAGGGCGTGTACTTCACCCATCGCCAGCTGGTGCTGCACACCCTGGCCGAAACCTCGGTGCTCGGCAGCCTGGACAGCGTCAGGTTGCTCAGCAGCAATGATGTCTACATGCCGATCACGCCCATGTTCCACGTGCATGCCTGGGGGATCCCCTACGCGGCGACCATGATGGGGATCAAGCAGGTCTACCCGGGGCGTTACGAGCCGGACATGCTGATCCGCCTGTGGCGCGAGGAGAAGGTGACCTTCTCCCATTGCGTGCCGACCATCCTGCAGATGCTGCTCAACTGCCCGACGGCCGCCGGCCAGGATTTCGGCGGCTGGAAGATCATCATCGGCGGCAGCGCGCTCAACCGCGCGCTGTACGAGGCGGCGCTGGCCCGTGGCGTGCAGCTCACGGCCGCCTACGGCATGTCCGAGACCTGCCCGTTGATCAGCGCCGCGCACCTGAACGATGAGCTGCAGGCCGGCAGCGAGGACGAGCGCATCAGCTACCGGATCAAGGCCGGCGTGCCCGTGCCGCTGGTCGAGGCCGCCATCGTCGATGGCAATGGCCGCTTCCTGCCGGCCGATGGCGAAACCCAGGGCGAGCTGGTGTTGCGCGCGCCCTGGTTGACCATGGGCTACTTCAATGAGCCGGAAAAGAGCGAGGAGCTGTGGCAGGGTGGCTGGTTGCATACCGGTGACGTCGCGACCCTGGACGGCATGGGCTTCATCGACATCCGCGACCGGATCAAGGATGTGATCAAGACCGGAGGCGAATGGATCTCCTCGCTCGATCTGGAGGACCTGGTCAGTCGTCACCCGGCGGTGCGCGAGGTCGCGGTGGTCGGCGTGCCTGATCCGCAATGGGGCGAGCGTCCGTTCGCGTTGCTGGTGGTGCGGGAGGGACAGGCCATCGACGCCCGCATCTTGAAGGAGCATCTCAAGCCCTTCGTCGAGCAAGGACACATCAACAAGTGGGCGATTCCCAGCCAGATCGCCATTGTTACTGAAATTCCCAAGACCAGTGTCGGCAAGCTCGACAAGAAGCGCATCCGCCTGGACATCAGCCAATGGCAGGCCAGTGGTAGCGGCTTCCTCTCCACTCTCTAGCCTTTTCCAGGGCCGGGCGCAGATGTGCTCGGCCCGCAAGCTAGAGCCATCCGTGCCTTGTAAAAGAAAAAATATAGGCCATGCTTCCCGACGGCCTCGGATTCAGGCCCGCCACCAGGGGCCCGTCGCCGGTGCCTGGCATAAATCACACTTTCGAGGGATCAAGCACCTGTGACCGGTGGCTATAGTCGGGCCAGGGAATTTTCAGGAATGGGGGAGGGCGTCGCACGTCAAGGGCGATGTCCTGGGCAGGGGCCTGCTTCGCCGAGTGCCCGGGCCGTTTCTGGAAGGACTCACTGCCATAACAATAAAGTACATGGAGTAGCGTCGATGACATCTGCAAACCCGTTCTGGCGCCGGGCACGACTGCCCCTGGCCGTCAGCCTCGCTTCTACGCTCGCAAGTCCTGCTTTCGCTGTCAGCTTCAATATCGGGGAAATCGAAGGCCAGTTCGACTCGTCGCTCTCCGTTGGCGCCAGCTGGTCGACGGCCAATCCCAACAAGAACCTCATCGGTGCCAACAACGGCGGCAGAGGGTTGTCGCAGACCTCCGACGATGGCCACCTGAACTTCAAGAAAGGCGAGACCTTCTCGAAGATCTTCAAGGGCATCCATGACCTCGAACTCAAGTACGGAGATACCGGCGTATTCGTGCGCGGCAAGTACTGGTATGACTTCGAGCTCAAGGATGAACACCGCCCGTTCAAGGACATCAGCGATTCGGGACGCAAGGAGGGCGCGAAGTCCTCGGGCGCCGAACTGCTCGATGCCTTCGTCTACCACAACTACTCGATCAGCGACCTGCCCGGCACCGTGCGCCTGGGCAAGCAGGTGGTGAGCTGGGGTGAAAGTACCTTCATCGGTGGCGGCATCAACGCCATCAACCCCATCGACGTGTCGGCGTTCCGTCGCCCGGGTGCGGAGATCAAGGAAGGCCTGATCCCCGTCAACATGTTCTACCTGTCGCAGAGCCTGACCGACAACCTGACGGCAGAGGGGTTCTACCAGCTTGAGTGGGACCAGACCGTCGTCGACAACTGCGGTACCTTCTTCTCGCAACCTGACGTGATCGCCGACGGTTGCAACAACAACCTGGCGGTGCTCGCCAAGCAGTCGGCTGTCGCGGGACGGCTGGGGCCGATCGCCGCGCCGACCATGCGGGCACTGACCAGCCAGGGGGTGAGCTGGGGCTCGCCTGACGAAGGCGTGATCGTGCGCCGCGGCGCCGATCGCGATGCCCGGGACAGTGGCCAGTTCGGGGTGGCCTTGCGCTACATGTACGAACCGCTGAACACCGAGTTCGGTGGCTACTTCATGAACTATCACAGCCGTGCGCCGATCTTCAGTGGCCGCGGTGCCAATGCCCGGTTCTACAACCCCACCAACCTCGCTACAGCCCTTGCCAGGGCGGGTGTGCCGGGTGGCGCGATCAGTCCTGCCCTGCTCAAGCAGCTCATGCCGTTGTATGTGGCGGGCAACTCCAGCTACTACGTGGAGTATCCCGAGGATATTCGCCTGTATGGCCTGAGTTTCTCCACCACCCTGCCTACCGGCACGGCCTGGAGCGGCGAGATCAGCTACCGGCCGAACGCCCCGGTGCAGTTGAATACCACCGATATCCTGTATTCGGGCCTGACGCCGCTCGATCCCAATACGTCGGTCCTGAAGGGCACCCCGGACACTGACCAGCCCGGCTACCGGCGCAAGGAAATTACCCAGCTGCAGACCACCTTCACCCACTTCTTCGACCAGGTGATGGGTGCCGAGCGCCTGACCATGGTGGGCGAGGTGGGCTGGACGCACGTGGGTGGGCTGGAAAGCAGTTCCAAGGCGCGCTACGGGCGTGATCCGGTCTATGGTCCGGGGCCGCTGCCCAATGGCAATTGCCAGACCCTCAACGCCACCACCCTGGCGGGTGTCGATCAGAACAACCTTTCCCGTTACTGCGAGAACGACGGCTTCACCACCACCGACTCCTGGGGTTATCGCGTTCGGGCCATCTGGGACTACAACAACGTCTTCGCCGGCGTGAACCTGCGCCCGAGCGTGGCCTGGTCCCACGACGTCTCCGGTTACTCGCCGGGCCCCGGTGGCAACTTCGAGGAAGGCCGCAAGGCGATCAGCCTGGGCCTGGATGCCGAGTACCAGAACACCTACACGGCGAGCCTGTCGTACACCAACTTCTTCGACGGCAAGTACACCACCGTGGATGATCGCGACTTCGTCGCCCTCAGCTTCGGCGTGAACTTCTAAGCACTCAGATCCAGGACGACAACAGAATGAAAATGACCTCACGTCTGCTGCAAGCCGGTGTACTGGGCATGTCCCTGCTGGCGACCAGCGTCATGGCGGCGGTTTCCGCCGACCAGGCGGCCAAGCTGGGCTCGACCCTGACGCCGATGGGCGCGGAGAAGGCTGGCAACGCCGATGGCTCGATCGGGCCGTGGGAGCCGCTGTCGAAGTCTGCCGGCAGCGTCGACAGCAAGGGTTTCCTGTCCGATCCCTACGGCAGCGAGAAACCACTGTTCACCATCACCGCGCAAAACGCCGAGCAGTACAAGGACAAGCTCTCGCCGGGTCAGCTGGCGATGCTCAAGCGCTATCCGGACAGCTACAAACTCCCGGTGTACAAGACCCACCGCGGCGCCACCGTGCCGGACGACGTCTTTGCCGCGATCAGGGAAAACGCCACCAAGACCACGCTGGTCGCCGGTGGCAACGGCCTGGAGAACTTCCGCACGGCCATTCCGTTCCCGATTCCCAAGGACGGTCTGGAAGTGATCTGGAACCACATCACCCGCTACCGTGGCGGCAGCGTGACCCGCCTGGTGACCCAGGCCACCCCGCAGCAGAACGGCTCGTACAGCCTGGTGTACTTCCAGGACCAGTTCGTCTTCCGCGACAAGATGAAGGACTACGACCCGAGCAATCCGGGCAACATCCTGTTCTATTTCAAGCAGGAAGTGACCGCCCCGGCGCGCCTGGCCGGTACCGTCCTGCTGGTCCACGAAACCCTCGACCAGGTCAAGGAGCCGCGCAAGGCGTGGATCTACAACGCCGGCCAGCGCCGCGTGCGCCAGGCGCCACAAGTGTCCTACGATGGCCCGGGTACTGCCGCCGATGGCCTGCGTACCTCCGACAACCTCGACATGTACAACGGCGCTCCGGATCGCTATGACTGGAAGCTCGAAGGCAAGAAGGAGATGTACATCGCCTCCAACGCCTACAAGCTCGACGATCCGAAACTCAAGTACGCCGACATCATCAAGGCCGGCCACATCAACCAGGACCTGACCCGATACGAACTGCGCCGTGTCTGGCACGTGGTCGCGACGCTCAAGCCCGGTCAGCGGCACATCTACGCCAAGCGTGACTTCTATATCGACGAGGACACCTGGCAAGCCGCAGTGATCGATCAGTACGACGGTCGCAACCAGCTGTGGCGCGTGTCCGAGGCTCACGCCCAGCCGTACTACAACGTGCAGGTGCCGTGGTACACCCTTGAAGCGATCTACGACCTGCAGTCGGGGCGCTACCTGGCACTGGGCATGAAGAACGAAGAAAAGAGCGCCTACAACTTTGGCTTCAGCGCCAGCAAGGCCGAGTTCCAGCCGGCAGCCTTGCGCCAGACTGGCGTTCGTTGAGCTGAGCAACGTCCACTCCGTGTGATCCCCCAGAACGCCCCGGCTTGCCGGGGCGTTTCTGTTCAGGCGGTTATTCTTCTGGCGGACTGGGTGATATCGACCTATCCGTATGGTTGATGCTCGTCGGCGTTGTTTCTTTTTGTCGTAGTCTTTTTGCGCAAAGCGCGGACATCATCTTCAAATGCGTAGCGTTTGCCGCTAGTCTCGCAACAATCCGTACCGCCGCAAAACTTCCAATCAGAACGAGCCGGCCATGACAGACCTGTCCCGTACGCATGGAGTCGCCAGCCAGGCCTTGGGCTTGCTGGACGGGCGTTTCTTCCGGCCACCCCTGCCTGACGCCCACGTTCCCAGGGCTCGCCTGTGCCAGCGCCTGCTGGCAGGACTGCCGGGGAGGTTGCTGCTGGTGAATGCGCCGGCAGGGTTTGGCAAGAGTTCGCTTGCCATCGAATTCTGCCAGGAGCTGCCCAGCCACTGGCGTAGTCTCTGGCTGGGGTTGAGCCAGCGTGATGCGGATCCTGGCCGTTTCCTCGAGCGCTTGCTCGAAGGCCTTCAGCAATTCTGCCCGGCCCTTGGTGGCCAGGCGCTGGGGTTGCTGAAAATGCGTCAGCGCCATCAGCCCTTCGCCTATGAGGAGTGGCTCGATGGCCTGCTCGACGAGCTCGCGCTCTATCTGCAGCCCGACACGCCCGTATTGCTGGTGCTGGATGACTACCACCTCGCGCAAGGACCGGTCCTCGATCGTTGCCTGCAGTTCTTCCTCAATCATCTGCCGCCGGGCCTGCTGCTGCTGGTGACCAGTCGCCAGCGGCCGGACTGGCACCTGGCGCGGCTGCGCCTGTCCCGTCAGCTGACCGAACTCAATGAGCAGGACCTGCGCCTGACCCCCGACGAAGCCCTTGCGGTGGTCGGTCGCCAGCCTGCGGGGCTCAGGGGTCAGGCCCTCGACAACCTGATCCAGCGTAGCGATGGCTGGGTCGCTGGCCTGCGCTTCTGGCAGCTGGCCGCCAGCGAGTCGGGTGACGAGCATGCTTTGCCCCAGGCGTTGCACGGCGGCGAGGGGCTGATCCGTGACTACCTGCTCGAAGAGGTCATCGACATCCTGCCGGCGCCGGTGCAGGCCTTCCTTTACGACACCGCCTGCCAGGAGCGTTTCTGCGCCGAACTGTGCGATGCCTTGCGAGAACGCCAGGACAGCGCCGAGGTCCTGCGTTACCTGCAGGCCCACCAGGTGTTCCTGGTGCCGTTGGACGAACATGGGCGCTGGTTCCGCTATCACCACCTGTTCTCCGACCTGTTGCGCAGCCGCCAGGCCGGGGCTCTGGCCGATCTGCACTTGCGGGCCTGCCGTTGGTTCGAAGGGCAGGGCCTGCTGGACGAGGCGGTGGAACAGGCCTTGCGCGCGGGCCATCTGGATGTCGCGGCCGACCTGGTACAAAGCCTGTCGGAAGAACAATTGTTGGCCGAGCAGAACGTCGGCATGCTGCTGCGCTGGAAAATGGACTTGCCCGACAGCCTGCTGATCAGCACGCCGCGACTGATCGTCCTGTATAGCTGGGCGCTGGGCCTGGCCTGCCAGCTGGACGCCGCCGAGGAACTGGCGTCGCACCTGAGCCGTTTCCTGCCGGCGCCCTCGGCCACCGCGCAGAAGTCGATGCTGGCCCAGTGGCTCGCGCTCAGTGGTGTCATCGCCCGTGGCCGGGGCGACCGGGAGCGTACGCTGGCCTACTGCAGCGAGGCGCTGCAGAGCCTGCCATGCAAGCGCTACGGGCAGCGCCTGGTGTGCCTGTCGACCTTGTCGAACCTGGCCATCGCCGATGGCGATTTCTGGCGCGCGCGCGGCTGGAACCGCGAGGCCCTGGAGTTGGCCCAGCGCGTCGGCAACCCGTTGTTCGAAGCCCTGGCGCATTACGATCGGGCCAGGGTGCTGCATGCCCGCGGCGAAGTGTTCAGAGCGCTGGACGAGGTACGCCAGGGGTTGCAGCGCCTTCAGGGGCTGTCGAGCCAACGGCTGTATGCCGTGCGCGCACGCTTGACCCTCTACGAGGGCTATCTGCTGGTCGCCAGCCTGCAACCCACCTTGGGGCGCACCCGCTTGCGTGCAGGCCTGAGCGAGGCGCGCAGCTGTCGCGACATCAGTGTGTTGATCGGGCACTGCGTGATCGCTTCGCTCGACGGGCGCGAGGGGCGCTTTGCCGAAGCGTTCGCCGAACTGGCCGAGGTCGAGCGGCTGATGCATATCTGGGATGTACCGCCGATCTTCTACCTGGCCATGATCACCCTGGTGAAATGCGAGCTGTGGCTGGCCCAGGGGCGTACCGACCTGGCCGAGTCCTGGCTGTTGCGCCTGGGGCAGACCTATGGCGGCGAGCAACCTGCGGCGGCGCCGGAATTCCATCCCTTGCTGCCGTTGCATATCGAACTGCAACAGGCCCTGCTCGAGCGGGTACTGGCGCGGGCAAAGGATGCCGAGTCACGCTTGTATGCACTGGTCGAGCGCGGTCAGGCCAGTGGCGGCATGACCCTGGTGGTGAGCGCACTGTGCCAGTTGATCGCCTTGCTGCTGGCCGAAGGGCAGGAGGCGCAGGCCGTCCGGTTGCTGGGGCAGGCGCTCGAGGCTGCCCAAGGCGGCGCGTTGCAGGCGTTCCAGCGCTTGATCGGCGAGCAGCCGCACTGGCTGCGCGAGCAACTGGGCGTACGCGCCGCCTGCCCAGTGCATGCCGAACTGCTGGCGCTCCTGCCAGAGATACCGGCCACGCCAGGGGCCAGCACCGAGGCATTGAGTGGCCGTGAGCTGGCGGTACTGGAACTGATCGCTCAGGGCTGTTCGAACCAGCAGATCAGCGAGCGCCTGTTCATTTCCCTGCACACGGTCAAGACCCACGCCAGCCATATCAACAGCAAGCTCGGCGTCGAGCGCCGCACCCAGGCCGTGGCCAGGGCCAAGTCCCTGGGCTTGCTGGCCTGAGGCATGACGGGGCGCTAAGATAGTGGCCTTTGGCTATTGCCAAGGCGCCGTTTATCCGGGCTCATCTTTCCCGACCCGCTGCCGATACACATTTCGGCGGTTTGCATCGCCACGCGCCACTCTCCCTCTTCTTCCAATACAGGTCGTGTTGATGCTGCAGTACGGGCAAAAAAGCTTTCTGATCGTCGACGACTTCACCGACTTCCGGACGTCGACCCGCTCCATGCTCCGTGAACTGGGCGTGCGTGACGTGGACACCGCCGACAGTGGCGAGCAGGCCCTGCGTATGTGTGGGCAGAAGCGTTACGACTTCATCCTTCAGGACTTCCACCTGGGTGACGGCAAGAAGAACGGCCAGCAGGTGCTCGAAGACCTGATCATCGACAAGCTGATCAGCCATGAGTGCGTGTTCATCATGGTCACGGCCGAGAGCAGCCAGGCAATCGTCCTCAGCGCCATCGAGCATGAGCCCGACGCCTACCTGACCAAACCGTTCAACCGGGTCGGCCTGGCCCAGCGCCTGGAAAAACTGGTGCAGCGCAAGACACTGCTCAAGCCTATCCTGCAGGCCCTCGATCGTGGCCGTCCGGCCGAGGTGCTCGCGGCTTGTGCCGAGCTGTGCAAGAAAGACCCGCGCTTTGCGCCCCTGTGCCTGCGCTACCGCGCCGATGCCTTGCGCGACCTCAATCGTTTCGACGAATTGGAGAAGTTTCTCAAGAACATCCTCGCCAGCCGTCCGCAGCCGTGGGTCTATGCCGCGCTTGGCAGCCTGTTGCACAAGCGTGGCCAGAACGCCCAGGCCCAGGGCGTCTACGAGCAGGCGCTCAAGGCGTTTCCGATCATGCCCAACCTGTACGATGGCATGGCCGAGGTGCTGGTGGCCCAGGGGGAAAACCGCCGTGCCCAGCACATGCTCGAAGAAGCCGTGCGCCTGTCGCCACTGGCTGTGCGCCGCCAGGCGGCGCTGGGCAAGCTGGCCCTGGACAATGCCGATTTCGAAAGTGCTTCCAAGGCTTATCGCCATGCGGTGAACCAGGGGCAGAGCTCACGCTACAAGGATGCCGAAAGCAACCTCGGCCTGGCCCAGGCGCTGATGAACAAGAACACCGGCAATGGCCTCGATGCCCGCACCCGGGTCGAGATCAACGCGGTGCTCAGTGAAGTGGCCAAGGAGAACGTCGACGACCAGGGACTGCAGGTCCGGGCCCGCCTGATGAAGGCCGCCAGCCTGCAGCAGGCCGGCGATCCCGACACGGCGGCCAAGCTGACCGAGCAGGCCATGCAACGCCTGGAAAAGATGGAGCAGTTCTTCTCGGTCGAGGCGGCGCTGACCGTGGCCAAGCAGTTGCAGATGCTCGGCCAGGACGCGGCGGGTACTTCGATCCTCAAGGGCTGCGTGGAAACCTACGGCGACGACCCCAAGGTCATGCAGAGCGTGGCCAAGCTGACCGACGACCCTGCCGTGCTCGGCGCCGTGACCGAGGCGGTGGACCTCAATCGCCAGGGCGTGCGCAGCTATCAGGGCGGCCAGCTCAACGAGGCGCTGGGCATGTTCCGCAAGGCACTGTCGCTGCAGCCGAAGAACATCAGCATCGCCTTGAATACCGCCCAGGCGCTGTTGCGCATCGGCGGCGAGACGCCCTCGGCAGAGGTCATGCAGGAATGTCGCAACTGCCTCACCAGCGTGGCCGGTATTCCCGCCAGCGACAGTCGCTACGACCGTTACCGCAAACTGCACATCCGGGTCTTTGGCGCATGAATCAGGACAACCAGGGGCTGGATTTCTCCACGGTGATCGCCTCCACCGTGCACGACCTGAAGAACTCCCTGTCGGCCCTGATCCAGGCCCACAACCAGTGGCTGGCGCGCCTGCCCGAAGAGTGGCGCGTCGGTACCGAACAAGGGGTGATGGAGCACGAGCTCAGCCATCTGAACGGCATGCTGGTGCAATTGCTGGGCCTGTACAAACTGGGCGTCAACCAATTGCCGATCTGCCCCGACTACCATGAACTGGACGACTTCATCGAAGCCCAGCTCGCGGCTCAGGAAGAGGTGATCAAGCACCGCGACATCCTCGCCACCTGGCGGATCGAAACCGAAAGCCCGCTGGGATTCTTCGACCGTGAGCTGGTCGCCTCGGTGGTCGCCAACGTGCTCACCAATGCCATCCGCTATGCCGGCCATGCCTTGCTGATCAGCATCGAGGAGCAGGGCGAGCAGTTGGTCATCAGTGTCAACGATGATGGCGCCGGTTATCCACAGCGCATGCTCGAGCGCCAGAACGACTACGTGCAGGGGATCGACCAGCAGAGCGGCAGCACCGGGCTGGGTCTGTACTTCGCCGCGCGGATCGCCGCGCTGCACGAGCGCAATGGCGTGCGCGGACGCATCGAGATCGCCAATGGCGGGGCACTGGGTGGCGGGTTGTTCCGTTTGTATCTTCCTTGAACGGGCGGGTAATGGTCTGATGGGCGGGTACGCATTCACTCGAGCCTCAAGATGAACCCACCGTCCACCGCCCTTATCCGCGAAACCTTTCCCGTCGGCCCCCTGCAATGCAACTGCACGCTGATCGGCGATCCGCTGAGCAAGAAGGCGATCGTCGTCGATCCGGGTGGCGACGAGCAGAAGATCCTCGCCCGTTTGCAACACCATGGCCTGACCCTGGTGAGCATCATCCACACCCATGCCCATTTCGATCATTTCCTCGCCTCAGGCCGGCTCAAAGAGCTGACCGGCGCGACCTTGCACCTGCACAAGGATGACCAGCCGCTGTGGGACAACCTGGAGATGCAGTGCCAGATGTTCGGCATGCCTTATGCGCCGGTACCGGCGCCGGACCGTTGGTTGAACGATGACGAGGAGCTGGCCTGTGGCTGCGGCGTGGCGCTGCACACCCCGGGGCACAGCCCGGGATCGATGAGCTTCTGGTTTGCCGAGCACAAGCTGTTGATCGCTGGTGACACCCTGTTCCGCCGGGGTGTCGGCCGTACCGATTTGTGGGGGGGCGATCAGCGAGCTATCGTTCGTTCCATCAAGGAGCGGCTGTACCGGCTGGATGAAGAGGCTGTCGTGGTGACCGGACATGGCCCGGAAACCCGCCTCGGCGAGGAGATGCGCGAGAATCCTTTCGTGCGTGCCTGAAGTTTCATGGAATCTTTCCGGTTCCTTGCAATCCAACTCGGACGCAGATCCGCATATGATCTGCAGCACTTATGAAATTTCAGTAGGAGCTTGTCCATGTTCACCATGCGTCGTCTGATTATCGTCGCAACCGCCGCCGCGCTGATGTCCGGCTGTGCCAGCCCCAACCCGTATGATGGCCAGGCGCAGGATTCCGGCGGGATGAGCAAGACCGCCAAGTACGGCGGCCTGGGTGCGCTGGCCGGCGCCATCGCCGGTGCTGCCATCGACCACAACAACCGCGGCAAGGGTGCGTTGATCGGCGCCGCCGCTGTGGGCGCCGCCGCCGCAGGCTATGGCTACTACGCCGACAAGCAGGAAGCCGAACTGCGTGCCAAGATGGCCAACACCGGGGTCGAGGTTCAGCGCCAGGGCGACCAGATCAAGCTGATCATGCCAGGCAACATCACCTTCGCCACCGACTCGGCGAACATCTCCCCAAGCTTCTATGCACCGCTGAACAACCTGGCCGGTTCGTTCAAGCAGTTCAACCAGAACACCATCGAAGTGGTCGGCTTCACCGACAGCACTGGCAGCCGCCAGCACAACATGGACCTGTCGCAGCGCCGCGCCCAGGCGGTGAGCACCTACCTGACCTCGCAGGGCGTTGATCCATCGCGCGTCAGCGTGCGTGGCCTGGGCCCTGACCAGCCGATCGCCAGCAACGCCGACGCCAACGGCCGTGCGCAGAACCGCCGGGTGGAGGTCAACCTCAAGCCGATCCCGGGTCAGCAGTATGACCAGCAAGGCACCGTGCAGCAGTATCCGTAACCCACGGGGCTGAAATCGACGCGGGGCAGGCCGCTTCCACCGATCAACGGGGGAGCGGCCTGCCCCGCGTTGCGTTCCAGGGCTTGTACGAGAAGCAGGCCCATCCATCGCGGGGCAAGCCCGTTCCCACAAGACTGTTCGTGCAGGGCTCAGTGCACGTGGCTGGCCTGGATCGCGGTCAGGGCGATGGTGTGGACGATATCGTCCACCTGCGCGCCGCGCGGCAGGTCGTTGACCGGCTTGCGCAGGCCTTGCAGCATCGGCCCCAGGCTGACGCAGTCGGCGCTGCGCTGGACGGCCTTGTGGGTGGTGTTGCCGGTGTTCAGGTCGGGGAACACGAACACCGTGGCGCGTCCGGCCACCGGGCTCGACGGCGCCAGCTGGCGGGCGATCTCCGGGTTGGCGGCGGCGTCGTACTGCAACGGCCCGTCGATCAGCAAGGCGTGTTCGGCCTGCTGGGCCAGGCGCGTGGCCTCGCGAACCTTTTCCACTTCCTCGTCGCTGGCGCTCGAGTCACTGGAGTAGCTGAGCATCGCCACCCGTGGCGCAATGCCGAACGCTTCGGCCGACTCGGCGCTCTGCCGGGCGATTTCCGCCAGTTCCGCAGCGCTGGGATGAGGGTTCATCACGCAGTCGCCGTAGACCAGCACCTGGTCGGGGAACAGCATGAAGAACACCGAGGACACCAGGCTGCTGCCGGGCGCGGTCTTGATCAACTGCAAGGCCGGCCGAATGGTGTTGGCGGTCGAGTGCACCAGCCCCGAGACCAGGCCGTCGACTTCGCCGAGGGCGAGCATCACGGTGGCGATCACCACCGGGTCTTCCAGTTGCTGTTCGGCCATCGGCGCATTGAGATTCTTGCTGCGGCGCAACTCGACCATGGGTTCGACGTAGCGGCCACGGATGATCTCGGGGTCGAGCACTTCGAGATCCGGCGGCAGGCTGATGCCCTGGGCGCGGGCTACAGCCTCGACCTCCTCGGGCTTGGCCAGCAGCACGCAGCGGGCGATCCCTCGCGCCTGGCACAGGGCGGCGGCCTGCACCAGCAAGGGTTGCGCGCCTTCGGGCAGGACGATGCGCTTGTTGGCCTGCTGGGCGCGCTGGATCAGCTGGTAGCGGAACACCGCCGGCGACAGGCGCAGTTCCCGTGGCGTGCCACAGCGCTGATGCAGCCAGGCGGCGTCGAGATGGCTGGCGACGAAGTCGGTGATGAACTCGGCCCGTTCGCGGTCGTCCACCGGGATCTCGCGGTTCAACGAGTTGAGCTGGTTGGCGGTGTCGTAGGAGCCGGTGCTGACCGACAGGATCGGCAGGCCAGCCTGCAGCGCGCCACGGCATAGTTCGAGGATGCGTGGGTCGGGCTTGCTGTCGCTGGTCAGCAGCAGGCCGGCCAGCGGTACGCCGTTGATTGCCGCCAGGCTCACGGCGAGGATGATGTCGTCGCGATCGCCGGGGGTCACCACCAGGGTGCCGGAAGTGAGCAGCGGCACGGTGTTGGCCACGGTGCGCGCGCAGATGATGATCTTGTTCATGCGCCGCTGTTCATAGTCGCCGGCGTTGAGCACCTGGGCGCCGAGCAGTTCGGCCACGTCGCGGGTGCGCGGCGCGTTGAGGTCAGGCTGGTAGGGGATGCAGCCGAGCAGGCGGAAGTCATTGCCACGCAGCAGTGGCGAGTGTTCGCGCAGGCGTATGGCGAAATCGGCCATGGGCTCGTCGGCGCGCACCTTGTTGAGGATCACCCCCAGCACTTTCGGATCGCGTGGCCCACCGTACAGCTGGGCCTGCAGCTCGACGCGGTCGGACAGCTCGGCGAGCGCTTCGTTTTCCGCAGCCGATACCAGGATCACCTCGGCATCCAGGCTCTTGGCCAGGTGCAGGTTGACCCGCGCCGCGTAGCTGGCGTGGCGGGTCGGCACCATGCCTTCGACCACCACCACGTCCTTGCCGATGCAGGCCTGTTGGTAGAGGCGGATGATTTCTTCGAGCAGTTCGTCCAGTTGGCCGTCGCCGAGCATGCGTTCGACCTGGCCCAGGCTCAGCGGCGTCGGTGGCTTGATGCCATGGGTGCGCGCCACCAGTTCGCTGGAGCGTTCGGGGCCGGTGTCACCGGGATGCGGCTGGGCGATCGGCTTGAAGAAGCCGACCTTCAGGCCGGCGCGTTCCAGGGTGCGGATCAGCCCGAGGCTGATGGAGGTCAGGCCGACACCGAAGTCGGTCGGCGCGATGAAAAATGTCTGCATGCGTGCTTCTCGAAATAAGCGGTGCAAGAAAATTCAGCGGCCAAGGGTATCGCTAACCGCACCCTGGGCGCACCAGCCACAGGCGAAGGGCTGGCCAATCCGTCGCGCGCGCTCGTCAGGGTCGAGTACCCAGGGCCTGGCCTGCCAGGGCGGTTGGTGGCGCAGGTGCTGGGTGTGCCCGCACGACAGCTCGACCACCCAGTGCCCCTCGTCGTCCTGGTGGAAGCCGCTGATCCGACTGATGGGCCGTCCATCCTCCGCCGCGCGTTCGCAATCGCGCGGTGCGTTGGTTACACTTGTGCGTTCTACATTCTTTTGCAAAAGGTCCCGCCCCATGCTGATCGCCGCCAACAAGGCTGTCTCCATCGACTATACCCTGACCAACGACGCCGGGGAGGTCATCGACAGCTCCGCCGGTGGTGCGCCGCTGGTCTATCTGCACGGTGCCGCCAACATCATCCCAGGCCTGGAAAAAGCCCTGGAAGGCAAGCAGGCCGGTGATGAACTGACCGTTGCCATCGAACCGGAAGATGCCTACGGCGAATACTCCGCCGAACTGGTCAGCACCCTGAGCAGCAAGATGTTCGAAGGTGTCGACCAACTGGAAGTCGGCATGCAGTTCCACGCTTCGGCGCCGGACGGCCAGATGCAGATCGTCACCATCCGCGACATCGACGGCGACGACGTGACCGTCGACGGCAACCACCCGCTGGCTGGCCAGCGCCTGAACTTCAAGGTCAAGGTCGTCGACGTGCGTGATGCCAGCGAAGAAGAAATCGCTCACCGTCACATCCACGGTGAAGGTGGCCATCACCACTGATTTTCTGCGCTAAGCTCAGAGAGTCGCCAGGCGCTCGGGCAAGCCGGACCAGCCCTCTTCGGGAGGGTGGACGGTTTGACCGCGCGCCTTTTTAGTGGGCGCAATTCGCCCTTGCGGCAACCGGGAACTGAGAGGGGAAACAACATGAGTGCATTTCACGACCTGACATTGAAGGCGCTGGACGGCGGGGACCTGCCCCTCGCACCGTACAAGGGCCAGGTGGTGCTGGTGGTCAATGTCGCCTCCAAGTGTGGCCTGACACCGCAATACGCTGCGCTGGAGAACCTGTACCAGCAGTACAAGGGCCAGGGTTTCAACGTACTCGGCCTGCCCTGCAACCAGTTCGCCGGCCAGGAGCCAGGTAGCGCGCAGGAGATCCAGGACTTCTGCAACCTCAACTACGGCGTCAGCTTCCCGTTGGGGGCCAAGCTCGAGGTCAACGGGCCGCAGCGCCATTCGTTGTACCGCCTGCTGGCGGGCGAGGGCGCCGAGTTCCCCGGCGATATCACCTGGAACTTCGAGAAGTTCCTGGTCGGCAAGGACGGTCGTGTGCTGGCGCGCTTCGCACCGCGCACCGCGCCGGACGATCCCAGCGTGGTCCAGGCTATCGAGAAGGCCCTGGCCTGACAGCGCCCTCTGCAGGAGCGACCTCGTGTCGCGACGGGCTGCGCAGCAGCCCCCTGCAGCCCTCGCGATACTGTTCAATCACTCCAATCAATGATGCTGTGCCCATCCGTGGGCTCCCTCTACGCTCAGGCGCATTTCCTTGTCCCGTCGAGAGCGCCGCATGTCCAGCAACCTTCTGTTCCAGCCCTTCACCCTTGGCTCCCTTGACCTGCCGACGCGGGTGGTCATGGCACCGATGACCCGTACCTTCTGCCCCGGTGGCGTACCTCATGACGGCGTGGTCGAGTATTACCGGCGCCGCGCCGCCGCTGGTGTCGGGCTGATCATCAGCGAAGGCACCACGGTCGGGCACAAAGCCGCCAATGGCTACCCCAATGTGCCGCGCTTCCATGGCGAGGACGCGCTGGCCGGCTGGAAACGGGTGGTCGAGGCCGTGCATGGCGAAGGTGGGCGCATCGTGCCGCAGCTGTGGCACGTGGGTAGTGTGCGCCGCCTGGGCACCGAGCCTGACCCCAGCGTCCCTGGCCATGGTCCGAGCGCCAAGGAGAAGGACGGCCAGGTCGTGGTCCATGGCATGAGTCGCGACGATATCCGCGACGTGATCGCCGCCTTCGTCCAGGCCGCCCGCGATGCCCAGGCCATCGGCATGGACGGCGTGGAGATCCACGGCGCCCACGGCTACCTGATCGACCAGTTCTTCTGGGCGGCCAGCAACCGTCGCGACGACGAGTATGGCGGCGACCTGGCCGGTCGCTCGCGTTTCGCCATCGAGCTGATCCAGGCCGTGCGTGCCGCGGTCGGCCCTGATTTTCCGATCATCCTGCGTTTCTCGCAGTGGAAGCAGCAGGACTACAACGCTCGCCTGGTGGAAACGCCCGAAGCGCTGGCGGCGTTCCTCCAGCCGCTGGCAGACGCCGGTGTGGATATCTTCCACTGTTCCACCCGACGCTTCTGGGAGCCGGAGTTCGAAGGCAGCGACCTCAACCTGGCCGGTTGGACCCGTCGGCTCACAGGCAAGCCGACCATCACCGTAGGCAGCGTCGGCCTGGACGGTGAGTTCCTGCAGTTCATGGTCGATACCGACAAGGTAGCCAGGCCGGCCAGCCTCGAAGGCCTGTTGCGCCGCCTGGCGGATGAGGAGTTCGACCTGGTGGCGGTAGGGCGTGCGCTGCTGGTGGATGCGCAATGGGCGCAGAAGGTGCGCGAGGGACGTGAGGGCGATGTGCTGCCGTTCAGCCGCGAGGCACTGATGAGCCTGGCTTGATTGCCAGGGTTTCGAGCGCCGGCGCTTCGCAGGCACGGTCCTGGCAAGCGCCACGCAGAAAACCTTCGAACTGCTCGACGATTGCCGGCCAGCCTTGGCGGCTGGCGTGCTGACGGGCATTCAGGCGCACCCGGCGCAGGGTCTCGCTTTCTTCCAGCAACCAGCAGGCCGCGTCGATGAACGCTGGCGGGTCCCCCGGCATGGCCAGGGCGCCGCTGTGGCCATGCCGGATATGCTGGGCGGCGGCGGCCTCGTCGTAGGCGACCACCGCCAGCCCTGAGGCCATGGCTTCGAGCACCACATTGCCGAAGGTCTCGGTGAGGCTGGGGAACAGGAACAGGTCGCCGCTGGCATAGTGCTCGGCCAGTACCTCGCCGCGCTGCGCCCCGCAGAACACGGCATCGGGCAGTTGCTGCTCGAGCTGTGCGCGGGCCGGGCCGTCGCCGACGATCACCAGGCGCAGACGCTGCTGTGGATAACGTTGGCGCAGGGATTCCAGGCAGGGACGCAACAGGGCCAGGTTTTTCTCGGCCGCCAGGCGTCCCACATGCAGCACGGCGATATCGTCCACGCCCAGGCCCCATTGCTCACGCAATGCCTGGTTGCGCCGCGCCGGGTTGAACAGGCCGGCATCCACGCCACGGGCCATCAGCCCCAGCCGTTCGAAGCCACGGCGCTCCAGCTCCAGGCGCTGGCTGGCACTGGGCACCAGGGTGATCGCGGTACGCCGGTGGAACCAACGCAGGTAATGGGTGAGCAGGCGGGTGAACCACCCCAGGCCGTATTGCCCGGAATATTGCGGAAAATTGGTATGGAAACCACTGACCACCGCGATGCCCAGGCGCCTGGCGGCGCGCAGGGCGCTCAAGCCCAGCGGCCCCTCGGTGGCGATATAGAGCACGTCCGGGCGCTGGCGGCGCCAGCGGCGCAGCAGTTTGTGCATCGACACCTCACCCCACTGCAGGCCTGGGTACCCCGGCAATGGCCAGCCCCGGCACAACAGCAGTTCGTCGTCGCTGCCCGCAGCCACGTCGATGGCCTGGCGCGGGCGCACCAGCTCGACCTGGTGGCCCCGCTGTCGCAGCCCTTCGCCGAGGCGACCGAGGGTATTGGCCACGCCGTTGATTTCGGGTGGAAAGGTTTCGCTGACCAGGGTGATGCGCAAGGACGATGTCTTCATGGAAAAAATTTTCCGCCGCCCCGGTTGCGCCCATGTGACATGTTTGTGACGTGCGGATGACGCCTGATTTCCGGCGTTTTCGGTCGGATGAATATTTCCTTGTATTGCGCTCAAGAACCCCGACCGCGCAGCCGATGACAAGGCATTCGACTTAAGGAAATCGCTCCGGAGAGCGGCCATGTTCAACAGCAAACTGAAGAAAGAAATCCAGCAACTGCGCGAAGAGTTGATGTCCATCGAGCAGGTGAAGAACAGCCTCGACAGCGAGATGCTGGTGCTCCAGCTCGACCCCCAGGGGCGTATCGAGTCGGTCAACGGCAACTTCGAGAACGAGATGCTCTACCGCGCCGAGCAACTGATCGGGCGCAACATCGAGGAGATCGTTCCGCCGCACGTGAAGAAGCTCGACTTCTACCAGCGCATGAAGAACGCCATCACTCGGGGTGAACACCTCAATGGCGCTTTCCGTCTGCTGCGTGGCAATGGCGAGGAGGCCTGGCTGCGTTCGATCCTGCAGCCAGTGAAGAACAGCGAGGGGCGGATCAAGTACTTCTCGCTGCACTCCAGCGACCTGACCCGCACCATTGAAACCTCTCGCGAGCATGAAAGCCTGATCAAGGCGCTGATGCGTTCCACCGCGGTGATCGAGTTCAACCTCGACGGCCAGGTACTGACCGCCAACGACCGTTTCCTGCAGACCATGGGCTACACCCTCGATCAGGTGCGGGGCAAGTCGCACCGTATCTTCTGTGAGCCGGAGGAGGCCAACTCGGCGGGCTACCAGGCGTTCTGGGACAAGCTGCGCCGTGGCGAATACGTCGCCGAGCGCTTCAAGCGCATTGACGCCCATGGTCGCGTGGTATGGCTGGAAGCCTCGTACAACCCGATCATCGATGCCCACGACGTGCTCTACAAAGTGGTCAAGTTCGCCACGGTGATCACCGACCAGGTCAACCAGGAACTGGCCGTGTCCCAAGCCGCGGACATCGCCTACACCACCTCGCTGGAGACCGACAGCAGTGCGCGCAAGGCCACCGACGTGGTGACCCAGACCGTCGAGGTGATGCGTGGCCTGGAAGGTTCGATGCAGGATGCCGCCGATGGCATCCAGGCGCTGGACAAGCAGTCCAAGGTGATCGGCGCGATCATCAAGACCATCAGCGACATTGCCGGACAGACCAACCTGCTGGCGCTCAACGCCGCCATCGAGGCCGCCCGTGCCGGCGAGCAGGGGCGTGGTTTCGCGGTGGTCGCCGACGAAGTACGCCAGTTGGCGTCGCGCACCAGCAGCGCCACCGAGGAAATCGCCAAGGTGGTGCAGCAGAACGAGCAACTGGCCCAGGCGGCGGTGGACATCATCGACACCAGCAAGCGCCAGGCCGAGCAAGGGCTGGCCCTGGCCGCCGATACCGGTGGGGTGATCGTGGAGATCCAGGAAGGGGCGAAGAAGGTGGTGGACGCGGTGGGGCAGTTCTCCAATCAGTTGAGCCACTGACCCGGTGTTCGCAGCGCGGGCCAGGTCTGCTCCCTGGTGGAAGTGGACCTGACCCGCGCTGTTTGCTTCAGTTGCGCTCGCGCACCCAGAACAAGGTAGCGCCGGCCACCGCCGCCGGCATCATCAGCACGTTCACCAGCGGTACCATCAGTGCCAGGTAGGTGATGCCGCCAAAGCCCAGCGACTGCCAGCGCTTGCTACGCAGCCAGGCGAGCATGTCCTGCCAGCTCATCTTGTTGTTGTCCGCCGGGTAGTCGATGTACTGGATGGCCATCATCCAGATCCCGAACACCAGCCACAGTGGCGCGGCGATCACATTGACCACCGGTATGAACGACAGGACGAACAGGCCGATGGCCCGCGGCAGGAAGTACCCCAGCTTGCGCATCTCGCGGCCGAAGGTGCGCGGCACCATGGCCATCAGCTCGCTCCAGCTGAACGGCGGGAAGGTGTCCTGACCGCGCACCACCACTTCGACTTTTTCGGCGAGAAACCCGTTGAACGGCGCGGCGATGACGTTGGCCAGCATCGTGAAGGTGAAGAACACCATCAGCGCCACCAGGGCGACGAACAGCGGCCAGAGGATGTAGGTGAGAAAGCCCAGCCACTCGGGCAGGGTCGGCATCAGCGCATCGACCCACAGGCTGAACTGGTGCCCGGCGAAGTAGATCAGGCCGCAGAACAGCAGCAGGTTGACCGCCAGGGGCAGCACGACGAACAGCCGCAGGCTCGGACTCATGACCAGTTTCAGGCCTTCGCGCAGGTACTGTGGGCCGGAAAGGACGGGGGCTTGCATCTTGGATGCTCCGCAAAAGGAAAACGCGCTGACCTTACCGAGTTTGGCGCGTCGACGAAAGGCATCGGGTGTTCGGGAAACGGCGTGTAACAAAGCGCATGCACAATGCCTATCGGTTTCTTTCCGGCATAGAGAATGCCTATAAGGTGGATTGTCGAAGGATATTTCCTTAATCTCTGCGGCCTCGCTACAGTGCGCTCATCTTTTCGTTTCTGGACCGACGCGTTGTAGCCTTCCCCAAGTGCTGCGTGGGTCCGTTTTAATTCCAGCTGGCGCAGCCGGCACCCTGATGCCGGCTCAGTGCGGCCCGCTCGACAGGAGTTCGACATGTCTGAAGTACGTCATTCGCGCGTCATCATTCTCGGTTCCGGCCCTGCCGGTTACAGCGCCGCGGTCTATGCCGCCCGCGCCAACCTCAAGCCGCTGCTGATCACCGGCATGCAGGCCGGCGGCCAACTGACCACCACCACCGAAGTCGACAACTGGCCGGGCGATCCCCACGGCCTGACCGGCCCGGCCCTGATGCAGCGCATGCAGGAACACGCCGAGCGTTTCGAGACCGAAATCGTCTTCGACCACATCAACGCCGTCGACCTGGCCAACAAGCCGTTCACCCTGCAGGGCGACAGCGGCACCTACACCTGCGACGCACTGATCGTCGCCACCGGTGCCAGCGCCCGTTACCTGGGCCTGCCGTCGGAAGAGACCTTCATGGGCAAGGGTGTATCGGCCTGCGCGACCTGCGACGGTTTCTTCTACCGCAACAAGCCGGTCGCCGTGGTCGGCGGTGGCAACACCGCCGTGGAAGAGGCGCTGTACCTGGCCAACATCGCCAGCAAGGTGACCCTGGTGCACCGTCGTGACAGCTTCCGTGCCGAGAAGATCCTGGTCGACAAGCTGCACGCCCGTGTCGCCGAAGGCAAGATCGAGCTCAAGCTCAACGCCACCCTGGACGAAGTGCTGGGTGACAACATGGGCGTGACCGGCGCGCGTCTGAAGAACAACGACGGCAGCAGCGACGAGATCAAGGTCGACGGCGTGTTCATCGCCATCGGTCACACCCCGAACACCTCGCTGTTCGAAGGCCAGCTGACCTTGAAAGACGGCTACCTGGTCGTGCACGGCGGCCGTGAAGGCAACGCCACCGCCACCAACGTCGAGGGCGTGTTCGCCGCCGGCGACGTGGCCGACCACGTCTACCGCCAGGCCATCACCTCGGCTGGCGCCGGTTGCATGGCTGCCCTGGATGTCGAGCGCTACCTGGACGGCCTGGCCAACGCCGCGCACTGATCCAGCAGGCTTGCCCCGCGATGAAAAAACCGGCCCTTCTGGCCGGTTTTTTCATGTCTGGAGCCAATCTCAGAGGCTAAGGCGCATCGACAGGTCCACCGCCTTCACATCCTTGGTCATCGCGCCGATGGAGATGTAGTCCACACCGGTCTCGGCGATCACCCGCAAGGTGGCCTCGTTCACTCCGCCGCTGGCCTCCAGCTTGGCCTTGCCGGCGGTGATGCGCACCGCTTCGCGCATTTCATCCAGGGTCAGTTCGTCGAGCATGACGATATCGGCGCCGGCCGCCAGTGCCTGGCGCAGCTCATCCAGACTCTCCACTTCGATTTCCACCGGCTTGCCCGGGGCGATGCGGTGCGCCGCCGCCACGGCCTGGGCCACGCCACCGCTGGCGGCAATGTGGTTCTCCTTGATCAGGAAGGCGTCGTACAGGCCGATGCGGTGGTTGTGGCAACCGCCGCAGGTGACCGCGTACTTCTGCGCCAGGCGCAGGCCCGGGAGGGTCTTGCGGGTGTCGAGCAGGTGCACCTGGGTGCCTTCGACCAGGTCGGCCAGAAAGCGCGCGCGAGTGGCCACGCCCGAGAGCATCTGCAGGAAGTTCAGCGCCGTGCGCTCGCCCGTGAGCAGCGAGCGCGCCGGGCCTTCCAGGTGGAACAGTGCCTGGTTGGCCATGGCCCGCTCGCCGTCGGCTACCTGCCAGTGCACCGCCACCCGCGGGTCGAGCTGGCGAAACACCGCGTCGACCCAGGCGGTACCGGCAATCACGCAATCCTCACGGGTGATGATGGTGGCCTTGGCCAGGCGCTCGGCGGGGATCAGCTGGGCGGTGATGTCGCCATTGCCGACGTCTTCGAGCAAGGCGCGGCGCACGTTGGCTTCGATTTCGGCGGTCAGGTCGGCGAGGCGTAGGTTCGGCATGGTCGGCTCCACAAGCTAGGTGCCGGCGATTATAGGGCAGGGGGGCGGCGTGTACAGCCGCTGGGGCGACGACCTTTGGTCAGGCCATCTGAGCATTGGGGGAATTTCACGGTCAGTTGAGGCGAACGCATGGCGTGCTGGCAGCTGTAGGAGTTTTCACTGATAATGGCGCCCAGTATTTGGCGTCATAGCTTTGACGTACCTTCCCGTCGGCACAACGTTACATCCAGCAAGGAGTCCCGGATGCATAAAGAAGGCAAGGTGGTGCCCTTGGCGGCCGCCATCGACCGGAGCGCGCGTGCGCTCTCGCCGTGCCTTCCCGTGCTGCTCCTGCAGGTGCGCGACAAAGCCGCGCTGCAATTGCGCCAGGGCTTGCAGGCGCTGTTCGACAATGCCGACGACACCCTGTTCGAGATGGCCGACAAGGCTACCGGGCGTGCCGACCAGAACCTTTATTTCGAGGCCATGCGCGACGTGCGCCTCAAGCGCAAGAGCATCGAGCGTGGCTTTCTCGACACCTTCTACGAGGCCTTCGCCCGTATTGGCCTGGCCGAGACTCTGGAATCGTTGTCCGCACTCCAGGGGCACTCGCCGCTGGAGCGTTCGGTGGCGGTGCAGGGCATGGTCGACCGGGTGCTGTCGCGCGACGGTTTCGTCCTGCAGCAACTGAACCTGCGCTTTGCCGCATTGCTCGACCAGGCGCTGGACGAGCAGCGCAACCCGCTCGGCCCGGCGGCCCTGTGTGGCTACTTTCTCGAGGCCGGGCGCAACCTCGGCGTGGGCGCCAGCGTCAAGCTGGTGCTGCTCAAGTTGTTCGAGCGCTACCTGCTGCGCGACCTCGACCTGTTGTACGGCGAGGCCAACCAGTTGCTGGCCAGTGCCGGCGTGCTGGCCGACCTGCAACCTGCGCCGCGCCGCCGCGCCGAAGACCGGCGCAACATCGCCCGGCGTGCCCCGGCCAGCCCTGCGCTGGTCGGCGAGGCCGGCGCAGACAGTGCCGGGCAGGCCTTCGTCGCCTCGTTGCAGGGCCTGCTGGCACCGGCCCGTGGCCGAGTCGCCCCGCGCCTGCAGGCCGCCGGTGGTGCCCAGCCGATCAGCACCGGCGACCTGCTGCGCCTGCTCACCCACTTGCAGCACTATGTGCCTGCCCCTGGCGAGCCGGACGACTTCAACCTCGGCCAGCAGCTCGAGCAGTTGCTGTTGCGGGTCAGCGTGCGCAGCGGCACCCGGCGGCGCATCGGCACCGACGACGAGGACATGATCACCCTGGTCGGGCTGCTGTTCGTCTTCATCGAGGCCGACGACAACCTGCCGCCGAGCCTGCGTGCACTGATCGGACGCCTGCATATTCCGCTGCTCAAGGTCGCCCTGCTCGACAAGGCACTGTTCAGCCGCGCCAGTCACCCGGCCAGGCGCCTGCTCAACGAGATCGCGGCAGCGGCCATCGGCTGGGAGACCGAGGGCGATGGCCAGCGCGACAGCCTGCACCTGCGGGTGGAGCGTATCGTCCAGCGCCTGCTCAACGATTTTTCCGAAGACTGCGCGGTGTTCGCCGAGTTGCTCGAGGAGTTCCTGGCTGTCGCCCAGGACGAGCGCCGGCGCAACGATCTGCTCGAGCAACGCACCCGTGACGCCGAGGAAGGTCGTGCCCGGGCCTTGCAGGCACGCCAGCAGGTGCAGCAGGTATTGAACCTGCGTCTGCATGGCCGGGTGCTGCCGCAGGTGGTGGTGCAGATGCTCGAGCAGGCCTGGAGCCAGGTGCTGTTGCTGGCCTGGCTCAAGCAGGGTGAGGACTCCGTGGCCTGGCGCGAGGCGCTGGCGACCGCCGACCTGCTGCTCGCCAGCATCGCCCCGCAGGGTGAACCTGCCCGCTTGCTGGAGCAGGTCCCGGACCTGCTCAAGGCGCTGCGCGACGGCCTGGCGAGCGTGGCGCTGGATTCGGCGGCCACCCGCGATTTCTTCCTGCAGTTGGAGAAGCTGCACCTGCGCGCCTGTGGCGGCGCAGATGCAACGGCCGACCCGGCGTTGGCCGAGGTGCGGGTCGAGCACGCTATCGTCCTGGCCATCGCCGACGAATCGGCCTGTGGGCCGCGCTTGCACCTCGACAGCCAGGCGGCGGACCTGCGCCAGGTGCAGCGGCTGCGGATCGGTGCCTGGATCGAGGTGATGGACGACGATGAACCGCTGCGTTGCAAACTGGTGGCGCGTATCGACAGCAGCGATCGCCTGGTCTTCGCCAACCGGACCGGGATGAAGGTGCGCGAATGGAACCGCGCCGGGCTGGCGCAGGCCCTGCGCCGTGGCGAGGTGCGCTTGCTGGACGATGGCCTGCTGTTCGAGCGGGCACTGGAGGCGGTGCTGGAGCAGTTGCGCGGCCAGCAAGCGCAGTGATTGCCCGTGACGGGGCCTTTCAGCGCTTCGAATGCCATCAATTCCTGCTGGCTGCTAGGTTTTTTCCTACACAATCATTTACATGCAAGCGTCGCCTGGGCGCGGCATACTGACCGTCTGCCCGTGACGTCACTCAGGATCTGCACCATGCAATTGGACCGTGCGACCGGCTGGTTCACCGGCGTCAGCCTCTGCCCCTCGCCGAACTTCAACGCCCGCCCCGAAGGCGAGGCCATCTCGCTGCTGGTCATCCACAACATCAGCCTGCCGCCGGCCTGCTTCGGCACCGGCAAGGTCCAGCAGTTCTTCCAGAATCGGCTCGACCCGGACGAGCATCCCTACTTCACCAGCATCAGCCACCTGACCGTGTCGGCGCACCTGTTCGTCGAGCGCGACGGCCAGGTCACCCAGTTCGTCTCGCTGCTCGACCGCGCCTGGCATGCCGGGGTGTCGCGCTTCGAGGATCGTGAAGGCTGCAACGACTTTTCCATCGGCATCGAGCTGGAGGGCACCGACGAGCAGCCCTACACCGACGCCCAGTACGCCACCCTGGAGCAACTGACCCGCGAGATCCGCCGCGTCTGGCCGGTCATCGACCGGACGCGCATCTGCGGTCACAACGACATCGCGCCCGAACGCAAGACCGATCCGGGCCCGGCATTCGACTGGCCGCGCTATCGCGCCGCCCTGCTGCGTAATGAGGACATGGCATGAGTTTTCTGGTGTTGGTGCTGGCCCTGTGGATCGAGAAGTTCTCCGCCCTGCGTCAGCGGTTGCAGCGTGATGGTTTCTACCTCGGCGAGCTGGTGCGGCTGGAGCGCAGTGGCAAGGTCCACCCCTGGTGGACGCTGGCCATCCTGGTCTTGGCGCCGGTGCTGCTGCTGGTCCTGTTGCTGCACGTGCTGGAGCCGGTGGCCTACGGCCTGCTGGCGCTGCCGGTGCATCTGCTGGTGCTGGTCTACAGCCTCGGGCGTGGCGATGTGAAAGGCTCGCTCGGCTCGTTCCGCGATGCCTGGCGGCGCGGCGACGACCAGGCCGCCCTGCATGTGGCCGAGCGCGACCTGGGCCTGGCCGCCGAGGATGCGCCAGGGTTGATCAAGCGCGTCCAGGGCTATCTGTTGTGGCAGGCCTACCAAAGCTTTTTCGCGGTGATTTTCTGGTATTTCCTGCTCGGGCCGGCGGCGGCGCTGGCCTACCGTCTGCTGGCACTGGGCGGCGAGCACAGCCAGCAGCCCGGACTCAAGTCGCTGGCCGCGCAGTTGCGCCATGCCATGGACTGGTTGCCGGTACGGGTGATGGCGCTGACCTTCGCCCTGGTCGGCAATTTCGTTGCCGTGATGCGGGTGGTGCTGCACGAACTGCTGGACTGGCGTATCAGTGCCGCGCACCTGGTGGCGAAAGTCGGGCGGGTCGCGGACGACATACCCGAGGAGGAGGACCACGCCCGCGGGCTGGCGCGCCTGGACAGCCTGTGGGAGTTGCTGCTGCGTTGCGCGGTGCTGTGGTACGCCTGCTTCGCCCTGTGGACCGTACTGGGTTGACAGCAGCCCTTCGCCGGCGCCCGCAGGGCCATTCTTGCGGGCGAATGGGCGCTTAACCATAAGTTACAAACCTTGATTTCAATCTGCGCTATACAAAGCCCCGGGCCAGAGATGGCCTAGTGCTACCCCGCAGAACAACAAGAATTCAAGGAGGTAACCTGTGAAGCGTCTGCTCTATCCGGCCATCGCATTGATGAACCGCCTGAGCTTCGGCCTGAAGTTCAGCCTGATCAGCGTCCTGTTCTTCCTGCCCATGCTGGCCACCAGCTTTTACCTGGTGCGTGATGCCTACAACCAGTTCCACGCCACCCGCGCCGAGCTCCAGGGGCTGGCACCGCTGGGGGGCAGCCTGGCGCTGCGCGGCGAACTGGAGAGCCTTGGCAACCTTCTGCAGATAAACGCCGTGCTGGGCCAGTCGGGTCAGGCTGGCGATGTCGAGGCGCGCATTGGCGCGCTCCAGGACAAGGTCCAGGTCCAACTGCAGGCGCTGGCGGGCGGCGACCCGGTAGTGGAGGCCAAGCGTGCGGAGCTGGCCGAGGCCTTCGACCGTGCCCGGGGCGAGACATCGCTGCAGAACAAGGCGGCCCTGTTCGACAAACTGCTGGCCCAGGCCCAGGTGCTGGGCAAGCTGATCGCCAGCCAGGCCGGGCTCAGCCAGGACAGCCAGGCTTCGGTGCGGCAACTCGGCGAGCTGCTCGGCAGCACGACTGCCCAGGTCACCCAGGCCTTGGGTGAGGGCCGGGCGATGGGGGCGGTGGCCCTCGGTCGCGGCTTCATGGACTCCGCCGGCAGTGCCCGTTTCGAAGACCTGTTGCAGCGCCTGGAGCGGTTGTCGAGCGACTACGCGCTGCGCCTTGACGAAGCCCTGGCAGGCGACAGCCAGGCGCGTGCAGCGCTGGCGGCCAGCGCCCAGGCCAGCCAGGCCACGGTCAAGCAGGCCGCCACCTTGTTCGAGGACCAGGTGGTGGTGGCCGAAACGTTGGATGCGCCTTGGGCCGGCCTTTACCAGCAGACCAGCGAACTGATGGCCCGCACCTACCAGCTCAACGATGCCGTGCTGGCGCACCTGCACGGCCAGCTTGAGGAGCGCCTCGGCCAGCACCGCCTGCGCATGATCGCCCTGGTCGCGGCGCTGGCCACGGTGTTCGTGCTGATCGTCTACCTGTACAGCGGCTTCTATGTTTCCACCCGCGAGACCCTCGGCAATCTGGGCAGCGCCATGGACAAGGTGGCCGCCGGCGACATGACCATCAGCTTCCAGGCCCGCAGCCAGGACGAACTGGGCGAGCTGGGGCGCGGCTTCAACGAAACCGTGCGGCGCATTCGCGGCCTGATCGAGCAGGTCGGCCACACCGTGGCCACGGTCGAGGAGCAGGCCGGCCAGGTGCTGTCGGTTTCTGCCCGCAGCAACCAGGCGGTCAGTGGCCAGCGCCAGCAGATCGAGCAGGTGGCCACGGCGATGAACCAGATGAGCGCTACCGCGCAGGAGGTCGCGCGCAGTGCGGCGCTGGCCGCTGAAGGCGCGCAGAAGGTCAACCACGAGAGCGCCTCGGGACGTGACCTGGTGCACAGCCAGCAGGGCAGCATCGCCCGCCTGGCCGGCGAGATCGACCAGAGCGTGGCGGCGGTGAACCAGCTGGCTGGTGACAGCCAGGCCATTGGCCGGGTGCTGGAAGTGATTCGCAGCATTGCCGAGCAGACCAACCTGCTGGCGCTCAACGCCGCCATCGAGGCTGCCCGGGCCGGCGAGCAGGGCAGGGGCTTCGCCGTGGTCGCCGACGAGGTGCGCACCCTGGCCCGGCGCACCCAGGACTCCACCGAAGAGATCGCACAGATGATCCAGCGCCTGCAGGATGGCGTTGGCGCGGCGGTAAGGGTGATGGGCAGCAGCCATGCCATGGCGGCCGGAACGGTCGACGAGGCACGCCAGGTACAACAGGCGCTGGGCAACATCCTCGGGGCGGTGGGCGGAATCGTCGAGCAGAACCAGCAGATCGCCGCGGCCGTGGAGCAGCAGACTGCGGTGGCCCACGACATCGACCAGAACATCGTGGCGATCAACCGGGCAGCGCAGGACACCACCGATGGCGCCTGCCAGACCGAGGATGCCAGCCGTGCGCTGTCGGCGCAGGTGGTGGAGCTCAAGCGGCTGATCGGGGCATTCAGGATCTAGCCGCTGCTACAGGGGCGCGTTCGTTGGGCTACCAGCCAAACACTTCGCAGGCGTTGCGGCTGCTGGTTTCGGCCAGACGCTCAGGTTCGATGCCCATCACCTCGGCCAGCGCCCGGGCAATGTCCGGCAGGTGCTCGGGGCTGTTGCGTTCGCCTGGGAACATCGCCGGGGCCATGTCCGGTGCATCGGTCTCCAGTACCACGCTGTCCAGCGGCAAGCGCGGCAGGGTCTTGCGCAGGCGCAGCGCCTGCGGCCAGGTGCCGGCCCCGCCCAGGCCCAGGCGAAAGCCCAGCTTGATGTATTCGCGCGCCTCCTCGTAGCTGCCGGCAAAGGCATGGATGATCCCTGCACGTGCCGGCTTGTAGCGCTTGAGCGTGGCGATCACCTGGGCATGGCTGCGGCGCACGTGCAGCAGCGACGGCAACGCGAAGTCGCAGGCCAGTTGCAGCTGCGCCTCGAACAGTGCCTGCTGGCGTTGTGGGTCGAGCTCCGGCAGATAGAAATCCAGGCCGAACTCACCGACCGCGCAGAGCCGGGGATCACCACGCAGGCGCTCGAGCCAGTCGCGCAACTGCACCAGGTGCTCGGGGCGGTGCTGCTCGAGGTAGATCGGGTGCAGCCCCAGTGCCGCATACACGCGGTCCTCGGCACAGGCCAGGTCCCAGACTCGCTGGAAGTTGTCCTGGTACACCCCCAGCACCACCATGCGCTCCACCCCGCGCGCCGCCGCATTGGCCAGCAGGCGCGGGCGGTCGGCGTCGAAGTCGGGGAAGTCCAGGTGGGTGTGGGTGTCGATCAGGCGCATGTTCAGGCCTTGTCGATCCGTTGCTTGAAGGTCCGGCCGATGGCGTGTACGCCGGGTTGGTAGCGTTTCTCCTCGATCGCGGCCAGGGCCAGTTCCAGCGCGGTGGCGGCGATCAGGCCGTGCTGCTGGGCCATGGCGTTGACCGGCAGCGGCAGGAAGTCGAGCAACTGGTTGTCGCCGAAGGTGCCCAGTTGCAGTTGGCGCGAATCTTCCGGGCGCGTCTGCAGGGTGTCGAACACGCCTTGCAGCAACACGTAGGAGGTCGTCACCAGGGCATCCGGCAGGCCGCCGAGCTCGTCGATCAGTTGCTGCATCAGGCGTTGGCCACATGCACGGCTGAACGCTTCGCCCTGGTAGCGGCGCACGTCGCCGCCGAACGCCTGCAGCGCCTCGTCGAAGCCGCCGAGGCGGGCCTGGCTCACCGACAGTTCGGGGCGCGCGCCGATCAGGGCGATGCTGCGCGGCTGGGTCTTGAGCAGGCTCTGGGCGAGCTGGCGACTGGCGTCGCGGTCGTCGCTGATCACCGAGCAGAAGTGCGTCGGGTCCAGGCGGCGGTCGATGGCTATCACTGGCAGGCCCTTGGCTTGCAGCACGCGGTAGCTGTCGTCTTCCGGTGGCAGGCAGCTGGCGACGAACAGCGCATCGCAGCGACGGGCGCGGAACAGTTGCTGCAGTTGGCGTTCGCTGTCGGGCTGGTCGTCGCTGCTGGCGATCAGCAACTGGTAGCCACGGGCGCGGGCGCCCTGTTCCAGCTGCTTGGCGATGCGGGCGTAGCTGGGGTTCTCCAGATCCGGGAGAATGAAGCCCAGTGTGCGGGTGTGGCGGCTGCGCAGGCCGGCAGCCTGGGGGTTGGGCGTGAAGCCGTGCTCCTCGACCACCGCGCGCACGCGCTCGACGGTGCTGCTGCTGATGCGCTGCTGTTCGGCCTTGCCATTGATGACGTAGCTGGCGGTGGTCACGGACACACCGGCCAGACGGGCGATATCGCTGAGTTTCACCGAATTTTCCTTGTTATTTCCGGGGCTGGCTGCGTGGCTTGACCGGGTAGTTTCACCTATCGGCAGGCCCGCGCGCAGACGACCATTGTCGCAATTGTCCGACAGGATGGGGCTTTTTCGTCGGAAGATTATCGAGTAACGTGGCCACTTGGTCAGATTAAACGTTTCAGCAGCAGGCGATTTCCTGCCCGTCATTCCAGAAATCGCCCGTGATGCTCAACGTTTGAACGACATTTGCCGATGAATTCCACAACAATACCTCGGCGCCCTGCATGGGCGTCGCAAAAGGAGAGGGTCATGCTCGAGCTCGCCGTGGAGCAGATTGCCATGGGCCAGCGCGCCGCCGACAAGGATGAGGCGCTGGCGTTGCTGGCCGATCGACTGGTCGCCGATGGCCTGGTGGCCGCTGGCTACCTGGAGGGCCTGCGCGCCCGCGAGGCGCAAGGCTCGACCTTCCTCGGCCAGGGCATCGCCATCCCCCATGGCACGCCGCAGACCCGCGACCAGGTGTTCGCCACCGGCGTACGGTTGATGCAGTTCCCCGAGGGGGTGGACTGGGGCGACGGCCAGATCGTCTACCTGGCCATCGCCATCGCGGCCCGCTCCGACGAGCACCTGCGCCTGCTGCAACTGCTCACCCGCGCCCTCGGCGAGACCGACCTGGCCGAGGCCCTGCGCCGGGCGAGCTCTGCCGAGGCGCTGCTCAAGCTGCTGCAAGGGGCGCCCCAGGCGTTGGCCCTGGACGCGCAACTGGTGGCGCTGAATCTGGTGGCGGAAGACTTCGACGAGCTTGCCTGGCGCGGCGCGCGCCTGCTGCAGCGTGCCGGTTGTGTCGACAACGGTTTCGCCGCCGTGCTGCAAGAGGCCGAGCCACTGCCGCTGGGCGACGGCCTGTGGTGGCTGCACAGCGAGCGCCAGGTGCGCCAGCCTGGGTTGGCGTTCCTCACTCCACAGACGGCCTTGCGCTACCGTGACCAGCCCCTCAACGGGCTGTTCTGCCTGGCCAGCCTCGGTGCCGCCCACCAGGCGTTGCTCGAGCGCTTGTGCGAAGTGCTGATCGAAGGCCGGGGGCAGAGCCTCTACCGGGCCAGCAGCAGCCGCGACGTGCTCGAAGTGCTCGGCGGCGAGGCGCCCGCCGACTGGCCCAGCGTGCGGGTGGTGCTGGCCAACCCTCATGGCCTGCATGCGCGTCCGGCCAAGGTGTTGGCCCAGTTGGCCAAGGGCTTCGAAGGCGAGATTCGTCTGCGGCTGCTCGACAGCGCCCAGCCCGCCGTGTCGATGAAGAGCCTGAGCAAGTTGCTGAGCCTTGGCGCGCGGCGCGGGCAGACGCTGGAACTGATCGCCGAACCAGGGATCGCAGCCGATGCCCTGCCGGTGCTGCTGGCCGCCATCGAACAAGGTCTGGGTGAGGAGGTCGAGCCGCTGGCCCAGGCGGTCCTGCCTGTTCAGGCGTTGGCGCAGCCGCTGCTGGCGCCGGAGTCGGGCAGCGCCCTGCAAGGTGTCGCGGCGTCGCCGGGCATTGCCAGTGGCCCGGCGCATGTGCGCGTCGAGCGCGAGATCGATTACCCACTGCGCGGCGAGTCGCCAGCGCAGGAACGACTGAAGCTGCGCCAGGCCATCGAGCAGGTGCATGCCGACCTGTCCACATTGGTGCAGCGCAGCGACAAGGCCATCGGCGAAATCTTCGTCACCCATCAGGAAATGCTCGCCGACCCAGCGCTGAGCGACGATGTCGAGGCGCGCCTGGCCCAGGGAGAAAGCGCAGCCGCCGCCTGGATGACGGTGATCGAAGCCGCCGCTCGTCAACAGGAGGCGCTGCACGATGCCCTGCTGGCCGAGCGCGCCGCCGACCTGCGCGACATCGGCCGTCGGGTACTGGCGCAGTTGTGCGGCGTGCACGATGCCGCCGAGCCTGAACAACCCTACGTGCTGGTGATGGCTGAGGTCGGTCCTTCGGATGTGGCTCGCCTGGATCCGGCACGGGTCGCCGGCATCGTCACCGCCCAGGGCGGCGCCACTGCCCACAGCGCCATCGTCGCCCGTGCCCTGGGCATTCCGGCGGTGGTCGGCGCCGGCGCGGCTGTGCTGTTGCTGGAAAACGGCACGCCATTGCTGCTGGACGGCCAGCGCGGCCGGGTCGCGGTCGCGCCGCCTGCCGCCGAGCTGCAACGGGCCCTGGCCGAGCGTGATGCTCGCGAGCGGCGCCTGCAGATCGCCTGGGTCAACCGCCACGAACCGGCAGTGACCCGTGACGGCCACGCCGTCGAAGTGTTCGCCAACATCGGTGAGAGCGCCGGGATCGACAAGGTGGTGGAGCAGGGCGCCGAAGGCGTCGGGCTGCTGCGCACCGAGCTGATCTTCATGGCTCATCCGCAGTTGCCCGATGTCGCCACCCAGGAGGCCGAGTACCGGCGTGTGCTCGACGGCCTCGGCGGGCGGCCACTGGTGGTGCGCACCCTGGATGTCGGCGGCGACAAGCCGCTGCCGTACTGGCCGATCGCCGCGGAAGAGAACCCGTTCCTCGGCGTGCGCGGCGTGCGCCTGACCCTGCAGCGCCCGCAGGTGATGGAAGACCAGTTGCGCGCGTTGTTGCGCGCCGCCGACAACCGACCGCTGCGGATCATGTTCCCGATGGTCGGGCAAATGCATGAATGGCGCGCCGCCAAGGCCATGGTCGAGCGCCTATGCCAGGAGACCCCGGTCGCCGACCTGCAGGTAGGCATCATGGTCGAGGTGCCCTCGGCCGCGTTGCTGGCGCCGCAACTGGCCCGCGAGGTGGACTTCTTCAGCATCGGCACCAACGACCTGACCCAGTACACCTTGGCCATCGACCGCGGCCACCCGAGCCTCTCGGTCCAGGCCGATGGTCTGCATCCTGCGGTGCTGAACCTGATCGACATGACCGTGCGCGCGGCTCATGCCCAGGGCAAATGGGTGGGGGTATGCGGCGAGCTGGCGGCCGACCCGCAGGCGGTGGCGGTGCTGTTGGGCCTGGAGGTGGACGAACTGAGCGTCGCTGCCCGCAGCGTCGCCGAAGTCAAGGCACTGGTACGCCAGGCCGATCACACAACGGCTCGCGCCCTGGCGCGCGAGGCCTTGCAACAAGACAGCGCCGAAGCAGTCCGGGCGCTGGTGGAGCGTTACTGAGATGGCCAAGATCCTCACCCTCACCCTCAATCCGGCGCTGGACATCACCGTCAGCCTCGAGCGCCTGCGCGCGGGCACCGTCAACCGTGCCCAGGCCCAGCACAGCCATGCCGCCGGCAAGGGGCTGAATGTCGCCCAGGTGCTGGCCGACCTTGGCCACGAGGTCACCGTCGGCGGCTTCCTCGGCCAGGACAACCTGCAACCGTTCGAGGCACTGATTGCCCAGCGTGGCTTTGCCGACTGCTTCGTGCGCGTGCCCGGCGAGACCCGCAGCAATCTCAAGCTGGTCGAGGCCGACGGGCGCGTCACCGATATCAACGGCCAGGGGCCGCAAGTCGACGAGCTGGCGCAGGAGGCATTGTTGCAGCGCCTGGAGCAGGTGGCGCCAGGGCATGACGCCGTGGTGGTGGCTGGCAGCCTGCCCCGCGGGATCCACCCCGACTGGTTGCGCGCGCTGCTGGACAGGCTCCGGGCCCAGGGCCTGAAGGTCGCCCTGGATACCAGCGGCGAAGCCCTGCGCGCAGGGCTCATGGCTGCGCCCTGGCTGGTCAAGCCGAATACCGACGAGCTTGGCGAGGCGCTCGGGCTGCCGGTGGCTGACGCCGCCGGGCAACGCCGGGCCGCCAGCCAGCTGCTGGCCAATGGCGTCGGCCATGTGGTGGTGTCCCAGGGCGAGCACGGCGTGAGCTGGTTCACCCGCGCTCTGGCACTGCACGCCCTGCCGCCGCGAGTGCGCATCGCCAGCACTGTCGGCGCCGGTGATTCACTGCTGGCGGGCATGGTCCATGGCCTGCTGCTGGAGGAGGCGCCCGCCGTCACCTTGCGTCGTGCCACGGCCATTGCCGCCCAGGCGGTCACCCAGGTCGGCTTCGGCATTCACGACCGTGAGCAATTGGCGCGGCTCGAAGCCGGCGTGCAACTGACAGAACAACAAGAGGGTTGCCGATGAACATTGCGATTGTCACCGCCTGCCCCAACGGCCAGGTGTCCAGCGTGCTCAGCGCGCGCCTGCTGGCAGCCACGGCCCAGCGCCGTGGCTGGAACACCTGTGTCGAGGTACAGGACGCCGGGCAACCCGAAGGGCGCCTGAGCGCCGCGCAGATCGCCGAGGCCGACTGGGTGCTGGTGGTCAGCACCGGCCCGGTGGACCTGACGCGCTTCGCTGGCAAGCGGTTGTACCAGAGCACGCCGGCCCAGGCCCTGGCCGACCGCGACAGTTTCCTCGACCAGGCCGCCGCCGCTGCCGCGGTGCAGCACGCCAGCCCAATGCCTGACGCCCTCAACGGCGCGGTGAAGATCGTCGCGGTCACGGCCTGTCCGACCGGCGTGGCTCACACCTTCATGGCCGCCGAGGCGCTGCAGCAGGCTGCCCTGGCCCTGGGTTACCAGTTCACCGTGGAAACCCAGGGCTCGGTCGGCGCGCGCAACCCGTTGCCTGCCGAAGCCATCGCCGAGGCCGACGTGGTACTGCTGGCCGCCGACATCGAAGTGCCCGCCGCGCGCTTCGCCGGCAAGCGCATCTACCGCTGTGGCACCGGCATCGCCCTCAAGCAGGCCCGCGCCACCCTGGACAAGGCGCTGGCCGAGGCCAAGGTGGAAAGTGCCGGCGATGCTGCCGGCATGACGCAGAAAACCGAGCACGCCGGAGTCTACAAGCACCTGCTGACCGGCGTGTCGTTCATGCTGCCGATGGTGGTCGCCGGTGGCCTGCTGATCGCCTTGTCGTTCGTGTTCGGCATCGAGGCCTACAAAGAGGCGGGCACGTTGCCCGCGGCATTGATGCAGATCGGCGGCGAGGCGGCGTTCAAGCTGATGGTGCCGTTGCTGGCCGGCTACATCGCCTGGTCCATCGCCGACCGCCCTGGCCTGGCGCCAGGGATGATCGGCGGCCTGCTCGCCAGCACCCTGGGCGCGGGTTTCATCGGCGGCATCGTCGCGGGTTTTCTGGCCGGCTACAGTGCCAAGGCCATCGCCCGTTGGGTGCGTCTGCCGAGCAGCCTGGAAGCGCTCAAGCCGATCCTGATCATTCCGCTGCTGGCCAGCCTGTTCACCGGCCTGGTGATGATCTACGTGGTCGGCCAGCCGGTGGCGGCGATGCTCGAAGGTCTCACGCACTTTCTCGACAGCATGGGCACCACCAACGCGATCCTGCTCGGGCTGCTGCTCGGCGGGATGATGTGCGTCGACCTCGGTGGGCCGATCAACAAGGCCGCCTATGCGTTCTCGGTGGGACTGCTGGCCTCGTCGAGCTACGCCCCGATGGCGGCGACCATGGCCGCCGGCATGGTGCCGCCGATCGGCCTGGGCCTGGCCACCTTCCTGGCCCGGCGCAAGTTCGCCCAGAGCGAGCGTGAGGCGGGCAAGGCGGCGCTGGCGCTGGGCCTGTGCTTCATCTCCGAAGGGGCGATCCCGTTCGCCGCCAAGGACCCGTTGCGGGTGATTCCGGCCAGTATCGCCGGCGGCGCGCTGACCGGTGCGCTGTCGATGTACTTCGGCTGCAAGCTGATGGCGCCCCACGGTGGGCTGTTCGTGCTGCTGATCCCCAATGCGATCAACCATGCGCTGGCGTACCTGCTGGCGATCGTTGCTGGAAGCCTGGTGACGGCGGTGGTGTACGCGCTGATCAAGAAGGGCGAGCAGGCCGAGCTGGTAGTGGCGCCGGCCAAGGGCTAGACCCTGTCGCGGGGCAAGCCAACGCGCCCCTTAGCCTCGGGGCCTGCTGCGCAGCGGCTTCAACAAGTCGCCCAGCCCGTTGTGGTCGATCTCGTGCATCAACGCCAGCAAGCCGCCCAACTCTCCGGGTGGAAAACCCTTGCGCGCGAACCATGCCAGGTAGTCGCCGGGCAGGTCGGCGATGACCCGCCCCTGGTACTTGCCGAAGGGCATGGTGCGGGTGACTAGCAGTTGCAGGGATTCGGGCTTCATCGGTCGGCGGCCTGTGGCGGGGGATGCGCGGACCATACTGCAAACTGCACGACGACCCAAGCGCCAATCATGCAGAACGCCTATTCCCGGGATACTTATTCATTTCATAACTTCATGTTTTTAAAGTGATTTTTTAGAGTCGCGAACTGGCATGAAGCCTGCTCCGGTAGAAGCGACTATCACCTGCCAAGGAGTTGTTGCCATGAGTAATCCCAACAAAGACACGATCGAAGTGCTCAACGATCTGATCGAGTACAGCAAGGATGGTGAAAAGGGCTTCAAGGCATCCGCCGAGGATGTGAAGAACCCTGAGCTGAAGGCCTTCTTCGTCCAGCGCGCCGGCGAATGCGCCACGGCCGCGGCCGAGTTGCAGAACGAAGTGCGGCGCCTGGGCGGCGATCCCGAGACCGGTACCAGCATCAGTGGCGACCTGCACCGCGGCTGGGTCAACCTCAAGTCGATGGTCACCGGCAAGGACGAGACCGCGGTGCTCAACGAGGTCGAGCGTGGCGAGGACCATGCGCTGAAGGCCTACAAGGACGGCCGCGAGAAGCTGGTCAAGCTGGGCCGCAGTGCCAGTGACCAGACCTACGCGCTGGTGGAGAAGCAACTGCAAGGCGTGCAGCGCAACCATGACCAGGTCAAGGCGTTGCGCAACGCGGCGCGCGCGCGGGCCTGAACCTTGTCGACGCATTTGCCGGCCAAGCCGGCGAATGCGTCTTCACGCAGTCAGTCCAGGGGGCCTTCGACCCGGTTGCGGCCATTGGCCTTGGCCCGGTACAACGCCTCGTCCGCGTCGCCCAGCAAGCGGGTCAGGTCCTGTTGGGCGCCGGGTGCGTGCAGGCCGATACCGATACTCACCGTCACCGCACGCTCATCGTCGGCAAACGGTGGCATCGCCTCGACGCTGGCGCGAATACGCTCGGCCAACAGCAGGGCACCGGCCCGTTCGGTCTCCGGCAGTACCACCTGGAACTCTTCGCCGCCATAGCGCGCCGCCAGGTCTGCAGGGCGGCGGATGCACCGTTCGATGGTGGTGGCGACCTCGCGCAGCACATGGTCGCCTCCGGCGTGCCCATGACGCTGGTTGAACACCTTGAAGTGATCCACATCGATCATCAGTACCGCCAGCGGCTTGCGGTTGCGCTGCGCGCGCGCCCATTCCTGGCGCAGCACCTGGTCCAGGCGACGGCGGTTGGCCAGGCCGGTGAGGCTGTCGGTGGCGGCCAGGGTCGCCAGGCCCTGTTCGGCGTCATGCCGGCGGCGCAGCTCGCGGCCCAGCAGCAGGGTCAGCCAGAGGATGCCAATGCACAGCACGCCGGTGGCGCCGCTGACCAGGATCGCCGTACGACGCCAGGACTGGAACACTTCGTCGGACGAGTGCACCACCAGCACGATCAACGGCAGGTCGGCGACCCGGGCGAAGGTGTACATGCGCTGGCCGGCGTGTGCGCTGGACTGGGCGGTGAAGCTGCCGTTGCGCTCGCGGAGGATGCGCTGGAAGTTGGGGCGTTCGCTGTAGCGGGTACCGATCGGCGGATCCTGCGCACGGGCAGGCTGACGGGCCAGCAGTTGGCCGTCGGTGTTGAGCAGGTTGACGCTGCTGTCCTGGCCGATGTCCAGGCGCTCGAACAGTTGCTTGAAGTAGGACAGGCGCAGGGCGCCGGCGGCCAGGCCCTGGAACTCGCCTTCATGGCCCGTGATGCGCCGGCTGAAGCTGATGCACCAGTCGAGGCTGCCCAGCCGAGCCTTGAACGGTGGGCTGATCAGCAGACCCAGGCCGGGCTCGTCGCGATGGCGCTGGAAGGGCACGGTGTCGGCGAAATTGGCCTGGCGTGGCACCACGCTGGTGGAGTCGCCACGCACATCGCCGTTGGCATCGAGCCAGAGAATGTCGCCGCGCACCGGGGCGGAGAAGGCCTGGTTGAACAGGATCTGCTGGCGCAGCTTGGCCGGCACGTTGAGCAGTTCAGGGTGCTGCACGGCCCAGATCAGGCCCTTGAGCGACTGGTCGTAGAGCTCGACGTTGCGCAGGATGTCGCTTTCGATCAATTGCACGATGTTGCTGGATGAGCGCATGGCCGACTGTTCGACGCTGTCGCGCTCACGGCCGAGCAGGTAGCTGACGATGGCCACTATCGCGAGCACGGCGAGGCAGCTGCCCAGGTTGAGGATCAGCTCGGGGTGCGTCTTGTGGAAGGTGGATCGCGAAGATCGTGTGGGTAACGTCATGCTCGCTACTGCATAAGCCCCTCTGTCCGTGAAGGTATGGCTGTTACGCGGCGGCGATATTCTAGGGAAGCGGTGATTGTCGGACAAGATTTAAGGTGTTCGATCCGACGGAAATGATTCAGTTGGCGATCGTGGGGAGGGCGTTTCGTTTCAGCAGCGGGGAGCGCTGCGCGCGCCATTGCAGGCTTGGTCAGCTCCCACGTATTTCGCAGATCGTGGCAATACCGTACGACATTTCCGAATTTGCAACTGCGTCCTTCAGTCAGGTGGTGTCTGGGACCTATCCTACGCGCCTGCCGGAAGGCTCCGGATAGGCCGGGAATCACATCAGGGATAACGTCGCTGGGTCGCCATTGGGGTGATCGGGTGTGAGAAACCTGAACGATGTTGGTACCGCCTCCTGTTACGGCAGCCGTGCATGGGCAGACTTCGGTCTGGCCGGGTTCCAGTGTCCTCGGTTTTCTCACCCTGTGTACGGCTGCCACCCTTGTCTCGTGAGAAAGGATGAGCTGGCAGTTTCCATTCATGCCTATGACAGTGGAAATTGCAGATGAACAAGCGTGTACCTGATTCACCCATCCCCTACCTCTCGATGATCGAGCACCTGACCCTCACGCAAGTCCGCGAGCATGCGCTGCCATTGATGAACGCCTTCACCGGAACCGCCGAGGTCTACCTGTCGTTCGACGACGACGTCCGCCCAGCTGTCCTGCTCGACGATCTCGCGATACTCGCCCAACTGCTCCACTGCCTGTTCGACCATGCTCGGTCGCTGGAGGTGAGGCCATGAGCGAAAGCCCTGAAAGGGGCGTGACCGAGGGCGTGGAGACTTTTCTCGAATGCTTCCGGGTGCTGCGGGCGTACCGTTCGACCGGGCGTTCGATGAGTTGTCGATGCTGCAGGGCTGCATCCTGCACCTGACCACCGAAGCGGAAATGGAAGGAGACCTGTTGGCGGGGAGTGCGGCGCGGATTCTCAGCGCCATGGCCAAGGCACTGATCAATGACCTCGGGAACGGCCTGGGCAGGCGTCAGTGAAAAGGGCCGCGTTGCGGCCCTTCGCCGGCAAGGCTGGCGGGATCAGAACACGTTGATCGGGTAGTCCACGATCACGCGGAACTCGTCGTTGTCCTGGTTGCTGGCATAGGCAGCATTGGCGCGGTGGGTGGAGTAGCGCAGCAGGACCGACAGGTCCTTGAGCTGGCCTTCCTGGAACACGTACTTCAGGTCGAAGTCACGTTCCCAGTGGCGCGCGTTCTTGCCGTCCGGGTTGTAGAAATCATAGAACTGGGTGTCCTGGCTGGCCTTGGTCAGGTCGGCCTTGCCGCGCGAGTACGACAGCGACGAGGTCAGGCCAGGTACGCCGAGGCCGGCGAAGTCGTAGTCGTACTGCAGCTTCCACGAGCGCTCGTTCGGCGCGTTGAAGTCCGAGTACATGCGCGAGTTGTCCAGGTAGATGCTGTCACCGAGGTTGATGTAGTCGAACGGCGTGTTGCCGTTGACCCGCTGGTAGGCGGCGGTGACGCTGTGGTACCCGGCGGCCACGGTGAAGTGCACGCTCCAGGTGTTGTTGTCGATGCTGCCCAGCTTCGACTGGCCGGTGTCCTGGGTGTGGTAGAAGTGCACGCCCGGGTTCAGGCTGACCAGGTCGTTGACTTCGTAGGTGTAGTCGAAGTCGGCGTAGTACTGGTTCCAGATGTCCTTGAGCTCGGCGGCGTAGACATTGGCGGTGACGTGCTCGGTGCCGCTCCACGAGGCGCCGGCCCAGCTCAGGTTCTGGCTGTTCTGCTCCGGAGTCTGGTTGCTGTAGTAGGTGTTGATGCGGCGGTGGCCGCTCTGGTTGTACGGCTTGGTGAAGCTGACCTTGCCGCCTTCGAGCATCAGCCCGTCGACGCTGCGGTTGGTCACCGCGACGCCGCGGAAGGTCTGCGGCAGCATGCGGCTCTCGCCGCCGGCGATCACCGGGTTGGTGAGGAACAGGTCACCGGCCTTGAGTTCGGTGTCGAAGCCCTTGAGCTTGATCGCGCCACCGGCGGTGGAGAACTCATGGCGGGACTTGTCGCCCGGTTCGCTCGGCAGGATCGAGGTGCCGGCATGGCCGGAACCGCCGTCCAGTTTCAGGCCGACCATGGCGTGGGCATCGAGACCGAAGCCGATGGTGCCCTGGGTGTAGCCAGACTCGAAGCGCGCCACGGCGCCTTGGCCCCACTCGCGCTTGTCCTCGATCTTGTGGTTCTTCTCGTTGCGGTTGAAGTACGCATTGCGCAGGTGCAGGTTCAGCGTGGAACCTTCGATGAAGCCATCAGCCTTGTCTTCATCGGCCTGGGCAGCGAACGGCATCGTTGCGGCCAATGCAACGAACAGCGGGGTAAAACGATACACGGAGGACACCGGTACGAGCTCCTTTGGTCTGACAGTGGGGCAGTTTTTATTGTCGGGATTGCTGCTTTCTTAGAATGAACGTAACAACCTGGCTGATATTTTCTGCACATAAAAAAAGCCGCTGATTGGCAGCGGCTTTGAAAGGCTAACATATCGTCACAGGCGGTGCCCATGGTGTAGCCAAGGGAAAACTAGAAACTGCAAGGCAAGCGATCAACTATCGGAGTTGGTCTCTGCGGAAACTTTCGAGGCAGTCTGCTGTGCGTCTTTCACTGCATCGGCAGGTTGCGTGGCGTAGGCCTCGCGGGCCTCTTGATGAACGCTGGCAAGTGCCGCGTTGCGGGCAACGAAGGCCGGTGATTCTTCAGCCATGGCCAGGGGCGACAACAACAGGGAAGACAGGACGAAGACGCTGGCAACACCCATACTGTTGGACATTTCGATGCAACCTTCTTGCGGGGCAAGTGCTAATGGAGACAGGGCTAAAGTTAGTCCTGGAAAGACCCTGGAAACAGAGGGTGTTCAGATAAGCACTCTTGCAAAAAAAGTAACGATCGTTCGGAAGTACTTCAGATACTTACCGCAAACCCGCGTCGTTGAGCATTTGGCAGGTTGATGCCAAAGGTATTGGTGCCGCCTTCGCTGCTGACGAACACCGTGCCGCCATGCATCACGGCGATGGCCTTGACGATCGCCAGCCCCAGGCCATGGTTGCCACCCCCGCTGTTGCTGCGCGCGGCATCGACCCGGTAGAAGCGTTCGAACAGCATTGCCAGGTGCTCGTCGGCGATCGCCGGGCCAGGGTTGCTCACGGCGATGCTCACCTGTTCCGCCTGTGTCTCGATGCGCACCTGGATCACCTGCCGCGGCGCGGTGTGTTGCACGGCGTTGTTCAGCAGGTTGATCAGCGCCCGGCGCAGTTGGGCCTTTTCGATGCGCGCCTGGGCGTCGCCGCTGACCGTGACGCTGACCTGGGCGTCCTCGAGAATGTAGTCGAGGTAGTCCAGGGTGGTGGCCACTTCCTCGGCCAGCGACGCCTGGGCCAGTGCGGTGGCCTTGCTGCCCTGGTCGGCGCTGGCGAGGAACAGCATGTCGTTGATGATGCTGCGCAGGCGCTCCAGCTCCTCGAGGTTCGATTGCAGCACCTCGAAGTAGTGCTCGGCGCTGCGACCGCGGGTGAGGGCGACCTGGGTCTGGCCGATCAGGTTGGTCAGCGGCGAGCGCAGTTCGTGGGCGACGTCGGCGTTGAAGGCTTCGAGCTGGGAATAGGCTTGGCTGACCCGGTCGAGGGCGGCGTTGAAGGCACTGGCGAACTGCGCCAGTTCCGGAGGCAGGTCCTGGGTCTGCAGGCGTCCGTCGAGGCGCGGCGGGGCGAGGGTCTGGGCTTCGTCCGAGAGGGCTCGCAAGGGCTTGAGGCCGATGCGCGCGACCCAGTAGCTGAGCAGCGAGGCCAGCAGCACGCCCAGCGCCGCCAGGCCGACGATGGCCACCAGCAGGCTGTGCTGGGCTTGCCAGAACGTCTCGGTGTCGATGCCGATCAGAAATCGCAGCGGCGGGCGCTCGCCCAGGGCCGGCAAGGCACTGACCAGCACCTTGTACGGGTAGGGACTGTCGTCCAGGCGCAGGTCACGCATACCCTGCGGGCCTTCGGCAAGGGCGCGGACCTGCTCGCTGGGGTGGCCGTACTCGTAGGCCGGATCGCTGCTCACCACCCAGAAGCGGATGCGCCGGTCCTCTTCGCCGAGCAGGTTGAGCTTGTTGTTGATCTTGGCCCAGTGCTCGGGGGTGCCATAGCGGTTGAGGGTGGACTCGAGCACGCTGAAGCGTGCGTCCAGCTCGGCCTGGGGGAGCAGGTCGAGGCTGCGGTCGACCTGGCGGTACAGAGCGCTGCCGATCAGCACGAACACGCCCAGCGCCACCAGGGTGAACAGGGCTGACAGGCGCAGGGCGATGGAGTTGCCGGCTTTCGCAGGCGCAGCGCTGGAGGGGTGGTTGGCTGGCTGGTTCATCGGGCAATTACCTTGGCTGGGCCATCGCTGGCTTCGCCAGCTCCCACAGTGTTCACTGCTCCCACTGCTCCCACTGCTCCCACTGCTCCCACTGCTCCCACTGCTCCCACTGCTCCCACTGCTCCCACTGCTCCCACTGCTCCCACAGCCCCCACAGTTCTCACAGCCCCCACAGCTCTAACAGGGCTTATGTTGTGGGAGCTGGCGCAGCCAGCGATGGGGCGCAAAGCGGCCCCAGCCGCGTCAGCCACGGTTTTCCAGGACATAGCCCATCCCCCGGATGGTGTGCAGCAGCTTGTTGTCGAACGGCCCGTCGAGCTTGGCACGCAAGCGCTTGATGGCCACCTCGACGACATTGGCATCGCTGTCGAAATTGATGTCCCAGACCAGCTCGGCAATGGCGGTCTTGGACAGGATCTCGCCTTGCCGGCGAGCCAGCACGCTGAGCAGCGAGAACTCCTTGGCGGTCAGCTCCAGGCGAGCACCGGCGCGGGTCGCCTTGCGTGCCATCAGGTCGATCCACAGGTCGCCGACCTGGATCTGCAGCGGCTCGTGGCTGGCGCTGCGCCGGGTCAGGGCCTGCAGCCGGGCGACCAGCTCGAGGAACGAGAAGGGCTTGCCCAGGTAGTCGTCGGCGCCTTCGCGCAGGCCGTGGATGCGGTCCTCGACCCGCTCGCGTGCGGTGAGCATGATCACCGGCGTCTGCTTGCGCGCCCGCAGCGCGCGCAGCACACCGTAGCCGTCCAGGCCGGGGAGCATGACGTCGAGCACGATCACCGCGTAGTCCCCCTCCAGCGCCAGGTGCAGGCCGTCGATGCCGTCCCGTGCCAGGTCGACGGTGAAGCCCTGCTCGGTCAGGCCGCGATGCAGGTAGTCGGCGGTTTTCTCTTCGTCTTCGATGATCAGCACACGCATGGTCTTGTCTCAACTGGCGGTCGGCGCGGGCGCCGCAGTGGCTCGGCGGCGGTGGAACAGGCGCTCCAGGGCCAAGTATATGACCGGGGTGGTGAACAGCGTCAGGGCCTGGCTCACCAGCAGGCCACCGACCACCGCGATGCCCAGCGGCTGGCGCAGTTCGGCGCCGGTGCCGAAGCCGAACATCAGTGGCACGGCACCGAGCAGCGCAGCCAGGGTGGTCATGATGATCGGGCGGAAACGCACCAGGCACGCCTGGTGGATCGCCTGTTCCGGGGTCATGCCCTGGTGGCGCTGGGCTTCGAGGGCGAAATCGATCAGCAGGATGCCGTTCTTCTTGACGATGCCGATCAGCAGCACCACGCCGATCAACCCCATGATGGTGAAGTCCTGGCCCATGGCCCACAGCAGTATCAGCGCGCCGAGGCCTGCCGAAGGCAGGGTCGAGATGATGGTCAGCGGGTGCACGAAACTCTCGTAGAGCACGCCGAGGATGATGTACACCGCCACCAGCGCGGCGAGGATCAGGTACGGCTGGCTCGACAGCGAGCTCTGGAACGCCTGGGCCGCGCCCTGGAAGTTGCCGGCGATGGAATCGGGCATGCCCAGTTCGCGCTGCGTGCGTTCGAGGATCTGCACCGCCTCGCCCAGGGCCACGCCCGGCGCCAGGTTGAACGACAGGTTGGCGGCCGGGAACAGGCCGTCGTGGCTGATCGACAATGGCCCGGTGCTGGGCGGCGCGACATGGGCCAGGGCCGACAGCGGCACCATTTCGCCGGACAACGGCGAGCGCAGGTAGAAGTAGTTGAGGCTTTCGGCCTTGCCACGCTGGCGGGCGTCCAGTTCGAGGATCACCTTGTACTGGTTGGTCTCGGTCTGGAACTCGCTGATCTGCCGCTGGCCGAAGGCATCGTACAGCGCCTGGTCGACGTCGGTGGTGGTCAGGCCGAAGCGCGCGGCGGCCTGGCGGTCGATATCGATGCGGGTGACGCTGGCGCCCAGCTGCAGGTCGTTGGAGAGGTCGCGAAACGCCGGGTTTTCCCGCAGGCGTTCGGTCAGGCGCTGGGTCCACAGGTTCAGCGCGACGCCGTCGTTGCTCTTGAGCACGTACTGGTACTGGGTGCGCGACGGGCCGGAGCTGAGGTTGATGTCCTGTCCGGCACGCAAGTACAGGACGATGCCAGGCACCTGCGCGAGCTTGGCGCGCATGCGGTCGATCCACTCGCTGGCCGACACGTCGCGCTCGCCACGGGGCTTGAGGGCGATCCAGAAGCGGCCGTTGGCGATGGTCTGGTTGCTGCCGGTGACCCCCACCGAGTGGGAGAAGGCGCGCACGGCCGGGTCTGCCTCGATGATCTTCGCCAGCGCCTGGTGCTTCTCGATCATCGCGCCATACGAGATGTCCGACGCAGCCTCGCTGGTGCCGAGGATGAAGCCGGTGTCCTGCAAGGGGAAGAAACCCTTGGGGATGGCCACGTAGCCGGCCACGGCCAGGGCCAGGGTGATGCCGAACACGCCGAGGGTGATGCGCTGGTGCGCCAGGGCGCGGTCCAGGCCTTTTTCGTACCAGCGCACCAGGCGCTGGCCGAGCCCGCCGTGCTGCTCTTCGGGCGGACGGCGCATGAACAGCGCGGCCAGGGTCGGCGCCAGGGTCAGCGACACCACCACCGAAATCAGGATGGTCGCCGTGGCGGTCAGGGCGAACTCCTTGAACAGCCGGCCGACCACGCCGCCCATGAACAGCAGCGGGATGAACGCGGCGATCAGCGAGAAGCTGATCGAGACCACGGTGAAGCCGATCTCGCCGGCGCCCTTGAGCGCGGCGGTGCGGCTGTCGTCGCCGGCTTCCAGGTGGCGGTGGATGTTCTCCACCACGACGATGGCATCGTCGACCACGAAGCCCACGGCGATGACGATGGCCACCAGGGTGAGGTTGTTGAGGCTGAAGCCGAACACGTACATCAGTGCGCAACTGGCGATCAGCGACACGCCGAGCACGCTGGAGACGATGAAGGTCGCCGACCACTGGCGCAGGAACAGCGCCATCACCCCGATCACCAGGGCCACGGCGATCATCAGGGTCAGTTCCACCTCGTGCAGCGAGGCGCGAATGGTCTGGGTGCGGTCCTGCAGCACCGACACTTCGACCGCGGCCGGGAGCATGCCTTGCAGGCGGGGCAGGGCGTCCAGCACCCGGTCCACGGTATCGACGATGTTCGCCCCGGGCTGGCGGAAGATGACCAGGTTCAGGCCCGGCTGGTCACCGGACCAGGCCTTGACGTAGGCGTTCTCGGCGCCATTGATGACCTTGGCGACATCGGCCAGGTGCACTGGCGCGCCATTGCGGTAGCTGACGATCAGCCGGGCATAGTCCTCGGGGTGGAACAGCTGGTCGTTGGCGGCAAGGGTCGAGACACTGTGTTCGCCGTACAGCGCGCCCTTGGCCAGGTTGAGGCTGGTCTGCTGGATGGCCTGGCGGATGTCGGCCAGGGTCAGGCCGATGGCGGCGAGTTTCTCGGGCTGGGCCTGCACGCGGATCGCCGGGCGCAGTTGGCCGGTGATGTTGATCAGGCCGACCCCGTCGATCTGGCTGAGCTGGCGTGCCAGCAGGGTCTCGGCATAGTCGCTGAGCTCGTTGCCGGGCATCTGCGCGGAGCTGACGGTGAGAATCAGTACCGGGCTGTCGGCCGGGTTGACCTTGCGCCAGGTCGGTGGACTGGGCAGGTCCTGGGGCAGGCGCGCGGTGGCGGTGTTGATCGCCGCCTGGACTTCCTGGGCGGCGGTGTCGATGTTCTTGTCGAGGGTGAACTGCAGGATCAGGGTGGTCGAGCCCAGGGCGCTGCTGCTGGTCATCTGGGTCATGCCGGGAATGGCGCTGAACTGTACCTCCAGCGGCGTCGCCACCGAGGACGCCATGGTTTCGGGGCTGGCGCCGGGCAACTGGGCGGTGACCTGGATGGTCGGGAAGTCCGCCTCGGGCAGCGGCGCCACCGGCAGGCGCGGGAAGGCGATGGCGCCCAGCAGGACCAGGGCGAAGGTCAGCAGCAGGGTGGCGATGGGATGGTCGATGCACCAGGCCGAGACGCCGTTGCGGGTGTTCATGGCTGGCTCGCCTCGGCGTTGGCGTTGTCGATAAGGGCCTCATCGCGGGGCTCGCCTGCTCCCACGTCTTGAAGCTGTTTGCGTGGGCGCGGGCTTGCCCCGCGATTGCCTTCTGCCAGGCACTGCGACTCGCCACTGAGTTCCACCCGGCTGCCGGGCTTGAGCCGCGACTGGCCGTCGAGCACCAGGCAGTCCCCAGCCTCGACCCCGGCCACGATGTTCAGCGTGCTGTCCTGGTACAGCACCTTGACCGGCACGGCGCTGACCGTGTCGCCGTCCAGGCGATAGACGAAGTGGCCGTCGAGGCTGCGCTGCACCACCGGCGGCGGAACCACCAGGGCGTTCTCCTCCAGCGTCGTGCGCAGGCGCACGGTGACCAGCTGGCCTGGCCACAGGCGACCGTCCTGGTTGTCGAACTCGGCCTTGACCCGCACCGTGCCGGTGTTGGCCGAGACCTGGTTGTCGATCAGCATCAGGTGGCCTTTGTCGAGCAGGCTGCGCTCGCCGTCGGCGTCCATGTAGGCCTCGACTTCGGCGGGTTTCGCCGCCTTGAGCAGCGCTTGCAGGGTCGGTAGCTGCTGCTGGGGCAGGGCGAACTCGACGGCGATCGGGTCGATCTGGGTCACGCTGAACAGACCCTGGGCGTCGCTGCTGCGCACCAGGTTGCCGGGATCGACGTTGCGGATACCGACACGGCCGGTCACCGGCGAGCGGATCTGCGTGTAGCTGAGCTGCACCGTGGCATTGTCGATGGCCGCCTGGTTGCCCTTGATCGTCGCCTGCAACTGGTTGACCAGCGCCTGTTGCTGGTCGAGGGTCTGCTTGGAGACGCCATCGTCGGTGCTCAGCAACTGGTAGCGCCGCAGATTGACGTTGGCCACCTGCAACTGCGCCTGGGTCTGGCCGAGCTCGGCGCGGGCCTGGTCGAGGCTGGCGCGGATCGCGCGGTCGTCGAGGGTGGCCAGCAGGTCGCCCTCCTTCACCTCTTGTCCCTCCTTGACCAGCACCTGAGTCAGCACGCCCTCGACCTGCGGGCGGACCTCGACATTGTGCAGCGACAGCACCGAGCCGATGGCGCTGAGGTAGCGCGGTACATCCTGACGGGCCACGCTCACCACCCGTACCGGGATGGCATTGGCGCCGGCGCGGCTGGGAGGGGCTTGGCGCAGCCCCAGCCAGGCGGCGCTGCCCGCCAGGAGGACCAGGGCCAGGGCGGCGAGAACGAGAGGACGGGAGGGGCGTCGCATCAGGGCGGGTACCTTGGCCGGAGGGCTGGAAACGGACTATGGATCATCTGGGTTATAGCGTGTCGATCGGGTCGGCAAGGTGACGCCTGGCTGACATGGCTGTCAGTTTCGGGTCGTTGATGGCCATTTGCCAATAGCCTGCCGTGGATCAATGTTTCGCCGGCGTTTGCCCCTAGAGTCGTACGCCCTGCCGATTTTCCCGTACAACAACGAGAGCCTCCGATGAAGTGCAATTTGCCCGTTACCGGTCGCGAAGTGGATTACCCCGGCGACGCCAACATCCTGTCCACTACCGACCTGGACAGCCGTATCACCTATGCCAACGACGATTTCGAGCGGGTCAGTGGCTTCACCCGTGATGAGTTGATCGGCCAGGCCCACCATGTGGTGCGCCACCCGGACATGCCGCCGCAGGCGTTTGCCCAGATGTGGCAGACGCTCAAGGCCGGGCGCTCGTGGATGGGCCTGGTGAAGAACCGCTGCAAGAACGGCGACCACTACTGGGTGAGCGCGTTCGTCTCGCCGATCAGCAGTGGCGGAAAGACCCTGGAATACCAGTCGGTTCGCACCCGCCCCGACGCTGCGCAGGTGGAAGCCGCCGAGCGCTGCTATGCGCGCCTGCGCGAGGGGCGTCGCAGCTGGCGTGAGCGCTTGCCGGTGCTGGGGCTGGTCACGCAACTGTCGCTGGGTGTGGCACTGCTGCTGGCGCTGGTGATGGGCGTCGGCCACTGGTGGCTGGAGCGCCCCTTGCTCGTCACGCTGGTGGAAATCGCCGCGGCTGCGGGCTTGAGCAGCGTGGCGATAGTGCTGTTGCTGCGGCCTTTCGAGCGCCTGCGTCGCCAGGCCCTGGCCATTGCCGACAACCCGTTGAGCCAGCAGTTGTATACCGGGCGGCGCGATGGCTTGGGGCAGATCGAATTCGCCATGCGCATGCTCAAGGCCCAGCTCGGCGCGGTGGTCGGGCGCATCGGCGACACCTCTTCGCGGCTGGCCGGGCATTCCGGCTCGCTGGTCGATGCCCTGCACAGCAGCCATGCCAACAGCCTGGAGCAGCAGAGCGAGGCCGACCAGGTGGCCACGGCGATCCACCAGATGAGTGCCAGCGTCGCCCAGGTGGCCAGCAGCGCGCAGATGGCGGCGATGGCCGCCGACCAGGCCGAGGGCGAGACCCAGGCCGGGCACCGCATGGTCGACCGCAACCGCTGCGCGATCCAGGACCTGGCCGGGTCGCTGGTCGAGGCCAGCGAGGTGATCCGCCAGCTGGAGAACCACAGCAGCGAGATCTCCGGGGTGTTGGATATGATCCGCGGCATTGCCGAGCAGACCAACCTGCTGGCGCTCAACGCCGCCATCGAGGCGGCGCGGGCTGGCGACCAGGGGCGCGGTTTCGCGGTGGTCGCCGACGAGGTGCGCGGCCTGGCCCAGCGCACGGCACAGTCGACCCACGATATCCAGCGCATGATCGGTGCCTTGCAGGAGGGCGCCCGCGCGGCGGTGCAGGTGATGCAGCAGAGCAGCGCCCATGCCGGGCATAGCGTGGAGCAGGCGCAACTGGCCAGCGATGCGCTGGACAGCATCAGCGTGCGGGTCAACCAGATCAACGAGATGAGCCTGCAGATCGCCGCGGCAGTGGAGCAGCAGAGCCAGGTCAGCGAGAACATCAACCGCAATATCGCCAGCATCCGCCAGGCCAGCGAGGCGACGGTCAATGTCGGCCAGCGCAGTCACAGCAGTGCCAGCGACGTGGCGGACCTGGCCAAGGATCTGCGGCGTTTGGCGGATGAGTTCTGGCGGCGCTGTCAGTGAACCGCTGAGCGCCATTATCGCGGGGCAAGCCCGCTCCCACGCCATGCCCCGGATGCTGATGCGGGAACGGTGGGAGCGGGCTTGCCCCGCGATGGAGTCTGCCTAGAAGCCGATGAAGGCGTAGTAGAGCGGTGCTTCGCCGGTCACCTGCAAGCCATGGCGCTGTAGTTCGGCCGCGAGCGCCTCGTCCTGCACATGCACCGCCCAGGGTGCCTCGATGGCTTGTGGCGCCTGCTCCAGCACCGCCGCGAACGCCGCCATGTCCGGCAGCCACGCCGTGAAGCCGTTGCCCTTCAACGCAGTGGTGGTGATCCCCAGCGCTTCGCAGATCGCCACCTTGGCCGCGATGTCGTCACGGTCGGCCTGGCGCGCGGCTTCGATCAGTGCTTGCAGCTCGGTGTCCACCGGCAGGCTGCCATGAATCAGCAGCGGTCCCTGTGCCCAGGCTTCGGGCGGACAGTCCTTGTTCTCCGGGCGCAGCGGCAGGTGCGGGTTGATTTCCGCCGGGTAGATGCGGCACACCAGCGGGCGGCTTTCATAGATGCTGCACAGGTCGTTGGCGTCGAGGTTGCGGCAGCGGCCGGGGTTGAATGCGGCGAAGGTCACCGAGACATGCAGCTCGCTGTCGCCGCAGCGCACCGGGTGCGAACGGCGCAGCACATGCTCGCGCTGTTGCGCCGGCATGCCCGGGCCGTCGCGGACGCAACCTTCGATCAGCACCACCACCTGGCCACCGGCCAGCGCCCACTGCAGGGCTTCGGCCAGGGTCAGCGGCACATGGTGACCGCTGCAGCACTTGCCGCAACCGGTACAGGCGAAACGAATGCTGTCGCTCACCGCTTGATGCCCGCGTCCCATTCGGTGACGAATGCTTGTTGCTGCTGGCGGTTGTACAGGCACAGCACGGTGCCGGTGCGGTTCTGCATGTGTTTCTGCGGATAGACGCCTTCGACCAGCAGCGCGCTGAAGCCGACCTGGTCGTCGAACTCGGCGGGCTTGCCCAGGGCGTGGGCGTCCTTGAACTGGCTGGCCGCGAGGCAGGCCTTGAGCATCTGTTGGCGCTGGTCGTTCCAGGCCTGGCTGCTGGAGGCGTGGGCTGCGCCGCTGGCGAGCAGGGCGCAGGTGATCAGGAGCGAGCTGAAATATTTCATACGCGATACCGGCAATGAACACCCGAAGGGCGCGAATTATGCCCGAACATTCTCCTGCATCAAGTCAGGAAAATCCTCACTTGATATGTCAGCGCTCCTCGAATACCACCGTGCGTGCCGCCGTCACCAGGCAGTGGGTCAGCTCCGGCGACGAGAACTTGGTGAGGATCGCGTTGGCCCCGGCGGTCTTGGCCTTCTCACCGCTCATGGTGCTGTCCAGCGAGGTGTGCAGGAGGATGTACAGGTGCTGGAAGTCCGGCGTTTCACGCAGGGTGCGGGTGAAGGCGTAGCCGTCCATCTCGGACATCTCGATGTCCGAGACGATGATGTTGATCTCCTTGTCGGTGCCCTGCAGCTCGAGCAGCACGTTCATCGCGTCCTTGGCGCTGCGCGCGGTGTGGCACTCGATGCCGAGGTTGCGCAGGGTGTGCACCGACTGTTGCAGCGCCACCTGGCTGTCGTCGACCACCAGGATGTTGGCGGCGGCCAGCAGGCTGGCGTCTTCCTCGCTGACCTCGCCCGGATGCGGCTCGTGCTGGGGCGGGGCGATGCCGTGGATGACTTTCTCGATGTCCAGCACCTGCACCAGGGTGTTGTCGACCCGGGTCACGCCGGTGATGAACGAGCGGTTGCCCGAGCCGAACGGTGGCGGCTTGATGTCGGTGCTCAGGCAATGAATGATGCGGCTCACCGCCTGCACGTGCAGGCCCTGGCGCGAGCGGCTGATCTCGGTGACGATCAGGCAGCCGCCGTCTGGGTCGGCCAGGGGCATTTCGCCGATGGCGCGGGACAGGTCGATCACCGACAGCGAGTTGCCGCGCAGGGTGGCCACGCCTTTGACGTGGGGATGGGCTTCCGGCAGCTTGGTCAGCGGCGGGCAGGGAATGATCTCGCTGACCTTGAGCAGGTTGATTGCCATCAGCTTGCCGCTGCGCAGGGTGAACAGCAGCAGGGACAACGAGTCCGCGCGGGCTTTTTGCGTGGCCATGGACAACCTTCGGTATGAATAAGGGAGAGGATGCCGGGTTATCGGCTTTCTGGCGCCGGGCTTTAGTCTAGTTTGCCATTTGCGATCCATCGCGGGGCCCGCCCGCTCCCATGCAGTCAGCGGGCATCTTGTAGGCGCTGGCTCAGCGCAGGCCTAGCCGCTTGGCCAGACGGCTCAGGTTGGCCCGGTCCAGCCCCAGCTCCCGCGCAGCCGCTGCCCAGTTGTCCTGGTGACGTTTCAGGCATTCATCGATGACCTGGCGCTGGTAGTCATCCACCGCCTCGCGCAACCCGCCCTCGGGCAGCGCTGCGCCGACCGGCGGCAGGGCGGTAGCGAGTTGCACCGCCGGGACCACGGCGCGCAGGTCCAGGTCCGCGGCCTCCAGCGTGAGGATCTTCGGCCGCAGGCCATGCTGCCCCAGCGCCTTGAGCGCCGAGCGGCCTATCAGGTGCTCCAGTTCGCGCACATTGCCTGGCCAGTCGTAGGCCAGCAGCGCAGCCTGGGCCTCGGCAGACAGGCGCAGGCTACCCAACCCCAGTCGCGAGCGGTTCTGCTCGAGGAAGTAACCAGCCAGCAGCAGCACGTCGCGGCCACGCTCGCGCAGCGGTGGTACCTGCAACGGGTACACGCTCAGGCGGTGGTAGAAGTCGGCGCGGTAGTTGCCGTTGCGCACCTCCTCGGCCAGGTCGCGATTGGTCGCGGCGATCAGGCGCACATCCACCTGGTGCTCGCGGTCCGAGCCCAGGCGCTGCAACTGTCCGCTCTGCAGCACCCGCAGCAGCTTGGCCTGCACGGTCAGCGGCAGCTCGCCGACTTCGTCGAGGAACAGCGTGCCGCCATTGGCCAGCTCGAACTTGCCACGGCGTTCGCCATGGGCGCCGGTGAAGGCGCCGCGGACATGGCCGAACAGTTCGCTTTCCACCAGGGTGTCGGGCAGGGCGGCGCAGTTGAGGCTGATCAGCGGTTTGTCGGCACGGTTGCTGGCGCGGTGCAGGGCCTGGGCCACCAGTTCCTTGCCGACGCCGGTCTCGCCAGTGATCAGTACGGTCAGGTCGCTGCCGCCGACCAGGCGGATCTCCTCGACCAGGCGCTTGTGCGTCTTGCTCTGGCCAATCAGTTCCTTGTCCTGGCCGCTGGCCTGGCGGTACACCTCGGCGCGCTGGTGTTCGTCCTCGGCGCGCAGGGCCAGGTGCTCGATGCGCTCGGCGACGGTGACGGTGGCCGCCGCCAGGCTGGCGAAGGCCTGCAGGGCGTCGAGCTCGAGGCTCTGGAACTGGCCGGGGGTGAGGGCGTCGAGGGTCAGCAGGCCCCAAGGGTGTTCGTCGACCATCAGCGGGCAACCCATGCAGTCGTGCACTTCGAGGTCGACATGGGCGGCGTCGACCAGTCCGTCGTAGGGGTCGGGCAGCGGGCTGTCGCTGGGGAAGCGGGTCGGCTCGGGGCGACTGAGCAGGGCCTGGAAGCGGGGGTGTTCGCTGACCCGGAAGCGCCGGCCGAGGGTGTCTGCCGACAGGCCATCGACCGCCAGCGGCACCAGCCATTCGCCGTCCAGGCGCAGCAGCGCCGCGGCATCGCACGGCAGCAGGCCGCGCATGGCCTGTAGCAGGCGACGATAGCGCTCCTGGTCGGGCAGGTCGCGGGACAGGTCGCTCACCAGCGGGAGGAGGGCGGTAAGCAGGGGTTTTGCAGTCATATGGACTCCTGTTGGTCGGAATGACTATACGCCCGAGTGTGTCGTTTTGACACCGATCAAGGAAAACCCCCGGTTTTATTGACGATCAAAGTTGGCACGATTGCTGAAATGGTCTACCCAACCATTCGAAGCCACAGGCTCAGGAGTTGTCGTAATGCTCAATGCCGAACAACGTGCAATCATCAAAGCCACTGTCCCGCTGCTGGAAAGCGGTGGCGAGGCCCTGACCACCCACTTCTACAAGATGATGCTCAGCGAGTACCCCGAGGTGCGTCCGCTGTTCAACCAGGCCCACCAGGCCAGCGGCGACCAGCCGCGCGCCCTGGCCAACGGCGTGCTGATGTATGCCCGCCACATCGACCAGCTCGAGCAGCTCGGCGGTCTGGTCGGCCAGATCATCAACAAGCATGTGGCCTTGCAGATCCTCCCCGAGCACTACCCGATCGTCGGCAGTTGCCTGCTGCGCGCCATCGAGGAAGTGCTGGGCAAGGACATCGCCACCCCCGAGGTGATCGCGGCCTGGGGCGCCGCCTACGGCCAGCTGGCCGACATCCTCATCGGTGCCGAGGAGAACCTGTACAAGCAGAAGGAAGAAGCCGCCGGCGGCTGGCGCGGTACCCGCGAATTCCGCCTGGTGCGCCGCGAGCAGGAAAGCCGCGAGATCGTCTCGTTCTACTTCGCCCCGGTCGATGGCAAGGCGGTGCTCAAGGCCGAGCCTGGCCAGTACATTGGCGTGAAACTGGACATCGATGGCCAGGAGCAGCGTCGCAACTACTCGCTGTCGGCCCTGTGCGACGGCGAGCAGTACCGCATCAGCGTCAAGCGCGAGGATGGGGGCAAGGTCTCCAGCTACCTGCATGAGCAGTTGCACGTCGGCGATACCCTGCAATTGTTCCCGCCGGCCGGTGATTTCACCCTGGCCGCCAGCGACAAGCCTCTGGTGCTGATCAGCGGCGGCGTGGGCATCACGCCGACCCTGGCCATGCTCGAGGCGGCGCTGCAGACCGAGCGTCCGGTGCACTTCATCCACTGCGCGCGCAATGGCGCGGTACATGCCTTCGCTGACTGGATCGATGGCCTGGCCGCGCGCCACCCGCAGCTCAAGCGCTTCTATTGCTACGCCGAGGATGACGGCAGCCGCAAGGCCGACGCCGTGGGCCTGCTGAACCAGGAACTGCTGGGCGAGTGGCTGCCGCGCGAGCGTGACGTCGATGCCTACTTCCTGGGGCCGAAGGGCTTCATGGCGGCGATCAAGCGTCAGCTCAAGGGGCTGGGCGTGCCGGAAGGGCAGAGCCGTTACGAGTTCTTCGGGCCGGCAGCGGCGTTGGAGTAACAGGCACGGCTGGGAACTGCCGGGGCTGTTGCGCAGCCCTTTCGCGATACAAGGCCGCTCCTGCAGGAGCGGCCTTGCGCCTGGTCATCCCAATCGCTGGCAAGCCAGCTCTGGTACGTGATGCGCCAGACCGTGGGTAGTCGAGAACCAGACGGACGACAGCATTCTTCGTGCCGGGGCTGGCTTGCCAGCGATTGGGCCAACAATCCCTTCTCTATATAAGGAGAGATGAAAGCGGTTATACCCGCCTTCATCTTTAATCCTCCTTTAATCACTGTATCCTTCACTCCCGAGTGTCGAGGGGACTGCCCCTGTCCGGCGCTCGGGCTGGCGCATTTTTCATGCGTGCCAGTGAACCGAAACCGCCCCGTCCGGTCCTAGGTCATCAGTGGATAGCCGCGCACGTCCTTCCTCGATGCATTCAAAGGTCATCTCCAGCGTGTAGACTTGGCGCCCCCGGGCAGCCCGCGCTGCCACTCTCCATCGAAGGAATCGGCAATGAACGAACTGACATCGCGCCTGAATCGGGAACGGCGCTTTCTGGTGCTCCTCGGCGTGATCTGCCTGGCACTGATCGGCGGCGCGCTGTACATGCAGGTGGTGCTGGGCGAGGCGCCTTGCCCGCTGTGCATCCTGCAACGCTACGCCCTGTTGTTCATTGCCCTGTTCGCCTTCATCGGCGCGGCCATGCCCGGCCGCCGGAGCCTGACAGTGTTCGAGGGGCTGGTGGTGCTCAGTGCCATCGGTGGCATCGTTGCAGCCGGCAACCATGTGTATATACTCGCCAACCCGATGGTCAGCTGCGGCATAGATACCTTGCAGCCGATCGTCGATGACCTGCCGCTGGCCAAGCTCTGGCCGCTGGCGTTCCAGGTGGACGGTTTCTGCTCGACGCCGTACCCGCCGATCCTGGGGCTGTCCCTCGCCCAGTGGGCCTTGGTGGCGTTCGTGCTGACCACCCTCCTGGTGCCGCTGGGTATCTACCGCAACCGGCGTCGCGGTTAGACCAAAGTCCCGAATTGACCTGGGTCTATTGCAGCGGCGGATAAGCCCCGCGACACCGCAAACGGTTGATCCAGGTCAGGCTCCAGCCCTTGCGTGGCAAGGGTTTCAGGTCTACTGCGCGGGGTGCGACAAACTGTCGCGAAGTTGATTTTTTGACCAGTATTGTTACGCATTCTGTAAAAGACTGTTGCTCAATAAGTCATAGTCATCGCCGGACGACCTATCTACAATCGCCCCCAATTTCCGTTCGGCACTGCTTGCGAGTCGCAGGATTGATGGGAGCCGCAGCGCTTTCCATTTGCTGACTTCGACAAGTTTCGCCCAACGGCGATACCGGGCGGACCCCCCTCCGCGTTTTCCCGCACCAAATGGACTTGGTCTGAAGTACAGGCCTGTTGCCTACGAAACCATAAGCACCGCTAACCCGCTTGACGCCAAGATCCTGCAGTCGGATCCCTGGCAGGGGCGAGTACGGGCGCCAATTGCCGCACTTGGCAGGACGAAGTGTTGGCTACCAAAACACAAATTGCATTGAAGCAAGCTGATCTAGAGGTCGTGAGATGAGTAAAAAGCGTTACCCCAGACTGTTTGGCATATTGCCCTTTTTAGGCATGCTTTTACTCAGTGGGTGCAACTGGACCCTGCTCGATCCGAAGGGCCAGGTGGGCATTGAGCAGAAGAACCTGATCCTGATCGCCACCGGCCTGATGCTGCTGGTGGTTGTGCCCGTGATCATCATGACCCTGGCCTTCGCCTGGAAGTATCGCGCTTCCAACAAGGCTGCCACCTACACCCCTGACTGGTCGCACTCGACCAAGATCGAGGCTGCGGTGTGGATCATCCCGGTTCTGATCATCATCGCCCTGGGCTACTTCACCTACCACTCCACCCACAAGCTGGACCCGTACCGTCCACTGGATTCCGACGTGAAGCCGGTGCAGATCGACGTGGTCGCGCTGGACTGGAAGTGGCTGTTCATCTACCCGGAACAGGGCATCGCCACGGTCAACAAGATCGTCTTCCCGGCCAACACCCCGGTCAACTTCCGTGTCACCTCCGACGCCGTGATGAACTCCTTCTTCATCCCGGGCCTGGGTGGCCAGATCTACGCAATGGCTGGCATGACCACCAAACTGCACCTGATCGCCAACGAGAACGGTGAGTTCGACGGTATCTCCGCCAACTACAGCGGTGCCGGCTTCACCGGTATGAAATTCAAGGCAACCGCCACTTCGCAAGCCGACTTCGATGCATGGGTCGCGCAAGTGAAGGCCTCGCCGAAGAAGCTGGACAAGGCCGAATACGACGCCTTGGCCAAACCAAGCGAAAACAACCCAGTCGAGCTGTATAGCGAGGCTTCGCCTGACCAGTTCCAGCTGATCGTCGACAAGTACGAAGGCATGAACCGCGGTCGTCCGAGCCACGAAGAAGCAGGCAGCAAAGACCTGGCCACTACCAAGGGTGTGGAATCGAGTATGCAACCAGCTGCCGGTGCAGAGGAGTAAGAGATGTTCGGTAAATTAAGCCTGGAGGCGATACCCTATCACGAGCCGATAGTCATGGTGACGCTTGCCATGATCGCGCTCGGTGGTATCGCCGTCGTTGGTGCCATCACCTATTTCCGCAAGTGGTCGTACTTGTGGACCGAGTGGTTGACCACTGTCGACCACAAGAAAATCGGCGTGATGTACATCATCGTCGCTATGGTCATGCTGCTGCGCGGCTTCGCCGACGCCATCATGATGCGTACCCAGCTGGCCGCCGCCACCGGTGGCTCCGAAGGCTACCTGCCGCCTGAACACTATGACCAGATCTTCACCGCCCACGGTGTGATCATGATCATCTTCATGGCGATGCCGTTCTTCACCGGCCTGATGAACCTGGCGGTTCCCCTGCAGATCGGTGCACGTGACGTTGCCTTCCCGTTCCTGAACTCCCTGAGCTTCTACCTGCTGCTGGCAGGCGTGCTGCTGGTCAACATCTCGCTGGGCGTTGGTGAATTCGCCAAGACCGGCTGGGTTGCCTATCCGCCGCTCGCGGGCATCCAGTACAGCCCTGGGGTAGGTGTCGACTACTACATCTGGGCGCTACAGCTCTCAGGCCTGGGTACGACGCTTACCGGCGTGAACTTCCTCGTCACCGTGATGAAGATGCGCGCACCTGGCATGAAGCTGATGGACATGCCGATCTTCACCTGGACCTGCACCTGGGCCAACGTGCTGATCGTCGCTTCGTTCCCGATCCTGACCGCCGCACTCGCACTGCTGACTGTTGACCGTTATCTGGACTTCCACATCTTCACCAACGAGCTTGGTGGGAACCCGATGATGTACGTCAACCTGTTCTGGGCGTGGGGTCACCCTGAGGTCTACATCCTGATCCTGCCGGCCTTCGGCGTGTTCTCGGAAGTCACCTCGACCTTCGCAGGCAAGCGCCTGTTCGGTCACCACTCGATGATCTACGCCTCGGGCGCGATCGCCATCCTCGGCTTCGCGGTCTGGCTGCACCACTTCTTCACCATGGGTGCCGGCGCCAGCGTCAACACCTTCTTCGGCCTGGCGACGATGCTGATCTCCATTCCGACCGGTGTGAAGCTGTTCAACTGGCTGTTCACCATCTACCAGGGCCGTCTGCGCTTCACCGCGCCGATCATGTGGACCCTGGGCTTCATGGTTACCTTCTCGATCGGTGGCATGACCGGCGTCCTGCTGGCTGTTCCAGGTGCTGACTTCGTCCTGCACAACAGCCTGTTCGTGATCGCCCACTTCCACAACGTGATCATCGGTGGTGCAGTCTTCGGCTACATCGCTGGCTTCTCCTTCTGGTTCCCGAAAGCCTTCGGCTTCACCCTGAACGAGAAGTGGGGCAAGGCTGCCTTCTGGTTCTGGATCTCCGGTTTCTACGTAGCGTTCATGCCGCTGTACGCCCTGGGCTTCATGGGCATGACCCGTCGTCTGAACCACTCCGACAACCCGCTGTGGGAACCCTACCTGTACGTTGCCGTGGTCGGCGCCGTGCTGATCCTGTTCGGTATCGCCTGCCAGCTGATCCAGATCTACGTGTCGGTCCGCGACCGCAAGCAGAACATGGACGTGACCGGCGACCCATGGGGCGGCCGTACCCTGGAATGGTCGACTTCGTCGCCACCTCCGTTCTACAACTTCGCGCACATGCCTGAGCATGTTGGCCTGGACGCCTGGCACGAAGCCAAGCAAGCCGGTGCTGCCTACAAGCCTGCGGCCAAGTACGAAGCGATCCACATGCCGAGCAATACCTCCACCGGTCTGTTCATGGGTCTGCTCCTGACCGTGTTCGGTTTCGCCTTCATCTGGCACATCTGGTGGCTGGTGGGCGCGAGCCTGTTGGCAACCATCGCTGTCTTCGTTCGCCACGCCGCGCGTGACGACCAGGGCTACATGGTTCCGGCCGAAGAAGTGGCGCGCATCGAAGGCGAGCGCATGAAAGCGCTGGCCCAAGCAGGTGCTCTGCCTGCCGGCGCACGTGTCGAATCGTTTGAACGGGTGTAATCAATGTCCAGTCAAGTAATCCACGGTGGCGCGCATGGTCATGACCATGCTCACGATGACCACCACCACGACTCGGGCCAGATGACCGTCCTCGGTTTCTGGCTGTACCTGATGACCGACTGCATCCTGTTTGCGTCGCTCTTCGCCACCTACGCGGTGCTGTCCGGCAGTTTTGCCGGCGGCCCGTCGGGTCACGACATCTTCCAGCTCGACTTCGTAGCGGTCGAGACGCTGTTCCTGCTGCTGTCCTCGATCACCTTCGGCTTCGCCATGCTGCAGATGTTCAAGGGCAACAAGGGTGGCGTGCTGGGCTGGCTGGCCGTGACCTTCCTGTTCGGTGCCGGCTTCATCGCGATGGAAATCTATGAATTCCATCACCTGATCAGCGAGGGCTTCGGCCCGCAGCGCAGTGGCTTCCTGTCGGGCTTCTTCGCCCTGGTAGGTACCCACGGTCTGCACGTGACTGCCGGCCTGATCTGGATGGCAATCATGATGTACCAGATCAACAAGCACGGCATCACGCCGACCGCCAAGACCCGCATGAGCTGCCTGAGCCTGTTCTGGCACTTCCTGGACGTGGTCTGGATCTGCGTCTTCACCGTCGTCTACCTGCTGGGAGTTCTGTAATGGCTAGCGCACACGACACTCATCACGAAGGCAACCACGGCAGCGTCAAGTCGTACATGATCGGCTTCATCCTGTCGATCATCCTGACCGCGATCCCGTTCGGCCTGGTGATGTACCCGAGCCTGCCGAAGAACCTGACCGTTCTGATCGTGGTGGCCATGGCCGTCATCCAGGTGGTTGTACACCTCGTGTACTTCCTGCACATGGACCGCTCGAAAGAGCAGCGTTCCAACGTGTCGACGTTCCTGTTCACCACCCTGGTGATCGCTCTGCTGGTCGGCCTGTCGCTGTGGATCATGTTCAGCATCCACTTCGAAATGCTGGCCAAGTGAGGTAAGACTGCATGTCCGTGAAGCACTTTATCCAAATCACCAAACCGGGGATCATTTTCGGTAACGTGCTTTCCGTGGCAGGCGGTTTCTTCCTTGCCGCGAAGGGCCATGTGGACTTCGCCCTGTTCCTGGCGGTGGTGGTAGGTACTTCCCTGGTGGTGGCGTCCGGTTGCGTGTTCAACAACTGCATCGACCGTGACATCGACCACAAGATGGAGCGCACCAAGAACCGCGTCATGGTGCAGGGCGGCATGTCGCTGACCCTCGCGCTGATCTACGCCACCCTGCTCGGGGTGGCGGGTTTCAGTCTGCTGTATGTCCAGGCCAATCCGCTGTCGGCGTTCTGCGCCCTGGTTGGCTTCGTGGTCTACGTCGGGTTCTACAGCCTCTGGCTGAAGCGTAAATCGGTGCACGGCACCCTGGTCGGCAGCCTGTCCGGTGCCATGCCTCCGGTGATCGGCTACTGCGCCGTGAGCAACAGCTTCGACCTGGCGGCAGTGACCCTGCTGGTGATGTTCAGCCTGTGGCAGATGCCGCACAGCTTCGCCATCGCCATCTTCCGCTTCAAGGACTACAGCGCTGCCAACATTCCGGTCCTGCCGGTGGCGCGCGGTATCCTCGCGGCGAAGAAGCAGATCGTGCTGTACGTGCTGGCCTTCGTGCTGGCGACCCTGATGCTGACCCTGGGCGGCTACGCCGGCCTGGGCTACCTCGCCGTGGCGGCAGCCATGGGCCTGTACTGGCTGTACATGGCCTGGGGCGGCTACAAGGCCGAGGACGACAGCAAATGGGCGCGCAAGGTATTCGGCTTCTCCATCCTCACCGTCACCGCCCTGAGCGTGATGATGGGCGTGGACAGCCAGACTGCAGCCGATGTGCTGATGACCTACGCACGCTGAAACGTTCATGCTTCAACAAGACGCCCCGGCTTGCCGGGGCGTTTTTTTTCGCCTCTGAAAAATACCTTGCAAGGCCAGTTGACAGCGCAAGGCCTTTGCCCGATTTTATGCGCCGCAGGTCAGGACGACCTGGCAGTCAGCATTGACTGAGATCCATCCGGATCCATCCACATGACAAAGGACTGTTTCATGCCCGATACGAGCATCGCTCTGTCGGCGGGCGGCGTTTTGCCCCGCCAACACCAATCCGCTTCGCACACCGACACCGCACTGGCCATTCTCGAATGCCTGTTCCGTCGCCGCTGCCTCGCTCCAGGGCAGGACGCCGTGCTGGACGAGGCCGTGCTCGCGCCGCACCTGCCCAAGGTATTGCGGGCGCTGGAGCAAGGCCTGCCGGTGGAAATGGTCCTGCCGGCCTTCCCGGGCAAGTCGCCCAACCGTCAGAAGACCCTCGGCCCGCTCCCCGACCTGGCGGAACACCACGCCATCGACGAACTGAGCCGGCTGTGCGACGACATTCGTGCGCTGCATGCACCGGGTGCAATCATTCGCATCTGTTCGGACGGGTATGTTTTTTCCGACCTGGTGCGGGTGCCCGATGCCCATGTCCAGGCCTATACCGACGATATCCAGCACTACGCCGAGCAACACTATCCCGGGCACTTCGCCCTCTTCGACCTCAAGGATGCCTACCCGCAGCTGGGCTGCCTGGACTCCATGCGCGAGGAACTGATGATCGAGCATGGCCAGCCGTTGCGAGTCCTGCAGCAGCGCTTCGAGGACGAGGAGCACATGAAGCTGATGTACTGCGGCATCCATCGCTTCCTCGCGGAGGACTACTCGGGCCTGGCCGAGTTCGACGGCATGAGCATGAACGCGGTGAAGAAGGTGGCCAAGCCGGCCTCGCAGCGGGTCATCCAGCGCAGCGAAGCGTGGAGCGCGTTGTTGCAGGCGCGCTATCCACATTGCCTGCGCCTGTCGATCCACCCGCAACTGGCGGTATCGAGCAAGATCGGCATCCGCCTGGTACCCACCAGCGACCTGTGGCGCACTCCCTGGCACTCGGTGGCGGTCAAGCGACGTGGCGTCGTTACCCTCGACCGGCGCAGCAACGTCGATGAGCGCTACAGCCGCCTGGTATTCCGCCGTGGTCGCCCTTGCCATTACGCCAGTGCCCACTGATGACGACGAACATGCAAGTGCGCGCCGTATTGTTCGACCTTGACGGCACGCTGGTCGATACCCTGCCCGATATCGCCTGGTGCCTGAATCACGTCCTCGCGCGCCATGGCCTGGCAACGCTGCAAGCGCAGCAGGTCCGCGGCATGATCGGTGGCGGCGTGGCGGCGATGATCGAGCGCGCCGCCGATGGGCTCGCTGTCGAGTTGCGCCAGCGTCTGCACGCGGACTACGCGCACTGCTACCAGGAAAACCTGGTCCAGCGCTCCCGGCCCTTTTCCGACTGCCTGACGCTGATCGACACGCTCGCGGCCCAGGGGCTGCCCATGGTAGTGGTGACCAACAAGGCCCAGGCGCTGGCCGAGCGGGTGGTGGAGGCACTGCTGCCCAGCCAGTGCTTCGCGGCCGTGCTCGGTCACCGCGAAGGCGCACGGCTCAAGCCGGCCCCGGACATCGCCCTGCAAGCTGCCCAGAGGCTCGAACTGGCCCCTGCGCACTGCCTGTTCGTCGGCGACACCACCACCGACCTGCTGACCGCCCAGGCCGCCGGCATGCCTGCCGCCGCCGTCGGATGGGGCTACGGCGGGCGTGACGCCTTGCTCGAGCTGCGCCCGCAGTTCTATTGCGATCAACCCCTGCACCTGCTCCGGGCCCTGCGTCCACAGCCGGTGCGCCCCAGTACGAGCCATCCCGCCGCGGCGACCGGCTCGCAGTAACAGCCCTTTCAAGGAAGACAGGACATGCAAGACAAAGACAGCTGGATAGCGGCCGTCAGCCAGGTGCTGGACGGGTATCTGCTCAAGGCCGAGGATGACCGTTTCGAGCAGGCGGGCAGGGCGCACCTGGCCGCTGACCTGGCCCGCTGCTTCGACAGCGGCGAGCCGCTGCGCATGGTGCTGCCGGGCTTCCCGTGCAAGTCGCCCAACGATCGTGACAAGACCTTCGGCGTGCTGCCCGATCATGGCGAGGTGATCGCCATCGAGCGCCTCGACCGCTTGGCCCAGACAATCGCCGAACTGCATGCCCCGGGCTGCGAGATCGCCATCCTCAGCGACGGCACCACCTTCAACGACATCGTCGGCGTGCCGGACGATGTGCGTCGTGCCTACAACCAGGCGCTGCGCACCTTGTGCACGACCCACTGCATCCGCTGGGTGAGCATGGAAGACCTGTTCCCTCAGGCCAGCAGCTCCGAGGCCTTGCGTGCCACGCTGGTCAAGCAGGCCCGACTGCCGTGGAAGAACATCGAGGCGTTGATCGAGCAGTGCCGGCATGACGAAGCGCTCGGACGCACCCACGACAAGCTGTGCAGCCACCTGTACAACGACCTGCGCCTGTGCCGCCAGCCGGGCCAGGACGAAGACGAGCACCTACGCCAGATCAGCCACAAGGCCTACCAGATGATGCTGCGTGGCCAGGCGCTGAACGCTGCGGTCGAGCGCTTCTTCCCCGATCATGTGCGCCTGTCGGTACACCAGTACGACAACGCCGGTCCCAAGTTCACCCTGGCCCTGGCCGAGGGACTGGCGCGGGTGGCCAGTCCCTGGCACGCCGTACCGGTGCTGCAGCTCGATGGCCGGCAGACCTTGCGCGGCCACGCCGAGATCGACCGCACCCGACATGTGCAGGTGACCTGGCAAGGGCAGCCTTGGCTGTTCCATGAGACTCAAGGGGAAGCACTGGAGGGCTACAACTTCGCCTTGCAGAAGCTGCCGCTGTTCGGCCTGCTGGTTACCGACCCGCTGGGCCTGGGCTTCCAGCGCCTGTCCACCGAGACCTTGCAGGCGCTGGTGCGCAGCTTCGGTTTCGTCTGCCTCAGGGGCTGCGAGTATGCCGACCAGCAGCAGTTCGCCAGCGACTGCGAACGCTTCGGCACCATCTATCGCTGGTCCTTCGGCGAAGTGCACGTGGTCAAGCCGGCCGACCAGCCCCAAGGCGTGGTCCATTCGCTGGAGAAGACCCCGCTGCACTGGGACCTCAACCTGCTGCCCGACAGCGATCCGCTGGTGCAAGGCAACCCGAAGTTCTGTGCGCACACCTTCATGCTCTACTGCAAGACGCCGCCACAACCGGGGGAAGGGCAGACCACCATCGTCGACAGCCGCAACGCCTTGCGCAAGATCGGGCTGCGCACCGCCCGCCAATGGCAGGACATCGACATCACCTACTACACCCGCATGACCTACTTCGGCGGCTCGCCGCGCAGCTATCCGCTGGTGGACCTCGATCCACGCAACGGCGAACCGGTACTGCGCTACCAGGAAGGTTGCGAGTCGTCGCTGCAGACCCTGGAGCAGAAGGTCCTGGGGCATGACGAGGCCTTCCAGTGCCAGTTGCTCGAGACGCTCGACGAGCTGGTCTACGATCCTGAGTGCCTGATTGCCCATGAGTGGGTCGCCGGTGATCTGGTGCTGATCGACAACTACCAGACCCTGCATGGACGTCTGCCGATGACTCCCGCATCGGCTTCGCGGGAGCTCTGGCGGGTACAGGTGTACTGATCCCTTCGCCAGCCAGCACAGGGGCCGCGTTGCGGCCCTTTCGCGGCAGGGGGCTTGCTTCAAGCTGCTGTTTTTGTTGGTTTTTCGAATCATGCATCTGAAAAAATAAAACTAAACAGGAAATTATCCTTTACGGATAATGATCGACGGGATTATCTTCTGATTCGGCCGCCGCTGCGGCCAACGTCGCTCGGACGGTTCCGGGCGCTTACGTCTTCAGAGGAACACCATGGCCAACCCAGGTTCGCCGCGCCGCTTCGCGCGCATCGATCGTCTCCCGCCCTACGTCTTCAACATCACCGCCGAACTCAAGATGGCCGCCCGCCGCCGTGGCGAGGACATCATCGACCTGAGCATGGGCAACCCCGACGGCGCCACGCCGCCGCACATCGTCGAGAAACTGGTGCAAGTCGCCCAGCGCGACGACACCCATGGCTATTCCACCTCCCGTGGCATCCCGCGCCTGCGCCGGGCCATCTCCAACTGGTACAAGGAACGCTACGAGGTCGAGATCGACCCGGAAAGCGAAGCCATCGTCACCATCGGCTCGAAAGAGGGCCTGGCACACCTGATGCTCGGCACCCTCGATCATGGCGACACGGTACTGGTGCCCAACCCCAGTTACCCGATCCACATCTATGGCGCGGTAATCGCCGGCGCCCAGGTGCGCTCGGTGCCGCTGGTGCCGGGCGTGGACTTCTTCAACGAGCTGGAGCGGGCGATCCGCGAATCGATCCCCAAGCCGAAGATGATGATCCTGGGCTTCCCGTCCAACCCCACGGCCCAGTGCGTCGAGCTGGATTTCTTCGAGCGCGTGGTGGCCCTGGCCAAGCAGTACGACGTGCTGGTGGTGCACGACCTGGCCTACGCCGACATCGTCTACGACGGTTGGAAGGCGCCGTCGATCATGCAGGTGCCGGGTGCCAAGGACATCGCGGTGGAGTTCTTCACCCTGTCCAAGAGCTACAACATGGCCGGCTGGCGAATCGGCTTCATGGTCGGCAACCCTGAGCTGGTCAGCGCCCTGGCGCGGATCAAGAGCTACCACGACTACGGCACCTTCACCCCGCTGCAAGTGGCGGCCATCGCCGCGCTGGAAGGCGACCAGCAGTGCGTGCGCGATATCGCCGAGCAGTACCGTCAACGTCGCAACCTGCTGGTCAAGGGCCTGCACGAGCTGGGCTGGATGGTCGAGAACCCCAAGGCGTCGATGTACGTCTGGGCGAAGATTCCGCAGCAGTATGCGCACCTGGGGTCGCTGGAGTTTTCCAAGAAGCTGCTGGCCGAGGCCAAGGTCTGCGTGTCGCCGGGGATTGGCTTTGGCGACTACGGCGATGATCACGTGCGTTTCGCCCTGATCGAGAACCAGGACCGCATTCGCCAGGCCATTCGCGGCATTCGCCAGATGTTCCGCGCCGATGGTTTGACCAGCAAGTAAACCGTCTCTGACTCCTCGCGGGGCAAGCCCGCTCTCACAGGCTGGACACCTTTGTGGGAGCGGGCTTGCCCCGCGATGCGTTCGTGCCGATCAGCGGCGATGTTTTTTTCATTGCCCCTCTTCTCAGCCGTTCACGGCTGGATTACAAATAGCGCCGCGGGCGCTCGCCCGGATAACAACAACCTCCCTTCCTGGCCATCATGTCCGAACAGAATCCTTGCCTGACCTGCGGCGCCTGCTGCAGCTACTTTCGTGTGTCTTTCTTCTGGGGTGAATGCCAGTCCGCCGGCGGCCTGGTGCCCGACGATCTGGTGGTGCAGATCAACCCGAGCCGCGTCGCCATGATCGGCACCGACGCCAAGCCTTGCCGCTGCGTGAGCCTGAAAGGGGAGGTCGGCACGCAAGTGGCGTGCTCCATCTATGAAAACCGCTCGAGTCCTTGCCGTGAGTTCGCGGCCTCCTGGGAAAATGGTGTGCACAACCCCAGTTGCGACGACGCCCGTGCCGCCTATGGCCTGCCGCCCTTGACCCCGCCGGGCGCCAACGAGCCGCACTGGCCAGACGACGGTGCCGAGGTCGCCTGAAGGGGCCGTGCCAATCCGCCCTACCTTATGTTCTGCACGCAGTGCCCTGGATCGCGTGGGCGCAGACTTGCCCCGCGATTGCAGGGCCGGCCACGGCGCAACAGCCACAGAAGCCATCGCACGCTGGCCATCCGCCATGACCGTTCGTCGGCTGGATCCAATCGAAAAGCGTCTGAAACCCGCGAAGCACGTGCTGCCTCGACAAAGTATTAACACCATTTGACCGGCCCGAAGGCCCTGCCACGCGTCCGCGAGCGGCTACACATTCCTGCAAAGGAAATATTTGTAGCCATGGTCAGGTGTTTCGCCGTTCGCGTGCCCAGATTCACTGCCGTATCGCTGTTCACGCATTCAGGGACTGAACCGCCTGATCCACGAAGGAGCTCTCCGTGGACAGAATTGTCGCCGCCCGTTTGCCTGCCCGTCTTTCCCAATTGTCCCTGGCCGTCAGTCTGGCGGTGAGTGGCATTGCCCTGAGCCTGACCAGTGAGGAAGCGCTCGCGGCCTGTACGATTGCTGGCTCTACAGTCACCTGCAGCGGTGCGGCCAACCCGCTGGCACCGAGCTATTCCAACAGCGCCAACGGACTCACGGTGAACGTCAACCCTGGCGCTACCCTGGGCACGTTGCTGGGGGTGGGCGGCACCTCCCTGTCGCTCGTGGGCAGCGGCAACACGCTGAACAACTCCGGGACCATCGACCCGACATTGCTGGGGCTGTTGAGCATCCAGTCCACTGCCGTGCAGATCGGCAACACCACCACCAGTGGCACCCTCACCATCACCAACAACGCCACCGGTACGATCAAAGGCACCGGCGCCCTGTTGGGCGCGAATCTGCTCGGGCTGACCGGCATGGCCCTGGATGCGCGCAACGGCGCGAGCGGCACGACCAACATCAGCAACGCCGGCAGCATCGGCTCCTCGGCGCTGGCCAGCCTCACGGTGATCAGCGAAGACACCCCAGTCATCGCCGTCACCGGCGGCGGCACGGTGAACTTCACCAACACCGGCACCATCCTTGGCCGGGCGGCTTTCGAGGCATCCACCGCTGGCAACACCTTCACCAACGCCGGCACCATCACCGGCAGCCTGGCGATGGGCGCCAACAGCACCAACCGCTTCAACGCGATCACCGGCTCCAGTGTCAGCGCCGGCTTGGGTATCGGCGTGACGCTGCTGGTCACCAGCAACCCGAACCTGGCCTTCGCGGCAGCGGGCAAGATCGACGGCGGCGCTGGCGGCACCAACACCCTGGCACTGCAGAACCTCGTCGGTGGCGGCAGTGGCACCTCTGGCAGCGGCACCATCAATGCCACCAACTACATCAACTTCAATCGCCTGATCGTCGACAGCGGTACCTGGTCCCTGATCGGGCAGTTGCTCAACGGCACCACCCTGACCACCCTCAACGACGGCCAGGTCAACTTCGACAACGCCAGCGCCTTCGGCAGTGGTGCCATCACCGTCAACGGGGGCGGCCTGGCCGGCACCGTCAATGGCCTGAACCTGGCCAACGCGGTGACGCTCAATGCCGGCCTGAATGTCGGTGGCGCCACCGACATGGGGCTCAACGGCGTGGTTTCCGGTGTCGGCAGTCTGACCAAGACCGGTACCGGGCTGCTGACCCTGGGTGGCACCAACCTCTACAGTGGCGGCACCACGTTGTCTGCGGGCGGGCTGAACCTCACCAACGCCGCAGCGCTCGGCACCGGTGGCCTGACCGTCAGCGGTGCCGGCAGCCTGCAAGGCAGCGTGCCGCTGGTGTTGAACAACGCCGTGGCGCTGAATGCGGCCCTGAGCTTGCCTGGCAGCAACGCCCTGACCCTCGGTGGCGTGCTCAGCGGCAGCGGCTCGCTGGTCAAGAGCGGCACCGGCAACCTGTCGCTGAACGGCATCAACACCTTCACCGGTGGCACCAGCCTGGGTGGCGGCACGCTTACCCTGGGCAACAATGGGGCCCTGGGCAGCGGTGGCCTGACCGTGACTGGCAGTGCCACCCTGGACAGCACCTCGGCACTCAACCTGGGCAATGCGATTGCCCTGAGCGCCGGTACCCTGACCCTGGCCGGCAACAACGCGACCACCCTCGGCGGCGTGATCAGTGGCACCGGCGCACTGGCCAAGGCCGGTGCTGCCGACCTCACCCTCAATGGCATCAACACCTACAGCGGTGGTACCACCCTGGCGGGGGGCAAGCTCATTCTCGGCAGCAGCAGCGCGCTGGGGACGGGCGCCCTGACCCTGGGCGGCAACGCCAGCCTCGATAGCAGCGCGGCCGTCAGCCTGGGCAACGCCGTCAACCTGGGGGCCAACACCCTCAACCTGCTGGGCAGCAACGCGACCACCCTGGGCGGGGTGATCAGCGGCACCGGCACGTTGATCAAGAACGGCGCCGGCAGTCTCACCCTCAACGGCAACAACACCTTCAGCGGCGGTACCACCCTCAATGGCGGCGCCCTGACCGTAGGCTCCAGCACCGCCCTTGGCAGTGGTGCGCTGAGCCTGGGCGGCAATGCCAGCCTCGACGCCAGCACGGCGGTCAGCCTCGGCAATGCGATCAACCTGGGAGCCAACACCCTCAACCTGCTGGGTACCAGCAGCACGACCCTGGGCGGGGTAGTCAGCGGCACCGGTGCGCTGGTCAAGAACGGCAGTGCCGGCCTGACCCTCAATGGCAACAACACCTTCAGTGGCGGCACCACCCTCAATGGCGGGGTGCTCACCGTTGGCAACAACAACGCCCTGGGGACCGGTGCCCTGACCCTGGGCGGCAACGCCAGCCTCGATGCCGGCGTGGCGGTCAACCTCGGCAATGCCATCAACCTGGCGGGCAACACCCTGACCCTGCCGGGCACCGCTGCCGCGACCCTGGGCGGTGTGATCAGCGGCACCGGCGCGCTGGTGAAGAACGGCAGCACCAACCTGACCCTCGGTGGCGCCAATACCTTCAGCGGCGGCCTCACCCTCAACGCCGGTACCCTGACCCTGGCCAACGCCGCCGCGCTGGGCACTGGCGCGCTGGCCGTCGGCGGCGCCTCGACCCTGGCCAACACCGTGGCCATGACCCTGAACAACGCCGTCGGCCTGGGCGGCAACCTGACCCTGACCGGGGCCAACAACCTTACCCTGGCCGGCAATCTCAGCGGCACCGGTGGCCTGATCAAGAACGGCAGCGCCACCCTGACCCTGAGCGGCAGCAACACCCAGAGCGGCGCCACCACGCTCAACGCCGGTACCCTGGTGGTCGGCAGCAACACGGCCCTGGGCAGCGGCGCGCTCAACGCCGCGGCCAACACCACCCTGGACAGCAGCATCGCCGGACTCAACCTCACCAACGGCCTGAACCTGACCGGCAACCTGAACCTCGCCGGCAGCAACGACCTGACCCTGAGCGGCGTGATCGCTGGCCCCGGTGGCCTGACCAAGGCCGGCAACACCACCCTGACCCTGACCGGCGCCAACACCAACAGCGGCTCCACCTTCCTCAACGGCGGTACCCTGGTGGTCGGCAGCAACACCGCCCTGGGCACCGGTACGCTCAACACCGCCGTCGGCACCCACCTGGATGCCAACACGGCGGTTACCCTCGGCAACGCCGTCATCGCTGCCGGCCCGCTGACCCTCGACGGCACCGCCGACCTGGGCCTGAGTGGCGTGATCAGCGGGATCGGCTCGCTGGTCAAGAACGGCAACGCCAGCCTGACCCTGAGCGGCAACAACACCTTCACCAACGGCACCCAGCTCAATGCCGGCACCCTGGTCCTGGGCAGCAACACCGCGCTCGGCATCGGCGCTCTGACCCTGGGCGGCAACGCCAACCTCGATACCAGCACCGCCGTGGCCGTGACCAACGGCGTCAACCTGGGCAGCAACACCCTGACCGTGCTGGGCAGCAACGCCACCACCCTCAGCGGTGTGCTCAGCGGCACCGGGGCCCTGGTCAAGAGCGGCAGTGCCGGCCTGACCCTCAACGGCAACAACAGCTACAGCGGCGGCACCACCCTCAACGCCGGGTTGCTGACCCTGGGCAACAGCAATGCCCTGGGCACCGGCGCCCTGACCCTGGGTGGCAACGCCAGCCTCGACAGCAGCGGCACGTTGAACCTGGGCAACGCGATCAACCTGGCCGGCAACACCCTGACCCTGCCCGGCAGCAACACCACCACCCTGGGCGGGGTGATCAGTGGCACCGGCATGCTGACCAAGAACGGCGCCACCAACCTGACCCTGACCGGCGCCAACACCTTCAGCGGCGGCCTCAATCTCAACGGCGGCACCCTGACCCTGGCCAGCGCCGCCGCCCTCGGCAGTGGCGCGCTGAACGTCGGAGGCGCGGCCACCCTGGCCAACTCGGCGGCGATGACGCTCAACAACACCGTCAACCTCGGCGGCGACCTGACCCTGCCCAACACCAGCAACCTGACCCTGGCCGGTACCCTCAGCGGCACTGGCGGGCTGATCAAGAATGGCGCCGCCACCCTGACCCTGACGGGCAACAACACCCAGAGCGGTGCCACCACCCTCAATGCCGGGACCCTGGTGGTCGGCAGCAACACCGCGCTGGGCACCGGCGTGGTGAATGCCGCCAACAACACCACGCTGGACACCAGCGCCGCCGGCCTGAACCTCGGCAACGCGTTCAACCTGGCCGGCAACTTCATCCTGCCCGGCAGCAACGACCTGACCCTCAGCGGCCCCATCAGCGGTGCTGGCGGGGTGACCAAGAACGGCGGCACCACCCTGACCCTGAGCGGCAACAACAGCAACACGGGTCTTACCCGCCTCAATGCCGGGACCCTGGTGGTCGGCAGCAATACCGCGCTGGGCACCGGTACCCTCAATACCCTGGCCGGCACCCACCTGGATGCCAGCACGGCGGTCAACCTGGCCAACGATGTCAGCATCGCCGGCCCGTTGACGATCGATGGCACCGCCAACCTGGGCCTGAGCGGCGTGGTCAGCGGCATCGGCTCGCTGGTCAAGAACGGCAACGCCAACCTGACCCTGAGCGGCAATAACCTCTACACCAACGGCACCCAGCTCAATGCCGGCACCCTGACCCTGGGCAGCAACACCGCGCTGGGCATCGGCGCCCTGACCCTGGGCGGCAACGCCAACCTCGACGCCAGCACCACCGTGGCCGTGACCAATGGCATCAACCTTGGCGTCAACACCCTCAACGTGCTGGGCAACAACGCCCTGACCCTCGGCGGGCTGATCAGCGGCACGGGTTCGCTGACCAAGAATGGCAGCGCCGGCCTGACCCTCAACGGCAACAACACCTACAGCGGCGGCACCACTCTCAACGCCGGGTTGCTGACCCTGGGCAACAACAACGCCATCGGCAGCGGTGCCCTGACCGTGGGCGGCAACGCCAGCCTCGACTCCAGCGCCGCGCTCAACCTGGGCAACGCCATCGCCCTCGGCAACGGCGCCACCCTGACCCTGCCGGGCAGCAACGCCACCACCCTCAGCGGGGTTATCAGTGGCGCTGGCGCGCTGACCAAGAACGGCAGCACCAACCTGACCCTGTCCGGCGCCAACACCTTCAGCGGTGGCCTCAATCTCAACGCCGGCACCCTGACCCTGGCCAGCGCCGCGGCACTGGGGACTGGCGCGCTCAACGTCGGCGGCGCCTCGACCTTGGCCAATGCTGCGGCGATGACCCTGAACAACGCCGTCAACCTCGGTGCCGACCTGAGCCTGGCCGGTGCCAACAACCTCAGCTTGACCGGCACGATCAGCGGCACTGGCGGCCTGATCAAGAATGGCGCCGGCACCCTGAGCCTGAGCGGCAACAACACCCAGAGCGGCAACACCACGCTCAATGCCGGCGCCCTGGTGCTGGGCAGCAACACGGCGCTGGGCACCGGCACGCTGAATGCCGCCAACAACACCTCGCTGGACACCAGCGTGGCGGGCCTGAACATCGGCAATGGCCTCAACCTGGCCGGCAACCTGGTCCTGCCTGGCAGCAACGACCTGACCCTGAGCGGCGTCATCGGCGGCAGCGGCGGGCTGACCAAGAACGGCAGCACCACCCTGACCCTGACCGGCAACAACAGCAACACCGGCAACACCAACCTCAACGCCGGGCGCATCGTCGTCGGCAGCAACACCGCGCTGGGCAGCGGCGCACTGAATGCCACCGCGGGCACCGGCCTCGATGCCAGCACAGCGGTCAATCTCGGCAACAACGTCAACCTGGCTGGCGCGTTGAACATCGGCGGCACCGCCAACCTCGGCCTGGGTGGCGTGGTCAGCGGCATCGGCAGCCTGGTCAAGAACGGCGCCGCCACCCTGACCCTGTCCGGCCCCAACACCTACCTGGGCGGTACCCTCCTCAATGCCGGCGGCCTGGTCCTCGGCACTGCTACTTCGCTGGGTTCCGGCAAGCTCACCGTGGCGGGCGCCGGCAGCCTCGACAACAGCGCGGCGATCAGCGTCGGCAACGCCATCACCTTGAACGCCGACCTGACCCTGGGCGGCAGCAACAACCTGACCCTCGGTGGCCTGATCGACGGCTCTGGCCGCCTGATCAAGAACGGCGCCGCCACCGTCACCCTCAATGGCGTCAACACCTATGCCGGCGGCACTGTGCTCAACGCCGGTGGACTGGTGCTGGGCAATGCCAGCGCCATCGGCAGCGGCGGCCTGACCGTGGGCGGTGCGTCGAGCCTGGACAGCAGCACTGGCCTCACCCTGGGCAACGGCATCACCCTGAACGGCGACCTGACCCTGGTGGGCAGCAACAACCTGACCCTCGGCGGCGTGGTCGGCGGCACGGGGCAACTGGTGAAGAACGGCAGCACCACCCTGACCCTCAATGGCGTCAACACCTATTCGGGCGGCACCACGCTCAATGCCGGTGGGCTGGTACTGGGCAACGCAGGCGCCCTGGGCAGCGGCACCCTCACCGTGGCCGGGCCGGCCAGCCTCGACAACAGCTCGCCGCTCAACCTGGGCAACAACATCAACCTCGGTGCCAACCTGACCTTCGCCGGCAACAACAACCTGAGCCTCTCCGGCAATATCAGCGGCGCGGGCGGCCTGACCAAGAACGGCCTGGCCGACCTGACGCTCGGCGGCAACAATACCTTCACCGGCCCGATCGACTTGCTCGGCGGCAGCCTCAGCACCCTTACCGGCACGGCCCTGGGCAATACCTCGGGCGTCAACGTCGCAGCCGGCGCCAGCTTGAACCTCGGCGCCAGCGCCACCATCGGCGGCCTGACCGGCGCTGGCGCGGTGGATGTGTCTGGTAGCAACAACCTGACCGTGGGCGGCAGCAACCTGAACAACGTGTTCAGCGGAGCCCTGGCAGGCAGTGGCGGGCTGATCAAGGTCGGCACCGGCAGCCTGGAGCTGTCGGGCGTGAACACCCTGGTCGGCAACACCACCGTCAACGGCGGCCTGCTCAACGTCAGCGGCTCGCTGGCCAGTGCCAACGTGCAGGTCAACAGTGGCGCCAGCCTCGGCGGTACCGGCAGCCTGCTCGGCGCCGTCGACATCGCCAACGGCGCGCACCTGCTGGCCAACAGCGGGGCCACGCTGAACACCGGCAGCCTGACCCTGCACAGTGGTTCGATCCTCGATTTCGGCCTTGGCTCGCCGGCTACTGGCGGCACCGCGCTGGTCAACGTCAACGGCAACCTGACCCTCGACGGCACGCTCAACGTCACCGACATCGGCGGCTTCGGCGTCGGTGTCTATCGCCTGTTCGACTACACCGGCGCGCTGGTGGACAACGGCCTGGGCATCGGTAGCGTGCCAGGCAGCATGCTGCCCGGCGACCTCCAGGTGCAGACCAGCATCGGCAGCCAGATCAACCTGCTGGTCGGTGGCGCCGGTGGTACGGTGCAGTTCTGGGACGGCAGCCAGAGCATCGCCAACGGTGTGATCGACGGTGGTACCGGCACCTGGAACAGCGGCAACACCAACTGGACAGACGTCAATGGCGTGCTCAACACCACCTGGGGCGATGCCTTCGCCGTGTTCCAGGGCACGGCGGGCGATGTGACCGTGGTCGGCAGCCAGAGCGCTACCGGCCTGCAGTTCGTCACCAACGGCTATCGCCTGATCGGCAGCGGCAACCTGAACCTGGTCAACGGCAGCAACGGCGCCTTCGCCGTGCGTGTCGACCCCGGGGCCACCGCGACCCTCAATGTCGGCCTGACCGGCAGTGGCGAGCTGGCCAAGCTCGACAGCGGCGTGCTGGTGCTCAATGGCGCCAACAGCTACAGCGGCGGCACCTTGCTGCAAGGCGGGAGCATCGTCGTCGGCAACAACACGGCGCTGGGCAGCGGTGCCGTGAGCACGGCGACGGGCACCACGCTGGACAGCAACACCGCGGTCACCCTCGGCAACGGCTTCACCCTCGGCGGTGCCCTGACCATCGCTGGCAGCGCCGACCTCGGCCTGACCGGCGTGGTCGCCGGGGCCGGCAGCCTGGTCAAGAATGGCCCGGGCAACCTGACCCTGGGCAACGCCAACAGCTACAGCGGCGGCACCACCCTCAACGGCGGTACCCTGACCGTGGGCAATGCCCTGGCGCTGGGCAGCGGCGGGCTGGTGGTCAGCGGCGTCTCGAACCTGGCCAGCAGCGGCAACCTGAGCCTGGCCAACAGCATCGCACTCAATGCCAACCTGACCCTGCCCGGAACCAGCGACCTGAGCCTCGACGGTGTGGTCAGCGGCACCGGTGGCCTGACCAAGGCCGGCAGCGGCACCTTGACCCTCAATGGCAGCAACAGCTACTCGGGCGTCACCAACCTCAACGGCGGCACCCTGGTGCTCGGCAGCAACACCGCGTTGGGCAGCGGCGTCTTGAATGCCCTGGGCGGCACTACCCTGGGCAGCACCGCCAGCGTGACCTTGGCCAACCAGGTCAACCTGCTCGGTAACCTGACCCTCAACGCCGCGCAGAACATGGTGCTCAACGGCAGCGTCAGCGGTGTCGGTGGCCTGATCAAGAACGGCGCTGGTTCGCTGAGCCTGAACGGCAACAACACCTACCTGGGTAATACCAGCCTCAACGGCGGCACCCTGGTGCTGGGCAGCAACACCGCCCTGGGCCTGGGCGCGCTCAACGCGGCAGCAGGTACCACCCTGGACAGCAGCAGCGCGCTCACCCTCGGCAACATAGTCAACCTCGCCGGCAACCTCACCGTGGCCGGCAGCAATGACCTGACCCTGGGCGGCCTGGTCAACGGCGCCGGTGGCCTGACCAAGAACGGCGCGGCCAACCTGACCCTCAACGGGGCCAATGGCTACCTCGGCGGCACCACCCTCAATGCCGGCACCCTGACCCTCGGCAACAACCAGGCATTGGGGCTTGGCACCCTGGTGGTCGCTGGCGCCGCGAACCTCGGCACCAGCACTGCGCTGAACAACGTCGCCAACCAGGTGGTGCTCAATGCCAATCTGGACTTCGTCGGCAGCAACGACCTGACCCTGGGCGGTCAGATCAGCGGTGCAGCCGGCCTGACCAAGACGGGCAGCGGCAACCTGACCCTGGGCGGCAACAACACCTATACCGGCGGCACCACCCTGGCCGCCGGCCAGCTGACCCTGGGCAACAGCAATGCGCTGGGCAGCGGCAACCTGTCGGTCACCGGCAACAGCGCCCTCGGCAGCAGTGGCCCGCTCAGCCTGGCCAATGCCATTGGTCTGGGCACCGGCGCCACCCTGAGCGTCGGCGGGACCCAGGCACTGACCCTGGGCGGCATCATCAGCGGCGGCGGCGCGCTCACCAAACAAGGCACCGGCAGCCTGACGCTCGGCGGCAACAACACCTACACCGGCGGTACCACCCTGCAGGCCGGCAGCCTGATATTGGGCAGCGTCAACGCCATCGGCAGCGGTGCGCTCAACGTCGATGGCCCGGCGGTCCTGGACAGCACCCAGGCGCTGAGCCTGGCCAACGCCGTCAACCTGACCGGCGCCGCGCTGACCCTCGGTGGCAGCCAGGACCTGGCCTTGACCGGCGTGGTCGGCGGCAACGGCGGCCTGGTCAAGAACGGTGCCGCGACCTTGACCCTGAGCGGCGCCAACAGCTACACCGGCGGCACCACCCTCAACGCTGGCGGACTGCTGGTGGGCAGCAACACGGCCCTTGGCAGCGGCGCCCTGAGCGTGGCCGGCAACACCAGCCTGGCATCGACCGGCAGTGTCAACCTGGGCAATGCCGTGCACCTGGGCGGTACTCTCAACATGCCGGGTAGCGGCGACCTCACCCTCAGCGGTGTGATCGACGGCGCCAGCGGCTTGAACAAGTCCGGCAGTGGCACCCTGACCCTGACCGGCGCCAACAGCTATGCCGGTGGCACCACCCTCAACGGCGGCAGCTTGCAGGTCGGCGGTGTCAGCGCCCTGGGCCTTGGCGGCCTGACCGTCGCTGGCGCTTCCACCCTGGGCAGTACCGGCAACACCCTCCTGGCCAACAACATCACCCTCAACGCCGGGCTGACCGTCGCCGGCAGCAACGACCTGGCGCTCAACGGTGTCATCAACGGCACGGGCGGCCTGGTCAAGAGCGGTACCGGCACCCTGGCCCTGAACGGCAACAACGGCTACCAGGGCAACACCGAACTGGCCGCCGGCACCCTGAGCCTGGGCAGCAGCGGGGCCCTGGGCACGGGCTCGCTGAACGTCACCGGCAACGCCACCCTGGCCAACGGCTCGCCAATGGCCCTGGGCAACAACATGGACATCGCCGCTGGCAGCACCCTGACCCTGGATGCCGCCAACGCGCTGGTACTCAGCGGCAACCTCAGCGGCAGCGGCAACCTGGTCAAGACCGGCCTCGATGACACCACCCTGGTCGGGGTGAAGAGCCTCACCGGCAGCGTCGACATCCAGGCCGGCTCCCTCACCACCCTCGGTGCCGGCCTGCTCGACAGCGCCTCTGGCATCAACATCGGTGCCGCCGGACAGCTCATCCTCAATGGCAACGCCAATGCCGCCAGCCTGACCGGCCCCGGCCAGGTGCAGGTCGGCGCGGGCGCCACCCTGAGCGTGGGCAGCAACAACGCCAACGGCACCTTCGCCGGCAGCCTCGGCGGTGCGGGCAACTTCGACAAGGTCGGCACCGGCACCCTGACCCTGGGCGGCACCAGCACCTTGCTGGGTACCAGCCAGGTCAGCGCCGGTACCCTCCAGGTCAACGGCGGCCTGACCAGCGCCGGCCTCAACGTCGCCAGCGGCGCCAGCCTCACCGGTAGCGGCAGCGTCGGCGGGCCGGTGACCATCGCCAACGGCGGTCACCTGGTCGGCAACAGCGGGGCCACCCTCGGCCTCGGTTCGCTGGCGCTCAACAGCGGCTCGATCGTCGATGTCGGCCTGGCTTCGCCGTCCACCGGCGGCACCGCGCTGTTCAACGTCGGTGGCAACCTGACCCTCGCCGGTACCCTCAACGTCAGCAACATTGGCGGCTTCGGCAACGGCGTGTACCGCCTCTTCGACTACGCCGGTGCGCTCACCGACAACGGCATGGCCTTCGGCACGCTGCCGCTGGGCGTGGGCCTGGGCGATGTGAACCTGCAGACCGCCCTGGCCAACCAGGTCAACCTGCTGGTCAGCGCCGCTGGCCTGAATATCCAGTTCTGGGATGGCAGCCAGACCGTGGCCAACGGCCAGGTCGACGGCGGGACCGGGGTGTGGAACGCCACCAACACCAACTGGACCGACCTCAACGGCCTGACCAACACCGCCTGGGGCAGCACCTTCGCCGTGTTCCAGGGCACCGCCGGCGATGTCACCGTCAACGGCAGCCAGAGCGTCAATGGCATGCAGTTCGTCACCAACGGCTACCGCCTGCTGGCCGGTACCGCCGGTGCGCTCGACCTGGTCAACGGCAGCGGTGGCGACACCAGCGTGCGGGTCGACCCGGGCGCCGTGGCCACCCTCGATGTCGGCCTGACCGGCAGCGGCACGCTGAACAAGCTCGACAGCGGCACCCTGGTGCTCAACGGCAACAACAGCTATAGCGGCGGTACCGTGCTCAGCGGCGGCACCCTGATCGTCGGCAGCAACACCGCCCTCGGCACGGGTGCGGTGGATACCACCGCCGGGACCACGCTCGACAGCAACGCCTCGGTGGCCCTGGGCAATGCCTTCGCCCTCGCGGGCCCGCTGAACATCGCCGGTACCAACGACCTGGCGCTCGGCGGCACCCTCAGCGGTGCTGGCGGCCTGGTCAAGGCCGGTGGCGCGCGCCTGGCCCTGAGCGGCAACAACACCTACGCCGGGGGCACCGCGTTGAACGGCGGTACCCTGGTGGTCGGCGCCAACACCGCCCTCGGCACCGGCGCACTGAACGCGGCCGCCGGCACCAGCCTGGACAGCAGCCAGGCCGTGACCCTGGGCAACGGCGTCAACCTGGCCGGCAACTTCACCGTGCTGGGCAGCAACGACCTGACCCTCGGCGGCACCGTCGCTGGCACCGGGCGCCTGTTCAAGGCCGGCCTGGCCCGCTTCGCGCTGCTGGGCGCCAACACCTACAGCGGTGGCACCGAGCTGCAGGCCGGCACCCTGGTGGTCGGCAACAATGCGGCGCTGGGCACTGGCGGCCTGGACGTCACCGGCAACGGCAGTATCGACAGCAGCACTGCGGTCACCCTGGCCAACCCGGTGAACGTCAGCGGAGTGCTCAACGTACTCGGCAGCAACGACCTGCACCTGAGCAGCGTGCTCAGTGGCGCCGGCACGTTGAACAAGAGTGGCCTGGCCGACCTGACGCTGTCGGGCAACAACAGCTTCAGCGGTATCCTCAACCTGCTGTCCGGCAGCCTCAGCACGATCGGCACCACCGCCCTGGGGACCCAGAGCGAGCTGAACGTCAGCAATGGCGCGACCCTCAACCTCGATGGCAACACCACCCTGGGCGACATCGGTGGTACCGGCGCGATCCAGATCGCCGCCGGCAACAGCCTCAATGTCGAGGGCGGCACCTTCGACGGCAACATCAGCGGTACCGGCACGCTCAACAAACTGGGCGCCGGCACCCTGGCGCTGCGCAGTGCCAACAGCCTGACCGGCAACACCAACGTGCAGGCCGGTGGCCTGAAAGTGGACGGCTCGCTGGCCAGCAGCGCGGTCAACGTCGCCAGCGGCGCCACCCTGTCTGGCGCCGGCAGCCTCGGCGGCACGGTCACCGTCGCCAGCGGCGGCAACCTGGCCGCCACCAGCGGCGCGACCCTGTCGGCCGGCAACCTGACCCTGGACAGCGGCTCGAACTTCAACGCTGCCCTCGGCACCGCCAGCAGTGGCAGCACGCCGCTGGTGAACGTCGGCAACAACCTGACCCTCGGCGGCACGCTCAACGTCACCGACATCGGCGGCTTCGGCGCCGGTGTCTACCGCCTGTTCGCCTACGGCGGCAGCCTGGTCAACAACGGCATGGCCATCGGTACCACGCCAGTACCGGCCAGTGACCTGGTCGTGCAGACCGCCGTTGCCAACCAGGTCAATCTGGTGGTCGGCGGGGCCAGCAACGTCTTGTTCTGGGATGGCAGCCAGACCGTCGCCAACGGTGTGATCGACGGCGGCAGCGGCATCTGGGATGCCACCAGCACCAACTGGACCGACGCCAACGGCGTGCTCAACACCCCGTGGAACGATACCTTCGCGGTGTTCCAGGGCGCCGCCGGCACGGTCACCGTCAATGGCAGCCACACCATCACCGGCCTGCAGTTCAGCACCGACGGCTACGTGCTCAACGCCGGCAGCGCTGGCGAGCTGCTCGGCAACGGCATCACCAACCTGCGCGTCGACAACGGCGTCACCGCCACCCTCAACGTCGCCCTCGATGGCACCGGCAGCCTCGCCAAGCAGGACGCCGGCACCCTGGTGCTCAATGCCGCCAACGGCTACAGCGGCGGCACCGCGCTCAACGGCGGCACCTTGGTGGTGGGCAACAACAGCGCGCTGGGCAGCGGCACCCTGACCGCCGCCGCTGGCACCACGCTGGACAGCAACACCGCCGTCACCCTGGGCAACAACGCCGTGCTCAATGGCGCCCTGGCCATCGCCGGCAGCAACGCCCTGACCCTCAACGGCGCCATCAGCGGCGCGGGCGGGCTGGTCAAGAACGGCGCCGGGCAACTGACCCTGGGCGGTGCCAACAGCTACACCGGCGGGACCCAGATCAACGCCGGCAGCGTGGTGGGCAACACCAGCAGCCTGCAGGGCGCCATCCTCAACAACGCCGCGCTGACCTTCGAGCAGAACACCGACGGTAGCTACACCGGCAACCTCACCGGTAACGGCACCCTGGCCAAGAACGGCACGGGCCAGTTGCTGCTGACCGGCGTCAACAGCTTCACCGGCGCCACCAGCGTCAATGCCGGCAGCCTGATGGTCAACGGGCTGCTCGACAGCGCCACGGTGCAGGTCGCCACCGGCGCCCGCCTTGGCGGCAGCGGTACCCTGAGCGGTGCGGTCCAGGTCGCCAATGGCGCCACCCTGGCCGCAGGCCAGAGCGCCACGCCGCTGACCGTGGGCAGCCTCGACCTGGCGTCGGGCAGTACCCTGGACTTCAGCCTCGGTGCCCCAGCCGCCTCCACCACGGTGGTCAAGGTCAACGGCAACCTGGTGCTCGACGGTACCCTGAACATCACCGACGCCGGCGGCTTCGGCACCGGTGTCTACCAGTTGTTCAACTACGGTGGCGCGCTTACCAACAATGGCCTGGTGTTCGGTGCCATCCCTGGCAGCGTGGCCCTGGCCGACCTCAGCCTGCAGACCGCCATCGCCAACCAGATCAACCTGGTGGTGCTCAATGCCGGAGACAACCTGCAGTTCTGGAACGGCGGCAAGACCAACCCCGACGGCACCATTGGCGGCGGCAGCGGCACCTGGAGCTCGACCGGTGGCTGGACCAACGCCAGCGGCACCACCAACGAAGGCTGGACAGGTGGCTATGCGGTGTTCGGTGGAACGCCAGGCACCATCACCGTCGTCGGCAACCAGCCGTTCAGCGGCCTGCAGTTCCTCAGCGACGGCTACCAGGTGGTGCCCGGTGCAGGTGGCAGCCTGACGCCGGTCAATGGCGCCGACGGCAGCCTCGCGCCGGTACGGGTCAACGGCGGCGCCACCGCCACGGTCAGCGTGCCTCTGATCGGCAGCGGCGGTATCGAGAAGCTCGATGCCGGCACCCTGGTGCTGACCGGCGCCAACACCTACAGCGGTGGCACCACCGTCAGCGGCGGTACCCTGGTCGGCAATACCACCAGTCTGCAGGGCAATATTCTCAACAACGCCAACCTGGTCTTCGCCCAGGGCAGCAACGGTACCTTCAACGGCACCCTCAGCGGCACCGGCACCACCACCAAGCAAGGTGGCGGCACCTTGTTGCTGACCGGCAACCAGCCGTTCAGCGGTGCCTTCAACGTCAACCAGGGCGTGCTCCAGGTCGGCGACGCCGGCCATCCGGGCAGCAACCTCGGCGCCCAGGTGACCGTGGCCAACGGCGCCGCGCTGACTGGCAACGGCACCGTCGCCAGCCTGACCAACAACGGCACCGTGATACCGGGGCCTGCCGGCAACCTCAACGTCTCGGGCAACTTCACCAATGGCCCGAGCGGCACCCTGGTCATCGACCTGGGCACCTCGCCGGTGAACTACCTGAACGTGGGCGGCACCGCCAACCTGGGTGGCAGCCTGATGGTGGCCAACCTCGCCAACGGCAATGGCCAGTACACCGTGGTCAGCGCCACGGGCGGGATAAATGGCACCTTCGCGACCACCAACCTGGTCAACTCGGCGTTCCTCAACAGCTCGCTGAACTACGGTGCCAACCAGGTGACCTTGTCGGTCAGCCGCAACGGCAACTCCTTCGCCGATGTTGCCGCCAGTGGCAACCAGCGCGGCGTGGCCACTGCCCTGGGCAGTGCCGGGGCACCGGCGGCGCTGGTCAGCAACCTGTTGCCGCTCGACCGCCAGTCCGCCCAGTCCGCGTTCGACAGCCTGTCCGGCGAGATCCACGCCAGCACCGCGACCGTGCTGATCGAGGATTCGCGCTACATCCGCGACGCGGTCAACGACCGCTTGCGCCAGGCTGACTGCAGCAACCCGAACGACCCACGACGCACCCTGGCACCGACCGCCAACCAGCAATTGACCAGCGAAGGCTGCCAAGGCCAGGCGGTGGGCTGGATCCGCGCCATCGGCGGTTGGGGCAAGTACGACGGCAATAGCAACCACGCCAGTGTCGATCGTGACCTGTCGGGCTTCCTGCTGGGCGTGGACCGGGCGCTGGACGAGCAGTGGAAAGTCGGCGTCGCCGCCGGCTACACCCGCTCCAGCATCGACGCGCACCGCCGGCATTCGGATGCCACCGTCGACAGCTACCACCTGACCAGCTACCTGGGCTACCAGGCCGACGCGCTGGCTGCACGCCTGGGCGTGGCCTACACCTGGCACGACATCGACACCAAGCGTGATGTCGAGGTGGGCAGTTACAGCGACCGCCTGAAAGCCAAGTACAAGGCGCGCAGTGCCCAGGTGTTCGGCGAGGTGGGTTACGCCATCGATGCTGCTGGCGTGGCGGTGGAACCGTTCGCCGGCCTGGCCTACGTCAACTACGACAGCGACACCGCCCATGAGAAAGGCGGGGCAGGGCGGCTGCAGGGCAAGGTCGATCAGGACGTGACCTACTCCACCCTCGGCGTGCGGGTCGGCAAGCGGCTGAAGCTGGACAACGGCAGCGAGATCACCCCACGGGCATCCCTGGGCTGGCGTCATGCCTTTGGTGACAACAAGCCTGATGCTGACCTGCGCTTCATCGACGGTGGCGCCGGGTTCAGCACCGAAGGTGTGCCGATCGCCAAGGATGCGGCGGTGGTCGAGGCTGGACTGGACCTGTCGGTGGGCGAGAGCGGCAAGCTCGGGGTCGGGTACTCCGGGCAGCTGTCCAGCGACAACCGCGACCATGGGGTCGTGGTCAGCTTCAGCATGGGGTTCTGAGGTAGATCGCCGGGGGCTGCGCAGCGGCTCCCGGCGTCCTCAAGGCCAGTCATTTTCAGGATCTTTGGGCGCTAAGGCTATTGATTGCATCAGGGCCGGCAGGGGTTCGCCGCAATCTTTGTGGCGCCTACAAGATCGAGCGCCGCCCGCGCGGCGCATCGCGGGCTATCGCCCACTCCCACATTTGTTTCGGGCCAGTCTCTCCTGTGGCATTGCCTGGTTCGCCTTGTTGGCATGGCGAGGTTTCAGCGTGGGCGCTGCTGGCGCTTCGCCTGACTTGAGACATGCACCAAGGCGTACAGCGGTACCCTCACAGGACTGCATCGCCCGAAACAAATGTGGGAGTGGGCGATAGCCCGCGATGCGCCGCGCGGGCGGCGCTCGATCTCAAGGACGCTGCAAGGGTTGCGGCGAGCACCTGGCGGCCCTGATGCGGTCAAGCGCCCTGCGTCCAAGACCATGAAAGGGATGGGTCTTAGCACGCAATCGCAGCTACCCGCGCGGTGTTACATCTGCAACGGAATCCCTGCCGACTCAAGAAATCAGGTGCTTTTTTTTAAAAATCAGACGCCGAGAGTCTGGGTCAGCCGGGCAATTTCAATCGAGTCAAGCCCCTACTAACGGCGAACTTTTCTCCACATAGCCAAATGGATGACGTGCAAAGGCGAGTTTCCGCCCTTTGGATTCATTCGTTCAGCAGAACTGTCATTGCCCTTCGGCTTCAAATGCATACCTTGCGCGAGACGTGCCTTTATAACTGCTCTAGTACGGCGGTTTTACGCGTATAAAAATATTTAAATCCAGTTACATCTCTGAAATAAACTGAAATATAGAAACGGTTTAAACGTGTGTGTCTTTGTAAATTAATATTTGTATTATTTTGATACAAATACTGGGTCGACAAAAAAATCCCCCGGCCATTTACTTGCCCCCGACTTCGGCATGCACCAAGTGACTAGTGAGAAAGTTGCGCGGATACCTCGCACTGCCAAATAAGTCCGTAGTTGAACACCCGACTTTGCCGAATAAAATCGGCGCCTTGCGCTTAACACTTTCAGACGTATCCGCCTTGTTGCGGATCGCCAGACATGCTGGCCAAAAACAGAGGGCGTATGTGCCATCTTAGATGGTGAGCGTGGTGTAAGTTGCGAGTCTGCTAGTTGTTAACGTCAAACTTTGATAAGGAATATCAGGCATGACGCAACTCCCCATCCAAGGTGTCCTTCCGGTCGCCATCCTGCCTTACAACAACGACCTCTCCCTGGATACCTCGGCCCTGCGCCTGCAGGTCGAACACATCCTGCACACCGGCTGCGACGGCGTGGTCATCGGGCAGATTTCCGAGGTCTCGCGGCTGACCACCACCGAACGCTTCCGCGTGGCCGAACTGATCGCCGAACAGACCGGCGACAAGGGCCTGGCCATCATGAGCACCGGTGGCGAGAGCATCGCCCAGGCGATCGAATACTCGCGCCAGGCCGAGCAGGCCGGCTGTGACGCGTTGCTGGTGATGCACCCATCGATGTGGGCGCTCGATGATGAGCAGATGTACACCTACTTCGCCAATGTCGTCGAAAGCGTGCAGATACCGGTGCTGGTGCACCACGCCAAGTCGCTGGCCAAGCGGCCGCTGTCGATCGACGTGCAGGCCCGCCTGCTCAAGGCGTTCGGCCCGCAGAAGGTGCAGTTCAAGCCCGAGTCCGCGCCCACCGCGCCCAAGGTCTCGCTGCTGCGCGATGCCACCGGCGGCCAGGCGCGGATCTTCGAGGGCGACGGCGGCATGATGCTGGTCGATACCTACCAGCGCGGCCTGGCGGGGGTGATCCCGGCCACCGAGATCGCCGAGATCACCGTGGCCCTGTGGCGCGCATTGCAGGCCGGCGACGAGCGAACCGCCCGAGCCATCGCCTACCCGCTGTCCTACCTGATGTGCCACATGATGGCGAGCATCGACTGTTACTTGCAGTTGTCGAAACACCTGCTCAAACGCCGCCGGTTGATGAACAATACATTGATCCGCCCACCCGTGGATTTCACCATGGATGTGGAAACCCTCAATGAAGTTGAAAAAGTCTACGACCAACTTTTTGAATTCGTGACCCAGTAATAAGGAAGTTACTCATGAAACGTATTGGTTTCTCCATTGAATTGACCAGCCTCGAAGCCGCCGAACTGTATAAAGCCAAGCACCGCGATGTCCCCGTGCAAATTTCCGGTGAACAAGGCGTACTGCGTGAAATCGGTTTGCAGCGTATGTCGATCTACCTGTTGCCACCTCGCACCCTGTTCATGCAAGTCGAAGCCCACGATCAGTTCGACCCGCTGCGCGACTTTACCCACGCTCTGTCGGTGCACCCGGTGATCCAGGCCTGGGACGACTGCATGCACGGTGACGACAACCCGCTGCTCAAGCGCATCGAAGGCAACCTCACCGACCTCAACTGGTGGCGCCTGGAGCAGGTGTACGACTGGACCCTGGAAACGGCGGGCCAACAAAAATGACCGCGCACAACCAGTCATTCGTGTTGATGGATTGCACCTTCCGTGATGGCGGGTTCCAGACCGACTGGCGGTTTTCCGATGCCATGGTCGGGCACTACTTCGGTATGTGCCAGGTCGCCGGCGTGGACATTGTCGAGATGGGCTACCTGAACCTGGACCCCGCCGCGCGGGTCAGCCACCCTGGTTCATACAAGGCATTGCCCGAGTCACTGAGCGATGTGCAGCGCCAGCAGGTCGACCTGGGGCCGATGCGCGCGGCGGTGATGATCGATGCCTGGCGCATCCTCGATCAGCCAGTGCAGGCTGCCGCCGAGGTGATCCTGGCGGCGATCCGGCGTTCGCCGTTCCCCATCGCCATCCTGCGCATCGCGGCCATGAGCAGCCAGCTCGAGGGCAGCCTGGCGCTGACCAAGGCCCTGGCGGGGCAGGACCTGGCGGTGATGATCAACCTGATGCAGGCCGCCGAGCTGACGCCGGAGCAACTGGTCCATGACCTGCCGGCCCTGGCCGTCGAGCCGGTCACGGCGCTGTATTTCGCCGACAGTTTCGGGCGCATGTTGCCCGAGCAGGTTCATCGCCTGTTCAGCCAGGCGCGCGAGCTGACCCCGTTGCCGCTGGGCTTCCATGCCCACGACAACTATGGCCTGGCGGTGGCCAACACCCAGGCGGCGCTGGACGCCGGTGCCCGTCATGCCGACGGCACGTTCGCCGGGATCGGACGGGGGGCCGGCAACGCGCCGACCGAAACCCTCGCCCTGCTCAAGTCGGGAACCCAGGAAATGGCCGATTGCGAGGCGTTCCTGGCGGCGCACATCGAGCCGCTCCGGCACACGGCGAACTGGGGCTACTCGCCCACCTACCGTTGCCAGGCCAAACACAAGGTGCACCCGACCTACGCCCAGCGCCTGTTCGAAGGCACGCCGCTGACGGGCCTTGAACGTATCGACATCCTCGGCAAGATCGCCGGGCATGCCGGGGCGCACAAGTTCGACGCGGGCATTCTCAGCCACTACCGGTGAACGAACATGGTCAAGCTCGGTGAACTGCTGGCGGACTGCAAGTTGGTGTTCTTCGACTGCGACGGTGTGCTGCTCGACTCCAACGGGGTGAAGCTGGCTGCGGTCGATCACGCCCTGGCCGCCTACCCGGCGCTGCTGCGTGAACGCTGCAAGGACAGCTTCCGGCTCAACTTCGGCCGCCCGCGGCGCTGGCACTTCGAAGCCTTCCAGCGCTTGATCGGGGTGGCCCAGGAGGAGGACTTCGTGGCGGCGAGCATCGCGCGCTACGAGCAGTACCTGCAAGCGCACTATCGGTATTCGCCGGCGGTGGCGGGCGCACCGCACCTGCTCGCCCGGTTGACGGCCCGTGGGGTCATCTGCACGGTGGTCAGCGGCGGCGTGGAGGCGGAGATCAATGCCGCGCTGGCCGAGTGCGGGATGGATCGGCTGCTGGCACGGGTGGTGGGTTCGCCGGTGACCAAGATCGCGGCGATCAACGCGCTGCTCGAACAGTACGACTGCAGCGCTGCCCAAGCCGTGTTCCTCGGTGATGCCAGCGCTGACGCCGAGGCCGCCATCGCCTGCAAGGTGCCGTTCATCTTCGTCAGTGGGCATGCGCTGATCGCGCGCTCGACCCTCAGCGCCAGCTGGCCTGAGGGCCATTGGGGCGGCGAGGTGCCCAACCTGCTGGCGGACAACGCTGTATCGCGCTTTTGCGTGAGCAGCCAAACGATCAAGGAGGAATCATGAACACAACCACGCAGCGGCCGCTGCGCATCGCCATCACCGGTGTGAGCCGTGGCCTGGGGCTGGCCTTGAGCCAGGCGCTGGCCGCCCGCGGCCACCAGGTGTTCGGTTGCCAGCTGTCGGCCGAGGCCGCGCCGGCGGCCCAGGCCAACCCGGCACTGTTCAGTGCTTCGGTGGCGGTGCCCGAGGACATGCGGCGTTTCGCCGAGGCAGCGTGCCGCGAGGGGGCGATGGACATCGTGGTGTGCAATGCCGGGGTGATCAATGCGCGCAAGCCGGCCTGGGAAATCAGCCAGGAGGAGTGGGCGCAGGTGATGGAAGTCAATGTGCTGGGCGTGGTCAACACGCTGCACGCCTTCCTGCCGGCGATGCTCGACCGCGGCCAGGGCCTGTTCGTCGCCATCAGCTCCGGCTGGGGGCGTTCGCCGTCCTGGGGGCTCGGCCCGTACTGCGCGAGCAAATTCGCGGTGGAGGGGCTGATCGGCTCGCTCAGCGCCGACCTGCCGGAGGGCTTGCACGCGGTGGCGCTGGACCCTGGCAACGGGGTGAACACCAAGATGCTCGCCCAGTGCCTGCCGGATGACCATGCGCAGTACATCGCCCCAGGGCTGTGGGCCGAGCATGCCGCGGACTACATCGTCGACCAGCTTCATGGGCAAAAGCTCTCGGGCAGCCGCACGGTGCCGCACCCCGGCTGTTGACGGATTTCATGACAGGGAGGCAGACAATGCTGAAGGACAAACGTGTAGTGGTCACCGGTGGTGGCCGTGATTTCGGCCAGGCGGTTTCGGTCTGGCTGGCCCGCGAGGGTGCCCATGTGGACCTGTGCGCGCGCCAGTTGGACAGCGCCCGGGCCACGTGCGAGATCATCCAGGGTGAAGGCGGCTCGGCCCGTGCCTATGCCTGCGACATCGCCGACGCCCGCTCGGTGCGTGCGTTCGCCGAGCAGTTGCAGGCCGACGAGCGTCCGGTGGATATCCTGGTGCTCAGTGCCGCGCAGTGGCTCGAAGGGCCGTTGGGCGAGGGTGACAGCGATGAAGAGATCGTCAGCACCATCAATTCCGGGCTGACCGGCTCGATCACCCTGACCCGGGCACTGCTGCCCAGCCTGCGCCGCTCTGGCGCGGCGGACATCATGGCGATGGTCTCGGTATGCGGTGTGCCGCAGTTCACCAATTCCGTCGCCCACCCGGCGTTCTTCGCGGCCAAGCATGGCATGAGCGGTTTCTGCCAGAACATGACCCACCACTTGGCGCCGGAAGGTATCCGCGTCACGGGTTTCTACCCGCCCGACTTCGAGGTGACCAGCCTCGATGAAACCGTCGACCCGACAGGCCGCCTGCTCAACGGGCGCTCCATCTGGGAAACCATGCGCTTCGTGCTGACCCAGCCGCGCAGCTGCCATATCGACGCGGTACATTTCCGTGGCCCGACCCGGCAGGACTTGACGTGATGCGCGCGGCCAACGCCCAGGTTCCGGCGGCGTATCAGCTGGCGGCCGATGACCAGCAATTGCGCCAGGTCATGGCCACCAACATCGCCGCTGGCTACTTCAGCGCCGATTGCGATCCGGCGGTGTTCTACGACAAATGCGCGCAGCATCGCGCTGTCAGCCGGATCGACCCGGGCCTGGCGTTCACCGCGCAGTCGCTGGCGTCGTTGGACGCATTGCCGGGGGATGCCGGGCGGACCTGGGTGGTGCGCCCGTCGATTTCGCCGGCGTCGCGAGGCTCGGCGTTGCTGCTCGGGCTTGGTGGCATCGATGTACCGGCGCTGGCGGTGGCGATGCAGGGCGTAGCGGGGCCGTTCCTGCTGCATGAGAACGAGCCGGGCGAGCCGTTGTTCATCAATGGCGTGTTCGCCCAGGGGCAGTTCGTCGTCAGCGATGCCTGGCACTGCTACACCCTGGATCTGGAAGGCCGCAGGATTCTTACCGCGGTCACCAGCCTGCCCACGTCCCGGTTGCCCGACGGGCTGGTGCCACGGCTGGCTGCCGTGGCCAGCGGGCTGGGCATGGTGCATGGCCCGCTGCATGCCGAAGTGGTGGTCACCCAGCATGGGCCACGCCTGGTCAAGCTATCGCCGCGCCTGGCCAGCACGCCGTTGCCCGAGCTATGCCGGCTGGGGGGCTGGCCTTCCCAGGAAGACAGCTGGCGCCAGTTGCCCCGCATCGGCGCCGGCGCGGAACAACCGGTGGCGGACTACTCCTTCGTGGTGACCCGCCCGGGGCGTGTCAAAGCGTTTCGCTTCGACCGGGAGGTGCGTGGCCTGGCCAGTTTCAGCCACTACTTCGTCGCGCCGCCGCTGGGCGAGTACATGGCGATGACCACCGATGGCACCACCTATGGCTGCACCGTGTTCCTGCGTCATCGCAGCCTGTCGGTGCTGGAGGAGGATATCGCCCAACTGCAGGCGCTCAACCTGGCCGACGCGTTCGAGTTCGACTAGCCCGCAGGCACTTTGCAACACCCAAACCGGACCGCCCGGGGCCGTCATCATGGATGACGACCTCGTGGCCCCGCTCAGCCTGAAATTCAGTAGAAAGGGAGTTCACATGAGTTTTGCAACAGATGTGGCCAGAAGCCCTTGCGAGCGCAAGGTACATGATGTGGTGGGCATTGGGTTCGGCCCGTCGAACATTTCGTTGGCCATCGCCCTGCAGGAGTTGGCCCCGGAGCTGTCGGTGGCCTTCGTCGACAGCGCCCCAGGCTTTGCCTGGCACAAAGGCATGCTGTTCAAGAACGCCACCATGCAGGTGTCGTTCTTGAAGGACCTGGTCAGCTTCCGCAATCCGCGCAGCCACTTCACCTTCGTCAACTACCTGCACAGCAAGGGCCGCATCGCGGCGTTCTGCAACAAGAAGGACTTCTTCCCCGGGCGCGTGGAGTTCCATGACTACCTGAGCTGGTGCGCAGCCGAGTTCAGCGAGCAGGTGTTCTATGGCCACCGGGTACTGCGCATCGCCGAAGGTGGCGTGGCGGACGACGGCGCTCCGCTGTTCCGGGTCGAGATGCAGGTCGGCGACACCACCACCTCGATGCTGACGCGTTCCGTGGTGCATTCGCTGGGGCTGGAGCCGCAGATGCCGGACGATGTCCAGTCTGGTGAGCGCGTCACCCATGTGCATCACCTGCTGGCGCGGCTGCAGGACGCCAACTTGCCGGCGGACGGCCATTGCGTGGTGGTCGGTGGCGGGCAAAGCGCCGCCGAGGCGGTGGAGTACCTGCTCGAGACCTACCCGGCGTTGAAAGTGACGGCGATCCACGCCCGTTATGGCTACACCCCCGCCGACGACAGCCCGTTCGTCAACGAGATCTTCGATGCCGAGGCCGTGGATGGCTTCCATGCGGCGCCGGCCCATGTGCGCAAGCACGTGCTGCGCACCCATGCCTCCACCAACTACGCCGCGGTCGACCTGGCGCTGATCGAGAAGCTCTACCGCCAATGGTACGACGACGAGGTCAGCGGCCAGCAGCGCCTGACCCTGGAGCGCCTGAGCCGGTTCCAGAAGGTGCAGGCGCAGGGCAATGGGCTGCAGGTGACGTTCGCTCGGCAACTGAGCGGCGAGGCACGCCAGGTCCACTGTGACTACCTGGTGTGCGCCACGGGCTTCCGCCCGCGCAATATCGCCGACCTGCTGTGCGCGCCGCTGGCGTCGCGGCTGGTCAAGGAGGAGGGCGGTGCGCAGTTGTCGCGCCATTACCGCCTGGCCTTCAAGGGCGAGGCCGCACCGTTGCTGTATTCCACCGGTGTCGCCGAGGGCTCCCACGGGCTGAGCGCGACGCTGATCTCCAACATGGCCATCCGTGCCGGCGAAATCGTTGGTGATCTGAAGACCACCTTGAGGCACAGGCAGTATGAAAAAGCCGTTTGATGTGATCATCGTTGGCGCAGGGATCGTCGGCGCGACCTGCTTCCATGTGCTGAGCCAGGCGGGCAAGCGCTGCCTGCTGCTCGACGAGAAACAACTGGCCTGCGGCATCACTGGCGCGTCGGGCTGCATCGTGCGGGTCACCCACGCCTCGCGCGAAGCCACGGCGGCGGCGGCCGAGGGTTACCGCTTCTACCAGCGACTGAGCGCTGCCGCGCAGGGGCGGGTGCCGTTCGCCCGCACGGGTTATCTGCATTTTGCCGAAGTGGCGGACCTGGACCGCATGCACGGTTGGCTGGCAGAGGAGGGCATCGGCGCCGAACTGCTCGATGCCCAGGCGCTGGCCACGCGCTTCCCCGCCTTGCCGATCAACGCCGAACTGGCGCTGCTCGAACCTGGCTCGGGCTACATGGAGGCCAGGCCGACCCTGGAATACCTGGTCAGGGCGGGTACCGCGCTGGGCGGCGTCTACCAGGACGCGGTCACGGTGCACGGCCTACGGGTCGATGGCAGCGGCAACCGGGTGGCCGGCGTGGAGACTTCCTCTGGCGCCTTCGAGGCCGGGCATGTGGTGTTGGCCATGGGCAATGGCGCCCCCGCGTTCCTCGCGCGCCACTTTGGCGATGCGTTCGGCCTGTGGAACCAGCACATCCAGGTCACCCGCTTCAAAGGGCCCGCCGCGCTGGCCACGGCCCCGTGCTTCATCGATGACGTCAACGAACTCAATGGGCGCTGGTGCCCGCTGACCGGCGGCTTCTACGTGGGCACCCCCACCGGCCTGCGGGTGCCGGCCAGCCAGGCCTATGCCGCGGCCAGCCCGGCGCACGCGCAGTTGACCCGCGAACGCGGCGAGCGGCGTTTCCCCTGGCTGCGCACGGCCACTGCCGAGGGCGCGCTGTGCCACAGCGACTGCTACAGCGCTCAACCCATCGCCCTGCTCGGCGAGCAGCCCGGGTTGCCTGGCGGTGTGCTGGTGGCGTCGGGCTTCAGTGGCGGTGGCTTCAAGATGGCGCCGTACGCCGCCATGCGTGTTGCCCGTGTGATCACTCAAGGATAGAGACCAGAACAATGAAAAAAATCAGCATGTTCGCGCCGGCCAAGCGCTTCTACAACGTCGAGTCGCGTGCCGTTGATCTTGAAGGCACCAATATCAACCTGATGGGCTGCACGCTGGCGCCGGGGCAGGAGAGCCAGCCGCACAACCACTTCGAGGACGAGCTGTTCGTCTTCACCGCGGGCCACGGCTTGGTGCGCACCGCCCAGGAGGTGCTCGAAGTGCATGCCGGCGACGCGGTTCATTGCCAGCGTTTCGAGCCGCATACCATTCGCAACCTGAGCGCCAGCGAACCGTTGCAGTTCCACTCGCTGTACTGGGATGCCGGGCAGATGAAGCCGGTCGAAGCGCAGCCGGTGCTCGACACACTGATCTTCGCCACCCCGCCCACCCCCAATGGCGACCTGCACCTGGGCCACCTGTCGGGCCCCTATATCGCCGGCGACGTGCTCAAGCGCGTGCTGGCGGGGGCGGGCGCGCAGGTGTTCTATGGCAGCGGCCGCGACGACAACCAGACCTACGTGGTGACCTGCGCGGCGCGGGAAGGGTTCAGCCCCAGCGAGTGCGCCGACCACTACGCCGAGGCGATCCGCGAGACCTGGCAGGGCTACGGGATCGACATGGACTTTTTCATCACCCCGGACAACCAGGGTGAGTATGCCGATTTTGTCCACCACTACCTGCAGCGCCTGTACGACCAGGGGTTGATCTACGCCAAGGATACCCCGGTGTTCGTCGACAACCAGGGCAACGCGCTGCACGAAGCGTTCATCCACGGTGGTTGCCCGCATTGTGGCGAGAGCAGCGATGGCAACGCCTGCGAGGCCTGTGGCCAGCCGAACCAGTGTGTCGACCTGACCCAGCCGCGGGTCAAGCAGGATGGCCGGCAGCCGCAACTGAAGATCGAGACACGCTTGTTCTTCCGCCTGAGCGCGTTGGCCGATGAGCTGGCCAGCTATGTGCAGACGGCGAACATGCCGGCGCACGTCTACCAGCTGTGCCACACCATGCTCAGCCAAGGGCTGCCGGATATCTGCATCAGCCACCGCAGCGACTGGGGCATCCGCCATCGACTGCCGGGGATGCAGGACCAGGTGGTGTACGTCTGGTTCGAGATGGCCTTCGGTTACCTGTGGGCCGCCAGCGAACTGCCGGGCGCGGACGGCGACCGCGTGGCCAGGGCCGCGCAGCGCTACGCGGGGGCCATGGACATCGTCCATTGCTACGGCTTCGACAACGCCTACTACCACACCCTGCTGTTTCCCGCGGTGTACCTGGCACTGGGGCTGACGCCACCGCGCCACCATGTGGTCAACGAACTGCTCGACCTCAACGGCAGCAAGTTCTCCACCAGCCGCCGACACCTGATCTGGGGCAAGGACTTCCTCACCGAGGCCGGGGCCGACTATGCGCGCATGGCGTTGATGCTGACCCGGCCCGAGGGGGTGAGGACCAACTTCACCGTGGACCAGGTCTGCGAGCGGATCAACGACCTGTTCGCCGACAAGCTGACCCACTGGGTTCAGCGCCTGCAGCAGCATGTCGCCCGGCAGGCTGGCCAGGTGCCTGAATCGGGAGCCTGGCTGAGCGACCAGAAGATCTATCACGGCGAACTGATGCAATGGATGGCGGGCTACCAGCAGGCGGCAGCGACCCAGACCTTCTCGCCACGGCGCATGGCCGAGCAGGTTGCCCAGGTGATCGACCGGGCGTGGCGCTTCGGCCTGGCCCAGGAACACCTGCTGGCGCCCGGGCAACCCTTGTCCAACCACGCGCGCACCGCCGTGGCGCTGCTGGCGCTCACCGCACGCTGGCTGGCCCATGCCACCGCCCCGTTGATGCCGGGGGTGAGCCGCCAACTGAACGAGGTGCTGAACATCGAGGCCCAGGCCAACGATGCGGCCCAGGCCTGCACGTTCTTCGCTGCCAACCACGTCCTGGCCCAGGGCGCCACGCTGGAGCTGCCCAAGCTGTCGCCAGAGGCGCTGGCGCAACTGATGCCAGGGCGGGCGGGATGAGCCGGGTCTCGTCATTGCGCCCGGTGGGTATCGTCGGGCCGCTGAGCGGCGCGCGCGCGGCCTATGGGCAGTGGCTGCGTCGAGCCGCCGAAGGCACGACCTTGCCACTGCTGTGGGCGGACGACGGTGCCGACCCGGCCATGGCGCAGGCGGCCGCGCGCTACCTGCTCGATGCCGGCGTGGAGGTGGTGGTCGGCCACTTCAACAGTGAATGTGCCCGGGTGGCCGGGCGCCTCTACCAGGCGGCCGGGGTGCCGCTGCTGTTGCCCGCCGCCACGGCGCCCGACCTGTGTCATGCCGTGGGTGCCTGGCGCCTGTGTGCCAGTGAAACGCGGCAGGTGGCGGTGATGCTCGAGTACCTTGCCCGGCATGCCGGGCGGGTCGAGCAGCCCTGGGCGCAGCCGGGGGCCTATGGCGAGCGGTTGGCCGGGGCGCTTGGCGAAGGGTTGGGCCAGAGGGCCGCGTCGAGCGCCGGGCCGGTGGTCCAGGCCTTGATGGGTTCGCACGTGGCCGTGGCGCGGGAGATCCATCGCCGCGCCCAGCCCGGCGCGGTCTACCTGGTACCCGACGATTGCCTGATCGACGAGTTCGACAGCCTGCTGGCGGGCTCCGGCGTGGTGACGCTGTGCCCGCACGCTACGCCGGACTTCGGTGAGTGCGTGGGCCTGGCGCTGGGCCTGGTCGAGGCGGCGCGGGCGGGCGGTCACGACCTGGCCGGTTACCTGGAGGCTCACCCCGACTTCGACCAGCGCCAGTACCGGCACGCCGACTACCGCATGGTGCGGCGTGAATACCCCATTGAATTGCCCCAGCCTCTGTAGGACACATTGAACATGCAAATGCGCAAACCGATCGCCATGGATCAGCCACGGCTACTGCCCGCCATCGGCGAGAGTGATCTTGCCGCCGGCGATATCGACCTGATGCTCGAGGCGCTGCGCCAAGCGCTGAGCCGACCCCGTGGCACGCTGTCGGCTCCAGACGAAGCCGCGGGCATCAGCCGTGCCGTCGAGCAGCGCGTCGGCCATCCCATCAGCGCGGCTGGGCTGGGGCTGCCGGCCGCGCTCGATGTGTTCGGCAGCCTGCTGGCACAACAGGGCGTGCCCACCGACCATCCCGGCTATCTCGCCTACATAGGTTCCGCGCCGACCCCGGCCGCCGCGCTGATGGATGGGCTGCTGTCGGCCACCGGCATGATCGGCTCCGGCTGGCTGGGGGGCGCCGGGCTGATCTGGGCCGAGAACCAGGCCTTGCGCTGGCTGGCCGACCTGGCGCAGTTGCCGGACGAGGCGAGGGGCTGTTTCGTCAGTGGCGGAACGGCCGGCAACTTCTCCGCGCTGGCGGCCGCCCGGCAGCGCTACCGCGAGCGCACCGGGCGGCGCGGCGGGCTGGTGCTGGCGGGCTTGGCGGCCCATGCCTCGATCGACGTCAGTGCCGGGCTGCTGGACCTTGAAAGGGTCGACGTGGCCTGTGATGAACAGGGGCGAATGAGCGCAGCGGGATTGCAGCAGACCTTGGGCGAACTGGCGACCGATGGTCGGTTGGAGCAGGTCGTGGCCATCGTCGTAGTGGCCGGCTCGACCAACGCAGGCCAGATCGACGACCTGCCGGGCGTAGGTGCCATCGCCCGTCGGCAGGGCATCTGGTTCCACATCGATGCCGCCTACGGCGGCGCGTTTCTCTGCGTCCCGCAGGTGAGCCCGCAGTTCCAGGGCATCGAACTGGCCGACTCGCTGATCATCGACCCGCACAAAGGCCTGTTCGTGCCCTATGACTGCTGTGCGCTGCTGTATGCGCAGCCGCAACAGGCAATGTCGGCGTTCACCCAGGATGCGTCCTACCTCGACCAGATCAACGAGTCGCAGCAGTTCAACCCCATGCACTATGCGTTTCACCTTTCCCGCCGCGCACGGGGCGTGCCGTTGTGGTTCTCGCTGGTGGTGCATGGCAGCGACGCCTACCGGCACACCCTGGAGCGTATCCTGGCGCTGACCGAGGCCCTGCGCCAGCGCATCGCCAGGCACCCCCGGCTGGAGCTGATCGAGGCATCGGGGTTGAGCGTGATCCTGTTCAAGCGCCGCGGCTGGCAAGCGGCCGACTACGAGGCCTGGGCACAGGACTGCCTGCGCGCAGGGATCGCCCTGGTGGTGTCGACGCGTTGGCAGGGGGAAACGGTGATGCGGCTGTGCATCATGAACACCGGCCTCGACGAGGCGCGCTGCGAGCGCCTGCTGGCGGGGTTGTAGGGCGCGCGGGTGAGTCTTGCCGGGGCGGCTATGCCCGCCCGGGCGCTGACGCTAGACTGTCACCTTCCCCACAATCGGACAGGAGTCCCGGTGTGCCCGACCCCCGCAGTTTCCCCAGCGACTTGTGCCTCGACAGCCCACGCCTGCAGCTGCGCCCCATGCGCCACGGTGATGCGCAGCAGTGGCTGACGATCATGGCCGACCCCGAGGTCATGCGTTACTGGTACCACGCCCCCTGGCAGACCCTGGCCGAGGCCGAGAGCGCCCTGGCCGCCGACCGCGAAGCCTATGCCGCCGGGCACCTGCTCAAGTTGGGCATGTACCGGCGTGACAACGGCGAGCTGATCGGCATGGTCCAGCTGTTCAACCTCGAGGACAGCTCGCGCCGTGGCGAGATCGGCTACTGCCTGGCCAAGTCCGTCCAGGGCCGTGGCTATATGGACGAGGCCCTGACCTGCTTCATCGACTACCTTGCCCACACCCTGCACATGCGCCGCCTGGAGGCGGAAATCGATCCGCGCAACCAGGGTTCGGCACGCACGCTTGAACGCCAGGGCTTCGTGCTGGAAGGCACCCTGCGTGCCCGTTGGTGCGTGGCCGGCGAGCTGTCCGACTCGGGGCTCTACGGGCTGCTGCTGGAGCCCCCTGTTGCCTGACACCAGGGTGCGCTATGGTCGCGCCTTGCATTCGACGGAGGGAGCCAACGATTGCCTGCCTATTACCTGACCCTCAGCCTGGCGCTGTACCTCTGCAGCCTGGCTTTCGACGGCGCCCAGATGGACGCCGGACGGCACATGCCCGCACTGCAGATGCTGCTCTACGGCCCTTGGGGCATGCCGTTCGGGCTGTTCCACTGGTTCGCCAACCCGCTGCTGGCGCTGGCCATCCTCGCCCACCGGCGCTTTCGCCGGCTGGCGCTGCTCCTGGGCCTGCTGGCGCTGTACCTGGCGGCCGGCAGCTTCGGCATCGACCGCCTGCCGGACAACCAGAGCTACACGTTCCAGGACGTGACTAGCCTGGGAGCCGGTTTCTACCTGTGGCTGCTGGCGATGCTGGTGTTCTGCCTGGGGCAGGGCTGGTGGTGCTGGAAGGCCCGCTCGGCGGCGGATGTGCCGGGCTGGCGCTGGCTGGATGTGGTCTTGGTCGCGGCACTGGCGCTGACACTGTATGCGGCGACCCAGATGCCGGCGCTGCAGTTCGAACTGCACAAGGTGATCGTGCCGCCGGAGCAGTCGCGGATGTTCTGAACCCGGGCGCGGGGCGAGCCTCGCGGTCCGGCGCTCAGCGCGTGGTCCCCCACTGCACCACCAGCATGCCCACCACGATCATCCCGACTCCGGCCAGGCGCAGCAGGTTCACTGGCCGTTCCGGCAAGCCCATCAGCCCGAACTGGTCGATCAGCAGCGACGACAGCACCTGCCCGGCGATCACGCAGACGATGAACCCTGCCGCCCCCAGGCGCGGCGTGAGCACCAGCGCGGCAGTGATGTAGAGCACCCCGGCCACGCCGCCGAACCAGGCCCACCACGGTGCCTGGGCCAGGTTCTGCACCTGTGGCAGCGGTGCACGCATCAGCAGCAGTGCCGGTACCAGCATCAGCAGGCTCACCAGCAGCGATACCCCCGCAGCCCACAAGGGATGGCCGAGCAGGCGGCCAAGGGCGGCGTTGCTGCCGGCCTGAAAAGGTACGGCGGCCCCGGCGAGCAGGGCGACCAGAAGTGGCAAGGCGGTGAGAAGGCTGTTGGGCATGTGGGCGACTCCTGAAAAAGAACACTGGCCCGAGTCTGCGATATGCACTTGAATGATGGAAATTCGAATTTCGCACAGGCTGTATTCGCCTTATGGATGATCTGCGCCGCATCGACCTCAATCTGTTGCTGACCCTGCACGCCCTGCTCAGCGAGCAGCATGTCTCCCGCGCCGCCGTGCGCCTGCACCGCAGCCAGCCGGCAGTGAGCCACGCGTTGGCGCAACTGCGCGAGATCTTCGCCGACCCGCTGCTGGTGCGCCGTGGCGGCCGCCTGCAACCGAGCGCTCGCGCCGAAGCCCTGCGCGAGCCATTGCAACAGGCCTTGCAGCAGCTCGACAGCCTGCTCGGCAGCCCGGGTTTCGAGCCGGGGAGGGCGCGGCGCACGTTTCGCCTGGTGATGTCGGACTATGGCGCCCGGGTCGTGCTGCCGGGGTTGATGCGCCTGCTACGGCGCGAGGCGCCGGGCATCGACCTGGTGGTGTCCCAGGGCAGTCGCGAGGCGATGCTCGGGCAACTGATCGATGGCGAGGCCGACCTGGCCCTGGGCGTGTTCCCCGAGCTGCCGGCGGAGATTGGCCAGCAGGTGTTGTTCGAGGAGTCGTTCGTCTGTCTAGCCGACCGCGCCGGCCTGCCGCCCCGGGGCGGCCTCGACCTCGCGCAATGGCTGGCGCGGCACCATGTGCTGGTGGCGGTGCGCCCGGGTATCGACAACGAGATCGACCTGGCCCTCGCGGCCTTGGGCGAGCGCCGGCGCATCGCCCTGACCCTGCCGCACTGGGGCGTGGCCCAGGGCCTGCTGACCGGCACCGACCTGGTGCTTACCGTGGCCCGCCGCAGTCTGGCCGGTGCGCGTCTTGACCCGGTGTTGCGACGGTTTGCGCCTCCTCTGGCGATCGCGCCGTTCGCCTTCACCCAGGCCTGGCATTCACGCCGCGAGGGGGATGCCGGGCATCGCTGGTTGCGGATGCAGGTCCAGGCACTGTGTGGCGATGAGCTGCTAGGCTGAGGCGCATTCATAAGTGCAAGGAGTTGCCATGCTCAAGCGTCATCTGCTCGGCGCCGCGGCGCTGCTGGCCGTGGCCACGGTCCAGGCCGACGATTATTCACCTGCCTACACCCAGTGCATGGACAAGGCATCCAGTACCCAGGGCATGCTTGCCTGCATCCAGGCCGAGACGCGTTTGCAGGACGAGCGCCTGAACCGCGTCTACAAGCAACTGATGGGCAAGCTCGATGGCGCGCGGCAGCAGGACCTGCGCGAGGTGCAACGCACGTGGGTGAAGTACCGCGACGGCAACTGCGCGTTCCACGGCAAGCTGAGCGAGGGCAGCCTCTATCGCCTCGAAGGGGCGATTTGCGTGATGGATATGAGCAAGGATCGCGCAGCGGAGCTGGAGCGGGTGCTCAGTCCGGGACAGTGACCGAACGGCGCTGTCGTGGGGGCGGGCAAGCCCGCTCCTGCGACATGTGCACTCCTGCCGACGGTGTTCTCAGGCGCTGTGGCGTTGGCGAAGCGCCCGGGCCTTGAGGTATTCGCGCACTTCCACGCCGTCGCCGGCGAACTCGATGCGGCTGGCCTTGGCCTCGCGCTGGTAGGCGTACATCGGGTCGTAGTACTCGTTGAGCAACCCCTCGATCCAGCCCCGGTGCAGGCTCACGTCGCCGCTGTGCAACTGCTCGTCCAGCGCCTGCCCGAGCAGGGCCGACAAGCGTTGGAAGCGCTCGCCGCCAAGACGCTTGTGGATATTGGCCATGCTCTGGCGCATGCGCTCGGCGAACAGCCGGCGGCCATCTTCCTCGCCGTGCACCGTGATGAACTCGGCGCAAAGGTTGATCACGTAGTCGCGCAGGATGCGTTCCACACGGTTGGCGAAACTGTCCTCCAGCCACACCAGCGGGTACTGCTGCATGCCCTGGTACAGCTCCAGCGGCACCGAACAGCTGCCGACGATACGCCCTTCATCCTCGAGCACGAACTGCTCGATGCCGCGGGCGCGTTTCTTCAGCACGTCGATGGCCAGGGCGTTCTCGAAGTCGATCTGCACCGGCTGCGCGGTGGCGCGCTTGCCGAAGCTGGAGCCGCGGTGGTTGGCGTGGCCTTCGAGGTCGAGCACGTTGTCCAGCTGGAGCAGCACGTCGGTCTTGCCGGTGCCGGTGAGCCCGCCCACCAGCACGAAGTCGCACTGCTCGACCGCGTGCTGGGTGGTGTCCAGCAGCAGGTTGCGCATCGCCTTGTAGCCACCGACCACCTTCGGGTACTGGATACCGGCCTCCTTGAGCCAGCCCTGGACGATCTGCGAACGCAGGCCGCCACGGAAGCAATAGAGGTAGCCGTCGGGATGAGCCTGGGCAAAGGCCGTCCAGGCCTCCAGGCGCTGCTGCTTCAGCGCGCCGTTGACCAGTTGGTGGCCGAGGGCGATGGCGGCGGCCTGGCCCTGCTGCTTGTAGCAGGTGCCGACCTTCTGTCGCTCCTGGTCGGTCATCAGCGGCAGGTTGATGGCGCCGGGGAAGGCGCCCTTGGCAAACTCGACCGGGGCGCGCATGTCCATCAGCGGCACGTCGTCGAGGAACAGCTGTTTCAGCTCGGTGCAGTCGGGGCGCATCAGATCACCTCGACCGCGTGGCTCTGTCGCTCGACCAGCGCGCCGATCGGCGCCAGTTGCAGGCCCAGTTCGGCGGCCACGGCGAGGAATTCGCCTTCGCCCTCGGGGGTGACCGCCACCAGCAGGCCACCGCTGGTCTGCGGATCGCACAGCAGGTGCTTCTGGTCGTCGTTCAGCGCGCCGATCTTGTGGCCGTAGCTGTCGAAGTTGCGCAGGGTGCCACCGGGGATGCAGCCCTCGGCCAGGTAGTAGTCGACGCTGGGCAGGCGCGGCACGGCATCGAACTGCAGGCGCGCGGTCAGGCCGCTGCCTTCGGCGACCTCGACCAGGTGGCCGAGCAGGCCGAAACCGGTGACGTCGGTCATCGCCTTGACGCCGTCGAGCTTGCCGAAGCGGCTGCCGGGGGTGTTGAGGGTGCACATCCAGTCGCGGGCCAGACCCTGGTCCTGTTCGCGCAGCTTGGCCTTCTTCTCGGCCGTGGTGAGGATGCCGATGCCCAGCGGCTTGGTCAGGTAGAGCTTGCAGCCGACGCTGGCGGTGTCGTTGCGCTTGAGGTGGCGCTTGCTCACCACGCCAGTGACGGCCAGGCCGAAGATCGGCTCGGGGGCGTCGATGGAGTGGCCGCCGGCCAGCGGGATGCCGGCTTCGGCGCACACTGCGCGGCCGCCGCGGATCACTTCGCGGGCCACTTCCGGCGGCAGCACATTGACCGGCCAGCCGAGGATGGCGATGGCCATCAGCGGGTCGCCACCCATGGCGTAGATGTCGCTGATGGCGTTGGTGGCGGCGATGCGGCCGAAGTCGTACGGGTCGTCGACGATGGGCATGAAGAAGTCGGTGGTCGAGACCACCCCGCGTTCCTCGTCCAGGGCGTAGACCGCTGCGTCGTCGCGCGAGGCGTTGCCGACCCAGAGGTTCGGATCGAGCGCCTGCGTGCCGCTTTCGGCGAGGATCACATCCAGCACCTTGGGAGAGATCTTGCAACCACAGCCGGCGCCGTGGCTGTACTGGGTCAGACGAATCGGCTCGCTCATTACGCACCTCGGGATTTTCGTGATGGGCGATTGTAGCAAAGCTGGCCTTTGCGCCTGCGCCTCTTATAATTCCCTCGTCATCAGGCATCGCGGGGCAAGCCCGCTCCCACGACGCTGCGTTCTGCACGTGGGAGCGGGCTGCTGCGCGATGCGACACCGAAATCTTCCCCGCTATTGAACCGGAGAACCCCCATGTTCAAACGCCCTCTGGCACTCGCTGCCGGCCTTGCGCTGTCCTGCTGCGCGGTATTGGCCCAGGCCGCCGATGTACTGCGCGTCAGCGCCATTCCCGATGAAGCGCCGACCGAACTGTTGCGCAAGTTCAAGCCGCTGGGCGAATACCTCGAGCAGCAGTTGGGCATGAAGGTGCAGTTCGTGCCGGTCTCCGACTATCCGGCGGTGGTCGAGTCGCTGGCCAGCAACCGCCTGGACATGGCCTGGCTGGGTGGTTTCACCTTCGTCCAGGTGCACTTGAAGGACCCGACCGCGACGCCGCTGGTGCAGCGTGAACAGGACGCCCAGTTCACCTCCAAGTTCATCACCGCCAACCCGGACGTGAAGAGCCTGGCCGACCTGAAGGGCAAGACCTTCGCCTTCGGCTCGATTTCGTCCACCTCCGGCAGCCTGATGCCGCGCTACTTCATGCTCAAGCAAGACAACATCAAGCCTGAGAGCTACTTCAGTCGCGTCGCCTACTCCGGTGCCCACGACGCCACCGTGGCCTGGGTGCAGGCCGGCAAGGTCGACGCCGGCGTGCTCAACGCCAGCGTGTGGCAGAAACTGGTCGATGCCGGCAAGGTCGACACCAGCAAGGTGAAGGTGTTCGCCACCACCCCGACCTACTTCGACTACAACTGGACCGTGCGCGGCAACATGGATCCGGCGCTCAAGGAGAAGATCAAGCAGGCTTTCCTCGCCCTGGATCCGGCCAAGCCGGCCGACAAGGCGATCCTCGACCTGCAGGCCGCCAGCCGTTTCATCGAGACCAAGCCTGAGAACTACGCGGGCACCGAGCAAGCCGCGCGCGAGGCCGGTCTGCTCAAGTGAGTATTCGTCTGCAAGGGGCCAGCCTGCGCCACGGCCAGGTCCAGGCCCTGAACGCTGTGGATCTGCGGATCGACAAGGGTGAACGGGTGGCGATCATCGGCCCGTCGGGGGCTGGCAAGTCCAGCCTGCTGCACCTGATGGCCACCGCCGTGCAACCCAGCGGCGGCGAACTGACGCTGCTCGACGCCCAGCCCTGGGCGTTGTCGGCGCGCGCTCGTCAGCGTTTGCGCTCGCGGGTGGCGCTGGTGCACCAGGCCCCCCCTCTGCCGCCGCGCCAACGGGTGGTGACGGCGGTGCTGGCCGGGCGCCTGGGGCAGTGGGGCACGTTGCACGGACTGCTCAACCTGCTGCATCCGAGCGATGTGCCAGGGGCGCGCCAGGCGCTCGCCGAACTGGGGCTGGCGGACAAGCTGTTCGTCCAGTGCGGGCAGTTGTCCGGTGGCCAGTTGCAGCGGGTCGGCATCGCCCGGGCGTTGTACCAGCGCCCGGAAGTACTGCTGGCCGACGAGCCGGTCTCGGCGATGGACCCGGTGCTGGCCGACCATAGCCTGGCGCTGCTCAACCGCCATGCCCAGGCCCACGGCGTGACGCTGGTCGCCAGCCTGCACGCGGTGGACCTGGCGCTGGCGCACTTTCCCCGGGTTATCGGTATCCGTGAAGGCCAGGTAGCTTTTGACTGCTCGGCCGAGGCAGTGACCGAAGGCTTGCTGGAGGCGCTCTACGCCAACGAGCAACTGGCTTCGCCGGTCTCGGCCGGCACGACCCTGACGGTGCAGATCCCGCGATGCTGAGCACCGAGACCCGCGACCCCGCGGCGCTGCCCCGCCTGCTGCTGACCCTGCTGTGCCTGGCCCTGCTGTGGCCGGGGCTGTCCCTGAGCGAGCTGAACCCTGGTGTGCTGCTGCAGGCGGAGAACCGTCAGCAGATGGCCAGTTTCGTCGGTGGTTTCTGGCCGCCGGCCCACGACCGCGAGTTCCTGGCCTTGTTGTGGGAGGCCACCCGGCAGACCTTGGCCGTTGCCACGGCCGGCATGGCCCTGGCGCTGCTGCTGGCGCTGCCGGCCAGCTTGCTGGCCAGCCGCGCCCTGTCGCTGCGCGCGGCCTCCCGCGGCGGGCGTCCGGGCTTCTGGTCACGCACCCTGCGCTTGCCGGTGCGCGGCCTGCTGGTGTTCCTGCGCAGCGTGCCGGAGATCGTCTGGGCGCTGCTGTTCGTGCGTGCCGTGGGCCTGGGGCCGACTGCCGGGGTGCTGGCCATCGCCATCACCTACAGCGGCATGCTCGGCAAGGTCTATGCGGAGATCTTCGAGTCGGTCGACCAGCGCCCGGCCCATGCCCTGTTGCAGGCCGGCAGCGGCCGGCTGGCGGCGTTCTGCTATGGCATCCTGCCCAACGCGGCGGCCGAGGTGGTGTCGTACACCGTCTATCGCTGGGAATGCGCCGTGCGCGCTTCGGTGGTGATGGGCTTCGTCGGTGCCGGTGGCTTGGGGCAGCAGATCGACCTGTCGATGCGCATGTTCGCCGGTGACCAGGTGGCGAGCATGCTGCTGGCGTTCCTCGGGCTGGTGGTGCTGGCCGACCTGCTCAGCCGCTTCCTGCGCGGGAGGCTGGCATGAGTCGCGCGATCAACCTGCTGGTGCTGCTGGGCATCGCCGCCGCAGTGGTGGCTTCGTTCGGTTATCTGCAACTGGATCTGCACGCCCTGGTGGGTGACGGCGGTCTGGGGCAGATGGCCGAGTATGCCGAGCGCTTCCTGCATCCGGACCTGTCGCTCGAGCACCTGCGCGCGGTGGGCCGGGGAGCGCTGGAAACCCTGGCCATGTCTGGCCTTGGCACCTTGCTGGCGATGGTGCTTGGCCTGCTGCTGGCGCTGCCGGCGGCCGGCCGTTTCGGTTGGCCGTTGCAAGGCGCGGCGCGGTTGCTGCTCAATGCATTGCGGGCGATTCCCGAGCTGGTCTGGGCGGCATTGACGGTGCTGGCGGCTGGCCTGGGGCCCAATGCCGGCACGCTGGCGCTGGCGTTGCATACCGCCGGTGTGCTCGGTCGCTTGTTCGCCGAGGCGCTGGAGAATGCCCCGCCAGAGCCAGCAGCGGCGATCCGCCTGCAGGGCGGCAGCCAGGTGACGGCGTTCTGTTTCGGTACCTTGCCCAACCTGTGGCCGCAGTTACTGGCGTACAGCCTGTACCGCTGGGAGAACAACATCCGCATGGCCAGCGTGCTGGGCTTTGTCGGTGCGGGCGGGCTGGGGCAGATGCTCTACACCACCCTGAGCCTGTTCCAGGAGGCCCAGGCCAGTACGGTGATCATCGCCATGCTGGTGCTGGTGCTGCTGGTGGATGCCTTCAGCGATGTGCTGCGCCAGCGGTATGTCAGGGCTTAGGCCGGCGTTACCCCTGTAGGCACCGGCGCCAGCCGGTGCCACGTCGACTCCAGCCGCGCCAGGCGAATGCTATCCAGCCGCCCGGCCTGGTGCTCCCGGGCCAGTACCTGCCGCGCAAAGCTGCGCGAATCGTTCAGCAGCGTCCCCCGCAACGTACGCGTCTCTCGCCAACAGCAGCCGATGTAGCCGAAGGTCTTGACCGCCAGGCGCTATTGGCGGGCGAGGAGAGTTTTCATGTCGATGAGGTCTTGGCGCGGGGCTGCAGATTCTGCACAAGCTCTGGGAGCTGCTATTCGATGACGGCTCCCACAGTCGCTTGGGAATCTGCCGAATAGCTGTGAACAGCGGCTCAAGGCAAGGTTTGCAGCCTCAGGCAACCGACGTACGGCTGCTTGCCGAGTTGATCGTTTGTATCTGTTGGGATACATTTTGGAGGGCTTGGTGACCTACCAAATCGAGAAAACGACCCGTTTCACCCGTTGGCTCCTGAACCTGCGGGACCTGCGTGCGCGAATAGCCATCATGCGACGTATCGAGCGGTTGGGGCTGGGTAATCCTGGTGACTGCCAATACATCGGTGAAGGCGTCAGTGAGCTGCGCATCGATGTATCGGGTGGCTACCGGGTCTATTTCACTCGTCGGCAGAGCCGGTTGATCCTGCTGTTGCTGGGGGGTGATAAATCCTCACAGGCTGGCGATATCCTCAAGGCGATGGCGTTGGCAAAGGAGCTGGAATGAGCGAAACAATCACCCCTTTCGACATGGCCGAACTGCTGGACAGCGATGCGGCAATCAGTGAGTACCTCAGCCAGGTGCTGGCCGACGGTGACAGCGATGAGATTCTTCGCGCCCTGAACCACATCGCCAGGGCACGGGGCATGTCGCAGATCGCCAAGCAGACAGGCCTGGGGCGAGAAAGCCTGTACAAGGCGTTCGTTCCTGGCGCCAAGCCACGATTCGACACGGTGCTCAAGGTTATTCGTGCGTTGGGCATCGACCTGCTGGCTCAGCCACATGCAGCGTCGAATTGAACGGGGTCAGCCGTTCGCCTGCAACTTCATCTGCACCAGCGCCACCCGGCTACCATCCGCTGCTCGTCGCTCTTCGATTCCGAACGGCACAAAGCCCAGTTGCGGATAAAGCAGCAACCCCGCGGTGTTGTGGTTGAAGCACGATACCCACACTTCTTGTGCCGCGAACTGCTCGCGGGCCAGTGCGATCATGCATTGCACCAGTTAACGCGCCACGCCCTTGCCCCGTGCAGCCGGTGCCACCACTACATTGCCGAGCGCGCAGATGCCGCGGTATTGCGCTTTGTAGAGGTTGGCAAAGCCAACGATGACGCCATCGCCCTCGATCACCGTCGAGCCGCTGCGTTGGGCGATGGTGTCGGCCAGTTGTGCAGGTGTCAGCGGATAGGTGGCCTTGGGGAACATGTAGAACAGTTCGTCTGGTCCCTGTGGGAACTGACAGATGGTGGGAATGTCGTCGATTGTGACGGGGCGGTGGTGTAGCTCCACAGTTTGCTTCCTCGGGGGCACGGTGTGCTCTATGGGTGTAAGGAGACCCTCTCCTGCGGCCTTGAACCTGCACTTGATACGCTGGGCTGACTGCACGGTAGTGAACAAAATCTCGGCCTGGGCGCGGCTGGCTGACAGTTTCTGAGCTGCCGTATAGGCAGCTCAGAAAAGCACAGAATGCCTTGAACTGTCATGCCCAGGGTTCACTGCCGTATAGGCAGCTCAGAAAATCTGTCTGGTGCTCGTAGCTGGGCAGGGGGCAAATCCCAGGCACAAAAAAACCGACCATAAGGTCGGTTTTTTCTGGATCTTGGTGCCCCGAGGGAGACTCGAACTCCCACTCCTTTCGAAAACGGATTTTGAATCCGCCGCGTCTACCAATTCCGCCATCAGGGCTTAGGCGCCGCAGTATAGAGAGGTCACCCAAGCCGGTCAATCGGCTTTCATGGTCAATTTTCACGCATTGGGCTAAACTTCCCGGCCCTGTCGAACCCGAACATCATCATGCGCGTCGCCGATTTTTCCTTCGAACTCCCCGATTCCCTGATCGCCCGCCACCCCCTGGCCGAGCGTCACGGCAGCCGCCTGCTCGTGCTCGACGGCCCCAGCGGCGAACTGGCCCACAAGCAATTCACCGACCTGCTCGAGTACCTGCGCCCCGGCGACCTGATGGTGTTCAACAACACCCGGGTGATCCCCGCGCGGCTGTTCGGCCAGAAAGCCTCTGGCGGCAAGCTGGAGGTGCTGGTCGAGCGCGTGCTCGACAGCCACCGCGTGCTGGCCCACGTACGCGCCAGCAAGGCGCCGAAGGAAGGCGCGGTGATCCTCATCGATGGCGGCGGCGAGGCCGAAATGCTCGCCCGTCACGACACGCTGTTCGAGCTGCGCTTCACCGAAGAGGTGCTGCCACTGCTCGAACGCGTTGGGCACATGCCGTTGCCGCCATACATCGACCGCCCCGACGAGGGCGCCGACCGCGAGCGCTATCAGACCGTCTACGCCGAGCGCGCCGGCGCCGTGGCGGCGCCGACCGCCGGCCTGCACTTCGACGAGTCGCTGCTGGAGAGGATCGCCGCCAAGGGCGTCGAGCGGGCCTTCGTCACCCTGCATGTGGGCGCGGGCACCTTCCAGCCGGTGCGGGTCGACAAGATCGAAGACCACACCATGCACAAGGAATGGCTCGAAGTGAGCCAGGATGTGGTCGATGCCGTGCAGGCCTGCCGTGCGCGCGGTGGGCGGGTGATCGCCGTCGGCACCACCAGCGTGCGCTCGCTGGAGAGCGCGGCGCGCGACGGTGAGCTCAAGGCATTCAGCGGCGACACCGACATCTTCATCTTCCCGGGCCGGCCGTTCCACGTGGTCGATGCCCTGGTCACCAACTTCCACCTGCCGGAGTCCACGCTGCTGATGCTGGTCTCGGCCTTCGCCGGTTACCCCGAGACCATGGCTGCCTACGCGGCGGCGGTCGAACACGGTTACCGCTTCTTCAGTTACGGTGATGCCATGTTCATCACCCGCAATCCGGCGCCACGCGGCCCAGAGGATCAAGCATGAGTCGCACCTGTCGAATGTCGTTCGAACTGCTGGCCACCGACGGCAAGGCCCGTCGCGGTCGGCTGACCTTCCCCCGTGGCACCGTCGAGACCCCGGCGTTCATGCCGGTGGGCACCTACGGCACGGTCAAGGGCATGCTGCCGCGTGACATCGAGGCCATCGGCGCCGAGATCATCCTCGGCAACACCTTCCACCTGTGGCTGCGCCCGGGCACCGAGGTCATCAAGAAGCACAACGGCCTGCACGACTTCATGCAATGGAAAGGCCCTATCCTCACTGATTCCGGTGGTTTCCAGGTGTTCAGCCTGGGCGCCATGCGCAAGATCAAGGAGGAGGGCGTGACTTTCGCATCGCCTGTGGATGGCTCGAAGGTGTTCATGGGGCCGGAAGAGTCCATGCAGGTCCAGCGTGACCTGGGCTCGGACATCGTGATGATCTTCGACGAGTGCACCCCGTACCCGGCCGAGCACGACGTGGCGCGCACCTCGATGGAGCTGTCGCTGCGCTGGGCCCAGCGCTCGAAGAACGCCCATGGCGACAACACCGCGGCGTTGTTCGGCATCGTCCAGGGCGGTATGTACCAGGACCTGCGCATGCGTTCGCTGGAGGCGCTGGTCAACATCGACTTCGATGGCCTGGCCATTGGTGGTCTGTCGGTGGGCGAGCCCAAGCACGAGATGATCAAGGTGCTGGACTATCTGCCTGCGCAGATGCCGGCTGACAAACCTCGTTACCTTATGGGGGTAGGCAAGCCGGAGGATCTTGTAGAGGGTGTGCGCCGCGGCGTCGACATGTTCGACTGCGTGATGCCCACGCGCAATGCGCGCAACGGCCATCTGTTCGTCGACACCGGGGTGATCAAGATCCGCAACGCGTTCCATCGCCACGATGATTCGCCGCTGGATCCGACCTGCGACTGCTATACCTGCACCAACTTCTCCCGCGCTTACCTGCATCATCTGGACAAGTGCGGCGAAATGCTGAGCAGCATGCTGAATACCATCCACAACTTGCGCCATTACCAGCGCTTGATGGCCGGTTTACGCGAGGCTATTCAACAGGGTAAATTGGCCGCCTTTGTCGACGCCTTCTATGCCAAGCGCGGGCTGCCTGTGCCGCCCTTGGACTGACTGTTCGCATCCATTATTAGAAAATTACATTAGGAGTGCCCAATGAGCTTCTTGATTCCCGCCGCCTACGCGGACGCTGCAGCCCCTGCCGCCGGCCCTGCCGGTACCGGCTTCGAATGGATCTTCCTGGTCGGCTTCCTGGTCATCTTCTACCTGATGATCTGGCGCCCGCAGGCCAAGCGTGCCAAAGAGCAGAAGAACCTGCTGAGCAACTTGCAGAAAGGTGACGAAGTGGTCACCAACGGTGGTATCGCCGGCAAGATCGTCAAGGTCTCCGATGACTTCGTGGTCCTGGAAGTGTCCGACACCGTCGAACTGAAGTTCCAGAAGGGCGCCATTGCCGCGACCCTGCCAAAAGGTACGCTCAAGGCTATCTGAGTTACCGGTTTCATTTTTCCAGTCGGGGCGCGCAAAGCGCCCCGCGTCTTGAACGGGCGGCGTGATGCTGAACAAATACCCTCTGTGGAAATACCTGCTGATCGTGGTGGTGCTGGCGATCGGTTTTATTTATTCCGCTCCCAACCTCTATCCGGATGATCCGGCGGTGCAGATCAGCGGTGCCAGTTCCGCGCTGCATGTCAGCCAGGCCGACCTCGACCGTGCCACCAAGGCGCTGGCCGATGCCGGGATCACCGTGAAGGGCGGCAGCCTGGGCGAGAAGGGCAGTGCGCTGGTGCGCCTGACCAACCAGGAAGACCAGCTTCCGGCCAAGGATGTGGTGCGCAAGGCGCTCGGCGATGACTACGTCGTGGCCCTGAACCTGGCCCAGACCACCCCGCAGTGGCTGCGCAACCTGGGTGCCAGCCCGATGAAGCTCGGCCTGGACCTGTCCGGTGGTGTGCACTTCCTGCTGGAAGTGGACATGGACAAGGCCATGACCGCGCGCATGAAAGTCTACGAAGGCGAGGTCAAGACCTTGCTGCGCAAAGAGCGCATCCGCTACCGCAGCCTGCCTCAGCAGGACGGCGGCATCATGCTGGGCTTCGCCGACGACGCTACCCGCGAACAGGCCCGTAGCCTGATCCGCAAGAATTTCAATGATTTCGACCTGACCACCACAGAGCGCAACGAGCTCGCCGTGCTGCGCCTGGCGCTGACCCAGGCCAAGGTCGCCGAGATCCGCGAATACTCCATCAAGCAGAACCTGACCACCGTCCGCAACCGCGTGAACGAGCTGGGCGTGGCCGAGCCGCTGGTCCAGCGCCAGGGCGCCAACCGCATCGTGGTCGAGCTGCCGGGCGTGCAGGACACTGCCGAGGCCAAGCGTATCCTCGGCAAGACTGCCAACCTGGAGTTCCGCTTCGGCGCCGAGCCGGGCGCTTCCAAGGCCACCACCGAGGTGTTCGAGTTCCGCGAGGGCGGCCGCTCCGCTGCGGTCGAACGCGGCCTGATCATCACCGGTGACCAGGTCACCGACGCCCAGGCCAGCTTCGACGAGCACGGTCGCCCACAGGTGAACATCCGCCTCGACGGCCATGGCGGCGAGCTGATGAGCCGCGCCACCCGCACCAACGTCGGTCGCAGCATGGCGGTGATCTTCATCGAGCAGAAGCCGGTGACCCGCTACGAGAAGCAGACTGTCGATGGCGTCGAGAAAGACGTCGCGGTGCAGAGCTTCAAGGAAGAGAAGAAGATCATCAGCCTGGCGACCATCCAGTCGCCGCTGGGCAGCCAGTTCCGCATCACCGGCCTGAACGGCCAGGGCGAGTCCTCCGAACTGGCCCTGCTGCTGCGTGCCGGTGGTCTGGCCGCGCCGATGTACTTCGCCGAAGAACGTACCATTGGCCCGAGCCTGGGTGCCGACAACATCACCAAGGGTATCGACGCGTCCCTGTGGGGCATGCTGTTCGTGTCGCTGTTCATCATCGCCATCTACCGCGGCTTCGGCGTGATCGCCACCGTCGCCCTGACCGGCAACATGATCCTGCTGCTGGCGCTGATGTCGCTGCTGGGCGCGACGCTGACCCTGCCGGGCATCGCCGGTATCGTGCTGACCATGGGTATGGCGGTCGACGCCAACGTGCTGATCTTCTCGCGTATCCGCGAGGAGCTCAAAGCCGGCATGTCGGTGCAGCGCGCCATCCACGAAGGCTTCAACCGTGCCTACACCGCGATCATCGACGCCAACCTGACCAGCCTGCTGGTCGGTGGCATCCTGTTCGCCATGGGTACCGGTCCGGTCAAGGGCTTCGCGGTCACCATGTCCCTCGGGATTTTCACCTCGATGTTCACCGCCGTCATGGTGACCCGTGCCATGGTCAACCTGACCTGCGGCGGGCGTGACATCAAGAAGCTGTGGGTTTGAGGGAGCTGCGATGAAAACCATCAACTTCATGGGCGTGCGCAATGTCGCGTTCGCCGTCACCGTGCTCCTCACCGTGCTGGCGCTGTTCAGCTGGTGGCACAAGGGTCTGAACTTCGGCCTGGACTTCACCGGCGGTACGCTGATCGAGCTCACCTACGAGCGTCCGGCGGACCTCAAGGCGGTACGTGCCGAGCTGGTCGACTCCGGCTTCCACGAGGCCGTGGTGCAGAGCTTCGGCGCCACCACCGACCTGCTGGTGCGCATGCCGGGCGATGACCCGCAGTTGGGCAACAAGGTCGCTGCAGCCTTGCAGAAGGCGGGCGGCGACAACCCGGCAACGCTCAAGCGCGTCGAGTTCGTCGGCCCGCAGGTGGGTGAAGAGCTGCGCGACCAGGGCGGCATGGGCATGCTCCTGGCCCTGGGCGGCATCCTCATCTACCTGGCCTTCCGCTTCCAGTGGAAGTTCGCGGTCGGCGCCATCGTCTCGCTGGTGCACGACGTGGTGGTGACCATGGGCATCCTGTCGTTCTTCCAGATCACCTTCGACCTGACGGTGCTGGCGGCGGTGCTGGCGATCATCGGCTACTCGCTGAACGACACCATCGTCGTGTTCGACCGGGTGCGCGAGAACTTCCGGGTGATGCGCAAGGCCTCGCTGATCGAGAACATCAACGTCTCGACCACCCAGACCCTGCTGCGCACCATCGCCACTTCGGTGTCGACCTTGCTGGCCATCGCCGCATTGCTGTTCTTCGGCGGCGACAACCTGTTCGGCTTCTCCCTGGCCCTGTTCATCGGTGTCATGGCGGGTACCTACTCGTCGATCTACATCGCCAACGTGGTGCTGATCTGGCTGAACCTGAGCAGCGAAGACCTCATCCCGCCGGCTAAAACCGATGGTGTGGACGACCGTCCGTAAGGACTTGTCCTACGCCAAATGGTGAAAAGAGAGGCGCGAGTGTTGAACTCGCGCCTTTTTTTTTGCTCCAAGGCTGGGACTGAAGCGGGCCCAGATCCCGCGGGTATGACTAGGAGGTTCACGTGAACAAATCAATGCTGGTGGGTGCGGTGCTGGGGGCTGTCGGTGTGACTGCCGGGGGTGCTGTAGCGACCTACAGCTTGGTCAACAAAGGCCCTGAGTATGCTCAGGTCACCGACGTGCAGCCGATCAAGGAAACCATCAAGACGCCGCGTCAGGTCTGCAAGGACGTGGTGGTGACGCACCGGGCGCCGGTCAAGGACCAGCACCAGATTGCCGGCACCGTGGTCGGTGCGCTCGCCGGCGGCCTGCTGGGCAACCAGATCGGTAGCGGCAACGGCCGCAAGCTCGCCACCGTGGCCGGTGCGGTCGGTGGCGGCTATGCCGGCAACAAGACCCAGGAGTACATGCAGGAGCGTGACACCACCACGACTACCCAGACTCGCTGCAACACGGTCAATGACCTCAGCGAGAAGGTGGTGGGTTACAACGTGACTTATTCCATCGGTGATCAGGTCGGCAAGATCAAGATGGATCGCGAGCCGGGCTCGACCATTCCGCTGGACAAGAACGGCAAGCTGATCCTCAGCCAGAACCAGCCGGGACAGTGAGCGCGCTGAGGCCTGCTTTCCTGTAGGCCGCTCCTGCCGGGAGGGGCGATTGGGGCGCAGACACAAAAAAAGCACCGCGAGGGTGCTTTTTTTGTGTGCCAATCAGCGCTTAGCGCTTCAGGTGCTCGGGCAGGTGCGGCTGGATGGCAGTCAGCACGGCCTTGAAGCACTTGATGTTGCCAGCGACGATGTGGCCCTTCTCGAGGTGGTCATGACCACCGTTGAAGTCGCTCACCAGGCCGCCTGCTTCCTGAATCAGCAGCACGCCCGCGGCCATGTCCCACTCGGACAGGCCCGACTCCCAGAAGGCGTCGAAGCGGCCGGCGGCCACGTAGGCCAGGTCCAGGCTGGCGGAGCCGGCGCGGCGGATGCCGGCGGTCTGGCCGGTCAGGGCGCGGAACATGCCCAGGTAGTTGTCCAGGTCGGCCATCTGGTTGTCGCGGAACGGGAAGCCGGTACCCAGCAGGGCGCCTTCCAGGCTGCTGCGCGAGGTGACGCGGATGCGGCGGCCGTTGAGTTGGGCGCCACGGCCACGGCTGGCGGTGAATTCTTCCTGGCGAACCGGGTCGACGATCACGGCGTGCTCGAGACGGCCGCGGTATTTGCAGGCGATGCTGACGGCGAAGTGAGGAACGCCACGCAGGAAGTTGGTGGTGCCGTCCAGCGGATCGATGATCCACAGGTAGTCCTTGCCTTCTTCGCCGCTGCCGGCGTGCAGGCCGGTCTCTTCACCCTGGATCGAGTGGTTCGGGTAGGCCTTGCGCAGGGCGTCGACGATGACTTTCTCGGCGGCGCGATCGACCTCGGAGACGTAGTCCTTGGCCTGCTTTTCGTCGACTTTGATGCTGTCCAGGCGTTCGATGGAGCGGAAAATCAGTTCACTGGCGCTGCGAGCGGCGCGCAGGGCGATATTCAGCATAGGCTGCATGGGCGTTTCACCTGGGGATGTTAAAGAGGAAAGCCGCATAGTCTATCAGAAATCCGCGACGGCAGAAGGGTGACATGTGCATTCGTGGCGTTACGTCCGTCGCTTCTGTAAGATCGTTTGCCCCTTTATCCCTACTCCGTGAGCTCAACACCTTGTTGCAGAATATTCGTGTTGTTCTGGTCAATACCAGCCACCCCGGCAATATCGGCGGCGCTGCGCGTGCCATGAAAAACATGGGCCTGTCGCGTCTGGTGCTGGTGCAGCCCAAAGAGTTCCCGTCCGGCGATGCCACCGCGCGTGCCTCGGGTGCCGACGACATCCTGGCCAATGCCCAGGTGGTCGACAGCCTCGAGGACGCCCTGGTCGGCTGCAGCCTGGTCATGGGCACCAGCGCTCGTGAGCGCAGCATTCCCTGGCCGCTGATCGACCCGCGTGAATGCGGGGCCAAGGCCGTGGAGCATGCCTGCGGCGGCGAAGAGATCGCCCTGGTGTTCGGGCGCGAGCACGCCGGCCTGACCAACGAAGAACTGCAGCGATGTCACTTCCACGTGCACATTCCCTCGAACCCCGACTTCAGTTCGCTGAACCTTGCCGCCGCGGTCCAGGTGCTCTCCTACGAGGTGCGCATGGCCTGGCTGGCAGCCGAAGGCGCGCCCTCGAAAGTCGAGAAGTTCGATGCCAACTCGCTGCGCAGCAACGAGCTGGCGACCATGGACGAAATGGAGCTGTTCTACGAGCACCTGGAGAAGACCCTGGTGGACATCGGCTTCCTCGATCCGGAGAAGCCCAAGCACCTGATGCCGCGCTTGCGTCGGCTGTATGGGCGCAGCTCGGTCAATCGTTCGGAAATGAGCATTTTGCGCGGCATCCTCACCGAGACCCAGAAAGTCGCACGGGGCGAGCCGCATAAACGGAAGGACTGAAAGATGTTCGAGCGTCTGCGTGAAGATATCCAGAGCGTTTTCCATCGCGACCCGGCTGCGCGCAATGCCTTCGAGGTGCTGACCTGCTACCCGGGCATGCACGCGATCTGGCTGCACCGCCTGGGCAATGCGTTGTGGAAGCGCGACTTCAAGTGGCTGGCACGGCTGGTGTCGAACTTCGGTCGCTGGCTGACCGGCATCGAGATCCACCCGGGCGCGACGATTGGCCGGCGTTTCTTCATCGACCATGGCATGGGCATCGTCATTGGCGAGACCGCCGAGATCGGCGACGATGTCACGCTGTACCAGGGCGTGACCCTGGGCGGCACCAGCTGGAACAAAGGCAAGCGCCACCCGACCCTGGAGAACGGCGTGGTGGTCGGTGCCGGGGCCAAGGTGCTGGGGCCGTTCACCGTCGGTGCCGGGGCCAAGATCGGCTCCAATGCGGTGGTGACCAAGGCGGTGCCGGCGGGTGCCACGGCGGTCGGCATCCCAGGGCGGATCATCGTCAAGAACGAGGATGATTCGGTGGAGGCCCGGCGCAAGGCCATGGCCGAGAAGATCGGTTTCGACGCCTACGGCGTCAGTGGCGACATGCCGGACCCGGTGGCACGTGCCATTGGCCAGATGCTCGACCACCTGCAGGCCGTCGACGAGCGCCTCGAGGGCATGTGTGGCGCGTTGACCCGGATGGGCAGTGACTACTGTGCCAAGGAGCTGCCGGCACTGCCGGCCGATGACTTTGCCGAGACCTGCGCCGAGGCGAAGCAGGGCGACACTCAGTCGCATTGATCAGGCCGGCCCGACACAAGGGGCGTGTGCTCGCGCCCCTTGTCTGCTAAACTCGCGCCCGCCTCCCGCATGCATACCCGACTAAAGCACTAGGTCTAATAGTTGACTTAAATGCTCGGGAATCGCATACTCGCACACATCCTGTAACTCCCGTGGTACCCATACGCCATGCGACTGACTACCAAAGGCCGATACGCCGTGACCGCCATGCTCGACCTGGCGTTGCACGCGCAGCATGGGCCGGTGTCTCTGGCCGATATTTCCGAGCGCCAGGGCATTTCCCTCTCTTATCTGGAGCAGCTGTTCGCCAAGCTGCGCCGCAGCAGCCTGGTTTCCAGCGTTCGCGGCCCAGGCGGCGGCTACCAGCTGTCGCGGGGCATGGAAACCATCCAGGTGGCCCAGGTCATCGACGCGGTCAACGAATCGGTCGATGCCACCCGCTGCCAGGGCCTGGGGGATTGCCACGCCGGTGATACCTGCCTGACCCACCACCTGTGGTGTGATCTCAGCCAGCAGATCCATGAATTCCTCAGTGGCATCAGCCTGGCCGACCTCGTCATGCGCCGCGAGGTGCAGGAAGTCGCCCAGCGTCAGGACCTGCGCCGCGTCGCAGGCCGTACCGCCCAGCTGGACAAGATTGAGACGTCCGCCGTCGACTGAGAACAGCGACGAGCGACGCCACCGCCTGATAGGAGATACTCCATGAAGTTGCCGATCTACCTCGATTACTCCGCGACCACCCCGGTCGACCCGCGCGTTGCCCAGAAGATGGCCGAGTGCCTGCTGGTCGACGGGAACTTCGGTAACCCGGCCTCGCGCTCCCACGTGTTCGGCTGGAAGGCCGAGGAAGCGGTCGAGAACGGCCGTCGCCAGGTCGCCGAGCTGATCAACGCCGACCCGCGCGAGATCGTCTGGACCAGCGGTGCCACCGAGTCCGACAACCTCGCCCTCAAGGGCGTGGCGCACTTCTATCAGACCAAGGGCAAGCACATCATCACCTCCAAGATCGAGCACAAGGCGGTCCTGGATACCGCTCGCCAGCTCGAGCGTGAAGGTTTCGAGGTCACCTACCTGGAGCCGGGCGAAGACGGCATCGTCACCCCGGCCATGGTCGAGGCTGCCCTGCGTGACGACACCATCCTGGTCTCGCTGATGCACGTGAACAACGAAGTCGGCTCGATCAACGACATCGCCGCCATTGGCGAGCTGACCCGCTCGCGTGGCGTGCTGTTCCATGTCGACGCCGCCCAGTCGGCCGGCAAGGTCGAGATCGACGTGCAGAAGCTCAAGGTCGACCTGATGTCGTTCTCGGCGCACAAGGTCTACGGCCCGAAAGGCATCGGCGCGCTGTACGTCAGCCGCAAGCCGCGCGTGCGCCTGGAAGCCATCATCCACGGCGGTGGCCATGAGCGCGGCATGCGTTCGGGCACCCTGCCGACCCACCAGATCGTCGGCATGGGCGAGGCCTTCGCCATCGCCAAGCAGGAAATGGCCGCGGAAAACGTGCGCATCAAGGCCCTGAGCGACCGTTTCTTCAAGCAGGTGTCCAACCTCGAGGAGCTGTACGTCAACGGCAGCCAGACCGCCCGTGTGCCGCACAACCTGAACCTGAGCTTCAACTACGTCGAAGGCGAATCGCTGCTGATGTCGCTCAAGGACATCGCCGTCTCGTCCGGTTCGGCCTGCACCTCCGCTTCGCTCGAGCCGTCCTACGTCCTGCGCGCCCTGGGCCGCAACGACGAACTGGCGCACAGCTCGATCCGTTTCTCCTTCGGCCGCTTCACCACCGAAGAAGAAATCGACTACGCCGCGCAGGAAGTCTGCAAGGCAGTGAACAAGCTGCGTGAACTGTCGCCGCTGTGGGACATGTACAAAGACGGCGTCGACATCTCCAAGATCGAGTGGGCCGCCCACTAAGCAGTCGCCGGCAAGAGCGGCTCCCTGATGAGGAAGGAATTGCACCATGGCATACAGTGAAAAGGTCATCGACCACTACGAAAACCCGCGCAACGTCGGCAAGATGAACGCCGAGGACCCGGATGTCGGTACCGGCATGGTCGGCGCCCCGGCCTGCGGCGACGTGATGCGCCTGCAGATCAAGGTCAACGAGCAAGGCATCATCGAAGACGCCAAGTTCAAGACCTACGGCTGCGGTTCGGCCATTGCCTCCAGCTCCCTCGCCACCGAGTGGATGAAGGGCAAGACCCTGGACGAGGCCGAGACCATCAAGAACACCCAACTGGCCGAAGAACTGGCGTTGCCGCCGGTCAAGATCCACTGCTCGGTACTCGCCGAAGATGCCATCAAGGCAGCCGTTCGCGATTACAAGCAGAAGAAAGGCTTGATCTGAGTCGCCTGACGCAAGGTAAGGAGTTCCGATGGCTATCAGCATGACAGAAGCCGCCGCCAACCACATTCGCCGCTCCCTCGACGGGCGCGGCAAGGGTGAGGGTATTCGCCTGGGCGTGCGCACCACCGGCTGCTCGGGCCTGGCCTACGTGCTGGAGTTCGTCGACGAGCTGGCCGCAGAGGACCAGGTGTTCGAGAACCATGGCGTGAAGGTCATCATCGACCCGAAGAGCCTGGTGTATCTCGATGGCACCGAGCTGGACTTCGTCAAGGAAGGGTTGAACGAAGGCTTCAAGTTCAACAACCCCAACGTGCGCGGTGAGTGTGGCTGCGGCGAAAGCTTCAACGTTTGAGGCAGCCCGTGGGTACTCTTTGCCATTTTGCCCTGTTCGACCTGCAGCCGGGCTTCAGCCTGGACCTCGACAAGCTGGCCACGCGCTATCGCGAGCTGGCGCGCGAGGTCCATCCGGATCGTTTCGCCGATGCCTCCGAGCGTGAGCAACGCATTGCGCTGGAGAAGTCGGCGGCGCTCAACGACGCTTACCAGACCTTGCGCAGCGCGCCTCGTCGCGCCCGCTACCTGCTGGCCATCGGTGGCCATGAAGTGCCTCAGGAAGTCACGGTCCATGACCCGGACTTCCTGCTGCAGCAGATGCAGTGGCGCGAAGAGCTCGAAGAGTTGCAGGACGAAGCCGACCTCGACGGCGTTGCCGTGTTCAAGAAGCGCCTCAAGGCTGCCCAGGACAAGCTCAACGAGGATTTCGCCGCCTGCTGGGATGTTGCAAGCCAGCGCGAACAGGCCGAGCGCCTGATGCGCCGCATGCAGTTCCTCGACAAGCTCGCCCAAGAAGTGCGCCAACTCGAAGAGCGCCTCGACGATTAATCCCGGCGTCGCCCGTGATGACGCCTAAGGTACCCAGACAAGCATGGCCCTACTGCAGATCGCCGAACCCGGTCAGAGCCCCCAGCCGCACCAGCGCCGCCTGGCGGTGGGCATCGACCTGGGCACCACCAACTCTCTCGTCGCCGCCGTGCGCAGCGGGCGCAGCGAGCCGCTGCCCGATGCTCAGGGCCAGCTGATCCTGCCATCGGCCGTGCGTTACCTGGAAGGTCGCAGCGAAGTCGGCCAGGCTGCGCGCGACGCTGCCTCCAGCGACCCGCTGAACACCATCCTGTCGGTCAAGCGCCTGATGGGGCGTGGCCTGGCGGACGTCAAGCAATTGGGCGAGCAGCTGCCGTACCGTTTCGTCGGCGGTGAGTCGCACATGCCGTTCATCGACACTGTCCAGGGGCCGAAGAGCCCGGTGGAAGTGTCGGCCGACATTCTCAAGGTGCTGCGTCAGCGCGCCGAGGACACCCTCGGTGGCGAGCTGGTCGGTGCGGTGATCACCGTGCCGGCGTACTTCGACGACGCCCAGCGCCAGGCCACCAAGGACGCCGCGCGCCTGGCCGGCCTGAACGTGCTGCGCCTGCTCAACGAGCCGACCGCGGCTGCCGTGGCCTATGGCCTGGACCAGAACGCCGAAGGCCTGGTGGCGATCTACGACCTGGGCGGCGGTACCTTCGATATTTCCATCCTGCGCCTGACCGGCGGTGTCTTCGAGGTGCTGGCCACCGGTGGCGATACCGCCCTGGGCGGCGATGACTTCGACCATGCCATTGCCGGCTGGATCATCGAGCAGGCGGGGTTGTCCGCCGATCTCGACCCGGCCACTCAGCGCCAGCTGCTGCAGGCCGCCTGCGCTGCCAAGGAAGCCCTGACCGACGCCGACGTAGTCGCTGTCAGCCATGGCGCCTGGCAGGGCGAGCTGAGCCGCGCCGCCTTCGAGGCGATGATCGAGCCGCTGGTGGCCCGCAGCCTCAAGGCCTGCCGCCGCGCCGTGCGCGACAGTGGCATCGAGCTGGAGGAGGTGGGCGCGGTGGTGATGGTGGGCGGCTCGACCCGTGTACCGCGTGTGCGCGAAGCCGTTGGCGCGCTGTTCGGCCGTGCCCCGCTGACCTCGATCGACCCGGACCAGGTGGTGGCCATCGGCGCCGCGATCCAGGCCGACACCCTCGCTGGCAACCGTCGCGAAGGCGGCGAGCTGCTGCTGCTCGACGTCATCCCGCTGTCCCTGGGGCTTGAGACCATGGGCGGGCTGATGGAGAAGGTGATCCCGCGCAACACCACCATTCCGGTGGCCCGCGCCCAGGAGTTCACCACCTACAAGGATGGCCAGTCGGCCATGATGATCCATGTGCTGCAGGGCGAGCGCGAGCTGATCAGCGACTGCCGTTCGCTGGCGCGCTTCGAGCTGCGCGGCATTCCGGCGATGGTCGCCGGCGCGGCGAAGATCCGCGTGACCTTCCAGGTCGACGCCGATGGCCTGCTCAGTGTCTCGGCGCGCGAGTTGGGCTCGGGCGTGGAGTCGAGCATCCAGGTCAAGCCGTCCTACGGCCTGACCGACGGCGAGATCGCGCGCATGCTCAAGGATTCCTTCGAGCATGCCGGTTCCGACAAGCATGCCCGGCAGTTGCGCGAGCATCAGGTCGATGCCGAGCGCCTGCTCGAAGCGGTGCAGGGTGCCCTGGACGCCGACGGCGAGCGCCTGCTCAGCAGCGATGAGCGCGAGGCGATCGCTTTCCAGATGCAAGAACTGCGTGATTTGCTCACTGGCACCGATGGCGCCGCCATCGAGCAGCAGACCAAGCGTCTGTCGCAGGTGACCGATGCATTTGCCGCCCGTCGCCTTGATTCGACGGTCAAAGCCGCACTGGCCGGGCGCAACCTGAATGAGATCGAGGAGTAACCGATGCCCCAGGTGATTTTCCTGCCGCACGAGAAGTTCTGCCCGGACGGGCTGGTGGTTGAAGTGGAGCCGGGCACCAACATCCTGGAGCTGGCCCACGAACACCACATCGAGATGGAAAGTGCGTGTGGCGGCGTGTGCGCCTGCACCACCTGCCACTGCATCGTGCGCGAAGGCTTCGACTCGCTCGAGGAAGCCGACGAGCTCGAAGAGGACATGCTGGACAAGGCCTGGGGCCTGGAAGCGCAGTCGCGCCTGGCCTGCCAGGTGATCGTCGGCGACGAGGACCTGACCATCGAGATTCCCAAGTACTCGCTCAACCACGCCGCCGAAGCGCCGCACTGAGGTCTGTCCGCATGAGCCTGAAATGGATTGATGTACTTGAGATCGCCATCCAGCTTGCCGAAAGCAAGCCTGAGGTCGATCCTCGTTACGTGAATTTCGTCGATCTGCACCGCTGGGTGCTGGCCCTGCCAGAATTCAGCGACGATCCGTCGCGTGGCGGCGAGAAGGTGCTCGAGGCCATCCAGGCGGCCTGGATCGACGAAGCCGACTGAGCGCACGCTGCAGGTTAGGCAATCCCCTGGAACCCGCGTATAATTCGCGGGTTTAATTTTTCGCAACACTCATATTTCTGGAGTTTTCCATGGCTGTTCAACGTACTTTCTCCATCATCAAGCCTGACGCCGTTGCCAAGAACGTCATCGGCGAGATCACCACTCGCTTCGAGAAAGCCGGCCTGCGCGTCGTCGCTTCGAAAATGAAGCAGCTGTCCAAGGCCGAAGCCGAAGGCTTCTACGCCGAGCACAAAGAGCGCGGCTTCTTCGGCGACCTGGTTGCCTTCATGACCTCCGGTCCAGTCGTTGTTCAGGTTCTGGAAGGCGAAAACGCCATTCTGGCCAACCGTGAGCTGATGGGCGCCACCAACCCTAAAGAAGCTGCTGCCGGCACCATCCGTGCTGACTTCGCCGAGTCGATCGACGCCAACGCCGTTCACGGTTCGGACTCCGAAGCCGCTGCCGCTCGCGAAATCGCTTACTTCTTCGCAGCTACCGAGGTAACCACTCGCTAAGCGAAAGCTTACGGGTGTGAGGGTGAATCCATGACGACATCTACTGGCAAGATCAACCTGCTGGGGCTGACCCTGGCGGAAATGGAACAGTTCTTCGACTCAATCGGGGAGAAGCGCTTCCGCGCCGGGCAGGTGATGAAATGGATTCACCATTTTGGCGTCGATGATTTCGCCGCCATGACCAATGTCGGCAAGGTCCTGCGTGAAAAGCTCGAGGCCGTTGCCGAGATTCGGGGCCCGGAAGTGGTCAGTGAAGACATTTCCGCCGACGGTACCCGCAAGTGGGTGGTCCGCGTTGCCTCCGGCAGCTGCGTCGAGACCGTCTACATCCCTACCGACGATCGCGGCACCCTGTGCGTGTCGTCGCAAGCCGGCTGCGCCCTGGACTGCAGTTTCTGCTCCACCGGCAAGCAAGGCTTCAACAGCAACCTCACCGCCGCCGAAGTGATCGGCCAGGTGTGGCTTGCGAACAAATCCTTCGGGACCGTCCCGGCCAAGATCGACCGCGCCATCACCAACGTGGTCATGATGGGCATGGGCGAACCCCTGCTGAATTTCGACAATGTCATCGCCGCCATGAAGATCATGATGGAAGATCTGGGCTATGGCATTTCCAAGCGTCGCGTCACCCTGTCCACCTCGGGCGTGGTGCCGATGATCGACGAGCTGGCCAAGCACATCGACGTGTCCCTGGCCCTGTCGCTGCACGCACCCAACGACGAGCTGCGCAACCAGTTGGTACCGATCAACAAGAAGTACCCGCTGAAGATGCTGCTGGAGTCGTGCATGGGCTACATGTCGACCCTGGGTGGCAAGCGTGTGCTGACCATCGAGTACACCCTGCTCAAGGACGTCAACGACCAGCCCGAGCATGCCGCGCAGATGATCGAGCTGCTGCGCGACGTGCCGTGCAAGATCAACCTGATCCCTTTCAATCCGTTCCCGCATTCGGGGTACGAGCGGCCTAGCAACAACGCCATCCGCCGCTTCCAGGATCTGCTGCACCACGGTGGCTTCAACGTCACCACCCGCACCACTCGCGGCGACGACATCGACGCCGCCTGTGGTCAGCTGGTCGGCCAGGTGAACGACCGCACCCGCCGCAGCGAGCGCTACATCGCCGTGCGCCAGTTGGCCGCCGACGAGCCGCAAGACAGCGCTGTGCGCCGCTGACGAGCCGCCGCCCATGACCTTGCGCGCCGCGCTGTCGACCCTGACGCTTGCCCTGCTGGCGGGCTGTGTGTCGGGTGGCGCGGGCGATCCCCTGGACTCGCGCCAGGGGCGCGAGGAGGCGGGGCGGGCCTATGTGCAGTTGGGCCTGGGATATTTGCAACAAGGTTTGAGCGAACAGGCCAAGGCCCCATTGGCCAAGGCCCTGGCCCTCGACAGCGCCGACGCCGATGCCCATGCCGCACTGGCGCTGGTGTTCCAGGCCGAAGGCGAGCCAGTACTAGCCGATACGCATTTCCGCGCAGCGTTGGCGGCCAGGCCGGAAAACACACGAATCCGCAACAACTACGGCAGTTTCCTATATGCTCAGGGCCGTTTCGACGAGGCTCGCGAGATGTTTCGCCAGGCTGCCGCCGATACCCTGTATCCTGAGCGTTCCCGGGTCTACGAGAACCTTGGGTTGACTGCCCTGAAGCAGGGGCAGCAAGCGCAGGCGCGGGATTATCTGGAAAAAGCCCTTCGGCTCAACCAGCGGCAACCGAAGGCTTTGCTCGAAATGGCTGAGTTGTCCTACGAAAACAGGCATTATGTGCCGGCCTGGGACTACTACGATCGATTCAGCCAACTGGGCGACCAGAGTGCCCGTAGCCTGCTGCTGGGCAGCCGCCTGGCACGTGCCCTCGATGAGCAGGGCACCGCGGCCCGTCTGGGGCGGCAATTACAACGACTTTATCCCGGTACGCCGGAATATCAGCAATACCTGTCGGAGCAACGATGAAAGCCGCGCACACCGAAGAAGTAGCAGCGACTCGCCAGAATCCCGGTGATGTCTTGCGCCAGGCCCGCGAGAAACGGGACTGGAGCCAGGCCGAGGTCGCTAAAAAGCTCAATCTCACGGTATCTTCGCTGAACCACCTGGAAAATGGCGCCTTCGACAAGCTGCCAGGGCACACTTTCGCCCGCGGCTACATCCGTGCCTACGCCAAACTCATGGACATGGACCAGGCGCCCCTGGTCGAGGCGTTCGACCAGATCACCGGCAGCCACGCCCAGGGCAGCGAAGTGCATGCGCTCGGCCGGATCGAGGAGCCGGTGCGCCTGTCGCACAACATCCTGCGCGTGGTCAGCCTGCTGCTGCTGGTGGCGGTGGTCGGGGGTGGCTTCGTCTGGTGGCAGGACCAGAGCAGCCAGCATGGCAAGGACCTGGCCAAGATCGCCCTGGAGCACGTCGAGGTCGAGAGCGCCGACGGCACCACCCAGATTCACCCGTTGGACGAGCCGGAAGATCAGGCAGTGAGTGAAGGGCAGCAGCCTGAAGGCGAGGCCTTGCCACTGCCATCGGCGCCTGCCGAACAGGCGCCGGCCAGCACCGAGGCAGCGACCGCACCTGCCGCCCCGGTGGCTCCGGCTAGCGAGCAGCAAGCGCCAGTGGCCGCTGCAGCACCGGCCGCGTCGGCGGCACCGGTAGCGCCCGCCGCGCAGGTGGTGCCAGTCGCCCCGGTGGCCACGCCGGCCCCTGCTGCCGAAGCGACGCCAGCCCCGGCCGGCAGCGCCAACGTACACATCCAGTTCACCGCCGATTGCTGGACCCAGGTCACCGATGGCAACGGCAAGGTGCTGTTCAGCGCCATCAAGCGCAAGGGCGATAGCCTGGAACTGACCGGCAAGCCACCGTTCGCGGTGCGCCTGGGCTTCGCCCGCGGCGCCCAGGTGAGCTACAACGGCCAGGCGGTCGATGTCGCTCCGTTCACCAGTGGCGAAACCGCTCGCCTGAAGTTGGGACAGTAAGTCATGCACGGCGAATCTCCGATCAAACGTCGCGAATCCCGCAAAATCTGGGTCGGCAATGTACCGGTGGGTGGCGATGCCCCCATCGCGGTGCAGAGCATGACCAATACCGACACCAATGATGTCGCCGCCACCGTGGCGCAGATCCAGCGCCTGGTCGATGCCGGCGTGGACATCGTCCGCGTCTCGGTGCCGGACATGGACGCCGCCGAGGCGTTCGGCCGCATCAAGCAGCAGGTCAGCGTGCCGCTGGTCGCCGACATCCACTTCGACTACAAGATCGCCCTGCGGGTGGCCGAACTGGGCGTCGATTGCCTGCGCATCAACCCGGGCAACATCGGTCGCGAAGACCGTGTTCGCGCCGTGGTCGATGCCGCCCGCGACCGTGGTATCCCGATCCGCATCGGCGTCAACGCCGGCTCCCTGGAAAAGGACCTGCAGAAGAAGTACGGCGAGCCGACCCCGGCCGCGTTGGTCGAGTCGGCGCTGCGTCATGTCGAGCACCTCGATCGTCTGGACTTCCAGGACTTCAAGGTCAGCGTCAAGGCCTCCGACGTGTTCATGGCCGTCGAGGCCTACCGCCTGCTGGCCAGGCAGATCGTCCAGCCACTGCACCTGGGTATCACCGAAGCCGGTGGCTTGCGTTCGGGGACGGTGAAATCCGCCGTCGGCCTCGGTATGCTGCTGGCCGAGGGCATCGGCGATACCATCCGGATCTCGCTGGCGGCCGATCCGGTCGAGGAAGTGAAGGTCGGCTATGACATCCTCAAGTCGCTGCACCTGCGCTCGCGTGGCATCAACTTCATCGCCTGCCCGAGCTGCTCGCGGCAGAACTTCGATGTGGTCAAGACCATGAACGAGCTGGAGGGGCGCCTTGAAGACCTGCTGGTACCGCTGGACGTGGCGGTGATCGGTTGCGTGGTCAACGGCCCGGGTGAAGCCAAGGAGTCGCACGTCGGCCTGACCGGCGGCACGCCCAACCTGGTCTACATCGATGGCAAGCCATCGCAGAAGCTGAACAACGACAACCTGGTCGACGAGCTGGAAAAGCTCATCCGCCAGAAAGCGGCCGAGAAGGCCGAGGCCGACGCGGCGCTGATCGCCCGCGGCTGAGCACAGATTCGTAAGGACTATTCGTGAGCAAATCGCTGCAAGCCATCCGTGGCATGAACGACATCCTGCCCGACCAGTCGCCGCTGTGGCGCTACTTCGAGGGCACCGTGGCCGGCTTGCTGGACACCTACGGCTACAGCCAGATCCGTACGCCGATCGTCGAGTTTACCGAGCTGTTCAAGCGCTCCATCGGTGAAGTCACCGATATCGTCGAGAAAGAGATGTACACCTTCGAGGACCGCAACGGCGATTCGCTGACCCTGCGCCCCGAAGGTACCGCCGCCTGCGTGCGTGCCGTGCTCGAGCATGGCATCACCGGCAACGGCCAGGTGCAGAAACTCTGGTACATCGGCCAGATGTTCCGCCACGAGCGTCCGCAGAAGGGCCGCTATCGCCAGTTCCACCAGATCGGCGTGGAGGTGTTCAACCTCGACGGTCCGGACGTCGATGCCGAGCTGATCATGCTGACCTGGCGCCTGTGGGGCCTGCTGGGCATCCAGGACGCAGTCGAACTGCAGCTCAACAGCCTTGGTACCAGTGAAGCCCGCGCGCGCTATCGTGACGCGCTGGTCGACTACCTCAGCGCCCGTCTCGAGCAACTGGACGAGGACAGCCAGCGCCGCCTGAAGAGCAACCCGCTGCGCATCCTCGACAGCAAGGACCAGAACACCCAGGCGGTACTGGTCGGTGCGCCGAAGCTGGAGGAGTACCTGGACGAAGAATCCCGCGTGCACTTCGAAGGCCTGAAGGCCCGCCTCGACGCCGCCGGCATTCCGTTCGTGATCAACACCAAGCTGGTCCGCGGCCTGGACTACTACAGCAAGACCGTGTTCGAGTGGGTCACCGACAAGCTCGGCGCCCAGGGCACCGTCTGCGCCGGTGGCCGCTATGACGGCCTGGTCGAGCAGATGGGCGGCAAGCCGACCCCGGGCGTCGGCTTTGCCATGGGCATCGAGCGCCTGATCCTGTTGCTGGAGACCCTGGGCAAGGTGCCCGAGTCGATCAGCCGCACCCTCGACGTCTACCTGTGCGCCTTCGGCGAGCAGGCGGAACTGGCCGGCCTGCGCCTGAGCGAGCAACTGCGCGATCGTCTGCCGGGCCTGCGCCTGGCGGTCAACGCCGGTGGCGGCAGCTTCAAGAGCCAGTTCAAGAAAGCCGACAAGAGCGGCGCGCTGTTCGCCCTGATCCTCGGTGACGACGAACTGGCCCAGCGGACCATTGGCTTCAAGCCCCTGCGTGGCCAGGGCGAACAACAGAACATTGCCTGGGATGCTCTTGCCGAGCACCTGGAAACCGCGATCGCTCAGGCGTGACGCGGTCCGACAACGAATAGGCGAATAGGAGTATTTGGGGTGTCGAGTACCGAAGATGAAGGCCTGGCAGCGGCCAAGGACTGGTGGAATCGCAACGGCAAGCCGCTGCTGACCGGCGCCCTGCTGGCTGGCGTGGTGGTGATGGGCTGGCAGACCTGGCACAAGTACCAGGCCAACCAGTCCCAGGGCGCCTCGGCGCTGTACCAGGCTCTGCTGGAAACTTCGCTGACGCCGGACGGCAAGCCTGACGCGACCAAGGTCGCCGAACTGTCCGGCAAGCTCAAGAGCGAGTTCGGTGGCACCGCCTACGCCCAGTACGGCAGCCTGTTCGTCGCCAAGGTGGCGGTCGACAGCGGCAAGCTGGACGATGCGGCCAGCGAGCTCAAGGGCGTGCTGGACAAGCCGGCCGACGCCACCCTGGGCGAGATCTCGCGCCAGCGCCTGGCCCGTGTGCTCGCGGCCCAGGACAAGGCCGAGGACGCGCTCAAGCTGCTCGACGGCGACGCCGACAAGGCCTTCCTGGCCAGCCGCGAGGAACTCAAGGGCGACCTGCTGGTTCAACTGGGGCGCTCCGACGACGCACACAGTGCTTACGAAAAAGCCAAGGCCGCGTTGTCCGACGACGCCGCGATCGGTGGCCTGCAACTGAAGCTGGATGACCTGGCCAAAGGGGACGCCTGAAGTGAAGGGTTGGAAACAAGCAGCAGTGCTCACCCTCGCCGTACTGGCAGCGGGTTGCAGCAGCAACAGCAAGAAGGAACTGCCCCCGGCCGAGCTGACCAAGTTCACCGAGGAAGTGGTGCTGAAGAAGCAGTGGAGCCGTTCGATCGGTGACGGTCAGGGTGAGACCTACAACACCCTGGTCCCGGCCATCGAGAACGACCGCATCTACGCCGCCGACGTCAATGGCAAGGTGTTCGCACTGAATCGCCTGAATGGCGACGTGGTGTGGAAGAAGGACCTCGAGCTGCCGGTTTCCGGTGCCGTTGGCGTGGGCTACGGCCTGGTCATGCTGGGCACGCTCAAGGGTGAAGTGGTTGCCCTGGACGCCAGCACTGGCGAAGAGCGTTGGCGCGCACGCGTCACCAGCGAGGTGCTGGCACCGCCAGCCAACAACGGTGACGTGGTGGTGGTGCAGACCCAGGACGACCGTCTGGTCGGCCTCGATGCCGCCACCGGCGACCGTCGCTGGATCTACGAGAACAGCCCGGCAGTCCTGACCCTGCGCGGTACCGGCGCTCCAGTGGTGACCAACCGCCTGGCCGTCGCCGGCCTGTCCACCGGCAAGGTGGTGGCGGTGGATATCAGCAACGGCGTGCCAGTATGGGAAAGCCGCGTGGCCATCCCGCAGGGCCGTTCCGAGCTGGATCGCGTGGTGGACATCGACGGCGGCTTGCTGCTGACCGGTGGCACCCTGTACGTCAGCACCTACCAGGGGCGTGTCGCCGGCCTGGACCTGGAAAGCGGCCGCGTGCTGTGGCAGCGCGATGCCTCCAGCTACGTGGGTGTCGCCCAGGGCTTCGGCAACGTCTATGTCAGCGAAGCGTCGGGCACCGTGGAGAGCGTCGACGAGCGTTCCTCCAGCGCCCTGTGGAGCAACGACTCGATGGCTCGCCGTCAGCTGACCGCGCCGGAAGTGTTCTCCAGCTACGTGGCGGTGGGTGACTTCGAGGGCTACCTGCACCTGCTGAGCCAGGTCGACGGCCGTTTCGTCGGCCGTGAGCGTATCGACAGCGATGGCCTGCGCGCCCGACCCCTGGTGGTCGGCGACACCATCTATGTCTTCGGCAACAGCGGCAAGCTCGAGGCACTGACCATCCGCTGAAGCTATGCTCAAGACCGCTGACGGTCTTGGGTCGCGGCGCATGATGCGCCGCCCGAACTCCGGCCGCTGCCTTGCAGCGGCCTTTGCATTTTCAAGAATTCAAGAGTGGAGAGCCGCATGGTTCCCGTAATCGCCCTGGTGGGCCGGCCGAACGTCGGCAAATCCACCATGTTCAACCGCCTGACCAAGACCCGCGATGCCATCGTCGGCGACCTGTCGGGCCTGACCCGTGACCGTCAGTACGGCGATGCCAGCTGGCAGGGTCGTTCCTACATCCTCATCGACACCGGTGGTATCACCGGTGATGAAGTGGGCATGGACGAGAAGATGGCCGAGCAGTCGCTGATGGCCATCGAAGAAGCCGACTATGTGCTGTTCCTGGTCGATGCCCGCGCCGGCATGACCGCCGCCGACCAGATGATTGCCGACCACCTGCGCAAGCGCAACAAGGAAGCGGTGCTGGTCGCCAACAAGATCGACAACATCGACCCCGATATCGCCCGCGCCGAGTTCTCGCCGCTGGGCATGGGCAACGCCATCCCGGTGGCGGGCTCCCAGGGACGTGGTATCAACGCCCTGATGGAGTCGCTGCTCGGTCACATTCCACGTGATCCTGAGGAAGAAGCGCTCGACGAGGACGTCGCCGAAGGCGAGGAAGCCACGCGCATCCCTGGCCCGAGCGAGAAGGATGGCATCAAGATCGCCATCATCGGCCGCCCCAACGTCGGCAAGTCGACCCTGGTCAACCGCATGCTCGGCGAAGAGCGCGTGGTGGTATACGACCAGCCGGGCACCACCCGCGACAGTATCTACATCCCGTTCGAGCGCGATGGCGAGAAGTACACCTTCATCGACACCGCTGGCGTGCGCAAGCGCGGCAAGATCCACGAGGAAGTCGAGAAGTTCTCGGTGGTCAAGACACTGCAGGCGATCAAGGACGCCAACGTGGTGATCTTCGTCATGGACGCCCGCGAAGGCGTGGTCGACCACGACCTCAACCTGCTGGGCTTCGCCCTGGACGCCGGCCGTGCCGTGGTCATCGCCCTGAACAAGTGGGACGGCATGGAGCCTGGCGAGCGCGACTACGTGAAGACCGAGCTGGAGCGCCGGCTGTTCTTCGTCGACTTCGCCGACATCCACTTCATCTCGGCGCTGCACGGCACCGGCGTGGGCCACCTGTACAAGTCGGTGCAGGCCGCGTTCAAGTCGGCGGTCACCCGCTGGCCGACCAGTCGCCTGACGCAGATCCTCGAAGATGCCATCAGCGTGCACCAGCCGCCGCTGGTCAACGGTCGTCGGATCAAGCTGCGCTACGCCCACCTTGGTGGCGCCAACCCGCCGCTGATCGTGATCCACGGCAACCAGACCGACAAGATCCCCAACTCCTACTCGCGTTACCTGGAAAACACCTACCGCCGGGTGCTCAAGCTGGTCGGCACGCCGATCCGTATCGAGTACAAGGGTAGCGACAACCCGTTCGAGGGCAAGAAGAACACCCTCACCGATCGCCAGGTCAACAAGAAGCGTCGCCTGATGTCGCACCACAAGAAGGCCGAGAAGAAGCGCCGCGACAAGCGCTAGTACTCGCGGGAGCCGCTTTGCGGCTCATCGCAGGCTTTGCCAGCTCCCACAGGCACAGCGCAGGCTTCAATGTTTGCGTCACCCTGCGGGAACTGGCGACAGCCTGCGATAGGGCCCGTTGACCCAGCGCAATCCCCCTATTGTTTCAGCCTTTTTCCTGACTGCTCGATCCGCTATGCTCGGACTCTACCCCGTGCCGGACAAACCCCAGGAAAGAGGGCCTCATGATCCGCAGCAAACTGCCGAACGTCGGCACGACCATCTTCACCACGATGTCGCAACTGGCCGCGCAGACCGGTGCGCTCAACCTCTCCCAGGGCTTCCCTGACTTCAACGGCCCCCAGGCCCTGCTCGATGCCGTTGGCCGCCATGTGGCCGCCGGGCACAACCAGTATTCGCCGATGACCGGCTTGCCGGCCCTGCGCCAGCAGGTGGCGGCGAAGATCGCCCGGCTGTATGGCGCGAGCGTGGATGCCGACCAGGAAGTCACCATCACTCCGGGTGCCACCGAGGCCATCTTCTGCGCTATCCAGGCAGTGATCCATCCTGGCGACGAGGTGATCGTGTTCGACCCCAGCTACGACAGCTATGAGCCGTCGGTGGAGCTGGCAGGCGGGCGTTGCGTGCATGTGCCTCTGCGCGACGGCACGTTCAGCATCGACTGGCAGGCGTTCAGCGATGCCCTGAGTCCGCGCACGCGCCTGGTCATTCTCAACTCGCCGCACAACCCCAGCGGCGCGCTGATCAGCCGCGACGACCTGGACCAGTTGGCACGGCTGATCGAAAACCGCGACATCCACCTGATCAGCGACGAGGTCTACGAACACCTGATCTACGACGGGGTGCGCCATGCCAGCGTGCTGGCGCATGCCCAACTCTACCAGCGGGCCTTCGTCATCAGCTCGTTCGGCAAGACCTACCATGTCACCGGCTGGAAGACCGGCTATGTGGTGGCGCCACCAGCGCTCAGCGCCGAGCTGCGCAAGGTGCACCAGTACGTCAACTTCTGCGGCGTTACTCCGTTGCAGTGCGCACTGGCCGATTTCATGGCCGAGCACCCGGAGCATATCGATGAGTTGCCCGGTTTCTACCAGGCCAAGCGGGACCTGTTCTGCGACCTGCTGCAGGCGTCGCGCTTTACCTTCACCCGCACCCCGGGCACCTATTTCCAACTGGTGGACTATTCGCAGATTCGCCCCGACCTCAATGATGTCGACATGGCCCTGTGGCTGACCCGGGAGCATGGCGTGGCCAGCATCCCGGTGTCGGTGTTCTACCAGCAACCCATCCCCGAGCAACGCCTGGTACGCCTGTGCTTTGCCAAACGTGAGGAGACGCTGCGACAGGCGGCGGAAAGACTATGCGCGATCTGAGTAAGTTGCCGAACCTGAAAATCGCCCTGGTGCAGACCACCCTGGCCTGGCACGACCGTGAGACGAACTTCGCGCATTTCGAAGAGATGATCGGACAGGCCGGCGAGGTCGACCTGGTGATCCTGCCGGAGATGTTCACCACCGGTTTTTCCATGCAGTCCGAGAGCCTTGCCGAGCCGGAGAACGGGCCGACCTACAAGTGGCTCAAGGCCCAGGCGAAAAAGGCCAACGCGGTGATCACCGGCAGCGTGATCATCCAGGCTGCCGATGGCAGTCATCGCAACCGCTTGCTGTGGGCGCGGCCAGACGGCGAGATCCTGCACTACGACAAGCGTCACCTGTTCCGCATGGCCGGAGAGCACAAGCACTACACCCCCGGCGAGCGCCAGGTGCAGTTCGAACTCAAGGGCTGGCGCGTGCGTCCGCTGATCTGCTACGACCTGCGCTTCCCGGTCTGGAGCTGCGACGCCCAGGACACCGACCTGCTGCTGTACACCGCCAATTGGCCAGCGGCGCGGCGCCTGCACTGGAACCGCCTGCTGCCGGCACGGGGTATCGAGAACCTGTGCTTCGTCGCGGCGGTGAACCGGGTAGGCACCGACGGCAAGGGCTTTGCCTATTCAGGGGACAGCCAGGTGCTGGACTTCCAGGGCGAGAGCCTGCTCAGTGCCGGGGAGGCCGATGGGGTGTTCACGGTGGTGCTCAGCGCGGCGGAGTTGGCGGCATATCGTGCCCGCTTCCCGGCCAACCTGGATGCCGACACCTTCGAACTGCACTGAGGCTGTTCGCCGGCAAGGCCGGCTCCTACAGGGCCAGAGGCTTCTGCAGGAGCCGGCCTTGCCGGCGAAACGGTGCTTCAGTAGACATCGCGCCGGTAGCGCCCATCCTCGATCAACTGCTGCACGGTCACTTCCCCGAGAATGCCCTGCAATGCCGCATCCACTCCCGCGGCCATCCCTTGCAGGCTGCCGCAGACATACACGCACGCGCCTTCGTCGATCCAGCGCCGCAACTCGGCGGCCTGCTGCAGCAGCACATCCTGCACGTACACCTTCTCGGCCTGGTCGCGCGAGAACGCCAGGTCCAGGCGTTGCAGATCGCCGCTGTCCAACCAGCCCTGCAACTCGTCGCCACACAACAGGTCGTGAGCCCTGTTGCGCTCGCCGAACAGCAGCCAGTTGCGCTGCTCGCCAGCGGCGATACGCGCCCTGAGCAGGCTGCGCAGACCGGCCAGGCCGGTGCCGTTGCCGATCAAAACCAGGGGCACAGGCGCTTCGGGCAGGTGGAAGCTGCTGTTGCGTCGCAGGCGGCCGCTGACCATTGCGTCCATCGGCAGATACTCGGTCAGCCATCCGGAGCCGAGGCCCAGGCTGCCGTCGGGGTGACGTTCCTGACGCACGATGAGCTCCAAGACACCGTCACTGGCGATGGAGGCGATCGAGTATTCACGACTGCCCAGTGGCACCAGCGCATCGACCAGCGCCTGGGCGTGCAGGCCGACCAGATGTTCGCGCCTGGCTGGCAACTGACGGCTGGCCAGTGCCTGCTCCAGGGTTTCGTCCAGGCCTTCGACCTGAACCGGGCTGTCAGGGGCAAGCGCGAGGCCGGCGAGCAGGGCGTCGACCTTTGCCTTGTCTTGTCGGGGAAGGATTTCTATCAGGTCACCTGCTTCCCAGCGCGTCGGTGCTTGCGCCTGCAGGCCGAGCAGGTACACCGGCGCGCCCTGGCTGCCCGGATTGAGCAGGTCGCGACGGACCAGGCGCCAGTTGGCGAAGCTCGGCGGCTGCCAGGTCGTCACCGGGCGGGCACCGGTCAGCTGGGCCAGCTCCTGCTGCCACAGTTGCAGGGCGCCAGGGTCGGCGTTGTCGACTTCGATCGGGCTGAAGGCGCTGCGGGCGCCGCGTTCGCCGAGCCAGGCCTGGAGCCGGCGGGCGAAGCCGCAGAAGTGCGGGTACTGGCGGTCGCCTAGGGCGAGCAGGGCATAGTCCAGGTGATCGAGTGGCCAGGCCTGGCCCAGCACCTTGCGTTCGAAGCCGCGGGCACTGTCGGGCGCTTCGCCGTCACCGAAGGTGCTGACCACGAACAGCGCGCGGCGCGCCTGGCGCAGCTCGGCCTCGCCCAGTTCGGCCAGCGGGCGGACCTGCACTGGCAGGCCGGCTGCCTGCAACTGGGCGGCGCTCTGCCAGGCCAGTTGTTCGGCAAAGCCGCTCTGGCTGGCGAAACCGACCAGCCAGCTGTCGGTGCCGGCCTGGGTGCTGTCGACGTTGCCACGGGCGGCACGCACCTGACGCTTCTTGCGGCGGCGGTCGAGGTACAGCAGCCAGCCGGTGACGAAGAACAGTGGCATGGTCAGGCTGGCGAGGGTGAGGATGATCCGCCCGGGCAGGCCGAAGTACTCGCCAACGTGCAGGGCATAGACGCTTTGCAGCAGTTGCGCCTTGAACGACTTGTCGGTGTAGCGCTCGTGGCGTCTCACCTGGCCGGTAGCGGGGTCGAGCACCAGGGTGTTGAAGGCGCGCGGGTGCGCGGCGCCCTCGAGCAGGTAGAACAGGTTGGCTGGCTGGCCACCTGCTGGCGGCAGGCGCAAGTTGTACATGGCCAGCTCGGGGCCCGCGGCCTGCTTGAGGTTGCTCCAGATGGCCTGGTAATCGACCTGTAGCGGCGGCGCGTGCTGGGCGGCCGGCGGTGGTCCATGGCGACCACGGCCTTCACCGCGTTTTTGCTGTTGGCCCGCTGCGGGCGCGTCGGCCAGCAGGGTGTTCAGGCCTGAGCGGTACCAGTCGTAGGACCAGAACAGGCCCGTCAGGGCGAACAGCAGGTAGAACAGCAGGCACCAGGTCCCCGCCACGGCGTGCAGGTCCCAGTTGAAGGCGCGGCCTTTCTTGGCCCACTCGAAGGTCAGCCAGGTGCGCCAGTCCAGGGCCTTGCGCGGCCAGCGCAGGTACAGCCCGGACAGACAGAAGAAGATCAGCATCAAGGTGCAGGCGCCGGTGATCTGCCGGCCGGTGTCGCCCATGGCCAGGAAGCGGTGCAGGTTGAGCATCAGGTTGAAGAAGCCCTGACCGGCGGCATCGTCCTTGAGCTCACCGGTGTACGGGTCGGCGTAGCGCAGCGCGCCGCGGCGTTCGCCCGGGGCTGGGGTGAAGAAGATCCGCGCGGCATTGCCGTCCCGCACATCCACCCACAACATCGACACCTTGTCGCCTTGCGCGGCCTCGACCCGGCGCACCAGCTCGGCTGGCGGCAGCACGCCCTCGGCACGGACCTCGACCTTGAGCACATCGGCGTTCAGCGCGCGCAGCAGTTCTTCCTGGAACGAATAGAGCGCCCCGGTGATGCCCATCAGCGCCAGCACCAGGCCAGCGCTGATGCCAAAGAACCAGTGCAGTTGGAACAGTGTCTTCTTCACCACTTCGATCACCTTGTCTTGCCGCTGGACGCCCTGCGGCGCGCATTATGCCTTGATACGCAAAAGCCCCGTTCATGGAATGAACGGGGCTCGAGGTCAGATCATCAGAAGTGGAAGTTGGTGCTGAACAGCACGGTCCTTCCAGCAGCCTGCGAGGCATAGTGGGCAGCATAGGCCTTGTCGAAGTACTTCTTGTCGAAGACGTTCTGCACGTTCAACTGGAAGTCGACATTCTTGTTCAGGCGGTAGCTGGCCATGGCGTCATAGCGCCAGTAGTCCGGTACGTATACGGTGTTGCCGACATCGCCGTAGACCTTGTCGACGTAGAACGCACCGCCGCCGATGGTCGCTTTTGGCAGTATCTGGTAAGTGCTCCAGAAGCTGAAGCTGTTGCGTGGGGTATTGGGCATGACGTTCCCATCGTTGGAGACCGCCGCGCCGTTCACCACGCCATTGCGACCGGAACGCCCTGCCTTGACCAGTTCGCTGTCGAGGTAGCTGTAGCCGGCGAATACTTGCCACTTGTCGGTCAGCTTGCCGCTGGCACTCAACTCGACACCGTCGACCCGAGACTGGCCGGCGTTGTCGTAAGTCTGGTTCGAGACCAGCACCCGGGTGTTGTCCTTGTCGGTGCGGAAGATCGCTGCAGTCAGGGACAGGCGCTCGTCCAGCAGATCCCACTTGGTACCGATTTCGTAGTTGGTGGTTTCTTCGGGCTTGAGGTTGTTGGACAGGGCGAAGTCGTCCACGGCGTTGGAGGTGTCGCCGTTGTCCAGCATGCTGCCTGGCGGAGTGGCCGAGGTGGCGTAGGACGCATAGATACTGCCGTTCGGCAGGGGTTTCCAGACCACGCCGGCTTGCCAGTTCCAGAAGTTCGAGGTGTCACTGCGTTTGGCCGATGGGCTCTTCGAGTGATCCTTGACCGACGTTTCGAAGCTGTCGAAGCGGGCGCCAAGGTTGACTTGCCACTGCTCGTTCAGGTCGATGGTGTCGAAGCCGTAAATCGCCTTGGTGGTACCGACTGTGTTGAGCGGCTTGTAGTTGCGGGTGATGCTGCCGTTCCACGGATCATGGGCGTTCGGGTTGGTCAGGCTGGTGCAGTTGTAACCGCTTGGCGCACCGATCAGCGATGGGGTGCAACGGTTGTTCTGCGCACCCAGGCCAGTCTTGGTATCGATGGTGTAGCCGTCGCGGGTGCTGTCTTCCCGGCTGAACTCGACACCGGTGCTGAAGGCGTTGCGCAGCCCACCCAGGTAGAACTCACCGAACAGGTCGGTCTGGTTGATCGCCGTGGTGGTCGTGCCAATCCGGTTGTTGTTCCGGCGCCACACCGAGCCATTGTTGATGTTGCCCTGGCTGTCATCTGGCTGGGTCCAGATGTAGTCGATGTGGCTGGTGCCGTAGCGGGTGGTGTTGCGAACGCTGAGGTTCTCGTTGAAATCGTGTTCGAAGGTGATGGTGCTGGTATCGACACGGCTTTTCTGGAAGTCACGGTTTTCCAGGCCGTAGTAGGTACCACGGCTGACATTCACCGGCTTGTCCGGGTTGTGCTTGCTGCGATCGGCGCTCTTGGCATAGGGAATGCCCGAGTCCGGGGTGTCGTCGCTTTCCAGGTGGTAGTGGCTGACGGTCAGGCGGGTGGGGCCGTTGAGACCGAAGGTCAGCGAGGGTGCAATGCCCCAGCGGCTGGCATCGACATTGTCGCGGCCAGCGACGTTGTTGTCATGGCTGAGCAGGTTGAGGCGGAAAGCGGCATTGCCGTCGAGGAATTCCTGGTTGGTGTCCAGGGTGTAGCGTCGCGTCTGATCGGAGCCGTAGGTGAAGCCGCCATTGGTGAAGTTGCCGGCCTTGGCCTGCTTGCTTACCAGGTTCAGGCTGCCACCCGCCGAGCCGCGTCCGCCAAAGGCCGAGTTCGGACCTTTGCTGACCTCGATCTGTTCGAGGTTGAAGATCTCGCGGCTCTGGGCGCCGGTATCGCGGATACCGTCGACATAGGTGTCGCTCTGTGCGTCGAAGCCCCGGATGAAGGGACGGTCGCCGGTGGGATTGCCACCTTCGCCGGCACCCATGGTGATACCTGGCACGGTACGCAGGGCGTCCTGCAGGTTCAGGGCGTTGGTGTCCTTGATCACCTGTTGCGGGATCACGGTGACCGAGCGCGGGGTGTCCACCAGCGGCGCGGTGTACTTCTGCGAGGAGGCCTTCTCGACCTTGTAGTCGGTGCTCGCCTGTTCGGCCTTGCCGTTGATGCTGGTGGCATCGAGAGTGACGGCATTGCTGGCGACAGGGTCCGCGGCATAGGCGGAGGTGGCGGTGATCGCCATGCCGATGGCGGAAACGAGAAGACGTGGTGAACTCACAGCGGTTGGCACGTGACGCATTGTTATGGACCTTCCCCAAGGTATGAAGGCCGCGAATGTTAATGTAAGCGGATGTAAGGAACAATTGAGAATCGTTACTATTCGAAAGAAATTTACATTCTTTACAATTTCACCTTACGGTTTTTGCGGGCTCATACGTCCTGGGTCAATGACGGGTGCTTGCCCTGCGTAAAAGGTAATCAATATCATTGAGGCCTCTTTCTCTGCGCATCAGGTGCCGCTGTCATGCTGCTTCATATTCCCGGGCTGTTCGACGCCGACGAGACCTCGCGCATCCGCGAGGCCCTGGAGCAGGCCGACTGGGCCGATGGTAAGGTCACTGCGGGTTATCAATCGGCCAAGGCCAAGCACAACCTGCAGTTGCCCGAGGGGCATGCGCTGGCCAAGGAGATCGGTGCGGCATTGATCGATCGCCTGTGGCGCAACCCGCTGTTCATGTCGGCCGCCCTGCCGCACAAGGTGTTCCCGCCGCTGGTCAACTGTTATCGCGAAGGCGGCAGTTTCGATTTCCATATCGACAACGCCCTGCGCCAGCCCCAAGGCAGCCCGGAGCGGGTGCGCACCGATCTGTCCTCGACCCTGTTCCTGAGCGAGCCGGACAGCTACGACGGTGGCGAGCTGGTGATCCAGGACACTTATGGCACGCAGCAGGTGAAGCTGGCCGCGGGCGACCTGGTGCTGTACCCGGGCACCAGCCTGCACAAGGTCAACCCGGTCACCCGCGGGGCGCGCTACGCGGCGTTCTTCTGGACCCAGAGCCTGGTGCGCGAGGACAGCCAGCGGACCCTGCTGTTCGAGATGGACAACGCGATCCGCCAGCTTGGCGCCGATGTGCCTGACCACCCATCGCTGCTGCAACTGACCGGCACCTATCACAACCTGCTGCGCCGCTGGGCCGAGGTCTGAGCCGTGTCCTATTCATTGCGCCGTGAAGAAGTGGTGGATGTCGCCGGTTTGCGCGCCATGCTCGAGCACAGTCCGGGCCAGGCCGCCCAGGCGATCCTGGCAGCCGCAGGGCAGGGGGCGGTCGAGGCGCAGTTGCTGCTGGGGCAGATCCTGCTCGACGGGCGCGGCATCGAGGAAGACGCCCGCGTCGCCCGGCGCTGGTTCGGCATCGCCGCCCAGGGCGGCAACGCCATGGCCCACAACATGCTCGGGCGTTGCCTGGAACACGGCTGGGGAGGCGATGTGGAACTGACCCAGGCCGCCATCCACTATGCCCAGGCTGCCGACGCCGGCCTGGACTGGGGGATGTACAACCTTGGCAACCTGCTGGCCACCGGGCGCGGGGTGCCGGTCAACCAGGTCGAGGCGCTGGCCTGCTACGAGAAGGCTGCGCAACTGGGCCATGCCAAGTCGATGAACTTGTATGGGCGCTATCTGGAACAGGGTATTGCCACGACAGCGAGTCCGGCACGGGCCGTGCGCTGGTATCGGCGCTCGGCCGAGGCGGGGGATTTTCGCGGGATGTTCAGTCTGGCGCTGGTGTTGGTCGAGCGGGGGCAGGCGGACGAAGCGCAATCGTGGTTTGAACGGGCCTGTGCCGAGGGCAACCTGAACTTCTTGCGCAGTAGTCTGGCAACCTTGCTGGCGGCCGGGCCGCTGTTGGCCGCGCAGGCGGCCGGTTATGCCGAGGTGCTTGCGCAGCGGGAAGCAGCAGGGGAAGGTCTTCTGTCTTAAGCAGACGTGGGAGGGCGGGCAGGCTGAGGTGAAAATCCCACAGGAGTTGCACCGTATCTGAACCCTACGTTACCGAAAAATCCTTCATGGCCTGCCTCAATGTGCGGGACACCAAGTACCGGGGCCTGTAGGGCGTTGGGAATATAGCCCAGGGTACAACGGTAGCGTTCGCTGGCATCAGAGTACTTGGCTGACGACTTCCCGCCAGGACCGTGACGCGTTGCTACTGTGGTTCGGTGCAGTGGAGCACGACGTTGGAACCTATGTGTACGAAGTCCGTCCGTGGACTGGCAACAGTACGCACTCGATGTACAACCAGCGGGTCGAGACCAACTGTAACGTATACCTTGGCTTCCATGAGCTGACCCCAATCGTGGGCCCTCTATGGCGTTTGGAGCCTGGCAAGAATGACACCGTGCGCATGACCACCCTGGATGGCAAAGAGGTCGGTGTGTACTGGGACAAGGCCGCTTGGACCACTGGGCCCAGGGGCCGCTATTTGTGTATGGATGGAGGCCGCTACCACATTGGATATATATGATTCGACAAGTGGTGCTTTAATTTTTCATGTGGCGGAATATTGCTCCTGAGGGGGTAGGGAAAAAATTCATGGTTAACTAATACTTTCCGATTTCGCATGATGAGTATGTGCTTTTCCTACGCATGAATATTGATGCGGCGTAGGATTTTAAAACTCATGATGTTGGAGATTGGTTGTGGAAAATAATCGATTTGTAAAGTCTTTCATTGCACCGCTGTATTGTCTGGAAAATGGAGTGCCTAAGTCGTTAAAGGTGACTACCTGGGCACCAGGTTTTTTCTCCCACTCAGGTGAAATCATCCTTGGTGAGAATTCATACCCGGGTTGGCGGGTAAGGGAGGTTGACATGAAATTCCATATTTCAAATAGCTTGACAGAGCATTCGATCTTTCGCGTGAGCTGCGCTACGGATATTGATGGCCTTCTGTATGACGTGCTCTACGCCGATCATACGGGAGCCTTCTGGTTTGCTAATGACATGTGGAGCAATCCTGAAGACTTTGATCTCGGCGCTGCTTGGGAGAGGCATGGGACAGGGGATGTCGTACAGTTTAATGGTAAAGCCCGCAAGGTGTTTGCAATGAAAAACATCGGGTATGAAAGGTGGGTCACGCAGGTTAACGACCGTTTAAAGAGTCTGCATACGGAAAAAGACGGAAAACCAGCCCTTTTCATCATCGGCGATCCCAGAGACATCGAGTATTACTGATAGTCACGGGCCTGCCCCATGATCCCTTGAATGGCTACTGCTGTATTCGCCAGTCGCGGAAGGCGACTTCCGCGACTGGCTTCGCGTATTACAGGTAGTACGCCTTCAATGGCGGGAAACCATTGAACTCCACCGCGCTGTAGCTGGTGGTGTAGGCACCGGTGGACAGCCAGTACAAACGGTCGCCGATGGCCAGGTTCAGCGGCAGGCCATATTTGTAGTTTTCGTACATGATGTCGGCGCTGTCGCAGGTCGGGCCGGCGATCACCACTTCCTCGGTTTCACCCTTCTTCTCGGTCCAGATCGGGAACTTGATCGCCTCGTCCATGGTTTCGATCAGGCCGGAGAACTTGCCCACGTCGGTGTAGATCCAGCGCTCGACCGCAGTGCGCGACTTGCGCGCCACCAGCACCACTTCGCTGACCAGGATGCCGGCGTTGGCGATCAGCGAACGGCCTGGCTCGAGGATGATTTCCGGCAGGTCGTCGCCGAAGTCTTCCTTGAGGAAGCGGATGATCTCCTCGGCGTAGGTCTCGAGGCTGTTGGTGCGGGTAATGTAGTTGGCCGGGAAGCCGCCGCCCATGTTGATCAGCTTCAGCTCGATGCCGTCTTCATCCTTCAGGCGCTCGAAGATCACCTTGACCTTGGCGATGGCCGCGTCCCACACGCTGATGTCACGCTGCTGCGAGCCGACGTGGAAGGAGATGCCGTAGGGCACCAGGCCCAGGTCGCGGGCGAGGATCAGCAGGTCCATGGCCATGTCGGTCTGGCAGCCGAACTTGCGCGACAGCGGCCAGTCGGCAGTGGTAGAGCCCTCGGTGAGGATACGCACGTAGACCTTCGAGCCCGGCGCGGCCTTGGCGATGTTGCGCAGGTCGGCTTCCGAGTCGGTGGCATACAGGCGCACGCCCTTGTCAAAGAAGTAGCGGATGTCCTTGGACTTCTTGATGGTGTTGCCGTAGCTGATGCGCTCGGCGCTCACGCCACGACCGAGCACCTTGTCCAGTTCGTAGATCGAGGCGATGTCGAAGTTCGAGCCTTTGTCCTTGAGCAGGTCGATGATTTCGACCGCCGGGTTGGCCTTGACCGCGTAGTAGACCTTGGCGAACTCGAAGCCGGCGCGCAGGTCGTCGTAGGCCTGGCTGATCATCTGGGTATCGATGAGTACGAACGGGGTTTCCTGCTTGTCGGCGAACGCCTTCATCTTCTGGAAGGTGTCGCGTGCGAAATAGTCTTCGACCTGGATCGACATGCTCAAGGGCTCCATGGGCAAACTGAAAAGGTAAGTGGCAGCAAACTGAACGTCCTCCGTATCCCCACTTTGGTTCGCCTACTTCCCAAGGCATGTCGCCGAAAGCAAAAAGGCCAACCGTGCCAGGGAAGGGCGGCGGGTGACCTTGCTGTCTCGTCGTCAGTACTTGAGCCGGATGGATCGTTTCCAGCATGGACGTTCGGCGCGCACTGTAGGACGTGAAACCGGCAATTTCAACAGGCAGTCCCGGGGTGTTTCCGCGAGATCGCCGCCCTGTCGTTGCAATAACCGACCGATGTGGGCCGAGGATGTTCCGTGAAAGGCCACAAGCGTAAAAAATTGTGGAACAGGTGGCGATCTGGCTGCGATTGGCTGAAAGCTGCGTTCTTTGGCCAATGTCCGGACTTTTGCCGCGAACATGCAAAAGAACGGGATGACGACCTTTTGTCGGGGGTGTTGCAGAGGGTGTTTCGACAGCGTCGGTGTTCATATTTATGGCCACCGCATCAGCTGGATGGGCAGGGTGAAATTGCCGATAAATTTTTTGTTACCTGGAACCCGAATAGCCCTCATCGGACGAATGACGGGACGATTGCCGCTGTTTATGAGAAGTATTACTATTCGCGACCCTGCCGCCCTGACGAACCTATCGTGTCCGGACACAAAGGCTTCCTCGACCATTACCACGAGCTGATCGGCACCTGGACGCGCAAGCTGCGCAGTCGCCAGCAGGCCGAGGATCTCACTCACGATGCCTTCGTCCGGGTGCTGGAGAACCCTCGCGAGCAGGTCGAGCAACCACGCGCCTACCTGCACCAGACCGCCCGCAACATCGCCGTCGACGGCTACCGCCGTGAAGACCGGCGCCAGGCGCTGGAGCAGGAGACCCTCATTGAAGGCTTCGCCAGCGGCGATGACCCGGAAGCCTACATGCACGCCCTGGAACTGGCCGACAGCGTCGAGCGGGCACTGGCCGAGCTGCCGGTCAATTGCCGGCGGGTATTCGTCTGGCAGAAGCTCGAGGGCCTGACCCAGGCCGAGATCGCCGAGCGCATGGGGCTGACCAGGAACATGGTCGAAAAGTATATGATCCGCACGCTCCGACATCTGCGAGAGCACCTGGATGTGTCGGCCAGATGAGTCAGGAGACCTTATCGATGAAGCAGCAGTTGCCCGATCCGGTACCCGAGCAGGCGGCCACCTGGTTCGCCCGGGTCCAGGATGCGCCGGGCGATGAAGCCGTGCGGGCAGCCTTGGCGCAGTGGCTCGGGCAACACCCGCGGCACCGTGAGGAATATCAGCGCCTGGCCGTCTTGTGGCGAGCTGCCGACCTGATCCCGGCGCAGCGTCTGGCGGCCCTTTGCGAGCCTGCGCCGGTGCGGCAGTTGCCTCGCCGGCGCCTGTTGCGCCAGGCGTTGGCTGCTGGGGTCGCGCTTGCTGCGCTGGGCCTGGGCTGGCGCGCTTGGGAGTCCCCACGGTTGCATCACCAGGCGGAACTGCAGACCGTGCTGGGGGAGCGACGCCAGGTCGATCTGCCGGACGGTTCGCATCTGCAACTGAACAGCGCGACCCGGTTGCAGGTGGCGTTCACGCCGCAACGGCGCGAGGTGCGTCTGCTCCAGGGGGAAGCGATGTTCAGCGTCGCCCACGACAGCAGTCGTCCCTTCGTGGTCAGCACGGCCCAGGGAGAGGTGACGGTCACCGGCACCCGCTTCGATGTACGCCAGGACCCGGACCGCACCCGCGTGGTGGTGGAGCAGGGTTCGGTGCGCGTCCAGGGGGCCAGTGATTCACGGGCACAACTGACGGCCGGCCAGGGTTCGCATATCGACCCGCAAGGCAAGGTCGCCGCGCCCTATGCCATCGATGCTGATGCGCTTACCGCCTGGCGCCACGGCAAGCTGGTGTTCGACAACGCCCCGCTCAGCGAGGTGGTGCGCGAAGTTTCGCGCTACCGGGTCCAGCCGCTGCGCGTCGCACCAGGCAAGGTGGCGAGCCTGCGGCTGTCGAGCACCTTCAGCAGCGACGATCCAGATGCCTTGCTGCGGGCCTTGCCGAACATCCTGCCGGTGGTCGTCCGGCAGCTCGCCGATGGCTCCAGCGAAATAATCGCGAAATAGATTCAGGTTTTTTTTCGTTCGTTCGTCTTCCTCGCCAGCTGCAACTGCCAAGCATTTCCATTTGCATGCGGTTGGCGTTTATCCCGAATCTCAGGACCTCTCGAAGACGTGAACAACAACAAGCCCCTTCTCCAGCTTCGTCGTCTGGCCCTGGCCCTGGCGGTCAGTGCCGCAGCCGGCCACAGTTACGCCGATACCTTGCAGATCCCGGCGCAATCGCTGGCTGGCGCCCTCAAGCAACTGGGCCAGCAGAGCAACCTGCAGCTGTTCTTCAGCCCGGAACTGGTGGCCGGCAAGCAGGCCCCGGCAGTGTCCGGCGACTTGTCCCCGACGCAGGCGCTGCAGCACCTGTTGCGAGACAGCGGGCTGACCTTCGAGCAGTCCGCCGATACCGTGGTGCTCAAGCCGGCCGAAAGCGCCGGCACCCTGAGCGTCGGTAGCCTGGAGCTGGCCCCCACCGATATCAAGGTGGTCGGCGACTGGTTGGGCGACGCCGACCAGCGCGTGGTGCAGAACCACCCTGGCGCGCGCACCGTGGTGCGACGCGAGGCGATGGTCGAGCAGGGCGCGATGAACGTGCGCGACGTGCTGCGCGGTATTCCGGGGGTGCAGGTGCAGGACTCCAATGGCACCGGCGGCAGCGACCTGTCGCTGAACGTCGGGGTACGCGGCCTGACCTCGCGCCTGTCGCCACGCTCAACGGTGCTGATCGACGGCATTCCGGCGGCCTTCGCCCCGTATGGCCAGCCGCAGCTGTCGATGGCGCCGATTTCCTCGGGCAACCTCGACAGCATCGACGTGGTGCGTGGCGCAGGTTCGGTGCGTTATGGCCCGCAGAACGTTGGCGGGGTGATCAACTTCGTCACCCGGGCGATTCCCGAGAAGGCCTCCGGCGAGCTGTCCACCACGCTGGAAACTTCGCGCCACGGCGGCTGGAAGCACACCGAGTCGGCCTTCGTCGGTGGCACCGCCGATAACGGCATGGGCGTGGCATTGCTGTACACCGGGGTCAACGGTAACGGTTACCGGGAAAGCAACAATGGCAACGACATCGATGACGTGATCCTCAAGACCCACTGGGCACCGACCGATGTCGATGAGTTCTGGCTGAACTTCCACTATTACGATGGCCGCGCCGACATGCCCGGCGGCCTGACCCAGGCGCAGTACGATCACAACCCGTACCAGTCGCTGCGTGACCACGACTATTTCAGCGGCCGGCGCAAGGATGTGTCGTTCAAGTGGCAGCGCCAGCTCGACGACGCCACCCAGTTCGAAGTGCTGACCTACTACACCGACAGTTTCCGTGGCAGCGCCATCGCCGCCCGCGACATGAAGACCCTGTCGTCGTACCCGCGCAACTACCACACCTTTGCCATCGAGCCGCGCTTGTCGCGGGTATTCTTCGTCGGCCCGACCACCCAGGAAGTCAGTGTTGGCTACCGCTACCTGAAAGAGGCGATGCGCGAGCAGTCCACCCGCCTGGCACTGATCGACAATGTGCCGACCGCGACCCCGACCTCCGACGGCCATGTGTTCCAGGACCGCAGCGGCGGCACCGAGGCCAGCGCCTACTACATCGATGACAAGATCGACGTCGGCAACTGGACCATCACTCCAGGCATCCGCTTCGAGCACATCAACACCGACTGGCGCGACCGCCCGGTGCTGGACGCCAACTACCGCCCGGTGCCGGAGAAGAACCGCAGCATCACCAGCAACGAGCCACTGCCGGCACTGAGCGTGATGTACCACCTGTCCGACGCCTGGAAGCTGTTCGCCAACTACGAGACCTCGTTCGGCAGCCTGCAGTACTTCCAGCTCGGTCAGGGTGGCGTTGGCGACAACACCGCCAACGGCCTGGAGCCGGAGAAGGCCAAGACCTACGAGCTCGGCACGCGCTATGACAATGGCCACTGGGCCGGCGAGCTGACGGCGTTCTACATCGATTTCGACGACGAACTGCAGTACATCAGCAACGATGTCGGCTGGACCAACCTCGGTGCCACCAAGCACCAGGGCATCGAGGCGTCGGCGCGCTATGACCTGTCCGGCCTCGACCCTCGTCTGCAAGGGTTGTCGGTGAATGCCGGGTACACCTACACCCGCGCCACCTACGAGGGCGACATTCCGGGCTTCAAGGGCCGCGACCTGCCGTTCTATTCGCGCCAGGTGGCCACCGCCGGGTTGCGCTACGAGGTCGACCGCTGGACCTGGAACCTCGATGCCTACGCGCAATCGAAGCAGCGGGCACCGGGTACCGGGATGAATGCCAATGGCAGCTTCACCGGCAACTACATCACCGAGCCGAGCGCCGACGGCCAGTATGGCGACATTCCGGGCTACGTGACCTGGCATGTGCGGGGCGGGTATGCGTTCGGGCCGCAACTGTCGAACCTGAAGCTGGCGGCGGGGGTGAAGAACCTGTTCGACAAGCAGTACTTCACCCGCTCCAGCGACAACAATGCGGGGATCTACGTGGGTGAGCCCCGCACCTTCTATGTGCAGGCCAGCGTAGGGTTTTGACCTGCGATAACCGGGGCCGCGCCGCTCCTACAGGGGAATCGCTTGCCTGTAGGAGCGGCCTTGTGTCGCGAAGGGGCGCAGAGCGCCCCCAGCGATCATCAAACCACCGCCTCGGCCGGCGAGACGATGCTGGTCTTGGCCCCGCGCGAACGCCCCGAACTCAGGTACGCGGCAATCGATTCCTGGGTCACCTCGCCTAGGAACGCCTGCTCGGCGTCCAGTACCGGCAACCAGGCCCGGTTGAACTCGTACATCCGCGACAGCAGGATGCGCAAATGCTCGTCATGCGCAGCCGTGGCGTTGAACGGCCGCAGGAAGTCGCCGCAGGTGCCTTGCTGGCGATGCATGTCGCGCCGGCGTACGTAGCCCAAGGCCTTGTTCTGCGCGTCGGTGACCACCACGTAACGCCGATCGTGCTCGTCCAGCAGTTCCAGCGCTTCGCTCACCAGCGTCTGCGGGTTCACCGCCGGCGCGTTGTCCGCCGCGTCCTCGGCTCGTACCAGCAGCAGGCGCTTGAGGGTGCTGTCCTGGCCGACGAAGTTGCTCACGAAGTCGTCCACTGGATGTGCCAGCAGGGTGTCCGGGTGGTCCAGCTGCAGCAGCTTGCCCGCGCGGAAGATGGCGATCTTGTCGCCCAGCTTGATCGCCTCGTCGATGTCGTGGCTGACCATGATCACGGTCTTGTTCAGCGCCCGCTGCATTTCGAAGAACTCGTTCTGGATCATCTCGCGGTTGATCGGGTCGACCGCGCCGAACGGCTCGTCCATCAGCAATACCGGGGCGTCGGCGGCCAGCGCGCGGATCACCCCGATGCGCTGCTGCTGGCCCCCGGACAGCTCGCGCGGGTAGCGCTGCAGGTACTGCTTGGGCTCGAGCTTGATCATGCTCATCAGCTCGCGGGCGCGGTCGTGGCAGCGCTGCTTGTCCCAGCCCAGCAGGCGCGGGACCACGGTGATGTTCTCCTCGATGGTCATGTTGGGGAACAGGCCGATCTGCTGGATCACATAGCCGATATGCCGGCGCAGGGTCACCTCGTCCAGCTCGGTGGTGTCTTCGCCATTGATGAACACCTGGCCGGAGGTCGGCGTGATCAGGCGGTTGATCATCTTCAACGTGGTGCTCTTGCCGCAGCCCGAGGGGCCGAGGAACACGCAGATTTCGCCTTCGTTGACGGTGAGGCTTACCGCGTCGACGGCTTTGACGTCCTTGCCGTTGACGTTGAAGGTCTTGCTGAGGTTCTTCAGTTCGATCATGAGCGCAGTCCTTCTGGGGTCAGGGCACGTTGCAGGGTTTGCAGGAGCAGGTCGGCGATGATCGCCAGCAGGCTGACCAGCACGGCGCCGACCAGCAGCATCGACATGTCGCTGCGGCTGATGGAGGTGAGGATGAGCACGCCCAGGCCGCCGGCGCCGATGGTCGCGGCGATGGTCATCACGCCGATGTTCATCACCACGGCGGTGCGAACGCCGGCGAGGATCACCGGTACCGCGATGGGCAGCTCGACCATGCGCAGGCGCTGGCCGAAGGTCATGCCGATGCCGCGCGCGGCCTCGCGGATGCCAGGTTCGACGTTGGTCAGGGCCAGGTAGGTGTTGCGCAGGATCGGCAGCAGCGAATAGAGGAACACCGCGGTGATCGCCGGCAGCGGGCCGAGGCCCTGGCCGAACTTCGAGTAGAACGGCAGCAGCAGGCCGAACAGGGCGATGGATGGAATGGTCAGCAGTACCGTGGCACTGGCCTGCAAGGGGCCGGCGAACACTGGGAAGCGGGTCATCAGGATCCCCAGCGGCACGCCGACGACGATGGCCAGGCCCACGGCGATACCGACCAGGGCGATGTGCTGTCCGGTCAGTTGCAGGACCAAGGCCCAGTCCAGGTGGGCGAAGGTGTCGAGCAGGCTCATGGCTGTACCTCGCTGTGCAGGGGATGCTCGCGCAGGAACGCCGCGGCGACCAGGCTCGGGCTCTGGTGCTCGACGTCGACCTTGGCGTTGAGCTGGCGCATGGTCTGGTCATCCAGTTGCGCGGCCAGTGGCTCGAGCAGGCCGGCCAGTTGCGGGTGGGCGTCGAGCACGGCCTGGCGCAGCACGGGGGCGGCGGTGTAGTCGGGGAAGTAGTGCTTGTCGTCCTCCAGCAGCTTGAGGTCGAAGGCGCTCAGGCGGCCGTCGGTGGTGTAGACCAGGCCGGCGAACACCTGGTTGTTGCGCATCGCGGTGTACACCAGGCCACCATCCATCTGGCGGATGTTGCGGCGGTCCAGCGGCAGGTCGTACAGCTCGCGCAAGCCGACCAGGCCATCGGGGCGGTTGGCGAACTCGGTGTCCAGGGCCACCAGGTGCAGTTTGTCGTGCTCGTCGCGCAGCACCTGGTTGAGGTCGCTGATCGAGTTGACCTGTGGGTAGGCCTCGGCGACCTGCTTCGGCAGGCCGAGGGCATAGGTGTTGCTGAACTTCGACGGGGCCAGCCAGACCAGGCCTTTCTTCGCGTCGAGCGCTTTCACACGGGCATAGGTGGCCTCGGCGCTGGGCATGCGTTCGTCGATATGGTTGTAGGAGACCAGCGACACGCCGGTGTATTCCCACATCAGGTCGAGCTGACCGGTTTCCTGGGCCTGGCGCGCGATATTGCTGCCGAGCCCGGTGGTCACCCGTACCTCGAAGCCGTTGGCGCGCAGGTACTGGGCGGTGATTTCGGCGAGCACGGTCTGTTCGGTGAACACCCGGGCGCCGATACGGATCAGCGGTTTTTCCGCGGCCTGGGCAAATCCTGCGCAAAGCAGGGCCGCGCCCAGGAGCAAGGCGATTGTCTTTTTCATCGGTTGCCTCTTGTCAGTGGGCCAGGCCACGTTCCAGCCAGCGTTTGCTGGAGAAACTCACCAGCGCGTCGAGCGCCAGGGCCAGCAGCGCCGTGCAGGCGGCGCCGAGCAGTAGCTGCGGCTGGTTGTTCAGGGCGATGCCGGGGAATATCAGGCTGCCCAGGCTGTTGGCGCCAATCAGGAACGCCAGCGGCGCGGTGCCCACGTTAAGTGCCAGGGCCACGCGCACGCCGCCGACGATGATCGGCACGGCGTTGGGCAGCTCGACCTGCCACAACTGCTGGCGCGGGGTCATGCCGATGCCGGTGGCGGCTTCCTTGAGCGAGGCGGGGACGTTTTTCAAGCCTTCGTAGGTGTTGCGCACGATAGGCAGGAGGGAGGCGAGGAACAGTGCGAGGATCGCGGGACCGGCGCCGATGCCCAGGATACTGAGGGCGATGGCCAGGACGGCGAGGGGAGGGATGGTGTTGCCTACGTTGAAGAACTGCATGAAGCGCTCGGCCTTGTCGACCCTGTGCGGTCGACTCAAGGCAATGCCGGCGGGGATGCCCACGGCCAGTGCCGCCGCCATCGAAGCCAGCACCAGGATCAGGTGCGCTTGCAGGTAGAACCCAAGATCGTCGCGATAGCGGGCGATCGTGTCGATGCCGATCCAGTGGACCAGCAGGGCCAGGATGACGAGCACGGCGGCCCATCCCGACAGCCCTTTTCCGTAGCGTGCAGCCACAGGCGGACTCCTTTTTTATAGTCGGCGATCACTCCCCCGTGCGGCCGGCCATTCCTGGCGGCGGGTGGTGTGCTCGCGAGTAGCAGCCCGGTCCGCACAGAAGGCGGCGACCAGGCCATGAGCCGAACCCCGTCGGGCTCGTGAAGCAGGTGAAACCAGCCCTGAACCGAAGCGGGTTGCAGGGGAGTGGACGTCTCCGTGGGGGCAAAGGTTCCCATCTGGGGCGGCATTTGGCCAGTGCTAATCACTGGCAGGCAGGAATTTATCCGCGAAAAAAAAGCGTGAATATGACGTGGAGGCGTTGAAGTACCTGCTTTCGAGGCGATAGGGCGTTTATCGCCAGAGCGTAACGCGAAGGGGAAGGCGCGCAGTCGTGGATTGCTCCGGGAAGAAAAGATGCTGGAGGTGTTGCAAAGGCACCTGGCGGGTGAGCTTGGCAATGAAAGAGACGCTGGGATGCAGTTTGTCGAGCGCTGTCCGGGCATGCTGGAGCTGACGGTTCATTGGCCTGGAGGGCGGCGTGTCGCGTTGCCAGGGTTCGACTGAGCTGCCGCTGCGATGAGGGCGCCGCAACCGATGAGTCGGGCTTTGGCCGATCGCCCGACTTCGGGTATGATATCGCCCCTTTTTGAATCCCCAGTCAGGCGATTTCCCATGACCAACCAGGCCGCCGAAGTCGCGAAGCGCCGCACTTTCGCAATCATTTCCCACCCCGACGCCGGTAAGACCACCATCACCGAGAAACTCCTGCTGATGGGCAAGGCAATCTCCGTCGCGGGTACCGTGAAGTCGCGCAAGTCCGACCGCCACGCCACCTCCGACTGGATGGAAATGGAGAAGCAGCGCGGCATCTCCATCACCACCTCGGTGATGCAGTTCCCCTACCGCGAGCACATGATCAACCTGCTCGACACCCCCGGCCACGAAGACTTCTCCGAGGACACCTACCGCACCCTGACCGCGGTGGACTCGGCGCTGATGGTGCTCGACGGCGGCAAGGGCGTCGAGCCGCGGACCATCGCCCTGATGGACGTCTGCCGCCTGCGTGATACGCCGATCGTCAGTTTCATCAACAAACTCGACCGTGACATCCGCGACCCGATCGAACTGCTCGACGAGATCGAGGCGGTGCTGAAGATCAAGGCCGCGCCGATCACCTGGCCGATCGGTTGCTACCGCGACTTCAAGGGCGTGTACCACCTGACCGGCGACTACATCATCGTCTACACCCCGGGCCATGGCCACGAGCGTACCGAGGCCAAGATCATCCAGAAGCTGGACTCGGACGAAGCCCGTGCCCACCTGGGTGACCAGTACGATTCGTTCGTCGAGCAGCTGGAGCTGGTGCAGGGCGCCTGCCACGAGTTCGACCAGGACGAGTTCATCAACGGCCAGCTGACCCCGGTGTTCTTCGGTACCGCGCTGGGCAACTTCGGTGTCGACCATGTGCTCGACGCCGTCGTCGACTGGGCACCGCGCCCGCTGGGCCGTGTCGCCCACGAGCGGACCGTGGAACCGGTGGAAGAGAAGTTCACCGGCTTCGTGTTCAAGATCCAGGCGAACATGGACCCGAAACACCGCGACCGCATCGCCTTCATGCGCATCTGCTCGGGCAAGTACGAGAAGGGCATGAAGATGCGTCACGTGCGCTTGAACAAGGACCTGCGCATCGGCGATGCGCTGACCTTCTTCTCTTCCGAGCGCGAGCAACTGGAAGAGGCCTTTGCCGGCGACATCATCGGCCTGCACAACCATGGCACCATCCAGATCGGCGACACCTTCACCGAAGGCGAGGCGCTGGGCTTCACCGGTATCCCGCACTTCGCCCCGGAACTGTTCCGCCGCGTGCGCCTGAAGGATCCGCTGAAATCCAAGCAACTGCGCCAGGGCCTGCAGCAGTTGGCCGAAGAGGGTGCGACCCAGGTGTTCTTCCCCGAGCGCAGCAACGACATCATTCTCGGCGCGGTCGGCGTGCTGCAGTTCGATGTGGTCGCCAGCCGCTTGAAGGAAGAGTACAAGGTCGAGTGCGCCTATGAGCCGATCACCGTCTGGTCGGCGCGCTGGATCGCCTGTGACGACAAGAAGAAGCTCGAGGAATTCCAGAACAAGGCCATGGAGAACCTGGCCATCGACGGTGGCGGTCACCTGACCTACCTGGCCCCGACCCGGGTCAACCTGTCGCTGATGGAAGAGCGCTGGCCGGACATCAAGTTCCGTGCGACCCGCGAGCATCACTGAGTACTGAAGGCCCAGGCCTGATTCTGTGGAAGCGGGCTTGCCCCGCGATAGCGTCGATCCAGGCAGAGGTAATGCCTGACCGGACGCTATCGCGGGGCAAGCCCGCTCCCACGAATGTTTCTAGTTCCCGGCTTTTATGCTGGTCCAGATTCGCGTCCTGATCCGGTCGATCTTCGCCGGCATCGCCTCCAGGGCATACAGCTTGCCCATCACGTCGTCGCTCGGGTAGATCATCGTGTTGCCCTTCATCGCCGGGTCCACCAGCCCATCGGCCTGCTGGTTGCCGTTGGCGTACTGCACGAAGTTGCTGATCTGCGCCATCACTTCAGGCTGCAACAGGTAGTTCATGTAGGCATACCCGGCTTTCTCGTCGGGGGCGTCGGCCGGCATGGCGACCATGTCGAACCACATCGGCGCACCTTCCCTGGGAATCGAGTAGCCCACCTTCACCCCGTTCTTCGCTTCGTCGGCGCGGTTCTTCGCCTGCAGCACATCGCCCGAGAACCCGACCACCACGCACACGTCGCCATTGGCCAGGTCGCCGGTGTACTTCGAGGAGTGGAAGTAGCTGATGTACGGCCGCACCTTCATCAACAAGGCCTTGGCCTTGTCGTAGTCCGCCGGGTTCTGGCTGTGGTGCGGCAGGCCCAGGTAGTGCAGGGCGATCGGCAACAGCTCCGGGCCGTTATCCAGTACCGCCACGCCGCAGGCCTTGAGCTTGCCGAGGTACTCGGGCTTGAAGATCAGGTCCCAGGAGTCGACGGGGGCGTTGTCGCCGAGCACCGCCTTGACCTTGTCGATGTTGTAGCCGATGCCGGTACTACCCCACAGGTACGGGAAGCCGTACTGGTTGCCCGGGTCGTTGACCTCCAGGGCCTTGAGCAGCACCGGGTTGAGGTTCTTCCAGTTGGGCAGTTGCGCCTTGTCCAGTTTCTTCAGGGCCTTGCCCTGGATCTGCCGGGCCATGAAGTGGTTGGAGGGGAACACCACGTCATAGCCGGAGTTGCCGGTCATCAGCTTGCCGTCGAGGGTCTCGTTGCTGTCGAACACGTCGTAGGTGGGGACAATGCCGGTGGCTTGCTGGAACTGTTTCAAGGTGTCGGGGGCGATATAGCTCGACCAGTTGTAGATCTTCACCGAATCGGCGGCGCCGGCCACGCCGGCGGCGAGCATCAAGGGAGCGAGAAGGAGCGTGCGCATGTCGGGTTTACCTTGCTTTGTCTGTTGTTATCGAAGGCAGGCGATCAGCGGATCAGAAGATCAGTACGTAGGTCTTGCGCACGGTCTCCTGGATATCCCAGGTGCCGAGGCTGTTGGCCGGTAGCATCAGGGCGTCGCCGGCTTCTATGGTCAGTGGCTCGCCCCCGTCGGGGGTGAAGGTGCAGCGGCCCTTGATGAAATGGCAGAACTCCTGTTGCACGATCTGCCGCCGCCAACGGCCAGGGGTGCATTCCCAGATGCCGGTTTCGACGCCGTCGTTGCGCTCGACGCAACTGACCGAGGTGATCGCGACCGGATCGCCAAGGGGCACGGCGACCGGGGTGGAGGTGTCCAGGGGAGCGCTGTCGGTGCGCTTGAACTGGGTGATGCTCATGACCGGTGAATCCTCTGTGATGATGAAGGGAAGTCAGTGCATGAAGCCTTCCATGAAGTCGGCCAGCCCGCTGGCCAGGCGCCGCCGCCAGGGGGCGCTGGCCGGGTTGGCGAGGGTCCGGTCCTCGTTGACGAAACTCTGGATGATCGCGTTGTAGCCCAGCCAGCGGCACGGCTCGGGCGGCCAGCTGGCCAGGCTCGACAGCGGCCGGTTGTCGTGCACCCAGGGCTGGGCGGTGAGGGCGTTGTGCTGGCCGAGGATCAATGCGGCGAGGGTGCGTCCGCCAAGGTTGGTGGCGCCGACACCCTCGCCACCGTAGCCGCCGGACAGGGCGATGCCGCGTTGGCGGTCGCACAGCATGTGCGGTCGGAAGCGTCGGGCCATGCCCAGGTTGCCGCCCCAGGAGTGGGTGATGCGCACATGCTTGAGCTGCGGGAACAGCTCGCCGAACAGGTAGCGGCGCAGTTCGACTTCGTTGGCGGTGAGGGTGAAGTCCTCGCGCAGCCGGCCGCCGAAGCGGTAGCCGCCGCGGGCACCGAACACCAGGCGATCGTCGGCGCTGCGCTGGCCGTAGGTGACCTGGCGGCTGCTCTCGCTGAAGGCCTGGCCCTGGCTCAGGCCGATCTGTTCCCAGGTCGATTCCGGCAGTGGCTCGGTGGCTACCAGCAGACTTTGCACCGGCAGTTGATGACGGCCCAGTGGCGGCAGGCTGGCGGCATAGCCCTCGACGGCAGGGACAACCCACTGGCTGCGGATACGCGCCAGCGGGGTGCGCACCTCACCGGCCTGCCAGTCGGTCGCCGGGGTGTTCTCGTAGATCGGCACCCCCAGGCTTTCGACCACCCGCGCCAGGCCACGCACCAGTTTCGCCGGCTGGATGGTCGCGGTGTGTGGGCTGTGGACCGCACCGTACGGGTTGCTGATACGCAACTGCGCATCCAGTTGCTCCGGGCGTAGCCAGCGGTAGTCATCCTCGTTCATGCCCTGGCGGTACAGGTCGTCGAGCCAGGCACGCAGGCTGCGTTCCTGCTCGGGGTAGCGGGCCGCGCAATAGAGCACGCCAGCCTTGCGGTAGTCGCAGTCGATGCCTTCGCGCTGGAGCACCGCGTGGACTTCGTCGGGGATGCCGTGCAGCAGGTCGACGCTGGCACGGCGCTGTTGCGGCGAGAGTGTCGCCAGCAGACGGTCCTCGCCCAGCAGGTTGCCCATCAGCCAGCCACCGTTGCGTCCGGAGGCGCCGAAACCGGCGATGTTGGCCTCGATCAGCGCGATGTTCAGCTGCGGTGCCTGGCGCTTGAGGTAGTAGGCGGTCCACAGGCCGGTGAAGCCGGCGCCGATGATGCAGACGTCGAGGTCCAGGTCCTGGCTCAGGGCCGGGCGCGCGCTCAGCGGCTCATCGAGCTGGTCCATCCACAGGCTGATCGTGCGCAAGGGTTGCATCGGGCGGGCTCCACATCCGTCAAGGTCTGTGGGCGATCCTAGTGAAGCGTCGGGTGGGCTGTCTTACGTGCGTGCACGCAGAGAAATCTGCTTGAGGTAGGCCTTGGGCGACAGCCCGGTGTGGTTGCGAAAGCACTTGTAGAACGCCGACAGTGAATTGAAGCCGGCGTCGAATGCCAGCTCATCGATGGGCGCGGTGGCGCTGGCGTTGTCCAGCTTGGCCATCAGGTGCTGCAGGCGTGCCTGGTTGACGTAGCGGTAGAAGCTCTGGCCGAGCACCTGGTTGAGCAGGTAGGAAATCTGGTTGCGGCTGTAGCCACTGTCGTCGGCGACTTGCTGCAGGTCCAGTTCCGGGTCCAGGTAGGGGCGCTGGGCCTGGAAGTAGTGCTCCAGGTCCTGGGCCATGGTCGACAGCTGGCGTGCCGACAAGCCGAGGCGACTGGTGGCCGGGCGTGGGCCGCTGGCCTGGCTGTCCCGGGGCGTTCGGCGCAGCAGGGTGGCATATTCGTTGATGCGCCAGATCAGGCCGTCCTTGACGGTGATGGCTTCGCTGGACTGGAAGGCGACCAGTCCGTCGCCGCCTTGTACCGTGACCTGGTACTGGATGAACGCGGTGCAGCCATCGACGCGGATGCGGTCGCAGTGGACGATGTCTTCGCCGGCCTGGTGGGGCAGGCTGGCACGCACGTAGTCACGTAGCTCGTCGTAGCCGAGCACGCGGTTCTGGAAGTAGTCGTGGTACTGGATGTCCGGGTGATAGAGCGCCATCACCCCGTCCAGGTCGCGATGCTTCCAGCACAGGTGGTAGCGCATGACGGTGTCGGCGGTCAGGGGCGTCTGGGCGGGGCTGTCGGGGAGCGTCATGGTCGAATCATGCCTCGGCCCCGGATCGCCTTCAAGAATGCAGAACACCTGATGCAGATCGGCGATTCGCGCATTTTGCACGGTCGCAACCTTGCACCGAAAGCTAACCCATTGATTTTCAATGGAGACATTTTTTGTCACAACTGGCATGGCCGCTGCAAAGGTTACCGCGCGAATGGAATTCTCGCTAACAACCTTTCTAAAGGCGAACACATCATGATCCCCTCTGCCGACTACCCCGTTGTCGATACCCAAAGCCGCTCAGGCGTGTCCTGGGCGGCGATCTTCGCTGGCGCCGCCGCTGCCGCTGCCTTGTCCCTGATCCTCGTGGTCCTGGGGGCGGGGTTGGGCTTTGCAGCCACTTCACCCTGGGCTGACGAGGGGGCGAGTGCGAAAGCGCTGGGCATTTCCACCATCGTCTGGCTGCTGCTCACACAGATCATCGCCTCCGGCCTTGGCGGTTACCTCGCCGGCCGGCTGCGCGTGAAGTGGGCCAACCTGCATGGTGACGAAGTGTATTTCCGCGATACCGCGCATGGCTTCCTGTCCTGGGCGGTAGCGACCCTGGTCGCGGCCATGCTGGTGCTGGGCGCCGCGGGCAATCTGGTCGGCGTGGGCACCAGTGCGGCGTCGCAGGCAGCGACCGTGACAGCCGCCGCAGGGGGCGCTGCAGCTGCTGACAAGAACAGCAACTCGATGGGGTATTTCGTCGACAGCCTGTTCCGTGGCGAGGGGCCTGCACCGGTCAGCGAAGATGCGGCCAACGGTGTAGCGGCGCGCATTCTGGCCAAGGGCATTGCCAGTGACGGTGCCCTGCCAGCCGAGGATCGGGCTTATCTGGCGCAACTGGTGGCACAGCGCACCCGCCTGACACAGCCGGAGGCCGAGGCGCGTGTCGACCAGGTGATGGCGCAGGTGCAGCAGCTGAAAGTGGATGCCAAGCAAGCGGCCGACAAAGCGGCCAAGGTGGCGGCGTGGACCGCCCTGTGGACCTTCGTCGCGCTGTTGTGCGGCGCGTTCTTCGCCAGCCTTGCAGCGCTGTACGGTGGCCGTCGCCGCGACCATGTGCAGTGGCTGGAAGGGGAATACGTGACTCACCGTACCGTTCAACGTTAAGCCAGGAGAACCGACATGCGCTCATTACTGCTGTGGATGCTTGGGGTACCGATTCCCGTGATCATCCTGATTGCACTGTTCATGCACTGAAATACCGGGGCCGCTTTGCGGCCCTTCGCGGGCTTGCCCCGCGAACACGGGCGTAGCCCGTGCCATCCCACGCGCCATCTGGAGCGCGTCTGAAGAATTTTCCTGCGCAAGCTGTCCCCTCGCGTCCTACATGCACGGGCAACTCTTTCCCCTAGGTTGTGGCCATCTGCTAGCAGCCACTGAATGAACGTACACGCACTAACCGCATGGATGCCGGGTAGTTGCCGCTGCATGAAACCTACAAAAGTCCAGGCACGACATTGTCTTGCCGCGCTCCCGAGGAGGACACGGATGTTTGCCGCCGCAAACCAGCCCCACTTCAGCTTTTACACCCGCATCCCGACCCAGCACCCGAGCGAGGTGCTGGCATGACCGACGAAACCAAGCCGCGCGAACCGCAAGTCGCCATAGCCCCCCTCAACACCATCGACAGCAAGGACGTCGGCCGCGGCGCCGCCGCCTTCGACGCCTGGCTGCAATCGGTCAGCAGCGGCTATGTCACCCTCGAACGCATCAAGACCGTGGCCGGCGCCTTGCCCGTGGTGGGCAACATCATGGCCCTGGTCGATGCCCTGGGCGATGTGGTCACCCTGGTCAAGAGCAAGAACCGCCAGGTGCTCGACTGGGTGAGCCTGGGCATCAACCTGATCGGCGTGCTGCCGGCACCACCGACCATGGCGGCGGCGCGCATGAGCCTGCGGCCGACGTTGTTCCTGGTGCGCCAGGAGCTGCGCAACAGCACCAGGATGCTGCTGGGGGATTCGCTGATCACCGTCCTGATGGGGCATCTCAATGCAACCATCGCTGGCACCCTCGATGACTTCGTGATCCAGGCCCAGCCGAAGATTGCTGGCATCCTCAAGGATGCGGGTGACCTCGGTATCAAGATGACTGACGAGATCGCCGGTGGCCTGGAGAAAGTCGTGCTGGGCCAGCTCGACGCCAAGGGCGACCAAGCAGCGGTGAGCCGGCAGATGGCGGCGGCGGGCGACCAGTTGCTCAACAACCCTAAAGCCGCGATCAGCAACTTCTTCGGTGCAGTGCATAGTGCCTACAAGGCGGCAGGTAAGGGGCTGGCCAACAGCGTTACCAGCAACCTGCTGCCCGACGAGATCAAGAAGACCGTGCTGGCCAACACCGGACAGCTGCGTGCGCTGAGTGGGGAAATGGCCACCCAGTTGAACAAGCTGGCGGACCCTGCAATGCAAATGAGCATCGGCTGGATGCTGACAGTGCTTGATGGGGTGGTGAAGGGCTATCGCAAGCGCAACAGGCATGGGCAGCCCGCCGTTGCCAAGCCAGACAAAGTGACCCGGGTGGAGCGCGAGCAGAGCAGGGGAGAACTGGCTGTCAGCCAGTCCCAGGCCAAGGCTCAAGGGACCTCCAGCCCGCTCATAGACGGCTGCCCGAAAGGCCCCAAGGCGAAATCGGACTTCAGTATCGACTTCGCCCTCGGTTCCGAATTCCTCATCCACACCGACTTCAGTTTGCCTGGCGCCTTCCCTCTGGAATGGCAGCGTGTCTACCACTCGCGCTTGGCCGAGTACGACCAGGGCAACCTGGGCGCCCGCTGGGTGACCGAGTTCACGACCTGCATCGATGTGGTCGGCAAGGGCCTGCTGTTCCATGACTTCGACGGTCGCAGCCACGCCTTCGAGCTGCCGAAAGTGGACAAGGCGCTGTTCAATGGCATTGAAGACCTGCTGCTGGTGCGCAGCCGTGAAAACGAGCTGGTCATCTGCCGTGGCTTCAACCGCAAGGAGCACTACCTGCGGGTTGGCGAGCGCTATTACCTGCACAAGATCACCCTGGAGACTGGCGCCGGCTGCATGCTGCATTACGAGCATCGTCACAATGATCGCCCCGTGCTGTCGGACATCGTCACCTACCTCGGCGATGTGAAAAATGTGCATCGCCACCTCGGCACCCTGATCGACGAGCATGGCCATATCGCCGGCCTGTGGGAAATGCGCGATGGCCAGCCCGTTCGCCAGCTGTGCGCCTACCACTACGACGAGCAGGGCGACCTGATCGCTGCCCAGGATGAATACGGTGCCGCCTGGCACTACCAGTATCAGCATCACCTGGTCACCCGTTACACCGACCGCACCGGCCGCGGCATGAACCTGAAGTGGGAAGGCAGCAGCGCTCACGCCAAGGCCATCCGCGAGTGGGCCGACGACGGCAGTTTCGACACCCGCCTGGAGTGGGACGAGCACATCCGCCTGACCTACGTCACTGACGCCCACGGCCAGGAGACCTGGTACTACTACGACATCCTCGGTTACCTGTACCGCATCCGCCATCCGGACGAGCGTTCGGAGTGGATCTTTCGCGACGAGCGCAAGCACATCGTGCGCCACGTGCACGCCGACGGTAGCGAAGACCGCTACGACTTCGACGACCAAGGCAGTGTGATCCGCCATATCCGCCCGGACCATAGCCAGACGAACTTCGCCTACGACGGTCGCCGTCACCTGATCAAGATGCGTGACGCCGAGGGCGGCTTGTGGCTGCGTGATTACGACCAGAAGGGCAATCTGGTCGAGACCGTCGACCCATTGGGCAACAAGACCGAATATGCCTACACGCCTTCGGGCCTCGTCAAGGCGATCAAGGATGCCAACGGCAACGAGAAAAAGCTGGCGTACAACGCAGCGGATCAACTGATCGAGTACAGCGACTGCTCGGGCAAGATCAGCCAGTGGGTCTATGACGATTTCGGCCATCTGGTGGCGTTCATCGATGCCGCTGGCAACAAGACGGCCTATGAACACAAGGCCGGCCAACTGTCGAAGATCACTCATCCGGACAACACCGAAGAGCGCTTCGAACGCGATGCCGAAGGCCGCCTGCTGGCCCACGTCGATGCGCTGGATCGCTGCACTACCTGGAGCTACAACGTCGCCGGCATGCTGGTCGAACGCATGGACGCCAGCGAACGGACCCTGCGCTACCGCTGGGACAAGCTGGGTCGCCTGATCGGGCTGGAGAACCAGAACGACAGCAAGGCCACCTTCCTCTACGACCCCTTGGGGCGCCTGCTGGAAGAGAAAGGCTTCGACGGCTTGGTGACGCGCTATCGCTACGACCCGAACACCGGTCGCCTGGCCAGCACGTATGTGGGCCAACGCTGCATGGACTTCTCCTTCGATGCCGTGGGCCGCCTGACGTCACGCGTGGCCGCCCTGGGAGACCAGCGCCAGGAAGAGACCTTTGCCTATGACGGCAACGGCAAGCTGATCCAGGCGGTCAACGCCGAAAGCAAGCTGCAATGGTTCTTCGATGAGGCGGGCAACCTGACTCGCGAGCATCAGTACTACCTGAAGACCGATGTACCGATGGTCGCGGTGTGGAAGCATGAATACGACGCGCTGAACCTGCGCACGTCCACCATTCGCCCCGACGGCCACAAGGTCAGCACGCTCACCTACGGCAGCGGTCATGTGCTGGGCATGACCCTCGACCAGCATGAGCTGTTGGCCTTCGAGCGCGATGACCTGCACCGCGAAGTGGTGCGGCATCAGGGCAACAAGCTGATGCAGACCCAGGCCTGGGACCCGGCAGGGCGCCTGCAGGAGCAATTGCTGGGCAGCCATGATGGCACGTCCACGATGCTCAAGCGTCAGTATCAATACGATGCTGTGGGCCAACTGACCGATATCCAGGACAGCCGCCGTGGTCATCTGGCCTATCAGTACGACCCGGTTGGCCGCCTGCTGCAAGCCACCAGCCGTTTGGGCGTCGAGACGTTTGACTTCGATCCGGCGGGTAACCTTCTCGACGAGAAGACCCAAGAGCTCAACCGTCCGCTGGAAAGCGACCCGCGCCGTAACAAGCTGATGGACAACCTGCTGCGCGAGTACGCCGGGACCCACTACAAGTACGACGAACGCGGCAACCTGATCCATCGCCTGCACAACGGCGCGCATGCCCAATTCACCTGGGATCTGTTCGACCGTCTGGTCAGCTACAACGACGACAAGCTCAAAGTCGATTACAGCTACGACGCCTTGGGTCGGCGCTTACAGAAGGCGTCCGTCGCACATTTCTGGGACAGGCCCGAAGCCGGCACGGGTTGGAACCAGATGCAGCGTGCCAAGCGCCAGCGTGAGCTCGGTTGTGGCTTCACCCTTTTCGGTTGGGATGGCGATAACCTCGCCTGGGAAAGCTCCCCGCCGCAGGATGAAGGCGATACCGGGCGCACGGTGCACTACCTGTACGAGCCGGGCAGCTTTGTGCCGGTTGTCCAGGCGCTGCGCAAGGAACCGATTCGTTTGCTGCGCCAGCCGGACTGGCGTGGTCGCGAATACGACATAGACCAGGACCCGCTGTGGCTACACGAGGTCAAGCCGCTTCCGATTGATGCGATTGCCTGGTACCAGTGCGATCACCTCGGCACACCGATGGAGTTCACCGACCACAACGGTGAGGCAGCGTGGGTTGCGCTGTACAAGGCCTGGGGTGAAATGCGCGAGGCACGGTCGGAATGGGCCAAGCAGGTCGGGATGACCAACCCGATTCGATTCCAGGGTCAATACCACGAACATGAGACAGGGCTGCATTACAACCGCTATCGGTACTATGATCCGAAGGTTGGGCGGTTTGTCAGCCAGGATCCTATCAGCTATCTGGGCGGCTTCAACCTCTATCAGTATGTGCCGAACCCGACTGATTGGATTGATCCGTGGGGGTTGGAGCGGATCAAGAACGCGGTTGAGGGAGATCGTCGTCACCAGGAATTTAATGCAGAGATTAAAACGAAGCATCCGAATGCGACGATACAAAGTGAGTGCTACTTGCGAGATGCGAGCGGGAAATCTGCCAAAGATCCAAAAACAGGTGAGCGGCGTAGGGTTGATACAGCTGTTATTGAAAATGGGCAGGCAACGACTTACGAAGTGACGAGCTTGACTGCATCTAAGATTGAGCAGCAACAGAAAGAAAGTCGAATTCTCGGAAAAGGTGGGACGTTTGTTAAAGATAGGTCTACTGGGGAGCTGGGTTGTCTAAAGTCGAAAGGAGGTTGTGATGACTGATGATTATCCCGTTTGGGATATAGATATGCTAGTGGCGTCGTATGAAAGTGCTCCGGATTGGCAAAAGAGCATAAAAATTGCGATGGAAAGCCTGTTCGTTTTTCTCGAGCGTAATAATTTGTTGACATGCCGAGTTACAGATGAGGATGGGCGGGTAGTGAAACGAATTATTATGAATAGTGAGATAACTGAAGAGGGCAATAAACTGGTTGATGGGCCAAGGAGTGCTGTGCATAGGTGGGCCAAGTCAAAAAAAATAATTAATGACCCTACCAATCTCAGCTTGCTAGAAAAAGCGTTAGCTGAGATAAGAAAAGTTTAACGACTAAGGAAGGCAGCCTATTGTGGTTGTAATCAATATGTGGTTCGCTTTTCTGAATTGCGCATACTTTCTCAGGGCCGTCAGTTGGAAAGCGCCCGGCGTCGTAACAACCTACTGCGCGAGTATACCGGTGTCCATTAATCCAGAGTGAGTGTTACTTGCGCGGATCTGACAGAAGGTCGGTTGTCGATACTGATGTGAAAGAACGCCGGTGTGCGGATATTGTAGTGATTGAAAGTAGGCAGGCCACTGCGTATGAGGTTGCCAGCATGGCCGCTGACAAACAGGCGCATATTTAGAAAGGAATTAGGATTAGAGCCAAAGGTGGAACGTTTGTGAAAGACAGGGCCACAGGGGATCTGGTGACAGTTGTCGGGATTTCTGAACTTGTGAGGAGGCCGTAATATGGATGATTATATTCTTTGGAATGTAGATGAAATAGTTGGTGCCTACTCAGAAATGCCAGCGTGGCAGCTGCGTGCAGAGGAAGGTTTTCGATATCTTTTCAAATTTCTACAAGATAATGGATTGGTTGTGTGTGAGCTGGTTGATGACAAGCTCTCTTTCATCAATAGAACCGTAAAGATCAGCGAGGTGACGGATGAGGGCAGAAATTGGTAAGCGGTGCACGGTGAGACAACCTTGGGGAAAGGTCGCTATACGGAAAAATATTATGAAGATAACAATGTCAGGATGAGCGTAGAGTCGTAGGAGCTAAGAGAGAAATGCATGCGTGGCAGCACTGAAATACCGGGGCCGCTTTGCGGCCCTTCGCGGGTAAACCCGCTCCCACAGGGACTGCACAGATTTCGAATGCTGCGCAAGACCTGTGGGAGCGGGTTTACCCGCGAAGAAGCTCACGCCGATCTAGAGGAACTGCTCGGCATAATGGCAAGCCACCTGCCGGGTACTCACCTGACGCAACGCCGGCACCTCCGTGGCACAGCGCTCTGTCGCATGCGGGCAACGTTTGTGAAACGCACACCCATCCGGTGGATTCAGTGGGTTGGGCAGCTCACCGGCAATGCGGATCTTCGGCTTCAGCGGGTCCGGGTGAATCGCCGGTGTCGCCGACAGCAGCGCTTGGGTATAGGGGTGCAGCGGCTTCTCGTAGATATCCTCCTTCGGCCCCATCTCCGCAGGGCGCCCCAGGTACATCACCAGCACCTGGTCGGCCACATGGCGCACCACCGCCAGGTTGTGGGAGATGAACACGTAGGCGGTGTTGAACTCCTTCTGCAGGTCCATGAACAGGTTCAGCACCTGGGCCTGGATCGACACGTCCAGCGCCGAAGTCGGTTCGTCCGCCACCAGCACCTTGGGTTGCAGCATCATCGCCCGGGCCAGGGCGATGCGCTGACGCTGACCGCCGGAGAACATGTGCGGATAACGCTGGTAGTGCTCGGGGCGCAGGCCCACCTGCTCCATCATCTTCTGCACTTTCTCGCGGCGCTCGGCCTTGCTCAGCGAAGTGTTGATCAGCAGCGGCTCGGCCAGTTGGTCGCCGATCTTCTGCCGTGGATTGAGCGAGGCGTAGGGGCTCTGGAACACCATCTGCACGTCGCGGCGCAACTGCTTGCGCTGCTCCTTGCTGGCGCCCTTGACCTCATGGCCGGCGATTTGCAGCGAGCCGGAGGACGGGTCCTCGATCAGGGTCAGGGCGCGGGCCAGGGTGGACTTGCCACAGCCGGACTCGCCCACCACGGCCAGGGTCTTGCCGGCCTCCAGTTCGAACGACACGCCGTTGAGCGCACGGACCAGCGCGTGGCCCTTGAACAGGCCGCGGGAGACTTCGTAGTGGCGGGTCAGCTCGCGGGCGGAAAGAACGACGGCCATCACGCCACCTCCTGGTTCAGCGGATAGAAGCAACGCACCAGGCTGTGAGCCTGCGGGTCGAGGGTTGGACGCTGCCGGCGGCAGCTCTCCTGCACATAGGGGCAGCGTGGCGACAGCAGGCAGCCCTGCGGCCGGTCATAGCGGCCGGGGACGATGCCGGGCAGGGTGGCCAGGCGCTCGGCGCCGATGCTGTGCTCGGGAATCGCCGCCAGCAGCGCTTCGCTGTAGGGATGGGCAGGAATGTCGAACAACTCCGGCACCTGGCCCACTTCGACGGCCTGGCCGGCATACATCACGCACACACGCTTGGCGGTTTCGGCGACCACGGCCAGGTCGTGGGTGATCAGGATGAGCGCCATGTTGCGCTCCTTCTGCAGGTTGACCAGCAGTTCCATGATCTGCGCCTGGATGGTCACGTCCAGCGCGGTGGTCGGTTCGTCGGCGATCAGCAGCTTGGGCTCGCCGGCGATGGCCATGGCGATCGCCACGCGCTGGCTCATGCCACCGGACAACTGGTGCGGATAGGCGTCCAGGCGGCTTTCGGCGGCCGGGATCTCGACCTTCTTCAGCAGCTCCAGCGCGCGCTGGCGCGCGGCCTTGCCCTTGAGACCAAGGTGCTGGCGCAGCACCTCCTCGATCTGGTAGCCGACGGTATAGCTGGGGTTGAGCGCGGTCATCGGGTCCTGGAAGACCATGGCGATGTCCTTGCCCACCACTTTGCGCCGTTGCCGGCCGCTGAGCTTGAGCATGTCGGTGCCGTCGAAGTTGAGCGCATCGGCGGTGATGCGTCCGGGCGCATCGATCAGGCCCATCAGGGCCATCATGGTGACTGACTTGCCGGAGCCGGATTCGCCGACGATGGCGAGGATCTCGCCGGCGTCCACCGCCAGGTCCAGGCCATCGACCACGGGTACCGCGTTGGCGTCGCCGAAGCGCACGTTCAGGTTGTTGATCTGCAACAGTGACATGGCGATCTCCTCAGGCGGCATTCTTGAGTTTCGGGTCCAGCGCGTCGCGCAGTCCGTCACCCATCAGGTTGATTGCCAGCACACTGAGCAAAATGGTCAGGCCGGGCAGGCTCACCACCCACCAGGCGCGTTCGATGTAGTCGCGGGCCGAGGCCAGCATGGTGCCCCACTCCGGGGTCGGCGGTTGCACGCCGAGGCCGAGGAAGCCCAGGGCCGCGGCATCGAGAATCGCCGAGGAGAAGCTCAAGGTGGCCTGGACGATCAGCGGCGCCATGCAGTTGGGCAGCACGGTGATGAACATCAGCCGTGGCAGGCTGGCACCGGCGAGGCGCGCGGCGGTCACGTAGTCGCGGTTCAGCTCGCCCATCACCGCGGCGCGGGTCAGGCGTACGTACGACGGCAGCGAGACGATGGCGATGGCGATCACCGTGTTGATCAGGCCTGGGCCGAGGATGGCGACGATGGCGACGGCCAGCAGCAGCGAAGGCAGCGCCAGCATCACGTCCATCAGGCGCATGATCGAGGGGCCGATGAGCCGTGGGAAGAAGCCGGCGAGCAGGCCGAGGAAGATACCGGGGATCAGCGATATCACCACCGACGACAGGCCGATCAGCATCGACAGGCGTGCGCCCTGAATCAAGCGGGAAAGCAGGTCGCGGCCCAGTTCGTCAGTGCCGAGGATGAACTGCCAGGTGCCACCTTCCAGCCACGCCGGCGGGGTGAGCAGGAAATCGCGGTATTGCTCGCTGGGGTTGTGCGGCGTGATCCACGGGGCGAACAAGGCGCAGAACACCACCAGGCACATGAACAGCAGGCCCACGACTGCGCCTTTGTTGCGCGAGAAGGCCTGCCAGAACTCTTTGTACGGCGAAGGGTAGAGCAAACTTTGGTCAACCGCGCTGGACGGGGTGACTGACTTCGGGATCGGGCTGGTCATGATGGAATCCTCAGCGCTGATGGCGAATGCGTGGGTTGACCAGGCCGTAGAGGATGTCCACGACGAAGTTGACCAGGATCACCATGCAGGCGATCAACAGGATGCCGTTCTGCACCACGGGGTAGTCGCGTGCACCGATGGCTTCGATCAGCCATTTGCCGATGCCCGGCCAGGAGAAGATGGTTTCGGTGAGCACGGCGCCGGCCAGCAACGTGCCGACCTGCAGGCCGACCACCGTGAGCACCGGGATCAGCGCGTTGCGCAGGCCATGGATGAAGATCACACGGGCGGGCGAAAGGCCCTTGGCGCGGGCGGTACGGATGTAGTCCTCGCGCAGCACTTCGAGCATCGACGAGCGGGTCATGCGGGCGATCACCGCCAGCGGGATGGTGCCCAGGACGATGGCCGGCAGGATGAGGTGCTTCAGCGCGTCCTTGAATGCCCCTTCCTCATCGCTGAGCAGGCTGTCGATGAGCATGAAGCCGGTCTTCGGCTCGATATCCATGAGCGCGTCGATGCGCCCGGTGACAGGGGTCCAGCCCAGGCTCACGGAGAAGAACATGATCAGGATCAGGCCCCACCAGAAGATGGGCATTGAATAGCCCGCCAACGAGATGCCCATCACCCCGTGGTCGAACAGCGAGCCACGCTTGAGCGCGGCGATCACGCCGGCCAGCAGGCCGACGACGCCGGCGAACAGCAGGGCGGCCATGGACAGTTCGAGGGTGGCCGGGAACAGCGTGGAGAATTCGCCCCAGACACTTTCACGCGAGCGCAGCGACTCGCCGAGGTCACCGTGGGCGAGCTTGCCGATGTAGTCCAGGTACTGGACCGGCAAGGGTTTGTTCAGGCCTAGGCGCTCCATGGCCTGGGCGTGCATTTCGGGGTCGACCCTGCGTTCGCCCATCATCACTTCCACCGGGTCGCCGGGGATCAGGCGTATGAGCGCGAAGGTCAGCAGGGTGATGCCGAAGAAGGTCGGAATCAACAAGCCCAGGCGCCGGGCAATAAAACTCAACATTTTCGTGGGTACCTCATCCAGCCGGTAAAGGCAGTGCCGCCGGCTCCCGTGCAGGCTGCCGGCGGTCGTTGTTGTTCTACTTCACCTTGGTGGTGGCGAAGTTGTTGTTGGTCAGTGGGTTGATCACATACCCCTCCACGTTCTCGCGCATGGCGGTGAACATCTTCGGGTGGGCCATGCTGATCCAGGGCTGGTCCTCATCGTACACCGCCAAAGCCTCGTTATAGAGCTTGGCGCGCTCGTCGTTGTCGATCACCTCGCGGGCCCGGGTGATCAGGTCCTGGAATTTCGGGTTGCACCAGCGTGCGTAGTTCTCGCCGCTCTTTGCCGCATCGCAGCTGAGCATGGGAGTGAGGAAGTTGTCCGGGTCGCCGTTGTCGCCGGCCCAGCCCGCCGAGACCAGGTCGGCCTCGCCCTTCTTGGCGCGACGCAGCATTTCGGCCCACTCCATCACGCGGATGTCGAGCTTGATGCCGATCTTGGCGAGGTCGGACTGCAGCATTTCGGCGGACAGGCGCGGGTTGGGGTTGGTCGGGCCGCCGCCGTTGCGGGTGAACAGGGTGATCACCGTGCCTTCCGGCACGCCGGCTTCCTTGAGCAGGGCGCGGGCCTTGTCCAGGTCATGGGGCGGGTTCTTGTTGTCGGTGTTGTAGCCGATCAGGGTCGGCGGATAGGGGTTGACCCCGACCAGGGCATTGCCCTTGCCGAACAGCTGGTCGACGTGGGTCTGGCGGTCGAAGGCCATGTCGATCGCCTTGCGCACGCGCACGTCGCTCAGGTACTTGTGCTCGGTGTTCATCGAGATGTAGGCGGTGACCAGCGCCTCGATCTCGGCGACCTTGAGCTTGGGATCGGTCTTGATGCCCGGTACGTCGTCAGGCTTGGGGTACAGGGCGATCTGGCATTCATTGGCGCGCAGCTTCTGCAGGCGCACGTTGCTGTCGGTGGCGATGACGAAGATCAGCCCGTCGCTCGGCGGCTTGCCGCGGAAGTAGTCCGGGTTGGGCTTGTAGCGGACCTGGGCATCCTTGCTGTAGCGCTGGAACACGAACGGCCCGGTGCCGATCGGCTTGCTGTTGAGGTCGCCGGTCTTGCCAGCCTTGAGCAACTGGTCGCCGTATTCGGCGGAGTAGATCGAGGTGAAGGCCATGGCCAGGTCGCGCAGGAAGGGCGCCTCGGGCCGATTGAGGGTGATCACCACGGTGTGGTCGTCGGTCTTTTCCACCGACTTGAGCAGTTCCTTGAAGGCCATGCTCTCGAAATAGGGGTAGCCGATGCTGGTCTTGTCGTGCCAGGGGTGATCCGGCCGAAGCTGGCGATTGAGACTCCACAGCACGTCGTCGGCGTTGAAGTCGCGAGTCGGGGTGAAATAGTCGGTGGTGTGGAACTTGACCCCTTCACGCAGGTGGAAGGTGTAGACCCGCCCGTCCGGGCTGATGTCCCAGCGCTCGGCCAGGGCCGGCTGGATCTCGGTGGTCCCGGGCTTGAAGTCGACCAGGCGATTGAAGAGGGCCTCGGCCGAGGCATCGGCGGTGACGGCGGTGGTGTACTGGACGGTGTCGAAGCCTTCCGGGCTTGCCTCGGTGCACACCACCAGTGGCTTGGCCGCCAGGTTCGACGCTGCGCCCAGGATGACCGCTGCCAGGGCAGCGCGTAGCGGTAACGATTTCATGGAACCTCCCTGCAGTCATTGTTCCAGCGTAGCCGCCACGGCCCGTGGGGAGTCGGGCCGTGGCGGCAGCGGTCAGAGAATGTTGAACGGAATGGTGGTGACGAGGCGGAACTCGTCGAGGCTGCCGTCGGCCTGGGCCTTGCTGGCACGGTGCGCGGTGTAGGTGGCGCGGATGCTGGTGTCCTTCAGCGGGCCGCTCTGTACCGCGTAGCTGGTGCCGATGCCCCACTCGTAGTGGGTTTCGCCGTCCATGCCGCGCACGTCATAGGCGGTGCCTTTGTAATGGGTACCGTCGATACCCCAGCCGCGGGCGTTGTAGAGGTTGAACTTCAGGCCTGGCACGCCGTAGGGCGCCATGTTCAGCACGTAGCTGATCTGCAGCGACTTCTCGTTGGGGCCGTTGAAGTCCGACAGCAGGGAGTTGGCCAGGTAGATGCCGTTGGTCTCGTGCAGGTAGTCGAAGTACTCGTTGCCGTTGACCTGCTGCCAGGAGGCGGACAGCGTGTGGGCCTGGTGGGTCAGGCCGAACGACAGGCTGTAGGTGTCGTTGTCGATCTCGCCCATCTTCTTGCGGCCTTCGTCCACGGTCTTGTAGTAGTTCAGACCGGTGGTCAGGCTCAGCACCGAGCTGTCGCCCAGCACATGGTTGGCGCCGACGTAGTACTGGTTCCAGAAGTCCTCGACCTTGGTGGCGTAGAAGCTGGTGGTCAGGCTCTTGAGCGGCTGGTAGTTGATACCGGCGGTGCTGACGCGGTCGGTCTCGACGCCGGCGGCGCCATACTCGCTGCGGAACTTGCTCAGGCTTTGCTCGGTACGCGGCGAGACACGGTCGAAGGTGCCCAGGTCGAAGGACAGGTTGTCGAACTCGGCGCTGTGCAGGAACGCGCCCTGGAAGCTCGAGGGCAGGGCGCGGTTGCCGATGTAGGCGACCATCGGCGTATCTACCGACTGGCGGCCGAGGGTCAGGGTGGTGTTGGACACCCGGGCCTTGACGTTGCCCAGGCCCATCTTGCTCCACTGGCCGATCACATCGCCGTCGCTGTGGGTCAGGGTGCGGTTGTTGGGGCCGGCCACGTCGCCACGGCCACGTTCGAGGGCGATGGCGTTGTAGGCCGCGGCCTCGACGGCGAAGCCCACGGTGCCTTCGGTGAAGCCCGAGCTGTAGTTGAGGATGGTGCCCTGCACCCAGTTGTTACGACTGTGGGTCGGGTGGCGGCTGCCGTCGCCCTTGTAGTACTTCCACAGTGGCGCGCGGGTGGCGCGTTCGTGGGCGTACCAGTTGCGGGTGGTGCCGGACAGGCTCTGGCCGTCGAGGAAGCCCTTGGCCTCGGCCTGTTCGCTGGTCGATTTCACGGTGACCGGGACAAAGTCCTGGCTGGCGGGTTCGGCCTGGGCGAGGGCGCAAAAGGCGCCGACGGACAAGGCCAGTGCGGTGGTTGTGGTGGTACGTCTCAAGATGAAAGCTCCCTTTATATTTTTTTAGTTATCCCCCGGCCTTGTGGGCCGGGTGTGCTGCGGTAACGCGGTGTTGCTGTCATCTGCCATGGGGTCGCCAGGCAAATCCGGGCTGCACGCGGTCGCGGGAGTGGGTCGCACTCCCGGCCCGCGATGCAGGGTCAATCGATGCTGACGCCGGAAAAAACGTTGCGTCCGAAGGGGCTGACCTTGAAGTCCTTGACGTTGGCACTGAGGGGCTGGTTGACCGTGGAATGGGCCACCGGGGTGATCGGCACCTGTTGCTTGAGGCGTTGCTGGGCTTGTTGGTAGAGGGCGATGCGCTGGTCGCGATCGGTGACTTGCTTGGCTTTGTTCACCAGGGTGTCGTATTGCGCGTCGCACCACAGCGAGTAGTTGTTGCTGCCGATGGCGCCGCAGCTGAACAGGGTGCCGAGCCAGTTGTCCGGGTCGCCGTTGTCGCCGGTCCAGCCGATCAGGGCGATGTCGTGCTCGCCGCTTTTCATGCGCTTGAGGTACTCGCCCCACTCGTAGCTGACGATGCGCACCTTGAAGCCGAGCTTGTTCCAGTCGGCCTGGAGCATCTCGGCCATCAACTTGGCGTTGGGGTTGTAGGGGCGTTGGACCGGCATGGCCCACAGGGTGATCTCGGTGCCTTCCTTGACGCCGGCCTGCTTGAGCATCTGCCTGGCCTTTGCCGGATCGAAGGGCGCGTCCTTGAGCGACGTGTCATATGACCATTGGGTCGGCGGCATGGCGTTGACCGCCACCTGGCCGGCATCCTGGTAGACGGCCTGGATGATCGCCTGCTTGTTCACCGCCATGTCCATGGCCTGGCGCACGTCGAGCCGGTCGAAGGGCGGATGCTGGGTGTTGTAGGCAATGTAGCCGAGGTTGAAACCGGGCTGCTGCAGGACCTGCAGCTTGTCGTCCTGCCTGAGCGCCGGCAGGTCGGCGGGGCGCGGGTGCAGGGTGACCTGGCATTCGTTCTTGCGCAGTTTCTGGATGCGTACCGATGGGTCGACGTTGATGGAGAAGATCAGGTTGTCGATCTTCACGCGCTCCGGCGCCCAGTACTCCTTGTTGCCCTTGTAGCGGATCTGCGCATCCTTCTGATAACGCTGGAACACGAACGGCCCGGTGCCGATCGGCTTCTGGTTGATGTCACTGGGCTTGCCGCTGGTCAGCAGGTGTTCGGCATATTCGGCGGAGAGGATCGAGGCGAAGGCCATGGCGATGTTCTGGATGAACGCGGCATCGACGCTGTTGAGGGTGAACACCACGGTCAGCGGGTCGGTCTTCTCGACCTTGGCGATGTTCTTGTCCAGTCCCATGCTGATGAAGTATGGGAATTCGGTGGGGTAGGCCTTACGGAAAGGGTGGTTCTTGTCGAGCATGCGGTTGAAGGTGAACAGCACGTCGTCGGCATTGAAGTCGCGGGTCGGCTTGAAGGTCTTGTTGCCGTGGAACTTCACGCCAGGGCGCAAGTGGAAGGTGTAGGCGAGGCCGTCTTCCGAGACCTGCCAGTCGGTGGCCAGGCCGGGCTGCACGGCGGTGCCGCCGCGTTCGAACTCGACGAGGCGGTTGTAGATCGGTTCGGCGGCGTCGTTGTCGGTGGCCGCGGTGTACTGGGCGGTGTCGAACCCGGCCGGACTGCCTTCGGAGCAGAACACCAGGTTGTTGGCCAGGCTGGTCGGCGCCTGGCTCAGCAGGCCAAGGGCGATCAGGGTGGGACTCAGCAGGTGGAGGCGCATGGCAGATCCTTTGTCCGTTGTCCGTGTAAGTTCTGGCCGCGCAGGCAATACGCGGCTGTGGCATCCCGTTCCTGACGATAGGGGCGTCAGGATGTGGGAGCCAGGGTTCGGATACTGGTTCGGGTGCGGGTAAGTTCTGGCGAGCGTGAGGGAATTACCCTACGTATCGCCCGACCCTGTCATCGTCCTGTCGCCAGCCGTAGCGACAGGACGGACACAGTCGTTACTTGTCCACGCTGACCCCGTAGAAGGAGTTCAGGCCGAAGGGGCTGATCTTGAAGTCCTTCACGGACGTGCTCATGGGTTGATACACGGTGGAGTGGGCGATCGGGGTGATCGGCAACTGTTCCTTGAGGATGTGCTGCGCCTGCTTGTATAGCTCGGTGCGCTTGGCCTGGTCGGGCGTGGCCTTGGCCTGCTTGATCAGGTCGTCGTAGGGTTTGTAGCACCACTTGGAGAAGTTGTTGCCGTCCATGGCGTCGCAGCCATAAAGGGTGCCCAGCCAGTTGTCCGGGTCACCGTTGTCGCCGCTCCAGCCGATCAGCATGGCGCCTTGTTCGCCGCCCTTGGAGCGCTTGATGTACTCACCCCACTCGTAGCTGACGATCTTGGCCTTGATGCCGATCTTGGCCCAGTCCGATTGCAGCATCTCGGCCATCAGCTTGGCGTTGGGGTTGTAAGGGCGCTGCACCGGCATGGCCCACAAGGTGATCTCGGTGCCTTCCTTGATGCCGGCTTCCTTGAGCAGTTGCCGGGCCTTTTCCGGATCGTACTTGGCGTCCTTGATGGTGGTGTCGTAGGACCACTGGGTCGGCGGCATGGCGTTGACCGCCAGCTGGCCGGCGCCCTGATACACCGACTCGATGATCTGCGGCTTGTTCACGGCCATGTCGAGGGCCTGGCGCACCTTGAGCTGGGCCAGCGGGTTGGGCTGATCGCTGCCCTTGAGCTTGTCCATCACGTTGTAGGCGATGTAGCCGAGGTTGAAGCCCGCCTGCTCAGGCATCTGCAGCTTCGGGTCCTGCTTGAGCGGGGCGATGTCGGCCGGGCGCGGGAACAGGGTGACCTGGCACTCGTTCTTCTTGAGCTTCTGCATGCGCACCGAGGCGTCGGTGCTGATGGCGAAGATCAGGTTGTCGATCTTCACGTCCTCGGGCTTCCAGTAGTCCTTGTTGCCCTTGTAACGGATCAGCGCGTCCTTCTGGTACTTGTTGAACACGAACGGCCCGGTGCCGATGGGCTTCTGGTTGATCTCGGCGGCCTTGCCCTGCTTGAGCAACTGGTCGGCGTATTCGGCGGACTGGATGGAGGCGAAGCTCATGGCCAGGTTCTGGATGAACGCGGCGTCGACCTGGTTGAGGGTGAAGCGGACGGTATGGTCGTCGACCTTCTCCACCTTGGCGATGTTCTTGTCCATGCCCATGTCGGTGAAGTAAGGGAATTCGGTGGGGTAGGCCTTACGGAAAGGGTGGTCCTTGTCGAGCATGCGGTTGAAGGTGAACAGCACGTCGTCGGCGTTGAAGGTGCGGCTGGGCTTGAAGTAATCGGTGGTGTGGAACTTGACGCCGTCGCGCAGGTGGAAGGTGTAGGTCTTGCCGTCGTCTGAGACGTCCCAACTGGTGGCCAGGCCCGGGATGACCTTGGTGCCGCCGCGCTCGAACTGGGTCAGGCGGTTGAACATGGTCTCGGCGGAGGCATCGAAGTCGGTTCCGGTGGTGTACTGCCCAGGGTCGAACCCGGCCGGGCTGCCTTCGGAGCAGAACACCAGATTGGTAGCGGCGAGGGCGGAGGGAGCGCCGGCTAGCAAGCCTGCGCCGACCAGAAACGGAATGACTGCGTGTTTAAGCATGGTGGCCTCATTGTTGTCATTTTTCGAATTGAGGCGGCCTCGTGAGCCGACCTGCGGATACTTATGCAGGGGCTATTCCCAATGCAACACTCAGAGGGATGGTTGGCGTCAAATAGGTGGTACGGACGTACATGGATGTCGCATCCGTATAATTTTGGCGAATGTTGATCGTTTGCGAGGGTCGTGGATGGGCTTTTTGCGGGATTTTTCAGGTGGGAAGTAGCAAGAGGATGCACCCATTTGGGGCGTAGGAAGAGTCTGAAACTGCTGTCCGAGACGGTTTTGACCGCCTCGGACATTCAATCGAGGGTTCAGGGCATCAGCACTTCGATCTGGCCATCGGCGCTCATGTTCACTTCGCTGGTGCCGGCTTCGATATCCGGCGCCGGCGCGGCTTCGTCGGCGACCTTGGCCATCATCGCCATGGGTGCGCTGCGCAGGTAGGGGCGTGGGTAGCCACTGCTGTTGAGGTTCAGGCTGATCACCTTGTAGCCCTTGCCGCCGAGAGCCTCGGTGGCGAGCTGGGCGCGGGCCTTGAACGCGGCCACGGCGTCCTTGAGCAAGGCGTCCTCGCTGGTCTTGCGGGTAGCCGGGGCGATGGAGAAGTCCATGCCGCCCATCTTGAGGTCTTGCAGCAACTCGCCGGTGAGCTTGGACAGGGCCGGGAAGTCGGCGCTTTCCAGGCGCAGTTCGGCGCGTTCGCGCCAACCGGTGATCTTCTGGCCCTTGCTGTCGTATACCGGGTAGCTGTTGCGGCTGCCCTGGCTGATCTTCACTTCCTTGACCTGACGGGCCTGTTGCACCGCCTTGTTCATGGTCTCGGTGATCTCCTTGGCCAGTTTGCCCGGGTCGCTGTTCTGGGCTTCGCTGTACAGCGTCACGACCATCAGGTCACGCGCCACTTCCTTGCTGACTTCGGCGCGCAGCGACACCTGGTTGTAGCGCGGCTCGTCGGCGGCCAGTGCCGGCAGGCTGGCGAGCATGCCGCAGGACAGGGCGAACGCGGCGCCGCGACGGGAAATGTGCATGGGGAGCTCCTTGGCAATGAAAGGCATGGAAGGACATCCGTTCCACGCATGGTCGATAGGACCGGAGAGAGTGTAGTGGGTTCAAAAGTGCCATCATGAACTTGTGACAAAGTGTGGCGCTTTGCCGCATGACTGCAGCGAGACGCCTGGCTTCGGTATACTCCAGCCGATTTTCCTGGAGCACTCATCGGGAGAGCTCATGCTCGCCGCCGTACATCCGCTGTCCGCTACACGTCAGAACCTCTGGCGCCTGACCTTCATCCGCATCCTCGTCCTGGCGGCCCAGGCCGGCTCGGTGGGCGTGGCCTACTGGACCGAACTGCTGCCCCTGCCGTGGTTTTCGCTGGCGGTGACGCTGGCACTGTCCTCGCTGCTGTGCGCCTTCACCGCCTTGCGCCTGCGCCTGTCGCTGCCGGTCACCGAGCTGGAGTACGCGATGCAGCTGGCCTGTGACCTGCTGATCCACAGTGCCCTGCTTTATTACTCGGGTGGCTCGACCAACCCCTTCGTCTCCTATTACCTGGTGCCGCTGGCGATTGCCGCGGTGACGCTGCCGTGGATCTACTCGCTGGTGCTCTCAGGCATTGCCCTGGTGGCCTACAGCCTGCTGCTGGTGCAGTTCTATCCGTTGGAAACCCTGCCGCTGGCGCGAGACACCATGCAGGTCTATGGCATGTGGCTGAGCATCGCCTTGGCCGCCGGGGTGATCACCTTCTTCGCCGCGCGCATGGCCGAGGAACTGCGCCGTCAGGAGCACCTGCGTGCCGAGCGCCGTGAAGAGAGCCTGCGCGACGAGCAACTGCTGGCCGTGGCCACCCAGGCCGCCGGTGCCGCCCATGAGCTGGGCACGCCGTTGGCGACCATGAGCGTGCTGCTCAACGAAATGCGCCAGGATCATGCCGACCCCCTGTTGCAGGAAGACCTGCAGATCCTTCAGGACCAGGTCAAGCTGTGCAAGGAAACCCTGCAGCAGTTGGTGCGCGCCGCCGAGGCCAACCGGCGTCTGGCGATCGTCGAACAGGACGTCACCGCCTGGCTCGACGAGGCGCTCAACCGCTGGCACCTGATGCGCCCCGAGGCGAGCTACCGCTTCCAGCGTCTGCGCGACGGCGTGGTGCCGCGACTGACGCCGCCACCGGACCTGACCCAGGCCCTGCTGAACCTGTTGAACAATGCCGCCGATGCCTGCCCCGACGACCTGGAGGTACGCCTGGACTGGGATGCCCAGGACATCGTCATCAGCATCCGCGATCATGGCCCTGGCGTACCGCCGGCCATCGCCGAGGCCATCGGCAAGCCTTTCATTACCACCAAGGGCAAAGGCTTCGGCCTGGGCCTGTTCTTGAGCAAGGCCAGCGTCACGCGTGCGGGCGGTTCGGTGAAACTCTATAGTCATGAGCAGGGTGGCACCCTGACCGAATTGCGCCTGCCCCATGGCAAGCGAGGAGATCAATGATGAGCGAAGAAAACCAGGTCGAAGGCGAAGAGCTGCCGCATCTGTTGCTGGTGGACGACGACGCCACCTTTACCCGGGTCATGGCCCGGGCCATGAGCCGTCGCGGCTTTCGCGTGAGCACGGCGTCGAGCGCCGAGGAAGGATTGGTGCTGGCCCAGCAGGATGTGCCGGACTACGCCACGCTGGACCTGAAGATGGACGGAGACTCCGGGCTGGTGCTGCTGCCCAAGCTGCTGGAGCTGGACCCGGAAATGCGCGTGGTGATCCTGACCGGTTACTCGAGCATCGCCACGGCGGTCGAGGCGGTCAAGCGAGGAGCCTGCAACTATCTGTGCAAACCGGCTGACGCCGACGATGTACTGGCGGCGCTGCTCTCCGAGCATGCCGACCTGGACAGCCTGGTGCCGGAGAACCCGATGTCGGTGGACCGCTTGCAGTGGGAGCACATCCAGCGCGTGCTGACCGAGCACGACGGCAATATCTCCGCCACCGCGCGGGCGCTGGGCATGCACCGGCGCACCTTGCAGCGCAAGCTGCAGAAGCGCCCGGTACGGCGCTGACCTCGAAACGCCTGCGCCTGCCCCCACTGGGTCCGAGAACCCTCGTGGGAGCGGGCTTGCCCAGCGACAGCGGCACTGGGCGTTAAGCTGTTTTCGCCCCCGAGCGGTCAACGCGCACCGCCAGCTGGCCTGTCCCCGACGGTGCCTCGAAGGTCACCAGTCCTTGCGCCGGCACCTTCGTCCGGCCGATGACCTTGCCGCCTTGCAGCAGCTCCAGAGGCATACCTTCCATCGACTGGCCCGAAGCCAGCTCCAGCTTGATCCTGATGTTCATCGGTGACCTCCTTGTCACGCGTTGCGATCGATATAAGTGGTGTTCTTGCCATCCAGGCTGGCGATCAGCTCCGGTGAACCGCCGCGGAACTGGCGGAACAGGTTGCGTCCACGCTGCTTGCCGTCCAGGGGCACCTGCACGCTTGGGTGGAACTGGTCGGTCAGCTCGGCGTAGGTGCTCCACGGACCGATGTACGATTCGTTGAGCTGCTCGGTCACGCTGAAGGCGTAACGCACGGCATTGCCTCGTTGCCAGTTGAGACCATCCGGCTCATGACGCTGCCAGCCGCTGATCGTGGGCGAACCGTTGGGCGCTTCGATATAGCCGGTGGGCTTGTTCGGTTTGTAGTCCTTGAGCAGCAGGTAGGTGCTCCAACCCCACCAGTCGGCGGTGCGCTGACGATCATTGAGGTCATTGACGTCCTTGCGTCGCAGCACGGTCTTGGCGTCCTTCACGTAGAGCGGGGCGAAGTTGCCCGGCACCAGGTCCTGCTCGGCGGCTTGCAGGTCCGGGACCAGGCGCAGCGCGGCGTAGTCCGTGCTGGCTGGCACGCGACCGTCGGCGAAAGCCTGGAATACCTCGTCGGCCGAACGTTGCACGGCGCGACCCACCTGACGGCGGTTGGCCACATCGACGCTGTCGAAGTAGCGCTTGTCGCCATAGGCGCGCCATTGTTCGCCCTCGGCATTGCGCACGGCCAGGCCATACTGGCTGTCCTCGTCATGCATGAAGCGCGAGATCAGCGAGCCGACATCGCTCGGGGTGACCGTGTCGGCCAGCGCCTTGCGTGGCACCCGCAGGTGGCCGGCGGAGAACAGGTCGGTAAGGAAGTGGTCGGCGAAGGCGTTCATCGCATAGGCCTCCTGCAGGTCGCGTTCGCTGCCACTGGCACGGGCCTTCACGGCTTGCTGCAGGGCGGCGGCGTGACCAGCCTGGTAGGCCAGCAGCGCCCAGCGGCCGAAGTGATCCCAGTTGCTGGCGGCCAACTTCAGGTAGCGGCCCAAGGGGAAGAAGTCCGAGGCGAAGCTGCCGCCTCCGGTGATGCGGTTCCAGCGTCCCGACAGGCTGTCGCCCAGGGCGTCATAGGCCTCATGGGGCTGTCGCCCGTCCTTGATGGCCTGGTTTGCCGCGCCGACCTCCTCCTGCATGACCGCGAGGATCTGCTCGGCTTCAGCCTTGGCGGCCGGTAGGCGGGCCAGCGAGTCGAAGGCCTGGGCGAAACGAGCGATACGTTCGGCTTCGCTGGCGCCATCGGCGATGGGGCGCTCGGGCAGGCCGTAGAAATCGCCGCCCAGGGCAATCACCTGGCCGTAGGTCAGGGTCAGGCCATTGGGAAGTGGCAGCGGCGCCTGATGCGCGGGGATGCCAGGCTGGCCTGCAACGAAGCGCAACAGTGTGTTGTCGCCGATGGCGGTGTGCTCGGCGCCCTCGAAGTACAGCTCGGGCCCTCGTCCAGTTGGCTTGCCAGCGTTCGCTGGCACGGCAAGACGGTGATACTTGATGGTGTGGTGGCCATGCATGACCAGCACCAGGTGGCTGTCCGGGCCGGGGAGGGCGACACCTTGTGGTTCGAACAGTTGGTCGAGGTCGGCGACGACCAGGGTAGCCTGGGCCTGGGCGGCCGTGGGCGTAGTGTGCATTCCTGACATGATTTGCTCCTTGCAATGTCTGGATAATCCATTTTGATACTGTATGCATATACAGTATTCGTCATCATATTCAGGAAATTTCTTACGTCAAGAGCTCTTTGTGCAGACAACTGCAACCTGTGGCGGGCGTAGCTCCGGGCACTGACGTATGATTGGCCCCCTAACGGCAAACCCTCAGGATCGCGTTGCATGCTTGCCCTTCTCATCCAGACACTGAACATCACGGCCCCCGTGTTCGCCATGCTGTTCATGGGCGTGCTGCTCAGGCGTATCCGGCTGATCGACGAGCACTTCAACAAGGTCGCCTCGTCGCTGGTGTTCAACGTGTGCATGCCGGCGCTGCTGTTCCTCGGCATCTACCATGCCGACCTGGCGACGGCGGTGAAGCCTGGGGTAATCCTCTATTTCATCGCCGCGACCCTGGTCTGTTTCGGGTTGGCCTGGGGCCTGGCGATCTGGCGCTGTCCGCCGGCGGACCGGGGCGTCTACACCCAGGGCGCGTTTCGCGGCAACAATGGCGTGATCGGCCTGGCACTGGCGGCCAGCCTGTATGGCGACTACGGTATATCCCTCGGCGCGGTGCTGGCCGGGCTGGTGATCCTCATGTACAACTCGCTGTCGACGGTGGTGCTGGCGGTGTACAGCCCGGATCTGAAGTCCGATCCGTGGAGTATCGGCAAAAGTATCCTCGGCAATCCGTTGATCATCAGTGTGCTGCTGGCCGCACCCATGGCCTACGGCCAGGTGCCGTTGCCCAACTGGTTGCTGACCAGCGGCGACTACCTGGCGCAGATGACCTTGCCGCTGGCGCTGATCTGCATCGGTGGCACCCTGTCGATGGCGGCATTGCGCGACAGTGGCCGGCTGGCGCTGGACGTGAGTCTGGCGAAGATGGTCTGGCTGCCGCTGCTGGGTACCCTGGGCGCCTGGTTGTGCGGCTTTCGTGGCGCCGAACTGGGGATCCTGTTCCTTTACATCGGCAGCCCGACGGCGGCGGCCAGCTATGTGATGGCGCGGGCGGCCAATGGTAACCACGAGCTGGCGGCGTCGATCATCGTGATCACTACACTGATGGCGGCGCTCACCACCAACGTCGGTATTTTCATCTTGCAATGGGGTGGATGGATCTAGCCCGTTCAACGCAAGCAAAACCTATAACACTGCCTCACCTTAAGGACATTTCATGCAAGACCAGAGCACGCCCGAGCGGTTGCAGCGCGGGCTGAAGAATCGCCATATCCAGCTCATCGCGCTGGGCGGTGCCATTGGCACCGGGCTGTTCCTGGGCATCGCCCAGACCATCCAGCTGGCCGGCCCCTCGGTGTTGCTGGGTTATGCCGTCGCCGGCCTGATGGCCTTCCTGATCATGCGCCAGCTCGGCGAGATGGTGGTCGAGGAGCCGGTCGCCGGCAGCTTCAGCCACTTCGCCCACCAGTACTGGAGCGAGTTCGCCGGGTTCGTCTCGGGCTGGAACTACTGGGTGGTGTACGTGCTGGTAGGCATGGCCGAGCTCACCGCGGTGGGTATCTACGTGCAGTACTGGTGGCCGGACTTCCCCACCTGGGCCACGGCGGCGATCTTCTTCGTGGTGATCAACGCGATCAACCTGACCCAGGTGAAGGTGTACGGGGAGATGGAGTTCTGGTTCGCCCTGATCAAGGTGGTGGCGATCGTCAGCATGATCGCCTTCGGCGTCTGGCTGCTCGGCAGTGGTGAAGGCGGGCCCGACGCGAGCGTGGCCAACCTGTGGCAGTACGGTGGTTTCTTCCCCAACGGCGTCGGTGGCCTGATCATGGCGCTGGCGGTGATCATGTTCTCGTTCGGTGGGCTGGAGCTGGTCGGCATCACCGCCGCCGAGGCGGCCAACCCGCGCGAGAGCATCCCCAAGGCCACCAACCAGGTGGTCTACCGCATCCTGATCTTCTACATCGGGGCCCTGGCGGTGCTGCTGTCGCTGTATCCGTGGCAGAAGGTGGTACAGGGCGGTAGTCCGTTCGTGATGATCTTCCACAACCTCGACAGTGACCTGGTGGCGACCATCCTCAACATCGTGGTGCTGACTGCGGCGCTGTCGGTGTACAACAGTTGCGTCTACGCCAACAGCCGCATGCTGTTCGGCCTGGCCTCCCAGGGCGATGCGCCACGCCAGTTGCTCAAGGTCAGCCGTCGCGGCGTACCGCTGACCGCGCTGGCGGTGTCGGCGTTCGCCACCGGCCTGTGCGTGCTGATCAACTACCTGATGCCGGGCGAGGCCTTCGGCTTGCTGATGGCGTTGGCGGTCTCGGCGCTGGTGATCAACTGGGCGAGCATCAGCATCACCCATCTGAAGTTCCGCCGCGCCAAGCTGGCGGCGGGCATCACGCCGTTCTACCGCAGCTGGGGGCACCCGCTGAGCAACTACCTGTGCCTGGCGTTCATCGGGTTGATCCTGGTGGTGATGTACCTCACGCCGCCGATCCGCATCTCGGTGTTGCTGATCCCAGCGTGGATCGCGGTGCTGTGGGTGGCCTTCCGCATGAAGAAGGCACGTCAGGCCTGACCGTGCGGCAAGCGCGCCCACGCATGCGGGGAGCGCGCTTGTCCGGCGATGCCTTTCAATCGCCCTGGTAGCTGTCGATCACTTCCTGTGCGGCGCGGAATGCGTCGATCGCAGCCGGAACTCCGGCATAGACCGCGCAGTGCAGCAGCGCCTCGCGGATCTCCTCCACCGTGCAGCCATTGTTCAGCGCTCCGCGCACATGCCCCTTGAGTTCCTGTGGGCACTTGAGCGCGGTCAGGGTCGCCAGGGTGATCAGGCTGCGGGTCTTCAGCGGTAGCCCATCGCGGGCCCAGACACTGCCCCAGGCATGCTCGTTGACGAAGTCCTGCAGTGGTTGGGTGAATGCGCTGGCGTTGGCAAGGGCGCGGTCGACGAAGGCATCCCCCATCACCTGGCGGCGAATGCCTTCGCCGGTCTGTTTCGAATCGGCCATGTTGTTTTCCTTAGTGTTGGCGACGCCAGGCACGGGCGGTCGTGAACAGCAACACGACACCGAGCACCGGCAGGACGTAGAACAGCATCAGGCGCTCCAGTCGCTCGGCCAGCGGCAAACCGGTGGTGAAGGCCACCACGTGCAGGCCGTAGGCCAGGTACAGGCACAGGAACACCAGGCCTTCGGCGCGGGTGACCCGGTAGCCGGAGTAGAACACTGGCAGGCACAGCGCGGCGACGCCGAGCATCACCGGCAGGTCGAAGTCCAGCGCGTTGGGCGAGATGGATAGTGGCTCGGGGGTGACTAGCGCGGTCAGCCCGAGGACCGCCAGCAGGTTGAACAGGTTGCTGCCGATCACCGTGCCCACGGCGATTTCCCGCTCGCCACGCAGGGCAGCGATCAGTGCGGCGGCCAGTTCCGGCAGCGAGGTGCAGACGGCGACCACGGTCAGGCCCATGATCCGTTCGGACAACCCCAGGTCGGTGGCGACCTCGATTGCCGCTTCCAGCAGCAGGTGCCCTGCCAGGCTGAGCAGGCCCAGGCCAAACAGGACCTGCAGCACGATGGCGCTCCAGAAGCGTGCGCGGCTGGTGTGGGCCACCCTGGGCGCAGGATAGGTGCGGGCGTAATGGCGGGACTGGTGCCAGAGCATCAACAGATACACCAGCAAGCCCAGCAACAGCGCCAGGCCTTCGATCCGGTCGAGCTGGCCGTTGCGCGCCAGCAGGTAGACCAGCCCGCTGGCGATGATCATCAACGGGATGTCCAGGCGTACCAGTTGGCGTGACACCCGCAGGGGGATGATCAGCGCGGCCAGGCCGAGAATCACCAGCACATTGAAGATGTTGCTGCCGATCACGCTGCCGACTGCAACATCCGGCGCGCCCTGGTAGGCGGCTTGCAGGCTGACGGTCAGCTGTGGCGCGGTGCTGCCGAAGGCTACCAGGCTCAGGCCGATGATCAGTGGCCGCACATGCAGGCGCGCGGCCAGGCGCAAGGCGGCGCGGACCATCAGCTCGGCGCCGATGATCAACAGCACCAGGCCCAGGCCCAGTTGCAGGAGGCTGAAGGTGGGGAGGGTGGCCAGGTCGAAAATGGCGAGGGCTCCTGTCAGGTCAATCGCTCAGACCTTGTACCCGGACTCGCGCCGTTCCGCTACGGAGCATGCCGATTTTTTCTGCCGCTGCGCGTGACAGGTCGATCAGGCGTCCACGGGTATGCGGCCCACGGTCGTTGACGCGGACGACCACGCTGCGCTGGTTGGCGAGGTTGGTGACCAGTAGCCGGCTGCCGAACGGCAGGCTGCGGTGGGCAGCAGTGAGACCATGCTGGTTGAAGGGTTCGCCGCTGGCGGTGCGTTTGCCGTGATGGCGCGAGCCGTAGTAGGAGGCGGTGCCGCTTTCGTCATAGCCGCGAGGGTCTATGTCATGGCTGGCGCAGCCGGCGAGCAGGGAAAACAGGGCAAGCGTGGTGAGGGAACGCTTCGGCAATTCGGCGGCTCCGCGGTTGCTGCGAATCATCGCAGGACGACCCACTCCCACATCAGCTGTGGGAGCGGGCCGCCCTGAGATCGGGATTACCCTTCGAGCTTGGCCTTGAGCAATTGGTTCACTTGCCCCGGGTTGGCCTTGCCTTTCGACGCCTTCATCGCCTGGCCGACGAAGAAGCCGAACATCTTGCCGCGCTTGGCCTCGTCGGCGGCGCGGTACTGTTCGACCTGCTCGGCGTTGGCGGCGAGCATCTCGTCGAGCATCTTGTCGATCGCACCGGTGTCGGTGACCTGCTTGAGGCCTTTGCTCTCGATGATGGCGTCGGCGTCGCCCTCGCCGGCGGCCATGGCTTCGAACACGGTCTTGGCGATCTTGCCGCTGATGGTGTTGTCGCGGATGCGCAGCAGCATGCCGCCGAGCTGCTCGGCGCTGACCGGCGACTGGTCGATTTCCACGCCCAGCTTGTTCAGCAGGCTGCCCAGCTCGACCATGACCCAGTTGGCGGCCAGCTTGGCGTCACCGCCGATCTTCACCACCTGCTCGAAGTACTCGGCCTGTTCGCGGCTGGAGGCCAGCACGTTGGCGTCGTAGGCCGACAGCGCGTACTGGCTCTGGAAGCGCTCGACTTTCTGCGTGGGCAGCTCCGGCAGGGCGGCGCGCACGCTGTCGAGGAAGCTCGGCTCGATGACCACCGGCAGCAGGTCCGGATCGGGGAAGTAACGGTAGTCGTTGGCTTCCTCCTTGCTGCGCATGGAGCGGGTCTCGTCCTTGTTCGGGTCGTACAGGCGGGTTTCCTGGACTACCTTGCCACCGTCCTCGATCAGGTCGATCTGGCGCTGGATCTCGCTGTTGATCGCGCGCTCGATGAAGCGGAACGAGTTGACGTTCTTGATTTCGCAGCGAGTGCCGAACTCGACCTGGCCCTTCGGTCGTACCGACACGTTGCAGTCGCAGCGCAGCGAGCCTTCGGCCATGTTGCCGTCGCAGATGCCCAGGTAGCGAACGAGCGCGTGGATCGCCTTGACGTAGGCCACGGCCTCCTTGGCGCTGCGCATGTCCGGCTCGGAGACGATCTCCAGCAGCGGCGTGCCGGCACGGTTCAGGTCGATGCCGGTGGCGCCGTTGAAGTCTTCGTGCAGGCTCTTGCCGGCGTCTTCCTCAAGGTGCGCGCGGGTCACGCCGATGCGCTTGATGGTGCCGTCTTCCAGGGCGATGTCCAGGTGGCCCTTGCCGACGATCGGCAGGTCCATCTGGCTGATCTGGTAGCCCTTGGGCAGGTCGGGGTAGAAGTAGTTCTTGCGGGCGAACACGTTGCGCGGCCCGATCTGGGCATCGATCGCCAGGCCGAACATGCACGCCATGCGCACGGCTTCCTGGTTGAGCACCGGCAGTACGCCGGGCATGCCCAGGTCGACCAGGCTGGCCTGGGTGTTCGGCTCGGAGCCGAAGGTGGTGGCGCTGCCGGAGAAAATCTTCGACTGGGTGGCGAGCTGGGTATGAATTTCCAGCCCGATCACAACTTCCCATTGCATGTGTGAATTCCTCAGAAGCCGTTGGGGGCGCGGGTGTGCCAGTCGGTGACTTGCTGGTACCGGTGCGCGACGTTGAGCAGGCGGCCTTCCTGGAAGTACGGGGCCAGCAGTTGCACGCCCACCGGCAGGCCATCGACGAAGCCGGCCGGCATCGACAGGCCGGGCAGGCCCGCCAGGTTGGCGGTGATGGTGTAGACGTCCTCGAGGTAGGCGGCGACCGGGTCGGCGCTCTTGGCCCCGAGCTTCCAGGCCGGGTTCGGCGTGGTTGGGCCGAGGATCACGTCGACATCGTTGAACGCGGCCATGAAGTCGTTCTTGATCAGGCGGCGGATCTGCTGCGCCTTGACGTAGTAGGCGTCGTAGTAGCCGGCCGACAGGGCGTAGGTGCCGACCATGATGCGCCGCTGCACTTCAACGCCGAAACCTTCGCCGCGGGAGCGCTTGTACAGGTCGGTGAGGTCCTTGGGCTCCGCGCAGCGGTGGCCGAAGCGCACGCCGTCGAAACGCGACAGGTTCGAGGAGGCTTCGGCCGGGGCGATCACGTAGTACGCCGGGATGGCGTGCTGCATGTTCGGCAGGCTGATTTCCTTGACCACCGCGCCGAGCTTTTCCAGCTCCTTGACGCTGGCCTGGACCAGGTCGGCGATGCGCGGGTCGAGGCCGGCGCCGAAGTATTCCTTCGGCAGGCCGATGCGCAGGCCCTGCAGCGAGCCATTGAGGCTGGCGCTGAAGTCCGGTACCGGCTCGTCGACCGAGGTCGAGTCCTTGGCGTCGAAGCCGGCCATGCCTTGCAGCAGCAGGGCGCAGTCTTCGGCGGTACGGGCCATCGGGCCGCCCTGGTCGAGGCTCGAGGCGTAGGCGATCATGCCCCAGCGCGAGACGCGGCCGTAGGTCGGCTTGAGGCCGGTGAGGTTGGTCAGCGCGGCCGGCTGGCGGATCGAGCCGCCGGTGTCGGTGCCGGTGGCGGCCGGCAGCAGGCGTGCGGCGACGGCGGCGGCGGAACCGCCGGACGAGCCGCCAGGCACGTGCTCGAGGTTCCATGGGTTCTTCACCGCGCCGTAGTGGCTGGACTCGTTGGCCGAGCCCATGGCGAACTCATCCATGTTGGTCTTGCCCAGGGTGACCATGCCGGCTTCGGCCAGCTTGGCGACCACGGTGGCGTCGTACGGCGCGGTGAAGTTGTCGAGCATCTTCGAGCCGCAGCTGGTGCGTACGCCGTTGGTGCAGAACAGGTCCTTGTGGGCGATCGGCGCGCCGAGCAGCGCGCCGGTTTCGCCAGCGGCGCGACGGGCGTCGGCGGCGCGGGCCTGGTCCAGGGCCTGGGCCTCGGTGACGGTGATGAAGCTGTTGATCTGCGGGTCGAGCTGCTTGATGCGCGACAGCAGGGCGCCGGTCAGTTCTTCCGAGGAGAACGACTTGTCGGCCAGGCCACGGGCGATCTCGGCCAGGGTGAATTGATGCATGGCAGGCGCTTTCCCTTAATCGATGACTTTCGGAACCAGGTACAGACCGTTCTCGGTCGAGGGGGCGACGGCCTGGTAGCGGTCGCGCTGGTTGCTTTCGGTGACCTGGTCGGGGCGCAGGCGCTGGGTGGTTTCCAGCGGGTGCGCGAGTGGCTCGATGCCTTGGGTGTCGACGGCCTGCATCTGGTCGACCAGCCCGAGAATACTGTTCAAGGCATCGGTGATGCGTGGCAGTTCGCCTTCATTCAGGCCCAGGCGGGCCAGATGGGCGATCTTTTCCACGTCGGAGCGTTGCAGCGCCATGGGGATCTCCAGGAGAAACGAAACAGCGCAATGACTGCGCAATTGAGGAACATGTCGGGATTCTGGCGGTCAAAGGGCCGCGATCATCGGCTGGCATGCTCGGAAAAACAGCCAATTTAACATATTGGCTCCTTGCCCAAAATCCCTGCCATTGTTAGAGTTTGCCGCACTTTTTTACCCACGCTTTCCCCAGGGTCACTTTCCCATGTTCAAGAAACTGCGTGGCATGTTCTCCAGCGATCTGTCCATCGACCTGGGTACTGCCAACACCCTTATTTACGTGCGTGAGCGCGGTATCGTCCTGAATGAGCCCTCGGTTGTTGCCATCCGTACCCACGGCAACCAGAAAAGCGTCGTCGCAGTCGGTACCGAGGCCAAGCGCATGCTGGGCCGTACGCCTGGCAACATCGCCGCCATTCGTCCGATGAAGGACGGCGTGATCGCCGACTTCAGCGTTTGCGAAAAAATGTTGCAGTACTTCATCAACAAGGTGCACGAAAACAGCTTCCTGCAGCCCAGCCCGCGCGTGCTGATCTGCGTGCCGTGCAAATCGACCCAGGTCGAGCGCCGTGCCATCCGTGAATCGGCCCTCGGCGCCGGTGCCCGCGAAGTGTTCCTGATCGAAGAGCCGATGGCTGCAGCCATCGGTGCCGGCCTGCCGGTCGAAGAGGCGCGTGGCTCGATGGTCGTCGATATCGGTGGCGGTACCACCGAGATCGCCCTGATCTCGCTCAACGGCGTGGTCTACGCCGAATCCGTCCGCGTTGGCGGCGACCGCTTCGACGAAGCCATCGTCACCTACGTGCGCCGCAACTACGGCAGCCTGATCGGTGAATCCACCGCCGAGCGCATCAAGCAGGAAATCGGTACCGCCTATCCGGGCGGCGAAGTGCGCGAAGTCGACGTCCGTGGCCGCAACCTGGCCGAGGGCGTGCCACGTGCCTTCACCCTGAACTCCAACGAGGTCCTCGAGGCCCTGCAGGAGTCGCTGGCAACCATCGTCCAGGCGGTCAAGAGCGCCCTGGAACAGTCGCCGCCGGAGCTGGCCTCGGATATCGCCGAGCGTGGCCTGGTACTGACCGGTGGTGGCGCCCTGCTGCGCGACCTGGACAAGCTGCTGGCCCAGGAAACCGGCCTGCCGGTGATCGTCGCCGAAGACCCGCTGACCTGCGTCGCCCGTGGCGGTGGTCGTGCACTGGAGATGATGGACAAGCACGCCATGGACCTGCTCTCCAGCGAGTGATCGCTGCAGCAGCAGAGAGCACCCTGGTTTACAGGTAGCACGCACAGTGCTACCTGTATGCGCTGTGCTGGCGCCCCTCTTGGGGCGCCGATTCCGTCAATCCGCAAGCAGGCCGGTGCGTTGCCCCATGTCCTATGACCTCCTGAATCGTCGTCCACGAGGAGCGGCCCATTAAACCGCTTTTCTCCAAGGGCCCCTCGCTGGGCGTGCGCCTGCTCGTGCTGGTGGTGCTGTCCGTTGCCTTGATGGTGGTCGACTCGCGTTTCGACCTGCTCAAGCCGGTGCGCAGCCAGATGGGCCTGGTGCTGATGGAATCCTACTGGATCACCGATCTGCCCCAGCGCATGTGGCAGGGTGTGGCCGGCCAGTTCGGCAGTCGTACCGAGCTGATCGCCGAGAACGAGAAACTCAAGACCGAAGCCCTGCTGCTGCAGGGGCGCCTGCAGAAGCTGGCGGCCCTGACCGAGCAGAACGTGCGCCTGCGCGAGTTGCTCAACTCTTCGGCGCTGGTCAACGAGAAGGTCGAGGTCGCCGAGCTGATCGGTGTCGACCCCAACCCGTTCACCCACCGCATCCTGATCAACAAGGGCGAGCGCGACGGTGTGTTCCTAGGCCAGCCGGTGCTCGATGCCCGCGGCCTGATGGGCCAGGTGGTCGAGCTGATGCCGTACACCTCGCGGGTGCTGTTGCTCACCGACACCACCCACAGCATTCCGGTGCAGGTCAACCGCAACGGCCTGCGCGCCATTGCCAGCGGCACCGGTAACCCGGAACGCCTGGAGCTGCGTCATGTGGCCGACACCGCCGATATCAAGGAAGGCGACCTGCTGGTCAGTTCCGGCATGGGCCAGCGTTTCCCGGCGGGATACCCGGTGGCCACGGTCAACGAAGTGATCCACGATTCCGGCCAGCCTTTCGCCATCGTGCGTGCGATTCCTACCGCCGCGCTCAATCGCAGCCGCTACATGCTGCTGGTATTCAGCGACCGGCGCACGCCGGAGGAACGTGCCACCGAAGCGGCGATTGCCCAGGAAGAAGCTGACCGCCAGGGGGCGGCGAAGCCGGGCCAGCCTGCGGCCAATCCTCCCGCGGCCCCCGCCGCAGTTGACAACGGTCAGCCTGCGCCTGGCGCTACACCGGCTGCCGCACCCTCGGTGCCCGCCGCCCCGGCCCACCCGGCGGCAGCGCCTGCTCAACCCCGGAGACAATGAATGGCCAGCACCCGTAGCAGAAACGGCTGGGCCATCTGGGTGACCTTTGCCATCGGCTTGTTGCTCAGCGTTTCGCCCATGCCACAGTTCATGGAAGTGTTCCGGCCCATGTGGCTGGCGCTGTTGCTGGCCTTCTGGACGCTCGCCGTGCCCAGCAAGGTCGGCATGACCACCGCGTTCCTGCTGGGACTGGCCGAGGACGTGCTGTACGGCACGCTGCTGGGGCAGAACGCGCTGATTCTCACCCTGATCACCTTCCTGGTGCTGTCGTTGCAGCAGCGTCTGCGCATGTTCCCGATGTGGCAGCAGAGCCTGGTGATCCTGGTGGTGTTCGGCATTGCCCAACTGATCCAGCTGTGGCTCAGTGCCCTGACCGGCAATCGCCTGCCGACCCTGGCGCTGGTCTGGTCGGCGGTGATCAGCGCGCTGCTCTGGCCGTGGGTCAGCTTCGCCCTGCGCGGCCTGCGCCGTCGCTTGCATATTCACTGACGCGCACCGCCAACGACAGGGAGATGTCCGTAGATGATCCAGCTGTACCTTGCCTCCGGCTCACCGCGTCGACGTGAGCTGCTGACCCAGATCGGCGTGCCGTTCACCGTCGTCAGCGCCCCGGTCGATGAAAGCCCGCTGCCTGGCGAGGCGCCGGCCGCCTATGTCGAGCGCCTGGCGCAGGCCAAGGCCGTGGCAGGTTTCACCCGGATCGACGGCTCTGGTGTGGTGCTGGGGGCCGACACCACCGTGGTGCTCGACGGCCAGATCCTTGGCAAGCCGGAGAACCGCGAGCAGGCGCTGGCCATGCTCGGCGACCTGTCCAAGCGCGAGCACCAGGTGCTCACCGCCGTGGCGCTGACCGATGGCCAGCGCAGCCTGAGCTGCTGCGTCAGCACCACCGTGCGTTTTCGCACCATCTCCTTCGAGGAAGCGCTGCGCTACTGGGCCAGCGGCGAGCCCGCCGACAAGGCTGGCGGCTATGCCATCCAGGGGCTGGGCGCGGTGTTCGTCAGCGCCATCGAGGGCAGCTACTCGGCCGTGGTCGGCCTGCCCCTGAGCGAAACCGCCGAGCTGCTCGAGCAATTCGCGATTCCTTGTTGGCAACTGCACGAGGATTCCGCACAGCGCTAGCCAGCCACACCGCAGCAATCCATCATTACCCCAGACCACTGACGAGAACGCGCCATGAGTGAAGAGATCCTGATCAACATCACCCCGATGGAGTCGCGTGTGGCAGTGGTGGAGAACGGTGTCCTGCAGGAGGTGCACGTCGAGCGCACCCAGCGCCGCGGCATCGTCGGCAACATCTACAAGGGCAAGGTGGTGCGGGTGTTGCCAGGCATGCAGGCGGCGTTCGTCGACATCGGCCTGGAGCGCGCGGCGTTCATCCATGCCTCGGAGATTTCCCAGCGCGAGGGTTCGGCGGTGGAGACCATCACCGCGCTGGTCCACGAGGGCCAGGCGCTGGTGGTGCAGGTCACCAAGGACCCGATCGGTACCAAGGGCGCACGCCTGACCACCCAGCTGTCGATCCCGTCGCGCTACCTGGTGTACATGCCGCGCAGCAGCCATGTCGGCATTTCCCTGAAGATCGAGGAAGAAGCCGAGCGCGAGCGTCTCAAGCAGGTCGTCACCGACTGCATGGCCCAGGAAGACATGAAGGACGCCGGTGGCTTCATCCTGCGCACCGCCGCCGAAGGCGCCCGGGCCGAGGACATTCTCCAGGACATCCGCTACCTGCGCCGCCTGTGGGAGCAGATCGGCTCGCAGATCCAGACCTGCGGCGCGCCGACCGTCATCTACGAGGACCTTGGGCTGGCCCTGCGCACCCTGCGCGACCTGGTCAACCCGAAGATCGAGAAGATCCGTATCGACTCCCGGGAAACCTTCCAGAAGACCACGCAGTTCGTCGCCGAGCTGATGCCGGAGATCGCCGACCGTCTGGAGCACTATCCTGGCGAGCGGCCGATCTTCGACCTGTATGGCGTCGAGGACGAGATCCAGCGCGCGCTGGAGCGCAAGGTGCCGCTCAAGTCCGGAGGCTACCTGGTGGTCGACCCGGCCGAGGCGATGACCACCATCGATGTCAACACCGGGGCCTTCGTCGGTCATCGCAACCTCGAAGAGACCATCTTCAAGACCAACCTCGAGGCGGCCACCGCCATCGCCCGGCAGCTGCGCCTGCGCAACATCGGCGGGATCATCATCATCGACTTCATCGACATGGAGGACGAGGAGCACCAGCGCCAGGTCCTGCGAACCTTGGAGAAGCAGCTCGAACGTGATCACGCCAAGACCAACATCATCGGCATTACCGAGCTTGGCCTGGTGCAGATGACCCGCAAGCGTACGCGGGAAAGCCTCGAGCAGGTGTTGTGCGAACCCTGCGCCGCCTGCCAGGGGCGGGGCAAGCTGAAAACCCCCGAGACCATTTGTTACGAAATTTTCCGTGAAATCCTCCGGGAGGCGCGTGCCTACCAGGCGGAGGGTTACCGGGTGCTCGCCAACCAGAAGGTGGTCGACCGCCTGCTCGACGAGGAGTCGGGCAACGTCGCCGAACTGGAGGCGTTCATCGGCAGAACGATCCGCTTTCAAGTGGAGTCCATGTATTCCCAGGAACAATACGATGTGGTGCTGCTCTGACCGGTTCTGATATCACCTGCCGCGACGGCGGGCTGGCAAAGCCAGGTTCCCCGACCATAGTTAAGGAACGACTTGGAGGGCCATGGCCATGGAACGTCTGACCCGCGTTCTGAGCGCCGTGACCCGCTGGGGGCTTGGCATCTGTGCCTTGCTGGCGGTGCTCGTGGCGCTGTACGTCAGCCTCGGCCGCGAACTGGTGCCGCTGGTGGCCGAGTACCGTGCCGATATCGAGCTCAAGGCCGAACAGGCGTTGGGCCTGCCTGTGCGCATCGGTGCGTTGGAAGGCCGCTGGAGCGGCCTGGCGCCGGTAGTGCAGGTGCGCGACCTGCAGCTTGGTGAAGGCAACGCGGCGCTGCGTCTCGACGAAATCAAGGTAGTGCCTGACCTGTGGGCCAGTCTCAAGGCGCGCGAGGTGCGCCTGGCACGTCTGCAACTGGCAGGCCTGCAACTGATCCTGCGCGAGGACGAGCAGGGGGGCTGGGCGCTCGAGGGGCTGCCGCACAATGACGACACGCCATTCGATGCACAGCAACTGCTCGACCGCCTGGGGCAACTGGGCCGTGTCGATGTGTTCGACAGCCAGGTCACCCTGCGGCCCTGGCAGCGTGATCCGCTGACCCTGACCTATGTCAGCCTCGGCCTGCATGCCGACAGCGGGCGCCAGTTGCTCGATATGCGCGCCACCTTGCCGGACGGCCAGCCGCTGGCCTTGAGCGCACGCACCCGGGGCAGCCTTGACGCCTGGCGCGAAGGTCGCATGGAGGCCTACCTGAGCCTGCCGCAGAGCGACTGGTCGCGTTGGCTGCCACCGCGGCTGCTGGGGCAGTGGCAGGCCAAGGCGCTGCTTGCCGGTGGCGAGTTCTGGATCGATTGGAACAAGGGGCAGTTGCAACGGGCAGTGGTGCGTCTCAACGCGCCGCAACTGCGCGGCGCCTACACGGGGCGCAAGCCGGTAACCCTGGACAACCTGGCGTTGTCGGCCTGGTTCCAACGTAGCGGCCAGGGTTTCGATGTCGTGGTCGACTCCCTCGCCGCCAGTATCGGCAAGAGCCGTTGGGAATCGCACCTGCAGTTGGCTCAGCGCCCGGGTGCCACGCCGAGCGAGGAATCCTGGCAGGTCCAGGCCGACCGGCTGGACCTGACCCCGCTGACCCCGCTGATCAAGGCGCTGGCACCACTGCCGGAGGGCGTGATGACGGCGGTCGACGCGCTCAAGGTCAGCGGCGCCTTGCGCAACGTGCGCATGGAGTTCCGGCCCAAGGCCGAGGGTGACCAGCGCCTGCAGTTTGCCGCCAACCTGGAGAACGTCGGTTTCGATGCCTATCACTATGCGCCGGCGGCCGGCAACGTCAACGGCGCCATCAGCGGTGACCTGGGGCATGGGGAACTGCGCCTGGATACTGATGCGTTCATGCTGCATCTGTACCCGATCTTCGGCAAACCCTGGCATTACCAGAAGGCCAATGCGCGCCTGACCTGGACCCTGGACAAGCAAGCCTTCACCCTTGTTGCCCCTTACATCAAGGTGTTGGGCGAGGAAGGCAAGATCGCCGCCGACTTCCTGATCCGCATCCACCTGGAACCGGGACACGAGGACTACATGGACCTGCGGGTCGGGCTCACCGAGGGCGATGGTCGCTTCACGGCCAAGTACCTGCCCGAGGTGCTCAGCCCAGCCATCGACGAGTGGTTGCGCAGCGCCATCGTCAAGGGCAGCGTCGACGAGGGCTATTTCCAGTACCAAGGCTCGCTGCACCACGATGCGCCAGCCCATGCCCGTGACATCAGCCTGTTCTTCAAGGTGCATGACGCCGCCCTGGACTTCCAGCCGGGCTGGCCTCAGGTGCAGCAGGTCGACGGCGATGTCTATATCGAGGACACCGGGGTACGCATCAAGGCCCGTCGCGGCCTGTTGCTCGGCACCAAGGTCAGCGACGTCAGCGTCAGCATTCCCCATGTCGAGGGCGACCAGCATAGTCACCTCTACCTGGATGGCGATTTCGACGGCAGCCTGGTCGATGGCCTGAAGATTCTCAAGGAAGCGCCGATCGGCACCGGCGAGATCTTCGCCGGTTGGGGAGGCGAGGGACCGCTCAAGGGCAATGTCAAGCTCGACGTTCCCCTGGCCCACGGCCAGCGCCCGAAAGTGCTGGTGGATTTCAGCACCCAGGACGCCACGCTCAAGATTGCCTCGCCCAGCCTGGAGCTGAGCCGCCTGAAAGGCAATTTCACCTTTGATTTCGACAAGGGCCTGAGCGGCAGGAACATCGCCCTGCAGGCGTTCGGCAAGCCTGTTGCAGCGCAGATCGTCGCCGAGGGGCAGGGGGGGCAGATCCAGAGTCGTATCAATGCCAGCGGGCAGATCGGGCTGAAGACGCTCACCGACTGGCTACAGTTCCAGCAAGCGCTGCCCGCCCGTGGCGACCTGCCTTATCAGTTGCAGGTCAACCTGGGCTCCCGTGACAACCGCCTGAGCGTCAATTCCTCGCTCAAGGGCCTGGCCATCGACCTGCCGCCGCCATTCGGCAAGGCGGCCCAGGACAGTCGCAACAGCCGTTTCAGCATGACCTTGCAGGGGCCGGAGCGTCGTATCGATGCGAGCTACGCCGACCTGGCCCGCTTCGCTTACGCCGCGCCAGCCGACAACCTGGCCCAGGGGCGTGGCGAACTGGTGCTGGGCGGCGGGGATGCCAGTCTGCCCGCAGGCCAGGGGCTGCGTGTGCGTGGGCGCCTGGATGCGCTCGACCTGGCACCCTGGCAGCAGCAACTGGAGCGCTACGCGGGTCAGGACGCTGGTGGCAGCGCCCGGCAGAGCTTGCAGAGCGTCGACCTGAGCATCGGCCAGCTCAAGGCCTTCGGTATCGACCTCAACCAGGCCGTGGTGCGCCTGGCCCGGGGTGGTCCGGCCTGGGACCTGCGCCTGGACAGCAGGGAAGTGATCGGCAACGCACGGTTGCCCGATGCCAAGGGCGTGCCGATCAACGTGCGCCTGCAGACCTTGCGCCTGCCAGCGGCGGACCCGGACCCGGCCAAGGCCGAGAACGCTCCCGATCCGCTGGCCGGCTTCGATCCGCGCAAGGTGCCGACGCTGGATCTGGCGATCGACAAGCTGTACCGCGGCAATGACCTGTTCGGCAGCGCCGCGCTCAAGCTGCGCCAGACGTCGCGCGGTGTCGCCATCAATGACATCGGCCTCGACCTCATGGGCCTGCGCATCAACGGTAGCGGCGGCTGGGACGGCGATGCGGTGGGCAGCGCCAGCTGGTTCAAGGGCCGCGTGGAAGGCAAGAACCTCGCCGATGTCCTCAAGGCCTGGGGCTTTGCGCCGACAGTCACCAGCCGCAACTTCCACATGGATGTCGACGGCCGTTGGGCCGGCTCTCCGGCCGGGGTCAGCCTCAACCGTTTCTCCGGCAGCCTCGATGCCTCGCTGCGTACCGGCCAGTTCGTCGAAGTCGAGGGCAGTGCCCAAGCCCTGCGGGTGTTCGGCCTGCTCAACTTCAACTCGATCGGCCGCCGCCTGCGCCTGGACTTCTCCGACCTGTTCAGCAAGGGCCTGGCCTACGACCGGGTCAAAGGCCTGCTGGTGGCCAGCAATGGTGTCTATGTGACCCGCGAGCCGATCACCGTGACCGGGCCGTCGAGCAACTTCGACCTCGATGGCACCCTGGACTTCGTTCGCGACCGGGTCGATGCCAACCTGCAGGTGTCGCTGCCGGTGACCAACAACCTGCCACTGGCGGCGCTGATCGTCGGTGCCCCGGCGGTGGGCGGGGCGTTGTTCCTGGTCGACCGTCTGATCGGCGATCGGGTATCGCGTTTCGCCAGCGTGCACTATCGCGTCGAAGGTCCGGTCAAAGAACCTAGAATCACCTTTGTGAAACCTTTCGACAAATGATCCCGGGGTGGCCATGAAGTCAGCGGTAATCCAGATGGTCAGCCAGGACGATGTCCTGGCCAATCTGCAACGTGCCGGTGCGCTGCTGGAACAGGCCGCCGCCGGTGGCGCCCGCCTGGCGGTACTGCCGGAGAACTTCGCTGCCATGGGCCGGCGTGACGCCGCGGCGATCGGCCGGGCCGAGGCGTTGGGCGAAGGCCCAGTCCTGCCCTGGTTGAAACGCGTGGCCCGCGACCTCAGGTTATGGATTGTCGCCGGTACCTTGCCGTTGCCGCCGGTCGGCCAGCCTGAGGCCAAGGCCCATGCCTGCTCATTGCTGATCGACGAGCACGGCGAGATCGCCGCGCGTTACGACAAGCTGCACCTGTTCGACGTGGATGTGGCCGACAATCGCGGACGTTACCGTGAGTCGGACGACTATGCCCACGGCAGTCAGGTGGTCGTGGCCGATACGCCGGTCGGCCGCCTGGGGCTGTCGGTGTGCTATGACCTGCGCTTCCCCGAGCTTTACAGCGCCTTGCGCGCCGCCGGGGCCGAGCTGATCAGCGCACCGGCGGCGTTCACTGCGGTGACGGGGGCTGCGCACTGGGAGGTGCTGATCCGCGCCCGGGCCATCGAGACCCAGTGCTACGTGCTGGCGGCGGCCCAGGGCGGCTTGCACCCCGGCCCGCGGGAAACCCATGGCCAGGCTGCGATCGTCGACCCCTGGGGGCGAATCGTCGCGCAACAGGCGCGGGGGGAGGCGGTCTTGATCGCCCCCCGCGATCCTGAAGAACAGGCGTCCATCCGGGCGCGCATGCCGGTGCTCAGCCATCGGCGCTTTTTCTCGCAGGACGCCTTGCGGCCTGCGCACACCTCGGAGTGACTATGAGCCAGATGTTAACCACCGTCAGCGAGCAGCTCCTGGCCCCGGGTGGGCTGGGGCTGGAAAGCCTGCAGGCTGTGCTGGGCGAGCTGGCAGGGCCCGGCATTGACGCCGCGGACCTGTACTTCCAGGGCCAGATCTCGGAAACCTGGGCGCTCGAGGACGGTATCGTCAAAGAGGGCAGCTTCAACCTCGACCAGGGCGTGGGCGTGCGTGCCCAGTCCGGTGAGAAGACCGGCTTCGCCTATAGCAACGCCATCAACCTCGAGGCGCTCACGTCGGCGGCGCGGGCCGCGCGTTCGATTTCGCGTGCCGGCCAGGAAGGCAAGGTTCAGGCCTTCCGTAGCCAGGACGTGACCGCGCTGTACGGCCAGGACAACCCGCTGGATGTGCTCAGCCGCGCCGAGAAGGTCGAGCTGCTCAAGCGCGTCGATGCCGCCACCCGCGCGCTGGACCCGCGCATCCAGCAGGTCAGCGTGAGCATGGCCGGTGTCTGGGAGCGCATCCTGGTGGCCGCCAGCGATGGTAGCCTGGCGGCCGACGTGCGCCCGCTGGTGCGTTTCAACGTCAGCGTGATCGTCGAGCACAATGGCCGCCGCGAGCGCGGCGGACAGGGCGGCGGCGGGCGCACCGACTACCGCTATTTCACCGAGGAGCGGGTCATGGGCTATGCCCGTGAAGCGTTGCGCCAGGCGTTGGTCAACCTCGAGGCGATTCCCGCACCGGCCGGTACCTTGCCCGTGGTGCTGGGACCGGGTTGGTCCGGCGTGCTGCTGCACGAGGCGGTCGGCCACGGCCTGGAAGGCGACTTCAATCGCAAGGGCAGCTCGGCCTACAGCGGCAAGATCGGCCAGCAGGTGGCGTCGAAGCTTTGCACCATCGTCGACGACGGCACCCTGGAGGGGCGTCGTGGCTCGCTGAGCGTCGATGACGAAGGCACCCCGACCGAGTGCACCACGCTGATCGAGAACGGCATCCTCAAGGGGTACATGCAGGACAAGCTCAATGCTCGCCTGATGGGCATGGCGGTGACCGGCAACGGCCGTCGCGAATCCTACGCCCACCTGCCCATGCCGCGCATGACCAACACTTACATGCGCGCTGGCGACAGCGACCCGCAGGAAATCATCGCTTCGGTGAAGAAAGGCATCTATTGCGCCAACCTTGGCGGTGGTCAGGTGGACATCACCAGTGGCAAGTTCGTGTTCTCCACCAGTGAGGCCTACCTGATCGAGGACGGCAAGATCACCGCCCCGGTCAAGGGCGCGACCCTGATCGGCAACGGCCCGGAGGCGATGAGCCGGGTGTCGATGGTCGGTAACGACCTGGCGCTGGACAGCGGCGTGGGCACCTGTGGCAAGGATGGACAGTCGGTGCCGGTGGGAGTGGGTCAGCCGACCCTGAAGCTGGATGCGATCACTGTCGGTGGTACCGGCGCGTGATCGGTGATCGCGGGGCAAGCCCGCTCCCACGGCCAGTGAAGGCGACGTGGGAGCGGGCTAGCCCCGCGATGGCCTCAACGCAGGCCGCGCTGGACCTCGTCGAGGTCGCGGATGTACTTGAACACCTTGCGCGCCGCGGCAGGCGGCTTGTTACGCGCCTTCTCGTGCTGGGCATGGCGGATCAGCGAGCGCAGGTGCTGGCGATCGGTGTCGGGGTACTCGTTGACGAAGCGCTCGAGGTCTTCGTCGTTGCCGTCGATCAGGCGGTCGCGCCAGCGTTCGAGGCCGTGGAAGCGTTCGTTGTACTGGCGGGTCGAACTGTCGACCTGCTCGAGCACGGCATGAATCGCGTCCAGGTCTTGCACGCGCATCAGCTTGCCGACGAACGACATGTGGCGTTTGCGGGCGCCATGGGCAGTGTGTCGCGAGGCCTCGTCCAACGCCTTGCGCAGCTCGTCGGTCAACGGCAGGCGGGCCAGGGTATCGGCCTTCAGCGTGGTGAGGCGCTCGCCGAGTTCGACCAGCGCATGCAGCTCGCGCTTGATCTGGGTTTTGCTTTTTTCGCCATCGAAGGCGTCGTCGTAAGAATCAACCATGGGGGCAGTCCGCAGGAAATCGCCGCCATGATAACCAGTCGGGGGCCGCTTGTCCGGCCCGGTCGTAGAATGACCCAAGCCGTACGCAGAATTTTCAGTGGAGAGAACCATGAGTGCAGTCCAGAGCGTAGGTCCCAAGGACCTGCCGGCGTTGCAGGAACAGGTCGAGGCGATCGTCGCCGAGGCGCGCCGCCAGGGCGCCAGCGCCTGCGAAGTGGCGGTGTCGCTGGAGCAGGGGCTTTCCACCACGGTGCGTCAGCGTGAAGTCGAGACCGTCGAGTTCAATCGCGACCAAGGCTTCGGTATCACCCTCTATGTGGGTCAGCGCAAGGGCTCGGCCAGCACCTCGGCCAGTGGCCCGGACGCCATTCGCGAAACCGTCGCGGCAGCCCTGGCGATTGCCAGGCACACCTCCGAGGACGAATGCTCGGGCCTCGCCGATGCGGCGTTGATGGCCCGTGACATGCCTGACCTGGACCTGTACCACGATTGGGATATCGAGCCCGAAACGGCCATCGAGATGGCGCTGGCCTGCGAGGCCGCGGCGTTCGACGCCGACAAGCGCATCGTCAACGCCGACGGTACCACCCTCAATACCCACCAGGGGGTACGGGTCTATGGCAACAGCCACGGCTTCATCGGTGGCTATGCCTCAACCCGGCACAGCCTGAGCTGTGTGATGATCGCCGAGGGCGACGGGCAGATGCAGCGCGACTACTGGTATGACGTCAATCGTCAGGGCCAACTGCTGGCTGATCCACGCAGCATCGGTCAGCGCGCAGCCCAGCGTGCCGCCAGCCGCCTGGGCGCCCGCCCGGTGCCGACCTGCGAAGTGCCGGTGCTGTTCTCGGCGGAGCTCGCCGGGGGGCTGTTCGGCAGCTTCCTGTCGGCTATCTCGGGCGGCAACCTGTACCGCAAGTCGTCGTTCCTCGAAGGTACCCTCGGCCAGCGTCTGTTCCCTGGCTGGCTGACCCTCGACGAGCGCCCGCATATCCCACGAGCCCTGGGCAGCGCATCCTTCGATGGCGATGGCCTGGCAACCTATGCCAAGCCGTTCGTCGACAAGGGCGAGCTGGTGTCGTACATCCTGGGCACCTATTCCGGGCGCAAGCTGAAGCTGCCGAGCACCGCGAACGCAGGTGGCGTGCACAACCTGTTCGTCACCCATGGCGTGGAAGACCAGGCCGCCCTGATCCGGCGCATGGGCCGTGGCTTGTTGGTCACCGAGTTGATGGGCCATGGTCTGAACATGGTCACTGGCGATTATTCCCGTGGCGCGGCGGGCTTCTGGGTCGAGAATGGCGAGATCCAGTTCCCGGTCCAGGAGGTCACCATTGCCGGTAATATGAAGGACATGTTCCAGCAGATCGTGGCCATTGGCAGCGATATCGAGACCCGTAGCAATATCCACAGCGGTTCGGTGCTGATCGAGCGGATGACCGTGGCAGGCAGCTAAGCCGCCTGTTCCCAGGCGACCTGCACAAACGACCCGGCCCCAGTGCCGGGTTTTTCAGGCCTGTGATCTGGCTTGAAATGATTCTGGTTATCAATTAATAATGAATATCATTACCCAGTTGCTCGGCGATGATGTTCATGAAACCAGTCCTCCACGAACTGCCCTACCTGGAAAACTGGCGCTGGCTCAGCCGGCGCATTCGTTGCGCGCTCGATCCTGACGAGCCGCGTCTGATCGAGCACTACCTGGCCGAAGGCCGCTACCTGGTGTGCTGCACCGAAACCTCGCCCTGGACGGTCGCCCTGACCGCCTTGCGCCTACTGCTGGATACCGCCAACGACCGCATGCTGCCCTGGCACTGGCGTTGCCTGTGCCTGGACCAGGCCTGGCGCCCGTTGCTGGACCTGCGCAACCTCGATCGCCAGGCGCAGAACCAGCGCTGGCAGCCCTATGCGATGCAGCTCGCCAACTGCGTGCTGCTGCCGTCGATTTCTCCCGAAGAACTGATGCAAGGACTTGAAGATGAGTAATACCCGTATCGAGCGCGACAGCATGGGCGAACTGCAGGTGCCGGCCCAGGCCCTGTATGGCGCCCAGACCCAGCGCGCGGTGGACAACTTCCCGGTCAGCGGCAAGCCGATGCCGGCCCAGTTCATCCGTGCCCTGCTGCTGGCCAAGGCGGCGGCGGCCAAGGCCAACGTCGAACTCGAGCAACTGAGCGCGGGGCAGGGCGATGCCATCGTCCAGGCGGTGGGACAGCTGTTGGCGGGGGATTTCCTCCAGCACTTCCCGGTGGATGTGTTCCAGACCGGCTCCGGCACCAGCTCGAACATGAACGCCAACGAGGTGATCGCCACCCTGGCCAGCCGTGTGCTCGGTGAACCGGTCAATGCCAACGATCACGTCAACTGCGGCCAGAGCAGCAACGACATCATCCCCACCACCATCCACGTCAGCGCGGCATTGGCCCTGCACGAGCAACTGCTGCCGGCCCTGCGCCACCTGACCCAGGTGATCGAGGCCAAGGCGGTCGAAGTACACCGTTTCGTGAAGACTGGCCGTACCCACCTGATGGACGCCATGCCGGTGCGCATGAGCCAGGTGCTCGGAGGTTGGGCTGCACAGATCAAGGCTGCCCAGGCCTGCCTCGAGGCAACGCTGCCGAGCCTGCAGGCCTTGGCCCAGGGCGGTACTGCGGTCGGTACCGGGATCAATGCCCACCCACGCTTCGCCGCCGGCTTCGCCCGTCAGTTGAGTGGGTTGACCCAGGTCGAGTTCACCCCTGGCGAGAACCTGTTTGCCCTGATCGGCTCCCAGGACACCGCCGTGGCACTGTCCGGCCAGCTCAAGACCACCGCCGTGGCGTTGATGAAGATCGCCAACGACTTGCGCTGGATGAACTCAGGACCATTGGCCGGGCTCGGCGAGATCGAGCTGCAAGGGCTGCAACCGGGTTCCTCGATCATGCCGGGCAAGGTCAATCCGGTGATCCCCGAGGCCACCGCCATGGTTGCAGCGCAGGTGATCGGCAATGACGCCACCATCGCCGTGGCCGGCCAGTCGGGCAACTTCGAGCTCAACGTGATGCTGCCAGTGATCGCCCGTAACTTGCTGGAGAGCATCGAGCTGATGGCCAACGTCAGCCGGCTGCTGGCCGACAAGGCCATCGCCAGCTTCAAGGTCAACGAAGGCAAGCTCAAGGAGGCGTTGTCGCGTAACCCGATCCTGGTCACTGCGCTGAATCCGATCATCGGCTACCTCAAAGCCGCCGAAATCGCCAAGACCGCCTACCAGCAGGGACGTCCGATCATAGACGTGGCGCTGGAGCACACCGACTTGTCGCGCGACCAGCTCGCGGCGTTGCTGGATCCGGAAAAACTCACCGCCGGCGGCATCTGAATCCGGGGCGCCCAGGAGACCGTTCATGCAGCACTGGAGACGCACCACCGACACCGCCAATCGTCTGTTCGAGCAGGGCGCGCTGGTCGATGCCCGGGAGCATTACCTGCAGGCGCTGGCCCTGGCCCAGGTGCTGTTCGAGCGCTGGCATGACGTCGACGAAGCGGTGGCCGTGTTGGTCATCGCCCACCATAACCTGGCCGACCTGCACTTGCGCCTGAACCAGCCCCACGAAAGCGCCGACTATCTGTGTGCCGCGCACCAGAGGTTGCTGCAGGCCGCTCAGGACCCACGCCTGCCGCGCCCGCTGCGTGACGCGGCCTTGCGTCACAGCGGGCGCACCTACACCGAGCTGCTGAGCTTCATCGCCGAATACGGCCAGTACCCGCGCACCGAGCGCCTGCTCCATCGGCAGGTGCCGGCGGCCAGCGAATTGCTCGCCTGCGTGGACATTACCGATTGCATCCCAGCCTACGGAATCCACTGACATGCCTCATACCTTGCCTGCATTGCCCTATACCTACGATGCGCTGGAGCCGCACATCGATACCCAGACCATGGAGATTCATCACAGCAAGCACCACCAGACCTATGTCAACAATCTCAATGCCGCCATCGAGGGCACCGAATGGGCCGAATGGCCGGTGGAGCGATTGGTGGCTGCGGTGAAGCAGTTGCCGCAGCAGCTGCAGGGAGCGGTCGTCAACCAGGGGGGCGGACACGCCAACCACAGTCTGTTCTGGAGAGTCATGTCGCCTCAAGGGGGTGGTCAGCCCCAAGGCCGGCTGGCCCGGGACATCGATGAACAGCTCGGTGGCTTCGAGGCGTTCAAGGAGGCCTTCACCAAGGCAGCGCTCACCCGTTTCGGCAGCGGCTGGGCCTGGCTCAGCGTCACCCCGGACAAGCAACTGGTGGTGGAGAGCAGTGGCAACCAGGACAGCCCGCTGATGCACGGCAACACGCCTGTGCTCGGCCTGGACGTGTGGGAGCACGCCTACTACCTGAAGTACCAGAACCGTCGTCCCGAATACATCGGCGCCTTCTACAACGTGATCGACTGGGCCGAAGTGCAACACCGCTATCTTGAAGCCCTGAAGTGAGCCAGGCCGGTATGCGCTCGGAGGTGATGTCCGTCAGCAGTGTACGCCTGTTCCGACTGGCACTTGGGACCGTGTTGTTGCTGGTCGGCACCGCGCTGCTGGTGGCGCGCGGGATCGCCTGGCTGGATCTGGAACCGCGCATGTTGCGCGCCCTGCAGGGCGGTGCCTTGTGTGCCTTGGGCACCGCCCTGGGCGCGGTACCGGTGCTGGTGATCCGCAATATGCCGGTGGCACTGGCCGATACCTTGCTTGGCTTCGGCGCTGGAGTGATGCTGGCCGCCACTGCATTCTCGCTGATCATTCCAGGCCTGGATGCTGCCCAGGCGATCGGCTTCAGCGCCTGGGGCGCAGGTGGCGTGATCAGCGGCGGCCTGATGCTCGGTGCCCTGTGCCTGTTCCTGGTCGACTTGAAAGTCTCGGGGGCTTCGCCAGAGGCTCTGGTCGGTACCGCGCAGCAACCAGTCATCGCGACGCGGATCTGGTTGTTTGTCATCGCCATCATTGCCCACAACATTCCCGAAGGCATGGCCATCGGTGTTTCCGCCGGTGGCGGCATGCCTGATGCCGACAGCCTGGCGATGGGGATCGCGTTGCAGGATGTGCCTGAAGGGCTGGTGATTGCGCTGGTCTTGGCAGGGGCCGGGATGTCGCGCTTCAAGGCCTTTGTGGTCGGCGCAGCGTCCGGGTTGGTCGAGCCGCTGGCCGCAGTAGTCTGCGCCTGGCTGGTGAACATTGCCGAACTGCTGCTGCCACTGGGGCTGGCTTGTGCGGCGGGGGCAATGCTGTTGGTGGTGACCCAGGAAATCATCCCCGAGTCACGCAGCAACGGCCATCATCGGTTGGCCAGCCTGGGGCTGTGCGTAGGGTTTTGCCTGATGATGGTGATGGACACGGCGATGTCGTAAACCGTGTAGGAGCGGCGTTGTGTCGCGAAAGGGCTGCCTCTGCGGCGCATGAGCGAATCTTATTCGCCTTCGTCGAAGAAGTTGTCGATCAGTTCGACCAGCGCAGCCATCGCCTCGCCATCCTGCTCGCCTTCGGTATGCAGGTGCACCTGGGTGCCTTTGCCGGCGGCGAGCATCATCACCGCCATGATGCTCTTGCCGTCCACCAGCTTGTCCGGTGCGCGGCCGACGCGTACCTGGCAGGGAAAGCGTCCGGCCACGCCGACGAACTTGGCGGCTGCCCGGGCATGCAAGCCCAGCTTGTTGATGATGGTGATTTCGCGGGCGGGCATCGAGGTGCGGATCCTGTGGGCTAGAGGTCGCGGTGGCGGACCTGGACATTTTTCAGGGTTGGCTGGAGCAGTTGGCCAAGTCGCTCGGTGATGTAGACCGAGCGGTGGTGCCCGCCGGTGCAGCCGATGGCGATGGTGACATAGGCGCGGTTGCTGGCGGCGAAGCGGGGCAGCCATTTGAGCAGGTAGCTGGAGATGTCCTGGAACATTTCCTCGACGTCCGGCTGGGCGGCCAGGTAGTCGATGACCGGTTGTTCGAGCCCGGAGTGCTCGCGAAGTTCCGGCTTCCAATATGGGTTGGGCAGGCAGCGCACATCGAACACCAGGTCGGCATCCACCGGCATGCCACGTTTGAATCCGAATGACTCGATGAGGAAGGCCGTGCCAGGTTCGGGCTGGTTGAGCAGACGCAGCTTGATCGAGTCGCGCAGTTGGTAGAGGTTCAGCTTGGTGGTGTCGATCTTGAGGTCGGCCAGGTCGGCAATCGGGCCGAGCAGCTCGCTTTCCACATGGATCGCCTCGGCCAGCGAGCGGTTGGCGTTGGTCAGTGGGTGACGGCGGCGTGTTTCGGAAAAACGCTTGAGCAACGTCTCCTCGTCGGCGTCCAGGTACAGCACGTCGCACTGGATATGCCGTGCGCGGGCTTCCTGCAACAGCTCGGGGAAGCGTGACAGATGGCTGGGCAGGTTGCGTGCATCGATCGAGACGGCCACTTTGGGCTGCAGCAGCTCGGTGTTGATCAGCGCATTTTCCGCCAGCTCTGGCAACAGGCCGGCCGGCAGGTTGTCGATGCAGTAGAAGCCATTGTCTTCCAGCACATCAAGGGCTGTACTCTTGCCGGAACCGGAGCGACCGCTGACGATGATCAGGCGCATGTTCAGTGCTCGTTCTGTGCGTCCAGGACGACCTGGTAAAGTGTCTCGCTGCTGTCGGCGCCGCGCAGGCGATCGCGAACGTCCTTGCGATCGAGCATGCTGGCGATCTGGCGCAGCAGTTCAAGGTGGGCATCGGTGGCGGCTTCCGGGACCAGCAGGACGAACAGCAGGTCGACCGGGGCGCCGTCGATGGCATCGTAATCGATGGGGGCATCCAGGTGCAGCAGGGCGCTTACCGGCGCGGTGCAGCCTTCGAGCCGGCAGTGGGGAATGGCGATGCCATTGCCGAAGCCGGTGGAGCCCAGTTTTTCGCGAGCGACCAGCTTTTCGAAGACGTCTTGCATCTCCAGCTCGGGTACTTGCTCGGCAATCAGGTTGGCGACTGTTTCCAGGGCGCGCTTCTTGCTGCCACCCGGCACGTTCACCAGGGAACGGCCGGGGGTCAGGATGGTTTCAAGTCGGATCATGGATGAGGGGGATCAGCGGGCGGCTGCGCCTTGCAGCAGGCTTTGCTGTTTTTCCTTGTGTTTTTTCAGTTGGCGATCGAGTTTGTCGGCCAGAGCGTCGATCGCGGCATACATGTCTTGGTGTTCGGCGTTGGCGACGACTTCACCACCGGGAATCTGGAGTGTGGCTTCGATTTTCTGCTGTAGCTTCTCGACCTTCATGATCACCGTTGCATTGGTGATCTTGTCGAAATGCCCCTCCACCCTGGCGAGCTTCTCAAGCACGTAATCGCGCAGTGGCTGGGTGACTTCTACATGCTGTCCACTGATGTTGACTTGCATACAGCTTCTCCTTTGTTGCCCGTGCATAAAGAGGCAGGTATTGCACCTGCCACTGAAACGCTGTGGCACATCCCGGGGCTACATCAGTCGCTTGCGCTCGCTCGATGGGGCGATGCCCAACGATTCGCGGTATTTGGCGACGGTGCGACGGGCTACCTGGATGCCTTGTGCCTCCAGTAAACCAGCGATCTTGCTGTCACTCAATGGCTTTTTCTGATTTTCCGCCGCCACCAGTTTCTTGATGATCGCGCGGATCGCCGTGGAGGAGCATTCACCGCCTTCGGCCGTGCTCACATGGCTCGAGAAAAAGTATTTCAACTCGTAGATGCCACGCGGAGTGTGCATGTATTTCTGCGTGGTGACCCGGGAAATGGTCGACTCATGCATGCCCACCGCCTCGGCAATATCATGCAGCACCAGCGGTTTCATGGCTTCGTCGCCGTAATCGAGGAAGCCGCGCTGGTGCTCGACGATCTGCGTCGCCACCTTCATCAGCGTCTCGTTGCGGCTTTGCAGGCTCTTGATGAACCAGCGTGCTTCCTGCAACTGGTTGCGCATGAAGGTATTGTCGGCACTGGTGTCGGCGCGGCGGACGAAGCCGGCGTATTGCGGATTGACCCGCAGGCGTGGGATGGCCTCCTGGTTGAGTTCGACCAGCCAGCGATCGTTGTCCTTGCGCACGATGACATCCGGCACGACGTACTCGGGCTCGCTCGACTCGATCTGCGAGCCAGGGCGCGGATTGAGGGTCTGGACCAGTTCGATGACCTGGCGCAGTTCGTCCTCCTTGAGCTTCATGCGGCGCATCAGCTGGCTGTAGTCGCGGCTGCCGAGCAGGTCGATGAAGTCAGTGACCAGGCGCTGGGCCTCTGCCATCCAGGGCAGGGAGGCGGGGAGCTGGCGTAATTGCAGCAGCAGGCATTCGCCCAGGTTGCGTGCGCCGATGCCTGCCGGCTCGAATTGTTGGATGCGGTGCAGTACCGCCTTGACTTCGTCCAGCTCGATGTCCAGCTCAGGATCGAAGCCGGCGCAGATTTCTTCGAGGGTGTCTTCCAGATAGCCCTGCTCGTTGATGCTGTCGATCAGGGTGACGGCGATCAGGCGGTCAGTGTCGGACATCGGCGCCAGATTGAGCTGCCAGAGCAGGTGGCTCTGCAGGCTTTCGCCAACCGACGTGCGGGTGGTGAAATCCCACTCGTCGTCGTCGCTGCTGGGCAGGCTGCTGGCGCTGGTCTGGTAGATGTCTTCCCAGGCGGTGTCGACCGGCAGTTCGTTGGGGATACGCTCGGCCCACTCGCCTTCTTCGAGGTTTTCGCTGTTGTTGGTGGTTTCCTGGAAACTGGTGTCCTGGACTTCAGCGACCGGCTTGCTTTCGGCGTTGTCCGCCATCGGGTCGCTGTTGTCGAAGTCTTCGCCGTCTTCCTGACGTTCGAGCATCGGGTTGGATTCCAGCGCCTCCTGGATTTCCTGCTGGAGGTCCAGTGTGGAGAGCTGAAGCAGGCGGATGGCCTGTTGCAACTGCGGGGTCATCGTCAGTTGCTGGCCCATTTTTAGGACGAGCGATGGTTTCATGGCAGGAACTTAATACCTTGTTCGCCGGCGCGCATGCGCCATCCACTACATGAAGGGCGCTTCGGCGCCGATTTTAAGCAAGTTATATGCCTGAAAATGCAGCATTTGCCTAGAGCACTGTAACATTTAGGTGCCCTTTCTCGGGCGGCGCCAGTGCTCCGGGCTGGCGCGGGGTCAGAGGCGGAACTCGTGGCCCAGGTAGACTTCCTTGACCAGCTGGTTGGCCAGGATCGCCTCGGCGTCGCCTTCGGCGATCAGCTGACCGTCGTTGACGATATAGGCCGTTTCACAGATATCCAGCGTCTCGCGCACGTTGTGGTCGGTGATCAGTACACCGATGCCCTTGTTCTTGAGGTGGTGGATGATCTGCTTGATATCGCCCACGGAAATCGGGTCGACACCGGCGAAGGGTTCGTCCAGCAGGATGAACTTGGGTGCGGTGGCCAGGGCGCGGGCGATCTCGACGCGGCGGCGTTCGCCACCAGAGAGGCTCATACCGAGGTTGTCGCGGATGTGGCTGATGTGGAACTCCTGCAGCAGGCTTTCCAGTTCCTTGCGGCGGCCTTCGCGGTCGAGGTCCTTGCGGGTCTCGAGGATGGCCATGATGTTGTTGGCCACCGACAGCTTGCGGAAGATCGAGGCCTCCTGCGGCAGGTAGCCGATACCCGCCTGGGCACGACCGTGCATGGGCTGGTGGCTGACGTCGAGGTGGTCGATCAGGACGCGGCCCTGATCGGCCTGGACCAGGCCGACGATCATGTAGAAGCAGGTGGTCTTGCCGGCGCCGTTGGGGCCGAGCAGGCCGACGATCTGGCCACTGTCGATGGACAGGCTGACATCGCGGACGACTTGCCGGCCCTTGTAGCTCTTGGCCAGGTGCTGGGCTTTCAGGGTTGCCATTTACTCGGCCTTTTTCTTCGGTTGAATGACCATGTCGATGCGCTGACGTGGTGCAGTCACGTTGCCACCGCGACCTGCGGTCGCCACCTGGGTCTTGGTGTTGTAGACGATCTTCTCGCCTTCGGTGGTGTTGCCTTCGTTCTCGACCTTGGCGCGATCGGTGAGGATGACGATGTCCTTCTGCGCCTGGTACTGGATGGTCACGGCCCAGCCTTTCATCTTGTCGGCCTTGGCGGCGCTCTGCTGCTGCTCGAAATAGGCCAGGTTGCCCACCGAGGTGACCACGTCGATGTCGCCATTGGCGGCACGGGTCATGGTCACGGTATTGCCTTTGATCACCATCGAGCCTTGGGTGATGATCACGTCGCCGGTATAGGTGGCCACGCCTTGCTTGTCGTCCAGGTGGGCGTTGTCCGCCTGGATGCGGATCGGCTGATCACGGTCGTTCGGCAGGGCGAAGGCGCTCGCGCTTCCCAGTGCTACGCCCAGGCTGAGCAGAAAGGGGATGGTTTTAACGAGCCTCATACTGTCCTCTTACGTTAGAGAGCAGGTCCATCCTGCCTTCTTTCAAATACGCTTTCATTCCTTTGCCCGTAGTTGTGCCACCGGCGCCGTCGATTCTAACGGCTTGCTCGGTCTGCGCATATTCCTTCTGCGGGAACACGGTCATGCGCGTGCTGGTAATGATGGTTTCACGCTGCTTTTCGTCGGTCCGGGCCACGCGCACGTTGTCGATCAGTTCCACCTCGGTGCCGTCCGGGTTGACTTCGGCGCGGGCGCTTTGCACGTGCCATGGGTAGGCGGTGCCACGGTACATGTGCAGGTCGGGGGTGGTCAGCAGGGTGACTTCGCTGGCCTTTAGGTGCTCGACCTTGTCCGCGGTCATTTCGTACTGCAGCTTGCCGTCGGGCAGGAACTGCACGCTATGGGCGTTGATCGCGTAGTAGTCGATGGCGCTTTCGTCGACCTGGGCTGCAGGTTGATCGAGGAAGCTCTCCGGGCTGACGTTCCAGTAGCCGACGGCCACGAGTACCGCGGCGATCGCGCCGAGCAGCACAACATTCTTGATCTTCTTGCTGAACATGGGCGGCCTTACAGATAGTGGGCGTTGGCAGCATCCAGGGTACCCTGGGCCTGCATGATCAGTTCACAAAACTCCCGGGCGGCGCCTTCACCGCCGCGTGCCTGGGTGACGCCGTGGGCGTGCTGGCGGACGAACGGCGCGGCATTGTGCACCGCCATGCCCAGGCCCACCCGGCGAATCACCGGCAGGTCGGGCAGGTCGTCGCCCAGGTAGGCGACCTGTTCATAGCTTAGATTGAGTTCGGCGAGCAGGCCGTCGAGAACCACCAGTTTGTCCTCGCGGCCCTGGAACAGGTGGGGAATCCCCAGGTTCTTCGCCCGGCGCTCGACCACCGGGGTCTTGCGTCCGCTGATGATCGCCGTGGTCACCCCAGAGGCCATGAGCATCTTGATGCCCTGGCCGTCGAGGGTGTTGAAGGTCTTGAACTCACTGCCGTCCTCGAGGAAGTACAGGCGGCCGTCGGTGAGCACGCCGTCGACGTCGAATACCGCGAGCTTGATGGCCTGGCCACGTTGCATGAGGTCGTTGTTCATTCACATCACTCCGGCGCGCAGCAGGTCGTGCATGTTCAGGGCGCCGGTCGGGCGGTCGGCCTGATCCACCACCACCAGTGCGCTGATCTTGTGGTCTTCCATGATTTTCAGGGCCTCGGCGGCGAGCATCTCGGCGCGGGCGGTCTTGCCATGCATGGTCATGACCTCGTCGATCAGGGTCGTGTGCACGTCGATATTGCGGTCGAGGCTGCGGCGCAGGTCGCCGTCGGTGAAGATGCCGGCCAGCTTGCCGTCGTTTTCCAGGACCACGGTCATGCCCAGGCCCTTGCGGGACATTTCCAGCAGAGCGTCCTTGAGCAGGGTGCCACGTTGTACCTGGGGCAGTTCCTCGCCGGTGTGCATCACGTTTTCCACCTTCAGCAGCAGGCGGCGGCCCAGGGCGCCGCCGGGGTGCGAGAAGGCGAAGTCTTCGGCGGTGAAGCCGCGTGCCTCGAGCAGGGCGATGGCCAGGGCGTCGCCCAGTACCAGCGCCGCGGTGGTGGAGGAGGTCGGCGCCAGGTTTAGCGGGCAGGCTTCCTGGGCGACGGTGGCGTCGAGGTTGACCTCGGCGGCCTGGGCCAGGGGCGAATCCGGGTTGCCGGTCAGGCTGATCATCTGGATGCCCAGGCGCTTGATCAGCGGCAGCAGGGTGACGATCTCGGCGGTGCTGCCAGAGTTGGACAGGGCAAGAATGACATCGTCGCGGGTGATCATGCCCATGTCGCCATGGCTGGCCTCGGCCGGATGCACGAAGAATGCCGGGGTGCCGGTGCTGGCCAGGGTGGCGGCAATCTTGTTGCCGATATGTCCGGACTTGCCCATGCCGACCACCACGACCCGGCCCTTGCTGGCCAGGATCAGCTCGCAGGCCTTGACGAAATCACCGTCGATGCGGGCCAGCAGCGCTTCCACGGCCTCGAGTTCGAGGCGCAGGGTACGCTGGGCGGATTGGATCAGCTCGCTGGATTGGCTCATGTCGAAAACGCAATGCCTGATGAAAAGGCGGCGATTATAGCCGCAATGTGTGAAACGCTCATCCTTCGAATGTCATATGAATGTCGCTTCTGCCTGTCTGGGGGCTGAACGAGTGGGGGAGTCCCTTGGGGAGAGCCTATCTGCGGTGCTATAGTTCGCCGCTATTCGGCCCGCCTGGGACCAGTGTGCCTCCAAGATGGAGGCGGACGTCCATGGACACGAGGCTGTACTGCAAGGAGTCTAGATGAGTGTGGATAGCGCCTACGCGGTCGAGCTGAAGGGGGTTACCTTCAAGCGCGGTTCGCGGAGCATTTTCAGCAACGTGGACATCCGCATTCCCCGCGGCAAGGTGACCGGCATCATGGGGCCTTCCGGATGCGGCAAGACCACCCTGCTGCGCCTGATGGGCGCCCAGTTGCGGCCAACCTCCGGCGAAGTCTGGGTCAATGGCCAGGACCTGCCGTCGCTGTCGCGCAGCGACCTGTTCGACGCACGCAAGCAGATGGGCGTGCTGTTCCAGAGCGGCGCCCTGTTCACCGATCTCGATGTCTTCGAGAACGTCGCGTTTCCGTTGCGCGTGCATACGCAGCTGTCGGACGAGATGATCCGTGACATCGTGCTCATGAAGCTGCAGGCCGTGGGCCTGCGCGGCGCCATCGACCTGATGCCCGACGAGCTTTCCGGCGGCATGAAGCGCCGTGTGGCGCTGGCCCGGGCAATCGCCCTCGATCCGCAGATCCTCATGTACGACGAACCGTTCGTCGGCCAGGATCCGATCGCCATGGGGGTGCTGGTGCGCCTGATTCGCCTGCTCAACGATGCGCTCGGCATCACCAGCATCGTGGTCTCCCACGACCTGGCGGAAACCGCCAGCATCGCCGACTACATCTATGTGGTCGGCGATGGCCAGGTGCTCGGGCAGGGTACACCGGATGAGCTGATGGGCTCGGACAACCCGCGCATCCGTCAATTCATGAAGGGCGACCCGGATGGCCCGGTACCCTTCCACTTCCCTGCGCCTGACTACCGCGCCGATCTGTTGGGGACGCGTTGATGCGCAAGAAATCCATACTCGAACGTATTCGCCTGTTCGGCCGTTCGGCCATCGACGTGCTGGCCGTGCTGGGTCGCTCAAGCCTGTTCCTTGGCCATTCGCTGGCCGGACGCAGCGGTACCGGTGGCGGTTTCCAACTGCTGGTCAAGCAGTTGTACTCGGTCGGCGTGCTGTCGCTGGCGATCATCGTCGTGTCCGGTGTGTTCATCGGCATGGTGCTGGCGCTGCAGGGCTACAGCATCCTGACCAAGTACGGCTCCGAGCAGGCCGTCGGCCAGATGGTCGCGCTGACCTTGCTGCGCGAACTGGGGCCGGTGGTTACCGCCTTGCTGTTCGCCGGTCGCGCAGGTTCCGCACTGACCGCCGAAATCGGCAACATGAAGTCCACCGAGCAGTTGTCGAGCCTGGAAATGATCGGCGTCGACCCGCTCAAGTACATCGTCGCGCCACGTCTGTGGGCCGGTTTCATCTCGCTGCCGCTGCTGGCGCTGATCTTCAGCGTGGTCGGCATCTGGGGTGGCTCGTGGGTCGCCGTGGACTGGCTCGGCGTCTACGAAGGCTCGTTCTGGGCCAACATGCAGAACAGCGTTTCCTTCAGCGACGACGTGATCAACGGGCTGATCAAGAGCCTGGTGTTCGCTTTCGTCGTGACCTGGATCGCCGTATTCCAGGGGTATGACTGCGAGCCCACCTCAGAAGGGATCAGTCGTGCCACCACCAAGACCGTGGTCTATGCCTCGTTGGCAGTCCTGGGTCTGGACTTTATTCTGACCGCCTTGATGTTTGGAGATTTCTGATGCAAAACCGCACCCTGGAAATCGGTGTCGGCCTGTTCCTCCTGGCCGGGATCCTGGCGCTGCTGCTGCTGGCCCTGCGTGTCAGCGGGCTGTCGGCCAGCCCGAGCAGCGACACGTACAAAGTTTATGCTTACTTCGACAATATCGCCGGTTTGACGGTCAGAGCTAAAGTGACCATGGCCGGTGTGACCATCGGCAAGGTCACGGCAATCGATCTGGACCGTGACTCGTACACCGGTCGGGTGACCCTGCAACTGGACAAGAGCGTCGACAACCTGCCGACCGACTCCACTGCCTCGATCCTGACCGCCGGCCTGCTGGGCGAGAAGTACATCGGCATCAGTGTCGGTGGCGAAGACACGGTACTCAAGGATGGCAGCACCATCCACGACACCCAGTCGGCGCTGGTGCTGGAAGATCTGATCGGCAAGTTCCTGCTCAACACCGTGGGCAAGGAACCGAAAGAAGCGCAACCCGCTAATTAAGGAGTCTCCATGATTTCCATCCTGCGACGCGGCCTGCTGGTCTTGCTGGCGGCCTTCCCACTGCTGGCCATGGCGGCGCCCGGGCAATCGGCCCGTGACGTCATCCAGGGCACCACCACCCAGTTGCTCAGCGACCTGAAGGCCAACAAGGCGCAGTACAAGGCCAATCCGGAGGCGTTCTACAACGCGCTCAACGCCAACCTTGGCCCGGTGGTCGATGCCGATGGCATCTCCAAGAGCATCATGACCGTCAAGTACTCGCGCAAGGCCACGCCTGCGCAGATGCAGCGCTTCCAGGAAAACTTCAAGCGCAGCCTGATGCAGTTCTATGGCAATGCCCTGCTGGAATACAACAACCAGGGCATCACCGTCGATCCAGCGCGTGCCGAGGACGGCGATCGCACCACGGTCGGCATGAAGGTCACCGGCACCAACGGCGCGGTCTATCCGGTGCAGTACACCATGCAGAATATCGATGGCCAGTGGAAGGTGCGTAACGTCATCGTCAACGGCATCAATATCGGCAAGCTGTTCCGCGATCAGTTCGCCGATGCCATGCAGCGCAACGGCAACGACCTGGACAAGACCATCGACGGCTGGGCTGGCGAGGTGGCCAAGGCCAAGGAAGCCGCCGACCAATCGCCGGATAAGGAAGTCAAATGAGTGATGCGGCCGTAACCATGGCCGAGCCTGGCGTGCTCGCCCTGGCTGGCGTGCTGGATTACCGCAGCGGCCCGGCCCTGCGCAAGCAGGGCAAGGCGTTGATCGCCGGCAGTCGCGAGCCGCGCCTGGTGTTCGACTGTTCGGCGGTGGTCAAGTCGAGCAGCGTCGGCCTGTCGTTGCTGCTGGCCTTCATGCGCGACGCCCAGGCGGCCGGCAAGGCCTGCGAGCTGCGCGGGATGCCGGCGGACATGCGGGAAATCGCCGAGGTCTACGACCTCGATGAAGTACTGGCAGGCTGATGGCCTGCCCGATGGTGAAAGCCCCTCGGTCAGCGAGCCCACGCATGGGCTTCGCAGGCGAGGGGCTTTTTTGTATGATGGCCGACCCGCGCGCGTTGGGCGCCGATCGAGGTTGAGCATGCAGGCCGTAGAAGTTAAAAGCTTTCTGGAAGAGAAATTGCCGGGATCCCGGGTCGAAGTTGAAGGCGAAGGCTGCAACTTCCAGTTGAACGTGATCAGCGACGAGCTGGCCGGTCTGAGCCCGGTCAAGCGCCAACAGGCGATCTACGCTCACCTCAATCCCTGGATCGCCAACGGCAGCATCCACGCGGTAACCATGAAATTCTTCAGCAGCGCAGCCTGGGCTGAGCGCACCTGAGCCTACTTGGCGGCGAGACACGAATGGACAAACTGATTATCACTGGCGGCGAGCGCCTCGACGGCGAAATCCGCATTTCCGGCGCAAAGAACGCAGCCCTGCCGATTCTCTCGGCGACCCTGCTGGCTGACGGCCCGGTCACGGTCGGCAACCTGCCGCACCTGCACGACATCACCACCATGATCGAGCTGTTCGGGCGCATGGGCATCGAGCCTGTGATCGACGAGAAGCTTTCGGTGGAAATCGATCCGCGCACCATCAAGACCCTGGTAGCCCCCTACGAGCTGGTCAAGACCATGCGCGCCTCGATCCTGGTGCTCGGCCCGATGGTCGCCCGCTTCGGCGAGGCCGAAGTGGCCCTGCCCGGCGGTTGCGCCATTGGCTCGCGCCCGGTCGACCTGCACATCCGCGGCCTGGAAGCCATGGGTGCGAAGATCGACGTCGAGGGTGGCTACATCAAGGCCAAGGCGCCTGAAGGCGGTCTGCGCGGCGCGCAGTTCTTCTTCGATACCGTCAGCGTGACCGGCACCGAGAACATCATGATGGCCGCCGCACTGGCCAAGGGCCGCAGCGTGCTGCAGAACGCCGCCCGCGAGCCGGAAGTGGTCGACCTGGCCAACTTCATCAACGCCATGGGCGGCAAGATCCAGGGCGCTGGCACCGACACCATCACCATCGATGGCGTCGAGCGCCTGCACTCGGCCAGCTACCGCGTCATGCCTGACCGCATCGAGACCGGTACCTACCTGGTTGCCGCTGCCGTGACCGGTGGTCGCGTCAAGGTCAAGGACACCGATCCGACCATCCTTGAAGCGGTCCTCGAGAAGCTCAAGGAGGCCGGCGCCGACATCAATACCGGCGAAGACTGGATCGAGCTGGACATGCACGGCAAGCGGCCGAAGGCGGTCAACCTGCGTACCGCGCCGTACCCGGCGTTCCCGACCGACATGCAGGCGCAGTTCATCTCCCTGAACGCTGTCGCCGAGGGCACTGGCGCGGTGATCGAGACCATCTTCGAGAACCGCTTCATGCATGTCTACGAGATGCACCGCATGGGCGCGCAGATCCAGGTCGAGGGCAACACGGCCATCGTCACCGGCGTCACCACCCTCAAGGGTGCTCCGGTCATGGCCACCGACCTGCGCGCGTCGGCCAGCCTGGTGCTGTCGGCACTGGTCGCCGACGGTGACACCCTGATCGACCGCATCTACCACATCGACCGTGGCTACGAGTGCATCGAGGAAAAACTGCAGATGCTGGGCGCGAAGATCCGTCGCGTACCGGGCTAGTCGTCTGTACGGCGCAGGGACGCGCCCCGATTTCATTGCGGCCGGGCCCGGGGCCCGGCTGGCTATAGCTGCTTAAGGACCGACGTTCCAATGTTGACCATCGCGCTATCCAAGGGCCGTATTCTCGACGACACCCTGCCGTTGCTGGCTGAAGCCGGCATCGTGCCGACCGAGAATCCGGACAAGAGCCGCAAGCTGATCATCCCCACCACGCAGGACGATGTCCGCCTGCTCATCGTGCGTGCCACCGACGTGCCGACCTATGTCGAGCATGGCGCCGCCGACCTCGGGGTGGCCGGCAAGGACGTGCTGATGGAATACGGCGGCCAGGGCCTGTACGAGCCCCTGGACCTGCAGATCGCCCAATGCAAGCTGATGACCGCCGGTGTCACCGGCGCGCCTGAGCCCAAGGGCCGGCTGCGGGTGGCCACCAAGTTCGTCAACGTGGCCAAGCGCTACTACGCCGAACAGGGTCGCCAGGTCGACATCATCAAGCTGTATGGCTCCATGGAGCTGGCCCCGCTGATCAACCTCGCCGACAAGATCATCGACGTGGTCGACACCGGCAACACCCTGCGCGCCAATGGCCTCGAGCCACAGGACATGATCGCCACGATCAGCTCGCGCCTGGTGGTCAACAAGGCCTCCATGAAAATGCAGCACGCCCGTATCCAGAGTCTGATCGACACCCTGCGCAACGCCGTCGAATCGCGACACCGCGGCTGACTTCTGCGCGCGACCTCCGCTGTCGCGCCCGTCTATCCGCGTCATAGCCAATTTCTCAGGTGCCCGCGCGGATGGACTGGTAGCTTTAGGGCGCCTGAACATCCGCTAATAACGAGGCCCTCGCCATGACCGTGTCCACTGCAATTGCCCGTCTCAACGCCGCTGACCAGGATTTCGCCCGACATCTGGATCATCTGCTGAGCTGGGAAAGCGTGTCCGATGACGCGGTCAACCAGCGCGTGCTCGACATCATCAAGGCTGTGCGCGAGCGCGGTGACGCGGCGCTGGTGGAGTTCACCCAGCGTTTCGATGGTGTCGATGCCCAGTCGATCGATGACCTTATCCTCGATCGCGAGCGCCTGGAACTGGCCCTGACCCGCATCAGCGCGACCCAGCGCGAAGCCCTGGAGAAAGCCGCCAGCCGCGTGCGCATCTACCACGAGCGGCAGAAGCAGGATTCCTGGCAGTACACCGAGGCCGATGGCACCGTGCTTGGCCAGAAGGTCACCCCGCTGGACCGCGCCGGGCTGTACGTGCCAGGTGGCAAGGCATCGTACCCGTCGTCGGTACTGATGAACGCCATTCCGGCCAAGGTCGCCGGCGTCAGCGAAGTGGTGATGGTGGTGCCGACCCCACGTGGCGAGGTCAATGAGCTGGTGCTGGCGGCCGCCTGCATCGCCGGTGTCGACCGGGTCTTCACCGTCGGTGGCGCCCAGGCTGTCGCGGCCTTGGCCTACGGCACCGAAAGCGTGCCGCAGGTGGACAAGATCGTCGGTCCGGGCAACATCTACGTGGCCACCGCCAAGCGCCATGTGTTCGGCCAGGTCGGTATCGACATGATCGCCGGCCCGTCGGAGATCCTCGTGGTGTGCGATGGCCAGACCGACCCGGACTGGATCGCCATGGACCTGTTCTCCCAGGCCGAGCACGACGAGGACGCCCAGGCGATCCTGGTCAGCCCGGATGCCGAGTTCCTCGACCGTGTCGCGGCCAGCATCGACAAGCTGCTGCCGACCATGGAGCGCGCCGGGATCATCGAGAAGTCGATCAACGGTCGTGGCGCGCTGATCCAGGTTCGCGACATGCAACAGGCCATCGAGGTGGCCAACCGCATCGCGCCCGAGCACCTGGAGCTGTCGGTGGCCGACCCGCAGGCCTGGTTGCCGCAGATTCGCCACGCCGGTGCGATCTTCATGGGTCGCCACACCAGCGAGGCGCTGGGCGACTACTGCGCAGGCCCCAACCATGTGTTGCCGACTTCCGGCACCGCACGGTTCTCGTCGCCGCTGGGGGTGTATGACTTCCAGAAACGTTCCTCGATCATCTTCTGCTCCGAGCAGGGCGCGTCGGAGCTGGGTCACACCGCATCGGTGCTGGCCCGTGGCGAATCGCTGACCGCCCACGCGCGCAGCGCCGAATACCGCATCCTCAACGAGAAGGGGAACTGAGCATGAGTCGATTCTGGAGTCCCTTCGTCAAGGACCTCGTACCCTATGTGCCGGGCGAGCAGCCCAAGCTGGCGCGGCTGGTGAAACTGAACACCAACGAAAACCCTTACGGCCCTTCGCCCAGGGCGCTGGAGGCCATGCGCGCGGAGCTGGGCGACAACCTGCGGTTGTACCCGGACCCGAACAGCGACCGGCTCAAGCAGGCCGTGGCCGAGTATTACAGTGTCACGCCGGCGCAGGTGTTCGTCGGCAATGGCTCGGACGAGGTGCTGGCGCACATCTTCCACGGCCTGTTCCAGCATGCCCGTGGCCCGCTGCTGTTCCCCGACATCAGCTACAGCTTCTACCCGGTGTATTGCGGCCTGTACGGCATTGCACACGAGGCGGTGGCACTGGACGCGCAGTTCCAGATCCAGGTGGCGGACTACAGCAAGTCCAATGCCGGGATCATCTTCCCCAACCCCAACGCGCCGACCGGTTGCCTGCTGCCGCTGCAGGCGGTGGAGCAGCTGCTGCAGGCGAACCGTGACTCGGTGGTGGTGGTGGACGAGGCGTACATCGATTTTGGTGGCGAGACGGCCATCAGCCTGGTGGACCGCTACGACAACCTGCTGGTGACCCAGACCCTGTCCAAGTCGCGTTCGCTGGCGGGGCTGCGGGTTGGGCTGGCAGTCGGGCATCCGGAGCTGATCGAGGCGCTGGAGCGCATCAAGAACAGCTTCAACTCCTATCCGCTGGATCGCATGGCGATCGTCGGGGCGGCCGCGGCCTTCGAGGACCGTGACTACTTCGACGAGACCTGCCGCAAGGTGATCGAGAGCCGCGAGGTGCTGGTCGAGGCCTTGGTGGCGCGCGGGTTCGAGGTGCTGCCCTCGGCGGCGAACTTCATCTTTGCCCGGCATCCGCAGCAAGATGCGGCGGCGATCGCGGCGCGGCTGCGGGAGCAGGGGGTGATCGTGCGGCACTTCAAGCAGGCGCGGATCGCGCAGTTCCTGCGGATCACGATCGGGACGCCGGAAATGAACCAGGCGTTGCTCGACGCCTTGAATTGATGGGCAAGGCCGGGGCGGGCGCTGTTGGTCCTGCTCCGATCGGCCTTGCCTCATCATGGCGGTCGGGCATTGATACGGGCCTTTGATGGCGTTCGCCGGCAAGGCCCGGATCGATCGCCGACGCGCAGAACAACACCGTCCGCAGCGGGCTTGCGCCTGAGCCGGGCCTTTATCGAATCCTGACCATGGCCGAACAGATGACCCATCCCCACAGCCCCCGGGAACCCGAGCTCGACGAGCTGCTGATCGACGCCGAAGTCGACGACGAGCAGGTCCAGCAACAGCCGCTGCGCCTGCAGCGGCCCTGGTTGCTGCTGCTGGGCCTGGTGCTGGTGGCGTTGAATCTGCGCCCGGCGTTGTCGAGCATGGCCCCAGTGCTCGGCCAGGTTTCTGCAGGCCTGGGGCTCAACGCCTCCCAGGCTGGCCTGCTGACCACCCTGCCGGTGCTCTGCCTGGGGCTGTTCGCGCCCCTGGCGCCGGCCCTGGCACGCCGTTTCGGCAGCGAGCGGGTGATCCTCGGCATTCTCCTGACCTTGGCGCTGGGCATCCTGCTGCGCAGTGCCCTTGGCGTGGCCGGGGTGTTCCTCGGCAGTGTCATGGCCGGGGCGAGTATCGGCATCATCGGCGTGCTGCTGCCAGGCATCGTCAAGCGCGACTTCCCGCAACAGGCCGGAACGCTCACCGGGGTCTACACCATGGCCCTGTGCCTCGGCGCGGCGATGGCGGCTGGAGCGACCGTTCCGTTGAGCCAGCACTTCGACAACAGTTGGGCACTAGGCCTGGGCTTCTGGCTGCTGCCGGCATTGCTGGCGATGCTGGTCTGGCTGCCCCAGGCTCGCCAGGGCCATGGCCTGCACAAGGTCGCCTACCGAGTGCGCGGCTTGTGGCGCGATCCGCTGGCCTGGCAGGTGACGTTGTACATGGGCCTGCAGTCGTCGCTGGCCTACATCGTCTTCGGTTGGTTGCCGTCGGTCTTGATCGGTCGCGGGCTGAGCCCGACCGAGGCGGGGCTGGTGCTGTCCGGCTCGGTGATCGTGCAGTTGGTCAGTTCGCTGGGCGCGCCGTGGCTGGCGACCCGTGGCAAGGACCAGCGCCTGGCCATCGTGATCGTGATGCTGGTGACTCTTGCCGGGCTGTTCGGTTGCTTGTACGCCCCTATTGATGGCCTGTGGGGCTGGGCGGTGGTGCTGGGCCTGGGGCAGGGCGGCACCTTCGCGCTGGCGCTGACCCTGATCGTGTTGCGCTCGAAGGACGCGCACGTGGCCGCCAACCTGTCGAGCATGGCCCAGGGAGTGGGCTACACCCTGGCGTCCATGGGGCCGTTCGCGGTGGGGCTGGTGCACGACCTGACCGGGGGCTGGAACGCGGTTGGCTGGATTTTCGCAGTGCTGGGCGTGGGCGCCATCCTGTTCGGACTCGGCGCCGGACGGGCGTTGCATGTGCAGGTAGAGAGCGAGCGGGTCTGATCGTCAGAGCAGCCAACTCCCGTGGGCATTCATGACGCAAATGGAGATGGCGTTCGCCCAGGTGGCGGATTATCGTGCGCTATCCCGCCCTGGTTCAGGATCCTCCCATGAGCGATGCCAACAACGCCCTGATCACCCGTTTCTACCAGGCCTTCCAGCGCCTGGACGCCGAGGCCATGGTGGCCTGCTACAGCGCCGATATCACCTTCAGTGACCCGGTGTTCGGCACCTTGCGTGGTCGCGATGCCGGCGACATGTGGCGCATGCTCGCGAGCCGGGCGAAGGACTTCACCCTGAGCTTCGACAATGTTCGCAGCGACGAGCGCAGCGCAGGCGCGCACTGGGTGGCGACCTACCTGTTCAGCCAGACCGGGCGTGTGGTGGTCAACGATATCCAGGCGCGTTTCGTGATCCGCGACGGGTTGATCTGTCAGCATGACGACAGCTTCGACCTGTGGCGCTGGAGCCGTCAGGCCCTGGGCATGCCGGGCGTGCTGCTGGGCTGGTCGCCGATGTTGCAGAACAAGGTGCGACAGCAGGCCTTCAAGGGCCTGCGCACATTCCAGCAGGGGCGCTGAGCGGGTAAGCTGGCGGGCATCTTCAGTTGTATCGAATCGAGCCGTGAGCGAAACACTTCCATCCGCCGAGGGCAAACCCTGGTACGTCTACCTGGTGCGTGCGGCCAACGGGTCACTGTACTGCGGTATCAGCGACGATCCGCAGCGGCGCTTCATCAAGCACCAGAAGGGGCAGGGGGCGCGTTATTTCAAGACCAGTCCGGCGCAGGCGCTGGTGTATGTCGAGCAATGGCCAGACAAGGGCGAGGCGTTGCGCCAGGAGCGCCTGGTGAAGAAACTGTGCAAGGCGGCGAAGGAGGCCTTGGTAGCGTCCTATGCCGCTATTGGGGGCTAGCAGCCGCTCTTTCGCTCCTGCAGGCGCGAGAGGCTGCCAGTCTCAATCCTTGCGGCGCTTGAGCTGATCGATCAGTTGGGTCGGCAGGCCCTTGATCACCAGTGTCCCGGCTTCCTCGTCATATTCCACCTTCGAGCCCAGCAGATGCGCCTCGAAGCTGATCGACAGCCCTTCGGCGCGCCCGGTGAAGCGGCGGAACTGGTTGAGGGTGCGCTTGTCGGCTGGAATCTCCGGCGACAGCCCGTAGTCACTGTTGCGGATGTGATCGAAGAACGCCTCGGGGCGGTCTTCGTCGATCAGGCTGGAGAGCTCCTCCAGGGTCACCGGCTCGCCCAGCTTGGTCTGGGTGGTGGCGTAGTCCACCAGGGTCTGGGTCTTCTCCCGGGCGGCCTCTTCGGGCAGGTCTTCCTTCTCGACGAAATCACTGAAGGCCTTGAGCAGGGTACGCGTTTCGCCCGGGCCGTCGACGCCTTCCTGGCAACCGATGAAGTCACGGAAGTAGTCCGAAACCTTCTTGCCGTTCTTGCCCTTGATGAACGAGATGTACTGCTTGGAGTTCTGGTTGTTCTTCCATTCCGACAGGTTGACCCGCGCGGCCAGGTGCAACTGGCCCAGGTCCAGGTGGCGTGACGGCGTCACGTCCAGTTCGGCGTTCACCGCCACGCCTTCGCTGTGGTGCAGCAGGGCGATGGCCAGGTACTCGGTCATGCCTTGCTGGTAGTGGGCGAACAGTACATGACCGCCGGTGGACAGGTTGGACTCTTCCATCAGCTTTTGCAGGTGTTCGACCGCGATGCGGCTGAAGGTGGCGAAGTCTTTTTCCCCATCCTGGTACTGCTTGAGCCAGCCGCTGAACGGGTAAGCGCCAGATTCGCCGTGGAAGAAGCCCCAGGCTTTGCCTTGCTTGGCGTTGTAGCTGTCGTTGAGGTCGGCCAGGAGGTTCTCGATGGCGTCGGACGCTGCCAGTTCGCTGTCGCGGGCATGGAGCACGGCGGGGCTGCCGTCGGGCTTCTTGTCGATCAGGTGAACGATGCAATGTCGGATTGGCATGGAATTCTCGGTGTCGTGGGCGGTGGGGGCCGCGCTGCAAAAGTCGCCCAGTTTACCTCAGCGTGGGGACGATGCAGTGGCCAGATGTTGGCGGAAATGCCGGTTGTTCGTTTTTTGTTCAATTTTTTGCGGTTTTTCCGAAAACCCCCGAAAAACCTGCACAAAATCGAAGCTGGCAGCGGATATTTATCGATTCATGTGGTAGCTTTGCGCGGTCTTGCGCCCCTTGGGTGGCGCATTGCTGGCAGATCGCTTGCGGGGTGTCGAACCAAACGCCGATTTGTGTATCTACATACGCGATCGACGCGGCCTCTGGATTGTCCCGGGCTGGCCCGACCACCGACCAAGCACGCTGCACAACCTCTGATTTGATAGGGAAGGAACACCACCATGGCACTGACCAAAGACCAACTGATTGCCGATATCGCTGAATCGATCGACGCGCCGAAAACCACCGCGCGCGCTGCTCTGGAGCAACTGGGCCAGATCGTTGCCGACCAACTGGAAAACGGCGCCGAAATCACCCTGCCAGGCATCGGCAAACTGAAAGTCTCCGAGCGTCCTGCCCGTACCGGCCGCAACCCTTCGACTGGCGCTGCCATCGAAATCGCTGCCAAGAAAGTCGTCAAGTTCGTTCCTGCCAAGGTTCTGAGCGACGCCATCAACAAGTAATTGTTGCTGCGTTGACGAAACCGCGTCCGGCTTGCCCGGGCGCGGTTTTTTAATGCCTGCGATTCATGCCGTGCGACCTCGGCAGGAGCGGCAATCTTATCTGGCCAGCCACGCCTTGCGCGCTTCATCGTCATGGAAGCTCCAGGCGACCATGCGGCTCTGCTTCTGCCCCTGGCCCATCTCGACGATGCGCAGGGCTTTCACGCCGGCCTTCTTCAGGGCCGTCTCGATGCCCGGCAGGTTGCTGGCCTTGGACACCAGGCTGGTGAACCACAATACCTGCGCGGCGCAGGGCACGCTCTCGGCGACCAACTGGGAAACGAAGCGGATCTCGCCGCCCTCGCACCACAGCTCGTTGTTCTGCCCGCCAAAGTTCAGCACTGGCAATTTGCGCTTGGGGTCCTGCTTGCCGAGGTTCTTCCACTTGCGCTGGCTGCCACGGGTGGCCTCTTCGCGTGACGCATGGAACGGCGGGTTGCACAGGGTCAGGTCGAAACGCTCGTCGGTTTGCAGCAGGCCGCCGAGGATGTGCTTGCGATCAGGTTGCAGGCGCAGGCCGATGGCCTTGTCGAGCTTGTTGGCCTGGACGATGGCCTTGGCCGAGGCCAGGGCGACGCTGTCGATGTCCGCGCCGAGGAAGCGCCAGCGGTAGTCACTGTGGCCCAGCAGCGGGTAGATGCAGTTGGCGCCGACGCCGATGTCCAGTACGCGCACCTGAGCGCCACGCAGAACCTCGCCGCCGTTGTCTTCGGCGAGCAGGTCGGCGGCGACATGGATGTAGTCGGCCCGGCCGGGAATCGGTGGGCACAGGTAGTCGGCGGGGATGTCCCAGTGCTCGATGCCGTACTGGGCCTTGAGCAGGGCACGGTTGAACACGCGTACGGCCTCGGGGTTGGCGAAGTCGATGCTGGGTTTGCCGTGGGGGTTGGTGATGGTGAAGCGCGCCAGGTCAGGGTGGGCCTTGATCAGGCTGGGGAAGTCGTAGCGGCCCTGGTGGCGGTTGCGCGGGTGCAGGGTGGGTTTTTCGGTCATGGTTTCGGTCCTGTAAAGCATCGCGGGGCAAGCCCGCTCCCACGTCCTCGCCCCAGAAGTGGAGGATGGCGTGGGAGCGGACTTGCCCCGCGATGGCTTCACTGAATATTACAGTGCGGCAATCCGCGCATGCTGCTCGGTGAAGTTGGCCAGGGCCTGTTCCGACTCGGCCAGCTTGGCGCGTTCCTTCTCGATCACCGCAGGCGGGGCCTTGTCGACGAAGGCAGCGTTGGACAGCTTGCCACCCACGCGTGCCACTTCGCCTTGCAGGCGCTGGATTTCCTTGTTCAGGCGCGCCAGTTCGGCATCCTTGTCGATCAGCCCGGCCATCGGCACCAGCACTTGCAGGTCGCCCACCAGCGCGGTGGCCGACAGCGGCGCCTCGTCGGCGTCGCCCAGTACGGTGAACGACTCGACCTTGGCCAGCTTCTTGAGCAGGGCTTCGTTTTCCTGCAGGCGACGCTGGTCGTCGGCGTTGGCGTTCTTCAGGAACAGTGGCAGCGGCTTGCCCGGGCCGATGTTCATTTCGGCGCGGATGTTGCGCAGGCCGACCATCAGTTCCTTGAGCCACTCGATGTCGCCTTCGGCGGCGGCGTCGATGCGGGCCTCGACCGCTACCGGCCACGGTTGCAGCATGATGGTCTTGCCTTCGATGCCGGCCAGCGGCGCGATGCGCTGCCAGATCTCTTCGGTGATGAACGGCATGAACGGGTGGGCCAGGCGCAGGGCCACTTCCAGCACGCGTACCAGGGTGCGACGGGTGCCGCGGGCGCGTTCGACTGGAGCGTTCTCGTCCCACAGCACGGGCTTGGACAGCTCCAGGTACCAGTCGCAGTACTGGTTCCAGATGAACTCGTACAAGGCCTGGCTGGCCAGGTCGAAGCGGAACTGCTCGAGTTGGCGGGTCACTTCGGCTTCGGTGCGCTGCAACTGCGAGATGATCCAGCGATCGGCCAGCGACAGCTCGTAGGCTTCGCCGTTCTGGCCGCAATCCTCGCCCTTGTCCAGCACGTAGCGGGCGGCGTTCCAGATCTTGTTGCAGAAGTTGCGGTAGCCTTCGACGCGGCCCATGTCGAACTTGATGTCACGGCCGGTGGAGGCCAGCGAGCAGAAGGTGAAGCGCAGGGCGTCGGTACCGTAGCTGGCGATGCCTTCGGGGAACTCGGCCTTGGTCTGCTTGGCGATCTTCTCGGCAAGCTTGGGCTGCATCATGCCGCTGGTACGTTTCTCCAGCAGGGCGTCGAGGGTGATGCCGTCGACGATGTCCAGCGGGTCGAGCACGTTGCCCTTGGACTTGGACATCTTCTGGCCCTGGCCGTCACGCACCAGGCCATGGACATAGACGGTCTTGAACGGAACCTGCGGGGTGCCGTCCTCGTTCTTGATCAGGTGCATCGTCAGCATGATCATCCGGGCGACCCAGAAGAAGATGATGTCGAAGCCGGTGACCAGCACGTCGGTGGAGTGGAATTTCTTCAGGAACTCGGTCTGTTCCGGCCAGCCCAGGGTGGAGAAGGTCCACAGGCCCGAGCTGAACCAGGTGTCGAGCACGTCGTCGTCCTGGCGCAGGGTCACGTCGGCGCCGAGGTTGTGCTTGGCACGGACTTCCTGCTCGTCGCGCCCGACATAGACCTGGCCGGCCTCGTCGTACCAGGCCGGGATACGGTGGCCCCACCACAGTTGGCGGCTGATGCACCAGTCCTGGATGTCGCGCATCCAGGAGAAGTACATGTTCTCGTACTGTTTCGGCACGAACTGGATGCGACCGTCTTCCACGGCGGCGATGGCAGGCTCTGCCAGCGGCTTGGTGGAGACGTACCACTGGTCGGTCAGCCACGGCTCGATGACGGTGCCGGAGCGGTCGCCCTTCGGTACCTTCAGGGCGTGGTCGTCGATGCTGACCAGCAGGCCCTGGGCGTCGAGGTCGGCGACCATCTGCTTGCGCGCGACGAAACGGTCGAGGCCGGCGTACTGGGCCGGCAGCGAGGTGTCGAGCTGCTCGTTGACGCTGCCGTCGAGGTTGAACGCCTGCACGGCGGCCAGCACGGTGGCGTTCTTGTCGAAGATGTTCAGCAGCGGCAGGTTGTGACGCTTGCCGACTTCGTAGTCGTTGAAGTCGTGGGCCGGGGTGATCTTCACGCAGCCGGTACCGAACTCCGGATCGCAGTAGTCGTCGGCGACGATCGGGATGCGACGGCCGACCAGCGGCAGTTCGACGAACTTGCCGATCAGTGCCTGGTAGCGCTCGTCGTTCGGGTTGACGGCGATGGCGACGTCACCGAGCAGGGTTTCCGGACGGGTGGTGGCGACCACCAGGTGGTCCTTGCCTTCGGCGGTCTTGGCGCCGTCGGCCAACGGGTAGCGCAGGTTCCACAGGTGGCCCTTCTCGTCGTGGTTTTCCACTTCGAGGTCGGAGATCGCCGTGTGCAGCTTGGTGTCCCAGTTGACCAGGCGCTTGCCGCGGTAGATCAGGCCGTCCTCGTGCAGGCGCACGAAGGCCTCCTTGACCGCTTCGGACAGGCCGTCGTCCATGGTGAAGCGTTCGCGGCTCCAGTCTACCGACGAGCCGAGGCGACGGATCTGACGGCTGATGTTGCCGCCCGACTGGTCCTTCCATTCCCAGACCTTTTCCAGGAACTTGTCGCGGCCCAGGTCGTGGCGATTCTGGCCCTTGGCTTCCAGTTGGCGTTCCACCAGCATCTGGGTGGCGATACCGGCGTGGTCGGTGCCTGGCTGCCACAGGGTGTCGCGACCCTGCATGCGGCGGAAGCGGATCAGGGCGTCCATGATCGCGTTGTTGAAACCGTGGCCCATGTGCAGGCTGCCGGTCACGTTCGGCGGCGGGATCATGATGGTGTAGGACTCGCCTGCACCTTGTGGAGCGAAATAGTTCTCGGACTCCCAGGTGTTGTACCAGGAAGTTTCGATGGCGTGCGGCTGGTAGGTCTTGTCCATGCGCGGCGGGACCCTATGGCATTTGTTCGGGAAAGCCGGGAAGTATAACGAAGCTGCGCGTTTCAAGACAGGTGTAGGTCCCATCCCGGGGCAAGCGCGCTTGCACGCGTTACCGTGGCGGCGCGCTTGCCCCGGGATTCGGACGAATGATCACTCGGGGCGCTTGAGCAGGCGCTCCAGGCGTGCATCGAGACGGCGCTTGATTTCGGTCTCGATGTGCGGGGTGAAGTCGTTGATCACATCCTGCATGATCAGTTGCGCGGCGGCGCGCAGTTCGGCATCCAGGTGCAGCAGGGTGTCCTGGCGGCGCGCTTGGGCATCTTCTTCCGGCGTCGTGGTCACCGGGGGTGGCGCAGGTGTGGCTGCCACGTTGACGGGCGCGGCCACGGCGGGCTCGTCGAGCAGCAGCGGAATCTGTTCCACCGTCTCGGTCAGCAGCGGCGGCTGCAGGTCGGCGTCTCCCAGCAGCTCGCGGATCGATTCCAGATCGTCGAGCAGGTGGGCGGAATGGGTGAGGGAGGAGAGCTGCTTGTCCATCGTCGTCAAAGTCGCTGTAAGCGGTGGTCTTGCAGAGCATAGCCCTGTTCGCGGTAGAAACGGAATCGTTCGCGGGCGGCCTGGCGGATGGCCGGTTCCTCGACGACGATTTCGGCGACCCGTTCGAAGCGCCCGACAAAGCCGGGCACATCGCCGCCGAGGTTGATCAGCAGGTCCCGGTGCGGGCCGGGATCGTCGCCGATGCCCAGCGCGACAAGGGCATCCGGGTGCGTTTCGGCATGATCGTGGGGAATGAAGGCTTCGCCCTTGAAGCGCCACAGGCGCTCATCCAGCTCATGACGCTGGGCCTCATCCTGGCAGTGCAGGTAGATTCGGTGGCCGAGGCGCCAGGCCTTCTCGCACAGCTTGCAGGCAAAATCCAGCCGCAGCGACAGCGAGTCGGTGGGCAGGATGTAGAAATCGACTTGGCTCATGGTTCGTCAATGCCCGCCGATGGCGCGAAAAGGCGCCATCGGCGTGCGCCGTCAGGCGCCGGCGCGGTCCAGCAGGTACTGGGTCAGCAGCGGGACTGGACGGCCCGAGGCACCTTTGTCCTTGCCGCCACTGATCCAGGCGGTGCCGGCGATGTCCAGGTGGGCCCAGTTGTAGGCCTTGGCGAAGCGCGACAGGAAGCAGCCGGCGGTGATGGTGCCGGCTTTCGGGCCGCCGATGTTGGCGATGTCGGCGAACGGGCTGTCCAGTTGCTCCTGGTACTCGTCGAACAGTGGCAACTGCCAGGCGCGGTCGTCGGCGCGCTTGCCGGCGTCCAGCAGTTGGCCGACCAGCTCGTCGCTGTTACCCATCAGGCCGGAAGTGTGGCTGCCCAGGGCGACGATGCAGGCGCCGGTCAGGGTGGCGATGTCGATCACCGCCTGCGGCTTGAAGCGCTCGGCATAGGTGAGGGTGTCGCACAGCACCAGGCGGCCTTCGGCGTCGGTGTTGAGGATCTCGACGGTCTGACCGCTCATGGTGGTGACGATGTCGCCCGGACGGGTGGCGCCGCCGCTTGGCATGTTCTCGGCACAGGCCAGCAGGCACACCAGGTTGATCGGCAGCTTCAGATCGAGCACGGCGCGCAGGGTACCGAACACGCTGGCGGCGCCGCACATGTCGTACTTCATCTCGTCCATGCCGGCGCCCGGCTTGAGGCTGATGCCGCCGGTGTCGAAGGTGATGCCCTTGCCGACCAGCACGAAGGGCTTGTCGCTCTTCTTGCCGCCCTGGTAGTTGAGGACGATCAGGCGTGGCGGCTGGTCGCTGCCCTGGCCGACCGCGTAGAACGCACCCATGCCCAGGTCCTTGATCTTCTTCTCGTCGAGGATCTCGACCTTGAGCCCTTTGTGCGCCTTGCCCAGGTCCTTGGCCTGTTCGGCGAGGAAGCTCGGGTGGCAGACGTTCGGCGGCAGGTTGCCCAGGTCGCGGGTGAAGGCCATGCCGGTGGCGATGGCGGTGGCATGCTTGACCGCACGCTCCGCGTCGCCCTGGCCGGCCTTGTCGGTGATCAGGGTGACTTTCTTCAGGGCACGGGGCTCGGCTTTCTGGCTCTTGTAGCGATCGAACACGTAGTCGCTGTCGAGCAGGGTCTCGGCCAGCAGGCGATACTTGCCGTAGTGGCCGTCGCGACCGTTGACGGCGACGTCGTCCAGGGCCAGTACCGCATCGCTGCCGCCCAGGGTCTTGAGCACGCCGGCGACGCTGGCCACCAGCTTGCGCCAGGCACGATCACCGAGGGCCTCGTCCTTGCCGCTGCCGACCAGCAGTACGCGCTCGGCCTTCAGGCCCGGCAGGCTGTGCAGCAGCAGGGTCTGGCCCGGCTTGCCGGCCAGGTCGCCGCGCTTGAGCACGGCGGCAATGGCGCCGTTGCTGGCCTGGTCGACGGCCTTGGCGGTGGCGCCGAGCTTGCGGCCTTCGCCCACCGGTACGACCAGGGTGGCGGTCTTGACGGAAACAGCGGCTACGCTTTTTACAACCAGTTCCATGTCTGGGGTCCCCGTAATGATCTGTCAGTTGGCGCTGTCTTTCGCAGGCGCTCGGAATACACGGCCGCCAAGCCTGGCTGGCCAGCGGCAAAGGCGTCAGTTTGAGCCTGCGGTGTCCCGCATGACAACCCCGACATGCAACGTCATGCGCGGCCAAGTGACAGGCGCTGTCAATCACAGGATAATGCGCGCACTTTACATGGAGGTTCGCCCCTGGCGAACCGGCATTGATCTTGGCTGTCCGAATCGTTCGTTTGGCTGTCCGCCCCTGACAACCCAGGAGTGTCTGGTTTGATCGTCTTCCGTTATCTATCCCGCGAGGTCCTCGTGACCTTGAGCGCCGTCAGCGCCGTGCTGCTGGTGATCATCATGAGCGGGCGCTTCATCAAGTACCTGGCCCAGGCGGCCCAGGGCGTGCTCGACCCGGGCGTGCTGTTCATGATCATGGGCTTCCGCTTGCCGGGGTTCCTGCAACTGATCCTGCCGCTGGGGCTGTTTCTCGGCATCCTGCTCGCCTATGGCCGGCTGTATCTCGAGAGTGAGATGACCGTGCTGTCGGCCACCGGCATGAGCCAGCAACGCCTGCTGGCCATGACCATGGCACCGGCGGCGCTGGTCGCGCTGCTGGTGGCCTGGCTGAGCATGAGCCTGTCGCCCCTGGGCGTGGCCCAGGTGCAGAAGATCGTCGCCCAGCAGGATGCCCTGACCGAGTTCGACACGCTGGTGCCGGGTCGCTTCCAGACACTGCGCGACGGTTCGCGGGTGACCTACACCGAACAGTTGTCCGATGACCGGATCAACCTGGGCGGCGTGTTCATCTCCGAGAAGCGCTTCAACCAGGACAAGACCAAGGACCGCGCGCCTTCGGTACTGGTTGCCGAGAAGGGCCACCAGGAAGTGCAGGCCGATGGCAACCGTTACCTGGTACTGGAAAATGGCTATCGCTACGACGGCAACCCAGGCCAGGCCGACTACCGGGCCATCAAGTACGACACCTATGGCGTGCTGCTGCCCAAGCCGGAGGTCGCCGAGGAGGTGACCGACCGCGAGGCGATCCCGACCCTGGAGCTGTTCGGCCACGAGGGGACGCGTGAGCGTGCCGAGCTGCAGTGGCGCCTGTCGCTGCCGCTGCTGGTGTTCGTGGTCACCCTGCTGGCCGTGCCGCTGTCCCGTGTCAATCCGCGCCAGGGCCGCTTCCTCAAGCTGCTGCCGGCGATCCTTCTGTACATGGCCTATCTGACGATGCTGATTTCCGTGCGTGGCGCCCTGGAGAAAGGCAAGCTGCCTATCTCGCTGGGTATCTGGTGGGTCCATGGCCTGTTCCTGTTGATCGGCCTGGCGCTGATGTACTGGGAGCCGCTGCGTCTGAAGCGCGCCGCCCGCCGTGCGGAGGTGGCCCGTGGTTAAACTGGATCGCTACATTGGCCAGAGCGTGCTGCTGGCCATCTTCGCCGTGCTGGGCATCATCCTCGGCCTGGCATCGCTGTTCGCCTTCATCGACGAGATGAGCGACCTGAGCGACACCTATACCGTGATGGACGCCAGCGTCTACGTCCTGCTCACCGCGCCACGGCGGCTCTACGACATGCTGCCGATGGCCGCGCTGATCGGCTGCCTGATCGGCCTGGGCAGCCTGGCCAGCAGCAGCGAGCTGACCATCATGCGTGCCGCCGGTGTGTCCATCGGCCGTATCGTCTGGGCGGTGATGAAGCCGATGCTGGTGCTGATGCTGGTGGGCCTGCTGGTTGGCGAATATGTTGCCCCGGTCACCGAGAACAAGGCCCAGGCCGATCGTTCGCTGGCCCAGGGGGGGGGCGAGGCGCAGAGCTCCAAGCGCGGCATGTGGCACCGTCAGGGCGAGGAATTCGTGCACATCAACGCCGTGCAGCCTAATGGCCTGCTGCTGGGCGTGACCCGCTACCGCTTCGACGACCAGCGCAAGATCCAGACCTCCAGCTTCGCCCGCAAGGCGCTGTACCAGGATGGCAAGTGGGTGCTGAGCGAGGTGGCCACCACCTACTTCCATGGCGACCGCACCGAAGTGGTCAATGTGCCGGAGGAAGTCTGGGATGTCTCGGTGACCCCGGAGCTGCTCAACACCGTGGTACTGGCCCCCGAGTCGCTGTCGATCACCGGGCTGTGGGATTACATCCACTACCTGGCCGACCAGGGGCTGAACAACTCGCGTTACTGGCTGGCGTTCTGGACCAAGGTCCTGCAGCCGGTGGTGACTGCGGCACTGGTGCTGATGGCGATTTCCTTCATCTTCGGCCCGCTGCGTTCGGTGACCCTTGGCCAGCGCGTGTTCACCGGTGTGCTGGTGGGTTTCGCCTTCCGTATCGTCGGCGACTTGCTGGGGCCATCGAGCCAGGTGTTCGGTTTCCCGCCGTTGCTGGCGGTGCTGATCCCGGCGGCGGTCTGTGCGGTGGCGGGTGTGTGGTTGATGCGACGGGCCGGTTGATAGCCTGGGCCGCACAAAAAAGCCGACCTCATGGTCGGCTTTTTTGTGCCTGTCGCACTCGCCAGCAAGGCTGGCTCCGGCAGGATGCGGCAAGGCTACTTCTTGCGCTTGGGCAGGCGTACCAGCTGGGTTTCGGAGTAGATGTCGTGCCAGCTACGCTGGCGCTTGTCGAACAGCGACCAGAGGAAGCCCAGTCCCAGGCACAGCCAGGAGGCGATCGACACCACGAAGCGCAGCAGCGCCTGCCACAGACTGATGGCGCTGCCATCGGCGTTCTGCACCCGCACGCCCCACACTTGCATGCCGAGGGTCTGGCCTCCGTGGGTCCAGAACTTGGCGAAGAAGCCGAACAGGGCGAATAGCAGGATCGTCGACAGCAGCGGATCGCCATCCAGCGCCCCTGCCTCGGTCAGCTCGCGCATGCGCGCTTCGCCGATGATCGCCATCTGGATCAGCTTGTAGGCGCCGGCGGTGACGATGAGCAGGGCGGTGCACAGCAGGAAATCGTAGAACATCGCGGCCAGGCGACGGCCCAGGCCGACTGGTGGGTAATCACCCTGGGGATTGAGCAGAGGCTTGGACATGCATGACAGCTCCAGATGGCAAAGGCCCATTCTATGGAATTGCAGGCATAAAAAAGCCCCTGTGCGTCAACACAGGGGCTTTTTCAAGGAAGTCACGCTTCTGGAATGACTTCGTCAGCTTGCATGCCTTTCTGGCCCTGCACAGCGATGAAGGTCACTTTCTGGCCTTCTTTCAGGCTCTTGAAGCCGTTGCCTTGGATAGCGCGGAAGTGTACGAACAGATCCGGACCGCTTTCTGGGGTGATGAAGCCGTAACCTTTTTCGTCGTTAAACCACTTGACGGTACCGTTCTGACGAGTCGACATTGTCTTTCTTCCTATGGAACTCAATTTTAATGACAGTTACTTTCGCATCATTCTGTAAGCGAAAGATTACCGGGCTGGGTTGCAGGAAAGTAAGAGACGTCGAACGGGTTGTAGCAGATTGCAGCTACTGGCCCAGGTCACGAACTGTTGCGACCCATGCAAACACAGTGCAGTGACTCTACGCCAACTGCCGAGCGAAAAACAAGCCCTCCGGACACGCGAAAATCAGGCTTTTCCCGATAACCGAACGATTTGTCGGAAACGGCGTGGCGCCTGGCCTGGCGCTATGTTCAGAAGTTATTGGGCAGGTTCGAAAACGAATATGTCGAGCCTGCCCGATCCACTCATTCAGCCACGGTAGTAACGCTGTGCCACGAAAGGCATTTTGCTGACTTTCAAGGCAACTTGCTTGCCGCGCACCAGGGCGAACAAGGGGGTATCCAGCGCGGCATGTTCGCTATCGACATAACCCATCGCCACGGGGGCGCCGAGTGTCGGGCCGAAGCCACCGCTGCACACCTGGCCGACGCTCTTGCCGTCGGCATCGACGATTTCGGCGCCCTCACGCACCGGTGTGCGCTCCTGGGGCAGCAGGCCCACGCGCTTGCGCTGCACGCCCAGCTGCTGCTGGGCAAAGACCGTCTCGGCGCCAGGGAATCCACCGGCACGGGCGCCATCGGCGCGGCGCACCTTGGAGATCGCCCACAGCAGGCTGGCTTCGATCGGGGTGGTCTCGGTGTTCATGTCATGGCCATACAGGCACAGGCCCGCTTCCAGGCGCAGCGAGTCGCGTGCCCCCAGGCCGATGGGCTGCACTTCGGGTTCGGCCAGCAGGCGACGGGCCAAGGCCTCGGCGGCGGCAGACGGCACCGAGATCTCGTAGCCGTCCTCACCGGTGTAGCCCGAGCGGCTGACGAAGCAATCCTGGCCCAGCAGCTGCACCGGGCGGAACTGCATGAAGGTCATGCCGGCGACTTCCGGGGCCAGGCGCTCCAGCACCTTGACCGCCGCCGGGCCTTGCAGGGCGAGCAGGGCGCGATCCTCGAACAGGGGCTGGATCTCGCAGCGATTGCCGATGTGCTGGCGCAGGTGGGCCAGGTCCTGGTCCTTGCAGGCGGCGTTGACCACCAGGAACAGGGTGTCGTCGCCCAGGTTGGCGACCATCAGGTCGTCGAGAATGCCGCCCTGCGGATTGGTGAACATGGCGTAGCGCTGCATGCCCGGCGGCAGGTCGAGGATGTCCACCGGTACCAGGGTTTCCAGGGCTTGGGCGGCGTCGCTGCCACGCAGGACGATCTGGCCCATGTGCGAGACGTCGAACAGGCCGGCCTGCTCACGGGTGTGCAGATGCTCCTTGAGCACCCCCAGCGGGTACTGCACGGGCATGTCGTAGCCGGCGAACGGCACCATGCGCGCGCCCAGTTCCAGGTGCAGGGCGTGCAGCGGGGTCTTGAGCAGTGTTTCGGACATCGGTGACTCCTTGGTTTTTGTTCGGGTCAACATTCGATGATGTTGACGGCCAGACCGCCGCGGGCGGTCTCCTTGTATTTGCTTTTCATGTCGGCGCCGGTCTGGCGCATGGTGCGGATGACCTTGTCGAGGGACACGTAATGTTGCCCGTCGCCACGCAGGGCCATGCGCACCGCGTTGATCGCCTTCACCGAGCCCATGGCGTTGCGCTCGATGCAGGGCACCTGGACCAGTCCGCCGATGGGGTCGCAGGTCAGCCCCAGGTTGTGCTCCATGCCGATCTCGGCGGCGTTCTCCACTTGTTGCGGGGTACCGCCCATCACTTCGCACAAGGCGCCGGCGGCCATCGAGCAGGCGACCCCGACCTCGCCCTGGCAACCGACCTCGGCGCCGGAAATCGAGGCGTTCTCCTTGTAGAGGATGCCGATCGCCGCCGCGGTGAGCAGGAAACGCACTACGCCGTCTTCGCTGGCGCCGGGGACGAAGCGCATGTAGTAGTGCAGCACGGCGGGGACAATGCCCGCCGCGCCGTTGGTCGGTGCGGTGACCACGCGCCCGCCGTAGGCGTTCTCCTCGTTCACCGCCAGGGCGTAGAGGTTGACCCAGTCGAGCACCGACAGCGCATCGCGCAGGCTGGCCTCAGGATGGCGGCTGAGCTGGCGATACAGCGCCGGGGCCCGGCGCTTGACCTTGAGGCCGCCTGGCAGAATGCCCTCGTGCCGGCAGCCGGCCTCGACGCAGTCCTGCATCACCTGCCAGATGCGCAGCAGGCCGGCACGGGTCTCGGCTTCGGACCGCCAGGCCGCCTCGTTGGCCAGCATCACCTGGCTGAACGACAGCTGCTGCATGGCGCAATGGCCGAGCAGTTCCTTGCCGGTGCGAAACGGGTAGGGCAGTACGGTACTGTCCTCGACGATGCGGTCCTGCCCGGCAGCGCCCTCGTCGACCACGAAACCGCCGCCCACCGAGTAGTACTCGCGGCTGCGGATCTGCAGCCCGGCGGCATCGAAGGCGCGGAAGATCATGCCATTGGGATGGTAGGGCAGGGGCTTGCGGATCATCGCCAGGTGCTGCTTTTCGACGAAGGCGATGGCGTGCTCGCCGAGCAAGGTGAGCACGCCGCTTTCACGAATGGCTTGCAGGCGGGCGGGGATGGCTTCGGTGTCGACGGTGTCGGGGTGCTCGCCCTCGAGGCCGAGCAACACCGCCTTGTCGCTGCCATGGCCCTTGCCGGTGGCGCCGAGCGAGCCGTACAGCTCGACCTTGATGCTGACCGTGCTGGCCAGCAGGCCATCGCGGCGCAGCCCTTCGGCGAAGCGCGCGGCGGCGCGCATCGGGCCGACCGTGTGCGAACTGGAGGGGCCGATGCCGATCTTGAACAGGTCGAAGACGCTCAGGGACATGTCGGTGCTCCTCGATCAGGCTGACGATTGGCATGATCGGGACCGCTTCGCGGTCCATCGCAGGCTTCGCCAGCTCCCACAGGTATAGTGCTGAGCTCAAGGGCATGCACAATCTTGTGGGCGCTGGCGAAGCCTGCGACGGGCCGCAGAGCGGCCCCGCCTGCTTGTACAGGGCTATCAGACGTCCTGATAGCTCTCGATCGACGGGCAGGCACAGACCAGGTTGCGGTCGCCGAACACGTTGTCGACGCGGCCCACCGGTGGCCAGTACTTGCCTTCCACCAGGCTCGGCAGTGGATACACCGCTTGCTCGCGGCTGTAGCCGTGGCTCCACTCGCCTGCCAGTTCCGCCGCGGTGTGCGGGGCGTTCTTCAGCGGGTTGTCGTCCTTGTCCAGGCTGCCGTTCTCCACTGCGCGAATCTCCTCGCGGATCTGGATCATGGCCGCGCAGAAGCGGTCCAGCTCCTCTTTGGACTCGCTTTCGGTCGGTTCGATCATCAGCGTGCCGGCCACCGGGAAGGACATGGTCGGGGCATGGAAACCGAAGTCGATCAGGCGCTTGGCGACGTCGTCGACGCTGATGCCGCTGGTGTCCTTGAGCGGCCGCAGGTCGAGGATGCACTCATGCGCCACCAGGCCGTTGCCGCCGGTGTACAGCACAGGATAGTGCTCTTCCAGGCGACGGGCGATGTAGTTGGCGTTGAGGATCGCCATCTGCGAGGCGCGCTTGAGGCCGGCGCCACCCATCATGCGAATGTACATCCAGGTGATCGGCAGGATGCTTGCACTGCCGAACGGTGCGGCGCACACCGCGCCGGTGGTGTTTTCCAGCGTCGCGTGACCGGGCAGGAATGGCGCCAGGTGCGACTTGACGCCGATCGGGCCGACGCCCGGGCCGCCACCGCCGTGGGGGATGCAGAAGGTCTTGTGCAGGTTCAGGTGCGAGACGTCGCCGCCGAACTTGCCTGGGGCGCACAGGCCGACCATGGCGTTCATGTTGGCGCCGTCGATGTACACCTGGCCGCCGTTGTCATGGATGATCGCGCAGATCTCGCCGATGGCTTCCTCGAACACGCCATGGGTCGACGGGTAGGTGATCATGATCGCGGCCAGGCGCTCGCGGTGCTCGATGGCCTTGGCCCGCAGGTCCTCGACATCGACGTTGCCACGGGCGTCGCAGGCGGTGACCACCACGCGCATGCCGGCCATGTGCGCGGTGGCCGGGTTGGTGCCGTGGGCCGAGGACGGGATCAGGCAGATGTCGCGATGGCCTTCGCCGCGGCTGCGGTGGTAGGCGCGGATCGCCAGGAGGCCTGCGTATTCGCCCTGGGAGCCGGCGTTGGGTTGCAGCGACACGGCGTCGTAGCCGGTGGCGGCGCAGAGCATGGCTTCCAGCTCGCGGGTCATCTGCAGGTAGCCCTGGCTCTGTTCGGCGGGCGCGAACGGGTGCAGGCCGCCGAATTCGGCCCAGGTCACCGGGATCATCTCGCTGGCGGCGTTGAGCTTCATGGTGCACGAGCCCAGCGGGATCATGCTGCGGTCCAGCGCCAGGTCCTTGTCGGCCAGGCGGCGCAGGTAGCGCATCAGTTCGGTTTCGCTGTGGTAGCGGTTGAACACCGGGTGTTCGAGGATCGCCGACTGGCGCAGCAGCTTGGCTGGCAGGCGCGGGGCGACGTGCGCAGCCAGGGCGGCGAAGTCCGGGCTGGGCTGGCCGTCGGCGAACAACTGCCACAGGGCCTCGACGTCGGCCTGGTTGCTGGTTTCATCCAGCGACAGGCCGATCTGGGTAGCGTCGACCTGGCGCAGGTTGATGCCCTGGGAACGGGCTTTGGCGTGCAATCCAGCGGTGGCGGCGCCGGTGGCCAGGGTCAGGGTGTCGAAGAAATCGCCGGTGACGACCTTGACCCCCAGCTTGGTCAGGCCGGTGGCGAGGATCGCGGTCAGCGCGTGGGTGCGCTCGGCGATGCGCTTGAGCCCGGCCGGGCCGTGGTACACGGCGAACATGCTGGCGATGTTGGCCAGCAGTACCTGGGCGGTGCAGATGTTGCTGGTGGCTTTCTCGCGGCGAATATGCTGCTCGCGGGTCTGCATGGCCAGGCGCAGGGCACTCTTGCCGAAGCGGTCGATCGACACGCCGACCAGGCGCCCGGGCATGTCGCGCTTGAACGCGTCGCGGGTGGCGAAGTAGGCCGCGTGCGGGCCGCCGAAGCCCAGTGGCACGCCGAAGCGCTGGGCGCTGCCGATGGCCACGTCGGCGTCGAATTCGCCTGGCGGGGTCAGCAGGGTCAGCGCCAGCAGGTCGGCGGCCACGGCCACCAGGGCGTTGGCGGCGTGGAAGCGCTGCACCAGATCGCGGTAGTCGAACACGTCGCCATTGCTGGCTGGGTACTGCAGCAGGGCGCCGAAGAACGCGCCGACATCGTCCAGTTCGCGTTCGTCACCGACGATCACCTCGATGCCCAGCGGCTCGGCACGGGTGCGCAGCACGTCGAGGGTTTGCGGGTGGCAGTGGCTGGAAGCGAAGAAGGCGTGGCTGGCCTTGTTCCTCGACAGGCGCTTGCAGAAGGTCATGGCCTCGGCGGCAGCGGTGGCTTCGTCGAGCAGGGAGGCGTTGGCGATCGGCAGGCCGGTGAGGTCGCTGATCAGGGTCTGGAAGTTCAGCAGCGCTTCCAGGCGGCCCTGGGAGATTTCCGGTTGGTACGGGGTGTAGGCGGTATACCAGGCCGGGTTCTCCAGCAGGTTGCGCAGGATCGGCGCCGGGGTATGGGTGTTGTAGTAGCCCTGGCCGATGTAGTTCTTGCACAGTTGGTTCTGGCTGGCGATGGCTTTCAGCGCGGCGAGGGCGTCGGCCTCGCTCTGGCCGTCGGCGTTGCCGAGCACGCTGGTGCCCTTGATGCTGTCGGGGATGACCGCAGCGCTCATGGCGTCCAGCGAGTCGAAGCCGAGGGTGGCGAGCATGGCCTGCTCGTCGGCGGCGCGCGGGCCGATATGACGCGGGATGAATTCGTTGGCGGTGCCGAGGTTGATGGTCATGTCAGGTTCCTCAGGCGTCGTCGTTGGCTTTGAGCAGACGGTCGTAGGCGTCCTGGTCGAGCAGGGCGGCCACTTCGCTCATGTCGGCAGGAACGAAGCGGAAGAACCAGCCTTCGCCGAGAGGATCTTCGTTGACCCGTTCCGGGCTGTCGTTGAGGTCTTCGTTGACCGCGACCACCTCACCGGCCAGTGGCATGTACACGCCGCTGGCGGCCTTGACCGACTCCACGGTGGAGGCTTCGGCACCCTTGTCGTACTGCTGCAGCTCCGGCAGTTGCACGTAGACCACGTCGCCGAGGGCGTTCTGGGCGTAGGCGGTGATGCCCACGGTGACGCTGCCGTCGGCTTCGACGCGCAGCCATTCGTGATCTTCGGTGAAACGCAACTCGCTCATGGGAATTCCTCGGGAAGCAGGGGGCGTTGGGCGCGGTAGGTTCCGCGCTCTTAAGGTTGGGATTCCTTTAGCAATAATGCGGCCACTCTTATAAAAGCCTTATAAATCAATTAATTAATGTGTTTTATGGGTCGTTTTTTCATTTTATTGGAATGAAATCGATACAGGGCGAGGGCAATTCAAAAGCCCTGAGGGATCAAACCCTTGTGCATACGCATCCCAAAGAGTGTGTAGCGAAATCGTTACGACGTAATGATTTTATTACGACCAGCCTCTGGGGGACTATCAGGGGCAAGCCTGCTCCCACGTTGTGAAACGCAGAGCAAAGGTTGGAGGCACTTCGCAGGCAGGGCGTGGGAGTGGGCTTGTCCGGCGAAGCTGCATCAGACCTTGTTTGGAATACCGTACTTGCGCAGGCGTTGGGCTATCGCGGTATGCGAGGTCTGCAAGCGCCCGGCCAACTGTCGGGTCGAGGGGTAGCTGGCATACAGGCGTTGCAGCAACTCCCGCTCGAAGTCGCCGACCGCCTGTTCCAGGCTGGCCACCTCGCCATCCTGGCCGCGCGCCACCGAGGTGCCGGCGATATCCAGATCGTCGATATCCACCAGGTTGCTTTCACAGATGGCTGCGGCGCGGAAGATCACGTTCTGCAATTGGCGCACATTGCCTGGCCAGGGGTTGGCCAGCAGTGCCGGGTGCGTGGCCGGGGCCAGGCGGCAGGGCGGGCGCTGGATCTGCGTGCAGGCCTGCTGCATGAAGACGTGCGCGAGCGACAGGATGTCCTGGCCGCGCTCGCGCAGTGGCGGCACTTGCAGGTTGAGCACGTTGAGGCGGTAGAACAGGTCTTCGCGGAACGTGCCTTCGCCGACCATGCGTTCCAGGTCACGGTGAGTGGCGCTGATGATGCGTACGTCCACCTTCACCTCACGGTCGCCGCCGACCCGGCGGAAACTGCCGTCGCTGAGAAAACGCAGCAGCTTGGCCTGCAGGTACGGCGACATCTCGCCGATTTCGTCGAGGAATACCGTGCCTTGGTTGGCCAGTTCCATCAGCCCCGGCTTGCCGCCGCGTTGTGCGCCGGTGAAGGCGCCGGGGGCATAGCCGAACAGTTCGCTTTCGGCCAGGCTTTCGGGCAGTGCCGCGCAGTTGAGGGCGAGGAACGGTGCGGCATGGCGGCTGCTGGTGGCATGGCAGGCGCGGGCCACCAGTTCCTTGCCGGTACCGGTCTCGCCATGCACCAGCAAGGGGGCGTCGAGGGCAGCCACGCGCAGGGCTCGGGCCTTGAGGGTGCGGATCGCCGGGGAGTCGCCGAGCATGGCGTCGAAGCCATCGGCGTGGTCGTGGTGCAGCGCCGACAGGCGTTCGCCCATGCGGTTCGGTGGGTACAGGGTGAGCAGTCCGCCGGCGTGGGTGATCGGCGTGGCATCGAGCAGCAGGCTCTGGCCGTTGAGCTGCATCTCGCGCATGGGCAGGTGGAAATTGTTGTCCAGCAGGGCCTGGAGCAGCTCGGGGTCGCCGAACAGTTCGCCTACCGAGCGTCCGGCCGATTCGCGGCCGCACAGGGCGATCAGCGCCGGGTTGGCCAGCAGCACCAGGCCTGCACTGTCCACCGCCAGCACCGGGTCGCTCATGGCGGCGAGCAGGGCGTCGAGTTGAAGGTGGCGGCGCTGGCCGGGGAGGATGTCGACCACCTCCACCGACTGCACGCCGTGCACCTCGAACAGGGCGTCGTGCAGCTCTTCGAGCACGGCCGGGCTCAGGGTCGGGGCGTCGATGTAGACGTTCGGCGGGACCATCTCCACGGCATCGAGGTTGAGGTGACGGGCCCCGAGCAGGGCGAGGACTTCCTGGGTGATGCCGACGCGGTCGATGAAGCTTACGTGGATGCGCATGAGAAGATCGGGGCAGTGGCCAAGCGAGTGCGCCAGTATGCCTTGGGAACAGGGTCAAACCCAATCGCGGGGCAAGCCCGCGCCCACGAAGCGGCTCCTTGGGTCGACTGCGTGGGCGCGGACTTGCCCCGCGATTGCGCTCAACCCAGGTGTTCAGGCTTGATCGGATCGCCCGATTTCACATCGAGCTTCTGGCGGATGTCTTCGAACATGTAGTCGTAGAGCTTGTGCGGCGAGCCGAGATTCTCGAACTTCTTCGGGGCTGGCAGGTACGACTGGGCCTTGCGGCTGAGCTGCATGAGGAAGCTCGGCAGCACCTGGTCCTTGGCCAGGAAGAACTTTTCGTCGACGTTCTTGCCTTCGATGCTGCCGTGCATGCGGAACTGGATACCTCTGCCTTCGTTGGGATCCGACACGGCCTCGTAGTCGATGCTCAGGTCGTAGCTGTGGTCGTTGCTGTTCAGCGCGGTGCGCTCGATATGCACGTGACCGGATTGGTACTGGGCCATGGTGGCTCCTCCGGAAGGTTGAAAACGGCCGGCGCCAGGCACCGGCCAACTGCATTCAACGGTAGCTGATGCCGGGCTTCTGCGTGGAAACCCGCGTACCGGCGGTACCCTTGACGATGTCCTCGATGTTCTCCAGCGAGCTGATCACCGCGACCTTGCCGGTATGCCGGGCGAAGTCGCAGGCGGCCTGGACCTTCGGCCCCATGGAGCCGGCGGCGAAGCCCAGCTTCTCGAGCTCGTCGGGGTGGGCCTGGGCGATCGCCTTCTGCGTCGGCTTGCCGAAATCAATGTACGCCGCGTCGACGTCGGTGGCGATGATCAGAAGGTCGGCTTCCAGTTGCTCGGCCAGCAGGGCAGAGCACAGGTCCTTGTCGATCACTGCCTCGATACCCTTGAGCTGGCGGTTCTCGTCGTACATCGTGGGGATGCCGCCGCCACCGGCGCAGATCACGATGCTGCTCTTTTCCAGCAGCCACTTGATCGGGCGGATCTCGAAGATACGCTTGGGTTTCGGACTGGCCACCACGCGGCGGTACTTGTCGCCGTCGGGCTTGACCACCCAGCCTTTCTCCTTGGCCAGGCGCTCGGCCTCTTCCTTGGCGTAGACCGGGCCGATGAACTTGGTCGGGTCCTTGAACGCCGGGTCGTTGGCGTCCACTTCGACCTGGGTGAGCAGGGTGGCGAACGGCACCTCGAAGTCCAGCAGGTTGCCCAGCTCCTGTTCGATCATGTAGCCGATCATGCCTTCGGTCTCGGCGCCGAGCACATCCAGCGGGTAGGCTTCGTCGGGCTTGTAGGCCAGGCCCTGGAGCGACAGCAGGCCGACCTGAGGGCCGTTGCCGTGGGCGATCACCAGTTCGTTGCCAGGATGGATCTTGGCGATCTGCTCGGTGGCGGTGCGGATATTGGCGCGCTGGTTGCCGGCAGTCATCGGTTCGCCGCGGCGCAGCAGGGCGTTGCCGCCCAATGCAACAACGATACGCATGGGGAATGTCCTTCTGATGGGTGACGCGGTCCCTGTAGGAGGCGGCTTTGCCGGCGAATGCCACTGGCATCGGTGAACCGGATCGCCAGCAAGGCTGGCTCCTGCAGGGGAGCGCGGGCTTACAGGTCGGCCAGGGTCGACACCAGGATCGCCTTGATGGTGTGCATGCGGTTTTCCGCCTGCTCGAAGGCGATGCACGCTGGCGACTCGAACACGTCATCGGTCACTTCGATGCCGTTGGCCAGGTCCGGATACTGTTCGGCGATCTGCTTGCCGACCTTGGTCTCGGAGTTGTGGAAGGCCGGCAGGCAGTGCATGAACTTGGTCCGTGGGTTGCCGCTGGCCTTCATCAGCTCCTTGTTCACCTGGTAAGGCTTGAGCAGCTTGATGCGTTCGCCCCAGGCTTCGATCGGCTCGCCCATCGATACCCAGACGTCGGTGTGGATGAAGTCGACGCCCTTGACCGCGGCCTTGGCATCTTCGGTCAGGGTGATGCGTGCGCCGCTTTCCTCTGCGTACTTCTTGCAGCGCTCGACCAAGTCGTCATGGGGCCAAAGGTCCTTCGGCGCGGCGATGCGCACGTCCATGCCGAGCTTGGCGCCGATCAGCAGCAGCGAGTTGCCCATGTTGTTGCGGGCATCGCCCAGGTAGGCGTAGCTGATGTCGTGCAGCGGCTTGTCGCTGTGCTCGCGCATGGTCAGCACGTCGGCGATCATCTGGGTCGGGTGGTACTCGTCGGTCAGACCGTTGAACACCGGCACGCCGGCGAACTTGGCCAGTTCCTCGACAATCTCCTGCTTGAAACCACGGTACTCGATGGCATCGTACATGCGTCCGAGCACGCGGGCGGTGTCCTTCATGCTCTCCTTGTGGCCGATCTGCGAGGAGTTGGGGTCGATGTAGGTGACGTTGGCGCCCTGGTCATAGGCGGCGACTTCGAAGGCGCAGCGGGTGCGGGTCGAGGTCTTCTCGAAGATCAGCGCGATGTTGTTGCCTTTCAGGTGCTGCTGCTCGGTGCCGGTGTACTTGGCGCGCTTGAGGTCGCGGGACAGGTCGAGCAGGTAGCGCAGCTCGCGGGTGCTGTGGTGTTCGAGGCTGAGCAGGTTGCGGTTGTGGATGTTGAACGCCATGACGATGTCTCCTTGGATTCGGTGAGTGTCCCGGCCGGCACCGGGTGGGTGCGGCCGGGTAGGCAATGGGCGTTGCTCAGTAGTCGATTGGGTCGCGGATGATCGGGCAGGTCATGCAGTGGCCGCCGCCGCGGCCCCGGCCCAGTTCGCCGGCGCTGATGGTGATGACCTCGATCCCGGCCTTGCGCAGCAGGGTGTTGGTGTAGGTGTTGCGGTCGTAGCCGATGACCACGCCCGGCTCGATGGCCACCACGTTGTTGCCGTCATCCCACTGTTCGCGCTCGGCGGCGAAGCTGTTGCCGCCGGTCTCGACGACCCGCAGCTTGACCCCCAGCTGCTCGCCGACCACCTCGATGAACGACTTGTTCTCGCGGCGCACGTCCATGCCGTAGGGCTTGCTTTCGTCCGGGCGGATGATGAACGGCACGATTTCCCTGACCACTTCCGGGAAGACCGTGACCAGGTCGCGGTCGCAGAAGCTGAACACGGTGTCCAGGTGCATCGCGGCGCGGGACTTGGGCAGCCCGGCGACGATGACTTTCTCCACCGCGCCCTTGGCGAACAGGTTCTGTGCCAGTTGGCCGATGGCCTGGCGCGAGGTGCGCTCGCCCATGCCGATGAGCACGATGCCCTTGCCGATCGGCATCACGTCGCCACCCTCGAGGGTGGCGTTGCCGTGGTCCTTGTCCGGATCGCCGTACCAGACCTGGAAGTCGCCTTTTTCGGTGAACTCCTTGTGGAACTTGTAGATGGCAGTGGTCAGCAGGGTTTCCTGGCGTCGCGCTGGCCAGTACATCGGGTTGAGCGTCACGCCGCCGTAGATCCAGCAGGTGGTGTCGCGGGTGAACTGGGTGTTGGGCAGCGGCGGCAGGATGAAGCTGGAGTGGCCAAGGTAGTCGTTGTACATCTTGACCACGCTGGCGCCTTCGCTTTCCGGCAGGTCCTGGCCAGCCACGCCGCCGATCAGGAACTCGGCCAGATGGCGCGGGTCGAGGCCTTCGAGCCAGCTGCGCACTTCATTGGTGAGGCCGACGCCGACGGTGTCGGAGGTGATCTTGCGGTCGAGAATCCACTTCAGCGCTTCGGGCTGCTGGACGATGTCGGTCAGCAGGTTGTGCATTTCCAGCACATCGACGCCGCGCTCGCGCATCTTGGTGACGAAGTCGAAGTGGTCGCGCTTGGCCTGGTCGACCCAGATCACGTCGTCGAACAGCAGCTCGTCGCAGTTGCTCGGGGTCAGGCGCTTGTGCGCCAGGCCCGGGCTGCAGACCATCACTTTGCGCAGTTTGCCGGCTTCGGAATGGACGCCGTATTTCTGTTTCTCAGTGGACATGGTGAATCCTCCTGTAAAGCAAAGTCGTGGGGTTCAGAGAGTCAGGAAGCCGTCGTAGAGCCCGTAGGCCGCCACCAGGGCGCCTACCACCACGGCGGCGAAGATCAGTTTCTCGACGCTGGTGAAGATCGGTTGGCCGACCTCGCGCTTGGCCTTGGCGAACAGGATCACGCCGGGGGCATAGAGCAGGGCCGACAGCAGCAGGTATTTCACGCCCCCGGCGTACAGCAGCCAGATCGCGTACAACAGGGCGATGCCGCCGATGACCAGGTCCTTCTTGCGCTCGGCCAGGGCTTGCTCGTAGGTCTCGCTGCGCACCGCCAGCAACACCGCGTAGGCCGCCGACCACAGGTAAGGCACCAGGATCATCGAGGTGGCGAGGTAGATCAGTGACAGGTAGGTGCTGTTGGAGAACAGGGTGATGACCAGGAAGATCTGCACCATGGCGTTGGTCAGCCACAGGGCGTTGGCCGGCACATGGTTGGCGTTCTCGCGGCGCAGGAACTCCGGCATGGTGTGGTCCTTGGCGGCGGCGAACATGATCTCGGCGCACAGCAGCACCCAGGAGAGCAGCGCCCCGAGCAGCGAGATGATCAGGCCCACGCTGATCAGCACCGCGCCCCAGTGGCCGACCACGTGCTCGAGCACCGCGGCCATCGACGGGTTCTGCAGCTTGGCCAGCTCGGGCTGGGTCATCACGCCCAGCGACAGCACGTTGACCAGCACCAGGAACAGCAGCACGGTGACGAAGCCGATGACCGTGGCCTTGCCGACGTCGGAGCGTTTTTCCGCGCGGGAGGAGAAGATGCTCGCGCCCTCGATGCCGATGAACACCCACACGGTGACCAGCATCATGTTGCGCACCTGGTTCATCACGCTGCCCAGCTCGGGCGTGCCCACGCCCCAGATGTCGGCGGTGAAGATGTCGAGCTTGAAGGCGAACAGGCAGATCAGCGCGAACAGCGCCAGCGGCACGACCTTGGCCACGGTGGTGACCAGGTTGATGAAGGCCGCCTCCTTGATGCCGCGCAGGACCAGGAAGTGCACCGCCCACAGCAGCACCGAGGCGCCGATCACCGCCGCGGGGGTGTTGCCCTCGCCGAAGACCGGGAAGAAGTAGCCCAGGGTGCTGAACAGCAGCACGAAGTAGCCGACGTTGCCCAGCCAGGCACTGATCCAGTAGCCCCAGGCCGAGGAGAAGCCCATGTAGTCGCCGAAGCCGGCCTTGGCATAGGCGTACACACCGCCGTCAAGGTCAGGCTTGCGGTTGGCCAGGGTCTGGAATACGAAGGCGAGGGTGAGCATGCCCACCGCGGTGATGGCCCAGCCGATCAGCACGGCACCGACGCCGGCGCTGGCGGCCATGTTTTGTGGCAACGAGAAGATCCCGCCACCGATCATCGAGCCGACGACAAGTGCAACAAGCGCACCCAGTTTTAGTTTTCCGGGAGAATCAGACATTTAACGACTCCGTACCAGGAGAAAGTTGACCTCAGAATAAATCTGACGCCTTGACCATTCGCTGACTTAGATCAGTTCAAGCCTGCATGAAGATCAGAAAAATCCTTCACGCACCTCCTGGAGGATGCCGACAGCTCCTGCGCAGGCCTTGTGTGCTGGCACCTCCATGCCTTTACAGGGCAAACGCCCTGTTTCGCCTGCGAACTGTGAAGTTAGACTCTTTTAGGCTTTTCGCAAATTTTTCACACTAAATCGCGACAGGTTCTCGCTATCCCGCGAAGTGCCGAGCAACAGTGATTTTTAACGGGGGTTACCCATAGACAGCTCAGTTATGAGTGCTATAGCTTTAATGGCACTAATTAATAAAAAACTTGTAACATTTCTGTTGGTACATTCGTTTACGCGCGTCCGCGCACGAGGAACCCCATGAGCGAACCAGGACAGAAGCTGCGCCTTGGCGCGCTGATCGCGTTGGTGGTCGGTTCGATGATCGGCGGGGGGATCTTCTCGTTGCCGCAGAACATGGCCGCTCGCGCCGATGTCGGTGCCGTGCTGATCGGCTGGGCCATCACCGCGGTGGGCATGCTGGCGCTGGCCTTCGTGTTCCAGAGCCTGGCCAACCGCAAGCCGGAGCTGGACTCGGGCGTGTATGCCTACGCCAAGGCGGGTTTTGGCGAGTACATGGGCTTTTCCTCGGCCTGGGGCTACTGGATCAGTGCCTGGCTGGGCAACGTCGGCTACTTCGTGCTGCTGTTCAGCACCCTGGGCTTCTATTTCCCCGCGTTCGGCGAAGGCAACACGCCGCTGGCCATCGGTTGCGCCTCGGCGTTGTTGTGGGCGGTACATTTCCTGGTGTTGCGCGGCATCAAGGAGGCGGCGTTCATCAACCAGGTGACCACCGTGGCCAAGGTGGTGCCGCTGCTGATCTTCATCGTCATCGCCGCCGTCGCCTTTCGCGCCGATATCTTCACCCGTGACATCTGGGGGTTGAGCAACCCGCAGTTCGGCAGCGTGCTGGAGCAGGTGCGCAACATGATGCTGGTGACGGTGTTCGTGTTCATCGGTATCGAAGGCGCCAGCGTGTACTCCGGTCGTGCCCTGCACCGCTCGGATGTGGGCAAGGCCACCGTGGTGGGCTTTCTCGGCGTGCTGGCGTTGCTGGTGCTGGTCAACGTGCTGTCGCTGGGGGTGATGACCCAGCCGGAGCTGGCGGGGTTGCAGAATCCGTCGCTGGCGTCGGTGCTGGAGCATATCGTCGGGCCCTGGGGCGCGTTGCTGATCAGCATCGGCCTGGCGGTGTCGTTGCTGGGGGCCTTGCTGTCGTGGGCGCTGTTGTGCGCCGAGATTCTCTTTGCCACGGCCCGGGACAAGACCATGCCGCGTTTCCTGGCGCGGGAGAACGCCAACCAGGTACCGGCCAACGCCCTGTGGCTGACCAATGTGATGATCCAGGGCTTCCTGTTGATCACCCTGTTCTCGGCAGGCACCTACACCAGCCTGATCTACCTGGCTTCGTCGATGATCCTGGTGCCCTATTTCTGGTCGGCAGCCTATGCGGTGCTGCTGGCGCTGCGTGGCGAAACCTACCAGGGGCAGGCGGGACTGCGGCGCAAGGACCTGCTGGTCGCGGTGATCGCGCTGATCTATGCGATCTGGCTGCTGTATGCCGGCGGCCTCAAGTACGTGTTGCTGTCGGCACTGCTGTATGCGCCCGGGGTGATCCTGTTTGCCCGGGCCAAGCATGAGCAGGGGCAGGCACTGTTCACCGGGTGGGAGAAGCTGATCTTCGCAGCGGTGCTGGCGGGGGCAGGGTTGGCGGCGTATGCGCTGTATGCCGGGGTGCTGAGTCTGTAGTCCGTAGGGGCTGCTGGGTTCGAGGCCGCTCGCGCGGTGCTGGTGGGCGATCAGGCAGTGCCGTTGCGGCTTGCTCTGCGAGCACCGACAGCACCGTATCGTGGGGCAAGCCCGTAGTCAGGATCACCACCGCGCCGGCGCCGACCCCAGTTCCGAGGCCCCAGTCTCCCAGCCCATCAGTGCTTTGCCCACCTTCAACGGTGCCCTGATCCGCTGCGCCTCGCCCCAGGGCGTGCGTTCAATCGCAGGCTCGAGATCCTGCGTCGACTCCGCCGCCAATGGCAGGTCTTCTTCCACCGTTCCTCGTTCGACCATTAGCTTCGCGGTGCGCGCCAGCGAGAACCGGCTGCGGCATCCCTCGCCGCTGCGCAGGCGTTCGCCCAGCGCGCGGATCACCTCGGCAGCCATCAGGTGGCCGGTGGCCTGGTCCAGCGCCTGCACCGGCAAGGGCACTGGCCGTTGCGCCTGTTGCCAGCGCATGCCCTCGCGAGCGATGCCACAGCTCATCTGCACCAGGCTGTCGAAGCCGCGACGATCCTGCCAGGAGCCGCTCCAGCCATAGGCGTTGAGGCTCACGTCGACTAGTCCGGGGTTGAGCCGGCGGCGGTGTTCGGCGCCCAGTCCCAGGCGTTCGAGAGCATCGGCGCGGTAGCCGTGGACCAGCACGTCGCTCTCGGCCAGCAGATGCTCGAAAACTCGCCGGCCTTCGTCTGAGCGCAGGTCCAGGCGCGCGCAGCGCTTGCCCAGGGTCACTTCGGCGACCAGCGCGGGTTCGTCCCAGAGCAATGGGTCGATACGCAGCACCTGGGCACCGAAGCCGGCGAGCAGGCGAGTCGCGACGGGGCCGGCGAGGATCCGGGTCAGGTCGAGCACCTTGATCCCGGCCAGTGGCCGGGCCGCGCTGCCGGACCAGGGCCGAGGCGCTGCGCTGAAGTGTTCGCGCAGGACCAATGGCTCGCGGTTGACCGCCTGGCCCTGGGGATGGGCGCACCAGTCCAGCCAGCCACGCATCCGTGCCGCGCAGCCACCGGCTTGCACCACCGCGCTTTCCAGCGCGTCGGCCGAGCAGTGCCGGATATGCCGGGCAACCTCGGTCCGCTCAGCGGCGCAGCCGAGCACCTTCAAGGCGGCGGCGCGATGGTGAGGGGCATTGGTATGCAGGCGGATCCAGCCGTCGCGCGCCAGGTAGTCGCCCGCGATGGCATCCCATGGCGAGGGCACTTCCCAGCCATGCGGGCGCAAGCTGCCGGCGAACCACAGTGACGCCAGGCGCCGGTCGACATGGATCGGCGGGCGGTCGCCGAGCTGGCCCTGGAGCAGGCTGGCCAGGGCCAGGCCGTTGGCGGCGACGCTGGCGGCGGCCAGTTCGCTGACGGCGAAGACCGAGGGTAGGGCGCCGATGCCGTGCCAGTGCACGCGGGCGCCTTCGAGGTTGAGTGAGCGGGTGATGGTGTCGAGCAAAGGTTGCATGCCGGATCCTCCTGCGTGGATCCCATTGCAGTACATCCGGCGCCGCGGCGCAAATCGCTCAGCGTTGCAGTTCGGCGGAGCCTGGCGTGGTCGGGCGTTCCGGGCGCGACCAGATCCACAGGTTGCCCAGGGCCATGCCGCCGATGGCGAGGAACACCGGCCAGTGGTGCTCGAGGAAGGTCAGCATCACACCGGCACACAGCAACATGCTCAGGGTCGCGCTGACCTTGGCCCGACGCTGGATCACCTTGCCGTTGCGCCAGTTGTACAGGATCGGGCCGAACAGCCGATGGTTCTCCAGCCAGGCGGACAGGCGTGGCGAGCTGCGGGTCGCGGCCCAGGCGGCGAGGAGGATGAACTCGGTGGTCGGCAGGCCGGGAATGACGATGGCGACCAGGCCTATCCCCAAGCTGACATAGGCCAGGATCGCGTACAGCAGGCGGGACAGTTTCGAGCGGGCGATTCGGGTCATGGTCTCACTGCAACGGTGCGGCCGCCCGCAGGCGGCCGGGTAAAGCGTCTCAGGCCAGCGCAGCGTCGGCGGCGTAGGCGTGCTTGAGCAGTTCGGTGAAGCGCTCGAAGGCGGCGACGGCGCCGCGCTCGGCGGCGGCTTCCTCTTCGGCCGACAGCGCGAGGCCGTCGAGGATACGGGTGAACTGCTTCCAGCCTTCGGCACGGCCACCGGCCGGCTCGCCGAGGTGACGGGCGCCGAAGCTGTCGGACAGCTCAAGGGCCACGGCACGCTTGATCAGGAAGGCGGCGCCCAGTTTGGAGCCTTCGGAGACGAAGATCCAGCCCATGGCTTCACCCAGGCTCGGATTGCGCAGGGCGCCGACGACCGGCGCGGGGACTTCGGTGTCGAGGTCGGCCAGGTCCAGGCGTGCCTGTTCGGCGCGGCAACGTTCGGCCAGGTCAGGGACGATGGCGATCAGTTGCGGGTCGTTGTACAGCGCCTGCAGCTCGGACTGGAACAGGTACTGGGCGACGACGAAGCGGGCGAAGCTCTCGCGGCTGTCGAACGGCTTGTGCGATTTGACCAGGGCGTCCAGCTCGGTGTGCGGGGCATGGGTGACCTGGTTCAGGCGTTGGGAGCGCAGGGCGGCGCGTTCGGAGGAAGGGGCGGTCATGGGGGCATCCTTGGAAAATGGGGCTGTCTAGTGACAAGACGATCAAGAAGACGCGGAACAGTAAAAAAACCTCACCTGCGAAGTTAAATCATTCTCATGGGGTGGCGCAGTGCTCCCACAGGCCCCATTTCGGGGCTGTGGGAGCGGGCTTGCCCCGCGAGGACGATCTCGATCGGTCAGATGTCCCACACCAGGTTGATGGCGAAGTTGCGGCCCGGCATGGTCAGGCGGTCGAGGTTGGCGGGCTGGGTCACGCCGGCTTCGCCCAGGGCGTCGTAGCCACGCACGTCATCCCACTGCCAGTATTTCTTGTCGGTCAGGTTGTAGAGGCCGGCGTTGACGGTGATGTCGTTCGTCACCTTGTAGTAGCCGGTCAGGTCCAGAACGCCGTAGCCAGGCGTGCGGAACTGCTTGCTGGCGCCATCGGGGGCGAAGAAGGTGGTGTCGTCCACCCGGTCCTTGCGCTTGACCAGGGTCCAGCTCAGCAGCCCGCCATAGTTCTGCTGCTCGTAGCCCAGGCCGAGGACCGCGGTCAGCGGGTTGACGCTGTTCAGCGGCTGGCCGTTGTCGTCGTTGCGGCCGCGGGCATAGGCCAGCGAGCCCTGGGTGTACAGGCCCTGGGCGGCACCGAAGTGATCGAGGTTCAGGCGGCCCTTGAACTCCGCGCCCTTGATGGTGGCGTGCTTGATGTTGTTGGCCTGGAAGGTCGAGCCGAGGTTGGCTGACTGCACGGCGTCTTCGTTGATGAAATCGCGGTACTTGTTGTAGAACACCGCCACATCGAAGTTGCCCGCCTCGAAGTTGCCGCGCAGGCCGGTTTCGTAGCTCTTGCTCTTCTCTGGCTCGAGGTCCGGGTTGGGCTTGACGCTGTAGCCCAGGCTCGGGTTGTCGAAGCGGCCGAACATGGCCTTGGCGGTTGGTGTGCGGAAGCCTTCGGCGTACTGGCCGTACCAGGTGTAGTGGTCGTTGAAGGCATAGGTCACGCCGAGTTTCGGCGAGACGCGGTGCCACTTCTTGTCGGCGTCGTCGATGTCGACCGGCGCGCTGCCGTTGCCCTGCACGCCACGCAGGAACTCGTTGGTCATCTTCGGTTCCATGCGCGTGTAGTCGTAGCGCGCGCCTGGCAGGAAGGTCCAGTTGTTCCAGCGGATTTCATCCTGGGCGAACAGGCTGTAGGTGTTGACCGTCGGATCGGGGAAGTCGCTGACCCGCACCTGGCCGTCGTTCGGGCTGTTCTGGCCGATCGCCCGGCAACTGCCGCCGACGTTCAGGCAAGTACCGGTACCGCTGCGCGAGCCGGTGATCTTTTCATGCTTGAGGGTGGTGCCGTAGGTCAGCAGGTGGTCGGTGGCACCGATGCTGAAGGCCTTGTCCAGCTGGGCGTCGAAGACCCACTGGCGATCCTTGTAGGTGGTCTGGCGGTCGCGGAACACCTGGCGGCCGCTGGCGTAGTACAGCTCGTCGGTGCGTTGGTCGGTCTTGGCGATCTGGTAGTTCAGGCTCCACTTCACATGGTCGGCGACCAGGCTGTCGAGGCCGAACTCGTGGTTGATGCCGAAACGCTCGCGGGTGATGGTGTCGTTGCCCTGGCGCATGCGGTACATGTTCGAGGCGCCACGACCGGGAATGAACGGTCCGCCCACGGCACTGAGGATGTTCTGGTCGCGGTCGTCCTTGTAGTGCTCGTAGGTGAGGCCGAAGCGGGCATCGTCGGCGTAGTTCCAGCCGAGCTTGGCCAGGACGTTGGTGGTGCGCACATCCTCGGGGTTGGCTTCGCTGCGGTTCAGGCCGGTGCCGCCGTGGCTGCCGTACGACTCGGTCTCGTGGCCATTGCGCTGGCTCAGGTGCAGCAGGCCGTCGAAGTCGCCCTGGCGACCGGCGACGGTAGCCGAGGTCAGCCAGCTTTCGTCGGCGGAGCTGTAGCCGGTCTTCAGGCGTGCGCCGACGTCCTTGCCGGGCTTGATGATGTCGTCGGGGTCGAGGGTGAAGTAGCTGACCGCGCCGCCAATGGCGTTGCTGCCATAGAGCACCGAGGCCGGGCCGCGGAGGATCTCGACGCGCTTGACGATCTCTGGATCGACATAGTTGCGCTGGGTCTGGGCGTAGGGGCCGTAGAAGAAACTGTCGGGAATCGACACACCGTCGACCTGGGTCAGGATACGCTCGCCGTCGATCCCACGGATGTTGTAGCCGTTCAGGCCGCTGCGCTGGCCGACGCCGCCGACCGACACGCCGGGCTCGTAGCGCACCAGCTGCTTGATGTCGTTGACGTTCTGCCGGTCCAGTTGCTCACGGGTCTGCACGCTCACGGTGCTTGGCACCTGGCTGACGTCCTGGGCGCTGCGGGTGGCGCTGACGGTCACCTGCTGCAGGGCGATGGCGTTGCCCGCCGACTGGCGCTCGAGGACCACATTGGCGTTGCCGATCTTGCGGTAGGCCAGGCCGGTGCCGCGCAGCAGGCGTTGCAGCGCCGCTTCCGGCGCCAATGCGCCCTGCACGCCCGGCGAAGCCACGCCTTCGGCCAGTTCTGCGCTGAAGCCGACCTGCCATCCGGTGACCTGGCTGAACGCGTTGATGGCCGACACCAGCGGCTGCTGGCCAATGGCAAAACGATAGTCGCCCATGCGCGGGCTGCTGGCCTGGGCCGGCTCCGCGGCCAGCGCCGGCAGGCTGCACGCACCGCTGGCGAGCAGCGCCAGGGTCAGCAGGGACAGTTGGCCGCGGCGGCGGGAAGAGGAGGACGGGCGAGGTTGACCTGTGGACATCGAAAGCGCTCCCTGTCGCGCGAATAGTTATAGTCGATAGATGTTCTCGTTTTCTAACGAGAATCAATCGTATTGGCTATGACGAGACGAACGAGGAGCGCCGATCGCGTAAAAAAACTTTCAGCTCAGTTGAGAATCACCAGCGCGGGGTACTCGTGCAGCTGTGCCGAGGTGATGTGGGCCAGGGCGCGCAGGGTTTCCAGCGGTTGATCGAGGCGGTAGTTGCCGGTGACCGCGACCTGGTCGAGGTGTGCGTTGCGGCTGATGATCCAGCCTGGGTAGTAGCGGCGGACCTCGGCCAGCACCTGGTTCAGCGGGCAGTTCTCGAACACCAGGCGGCCTTCGATCCAGGCCAGGTCCTTGTGCAGGTCGGGGCGCTGGCGCTGGCCGAAACCGCCGGGGCCGACGCTGATGCTGTCGCCGGCGCTGAGGCGGATGCGCTGGTCGCGGCCGCCCTGCAGGTCGATATCGCCCCGTTGCACACGGACCTGGGCCTCGCCGTCGAGGTAACGCACGGCGAAGTCGGTATCGCGCACGCTGGCGCGCAGCGGCCCGGCCTGGACCTCCAGCGGTGGCTGGCTGCCGGCCACGACCTGGAAATACGCCTCGCCCTGCAGCAGTCGGGCAACCTGGCGGCCGTCACGGATATCGCTGGCGAACGCCGAGTTGGTGTTGAGCAGCACTTTGGCGCCGCCGTCCAGTTGCAGGCGCTGGCGTTCGCCGACCACGGTCAGGTGATCGGCCTGTAGGCGCAGCGGCAGGTTGCCGAAGGTGAACAAGCCGACCAGCAGCACGGCGGCGGTGGCCAGGGGTTTCCAATGACTGCGCAGGCGCCCGCCGAACGAGTGGCGCCGCCGCTGCTGCAGCGAGCCGGCGGCCTGGCGTAGCGCTGCACCGTTCCACAGCGCTTCGGCTTCGACATAGGCTTCGGCGTTTTCCGGCTCGGCGCCGAGCCAGTGTTCGAAGGCGCGGGTGTCGTCCTCGTCGGCGCACTGCAGGCGGATCAGCCAGTCCAGGGCCTCTTCGCGGGCACGGGCGCGGGCGTCAGGCGCGGCGGGTGACGGGCGAGGGGGCAGGTGGTCGGTCACGAGGGATCCTTGCGGGGCATTTCTTGCGCATGATCAGCGCAGGCCCGGCCCATGGCAAGGGCTTTGCGGAGCGGGCGCGTCACTGGTGACGGTCGGCCACGCCGATGCAGATGGCCATGATCAGCTTCAGTTCCTTCTGCACGGTGCTGGCCGAGACCTTCAACTGCTCGGCGATTTCCAGGTAGCTGGCGCCGTGCAGGCGGCTGAGGATGAAAATCCGCTGCTGGCGCTCGGTCAACTGGCCCAGGCTTGCGCTCAGGTGCTTGAGCAGTTGTTCGGCGTGGGCGGCGTCTTCGCTGCTGGCGGCAGGTGCGGCGACGTTGTGCAGGACCTGCTCGGGCACATCGTCCACCAGCGTGCGGGCTTGTACCCGGCGGGCGCGCAAGTGATCCAGGGCGAGGTTGCGGGCAGTCTGGAAGACGAAGGGCTCGAGGTGTTCGATGGGGCGCTCGCCCAGGGCGCGAGTGACCCGCAGGTAGGTTTCCTGCAGCAGGTCCTCGGCGGTGCTGGGGTTGCCCACCATGCGCTGCAGGGTGCGCAACAGAGGGAGGCGCTGGGTGAGGAACACTGAGTTGAACCGGGACTGACTCACGGGGGGACCTGGCCATCGAAGGGTGAATGATAATGCTTATCATCACCGTGCCAGGTCAAGTGCGCAAATGTCATGAATGGGTAAAGCTTGTGGAGTGGCCCTGTGGGAACAGGCTTTCGTGGGCGCGGGCTTGCCCCACGAAACTACCCACTGCAAAACCAGCTACGCACCTATTTCCACAAGCCTGTGCCCATGAATGCCTGGTTCCTGCCTGGCGTGGTTCCTGTCTCAACGGGCGTTGAACAGCGCCAGGCAGTTGTCCAGCATACGGTTGGAGAAGCCCCATTCGTTGTCGTACCAGGCCAGTACCTTGAGCATGCGTCCGCTGGCACGGGTGTGGTTGGCGTCGAAGATCGACGACAGCGGGTTGTGGTTGAAGTCGCAGGACACCAGCGGCAGGGTGTTGTAGCCCAGCACCCGCGAGTGGCGGCTGGCTTCGAGGAACAGCTGGTTGACCTCTTCGGCGCTGGTTTCGCGCTGCAGGTTGACGGTCAGGTCGACCAGCGACACGTTGATCACCGGCACGCGCACGGCCATGCCGGTGAGCTTGCCGGCCAGCTCGGGCAACACCAGACCCACGGCCTCGGCGGCGCCGGTCTTGCTCGGGATCATCGACTGGGTGGCCGAGCGGGCGCGGTATGGGTCGCTGTGGTAGACGTCGGTGAGCACCTGGTCGTTGGTGTAGGCGTGGATGGTGGTCATCAGCCCCTGTTCGATGCCGAATTCGCGATGCAGCACCTGGGCGACCGGCGCCAGGCAGTTGGTGGTGCACGAGGCATTGGAGATGATCTGGTGCGAGGCGCGCAGCACGTCGTGGTTGACCCCGTACACCACAGTGGCGTCGGCACCCTTGGCCGGCGCGCTGACGATCACCTTGGCGGCGCCGGCGGCCAGGTGCGCGGCGGCCTTGGCGCGCTCGGTGAACAGCCCGGTGCACTCGAACACCACGTCGATGGCCAGGGTTTTCCATGGCAGTTCGGCGGGGTTGCGGATGGCGCTGACGGCGATGCGGTCGCCGTTGACGGTGAGGCTTTCGTGGTCGGCCTCGATTGTGGCGTCGAAGGTGCCGTGGACGCTGTCGAACTTGAGCAGGTGGGCGTTCATCGCGCTGTCGCCCAGGTCGTTGATGGCGACGACTTGCAGGTCCTGACGGTAGCCGTGCGTGTAGAGTGCGCGCAGGACGTTGCGTCCGATGCGGCCGAATCCGTTGATGGCGATGCGAAGGGTCATGGCTTTACCTCTGGCAGTCGGGTGAAGGCTGTGGCACAAAGAGCAACTTCACTGAAACGGTTTTGTTATTGGAATTACAAGATTATTCACTGGCAGATAGAAAACAAGCCTTTTTGCTGGCAGTATTTTGTTAAATCTACAACGAGTGGTCGGGCAGGCCGCTTCACGAACGCGCTGGGCATCTTCACTTCAAGCCTAGGTCGCAATCGTTTGGAGGCAAAACGCCCGGTAAAACCGCCCCTACAGTTAGCCTGGAGTCCAGTACATGCATCCGCGCATCCTTGAGGTCACCGAACGGCTGATCGCCCGCAGCCGCCGCACCCGTGAACGCTACCTTGAGCTGATCCGCGGCGCGGCCAGCGATGGCCCCATGCGCGCCAGCCTGCAGTGCGCCAACTTCGCCCACGGCGTGGCCGGCTGCGGTACCCAGGACAAACAGGCCCTGCGCTTGATGAACGCGGCCAACGTGGCCATCGTCTCGGCCTACAACGACATGCTTTCGGCGCACCAGCCGTACCAGCACTTTCCCGAACAGATCAAGCAGGCCCTGCGCGAGATCGGCTCGGTCGGCCAGTTCGCCGGTGGCGTGCCGGCCATGTGCGACGGCGTGACCCAGGGCGAGCCGGGCATGGAGCTGGCCATCGCCAGCCGCGAGGTGATCGCCATGTCCACCGCCATCGCCCTGTCGCACAACATGTTCGATGCCGCGCTGATGCTGGGCATCTGCGACAAGATCGTGCCGGGCCTGATGATGGGGGCGTTGCGCTTTGGCCACCTGCCGACCGTCTTCGTCCCCGGCGGGCCGATGGTCTCGGGGATCTCCAACAAGGAGAAGGCCGATGTGCGCCAGCGCTACGCCGAGGGCAAGGCGACCCGTGAGGAACTGCTCGAATCGGAGATGAAGAGCTACCACAGCCCTGGCACCTGCACCTTCTACGGTACCGCCAACACCAACCAGCTGGTGATGGAGGTGATGGGCCTGCACCTGCCGGGCGCCTCGTTCGTCAACCCTTATACCCCGCTGCGCGATGCCCTGACCGCCGAGGCTGCGCGCCAGGTCACGCGCATGACCAAGGCCAGCGGCGATTTCATGCCGATCGGCGAGATCGTCGACGAGAAAGCGCTGGTCAATGCCATCGTCGCCCTGCACGCGACGGGCGGTTCGACCAACCACACCCTGCATATTCCGGCCATCGCCCAGGCTGCCGGTATCCAGCTGACCTGGCAGGACATGGCCGACCTGTCCGAAGTGGTGCCGACGCTGTCCCACGTCTATCCCAACGGCAAGGCCGACATCAACCACTTCCAGGCCTCCGGCGGCATGGCCTTCCTGATCCGCGAACTGCTCGATGCCGGCCTGCTGCACGAGGATGTCAACACCGTGGCCGGCCATGGCCTGCGCCGCTATACCCAGGAGCCATTCCTCGAGGATGGCCGGTTGGTCTGGCGCGACGGTCCGCGCGAAAGCCTCGACGAGAGCATCCTGCGCCCGGTGGCGCGGCCGTTCTCCGCCGAGGGCGGTCTGCGGGTGATGGAAGGCAACCTGGGCCGCGGAGTGATGAAGGTCTCCGCCGTGGCCCCCGAGCACCGTGTGGTCGAAGCGCCGGCCCGGGTGTTCCACGACCAGCAGGCGCTGGCCGATGCGTTCAAGGCCGGCGAGCTGGAGCGCGACTTCGTCGCCGTGGTGCGCTTCCAGGGCCCGCGCTGCAACGGCATGCCAGAGTTGCACAAGCTGACGCCGTTCCTCGGTGTGTTGCAGGACCGCGGCTACAAGGTGGCGTTGGTCACCGATGGGCGCATGTCCGGCGCCTCGGGCAAGATTCCCGCGGCCATCCATGTGTGCCCCGAGGCCTTCGACGGTGGTCCGCTGGCGCGGGTGCGCGATGGCGATATCGTGCGTGTCGATGGCGCCGAAGGCACGTTGCGCATCAGCGTGTCGGCCGAGGAGCTGGCCAGCCGCGAGCTGCCCGCGCCGCCCCAGGGCAACGACCTGGGTTGCGGGCGTGAGCTGTTCGGGTTCATGCGCGTGGCGTTCAGTTCGGCCGAGAAGGGCGCCAGCGCCTTCACCTCGGCTCTGGAGCACCTTGCATGAAGGCCTTGCTGGTAGGCGACATCGGTGGCACCAATGCGCGCCTGGCGCTGTGGCGCGACAACGCGTTGCAGGCCGTGCAGGTATTCGCCACCGCCGACTACAGCAGCCCCGAGCAGGCCATCGAGGCCTACCTGGCCGACCAGGGCCTGGCCCGTGGCGACTTGGCGGCGGTGTGCCTGGCGGTGGCCGGGCCGGTGGATGGCGATGACTTCCGCTTCACCAACAGCCACTGGCGGCTGAGCCGCACGGCGTTCTGCCAGACGTTGCAGGTCGAGCGCCTGCTGCTGATCAACGATTTCACCGCCATGGCCCTGGGCATGACCCGCCTGGGCCAGGGCGAGTGTCGCGAAGTGTGCGCAGGTAGAGCCGACCCGACGCGCCCGGCACTGGTGATCGGCCCGGGCACTGGCCTCGGGGTCGGCAGCCTGCTGCGCCTGGGCGAGCACTGGCATGCGTTGCCGGGGGAAGGCGGGCATGTCGACCTGCCGGTGGGCAACGCTCGCGAGGCGGCGATCCACCAGCAGATCCATCGGCAGATCGGCCATGTCAGTGCCGAAACCGTGCTCAGCGGTGGTGGCCTGGTGCGCTTGTACCAGGCCATGTGCGCGCTGGATGGCGACACCCCCAGGCACAAGAGTCCGGCGCAGATCACCGATGCCGCGCTGGGCGGTGAGCCGCGGGCGCTGGCGGTGGTCGAGCAGTTCAGCCGCTTCCTCGGGCGGGTGGCAGGCAACGCCGTGCTGACCCTGGGCGCGCGGGGCGGGGTCTACATTGTCGGAGGCGTGATCCCGCGCTTTGCCGAACTGTTCCTGCGCAGCGGTTTTGCCGCGAGCTTCGCCGACAAGGGGTGCATGAGCGGTTACTTCGCTGGGGTGCCGGTATGGCTGGTGACGGCGGAATTTTCCGGGTTGCTGGGAGCCGGGGTGGCTTTGCAGCAGTCACAGGAGTATTGATCGACATCGCTCCCACGGGAATGCACAGCAGGCAGCAAGACCTGCTTTATCGAAGAGGACTGACCATTGTGAGCACTGCCGGCAAATCGATCCTGATGGTCGACGACGACCAGGACATCCGCGAACTGTTGCAGACCTACCTTGCCCGCTGCGGCCTGCACGTGCACGCCGAACCTGACGGCCAGGGTTTTCGCCGTGCCCTGGACGCCACTTCCTACGACCTGGTGATCCTCGATGTGATGCTGCCCGACGAGGACGGCTTCAGCTTGTGCCGTTGGGTGCGTCAGCATCCGCGCCAGGCGCGGGTGCCGATCATCATGCTCACCGCCAGCTCGGACGAAGCCGATCGGGTCATCGGCCTGGAGCTGGGCGCCGACGACTATCTGGGCAAGCCGTTCAGTCCCCGTGAACTGCAGGCGCGGATCAAGGCCCTGCTGCGTCGCGCCGAATTCGGCCAGGCGGCGCCGGCCAGTGCCGTACTGGCCTTCGATGACTGGCGCCTGGACACGGTCAGTCACCGCCTGTTCCACCGCGACGGCGAGGAGGTGATCCTTTCGGGCGCCGACTTCGCCTTGCTCAAGCTGTTCCTCGACAAGCCACAGCAGATCCTCGACCGCGATACCATCGGCAATGCCACCCGGGGGCGTGAGCCGATGCCGCTGGACCGCATCGTCGACATGGCGGTCAGCCGCCTGCGCCAGCGCCTGCGCGACACCGACAAGCCGCCACGGCTGATCCGCACCGTGCGGGGCAGCGGCTACCTGCTGGCGGCCCATGTCTGCCCGGCCTAGCGAACGGCGCTGGCGCCTGCTGCCGCGTTCGCTGCTGGGGCGCATGCTGCTGCTGACCCTGCTGGTGGTGGTGCTGGCCCAGGGGCTGTCGAGCCTGATCTGGGTGGCGCAGTTGCGCGCCAGCCAACTGCAGGGCCTGCGCGCCAGTGCCAGCAGCCTGGCCCATTCGATGAGCGCCAGCGTCAGCTACTTCCGCTCGTTGCCGGTGGCCTACCGGCCGATGGTCCTCGACCAACTGCGCAGCATGGGCGGCACGCGCTTCTTCGTCTCGCTCAACGTCAAGCCATTGGACATGCCGGTGCTGCCGGTGACCCCGCGCAAGCAGGCGGTGATCGAGGTGTTCCAGCAGGTGCTGCACGAACGCCTCGGCGCACAGATGGAGATCTCCGTCGCCTTCGTCCACCCGGACGAGCTGCGCATCTTCAACAGCGGCCTGAAACTCGACGAACTGCCGCGCTCGTGGGCGCACTATTCGCTGACCCTGGAGCCACTCAAGCCGCCGGTGCTGGTGACCCAGATCCGCCTGGACGAAGGCGAGTGGCTGTACATCGCTTCGTTGCTGCCCGAGCCTTACACCAGCCTCGAGGCCGAGCGCCTGCCGCGCCAGCAGATCGGCTTCATCGCGCTGACCACGGTCATGCTGCTGTTGTTCATCGGGCTGCTGGTGCATTGGCAGAGCCGACCGCTCAAGCGCCTGGCGCGGGCGGCGCGGGAGATGTCGCTGGGGGCCGATGTGGCGCCGGTGGCCGAAGGCGGTGGCAGCGAGGTGGTGGAGGTAGGGCGAGCGTTCAACAGCATGCGTGAGCGCATCAGCCGCTACCTGACCGAACGCGCCCAGTTGTTCAGCGCGGTGTCCCATGACCTGCGCACCCCCATCACGCGCTTGCGCCTGCGGGTCGAACTGCTCGAGGACGAGGCGTTGCAGGCCAGGTTCAGCCGTGACCTCGACGAGCTGGAACTGCTGGTCAAGGGCGCCTTGCAGTGCGTGAAAGACACCGACATCCACGAGAACATCGAGCCGGTCGACCTCAACCAGGTCCTGGAAATTCTCGCCGAGCCCTACCTGGGCGACGGCCGCGTCAGCGTCGAGGGGCGGGCGCTGGCGCCTTACCCGGGCAAGTCGCTGGCGCTGCGCCGTTGCATCGGCAACCTGGTGGACAACGCCATCAAGTACGGCGAGCGGGCGCACCTGCGGATTCTCGACAGCGCCGAGAGTTTTGTCCTGCAGGTCGACGACCGTGGGCCTGGGGTGCCGGCGCAACGCCTGGAGCAGGTGTTCGAGCCGCATTTTCGCTTGGCCGGGCAGCAGCAGGGGTACGGGCTGGGGTTGGGGATCGCGCGTAACATCGCCCATAGCCATGGCGGCGAGGTGAGTCTGCTGAACCTGCGTGAGGGCGGATTGCGGGTGACCCTGTACCTGCCACGTAGCATCGAGTGAAGCGCCTCTGGCAGGCGTGACACCAGGCCGCTCCTACAGGGGGAGTTAAGTCACCCAGTGGTGACAATTATGCCGGCCTTCGTGACATGCCCGCCCGGATGGCTGGCTAGAATCGGCTGACAACAACAAGGATGACGCCCATGACCCACCGCTGGCTCGATTCCCTCGCCCATCAGGCCTGGCTCGCCAGTGAGGCCCGTCGCCTGCTCGCCTTCGCCCGGGCCGCGCGCCTGCCCGACGGGTTCGGCAGCCTTGACGATCAGGGGCGCCTGCCCCGAGGCGCCCTCGCCGAAACCCTGAACACCGCGCGCATGACCCATTGCTTCGCCCTGGCCCACCTGCTGGGCCTGCCTGGCTACCGCAGCCTGGCCGAGCATGGTGTCGCCGCCCTGCGGGGGCCGCTGCGCGATGCACGGCATGGAGGGTGGTTCGCCCGCCCCGAAGGGCATGGCGATGCTGGCAAGGCGGCCTACCTGCATGCCTTCGTCGCCCTGGCCGCCAGCTCGGCGCAGGTGGCGGGCATCGACTCGGCGCAGGGCCTGTTGCAGGACGCGATCGGGATCATCGAGGGATATTTCTGGAGCGAGGAGCAGGGCGCCTTGCACGAGTCTTTCAGTCGCGACTGGCAGCACACCGAGGCCTATCGCGGCGCCAACAGCAACATGCACGCTGTCGAGGCCTTTCTCGCCCTGGCGGACGTGACGGGCGACCCGCGCTGGTTGACGCGCGCGCTGCGGATCGTCGAGCGACTCATCCTCAATCAGGCCGCCCCCAAGGGGTTCAGGGTCGTCGAGCACTTTGACCCGGTTTGGCAGGCGCTGCCGGATTACAACCAGGACAACCCCGCCGACGGTTTTCGCCCCTATGGCACCACCCCCGGCCACGCTTTCGAATGGGCACGCCTGGTGCTGCACCTGGAGGCCGCCCTGCAACGCATCGGCCTGAGTACGCCGGCAGGCCTGCTGCCGGCCGCCAGGGGGCTGTTCGACAGCGCGTGCCGACATGCCTGGCATGTCGATGGCGCGCCTGGCCTGGTCTACACCCTCGACTGGGATGACCGCCCGCTGGTGCGTGAGCGCCTGCACTGGGTCCATGCCGAGGCCAGCGCCACTGCCGCGGCCTTGCTCCGGCGTACCGGCGAGGCTGGCTACGAGCGCTGGTATCGCTGCTTCTGGGAGTTCATCGGCGAGCATTTCATCGACCCGGTCCACGGCAGTTGGCACCACGAGCTCGACATGCACAACCAGCCCAGCGCACGCATCTGGAGCGGCAAGCCTGACCTCTATCACGCCCTCCAGGCCTTGCTGCTGCCAGGCCTGCCGCTGGCGCCAAGCCTGGCCAGCGCCCTGGCCATGTAACCAACCGATGACAATTGCCCATCCGTTCGTTACCTGGTGACGGCGGTGCGCTCCTTACACTCGATGCAACGCAGGCTTCGTCTTGCCACGCATAACAACAAGAAAGGTATTCGCATGAACTCTTCGATGCTTCGTCTCGCCGCCGCGATTTCCCTCGCCTCCCTGTTCTCCCTGAGTACCCAGGCCGCCGACAGCAAAGGCAGCGTGGAAGTCGTCCACTGGTGGACGTCGGGGGGTGAAAAGGCCGCAGTGGATGTGCTCAAGGCCCAGGTCGAGAAAGATGGCTTCACCTGGAAGGACGGCGCGGTGGCCGGTGGCGGTGGCGCTACCGCCATGACCGTGCTCAAGAGCCGCGCGGTGGCCGGCAACCCGCCGGGCGTGGCGCAGATCAAGGGGCCGGATATCCAGGACTGGGCCGCCACCGGGCTGCTCGATCCCGACGTGCTCAAGGGCGTGGCCAAGGACGAGCAGTGGGACAACCTGCTCGACAAGAAGGTGGCCGACACCGTGAAGTACGACGGTGACTATGTGGCCGTGCCGGTCAACATCCACCGCATCAACTGGCTGTGGATCAACCCGGAGGTGTTCAGGAAGGCTGGCATCGACAAGGCCCCGACCACCCTCGACGAATTCTACGCCGCCGCCGACAAGCTCAAGGCTGCCGGCTTCATCCCGCTGGCCCACGGTGGCCAGCCTTGGCAGGACAGCACCGTGTTCGAAAGCGTGGTGCTCTCGGTCATGGGCGCCGAGGGTTACAAGAAGGCCCTGGTCGATCTTGACGAAAAAGCCCTGACCGGCCCCGAGATGGTCAAGGCCCTCACCGAGCTCAAGCGCGTCGCCACCTACATGGACCCGGACGGCAAGGGCCAGGACTGGAACCTGGAGGCGGCCAAGGTCATCAACGGCAAGGCCGGCATGCAGATCATGGGCGACTGGGCCAAGAGCGAATGGACCCTGGCGAAGAAGACCGCCGGCAAGGACTACCAGTGCGTGCCGTTCCCCGGCACCGACAAGGCCTTCCTCTACAACATCGACTCGCTGGTGGTGTTCAAGCAGAAGGACAAGGGCACCGCAGCCGGCCAGCAGGATATCGCGCGCAAGGTGCTGGGCGAGGACTTCCAGAAGCTCTTCAGCATCAACAAGGGCTCGATCCCGGTCCGCAACGACATGCTCGCCGACATGGGCAAGTACGGCTTCGACAGCTGTGCCCAGACGGCGGCCAAGGACTTCCTGGCCGATGCGAAGAACGGCGGCCTGCAGCCGAGCATGGCGCACAACATGGCCACCAGCCTGGCGGTGCAGGGCGCGTTCTTCGATGTGGTGACCAACTACATCAACGATCCCAAGGCCGACCCTGCCGATGCGGCGAAGAAGCTCTACGCCGCCATCAACGCTGCCAAGTAAGCCGACGCCCGTGTAGGAGCGGCCTTGTGTCGCGAAAGGGCTGCAAGGCAGCCCCGGCAATCGCGGCATCAGCCAGGGGTCGCTTCGCGACCCTTTCGCGACACAAGACTGCTCCTGCAAGGGCGTGTCGATCATCTTTGGGTATCCGACCATGACCACGACAACCGCCCGCCTGCGGGCTTCCCCCCTGGACGCACTGCAGCGCTGGCTACCGAAACTGGTACTGGCGCCGAGCATGTTTATCGTCCTGGTGGGCTTCTACGGCTATATCCTGTGGACCTTCGTCCTGTCCTTCACCACCTCGACTTTCCTGCCTACCTACAAGTGGGCGGGGCTGGCGCAGTACGCACGACTGCTGGACAACGACCGCTGGTGGGTGGCGAGCAAGAATCTTCTGCTGTTCGGCGGCCTGTTCATCGCCATCACCCTGGCCGTCGGCGTGTTTCTCGCCGTGCTGCTTGACCAGCGCATCCGTCGCGAGGGCTTCATCCGCACCATCTACCTGTACCCGATGGCGCTGTCGATGATCGTCACCGGCACCGCCTGGAAGTGGCTGCTCAACCCGGGCATGGGCCTGGACAAGCTGCTGCGCGACTGGGGGTGGGAGGGCTTTCGCCTGGACTGGCTGATCGATCCGGACCGGGTGGTCTACTGCCTGGTGATCGCCGCGGTGTGGCAGGCCTCGGGCTTCATCATGGCGATGTTCCTCGCTGGCCTGCGCGGGGTCGACCCGTCGATCATCCGCGCCGCCCAGCTCGACGGCGCCAGCCTGCCGCGCATCTACTGGACCGTGGTGTTGCCCAGCCTGCGTCCGGTGTTCTTCAGCGCGCTGATGATCCTCGCGCACATCGCCATCAAGAGCTTCGACCTGGTGGCGGCGATGACCGCTGGCGGACCGGGCTATTCATCCGACCTGCCGGCCATGTTCATGTACTCGTTCACCTTCAGTCGCGGGCAGATGGGCATGGGCTCGGCCAGTGCGATCCTGATGCTCGGCGCGATCCTGGCGATCCTCGTGCCTTACCTGTATTCCGAACTGCGGGGCAAGCGCCATGACTGATCTTGTCGACAAACCGGCGCTGGGCCTCGGCCGCATCGCCATCCACGCCGTGCTGCTGCTGGCGGTGCTGCTGTACCTGGTGCCGCTGGTGGTGATGCTGCTGACCAGCTTCAAGACCCCCGAGGACATCGGCACCGGCAACCTGCTGAGCTGGCCGGCCGAGTTCAGCGCGATCGGCTGGAGCAAGGCCTGGGCCACGGTCAGCGGCTATTTCGTCAACTCGGTCCTGATCACCGTGCCGGCAGTGCTGATTTCCACCGCCATCGGCGCGCTCAACGGCTACGTGCTGTCGATGTGGCGCTTTCGCGGCTCGCAGCTGTTCTTCGGCCTGTTGCTGTTCGGCTGCTTCCTGCCGTTCCAGACCGTGCTGCTGCCGGCCTCGTTCACCCTCGGCAAGCTCGGCCTGGCCAGCACCACCGGTGGCCTGGTGCTGGTGCACGTGGTCTATGGCCTGGCTTTCACCACGCTGTTCTTTCGCAACTACTACGTGAGCATCCCCGAAGCGCTGGTCAAGGCCGCGCGCCTGGATGGCGCCGGGTTCTTCACCATCTTCGGGCGGATCATCCTGCCGATGTCGACGCCGATCATCATGGTCTGCCTGATCTGGCAGTTCACCCAGATCTGGAACGACTTCCTGTTCGGCGTGGTGTTCTCCAGCGGCGATTCGCAACCGATCACCGTGGCCCTCAACAACCTGGTCAACACCAGCACCGGGGCCAAGGAATACAACGTCGACATGGCCGCGGCGATGATCGCCGGGCTACCGACGCTGCTGGTCTATGTGGTGGCGGGCAAGTATTTCGTGCGCGGGCTGACGGCCGGCGCGGTCAAGGGGTAAGTGATGGCAACACTCGAACTGCGTAACGTGCACAAGACCTACGGGGCCGGTCTGCCGGACACCCTCAAGGATATCCAGCTGGCGATCGGCGACGGTGAGTTCCTGATCCTGGTCGGCCCCTCGGGCTGCGGCAAGTCGACGCTGATGAACTGCATCGCCGGGCTCGAACGCATCAGTGGCGGGGCGATCCTGATCGACGACGAAGATGTCAGTGGCATGAGCCCCAAGGACCGGGACATCGCCATGGTGTTCCAGTCCTACGCGCTGTACCCGACCATGAGCGTGCGCGAGAACATCGCCTTTGGCCTGAAGATCCGCAAGCTGCCCCGGGCGGCCATCGACGAGGAGGTGGCGCGGGTGGCCAGGCTGCTGCAGATCGAGCACCTGCTCGAACGCAGGCCCGGCCAACTGTCCGGTGGCCAGCAGCAGCGGGTGGCCATGGGCCGGGCGCTGGCGCGGCGGCCGAAGATCTACCTGTTCGACGAGCCGTTGTCGAACCTCGACGCCAAGCTGCGGGTGGAGATGCGTACCGAGATCAAGCTGATGCACCAGCGCTTGAAGACCACCACGGTGTATGTCACCCACGACCAGATCGAGGCCATGACCCTGGGCGACAAGGTGGCGGTGATGAAGGACGGGATCATCCAGCAGTTCGGTACGCCGCAGCAGATCTACAACGATCCGGCCAACCTGTTCGTCGCCAGTTTCATCGGGTCGCCGCCGATGAACTTCATTCCGACGCGCCTGGCCAAGCAGGAAGGGCGCCTGTTGGCCCTGCTCGACAGCGGCCAGGCGCGCTGCGAGCTGCCGCTGGGCGTGCAGGGCGATGGCCTGGAAGGGCGTGAGCTGATCCTCGGCGTGCGCCCGGAGCAGATCAGCCTGGGCATGCCGCAGGGCAACGGCCTGCCGGGCATTCGCGCCGAGGTGCAGGTCACCGAGCCCACCGGGCCTGACTTGCTGGTGTTCGTCACCCTCAACCAGACCAAGGTCTGCTGCCGCCTGGCGCCGGATGTTGCGTGTCGGGTCGGCGACAGCCTCGACCTGCAGTTCGATCCGGCGCGGGTGCTGCTGTTCGACGCCGCCAGCGGTGAACGGCTCGACCTGGCCACTGGCCAGGGCGCGGTAAAGGACAACGTGACTCGCTTCAAGGGCCGTTGAATCGTCTACAACAATTGATAACAAAAAAATGAGGACGTAAAGGGATGGAACAGCGCAATCGCATCAGGACGTTGGGCTCGCTGGCGTTGCTGGCCGTGGTCGGCAGCAGCGGTGCCCAGGCCGCCGAGGCTTTTTCGTCGGAGTCGAAATGGATGACTGGCGACTGGGGCGGCACCCGCACCGAGTTGCTGGAGAAGGGCTACGACTTCACCCTCGACTACGTCGGTGAGGCCGCCGCCAACCTGAAGGGGGGCTACAACAACGACAAGACCGCGCGCTATAGCGACCAGTTCGGCCTTGGCGCGCACCTGGACCTGGAGAAGATCCTCGGCTGGAAGGACACCGAGTTCAAGCTGGCGATCACCGAGCGCAGTGGGCGCAACCTGTCCAACGACCGCATCAGCGACCCGCGTGCCGGGCAGTTCAGCTCGGTGCAGGAGGTCTGGGGCCGGGGCCAGACCTGGCGCCTGACCCAGATGTGGATCAAGCAGAAGTACTTCGACGGTGCCCTGGACGTGAAATTCGGCCGCTTCGGCGAAGGCGAGGACTTCAACAGCTTCCCCTGCGACTTCCAGAACCTGGCGTTCTGTGGCTCCCAGGTCGGCAACTGGGTCGGAGGCATCTGGTACAACTGGCCGGTCAGCCAGTGGGCGCTGCGGGTCAAGTACAACATCACCCCGGAATTCTTCGTCCAGGTCGGGGCCTTCGAGCAGAACCCGTCGAACCTGGAGACCGGCAACGGCTTCAAGCTCAGCGGCAGCGGCACCAAGGGCGCGATCCTGCCGGTGGAGGCCGTGTGGTCGCCGAAGGTCAACGGCCTGCCGGGCGAGTACCGGCTGGGCTACTACTACAGCACCGCCAAGGCCGACGATGTCTACGAGGATGTCAACGGCAATCCGCAGGCGCTCACCGGCGCGGCGTTCAAGTCGCACTCGAGCAAGCACGGCTGGTGGGTGGTGGCGCAGCAGCAGGTCACTGCCCAGGGCGGCGACGTCAATCGCGGCCTGAGCCTGTTCGCCAACTTCACCGTGCATGACAAGGCGACCAACGTGGTCGACAACTACCAGCAGGTCGGCCTGGTCTACAAGGGTGCGTTCGATGCCCGGCCCAAGGACGACATCGGCTTCGGCATCGCCCGCATCCACGTCAATGACGACGTGAAGAAGCGTGCCGAGCTGCTTAACGCCCAATCCGGCATCAACGACTACGACAACCCAGGCTTCGTCCCGCTGCAGCGCACCGAGTACAACGCCGAGCTCTACTACGGTGTCCATGTCACCAACTGGCTGACCGTGCGGCCCAACCTGCAGTACATCAAGAGCCCGGGTGGGGTGGATCAGGTGGACAACGCGCTGGTCGCGGGGCTGAAGATTCAGTCGTCATTCTGAGAGAAATTGTTGTAAATTTACGCCATCCATTTTCGGCCTTCCGCTAACCACTGGTCTGCAGTGGTTAGCGGGCACAGGTCGAGACAGCGCTATCTCGAACAACAAAAGAGCTTGGAACCATGCCCGAACATCCGCTACATCGCTTCTTCGCGTCGCAACGGCCCAGGCCGACTTTCGAGTGGGAGCGTTACCAGCAGCGCGATGTCCTGATCATCGATCATCCTCGCTGCCAGGCCGTTTTCAGCCGCCAGGGCGCGCAGTTGCTGCACTTTCAGCCCGCAGGTGAAAAGCCTTGGCTATGGTGCGCCGAGCAGTGGCCGCAGGTGGGGGCCATCCGCGGTGGCGTGCCGGTGTGCTGGCCCTGGTACGGGCGCCATCCCAGCGAGGACTTGTGGCCGTCCCACGGCTGGGCCCGGTTGCTGGACTGGAAACTGGTGGACAGCTTCGAGGACGAGGAGGGCGTGACCCTGAAGTGGCGCCTTGACCTGTGCGACTGGCAGGTCGACTTGCATGCCCGGCTAGGGGCGAGCATGGAACTGAGCCTGAGTACCGAGCACCAGGACAGCGAACCTTGCCAGTTGAGCCATGCGCTGCTGGCCTACTGGCGAATCAGCGACGTGTCGAAGATAGCGCTGTCTGGGCTTGAGGACATCGAGGGCTATGACCGCCTGAATCGCCAGGCGTGCCGTGAAGAAGGGCTGTTGAAGCTGCGCGGCGGCTGCCAGAAGGTCTACCCGGGGACGCCGCGGGTGCAGTTGCAGGACCCGGCCTGGGAGCGCGAACTGTGCATCGACACCAGCGACAGCGACGATACCGTGGTCTGGCACCCGGGCAATCGACCGCTGATGGGGGTGAGCGGGCGCGAGTGCCTGGGGTTCGTCTGCGTCGAGGCCGCCAGCGGCAGTGGCGAGGAACTGAGCCTGGCGCCGGGCGAGCGTGCGCAACTGCGCTTGCAGGCGCACCGCCTCAGTTGAGGTCGTCGTCCTCGATCGGGTAGCGGCTGGCGTTGAGGCTTTCCTTGATCTTGCGCAGGTGCGGCTGGAAGTCCACGCCGCGGCGCAGGGTCATGCCGGTGGCCAGTACGTCGAGCACGGTCAGCTGGATGATCCGCGAGGTCATCGGCATGTAGATGTCGGTGTCTTCCGGCAGCGGGATGTGCAGGGCCAGGCTGCAGGCCTGGGCCAGCGGCGAGCCGGCGGCGGTCAGGCCGAGCACCGAGGCGCCGTTTTCCCGCGCCAGGCGTGCGACCTCGACCAGTTCGCGGGTGCGCCCGGTGTAGGAAATGATCACGAACAGGTCGCCGGTGTGGGCCACCGAGGCCAGCATGCGCTGCATCAGCACGTCGGCATGGGCCGACACGGCGAGGTTGAAGCGGAAGAACTTGTGCTGCGCATCGAGGGCCACCGGGGCCGAGGCGCCGAGGCCGAAGAAGTGGATCTGCCGGGCCTGGATCATCATGTCCACGGCGCGGCTGACCTGCTGCGGGTCGAGCTGCTGGCAGGCGCTGTCGAGCGAGGCGATGGCGCTGCCGAAGATCTTCTGGGTGTAGGCCGCCGGATCATCGTCGGCTTCCACCGCGCGGCTGACGTAGGCGGCGCCGCTGGCCAGGCTCTGCGCCAGCTGCAGCTTGAGCTCGGGGTAGCCGCTGACACCGAACGAGCGGCAGAAACGGTTGACGGTCGGTTCGCTGACCTTGGCCGCCTGGGCCAGCGCGGCGATGCTGAAACGGGTGGCCTGTTGCGGATTGAGCAGGATGACTTCGGCGACTTTGCGCTCGGCCTTGTTCAGTTCATCGAGGCGGCCCTGGATCTGTTCCAGGAGGTTTCGCACGCGGTCCATGGTGGGTCCTTGGGTCGGGAAGCAGGCTTTGGGCGGTGGCGTGTATCCTACTGTCGGCAGGGGTGTCACACCACTTGTCTGTAATAGGGGTGGTTGATGTTGTGGTTTTTACTACATTGACCCTTGAAAATCAGGTTTGGAAGCGGTATTCCTAGCTCAACTTTATAAAAGAACCAACATCATGGCTGCTCTCAGTGTCGAACCTTGCACCTTTGCCCTGTTTGGCGCCCTTGGCGACCTGGCACTGCGCAAGCTGTTTCCCGCGCTCTATCAGCTTGATCGCGCCGATCTCCTGCACCCGGACACCCGCCTGCTGGCCCTGGCTCGCGAGTCGGGCAGCGTGCAGGAGCACCTGGACACCATCGAATCCCACCTGCGCCGCCATGTGCCCGACGCCGAGATCGACGCGGTGTCGCTGGCGCGGTTCCTCGGCCGCCTGAGCTACCTGCACCTGGACTTCGCCCAGGCCGAGGGCTACCAGGCCCTGGCCGGGCTGGCGCCAGCCGAATTGCCATTGATCGCCTACTTCGCCACGGCGGCGGCGGTCTACGGTGCGATCTGCGAGAACCTCGACAAGGCCGGCCTGGCCGCCCGTACCCGGGTGGTGCTGGAAAAGCCCATCGGCCATGATCTGGAGTCGTCGCGTCGGGTCAACGACGCCGTGGCGTGCTTCTTCCCCGAGAGTCGGGTCTATCGCATCGACCACTACCTGGGCAAGGAGACGGTACAGAACCTGATTGCCCTGCGTTTCGCCAACAGCCTGTTCGAAACCCAGTGGAACCAGAACTCCATCTCCCACGTGGAGATCACTGTCGCCGAGAAGGTCGGCATCGAAGGCCGTTGGGGCTATTTCGACAAGGCCGGCCAGTTGCGCGACATGATCCAGAACCACCTGCTGCAGTTGCTCTGCCTGATCGCCATGGACCCGCCCAGCGACCTCTCGGCCGACAGCATCCGCGACGAGAAGGTCAAGGTGCTCAAGGCCCTGGCGCCGATCACCGGCGATGGCCTGAGCACCCGGGTGGTGCGTGGCCAGTACATCGCCGGCTACAGCGACGGCAGCCCGGTGCCGGGCTACCTCGAGGAAGACAACGCCAACGCCCAGAGCGACACCGAGACCTTCGTCGCCCTGCGTGCCGACATCCGCAACTGGCGCTGGTCGGGCGTGCCGTTCTACCTGCGCACCGGCAAGCGCATGCCGCAGAAGCTGTCGCAGATCGTCATCCACTTCAAGGAAACCCCGCACTACATCTTCGCCCCCGAGCAGCGCCTGCAGATCGGCAACAAGCTGATCATCCGCCTGCAGCCTGACGAAGGCATCTCGCTGCGGGTGATGACCAAGGAGCAGGGCCTGGACAAGGGCATGCAACTGCGCAGTGGCCCGCTGCAACTGAATTTTTCCGACACCTGGCGCAGTGCGCGGATTCCGGATGCCTACGAGCGCCTGCTGCTCGAAGTGATGCGTGGCAACCAGAACCTGTTCGTGCGCAAGGACGAGATCGAGTACGCCTGGAAGTGGTGCGACCAGTTGATCGCCGGCTGGAAGGCCAGCGGCGATGCGCCCAAGCCCTATGCGGCCGGGTCCTGGGGGCCGATGAGCTCGATCGCACTGATCACACGTGATGGGAGGGCCTGGTATGGCGATATCTGACTTGCACTTGCCGGCGACTGCGACGCTGCATCAGTTGGCTGACCCGAAGAAACTCGCGGCAACGCTCGCTGCCGATGTTGCCGAGCGCCTGCGCCAGGCCATCGCGGCCAAGGGCCAGGCGTGCCTGGTGTTGTCCGGTGGGCGTAGCCCAGTGCCGTTTCTCGAGAAGCTGGCCGGCGAGGCGCTGGACTGGACGAAAGTCGTCGTGAGCCTGGCCGACGAGCGTTGGGTGCCGATCGCGCACGACGACAGCAATGCCGGCCTGCTGGCCCGTCATCTGTTCAAGGGCGGTGCGGCCAAGGCGCGTTTCATCGGCTTGTACCAGCGCGCCGCGACCCTGGAGGCCGCCGCCGAGCAGGCCGACCAGGTACTCGCCGACCTGCCGCCGATCGATGTGCTGGTGTTGGGCATGGGCGATGACGGCCACACGGCTTCGCTGTTCCCGGCCAGCCCCAACCTGCGCCAGGGCCTGGCCAAGGTCGGTGAGCGTCGTTGCCTGCCGATGCTGGCGCCCAGCGTGCCGCACCAGCGCCTGAGCATGACCCGGGCGCTGCTGACCAGCGCCGGCTTCATCGCGTTGTCGGTGCAGGGGCCGGGCAAGCTCGCCACCCTGCGCGCCGCGCTGGCGGCCGAAGACCCAACCGAAATGCCGATTCGCGCCTTTCTTCACGACCCCCTGGACATCTACTGGTGCCCATGAGCCAAGGATCCACTGTCATGACCACCCTTGAACGCCCCCAGCCTTTGCTCTCGATGGCCGAGAAAGCTGCGCGCATCGATGCGATCTGCGCCAAGGCGCGCATCCTGCCGGTAATCACCATCGCCCGTGAGGAAGACATCCTGCCCCTGGCCGATGCCCTGGCCGCTGGCGGCATTCGCACGCTGGAAGTGACCTTGCGCTCGCAGCATGGCCTGAAGGCCATCGAGGTCCTGCGTGAGCAGCGTCCGCAGTTGTGCGTCGGCGCCGGCACCGTGCTCGATCGCGGCATGTTTGCCGCGGTGCAGGCTGCCGGTGCGCAGTTCGTCGTTACTCCAGGCATCACCCAGGACATTCTCGAAGCCGGCGTGGAAAGCGATATTCCGCTGCTGCCGGGCATCAGCACGCCTTCGGAAATCATGATGGGCTATGCCCTCGGTTACCGCCGCTTCAAGCTGTTCCCGGCAGAGATCAGCGGTGGCGTGGCCGCGATCAAGGCGTTCGCCGGCCCGTTCGGCGATATCCGTTTCTGCCCCACTGGCGGAGTGAATCCGGCCAACGTGCGCAATTACATGGCCCTGCCCAACGTGATGTGCGTGGGGGGTACCTGGATGCTCGACAGCAGCTGGATCAAGAACGGTGACTGGGCGCGGATCGAGGCCTGCAGCGCCGAGGCGATGGCGCTGCTGGACTGACTGATTTCGTTGTGTGCTACACCGCTTGTGGGGGCGCTTGGTCGGCGCCCCTTTTTTTGCCTGCGGTTTCGTGGTGATCGGGATCCGCGCATTCCCCTGCAGGGGCGCAGGACAAAGAAACAGGCAACAAAAAGCCCGCATCAGGGATGCGGGCTTCGGTCATCAAGCGAGCGTCTACGCCGCCTTGGCCTGCTGCTGGCTAAGCGAGCGGTTCAGCGCGCTGAACAGCGCCTTGAAGCTGGCGGTGGTGATGTTCTCGTCGATTCCCACGCCGTGCACCGGACGACCACCGGCCACGCGCAGCTCGATGTAGGCGGCCGCCTTGGCGTTGGTGCCGGCACCGATGGCGTGTTCGTTGTAGTCCATGATTTCCACTGCGACCGGCAGGCCGGCGACCAGTGCCTCGAGGGCACCGTTGCCCTTGCCGCGCCAGTGCAGGGTGGTCTCGCCTTCACCGGCGACTTCCACTTCCACGGCACTGTGGCCGTTCTCTTCCTGCAGGCGGTGGCTGACCAGTGCGTACGGCGCGTTGGCCTGCAGGTACTCGCGGTGCAGCAGGGTGTAGATCTGCTGGGCGGTCATTTCCAGGCCGAGACGGTCGGTCTCGCCCTGCACCACCTGGCTGAACTCGATCTGCATGCGGCGCGGCAGGCTGATGCCGTATTCCTGCTCGAGCAGGTAGGTGATGCCGCCCTTGCCCGACTGGCTGTTGACGCGAATCACCGCCTCGTAGCTGCGGCCGATGTCGGCCGGGTCGATCGGCAGGTAGGGCACTTCCCACAGCTGGTCGTCCTTCTGCTGGGCGAAGCCCTTGCGGATGGCGTCCTGGTGCGAGCCGGAGAACGCGGTGTGGACCAGGTCGCCAACGTACGGATGACGCGGGTGTACCGGCAACTGGTTGCACTCCTCGACGACCTTGCGCACGCCGTCGATGTCGGAGAAGTCCAGTTGCGGGTCGATACCCTGGGTGTAGAGGTTCAGCGCCAGGGTCACCAGGTCGACGTTGCCGGTACGCTCGCCGTTGCCGAACAGGCAGCCTTCGGCACGGTCGGCGCCGGCCATCAGGCCCAGCTCGGTGGCAGCGATACCGGTGCCGCGGTCATTGTGGGTGTGCAGGCTGATGATCACGCTGTCGCGACGGTTGACGTTGCGGCAGAACCATTCGATCTGGTCGGCGTAGACGTTCGGCGTGGCGACTTCGACGGTGGCCGGCAGGTTGAGGATGATCTTGTGTTCGGGGGTCGGGTTCCACACCTCGATCACCGCGTCGCACACCTCCTTGGCGAAGGCCAGCTCGGTGGCGCTGAAGGTTTCCGGCGAGTACTGGAAGGTCCACTGGGTTTCCGGCTGCTGCGCGGCGTACTTGACGAACAGCTTGGCGGCGTTGACCGCGATGTCCTTGACGCCCTGCTTGTCCTGGTTGAAGACGATGCGGCGGAACGACGGGCAGGTGGCGTTGTACAGGTGGACGATGGCCTTTTTGGCGCCGCGCAGGGATTCGAAGGTGCGGGCGATCAGGTCTTCACGGGCCTGGGTGAGCACCTGGATGGTGGTGTCGTCCGGGATGTGGCCGTCTTCGATCAGGCTGCGCACGAAGTCGAAGTCGGTCTGCGAGGCCGACGGGAACGCGGCTTCGATTTCCTTCACGCCCACCTGCACCAAGGTCTTCCAGAACCGCAGCTTCTTCTCCGCGTCCATCGGCTCGATCAGCGACTGGTTGCCATCGCGCAGGTCGGAGCTGCACCAGATCGGCGCCTGGGTGATGGTCTTCGACGGCCAGGTACGGTCGGGCAGGTCGATGGTCGGGAACGCGCGATATTTCTTCGAAGGGTCTTTGAGCATGGTCATGGAAGCAATCCTTTTATGTGCGGCCGTGATCGGGCCTGCCGAACGAGTACCAGGGAGAACGCGGGATGACGCGATTCACCTTGGTAGTCGGGCGCTGACCAGGCAGAGGCTGCGATGTTGTCGGAGCAGGGTGCTGAAGATGTTCATGCGCTCAACCCTAACCAGTGGGTTGGGGGATGGCAAGTACTGCGGAAAAATTGAGAGGAATGCTTAAAAAAGTAAGTTTCGCGAGATTTTGTGGCGGGTTTGTTTTTTTATTTGAGGTTTGCTTGCGGTCAATGTTTTCGATGCGCAAGCCGTGTGGTTGTCAGGTCCGGCTGCGTGGGCTTGGGCCAGGGGGCCGTTTCACGGCCCATCGCTGGCTTCGCCAACGCCCATGGTGGGGCGGCCTGTTTCAAGGCTGGAATGCGCCGATGAAGATCGCCGGGTCGACCCGGGCGTCGTTCAGGCTGACGTTCCAGTGCATGTGCGGCCCGGTGGCGCGTCCGGTCGAGCCGACGCGTCCCACCACCTCGCCGCGGCGCAGCACCTGGCCTGGTTGCACGTCGATCTTCGACATGTGGCAGAACATGCTGATGAAGCCTTGGCCGTGGTCGACGAACACCGTGCGGCCATTGAAGAAGTAGTCGCCGACCAGGATCACCTTGCCGTTGGCCGGGGTCTTGATCGGCGTGCCGGCGGGCACGGCGAAGTCCAGTCCGGCATGGGGGTTGCGTTCCTCGCCGTTGAAGAAGCGGCGTACGCCGAACTTGCTCGACAGCGGGCCGTTGACCGGTTTGTCGAGGATCAGGTTGCTGGGCAGCGTCGGGCTGAAGCTGCGGTAGGCCTTGATCTGCTCGGCCAGTTCGCGCTCGATGCGCTTGAGGTCCTGGGGCTCGGGGTTGACCTGGCGCTTGTTCTTCAGGGTGATGTGCTGCTCGGGGTACTTTTTGCTGCCCACGCTGAACGGCACGTTGCGTGAGCCCTGGCTCAGCACGGCGGCTCCGGGCTTCTGGGTGAGGGGGATGCCGACGATGGCCAGCCAGGTGTCCTGCTCCTTCACCACCAGCACCGGCTTGCCGTCGAAACGGGCGCTCGGGGCGCTGGCGGCTGGCCCCAGGTCGACCACCGCCACACCGCCGGGCACCGGCTTGTCGAGGATGCGGGTGATATAGCTGGCCTGGGCCGCAGTGAGCGGCAGCAGCAGGGCGAGGGCGAGCAGGGGCGCGAACAGGCGTGGCATGTGTCAGTCCAGTAGCGAGAGGGTGACCGGGGTCTGGTGGTTGTCCTCGACCCGCACCTTGAGCTCGCCTTCGTTGAGGCGTGCGGTCAGGCGCTGGCCGTTGTGGGTCTGGGTGGCGCTGCGGATGGCCTGGCCGCGTTCGTCGAGCAGGATGCTGTAGCCTCGGGCGAGGGTGGCCAGCGGGCTGACCACCTGCAGTGTCTGCAACTGGGCGTGGAAGCGCTGGCGGCGGTCCTTGAGCACCTCGCGCATGGCGCGTGGCAGGCGTTCGGCGAGGCTGTCCAGGCGTTGCTTGATCAGCGCCAGGCTACGGCCGGGGTGCTGCGCGGCCAGGCGCGTGTCGAGACGACCGAGGCGCTCGTGACGCTGGTGCATGGCGTGCATGAAGGCGCGGCGCAGGCGCATGTCCAGATCGTCCAGGCGCTGGGCCTGCTGGCGCAGGCGCTCGCCTGGATGGCGCAGGCGCCGGGCCAGGCCATCGAGGCGCAGGCGGTCGTGGGCCAGGCGGTTCTGCATGCGCAGCAGCAAGCGGCGTTGCAGGCTGTCGAGGCGCTGCTGCAAGCCGCTGCTGTCGGGGGCGAGCAGTTCGGCGGCGGCGGATGGCGTGGGCGCACGCACGTCGGCGACGAAGTCGCTGATCGACACGTCGGTTTCATGGCCGACGGCACTGACGATCGGTGTCACGCAGGCGGCCACAGCGCGGGCCACCGCTTCTTCGTTGAAGCACCAGAGGTCTTCCAGCGAGCCGCCGCCACGGGCCAGGATCAACGCGTCGAAGCCTTGGCGGTCGGCCATCTGCAAGGCGCGGACGATCTGCGCGATGGCCTCGCGGCCTTGCACGGCGGTGGGGATCAGGTTCAGCTCGACCTGTGGCGCGCGGCGGTGGAACACGCTGATGATGTCGCGGATCACCGCGCCGGTGGGCGAGGTGATGATGCCGACACGCTGCGGATGGGCCGGTAATGGCTGCTTGCGCTCGGTGCTGAACAGGCCCTCGGCGCCAAGCTTCTCCTTCAGCGCCTCGAAGGCCAGGCGCAGGGCGCCGTCACCGGCTGGCTCGACGGTGTCGAGGATCAGTTGGTAGTCACCCCGGCCCTCGAACAGCGAGACCTTGCCGCGCACCTTCACGGCCAGGCCGTCGCGCAGGGCCTGGCGCACGCGCAGGGCGTTCTGGCGGAACAGCGCGCAACGGATCTGCGCGCCGCTGTCCTTGAGGGTGAAATACAGGTGGCCGGAGGCCGGGCGGGCGAGGTTGGAAATCTCGCCTTCCACCCAGACGCTGCGGAACACGTCCTCGAGCAGCACGCGGGCGCGGCCGTTGAGCTGGCTGACGGTGAGGACCTCGCGGTCCAGGCCGAGTCGTTCGAAAGGGTCTCTGATCATGGCCGGCATCATAAAGGACATCGGTCCCGGTTGTCTGTTCCGGCCCGGCCGCTCCTATCAAGAAGGGGCGCGGCGAGATCTCAATTCATCATCGCTGCCGCAAACTGCTGTACCAGCTCCCCGGCACCGCGCCGGCAGGCCAGCGCCACGGTGCTCTGGCAGGCTTCGGCCAGCGGCACGAAGCACACCGAGGGCGGTGCGATCTCGCGCATGCTGGCTGGCAGCAGCGCCACCCCGAATCCCGCCTGGATCAACTGCAACTGGGTGGTCTTGCGCGACACCACCTGTGCCGCCTGCGGGAAGAACCCTGCGTCCATGCACAGGGATGCCGACAGATAACTCAAGCCGCCGCGCTGGCGATGCGGTATGGAGATGAAGCGCGCTTCGCGCAACTGGGCAAGCCGTACGCTGGCCGCCGTGGCCAATGGATGCCCTGTCGCCACCGCCAGCAACAAGGGCTCATCGAACAGCGCGTGCAGTTCCACGCCCTCATGCTGGCGCAGCACCGGCAGGCGCAGCAGACCGATCTCCAGGCGGCCTTCGGCAATGTCCTCCAGTTGCGCCTCCGACGATTGCTGGGCGATCTCCAGCGATACCCCGGGGTTGCTGCCAAGGTAGCCGCCGAGGCGCTCGAGCAGCTGCCCGGTCAGCGGCACGGTGCTGGAGTGATTCAGGCGCAGGCTGCCACGCACGCCCTGGCCGACCTCGCGGGCCAGGCGTTCGGCCTTGTCGAGGTCGGCCAGCAGGCGCCGGGCACGGTCGAGGAAGGCCGATCCGGCGGCGGTCAGGCGTGGCTGGCGTGCGGTGCGTTCGAACAGTGGCGTCTCGAGTCGCAGCTCCAGTTCCTTGATCTGCCGGCTCAGGGCCGATTGAGCGATGTACAGGCGTTCGGCGGCGGCACTGAAGCTGCCGCTCTCGGCGATCTCGACGAAGTAACGCAGTTGGCGGATCGAAGTCATGTCATGCCTTTTCAAGATGGCTTGTGGCGCAAAGTCATATTAGTCGGCATGGCTCCTGGCTGGCTAACCTTCGGCTGTCTTTCCAGGAAACCGCCACGATGCTCGCTCAACTGTCGTTCTCCGCCCTCGACTGGCTGCCGATCATGCTCGGTGTGGCGCTGGCCTACATCGTCTTCGGTATCGCCGGCTTCGGCACTGCACTGGTCGCCGGCCCGGTACTGATCCACTTCATGCCGCTGTCGCGGATCATCCCGCTGCTGGTGCTGCTGGACTTCGTCGCGGCCTTCGGCAACCTGTTGCCATCGCGGCGGGACGTGGTGCGCGGGGAGTTGCTGCGGCTGCTGCCGTGCATGGCCCTGGGCTGCACCCTGGGGGTGGTGTTCCTGTTGCACCTGAAGTCCGACCTGCTGTTGTTGCTGATGGGCGTGTTCGTCACCGCCTACGCGATCTACGGTCTGGCGATCAAGGTGCGGCCTGCGCACCTTTCGCGTCTGTGGGCACTGCCGATCGGGACCCTGGGTGGGCTGTTCGGCGCCCTGTTCGGCAGTGGCGGCTTTCTGTATGCGCTCTACCTCAGTGCGCGGCTGGGGTCCAAGGAACAGGCGCGGGCGACCCAGGTCGCGCTGATCAGCTGCAGCACCGTGGTGCGCCTGTCGCTGTTCCTGATCGCCGGGGTGTACGCCGACAGCAGCTTGCTGATACTGGCGGCTTGCCTGTTGCCGGTGATGTTCATCGGTTCGTGGCTTGGAAGGCGGTTGACCCTGAAACTGTCCCGCGAAGCGTTCATCCGCCTGGTCACCTGGCTGGTGCTGGCCAGCGGCCTGGCGTTGATCGGTCGCTACCTGAGCGCCTGAGCAGGCGGTAGAATTGCGCGATTACCGCAGTCCGCAGGCCCGCCTCAAGCATGAACACCCAGAGCATCATCGTCCCCAAACTGTCCACCGTGCCGGTCCACGAAGCCCGGGCCCGTGCCATCCTGCGCTGGCTGGTGCGCGAGAAGATCGTCGAGGAGCAACTGAGCACCTGCGGTCGCACCGGCAACCGCATGGGCTACGCCCTGGCCGAGGGGGCGCGCAAGATCGCCCTGCACCCCGGGAAACTGCCGTTCGGCGAGCAGGTCAATGGCCTGGAGGTGATGCTCAAGCGGTGCATCTATACCCCCACCGAAGGTTTTCTCGAGGAGGCCGGTTGCCCGGAGTGCCGGCGCGAGGTCGGCGAGCCGCTGTTCGAGAGCCTGGAGGAGTGGATGCCGGGGGTGAGCGACAACTTCACCTGCCCGCTGTGCGGCTTCGAGGATGACATCAACGGCTTCCTCTACCTGCAGCCGTGTGCCTTTTCCAACCTGGGGTTCATCTTCAACAACTGGGGCGAGGCCGGTTTCACCCAGGCCTTCCTTGCCAGTTTTGCCGACTGGCTCGACCAGCCGGTGGCGGTCGTACAGGTCAAGGTCGATTGATGAAAGGTCCTGAGCCTTGTCGCGGGGGGCCAGCCCGCTTCCACGGATATGGCCCTGGGCTTTGTGGCAGCGGGTTTGCCCCATGATGGCGCGAGTGTCGATCTTTAGACCGAAGGCCCCTTTTTTGCATTGAGCGGCGCGCCATGGATGGGTATAATGGCGCGCTTCCATTTTTCCCTCCCGGGAGCCCCCGCGATGCTGCGTATCAGCCAAGAAGCCCTGACTTTCGACGATATCCTCCTTGTACCTGGCTACTCCGAGGTACTGCCCAATGAAGTCAGTCTCAAGACCCGTTTGACTCGTGGCATCGAGCTGAACATTCCCCTGGTTTCCGCCGCCATGGATACCGTGACCGAAGCGCGTCTGGCCATCGCCATGGCCCAGGAAGGCGGTATCGGCATCATCCACAAGAACATGACCATCGAGCAGCAGGCCGGCGAAGTCCGCAAGGTCAAGAAGTTCGAGGCTGGCGTGGTCAAGGACCCGATCACCATCGAAGCCGACGCCACCGTGCGCGACCTGTTCGACCTGACCCGCCTGAACAACATTTCCGGTGTACCGGTGCTGGAGAACGGCGACCTGGTCGGTATCGTCACTTCCCGTGACGTGCGCTTCGAAACCCGCCTGGACGCCAAGGTCCGCGACGTGATGACCCCCAAAGAGCGTCTGGTCACCGTCCGCGAAGGCGCCGACAAGAACGAAGTCCGCGAGCTGCTGCACAAGCACCGCCTGGAAAAAGTCCTGATCGTCGACGACAAGTTCGCCCTCAAGGGCATGATGACCGTCAAGGACATCGAGAAGGCCAAGGCCTACCCGCTGGCCAGCAAGGACGACCAGGGCCGCCTGCGCGTCGGCGCCGCGGTCGGCACCGGCAAGGATACCGGCGAGCGCGTTGCCGCCCTGGTCGCCGCCGGCGTTGACGTGGTCGTCGTCGACACCGCCCACGGTCACTCCAAAGGCGTTATCGATCGTGTTCGCTGGGTGAAAGAGACCTACCCGCAAGTCCAGGTGATCGGCGGCAACATCGCCACCGGCGCTGCCGCCAAGGCCCTGGCCGAAGCGGGTGCCGACGCGGTCAAGGTCGGTATCGGCCCTGGCTCGATCTGCACCACCCGTATCGTCGCCGGTGTCGGCGTGCCGCAGATCAGCGCCATCGCCAATGTCGCCGAGGCGCTGGAAGGCACTGGCGTGCCACTGATCGCCGACGGTGGTATCCGCTTCTCGGGTGACCTGTCCAAGGCCATCGTCGCCGGTGCTTCCTGCGTGATGATGGGCTCGATGTTCGCCGGTACCGAAGAGGCGCCGGGTGAAGTCGAACTGTTCCAGGGCCGTTCCTACAAGGCCTACCGCGGCATGGGCTCGCTGGGTGCCATGGCGCAGGCGCAAGGCTCCTCCGACCGTTACTTCCAGGACTCCTCGGCGGGTGCCGAGAAGCTGGTACCGGAAGGTATCGAAGGCCGCGTTCCCTACAAGGGCGCCCTGGCCGCGATCATCCACCAGCTGATGGGCGGCCTGCGTTCGTCCATGGGCTACACCGGCAGCGCGACCATCGAAGAGATGCGTACCAAGCCGGAGTTCGTGCGCATCACCGGTGCCGGCATGGCCGAGTCCCACGTGCATGATGTGCAGATCACCAAAGAAGCCCCTAACTACCGCGTAGGCTGAGGCTTCCAGCAATAACCGAAAGCGGGGCTGTCACGAACAGCCCCGCGTCGTTTCCGATTTCCACTGACGAGATTGAGTCATGGCCCTCGACATTCACGCTCACCGTATCCTGATCCTCGATTTCGGTTCCCAGTACACCCAGCTGATCGCCCGCCGCGTGCGCGAGATCGGTGTGTACTGCGAACTGCACCCGTTCGACATGGCCGATGAAGCGATCCGCGAATTCAACCCGCGCGGCATCATCCTGGCCGGTGGCCCCGAGTCGGTCCACGAAGCCAACAGCCCGCGCGCGCCACAGGCCGTGTTCGACCTGAAGGTGCCGCTGCTGGGCATCTGCTACGGCATGCAGACCATGGCCGAGCAACTGGGTGGCAAGGTCGAAGGTTCCGACCTGCGCGAGTTCGGCTACGCCCGTGTCGACGTGGTCGGCAAGAGCCGCCTGCTCGATGGCATCGAAGACCACGTCGACGATGACGGCGTACTGGGCCTGGACGTGTGGATGAGCCACGGCGACAAGGTCACCCAGATGCCGGGCAACTTCCATGTGCTGGCCAGCACCCCGAGCTGCCCGATCGCCGGCATGTTCGACGATGCCCTGGGCTACTACGGCGTGCAGTTCCACCCGGAAGTGACCCACACCAAGCAGGGCGGTCGCATCCTGTCGCGCTTCGTCCAGGACATCTGTGGCTGCGAAGCCCTGTGGACTCCGTCCAACATCGTCGAAGACGCCATCGCCCAGGTGCGTGAGCAAGTCGGTTCGGCCAACGTCCTGCTGGGCCTGTCCGGTGGCGTCGACTCCTCCGTGGTTGCCGCGCTGCTGCACCGTGCCATCGGCGACCAGCTGACCTGCGTCTTCGTCGACAACGGCCTGCTGCGCCTGCACGAGGGCGACCAGGTGATGGCCATGTTCAAGGAGAACATGGGCGTCAAGGTGATCCGTGCCGACGCCGAGAAGCAGTTCCTCGACAACCTGGCCGGCGAAGCCGACCCGGAGAAGAAGCGCAAGATCATCGGTCGCACCTTCATCGACGTGTTCGATGCCGAGGCCAGCAAGCTGGACAACATCCAGTTCCTCGCCCAGGGCACCATCTACCCGGACGTGATCGAGTCGGCCGGCGCCAAGAGCGGCAAGGCCCACGTGATCAAGTCGCACCACAACGTCGGTGGCCTGCCTGAGGAAATGAACCTCAAGCTGGTCGAGCCGCTGCGTGAACTGTTCAAGGACGAAGTGCGCAAGATCGGCCTGGAGCTGGGCCTGCCGTACGACATGGTCTACCGCCACCCGTTCCCGGGCCCGGGCCTGGGCGTGCGTATCCTCGGTGAAGTGAAGAAGGAATACGCCGACATCCTGCGTCGCGCCGACCATATCTTCATCGAGGAACTGCGCAAGGCTGACTGGTACCACAAGACCAGCCAGGCATTCGTGGTGTTCCAGCCGGTCAAGTCGGTTGGCGTCGTCGGCGATGGCCGCCGCTACGCCTGGGTCGTTGCCCTGCGTGCCGTCGAGACCGTGGACTTCATGACCGCGCGTTGGGCGCACCTGCCGTACGAGCTGCTGGAAACCGTCAGCGGTCGTATCATCAACGAAATCGACGGCATCTCCCGCGTCACCTACGACGTGTCGAGCAAGCCGCCGGCCACCATCGAGTGGGAATGATCGGGTTGCCGGCCCAGGTCGGCACTTGATGCACGCAAAAGCCCGCCTTATGGCGGGCTTTTGCGCTTTCAGCAACTGGCGCCGGCCCTGATGCGCTGTCGTGCGCCAAGGGCCAGTAGCAGTGCCATCGTGAAGACCGCTGCTGCCAGCCACAGCAGTGGGGCCAGGGCGAAGCCATCGACGATGCGTCCGCCCGCCCACGAGCCCAGGGCAATACCCGTGTTGAACACGGCAATGAACAGGGCGCTGGCAACCCCCACGGCAGCCGGTGCCGCCTTGATCATCCAGCTCATCAGAACCACCGACACCCCGCCATAGGCCAGACCCCAGGCCAACAAGGCAATGCTGCCGCCGGCCGGCGTCTGGCCGATGCCGATGAACAACCGCGGCACCAGCAACAGGCCCAGCGCGATCATGCACAAGCTCATGCCCGGGCGTTTCGCCGCCATCAGCCCCACTGGCAGCATTTCCGTGGTCACCACCGAGAAGGTGGCAAGCCCTGTCGCGCCGACCGCCAGCCAGGGATGGCGGAGGGTAGACGTCGGGCCGGACGGGAAGGCGCTCATGATTCGGTCCCTTGTCACTGTGGATGGGCTTGTGGAGAATACGTGCAGTACGTATGAATGAATCATATACATACGCTTTGAATGTAAGTAATCATGCAATCCGTAGGTAAAGGAGAGGCTGGATGGTCCGACGCACCCGCGCCGAGATGGAAGAAACCCGAGCCACGCTGCTGTCGACGGCGCGCCAGGTGTTCAGTGAGCATGGTTATGCCGGTACCTCGATGGACGACCTGACTGCCCGCGCGGGGCTGACCCGGGGGGCGCTCTACCATCATTTCGGCGACAAGCAAGGCTTGCTGGCGGCAGTGGTGGAACAGATCGATGGCGAGTTGGACCTGCGCCTGAACCGCATCACCGACAGCACCGATGATGTCTGGGACGGTTTCCGGCGTCGTTGCCGGGCCTACCTGGAGATGGCGCTGGAACCGGATATCCAGCGCATCGTGCTGCGCGATGCGCGTGCGGTGCTCGGTGGAGCCTCGCAGGCGTCGCACCTGCACTGCCTGGCGACGATGCAGCGCGTGGTTCAGCGCTTGGTCGAGGAGGGTGTCATGGTCCAGGCCGAGCCGCAGGCGTTGACGGCGTTGATCTATGGCAGCCTGGCCGAAGCCGCGGTATGGATCGCCGCGGGGGAGGATGGCGATGCACGGTTGGCGCAGGGCCTGCAAGCGCTGGACCTGATGCTGAACGGGTTGCTGGCCGCCAACTGAGCGTGACTGCCTGGGGCCTGGGCGCGTGTCTGGGCTCTCCAGGGGTACGACTTCGCTACGATTGTTCACAGATGCCCTTGCCATTTTTGCGCACACTGCGATTTTGGCGGGCATGCAAGGACATTTGGCGATGGCGGGCAACTCTCTTCATGTAGTGGTGGTGGGCGCGGGCGTGCTCGGCGCTTCCACCGCTTGGCATCTCGCCCGCCAAGGGGCCAGGGTCACCGTGCTCGAACGCGAAGCTGGCCTGGCTCAGGGCGTCACTGGCCATTCCTATGGCTGGGTCGGTACGGCCAGCCGGCTGCCGTCGGCAGACCCCGAACGTTTTTCACTGGAGCAGCAGGCATTGGCCGAGTACGCCCGTCTGGGGCGAACCCTTGGGCCGCTACCCGTGGCGGCGCAGGGGGCCTTGGTCTGGCTCGACAGTGAGCAGGAAACCCTGGCCTTGCTTGCCGAACAGCAGGCCGCTGGTGTGAGGATGTGCGCTGTGGCGCGTGAACGGATCGGTGAGCTGGAGCCAGCGTTGGTCCGGGCGCCGGAACTGGCGCTCTGGGCACCCGATGAGTTCGCGCTGGAGCCGGATCTGCTGGCTCGCCAACTGCTAGCCGCAGCCCAGGCGCATGGCGCGCGGCTTGTCGTCGACTGCGAGGTGCAGGCGTTGAGCCTGCGTGGGGCGCGTATCTGTGGGGTGCGTACGGCGGAGGCTGTCATCACGGCTGACGTGGTGGTGCTGGCCAACGCGATAGGGGCCGGGAAACTGAGTGCTGCGCTGGACATGCGGCTGCCTGTGTTCGAGGATCCGGCCGTACTGCTGCGCTTCGATGCCAGGCCGGTGCCGTTGCGCCATCTGCTTTACGGCCAGTCGCTGGAGTTGCGTCCCGGATTGGGCGCAGGGCTGGTATCAGCTGCCGATTTTCCCGGGCAGGATCGGCTGCAGGCACTGGGGCAGGCTTGCCTGGATGAGATCCGCCGACTGCTGCACCCGAGCCTTGAACTGTCTTTGCGTTCGTTGCATGCGGTGTCTCGTCCCAAGACTGTCGACGGCTTGCCGCTGCGGCGCTTCCTGCCTGGGGTCGAGGGGCTGTACGTCAATGTCGCCCATCCAGGCGTCATTCTGGCGCCGCTGCTGGGACGCCTGGCCAGCGAGGAGATTCTGGGGGCGTACCGATGATCAGCGAGTACGACCTGCCCAATGGCTGGCGCGAGGCCCATGGCATCCTCGCGCTGGAGGCCCAGGCCCTTGGCCAGTCGGGCGCAACCGTGCTGCGCGCGCGTCGAGAGGCTGGAGCGGATCTGTTCGTGAAAGCCGAGCCAGTGACGACGCTGGCCGAGCTTCCGGGGGAAGTCTGCCGCCTGCGCTGGATGGCAGGCCAGGGCCAGTTGGTGCCGCAGGTCATCGATGCCCTCACCGAACAGGGCTGGCACTGGCTGCTGATGAGCGCCGTGCCAGGGCGCTGCCTGGACGAGACAGTGACGCATGCGCCACGGGTCACGATGGTGCTGATGGCCGAAGCGCTGCGTCAGCTCCACCGCTTGCCGATCGCCCAGTGTCCGTTCGATCACGCGCTGGCGGCGCGGGTGCGGCTGGCGCAGGCGCGGATGCAGGAGGGCCTGGTCGACGAGGGCGATTTCGATTCGCTGCGCCTGGGCCGCAGTGCCGCCGATGTGTTCGCCGAACTGCTCGCGGCGCGGCCAGCGAACGAGGACCGGGTGGTCACCCACGGCGATGCCTGCCTGGCGAACCTGATGGCCGAGAACGGGCGCTTCAGCGGCTTCATCGACTGCGGTCGTCTGGGGATCGCCGACCGTTGGCAGGACCTGGCCCTGGCCACCCGCGACATTGCGGCCGACCTGGGCGAGCAATGGGTGTCGCCATTCCTGGCGGCCTACGGCATTCAGGACGACCCACGCAAGACCCGGTTCTATCGGTTGCTGGACGAGTTCTTCTGAGGCGCCCCTGCGGCAAGACTTCACTTAATATTTCTCAATTGCAGGTGTATCGTATTCGCCCTTCATCGCCAGCCCCGCTGGCAGGCTGATTGCGCAACGCGAGGTTTCTGCACCGATGTCCTTCTCCCGTCGACAAATGCTCAAGGGCCTCACCGGCCTGGTTGTGGTAGGCCTGGGCGCCGGAGGCGCGGCGCGTTACTGGCTGGGCAAGGTCGAGGACGACAACGCCGGGCACGACTATGAACTGATCGCCGCGCCACTGGATGTCGAACTGGTGCCGGGCTTCAAGACCGAGGCCTGGGCCTTCGGCCCGTCGGCGCCAGGCACTGAGTTGCGGGTGCGCCAGGGGACCTGGCTGCGGGTGCGCTTCATCAACCACCTGCCGGTCGAGACCACCATTCACTGGCACGGCATCCGTCTGCCGCTGGAAATGGACGGCGTGCCCTATGTGTCGCAGTTACCGGTCAAGCCCGGCGAGTACTTCGACTACAAGTTCCGCGTGCCGGACGCCGGTAGCTATTGGTACCACCCGCACGTCAGCAGCTCCGAGGAGCTGGGGCGCGGCCTGGTCGGCCCGCTGATCGTCGAGGAGCGCGAACCGACCGGTTTTCGCCACGAACGCACCCTCAGCCTGAAGAACTGGCACGTGGACGAGGAGGGGGCCTGGCTGCCCTTCAGCATCCCGCGCGAGGCCGCGCGCAACGGCACGGCTGGGCGGCTGATCACCATCAACGGCCAGGCCGACTCGGTCACCGAGCTGCCGGCCGGCCAGGTGGTGCGGGTGCGCCTGCTGAACCTGGACAATACCTGGACCTATCGCCTCAACCTCAAGGGCAACTGCGAGGCGATGATCTATGCGCTGGACGGCAACCCGGTGACGCCACGGCCGCTGGACGATGAATACTGGCTCGGCCCGGGCATGCGTATCTGCCTGGCCATCCGTATTCCCCAGGCCGGCGAAGAGGTTTCCCTGCGCGATGGCTTCGTGCGCCTGGGCACCCTGCGTTCGGTCACCAGCAGCGAGGCCCCGGGCGACTGGCCCAAGGCCCTGCCGGCCAACCCCATTGCCGAGCCCGACCTGGAAAAGGCCGAGAAGCTCAACTTCAATTTCGAATGGGTCGGCAAGGTCTCGGTGGACGCCGACAATGGCAAGCCGCCCAGCCTGTGGCAGATCAACGGGCAGGCCTGGGACATCACCGACAAGACCTGCGCCGACCGGCCGATCGCCACCTTGAAGAAGGGCAACAGCTACATCTTCGAGTTGAAGAACATGACCCAGTACCAGCACCCGGTCCACCTGCATGGCATGAGTTTCAAGGTGATCGGCTCCAATCGCCGCAAGATCGCCGAACCGTACTTCACCGATACCTACCTGCTGGGCAAGAACGAACGTGCCCAGGTGGCGCTGGTGGCCGACAACCCCGGCACCTGGATGTTCCACTGCCACGTCATCGACCACATGGAAACCGGCCTGATGGCCGCGATCGCGGTGGTCTGATGCGTGCGCAGATCATCGATCGCAGCCGCGACCAGGAATTCATGCGCCTGGCCCTGGACCTGGCCGCCGAAGGCGCGGCCATGGGCGAGGTGCCGGTGGGCGCGGTGCTGGTGCAGCATGGCCAGGTGATCGGCCAGGGTTTCAACCGGCCGATCATCGACAGCGACCCCAGCGCCCATGCCGAGATGGTGGCGATTCGCGCGGCAGCCCGCTCTGCCTGCAACTACCGGCTACCGGGCAGCACCCTGTACGTGACCCTGGAGCCGTGCAGCATGTGCGCCGGGTTGATCGTTCATTCGCGGGTGGCGCGGGTGGTGTTCGGGGCGCTGGAACCCAAGGCCGGCATCGTGCAGAGCCAGGGGCAGTTCTTCATGCAGGGCTTTCTCAATCATCGGGTGATGGTCGAGGGAGGGGTGCTGGCAGAGGAGTGTGGGGCGATCCTGAGCGAATTTTTCAAGGCGCGGCGGGCGAAAGCGCAATGATCGATCGCTGGGCAAGCCCGCGCCCACGAGTATCTGTGGGAGCGGGCTTGCCCAGCGATGGCATCACATCGGCGCTGCCTGCTCCGCCGGTTTGTCCTTGTTGACCCCCGGCACCTGCAGGTTGCCGGTCGGTGTCTGGCCCTCGAGCTGCGGCTGCGTGACCCAGGTGAGGATGTCGTAGTAGCGGCGGATGTTGGCCACGAAGTGCACCGGCTCGCCGCCACGGGCATAGCCGTACTTGGTCTTGCTGTACCACTGCTTCTGCGACAGGCGCGGCAGCATCTTCTTCACGTCCAGCCACTTGTTGGGGTTCAGGCCCTCGCGCTTGGCCAGGGTGCGGGCGTCTTCCAGATGGCCGCTGCCGACGTTGTAGCCGGCCAGGGCGAACCAGGTGCGGTCCGGCTCCTTGATGCTGTCGTCGAGCTGATCCTTGACCACCATGAAATACTTGGCGCCGCCCATGATGCTCTGGCGCGGGTCGAGCCGGTTGGACACGCCCATGGCCTGGGCGGTGCGCTGGGTCAGCATCATCAGGCCGCGCACGCCGGTCTTGGAGGTGACTTCCGGTTGCCACATCGATTCCTGGTAGCCGATCGCCGCCAGCAGGCGCCAGTCGACCTTCTCGGTCTTGGCGGTGGTCTTGAAGTGCTTCTCGTATTTGGGCAGGCGCTGCTGCAGGTGCTGGGCGAAGGTGTAGGCGCCGACATAGCCGAGCACGTCGACATGCCCATAGTAGCGGTCCTTCAGGCGCTGCAGGGTGCCGTTCTTCTGCGCCTTGTCGAGGAATTCGTTGACCTCGTTGAGCAGGCTGTTGTCCTCGCCGGCGGCCACCGCCCAGCGCTGGTCACGATTGTCACCGAGGTCGAAGGCGACCCGCACGTTGGGGAAGTAGACCTGGTTCATCGCCAGTTCGTTGGAGTCGACCAGGGTCAGGTCGATCTGGCCTTCGTCGACCATGCGCAGCAGGTCGACTACTTCAACGGCGTCGGACTCTTCGTATTCGAGCTTCGGATACTGCTTTTTCAGCTCGGCGAGCTGGTCGGCGTGGCTGCTGCCCTTGAGCACCATGATCTTCTTGCCGACCAGGTCCTTGGCGTCGGTGGGGCGCGAGCGGCCGTTACGGTAGATGACCTGGGGAGTGACCTGCAGGTACGGGTGGGAGAACTTCGCCTGGCTGGTACGGCGTTCGCTGCTGACCAGACCGGCGGCAGCCAGTACCGGGCCGGAGGGCTTGCCCAACTGTGTGAAAAGGTCGTCGAGGTTGTCGGCGGTCTCGATCTCCAGCTTCACGCCCAGGTCATCGGCAAAGCGCTTGACCAGTTCGTATTCGAAGCCGGTTTCGCCGTTGCGGTCCTGGAAATAGGTGGCCGGGCTGTTGCGGGTGATCACGCGCAGCACGCCATCCTCCTTGACGCGCTCCAGTGTGCTGGGTTTTTCAACGCAGGCACCGAGCAGCAGGAAGAGACCGGTTGCGAAGAGCCATCTGGCGCAACGCTGGCGCAAAGCAGTGTGGGCGGACATAGCGTGCAGTATACGCAAAGGACCGGTCCCGCCATATCTCGACAATAGGTGGGTTGTCTGGTAGCTGCGGCGAGCTGCAAGCCTGGAGCCTTGAGTTGCAAGCAAAATCAGCAGGGAAGCGACGGGCTTTTACTGGCAGCTTGAAGCGTGCGGCAGGCAACTGTTTTTTTGACTCGCGGGTCCGGTTCCACCGCCCGGCAGCACTGGCGTAGAGCGGGTGCCGCAAGCCATCGAATTAGGCTAGAATGCACGGCCTCTAAGCACACCCCTTCTTGAGGCTGTCCCGACGATGTTGATCCTGCGCGGCGCTCCTGCCCTTTCTGCCTTTCGCCACGGTAAATTACTCGAGCAACTGAGCCAGAAAGTCCCCGCTGTTACTGGTTTGTATGCCGAATTCGCCCATTTCGCCGACGTCGACGGCGAGCTGACCGCCGACCAGCAGCAGGTGCTGGGCCGTCTGCTCAAGTACGGCCCGAGCGTTCCGGTGCAGGAGCCGACCGGCCGCCTGTTCCTGGTGGTGCCACGCCTGGGCACCATCTCGCCCTGGGCATCCAAGGCCAGCGACATCGCCCACAACTGCGGCCTGCAGTCGATCCAGCGCCTGGAGCGCGGTATCGCCTACTACGTCGCCGGCAGCCTCAGCGACGCCGATGCTCAAGTGATCGCCGCCGAGCTGCACGATCGCATGACTCAGCGCGTGCTGGCCCGCCTGGAAGACGCCGCCGACCTGTTCAGCCACGCCCAGCCCAAGCCGATGACTTCGGTCGACGTGCTCGGCGGTGGCCGTGCCGCCCTGGCCCAGGCCAACATCGACCTGGGCCTGGCCCTGGCCGAGGATGAGATCGACTACCTGGTCGCCGCCTTCCAGGGGCTCAAGCGCAACCCGAACGACATCGAGCTGATGATGTTCGCCCAGGCCAACTCCGAGCACTGCCGCCACAAGATCTTCAACGCCAGCTGGGACATCGACGGCCAGGCGCAGGAGAAGAGCCTGTTCGGCATGATCAAGAACACCTACCAGATGCACAGCGATGGCGTGCTGTCGGCCTACAAGGACAACGCCTCGGTGATCGTCGGCAGCGTCGCCGGCCGCTTCTTCCCGAACCCTGAGACCCGCCAGTACGGCGCGGTGCAGGAGCCGGTGCACATCCTGATGAAGGTCGAGACGCACAACCACCCGACCGCCATCGCCCCGTTCTCCGGCGCCTCCACCGGCTCCGGCGGCGAGATCCGCGACGAAGGCGCCACCGGTCGCGGGGCCAAGCCCAAGGCCGGCCTGACCGGCTTCACCGTATCCAACCTGCGCATCCCGGGCTTCGAACAGCCATGGGAGCAGGCCTACGGCAAGCCCGAGCGTATCGTCGATGCCCTCGACATCATGATCGAAGGCCCGCTGGGTGGCGCCGCGTTCAACAACGAATTCGGCCGTCCGGCGCTGACCGGCTACTTCCGTACCTTCGAACAAAGCATCAACACCCCCCACGGCGAAGAAGTGCGCGGCTACCACAAGCCGATCATGCTCGCCGGCGGCATGGGCAACATCCGTGAAGACCACGTGCAGAAGGGCGAGATCACTGTCGGCGCCAAGCTGATCGTGCTCGGCGGCCCGGCCATGCTGATCGGCCTGGGCGGCGGCGCCGCCTCGTCGGTGGCCACCGGTGCCAGTTCCGCCGACCTCGACTTCGCCTCGGTACAGCGTGAAAACCCCGAGATGGAGCGCCGTTGCCAGGAAGTCATCGACCGCTGCTGGCAGCTGGGTGACGCCAACCCGATCGCCTTCATCCACGATGTCGGTGCCGGTGGTATCTCCAACGCCTTCCCCGAGCTGGTCAACGACGGTGGCCGCGGTGGCCGCTTCGAGCTGCGCAACGTGCCCAACGACGAGCCGGGCATGGCCCCGCACGAGATCTGGTCCAACGAATCCCAGGAGCGCTACGTGCTGGCCGTCAGCGCCAAGGACTTCGAGCGTTTCCAGGCTATCTGCGAACGTGAGCGCTGCCCGTTCGCCGTGGTTGGCGAGGCCACCGAAGAGAAGCACCTGACCGTCACCGACAGCCACTTCGACAACACCCCGGTGGACATGCCGCTCGATGTGCTGCTGGGCAAGCCGCCGCGCATGCACCGTTCGGTCACCCGCGAAGCCGAGCTGGGCGATGACTTCGACCCGAGCCAGATCGACCTGGACCAGGCCGTGCAGCGCGTGCTGAACCACCCGGCGGTGGCCAGCAAGAGCTTCCTGATCACCATCGGCGACCGCACCATCACCGGCCTGGTCGCCCGCGACCAGATGGTCGGCCCGTGGCAGGTCCCGGTCGCCGACTGCGCCGTCACCGCCACCAGCTTCGATGTCTACACCGGCGAAGCCATGGCCATGGGCGAGCGTACCCCGCTGGCCCTGCTCGACGCCCCGGCCTCCGGGCGCATGGCGATCGGCGAGACCATCACCAACCTGGCCGCCTCGCGCATCGCCAAGCTGTCCGACATCAAGCTGTCGGCCAACTGGATGTCCGCTGCCGGTCACCCGGGTGAAGATGCGCGCCTGTACGACACCGTCAAGGCCGTCGGCATGGAGCTGTGTCCTGAGCTGGGCATCACCATTCCGGTCGGCAAGGACTCGATGTCGATGAAGACCCAGTGGCGCGAAGAGGGCGTCGACAAGAGCGTCACCTCGCCCCTGTCGCTGATCATCACCGGCTTCGCCCCGGTCACCGACATCCGCCAGACCCTGACCCCGCAGCTGCGTCTGGACAAGGGTGAGACCGACCTGGTCCTGATCGACCTGGGCCGTGGCAAGAACCGCATGGGCGCCTCGATCCTGGCCCAGACCTACGGCAAGATCGCCGCCCAGGCACCGGACCTCGACGATGCCGAAGACCTCAAGGCGTTCTTCGCCGTGATCCAGGGCCTGAATGCCGATGGTCACCTGCTGGCCTACCACGACCGTTCCGACGGCGGCCTGCTGACCACCGTGCTGGAAATGGCCTTCGCCGGCCACTGCGGTCTCGACCTGCAGCTCGATCCGCTGACCGACAGCCGCGCCGAAGTGCCGGCGATCCTGTTCAACGAAGAGCTCGGCGCGGTGATCCAGGTACGTCAGGATGCCACCCCGGACGTGCTCGCCCAGTTCAGTGCCGCAGGTCTGGAAGACTGCGTCGCGGTGATCGGCAAGCCGATCAACAACGGTGAAGTGGCCATCAGCCTCAACGGTGAAGTGCTGTTCGACGACGACCGTCGCATGCTGCAGCGCCAGTGGGCCGAGACCAGCTATCAGGTCCAGCGCCTGCGTGACAACGCCGACTGCGCCGACCAGGAATTCGACCTGCTGCTCGAGGAAGAGAACCCGGGCCTGTCGGTCAAGCTGGGCTATGACGTCAACCAAGACATTGCCGCGCCATACATCAAGAAAGGCGTGCGCCCACAAGTGGCGATCCTGCGCGAGCAGGGCGTCAATGGCCAGGTCGAGATGGCTGCGGCCTTCGACCGTGCCGGCTTCGCCGCCGTCGACGTGCACATGAGCGACATCCTCTCGGGTCGTGTCGACTTCGAAGCGTTCAAGGGCCTGGTTGCCTGCGGCGGCTTCTCCTATGGCGACGTGCTCGGTGCTGGCGAAGGCTGGGCCAAGTCGGCGCTGTTCAACGCCCGCGCCCGCGATGCCTTCCAGGCCTTCTTCGAGCGTACCGACAGCTTCGCCCTGGGCGTGTGCAACGGTTGCCAGATGATGTCCAACCTGCACGAGCTGATCCCGGGCTCCGAATACTGGCCGCACTTCGTGCGCAACCGTTCGGAGCAGTTCGAGGCGCGTGTGGCCATGGTCGAGGTACAGAAGTCCAACTCGATCTTCCTGCAGGGCATGGCCGGTTCGCGCATGCCGATCGCCATCGCCCACGGTGAAGGCCATGCCGAATTCGCCAGCGAAGAAGCGCTGCTTGAGGCAGATCTGTCCGGTTGCGTGGCCCTGCGCTACGTCGACAACCACGGCAAGGTCACCGAGGCCTATCCGGCCAACCCGAACGGCTCGCCGCGCGGGATCACTGGCCTGACCAGCCGCGATGGCCGCGTGACCATCATGATGCCGCACCCAGAGCGCATGTTCCGTGCCGTGCAGAATTCCTGGCGCCCGGACGAGTGGCAGGAAGACGCGGCGCTGATGCGCATGTTCCGCAACGCACGGGTGTGGGTGAACTAAGGCGTGTACAAGCTCGCCTTCTTCGTCCCCGACAGCCATGTCGAAGTGGTCAAGGCCGCTGTGTTTGCCGCTGGTGGCGGGCGCATCGGCGACTATGACCACTGCGCCTGGCAGACCCTCGGCCAAGGCCAGTTCCGCCCGTTGGATGGCAGCCAGCCGTTCCTCGGGCAGACTGGCCAGGTCGAGGTGGTCGAGGAGTGGAAGGTAGAGTTGGTGGTGGCGGATGACCTGATCGCTCAGGTCGTTGCCGCGCTCAAGCACAGCCATCCCTATGAAACACCGGCCTACGAGGTCTGGCAGTTGCTGGACATTTGAAAGGCGCGGATTCAGTTGCACGAGAAAGGTGGGCAGAT
>NZ_VWXI01000039.1 GCF_011752525.1 Pantoea sp. Cy-639 | reverse complement strand
TGACCTTGTGGCCGTCCGGGCGGATGGTGGCGGTGCGCTGGTTGAGCGCGTCGTACTCGTGCTGCCATACCGCGACCATCGGCGTGCCGGTGGCCAGGTAATGCTGGTGCTCGCGGGTCAGGTTGCCGGCGTCATCAAAGAACCATTGCAGCTTGCTGGCGGCGTTGACGGCCTGGATCAGTTGGCCATTGCCATCGTAGGCGAAGCTTTCGGTCTGGCGCTGATCGCCAAGCCGGGCGGTGCGTTCACTCAAGCGGCCCATCGGGTCGAAGGTCAGGTCGATCCGGCGTTGGCCAACCTGGGTGCTCGCCAATCGACCGCTGTACGGGTCGTACTGGTAGCGGGTGACCAGGCCATCGAAACCGGTCTCTTGCAGCAGTCGGCCCACCGGATCGTAGAGGAAGGTGGCCTTGCTGGTGTTCTCATTTTCCAGCCCGATCAAGCGGCCAAGCTTGTCCCAGCGATAACGCAGGGTGTGCTCGTTGGCGTCGACGCGTTCGGCGAGCATGCCTGCGGTGGTATAGGACCAGGTGGTGCAGCGATCAAGCGCATCGACATGCGCCAGCAGACGCCCTTCGGCGTCGTAGTTGAAACGCTCCTCGGTCTTGTCCGGGTGGGTGACCTTGGCCAGCTGGCCGGTCTGGTACTCGTAGGCGGTCTTGTTACCCACCGCGTCGGCGAACTCGACCAACTGTCCCGCTGGGTCATAGATCCAACTGCTGGTCTTGCCCGAGCAGTCGGTGTATTCGAGCAGTTGCCCGGCCTCGTTGTAGGCCATCTTCTTCTCGTTACCGAGTGCGTCCTTGATCGCCTTGACCAGCCCGGCCGGGGTGTAGGCGAACTCGGTCTTGTTCCCGAGCGGATCGACGCTCTCGACCAGGTTGCCGCGCTCGTCATAGTCGCGTAGCCACAAACCACCCTCGGCATCCCGCAACTTGATCGGCTGGTCGTGATCGTCGTAGGCGTAATGCACCGTGCTGTGGTCGGCGCGGATGTGCTGCAGCAGGTTGCTGCGCTCATCGTAGGTGTAGCGGTCCTGGCTGCCATCGGGGTGAACGTGGCGGATGACGTTCTGGCGTTCATCGCGGAACAGCCATTCCTCGCGGCCGTCGGGGTGGATCAGGCGGTAGGTGTAGCCCAGGGCGTCGTAGTAGTGCCAGGTTTCCTGGCCGTGGGCGTCGGTGACATAGGTCAGGCGGATGTTCGGGTCCCAGGCCAGTCGGGTCTCGAAGCTGCCGTCGTCGGCCCATTCGTGGATGGCTTTGGCGTGCGGGCCGCTACCGTCCCAGCGCAGGTTGATGCCACGCCCGGTACGGTCGGTGTAGCGGGTGATCAGGTGATGCTGGTAGGCATAACGCCAGGCGGCGCCGTGCTCGTCCTGGGCGGCGATCAGGTCGCCGTGGCTGTCGTAGTGGTAACCGCACAGCTGCCGCAGCGGCGTGCCATTGACCACCTGCCACAGGCCCTGGATATGCCCATGGTCGTCGAGCAGGGTGCCCAGTTGCAGGTGGACCTTCTCGGGATCGTTGTCGGAATAGGTGTTGATGTCCGACAGCACCGGGTGGCCGTTGAACAGGTGCTCGTAGTGCAGCATTGCCCCGGCGCCGCTGCGCAGTTGGATGTGCGTCAGGTAGAAGCGGTCGCCCTGGCGGGCATAGGTTTCGCGGCGGTCCAGGCCACGCAGCAACACCAGCTGCTGCTCGGCGGTACGCACCAGGCTGAGGTACTCGATCGAGTCGTAGTGCGGCTTGCCGACCTTGGGCAGCGGGTAGTCGTGGCTGCGACCGTCGCTGTCGTGGAGCACCACGCCCTGGCCGACCACGTCGATGCAGGTGGTGAACTCGGTGATCCAGCGGGCGCCGAGGCTGCCGTCATCCAGTTTGGCCAGCCGCGAGTTGTAGACCCGCGTCCAGTTGACCGGGAATGGCCCGGACAGCGCGAAATCCTGGTGGGCCAGCGTCTCGTCGCCGAGCGCATGGCCGATGCTGAACCCAGTGCAGGCGCACGGGCCGTTCTTCTGCGGCTTGGGCGCCTTGCGCGGACGTACCTGGCGGCTGACCACCTCGGTCGGGCCTTCGGCGTGGACATGCCGGGCCTGATGAGTAACGCCGGGGCGGATGGCGACGGCCATACCCGGGCGGCGCGGGTTGGCCAACACGGTCTCGAGCAGGCGGGTCAGCAGCCAGGCGATGCTGTTTTCCATACCCGCGCTGCCCAGGGCCTGCAGGCGCTGGGGCACGACCTTGGCCAGGTCCTCGAGGGTGCGGATCAGTGGCCCGAGC
>NZ_VWXI01000038.1 GCF_011752525.1 Pantoea sp. Cy-639 | reverse complement strand
AAAAATGTGCCAAGCATAGAACCACTCTATCTAGATAGAGAGACATAGAGATCGGTATGCTTCGCCGACGTTTCTATTTTTCGGTGACTCTATGGAAATTTTCACTGCGTTCATTTCTGCGATCTCGGATGCCAACCCAATGGTTTTGGTAACCGTTATCTCTGTGGTTGCTCTCCTGGTAGTAGGCGAATGTGTTCGGCAGCTGTGTAAGGCAATCTTGGGTTCGAAAGGAAAGGGCTGATGGCCAAAAAGTTTTGCATGTGCCCAACCTGGTGGGTCAGGGATGAGCAAGGTCTTGGGCGATTTTCTGCTGGTAAGGATGCAGGTCAGAACATCGCTGCCTTGAAGTGTGTGATGGCCATCTCAACGGCGGTCGATTTCCACAGTAGGAAGGCAAAGCTGTCTCTCTCTGATTTGGAGATCCTGACTGGTCTTTCTCGGCCGATGGTGATTCGTGGTCTTGCCGTTTTGCAGGGTTTTGAGATCGTGAGGGTTGGTAAGGCTGGCCGTGTTCATGAGTACGAACTTACGGTTCTGGAAGAGGATGCAAAATGGGGGAAAATCCCTTACGACCTGGTCCTGAAGCAGTTACCTACGCTCCCGAATAGGGGAGCGATTCCACTAACGGCGCTGAAACTTTATTTGTTGCTCATTGCTTTCAGGAACAATTCGTCTGAAACGATTGCTATGAGGTATGACGTCATTGAGCAGCGTTTGGCTTGCCAGCGCTCTCAGGTGCGTCCTGCACTCGACATTCTGTACACCCACATGCTCATTAGTGTGGCTTTGGTGGGGCAGGAGAGGCAGCGTCTGCACAATGTTTATCAGGTCCTAGGACTTTGAGAATTCGATGCAGCCATCGCGTGATTAGGGTGGGTCAAGGGCCGCACCCCCGGCTCGTCGGGGAAGCGCTTCATCTCCCCGGCGAACGGAGGTACGGGCGAAGCGAACCCTTGAACTTACGCTGATTAGACATGCTATGGCTGGTGGCTGGGGGGCTTTTCCCCCAGCCGCCTGCCTCGCGGCGAGCAGCCCCCGGAGGGCCGCCGGAGGCATTTGTGATTTAGCGCAAAGGGGGCTGCTGACACGGTTAGTTGTCGTGGCAACCTATGGCTATGGCAGGAAAGGCGAAGTGGAGTTGCCGCCTCTTCTTTTGGAAAAGACTGTGAGAGTCAATGAGTTGGCTGCGACAGCGGCTTGAATCGAGGCTACTTGCAGAGCAAGATAAATGAAGCGCTCATGGGAAAATGAGGCGCCAAAAACAACAAAACCCGGATCAAAGCGCGCCAACGCTCCCCGGGTTTCATCGTTAAGATTCGGGGATAGTATGACCATCAAGCACGGGTTTTATCAAGTGCTGACCCCCGCCAGGACTGGCGGAGGCGGCTGTGACGGCATCGGATTGCGGGCGTAAAACCGCTGGTCGGGGCGGCGCCTCGGGAAGTACACGAAATCCTCTACCCCCCCATGACTTGCGAGCGAAGCTGCAGGCCAATCGGGCGGAGCGTTATGACCTCCTTGCATCTGCACGGGCCCTGTTCCTCCATGAGGGAAAACGGGAAGGATTGCTGCACCCGCAAGACTGGCACCGCACGGCCAAGTGCAAATGGACGCCAGTGGCAGGAATGGTCGGTGTGCACGCCTCACGTGAGCATGGCAGTGCTTTCTACAGCGGGGTAATGAACTGCGGCAGTGTTTGGGCATGCCCGGTCTGCGCGGCGAAGGTCCAGGAGCGTCGCCGGGAAGAAGTGGCGAAGGCGGTGGCCTGGGCTGATGCTCAGGGGCTGCAAGCGGCGATGGTCACTCTGACGTTTCCCCACTATGCCTGGCAGCAATTGGCCGAGCTGCTGCAACAGCAGAAAACCGCGCTGAAGTACCTGCGCGAGGGCTCGCCTTGGGTCCGTTTCAAAAAATCTACGGGCTACCAGGGGCTGATCCGTTCGCTGGAGTTGACCCATGGTCAGAATGGCTGGCATCCGCATACCCATGAGCTGTGGTTCGTCGATGCTGGTACTGATGCTGACACCATGAAAAAGACTGTGCTCGAGCGCTGGAAGACCAGTTGTGCACGTGCTGGTCTGCTCGACCTGGATAACGCTGACCAGGTTGCCGCGTTTGAGGCGCATGCCATCGATGTGAAGGGCTGGTGTACGGCCAGCGACTACCTGGCCAAGCAGGATGACAGCCGCCATTGGGGGGTGGATGCGGAGATTGCCAAGGCCTCGACCAAGGCCGGCCGGGCCAAGGGCAAGCATCCGTTCGCACTGCTCGCGCTGTTCCAGGACGGTGATCTGAAGGCCGGTCACCGTTTCCTCGACTACGCCGCGGCGATGAAGGGTAAGCGGCAGTTGTTCTGGTCCGCTGGGCTCAAGGCTAAGGTCGGCGTTATCGAGCAGAGCGACGAGGAAGTGGCGGAGGAGCAGCGCGACGACGCCGACTTGCTTGGCCACCTGGAGATCGAGCAGTGGAAGTTGATCCGCCAGGCGGGGCTGCGCGCGAAGGTCCTGGACCTGGCTGAGAGCAATGGCGGTTGGGTGGCGATCCTGCACCTGCTGCGTGGGCTTTCTAAGCCGCCATCGGACGAGATAGAGCCAATTAGAGCCAATCAGATCAACTTAGATCCACTTAGATCCACTCAGATCCATTTAGAGCCAATTAGAGCCTGCAATGGGTGCAAGGGAGGCACGTTACCGACTGTTTACACAGTCGTCGTGCCAAAGGGTGTCCCTTTGAAACCCGGCCTTCGTCATGACGAAAAAACGTCTCTGCAACGGGTGCTACTGAAGGATTGAACGTCTCCAGATAGCCGCTTGCAACGAACCAGAACGGCTTGGCAAAGCCCGACAACAGGGCAAGACAGGTGGAGTTAGCTAACGCCACTCCACGTCTTGCCCATTCGCCTGCCGGCTCAAGGGGGGCGATTTAACGCGCTTCCTCGAACGTCTGGATACGCCTTGCGATTGTCCGGACCGGTGTTATGGTGAAGAAATGTGGCCTACCATTTACCAATGGTCATGTGAGGTTTACCGATAAATAGCCTTTTTTGGCTTCTAGTTTACCGATACAGAGAACGTATTAACCATTGTTAAAATCCTACAGGCCTTGTATTTAAAGGGTTGTAGCGTAAAAAATGTGCCAAGCATAGAACCACTCTATCTAGATAGAGAGACATAGAGATCGGTATGCTTCGCCGACGTTTCTATTTTTCGGTGACTCTATGGAAATTTTCACTGCGTTCATTTCTGCGATCTCG
>NZ_VWXI01000037.1 GCF_011752525.1 Pantoea sp. Cy-639 | reverse complement strand
AGCGCATCGTGCTCACCGCCAAGACCGAGCTGGTGATCCAGGGCGGCGGCAGCGCCACCACCTACAACGCTGGCGGCATCACCCACGTCACCAGCGCCAACTACACCGCCCACGCCGCGCAGTTCGCGCACATCGGCGCGGCGAGCAAGGCCGGCACCTTCCCCGAGCCGCCCAAGCCGGGCAAGGGCGCGCTGGAGCTGTTCAACCTGTACGCCAACACCAAGGGCATCAAGGCTGGCGACTACGAAGTCACCGACGCCCTGGGCACGGTGCTCAAGGGCTCGCTGGACGGCCAGGGCTTCAATGCCGTGTCCGGCGCCGCGCCAGGGCCAGCCTGGGTCAAGTTCGGCCGCGACCCGACGCCGCCGTGGGCCCCGAGCAGCTACGTCGGCGTGGTCGACTGGCCGGTGCAGCCGCCCGATCCGAACAGCCTGACGACCGAACTGGAGTCGCTGGTCGACAAGCTGCCGCTGCCCAAGGGCGAAGGTGGCCTGTTCGACAAGGCCAAGCAACTGGCTGGCAGCGGCATGGACGCGGCCAAGACCGGCATGAGCCTGCTCAAGACCGGCCAGGGTGCGATGCAGACCGCGCAGCAGGTACAGGGCGCGCTGAAGGGCGGCGTCGCCGGCCTGACGCAGCTGGCCAGCGCCGGCAGTTCGGCCATGCCCGCCGCCTCCCGCGCCATGACCAGCCTGCCGAGCCTGCCCAAGCTGCCGGCCATGCCCAAGCTTCCCGCGTTCAAGGCGCCGAGCCTGAACACCGTTACCGATCTTCTGCCAAGTGAACTGATGTCATGACCGCCACGACTCCTGAAAAGCAACGTCCGGCCCAGGCCGCGGTCGTTCCCCTGGACCAGATCGGCATGACCGATGTCAGCCGCGGCGCCGCCGTGTTCGACGCCTGGCTGCGCGACATCAGCGGCGGCTACGTCAACCTCGAACGGCTCAAGGAGACTGCCGAGGTGCTGCCGGTGATCGGCAATATCATCGCCCTGGTGGATGCGGTGGGCGATATCGTCAACCTGGCCACGGCCAAGGAGCCCGACCCTTGGGACTGGGTGAGCCTGGGCATCAATCTGATCGGCGTGATCCCCGCGCCGCCGACCATGGCCGCCGCGCGCAAGGGCCTGCGGCCGATGCTGACCCTGGCCCGCCAGGAGGGCAAGCAACTGCTTGGCGACTCGCTGATCGAGATCATTGTCGGCCACCTCAACGCCGACCTGCTCGGCGAGCTGGACACCTTCCTGGTCGACGCCCAGGCCCAACTCGACAGCATCCTCGCCGAGGCCGCCAAGACTGGCGAGAAGCTGATCCTCAACACCGCCGACGCCATCGACGCGATCATCCTCGGCAAGCTCGATAGCCAGGGCGACATGGACAAGGCCGCGGAACTGGCGCAGAAGGTCAGCGACACCTGGAAGTCCGACCCCACGGCGGTCTTCGATAACGCCTTCGGCGCCCTGAGCAATGCCTATTCGGCGCTGGGCAAGGGCGCGGCCAACCTGATCATGAGCAACGCTGTGCCCACCTCGGTGCAGAATGAAGTACTGCGCTGCACCAAGCAGTTCCGTACCCTGGCGCCACAGATGAGCAACAAGCTGCTCGCCCTTGGCAGCGCAGACAACAAGGATTCGATCAAGAACATGCTGCTGGTCCTGCACAGCAGCAGCGTGAAGTGGCACCACCGCAATCCCAAGGCAGTGCCCAAGGTAGTCAAGCAGGACAAGGTCACCGAGGCCAGGCACCAGTCCGCTGAAGGGCGCACCGAGTCGATCACCAACCAGGGGCCGGTCAAGGGCGCTGCTCAGGACCAGAAGAACAAGGTCTGCACCAGCACCTGCAACCGCATCAACTTCGCCCTGGGCAGCGAGTCGCTGCACCACACCGACTTCAGCCTGCCCGGCCCCTTCCCGGTTACCTGGACGCGCACCTACAACTCGCGCCTGGACAAGCTCGACGACGGCAGCCTCGGCGCACGCTGGATCACCGAGTTCACCACCTGCATCGATGTGGTCGACCAGGGCGTGGTGTTCCACGACATGGACGGCCGCAGCCACGACTATCCACTGCCCAAGCAGGGCAAACCGCACCACGACGCGGTGGAATACCTCACCCTGGTACGCACCGGCGAGCAGCAACTGGTGCTGCTGCGCGGCCTCACACGCCAGGAAACCTATGCGCGCCATGGCGATCGTTTCTACCTGACGCACATCAAGCTGCGCAGCGGCGCCGGGGCGATGCTGCACTACGAGCATCGCCACCACGACCGCCCGGTGCTGTCGGACATCAACACCTACCAGGACGACGATCCGAACAAGGTCCACCTGCAACTGGGCACCCTGCTAGACGACCACGGGCACCTGCAAGGCTTGTGGCAGGTGGTCGACGGTACGCCGCTGCGTCAGCTGTGCGCCTACCACTACGACGACCAGGGCGACCTGGTCGCCGCCCAGGACGAGCACGGCGCCGCCTGGCGCTACCAGTACCAGAACCATCTGGTCACCCGCTACACCGACCGCACCGACCGCGGCATCAATCTGCGCTGGGACGGCAATGGCGCGCACGCCCGGGCGATCCACGAATGGGCCGACGACGGCAGCTTCGAAACCCGCCTCGAGTGGGACGAGCGCATCCGCCTGACCTACGTCACCGACGCCCACGGCCAGGAGACCTGGCACTACTACGACGAGCAGGGCTACACCTACCGTATCAAGCACCCAGACGGTAATTCCGAATGGCTGTTCCGTGACGCGCGCAAGAACGTCATCCGTCATGTGCACCCAGATGGCAGCCAGGACCGCTACACCTACGATGAACGCAGCAACCTGCTCAAGCACCTGCGCGCTGATCACAGCACGGTGCACTACGGCTATGACGATCAGGACCAGTTGACCCGGATTCGCGATGCCGAGGATGGCCTGTGGCTGCGTGACTACGATGAGCGTGGCAACCTGGTCGAGACGATTGATCCGTTGGGTAACAAGACCGAGTTCGCCTATACCCCGGCCGGTCTGGTGAAGGCGATCAAGGACGCACTGGGTAACGAGAAGAAGCTCGGCTACAACGACGCCGGGCAGTTGCTCGAATACACCGACTGCTCGGGCAAGACCAGCAGTTGGGTCTATGATCCGGCCGGGCAGTTGGTCGAGTTCGCCGATGCGGCGGGCAACAAGACCGCCTACGAGTACAAGGCCGGCCAACTGGCCAAGGTCACACACCCGGACAAGACCGAAGAGCGCTTCGATTACGATGCCGAAGGGCGCTTGCTCGCCCATTCCGATGGTCTGGATCGCTGCACCACCTGGTCTTACAGCGCCGCCGGGATGCTGGCCGAGCGCATCGATGCCAACGAACACACCTTGCGCTACCGCTGGGACAAACTCGGCCGCCTGATCGGGCTGGAGAACGAGAACGAAAGCAAGGCGACGTTCCTCTACGATCCGGTTGGCCGTCTGTTGCAGGAGAGCGGCTTCGACGGGTTGGTGACTCGTTACCAGTACGATCAGTACTCCGGACGCCTCGCGTCCACCCAGGTTGGCCAGCGCCGCATTGACCTGCGCTTCGACCGTATGAACCGCTTGGTCGAGCGAACTGCCCGCCTGGGCGATCAGAATCAAACCGAAACCTTCTCCTACGATGGCAACGGCAAGCTGATCCAGGCCATCAACGCTGCCAGTAAGTTGCAGTGGTTCCATGATGAGGCGGGCAACCTGACCCGCGAGCATCAGCACTACCTCGCGACCGGTACACCGATGGTTGCCGTCTGGCAGCATGAGTACGACGCCCTCAACCAACGCATCTCGACCATTCGCC
>NZ_VWXI01000036.1 GCF_011752525.1 Pantoea sp. Cy-639 | reverse complement strand
GGCGAATGGTCGAGATGCGTTGGTTGAGGGCGTCGTACTCATGCTGCCAGACGGCAACCATCGGTGTACCGGTCGCGAGGTAGTGCTGATGCTCGCGGGTCAGGTTGCCCGCCTCATCATGGAACCATTGCAGCTTGCTGGCGGCGTTGATGGCCTGGATCAGCTTGCCGTTGCCATCGTAGGAGAAGGTTTCGGTTTGATTCTGATCGCCCAGGCGGGCAGTTCGCTCGACCAGGCGGTTCATACGGTCGAAGCGCAGGTCAATGCGGCGCTGGCCAACCTGGGTGGACGCGAGGCGTCCGGAGTACTGATCGTACTGGTAACGAGTCACCAACCCGTCGAAGCCGGTCTCCTGCAACAGACGGCCAACCGGATCGTAGAGGAACGTCGCCTTGCTTTCGTTCTCGTTCTCCAGCCCGATCAGGCGACCCAACTTGTCCCAGCGATAACGCAGGGTGTGCTCATTGGCATCGATGCGCTCGGCCAGCATCCCGGCGGCGCTGTAGTACCCGGTAGCAAAGCGTTCGCCGACTTCAAAGCTACTCCAGCGCGAGTCCGTGCCACCTATAGATTTATTGTGTCCTAGCCATTAAATAATTACTTGTACCGAAATAGAATGGCTATCCAGCACGTTGCGATTTTATCCACGAGTGAATTTCTCGCCTAGTGCGCTTCACGTGGGACAACTTAATAATCAGGCATAACTCCACGCCATCATCAATTTTATTTTTATTTATCGAGTAATCGCTGACACCTTCGCAGATTACAACTCTTATAATATTACCTGTAATTCGATGACTGGCTGAAAATATTGGATTTGCATCCATAAATGGAGTGCCATTGGCAAATCGGGCATTATAGTGCGGGCATTTGAAAACGTCCTTCTTAAACCCGCACCTTGCGACTTCTTCAAAAAAAATCTCTAGAAACCTTGCTTCTAGACGGTGATAAGTTTCTGGATTGTCAAGATAATCTTCAAACATACTTTATTCCTTTGTAAACGCCTTGCCAGCCCTAAGGATTCTCCGAACAAGTTACCCACCAGCCGGAAATGGACGACTTGGAGATGCCGAAAATCCCGATTTTCAGCCGCTGATTATTGGAAAACCAAGGCATAGCCTTGGTTTTCTGCCCTCATGGGCGCATCTCTCCCGCAGCAGGCAATAATTGCCGGCGCACCATCCACAGATTCGACAGCGCGAACAGTGTGGTCAATTGCGCCGTATTCTTGGCCAGGCCGCGGAAGCGGGTCTTCACATAACCGAACTGACGCTTGATCACCCGAAACGGATGTTCGACCTTCGCTCGCGCCTGCGCTTTGACCCTCTCGATCTTGCATCTGGCTTTGTAGAGCACGCCGCGTTTGCTCAAGTGCTTGTACGTGCTACGACGAGCTGCAATCTGCCAGATCACTTGCCGACCGTCGTGCTCAGGCCGTTTCTCTACGCCGGTGTAACCGGCGTCAGCACAGACAACGTTCTCGCCACCGTGCAACAGATGGGCAACTTCCATCACGTCAGCCACGTTGGCGGCGGTGCCATGAACATGATGCACCAGGCCCGATTCTGCGTCGGCTCCGATGTGCGCTTTCATGCCGAAGAAGTACTGGTTGTCTTTCTTCGTCTGGTGCATTTCAGGATCGCGTTTGCCTTCCTTGTTTTTGGTCGAACTGGGTGCGTGGATGATAGTGGCGTCGACGATGGTGCCCTGGCGCAACGACAGGCCCTTGTCTCGCAGGTAATTGTTGATGGTTTCCAAAATGCCCGCGCCAACTGATGCTTCTCCAGCAGGTGCCGGAAGTTCATGATCGTCGTGTCTTCGGGGATCGGAGCGCTGAGCGTCAGACGAGCAAACTGACGCATCGAAGTAATCTCGTACAGCGCCTCTTCCATGGCCGGATCACTCAACGAGAACCAGTTCTGCAACAGGTGAATGCGCAGCATGGTTTCCAGTGGATACGGCTTGCGGCCACCGCCAGCCTTTGGGTAATGCGGCTCGATCAACGCCACCAACCCGCTCCACGGCACCACCTGTTCCATCTCGGCCAGGAAACGCTCGCGGCGGGTTTGCTTGCGCTTACCGGCGTACTCGAAATCGGAAAAGCTCATCTGGCTCATGGGATGGCGAGCTTGGAGAGGGCAGTTGGACGGAGGGCTATTTCAGCACAGGTCAGATGACCTGTGCTGACTTGTTCGGAGAATCCCTAGCACGCATAAACTAGACGATACTTTAATCTCAATGCCTACAAGGGCATCAGTCATCGACCCACCAATTCAACAGCGTGTCATCATCAAGATTCTCAAAGTTTTTATATATATTTGAGTAATACCAATCGACACCAGTTTCTTCTTTGAACTTATTAAAAAGCGCCTGTATGTTGCTGATCCCGCTTTTTGACGGAACACTAAACGCAAGATTACCGCCCCTTAATCCGTCAAGGGTACCAGATAGCAGATCATTTACGTCTTTCTCCAATTTCTTTAACTTGCCAGACTCAAGACCCTCCGCATATATGTTGATACAGAAGTTCCCTCCCCTTTTGAGAACAAGCGCAGGGGAATTTAGGTTTTTGATCGAGATCAAGTCTCCTCTGGCTAAATTTAACGCGAGTCCAGGAGAAGAAAGAAGCTCATAAATATCATCCCCCTTCTTGATTGCTGGCAGCTCCTCGTAAACCGGACCTCTATCCGAAACGAAAACTTTGATCAAAGAAACTCTATCTTTACCGTCCATAAGGTGCTCCACAGCTTCCTCTCTCAACGCATGACATTCCTTGCTTAGCATAGCCGCTATTCCCCGCGCTCAAATTGCAAGCCGCACCTTCGAGAGCAGTGTTGCAAGGCGCAAGATTCCCACCTTTCGAGGTCGGGACGTTGGTATGCCCAAGATGCATGTCATCTGGATTCGTCGACGTTTGCCCGCATCTCCAGCAAACATACACACCATTATTATGTTCATTAGCCTGATCGATCAGACTATCGCGCACTTTCTGCTGTCCTGTCCGATTGCCACCATTTACCACACTCTCCGCCATTACCTGTGGGCTAACCCCTTGTCCGTCAGTTTTTGCGAAAGTTGAAGGAGGCTTCTTGGCCAAGCCAAGAGGGTCAACCCATTCAACGGGGTTTACCGCGTAGGAAAATAGGTTTAGTCCTCCCCAATATCGAATCGGGTCTTGGGCTACAAATCGCCCTGTCTTGGGATCATAGTACCGATATCGGTTGTAGTGTAACCCAGTCTCTTGGTCATGATACTGACCCTGGAAACGGATAGGGTTGCTCATTCCGTGCTGACGGGACCAATCAGAGCGCTTTTCACTTACCTCACCCCACGCCTTGTATTGCCCTGCCCAAGCGAGATTGCCCTGCTCGTCAGTGAGCTCTATTGGCGTACCAAGGTGGTCGCAGTGATACCAGGCAATGGCATCAAAGCCTTGTGGCTTCATCTCTGTCTGCCACAACGGATCCTGATCGAAGTTGTACTCCCGCTGACTCCAGTCCGGCTGCTTGTGCAAACGGATCGGGCTGTTGCGCAGCGCCTGAGCGACCGGCACGAAGCTGCCTGGTTCGTACAAGTAGTGCACGGTTCGGCCAGTATCGCCGTCATCCCGCGGCGGCGAGCTTTCCCACGCCAAGGTGTCGCCATCCCAGCCAAACAGCGTGAAGCCACATTCCAACTCACGTTGGCGTTTGGCGCGCTGCATCTGGTTCCAACCAGTGCCCGCTTCAGGGCGATCCCAGAAGTGCGCCACCGAATGTTTGTGCAAACGACGGCCCAGGGCGTCATAGCTGTAGTCGACCTTGAGCTTGTCGTCGTTGTAACTGGCTAACCGGTCGAACAGGTCCCAGGTGAAATGCGCATGGGCACCGTTGTGCAGGCGGTGGATCAGGTTGC
>NZ_VWXI01000035.1 GCF_011752525.1 Pantoea sp. Cy-639 | reverse complement strand
CCAAACGCTCTTTAACAAATTGAATCAAGCAATTCGTGTGGGTGCTTGTGAGTACGGACTGATAGTCGCCAAGATTATCAGCATCACAAGTGGCCATGCGAGAAATCACATAGTCATTTGAGATTGCTGAGCCAAGTTTAGGGTTTCTTAAAAACCCAAGCAGTATTGAACTGAAGAGTTTGATCATGGCTCAGATTGAACGCTGGCGGCAGGCCTAACACATGCAAGTCGAGCGGATGACGGGAGCTTGCTCCTTGATTCAGCGGCGGACGGGTGAGTAATGCCTAGGAATCTGCCTGGTAGTGGGGGACAACGTTTCGAAAGGAACGCTAATACCGCATACGTCCTACGGGAGAAAGCAGGGGACCTTCGGGCCTTGCGCTATCAGATGAGCCTAGGTCGGATTAGCTAGTTGGTGAGGTAATGGCTCACCAAGGCGACGATCCGTAACTGGTCTGAGAGGATGATCAGTCACACTGGAACTGAGACACGGTCCAGACTCCTACGGGAGGCAGCAGTGGGGAATATTGGACAATGGGCGAAAGCCTGATCCAGCCATGCCGCGTGTGTGAAGAAGGTCTTCGGATTGTAAAGCACTTTAAGTTGGGAGGAAGGGCAGTAAGCTAATACCTTGCTGTTTTGACGTTACCGACAGAATAAGCACCGGCTAACTCTGTGCCAGCAGCCGCGGTAATACAGAGGGTGCAAGCGTTAATCGGAATTACTGGGCGTAAAGCGCGCGTAGGTGGTTCGTTAAGTTGGATGTGAAAGCCCCGGGCTCAACCTGGGAACTGCATCCAAAACTGGCGAGCTAGAGTATGGTAGAGGGTGGTGGAATTTCCTGTGTAGCGGTGAAATGCGTAGATATAGGAAGGAACACCAGTGGCGAAGGCGACCACCTGGACTGATACTGACACTGAGGTGCGAAAGCGTGGGGAGCAAACAGGATTAGATACCCTGGTAGTCCACGCCGTAAACGATGTCAACTAGCCGTTGGAATCCTTGAGATTTTAGTGGCGCAGCTAACGCATTAAGTTGACCGCCTGGGGAGTACGGCCGCAAGGTTAAAACTCAAATGAATTGACGGGGGCCCGCACAAGCGGTGGAGCATGTGGTTTAATTCGAAGCAACGCGAAGAACCTTACCAGGCCTTGACATGCAGAGAACTTTCCAGAGATGGATTGGTGCCTTCGGGAACTCTGACACAGGTGCTGCATGGCTGTCGTCAGCTCGTGTCGTGAGATGTTGGGTTAAGTCCCGTAACGAGCGCAACCCTTGTCCTTAGTTACCAGCACGTTATGGTGGGCACTCTAAGGAGACTGCCGGTGACAAACCGGAGGAAGGTGGGGATGACGTCAAGTCATCATGGCCCTTACGGCCTGGGCTACACACGTGCTACAATGGTCGGTACAGAGGGTTGCCAAGCCGCGAGGTGGAGCTAATCTCACAAAACCGATCGTAGTCCGGATCGCAGTCTGCAACTCGACTGCGTGAAGTCGGAATCGCTAGTAATCGCGAATCAGAATGTCGCGGTGAATACGTTCCCGGGCCTTGTACACACCGCCCGTCACACCATGGGAGTGGGTTGCACCAGAAGTAGCTAGTCTAACCTTCGGGAGGACGGTTACCACGGTGTGATTCATGACTGGGGTGAAGTCGTAACAAGGTAGCCGTAGGGGAACCTGCGGCTGGATCACCTCCTTAATCGAAGACATCAGCCTACTGATGAGCTCCCACACGAATTGCTTGATTCATATGTGAAGACGATCAAGACCCTATATAGGTCTGTAGCTCAGTTGGTTAGAGCGCACCCCTGATAAGGGTGAGGTCGGCAGTTCAAATCTGCCCAGACCTACCAATATGCGGGGCCATAGCTCAGCTGGGAGAGCGCCTGCCTTGCACGCAGGAGGTCAGCGGTTCGATCCCGCTTGGCTCCACCACTTACGCTGTACCTTGATCAGAACTTAGAAATGAACATTCGTCGATGAATGTTGATTTCTGACTTTTGTCAGATCGTTCTTTAAAAATTCGGATATGTGATAGAAATAGACTGATGACCAGTTTCACTGCTGGAAATCAGGCTAAGGTAAAATTTGTGAGTTCTGCGCGAAAGCGCAACGTACGAATTTTCGGCGAATGTCGTCTTCACAGTATAACCAGATTGCTTGGGGTTATATGGTCAAGTGAAGAAGCGCATACGGTGGATGCCTTGGCAGTCAGAGGCGATGAAAGACGTGGTAGCCTGCGATAAGCTTTGGGGAGTCGGCAAACAGACTGTGATCCAGAGATCTCTGAATGGGGGAACCCACTCAGCATAAGCTGAGTATCTTGTACTGAATACATAGGTGCAAGAGGCGAACCAGGGGAACTGAAACATCTAAGTACCCTGAGGAAAAGAAATCAACCGAGATTCCCTTAGTAGTGGCGAGCGAACGGGGACCAGCCCTTAAGCTGGTTTGAGATTAGTGGAACGCTCTGGAAAGTGCGGCCATAGTGGGTGATAGCCCCGTACACGAAAATCTCTTGCCAGTGAAATCGAGTAGGACGGAGCACGAGAAACTTTGTCTGAACATGGGGGGACCATCCTCCAAGGCTAAATACTACTGACTGACCGATAGTGAACCAGTACCGTGAGGGAAAGGCGAAAAGAACCCCGGAGAGGGGAGTGAAATAGAACCTGAAACCGTATGCGTACAAGCAGTGGGAGCCTACTTTGTTAGGTGACTGCGTACCTTTTGTATAATGGGTCAGCGACTTATATTCAGTGGCGAGCTTAACCGAATAGGGGAGGCGTAGCGAAAGCGAGTCTTAATAGGGCGCTTTAGTCGCTGGGTATAGACCCGAAACCGGGCGATCTATCCATGGGCAGGTTGAAGGTTAGGTAACACTGACTGGAGGACCGAACCGACTACCGTTGAAAAGTTAGCGGATGACCTGTGGATCGGAGTGAAAGGCTAATCAAGCTCGGAGATAGCTGGTTCTCCTCGAAAGCTATTTAGGTAGCGCCTCATGTATCACTGTAGGGGGTAGAGCACTGTTTCGGCTAGGGGGTCATCCCGACTTACCAAACCGATGCAAACTCCGAATACCTACAAGTGCCGAGCATGGGAGACACACGGCGGGTGCTAACGTCCGTCGTGAAAAGGGAAACAACCCAGACCGTCAGCTAAGGTCCCAAAGTCATGGTTAAGTGGGAAACGATGTGGGAAGGCTTAGACAGCTAGGAGGTTGGCTTAGAAGCAGCCATCCTTTAAAGAAAGCGTAATAGCTCACTAGTCGAGTCGGCCTGCGCGGAAGATGTAACGGGGCTCAAACCATGCACCGAAGCTACGGGTGTCATCTTTGATGACGCGGTAGAGGAGCGTTCTGTAAGCCTGTGAAGGTGAGTTGAGAAGCTTGCTGGAGGTATCAGAAGTGCGAATGCTGACATGAGTAACGACAATGCGAGTGAAAAACTCGCACGCCGAAAGACCAAGGTTTCCTGCGCAACGTTAATCGACGCAGGGTTAGTCGGTCCCTAAGGCGAGGCTGAAAAGCGTAGTCGATGGAAAACAGGTTAATATTCCTGTACTTCCAGTTATTGCGATGGAGGGACGGAGAAGGCTAGGCCAGCTTGGCGTTGGTTGTCCAAGTTTAAGGTGGTAGGCTGAGATCTTAGGCAAATCCGGGATCTCAAGGCCGAGAGCTGATGACGAGTGCTCATTAGAGCGCGAAGTGGTTGATGCCATGCTTCCAAGAAAAGCTCCTAAGCTTCAGATAACTGGGAACCGTACCCCAAACCGACACAGGTGGTTAGGTAGAGAATACCAAGGCGCTTGAGAGAACTCGGGTGAAGGAACTAGGCAAAATGGCACCGTAACTTCGGGAGAAGGTGCGCCGGCGAGGGTGAAGGACTTGCTCCGTAAGCCCATGCCGGTCGAAGATACCAGGCCGCTGCGACTGTTTATTAAAAACACAGCACTCTGCAAACACGAAAGTGGACGTATAGGGTGTGACGCCTGCCCGGTGCCGGAAGGTTAATTGATGGGGTTAGCGCAAGCGAAGCTCTTGATCGAAGCCCCGGTAAACGGCGGCCGTAACTATAACGGTCCTAAGGTAGCGAAATTCCTTGTCGGGTAAGTTCCGACCTGCACGAATGGCGTAACGATGGCGGCGCTGTCTCCACCCGAGACTCAGTGAAATTGAAATCGCTGTGAAGATGCAGTGTATCCGCGGCTAGACGGAAAGACCCCGTGAACCTTTACTATAGCTTTGCACTGGACTTTGAGCTTGCTTGTGTAGGATAGGTGGGAGGCTTTGAAGTGGGGACGCCAGTTCTCATGGAGCCATCCTTGAAATACCACCCTGGCAACCTTGAGGTTCTAACTCAGGTCCGTTATCCGGATCGAGGACAGTGTATGGTGGGTAGTTTGACTGGGGCGGTCTCCTCCCAAAGAGTAACGGAGGAGTACGAAGGTGCGCTCAGACCGGTCGGAAATCGGTCGTAGAGTATAAAGGCAAAAGCGCGCTTGACTGCGAGACAAACACGTCGAGCAGGTACGAAAGTAGGTCTTAGTGATCCGGTGGTTCTGTATGGAAGGGCCATCGCTCAACGGATAAAAGGTACTCCGGGGATAACAGGCTGATACCGCCCAAGAGTTCATATCGACGGCGGTGTTTGGCACCTCGATGTCGGCTCATCACATCCTGGGGCTGAAGCCGGTCCCAAGGGTATGGCTGTTCGCCATTTAAAGTGGTACGCGAGCTGGGTTTAGAACGTCGTGAGACAGTTCGGTCCCTATCTGCCGTGGACGTTTGAGATTTGAGAGGGGCTGCTCCTAGTACGAGAGGACCGGAGTGGACGAACCTCTGGTGTTCCGGTTGTCACGCCAGTGGCATTGCCGGGTAGCTATGTTCGGAAGAGATAACCGCTGAAAGCATCTAAGCGGGAAACTTGCCTCAAGATGAGATCTCACTGGAACCTTGAGTTCCCTGAAGGGCCGTCGAAGACTACGACGTTGATAGGTTGGGTGTGTAAGCGCTGTGAGGCGTTGAGCTAACCAATACTAATTGCCCGTGAGGCTTGACCATATAACACCCAAGCAATTTGCTCATGCGAATTGTGGTGGTGAAGACGAAAGACCCGAAAATTCGTAAGACCACAAATTCACATATCCGAATTCGCCAAGCGTGCCCAAAAGGCATTCTGGCTACCGAATTTCTTGACGACCATAGAGCATTGGAACCACCTGATCCCATCCCGAACTCAGTAGTGAAACGATGCATCGCCGATGGTAGTGTGGGGCTTCCCCATGTGAGAGTAGGTCATCGTCAAGATTCATTTCGCAAA
>NZ_VWXI01000034.1 GCF_011752525.1 Pantoea sp. Cy-639 | reverse complement strand
ACTGGTGGAACTGGACCAGGAAAGCATCGAACGCATCGTCGCCACGGTGCCGGGCGGCGCCGCCAACGTGCAGGACATCTACCCGCTGGCACCACTACAGGAAGGCATTCTCTACCACCACCTCAGCTCCCCCGAGCATGACCCCTATGTGCTGCAATCGCGCATCGCCTTCGACAGCCCGGCGCGCCTGCAGGCGTTCGCCGCCGCGCTGCAGCAGGCCATCGCTCGTCACGACGTGCTGCGTACCGCCGTGCTGTGGGACGGCCTGGCGCAACCGGTGCAGGTGGTCTGGCGCGAAGCCACGCTGCGGGTCGGTCAGCTCGATGACCACGATCTGCAGCGCCTGGACCTCGGCCAGGCGCCGCTGATCCGTCTGTTGCACGGCCACGAGGCCAGCGACGGGCGCATCGAGGCGCTGCTGCAGTTCCACCACATTGTCCTCGACCACACTGCCCTGGACATCGTCGGCGCCGAGCTGCTCGGCTACCTGCAAGGCGCCCCGGCGCCGGCCCAGGCACCGGTGCCGTACCGCAACTACGTGGCCCAGGCGCGCCTGGGCGTGAGCCAGGCCGAGCACGAGGCGTTCTTCCGCGCCCAGCTGGGCGATATCGACGAGCCGACCTTGCCGTTCGGCCTGAGCGATGTGCAGGGCGACGGCCAAGACATCGAGGAAGCCCAGCTGTGGCTCGACGATGACCTGGCCATGCGCCTGCGCCAGCAGGCGCGGCAACGCGGGATCAGCGTCGCCAGCCTGTTCCACCTGGCCTATGCACGCCTGCTCGCGGCCCTTGGCGGGCGCGACAGCGTGGTGTTCGGCACTGTGCTGCTGGGCCGCCTGGAGGCCGGCGAGGGCGCTGAGCGGGCGCTGGGCATGTTCATCAACACCCTGCCACTGCGCCTGGACCTGGCCGAACAGAGTCTGGAGCAGGCCCTGGGCCAGACTCAGCAGCGCCTGAGCGCGCTGCTGGCCCACGAGCACGCCTCGCTGGCCCTGGCCCAGCGCTGCAGCGGCGTGGCCGCGCCGGCACCGCTGTTCAGCGCCATGCTCAATTTCCGCCACGGTCACGAAGTGGACGAAGCGCGGCGCAGCCATTGGCAAGGCATCGACTTCCTCGATGGCCAGGAACGCAGCAACTACCCGCTGAGCCTGAACGTCGACGACATGGGGCAGGGCCTGCGCCTGGTCGCCATGACCCCGGCGACGGTAGGTGCGGCACGCATCTGCCAGCAGCTCAACCAGGTGCTGCTGGCCATGGCCGAGGCACTGCAGAGCCAGCCGCGCCAACCCTTGCTGCGCCTGCCGGTGCTGGTACCGGCCGAGCGCCAGCAACTGCTGGAAGGGTTCAACGACACGGCGGTGAGCTACGACCTCGAACAGACCCTGCACGGGCTGATCGAGGCCCAGGTGCGGCGCACGCCGGATGCGCTGGCGGTGCGCGCCGAGGAAGGCGAGCTGAGCTACGCCGAGCTCGACGCCCAGGCCAACCGCCTGGCCCATCACTTGATCGAATTGGGGGTCAAGCCCGATGACCGCGTGGCGATCTGCGTCGAGCGCGGGTTGTCGATGGTGGTCGGCCTGCTGGCGATCCTCAAGGCCGGCGGCGCCTATGTGCCGGTCGACCCGGACTACCCGGCCGAACGTATCCGCCACATGCTCGGCGACAGCGCGCCGGTGGCGGTGCTGGTACACGCTGCCACCCGCCACGTGCCCGAGGCTGCCCAACTGATCGACCTCGACCAGCCGACCTGGCAGCAACAATCGGCCGAGGCGCCGCAGGTGCCAGGGCTGAGCGCACGCAACCTGGCCTATGTGATCTACACCTCCGGCTCCACCGGCCTGCCCAAGGGCGTGATGAACGAGCACGCCGGGGTGGTCAACCGCCTGCTGTGGATGCAGGACGCCTACGCACTGGGTGGCGACGATGTGGTGCTGCAGAAGACCCCGTTCAGCTTCGACGTGTCGGTGTGGGAGTTCCTCTGGCCGCTGCAGACCGGCGCGCGACTGGTCATGGCGCGCCCGGGCGGGCACCGCGACCCTGAATACCTGCGCGAGGTGATCGCGGCCGAACAGGTCAGTACCTTGCACTTCGTGCCGTCGATGCTGGACGTGTTCCTCGCCCATGGCGATGTGCGCCCGGCGCAACTGCGCCAGGTGATGTGCAGTGGCGAGGCGCTGCCGGGCAGCCTGGTGCGGCGCTTCCACCAGCAGTTGCCGAGCGTGCAGTTGCACAACCTGTACGGCCCGACCGAAGCGGCGGTGGACGTCAGCGCCTGGCACTGCGTCAGCGCGCCGGACAACACGCCGATCGGCAAGCCGATCGCCAACACCACGCTGTACGTGCTCGATGCCCACGGCCAGCCCGTGCCGCGTGGCGTGGCCGGCGAGCTGTACATCGGTGGCGTGCAGGTGGCCCGTGGCTACCTCAACCGCGCCGAGCTGAGCGCCGAGCGTTTCATCGACGACCCGTTCGCCCAGCGTGCCGGCGCACGCCTGTATCGCACCGGCGACCTGGCGCGGCACCTGCCGGACGGCAACCTGGAATACCTGGGGCGTAACGACGACCAGGTGAAGATCCGTGGCTTGCGTATCGAGCTGGGCGAAATCCAGGCCTGCCTGACCGCAGTCGACGGCATCAAGGAGGCCGTGGTACTGGCCCATGACCAGGCCTCCGGCGGCAAGCGCCTGGTAGCCTATTACACCGGTGCGCGCCACGAGACCGACAGCTTGCGCGCGGCGTTGCTCGGCCAGTTGCCGGAGTTCATGGTGCCTGCGCTGTTCATCCACCTCGACGCGTTGCCGCTGAGCCCCAACGGCAAGCTCGACCGCAAGGCCCTGCCAAGACCCGAGACCCAGCACAGCCAGGCCTACGCCGCGCCACAAGGCGAGACCGAGACGCTGCTGGCGGCGATCTGGGCCGAACTGCTGGGCGTGGAGCGGGTAGGGCGCGACGACAGCTTCTTCGAGCTCGGCGGCCATTCGCTGCTGGCGGTGACCCTGACCGCGCGCCTGCGCCGGGCCGGCTTGCAGGTGGATGTGCGCACGCTGTTCGGCCAGCCGACCATCGCCGCCCTGGCCGCGACCCTGGGCCAGGGCGGCGCGGTCGAGGTGCCGGCCAACCTGATCCCCGCCACCTGCACGCGCATCACCCCGGAGTTGCTGCCGCTGGTGCAACTGGACCAGGCCAGCATCCAGCGGATCGTCGCCCGGGTGCCGGGCGGCGCCGCCAACGTGCAGGACATCTACCCGCTGGCCCCGCTGCAGGAGGGCATCCTCTACCTGCACCTGAGCACCCCCGACGCCGATCCCTACGTGCTGCGCTCGCGCCTGGCGTTCGCCGACATGGCGCGCCTGGAGGCCTTTGCCGAGGCCTTGCAACGGGTGGTCGAGCGCCATGACATCCTGCGCACCGCAGTGCTCTGGGAGGACCTGCCGCAACCGGTGCAGGTGGTCTGGCGCGAGGCGCCGTTGCAAGTGCTGGCGTTCGACGAGCAGGCGCTGGGCAGCCTCGACCTGAGCCAGGCGCCGCTGATCCGCCTGTACCATCGCCAGGACCCGGCCAGCGGCCAGGTCGAGGCGGTGCTGCAGTACCACCACATCGTGCTCGACCATATCGCCTTGCAGGCGGTGCATGAAGAGATGCACGGCTACCTGTCCGGCGAAGGTGCGCCGGCCACCGCCTCGGTGCCGTACCGCAACTATGTGGTACAGGCCCGCCATGGCGTCGGCGAAGCCGAGCACGAGGCGTTCTTCCGCGCCCAGCTGGGTGATATCGACGAGCCGACCCTGCCGTTCGGCCTGCGCGACGTGCAACGCGGCGGCCTGGCCATCGAGGTGGCCGAGACCGACTTCGCCGGTTCGCGCTATGCCCGTCTGCGGGCCCAGGCACGGCAGTTGGGCGTGAGCAACGCCAGCCTGCTGCACCTGGCCTGGGCGCGCCTGCTGGCGGCGGCCAGCGGCCGCGACAGCGTGGTGTTCGGCACCGTGCTGTTGGGCCGCCTGCAAGGCGGCGAGGGCAGCGAGCGCGCCCTGGGCATGTTCATCAACACCTTGCCACTGCGCCTGGACCTGGGCGAGAGCAGCGTCGAGGACGCCGCGCGCGCGGCGCACCGCAGCCTGTCCGCGCTGCTGCTGCACGAGCATGCCTCGCTGGGCCTGGCCCAGCGTTGCAGTGGCGTGGCCGCGCCGCTGCCGCTGTTCAGCGCGTTGCTCAACTACCGCCAGAGCGTCGCCGCGCCCGCCATCGCGGTGGCCGACGCCACCTGGCAGGGCATCGAGGACCGTGGCACCGAAGGGCACAGCAACTACCCGCTGGCCCTGGACATCGACGACTTCGGCGATCGCCTGCGCCTGACCGTGCGGGTGGCGCCGCAGGCCGGCGCGGCACGGATCGGCGCGCAGATGCTGCATGTGCTCGACGGTTTGCTCGAGGTGCTCGAGCAGCAGCCGCAGCGGCCGTTGTGGCAGGTGCCGGTGTTGCAGGTCGAGGAGCAGCGCCAGGTGCTGCATGACTTCAACGACACGGCGCTGGCCTACGATCTCGAACAGACCCTGCACGGGCTGATCGAGGCCCAGGTGCGGCGTACGCCGGATGCGCTGGCGGTGCGCGCCGAGGAAGGCGAGCTGAGCTACGCCGAGCTCGACGCCCAGGCCAACCGCCTGGCCCATCACTTGATCGAATTGGGGGTCAAGCCCGATGACCGCGTGGCGATCTGCGTCGAGCGCGGGTTGTCGATGGTGGTCGGCCTGCTGGCGATCCTCAAGGCCGGCGGCGCCTATGTGCCGGTCGACCCGGACTACCCGGCCGAACGTATCCGCCACATGCTCGGCGACAGCGCGCCGGTGGCGGTGCTGGTACACGCTGCCACCCGCCACGTGCCCGAGGCTGCCCAACTGATCGACCTCGACCAGCCGACCTGGCAGCAACAATCGGCCGAGGCGCCGCAGGTGCCAGGGCTGAGCGCACGCAACCTGGCCTATGTGATCTACACCTCCGGCTCCACCGGCCTGCCCAAGGGCGTGATGAACGAGCACGCCGGGGTGGTCAACCGCCTGCTGTGGATGCAGGACGCCTACGCACTGGGTGGCGACGATGTGGTGCTGCAGAAGACCCCGTTCAGCTTCGACGTGTCGGTGTGGGAGTTCCTCTGGCCGCTGCAGACCGGCGCGCGACTGGTCATGGCGCGCCCGGGCGGGCACCGCGACCCTGAATACCTGCGCGAGGTGATCGCGGCCGAACAGGTCAGTACCTTGCACTTCGTGCCGTCGATGCTGGACGTGTTCCTCGCCCATGGCGATGTGCGCCCGGCGCAACTGCGCCAGGTGATGTGCAGTGGCGAGGCGCTGCCGGGCAGCCTGGTGCGGCGCTTCCACCAGCAGTTGCCGAGCGTGCAGTTGCACAACCTGTACGGCCCGACCGAAGCGGCGGTGGACGTCAGCGCCTGGCACTGCGTCAGCGCGCCGGACAACACGCCGATCGGCAAGCCGATCGCCAACACCACGCTGTACGTGCTCGATGCCCACGGCCAGCCCGTGCCGCGTGGCGTGGCCGGCGAGCTGTACATCGGTGGCGTGCAGGTGGCCCGTGGCTACCTCAACCGCGCCGAGCTGAGCGCCGAGCGTTTCATCGACGACCCGTTCGCCCAGCGTGCCGGCGCACGCCTGTATCGCACCGGCGACCTGGCGCGGCACCTGCCGGACGGCAACCTGGAATACCTGGGGCGTAACGACGACCAGGTGAAGATCCGTGGCTTGCGTATCGAGCTGGGCGAAATCCAGGCCTGCCTGACCGCAGTCGACGGCATCAAGGAGGCCGTGGTACTGGCCCGTGACCAGCGCCTGGTGGCGTACTACACCGGTACCCGGCACACCACGGATACCCTGCGCCCGGCACTGCTCGGCCAGTTGCCGGAGTTCATGGTGCCGGCCTCGTTCACCTGGCTCGAGGCCTTGCCGCTGAGCCCCAACGGCAAGCTCGACCGCAAAGCGCTACCGGCGCCGGAAACCCAGCAGCAGGTCTACGAAGCGCCCCAGGGTGATGTCGAGACCCTGCTGGCGCAGCTGTGGAGCGAGCTGCTGGGCGTGGCGCGGATCGGCCGTCACGACAACTTCTTCGAGCTCGGTGGCCATTCGCTGCTGGCCGTGACGCTCACGGCGCGCATGCGCCAGGCCGGCCTGGCGGCGGATGTGCGGGTGCTGTTCGGCCAGCCGACCCTGGCCGCGCTGGCCGCCGCCGTCGGTGGCGAGGTGGCGCCGGCGGTGCCGGCCAACCGCATTGCGCCTGGCTGCACGCGCATCACCCCGGACCTGCTGCCGCTGGCCAGCCTCGACCAGGCTGCGCTCGACAGCGTACTGGCGCAGATCCCCGGTGGTGCGGCCAATGTCCAGGACCTGTACGCCCTGGCACCGTTGCAGCAGGGCATCCTCTATCACCACCTGGCCAGCGCCGAGACCGACCCCTATGTGTTGCAGATGGGCTTCGCCTTCGCCGGCCAGGCCGAACTGGACGCCTTCGTCGCGGCGCTGAACCAGGTGATCGCGCGTCATGACATCCTGCGTACCAGCATTCACTGGCAAGGGCTGGACGAAGCGGTGCAGGTGGTCTGGCGCGAAGCGCACCTGCGCATCGAACCGGCGCTGGACAGCGTGCGCCTGGACCTTGGCCGGGCGCCGCTGATGCACCTGAGCAGCAGCCTGGAGCATGGCCGCTTGCAGGCCACCTTGCTGTTGCACCACATCCTGCTCGACCACGCCGCCCTGGAACTGCTGGTGGCCGAAGTCGGCGAGGTGCTGCTGGGGCGTGAGCCACAGGGCGACAGCGTGCCGTACCGCAACTATGTGGCCCAGGCCCGCCTGCGTGACGACAGCCAGGCCCAGGAGGCGCTGTTCCGCGAGCTGCTGGGCGATATCGACGAACCGACCGCCGTGTTCGGCCTGCGCGATGTGCAGGGCGATGGCAGCGAGGTGCTCGACTACCGTCTGCTGCTCGACACTTCCCTGGCCTGCCGCCTGCGCGAACAGGCCAGGCAACTGGGCATCAGCGTCGCCAGCCTGATGCACCAGGGCTGGGGGCAGGTGCTGGCGCAACTGTCCGGACGCGAAGAGGTGGTGTTCGGCACCGTATTGCTGGGCCGCCTGCAGGGCGGCGAAGGCGCCGACCGGGCACTGGGCATGTTCATCAATACCTTGCCGCTGCGGGTCAGCGTCGGCGCTGCCGGCGTTGCCGACGGCGTGCGCCTGACCCATCAGCGCCTGGCGCGATTGCTGGCCCACGAGCAGGCGTCCCTGGCCCTGGCCCAGCGTTGCAGCGGCGTGCCGACGTCCCAGGCCCTGTTCACCAGCCTGCTCAACTACCGCCACAGCGCGGCGGGCGGCGCCGAGCAGGCGCGGGCCTGGGAAGGCATCGAACTGCTGGCCGCCCACGAGCGCAGCAACTATCCGCTGGTGGTCAGTATCGACGACCTGGGCAGTGGCTTCTCGTTGAGCGTGCAGGCGGTGCCGGAGGTCGATGGCGCGCTGGTCTGCCAACTGCTGCAGGCGGCCCTGGAACAACTGGCCGAGGCCCTCGAGCAAGCGCCGCAGTCGCCCTTGCGGCAGCTGACCGGGCTGCCGCCAGGCGAGCGCGAGCGAGTGCTGCGCCAGTTCAACGCCACGGCCCGCGACTATCCGCGCGAACTGCCGCTGCATGCGCTGTTCGAAGCCCATGCACGGGTCAGCCCCGACGCGCTGGCGGTGATGCAAGGTGCACGGCGCTGGAGCTACCAGGCCCTCGACCAGCAGGCCAACCGCCTGGCCGGGCACTTGCTGGAGCTGGGGGTACGGGCGGGGGATCGGGTGGCGCTGCTGCTGCCGCGTTCGTTCGACCTGCTGAGTGCGCAACTGGCGGTGAGCAAGTGCGCGGCGGTGTTCGTGCCGCTGGACGCCAACGCCCCGGCCGAGCGCCAGGCGTTCATGGTCGGGGACAGCCAGGCCAAGGTACTGCTGACCCATAGCGACCAGCCGCATCTGGACGGTGCCCTGCGTGTCGAGCTCGACCTGCTGGACCTCGGCGGCCATGCGGCCGAGGACCTGGGCCTGGCGGTGGACGCGGGCTGTGCGGCCTACATCATGTACACCTCCGGCTCCACCGGCACGCCGAAGGGCGTG
>NZ_VWXI01000033.1 GCF_011752525.1 Pantoea sp. Cy-639 | reverse complement strand
TGACGACCATAGAGCATTGGAACCACCTGATCCCATCCCGAACTCAGTAGTGAAACGATGCATCGCCGATGGTAGTGTGGGGCTTCCCCATGTGAGAGTAGGTCATCGTCAAGATTCATTTCGCAAACCCCTATCTGCACATGCAGGTAGGGGTTTTGTCTTTTCCGTGCCCGCAAAGCCAGTGCAACCTTGACGCAGCCCCAGGACCTTGGGGCTGCTTTGCAACCCTTTCGCGACACAAGGCCGCTCCTACAGGGACCAAGCTTTGCAGGGGCCGGTGCCATAGGCGCCACTTTGGCTTCAGGAACGAACAGTTCCTAACAATGGTCGTCTCCCACAATTCGAGTCGGAACACTAGAATAGAGCCGACGTATCCATTCAGAACTTCCTTATGTCCAACCCTGTCGACTCCGAAGCACTTGCCCAGTTGCCGCTGGACGACCTCGTGGCTTGTCACGAGTGCGACCTGCTGATGCGCAAGACCTCGCTGCAGAATGACGAAAAGGCCCATTGCCCACGCTGTGGCTACGAGCTCTATGCGCATCGCCACAATGTCGTCAATCGCAGCCTGGCCCTCGTGCTGACCGCCTTGTTGCTGTACGTGCCAGCCAACTTCCTGCCGATCATGCAATTGCATCTGCTGGGCCAGACCTCCGACGATACGGTCTGGAGCGGTGTACTTGGCCTCTACCACTCCGGGATGCGTGGCATCGCCGTGGTGGTGTTCCTGTGCAGCATGGCCATCCCCCTGCTCAAGCTGCTGTGCCAGTTGGCCGTGCTGCTGAGCATCCGCCTGAATGTCGGCCGCAGTTATGGCCTGCTGATCTATCGTATCTACCACCACTTGCGTGAGTGGGGCATGCTCGAGGTCTATTTCATGGGCGTGCTGGTAGCCATCGTCAAACTGGTCGACCTGGCCGACCTGAGTATCGGTCTCGGCCTGGTCTGCTTCATCAGCCTGTTGCTGGTCCAGGTGTGGCTGGAGGTGGTGATGTCGCCCCACCAGATATGGGTGGCGCTATCCGGGGAGGATGTCCATGCGGGCGATTGATGCAGGCATCCTGATCTGCAACGAATGTCATGAGCTCAACCGGCGCGAAGGACAAAGCACCTCGCAGACCTGCACCCGCTGCGGCGCTACCGTCCATGTACGACGCCCCAACAGCATCGTGCGTACCTGGGCATTGCTGATCACTGCCATGATTCTCTACATTCCTGCCAACGTGCTGCCGATCATGACCGTCAGCGCCTTGGGGCAGGGTAGTCCCGATACCATCATGTCCGGTGTCATCACCCTGATGAAGCACGGCATGCTGCCGATTGCCGCGGTAGTGTTCATCGCCAGTATCCTGGTGCCCACCTTCAAGCTGGTCGGTATCGCCCTGCTGCTGTATTCGGTGCAGCGCCACCAGCCGCTGTCGGCGCGCCAGCGCATCCTGATGTATCGCTTCATCGAGTTCATCGGACGCTGGTCGATGCTGGACATCTTTGTCATCGCGATTTTGGTGGCGGTGGTGAATTTCGGCCGCATCGCCAGTGTCGAAGCCAACCTGGGCGCCGTCGCCTTTGCCACTGTGGTGATCCTGACGATGCTCGCCGCTTTAACTTTCGATCCCCGACTGATCTGGGACAACACGGAGTCGGATGACGACCATGAGTGACTTGCCTACGGCTAAAACCCGCCCTGCTTCAAACTGGTCGGCCATCTGGATCCTGCCGCTGATCGCCTTGGCGATCGGTGGATGGCTGGCCTGGCAGGCCTATCGCGACGCTGGTATCGAGATCCAGGTGCGCTTCGAGACCGGTGAAGGCATCGTCGCCAACAAGACCGAAGTGATCTTCAAGGGGATGTCGGTGGGCAAGGTGACCAGCCTGGTGCTGGACAACCACGGTGACAATCGCGGGGTCATCGCCACCATCGAAATGAAGAAGGAAGCTGCTCCGCACATGAACAAGGGCACGCGCTTCTGGCTGGTGAAGCCAAGCGTCAGCCTGGCGGGTATCTCAGGCCTGGAGACGCTGGTCTCGGGTAACTACATCGCCGTGGACCCTGGCGAGGGAGAGCCAACCAAGCGCTTCACCGCGCTGAAGGAGGCGCCGCCGCTATCGGATGCCGAGCCGGGCCTGCACCTGACGCTCAAGGCCGAGCGCCTGGGGTCGCTCAATCGCGACAGCCCGGTGTTCTACAAGCAGATCCAGGTCGGTCGGGTGAAGAGTTATCGGCTGTCCGAGGACCAGGGCACGGTGGAGATCAAGGTGTTCATCGCCCCGGCCTACGCCAGCCTGGTACGCAAGCACACACGTTTCTGGAACGCCAGTGGTGTCAGCATCGATGCCGATCTCTCCGGGGTCAAGGTGCGTACCGAGTCGCTTTCGAGCATTGTCGCCGGCGGTATCGCCTTCGCCACGCCGGAAAACCGCAAGGACAGTCCACCAACCGACCCTAGCCTGCCGTTCCGCCTGTACGAAGATTTCGACGCCGCCCAGGCGGGTATCCGCGTGAAGGTCAAGCTCAGCGATTTCGAAGGGCTGCAGAAAGGACGTACACCGGTGCTGTACAAGGGCATCCAGGTGGGCTCCCTCAAGGACCTGAAGATCGAGGGCGACCTCTCCAGTGCCACGGCCGAGTTGACCCTGGACCCCCTGGCCGAGGACTACCTGGTCGAGGGTACGCAGTTCTGGGTGGTCAAGCCGTCCATCTCGCTGGCAGGCATCACCGGCCTCGAGGCCTTGGTGAAGGGCAACTACATTGCGGTGCGTCCGGGAGAGCCGGGCGCCAAGCCTCAGCGCGAGTTCGAGGCGCGGGCCAAGGCACCGCCGCTGGACCTGAAGGCGCCGGGCCTGCACATGGTCCTGTTCGCCGATACCTTGGGCTCCCTGGAGGTCGGGAGCCCTGTGATGTACCGCCAGGTGCGGGTGGGCAGCGTGCAGAGCTACCAGTTCGCCCGCAACAGCAAACGCATCCTGATCGGTGTGCACATCGAGAAAGAGTACGCCAACCTGGTCAATGGTTCCTCGCGCTTCTGGAACGCCAGCGGTATCACCCTGACTGGCGGCCTTTCGGGCATCCAGGTCAAGAGTGAGTCGCTGCAAACCCTGATGGCCGGTGGTATCGCCTTCGACACGCCAAGACCGGATGTGCCGCTCAAGCGTCATATTCCACGTTTCCGTCTGCATGACAGTCAGGATGCGGCCGACCGTGCCGGCACCCTGGTGACCATTCGCGTGGATCGAGCCGATGGCCTCAAGCCGGGTACGCCGATCCGCTTCCGCGGACTGGATGTGGGTAGCGTCGAAAGCGTCGACCTGACCGCCGACCTGCAGGCTGTGGTGCTGCGTGCGCGGATCACCCAGGCGGCGGAGCGCATTGCTCGTGCCGGTACTCAGTTCTGGGTGGTCAAGCCGGCGTTCGGCCTGGTGCGCACCGAGAACCTCGACACCTTGGTCAGTGGCCAGTATCTGGAGGTACTGCCGGCCCTCAAGGACAAGGGACCGCAGCGCGACTTCATTGCCTTGGCCGACGCGCCGGAACTCAAGGGGGAGGAGGTCGGCCTGCCGTTGACCCTGAGCGCGCCGCGTCGTGGTTCGATCAAGCCGGGCGTGCCGGTCACCTATCGTGAAGTCGCGGTGGGCAAGGTCACTGGTTTCGAGCTCGGTCAGACCGCCGACCGCGTACTTATCCACATCCTTATCGAGCCGCGCTATGCCGGCCTGGTGCGCAGTGGCAGCCGGTTCTGGAACAGCAGCGGGTTCGGCTTCGACTGGGGGCTGTTCAAGGGCGCCACGGTGCGCACCGAGTCCCTGCAGACGATGATCGACGGTGGTATCGCCTTCGCTACGCCGGATGGCGAGAAGATGGGCAGCCCGGCACGGCCGCAGCAGACGTTCGCCCTGTTCGACAAGTCCGAGGACGAGTGGCTGCAATGGGCGCCGAAGATTCAGATCGGCAAGTGATGTAGCTCTTGCGGGGGCTGCGCAGCGGCCCCCTGCGATTCTCGGATAATGCTCCGTTAGCTCAGTCCCCTTTGCGGCCCGTTCGCGACACAAGGCCGCTCCTACAGGGGAAGGGCAAGAAAAAGGGGGCTGTGTGAGTAAATCGCAGGCATAAAAAAACCGACCCTAGGGTCGGTTTTTTCGACAAGAACGTCGCTTAGGCAGCTGCAGCTTCTTTCAGCGCCTTGATGTGGCCATTCAGACGGCCTTTGTGGCGAGCAGCTTTGTTCTTGTGGATGATGCCCTTGTCGGCCATACGGTCGATTACAGGTACAGCCAGAACGTAAGCGGCTTGCGCTTTTTCGGCGTCTTTTGCGTCGATGGCTTTAACTACATTCTTGATGTAGGTGCGGACCATGGAACGCAGGCTGGCGTTGTGGCTGCGACGCTTCTCAGCCTGTTTTGCACGTTTCTTGGCGGAAGGTGTGTTGGCCACCGTCGAGCTCCTCGAAAGACTTTAGGTAAATAGCAAACAAAATAGGCCGCGAATCATGCCGACGAGTCGAACGGATGTCAAGGCCACCTTCAGGGTTCCGCCGAGCGGTGGGTCGACAGACGGGAAATATTCCTTTCTGCTGTACGACCTGTAAACTCGGGAATTTTGGCTTCCCTGCGAAGGCGCGGGAGTATCGCACATTCGGACGCTGACTGGCAGCGTCCTCTGCCTTTGGCGTGAAACTTTTCGATGAACCTGCTCAAATCCCTGGCCGCGGTCAGTTCCATCACCATGATTTCCCGGGTGCTCGGCTTCGTGCGGGATACCATCTTGGCGCGGGTTTTCGGTGCCGGCATCGCCACCGACGCCTTCTTCATCGCCTTCAAGCTGCCCAACCTGCTGCGCCGGATCTTCGCCGAGGGCGCATTCTCCCAAGCCTTCGTGCCGATCCTGGCCGAGTACAAGACCCAGCAGGGGGAGGAAGCCACGCGCACTTTCATCGCCTATGTCAGCGGTTTGCTGACCCTGGTGCTGGCACTGGTGACCGTCATCGGCATTCTCGCCGCGCCCTGGGTGGTGTGGGCCACGGCACCGGGGTTCGTCGACAGCGTTGAAAAGTACGAGCTGACCACCTCGCTGCTACGAGTGACCTTTCCTTATATATTGCTGATCTCGCTGTCGTCGCTGGCGGGGGCGATCCTCAATACCTGGAACCGTTTCACGGTACCGGCGTTCACTCCCACGTTGCTCAACGTGGCGATGATCGCCTTTGCCGTGCTGCTGACGCCGTACTTCGATCCACCGATCATGGCCCTGGGCTGGGGCGTGCTGGCCGGTGGCCTGGCGCAACTGCTGTACCAACTGCCGGCGCTGAAGAAGATCGGCATGCTTGTGCTGCCGCGCCTGAACCTGCGCGACACCGGGGTATGGCGAGTGCTCAAGCAGATGCTGCCGGCGATCCTCGGGGTGTCGGTGAGCCAGATCTCGCTGATCATCAACACCATCTTCGCTTCGTTCCTGGTGGCCGGCTCGGTGTCGTGGATGTACTACGCCGATCGCCTGATGGAGCTGCCCTCCGGCGTGCTGGGCGTGGCCTTGGGCACCATCCTGCTGCCGACCTTGGCCAAGACCTACGCCAACAAGGATCGCGAAGAGTACTCGCGGATCCTCGACTGGGGCCTGCGCCTGTGTTTCCTGCTGGTACTGCCTTGCACCCTGGCCCTGGCGATCCTGGCCGAGCCGCTGACCGTGGCGCTGTTCCAGTACGGAAAGTTCAGCGCCTTCGATGCGGCCATGACCCAGCGCGCGTTGATCGCCTATTCGGTGGGGCTGCTGGCGATCATCCTGGTCAAGGTGCTGGCTCCAGGCTTCTATGCGCAGCAGAATATCCGCACGCCGGTGAAGATCGCGGTGTTCACCCTGGCCTGTACCCAGTTGCTCAACCTGGCGCTGATCGGTCCGCTGGCCCATGCCGGGCTGGCCCTGGCCATCAGCCTGGGCGCCTGCCTGAATGCCGGCCTGCTGTACTGGAAGCTGCGCAGCCAGCAACTGTTCCAGCCACAACCGGGCTGGGCGCTGTTCCTGCTCAAGCTGGTGCTGGCGGTGGCGTTGATGTCGGCGGTACTGCTGCTGGGCATGCACTACATGCCGGCCTGGGAGCAGGGCAACATGCTGGCGCGTTTTCTGCGCCTGGGCGCGTTGATCGCCGCGGGCGTGGTGGTGTATTTCGGCTGCCTGTACCTGTGCGGTTTCCGTCCCCGGCATTTCGCCCGCAAAGCCTTGCATTGAGGCGGGCTGCGGGTCAGACGTCGGTTTTTCGCATTCCACGCCCCAGGGTGGCGCTGCTGCCTGTCGTCAGCGCCCGGGTGTGGTTATAATCGGCCACTTTATGAGCAAGAAGCGCGTTATGCAGCTGGTTCGAGGTCTTCACAACCTGCGCCCCGAGCACCGGGGCTGTGTCGCCACCATTGGCAACTTCGACGGGGTCCACCGTGGCCACCAGGCGATCCTCGCACGCCTGCGCGAACGCGCTCAGGCGTTGGGCCTGCCCACCTGCGTGGTGGTCTTCGAGCCGCAGCCGCGCGAATACTTCGCGCCCGACAGCGCGCCCGCGCGCCTGGCCCGCCTGCGCGACAAGGTCGAGCTGCTGGCCGCAGAAGGCATCGACCGGGTGCTGTGCCTGTCGTTCAACCAGCGCCTGAGCCGGCTCAGCGCCGAGCAGTTCGTCAAGGCGGTGCTGGTCGATGGCCTGGGGGTACGCCACCTCGAGGTGGGCGACGACTTCCGCTTCGGCTGCGACCGCGCCGGCGACTTCGATTTCCTGGTCGAGGCCGGCAAGCACCATGGCTTCACCGTCGAGGCCGCCAACACCGTGGTCCAGGACGGCCTGCGAGTCAGCAGTACCGAAGTGCGCAAGGCCCTGGCCGAAGGCGACTTCGCCCTGGCCGAGCACCTGCTGGGCCGCCCGTACCGTATCACCGGTCGGGTGCTGCATGGCCAGAAGCTGGCCCGCCAGCTCGGCACACCTACCGCCAACATCCAGCTCAAGCGCCGTCGTGTGCCGTTGTCCGGGGTCTACCTGGCCAGCATCGAGATCGACGGCAAGCACTGGCCGGGTGTCGGTAACATCGGGGTACGTCCCACCGTCAGCGGTGATGGTCGCCCCCACCTGGAGATTCATCTTCTGGACTACGCCGGCGATCTCTACGGTCGGCGTCTGACGGTGGAGTTCCACCACAAGCTGCGTGAAGAGCAGCGTTTCGCCTCCCTGGAGGCGCTGAAGTCGGCGATCGACGCGGACATCGCCGCCGCACGTGCCCACTGGCACGCTCAACCGCTAACGAAGAGCCTGAAATGACCGACTACAAAGCCACGCTAAACCTTCCGGACACCGCCTTCCCCATGAAGGCCGGCCTGCCTCAGCGCGAACCGCAGATCCTGCAGCGCTGGGACAGCATTGGCCTGTACCGGAAGCTGCGCGAGATTGGCAAGGACCGTCCGAAGTTCGTCCTGCACGACGGCCCGCCCTACGCCAACGGCAAGATCCACATCGGTCACGCGCTGAACAAGATTCTCAAGGACATGATCGTCCGCTCCAAGACCCTGGCTGGCTACGATGCCCCGTACGTGCCGGGCTGGGACTGCCACGGCCTGCCGATCGAGCACAAGGTCGAGGTCACCCACGGCAAGCACCTGACCGCCGACCGCACCCGCGAGCTGTGCCGTGAGTATGCCGCCGAGCAGATCGAAGGGCAGAAGACCGAGTTCATCCGCCTGGGCGTGCTGGGTGACTGGGACAACCCGTACAAGACCATGGACTTCGCCAACGAGGCCGGTGAAATCCGTGCCCTGGCCGAGATGGTCAAGCAAGGCTTCGTGTTCAAGGGCCTGAAACCGGTGAACTGGTGCTTCGATTGCGGTTCGGCGCTGGCTGAAGCCGAAGTCGAGTACGCCGACAAGAAGTCGCAGACCATCGACGTGGCCTTCCCGGTCGCCGACGAGGCCAAGCTGGCCGCCGCCTTCGGTCTGGCCGCGCTGAACAAGCCCGCCGCCATCGTGATCTGGACCACCACCCCGTGGACCATCCCGGCCAACCAGGCGCTGAACATCCATCCGGAGTTCAAGTACGCCCTGGTCGATACCGGCGAGCGCCTGCTGGTGCTGGCCGAGGAGCTGGTCGAGTCGTGCCTGAAGCGCTACAGCCTCGAAGGCTCGATCATCGCCACCGCCCCGGGCTCGGCGCTGGAACTGATCAACTTCCGCCACCCGTTCTACGACCGCCTGTCGCCGGTGTACCTGGCCGACTACGTCGAACTGGGCGCCGGTACCGGCGTGGTCCACTCCTCGCCGGCCTACGGTGAAGACGACTTCGTCACCTGCAAACGCTATGGCATGGTCAACGACGACATCCTCACCCCGGTGCAGAGCAACGGTGTGTACGTCGAGTCGCTGCCGTTCTTCGGCGGCCAGTTCATCTGGAAGGCCAACCCGGCCATCGTCGACAAGCTCAGCGAAGTCGGCGCGCTGATGCACACCGAGACCATCAGCCACAGCTACATGCACTGCTGGCGTCACAAGACCCCGCTGATCTACCGTGCCACCGCGCAGTGGTTCGTCGGCATGGACAAGCAGCCGACCACTGGCGAGCCGCTGCGCGAGCGCGCGCTCAAGGCCATCGAGGACACCAAGTTCGTCCCGGCCTGGGGCCAGGCGCGCCTGCACGCGATGATCGCCAACCGTCCGGACTGGTGCATCTCGCGTCAGCGCAACTGGGGCGTGCCGATCCCGTTCTTCCTTGACAAGCAGACCGGCGAGCTGCACCCGCGCACCGTCGAGCTGATGGAAGAAGTGGCCAAGCGCGTCGAAAAGGAAGGCATCGAGGCCTGGTTCAAGCTCGACGCCAAGGAACTGCTGGGTGACGAGGCCGGCCAGTACGACAAGATCGCCGATACCCTCGATGTCTGGTTCGACTCCGGCACCACCCACTGGCACGTGCTGCGTGGCTCGCACAACATCGGCCACGCCACCGGCCCGCGCGCCGACCTGTACCTGGAAGGTTCCGACCAGCACCGCGGCTGGTTCCACTCGTCGCTGCTGACCGGCTGCGCCATCGACGGCCACGCGCCGTACCGCGAGCTGCTGACCCACGGCTTCACCGTGGACGAGAACGGCCGCAAGATGTCCAAGTCGCTGGGCAACACCATCGAGCCGGAGAAGGTCAACAACACCCTGGGCGCCGACATCCTGCGCCTGTGGGTCGCGGCTACCGACTATTCCGGCGAGATGGCCGTTTCCGAGCAGATCCTGCAGCGCAGCGCCGACGCCTACCGCCGTATCCGCAACACCGCGCGCTTCCTGCTCTCCAACCTGTCCGGCTTCGACCCGGCGCGTGACCTGCTGCCGGCCGAAGACATGCTGGCCCTGGACCGCTGGGCGGTTGACCGTACCCTGCTGCTGCAGCGCGAGCTGGAAGAGCACTACGGCGAATACCGCTTCTGGAACGTCTACTCCAAGGTCCACAACTTCTGCGTGCAGGAGCTTGGCGGCTTCTACCTCGACATCATCAAGGACCGCCAGTACACCACCGGCGCCAACAGTGTCGCCCGCCGTTCCTGCCAGACCGCGCTGTACCACATCAGCGAGGCGCTGGTGCGCTGGATCGCGCCGATCCTGGCATTCACTGCCGACGAGATCTGGCAGTACCTGCCGGGCGAGCGCAACGAGTCGGTGATGCTCAACGGCTGGTACGAGGGCCTGAGCGAGCTGCCGGCCGACGCCGAGCTGGACCGCGCCTACTGGGACCGCGTCATGGCGGTCAAGGCGGCGGTCAACAAGGAACTGGAGAACCAGCGTACCGCCAAGGTCATCGGTGGCAACCTGCAGGCCGAGGTCACCCTGTACGCCGAGGACGGCCTCACCGCCGACCTGGGCAAGCTGGGCGACGAGCTGCGCTTCGTGCTGATCACCTCCGCGGCCAGCGTGGTACCGTTCGTCCAGGCGCCGGCCGATGCGGTGACAACCGAGGTCGAAGGTCTCAAGCTGAAGGTGGTCAAGTCCGGTCACGCCAAGTGCGGCCGTTGCTGGCACTTCCGCGCCGACGTCGGCAGCCATCCGGAGCATCCGGAGATCTGCGGTCGTTGCGTCGACAACCTGAGCGGCCCGGGCGAGGTGCGCCACTATGCCTAATGCTTCCGCGGGGCGCTTCGGGCGCCTTGCCTGGCTCTGGCTGAGCCTGGTGGTCCTGGTCCTCGACCAGGTCACCAAGGTCTATTTCGAGGGCAAGTTGAGCCTGTACCAGCAGATCGTGGTCATTCCCGACTACTTCAGCTGGACCCTGGCCTACAACACCGGCGCGGCGTTCAGCTTCCTGGCCGAGAGTTCCGGCTGGCAGCGCTGGCTGTTCGCCGTGATCGCCGTGGTGGTCAGCGCTGTACTGGTGGTCTGGCTCAAGCGCCTGGGGCGCAACGAGACCTGGCTGGCCGTGGCGCTGGCCCTGGTGCTGGGCGGCGCGCTGGGCAACCTGTACGACCGCGTGGTGTTGGGCCATGTGGTCGACTTCATCCTGGTGCACTGGCAGAACCGCCATTACTTCCCGGCCTTCAACCTGGCCGACAGCGCCATCACCGTTGGTGCGGTGATGCTGGCGCTGGATATGTTCAAGAGCAAGAAGTCCGAGGAAGCCGTCCATGACTGAGACCCGTATCGGCCAGAACACTGAAGTCACCCTGCACTTCGCGCTGCACCTGGAAAACGGCGATACCGTCGACAGCACCTTCGACAAGGCGCCGGCGGTGTTCAAGGTCGGCGACGGCAACCTGCTGCCGGGCTTCGAGAACGCGTTGTTCGGGTTCAAGGCCGGTGACCAGCGCAAGCTGAGCATCGCCCCGGAGAACGCCTTCGGCCAGCACAACCCACAGAACGTGCAGGTAATGCCGCGTTCGCAGTTCGACGGCATGGAGCTGTCCGAAGGGCTGCTGGTGATCTTCAACGATGCCGCCAACACCGAACTGCCCGGTGTGGTCAAAGCGTTCGACGACAACCAGGTGACCATCGACTTCAACCATCCACTGGCTGGCAAGACCCTGAACTTCGAGGTGCAGATCCTCGACGTGAAGGCTGTGTGAGCCGGGAGCCGAGCATGCAAATCAAACTCGCCAACCCGCGCGGTTTCTGCGCCGGGGTCGACCGGGCGATCGAGATCGTCAACCGCGCCCTGGAAGTCTTCGGTCCGCCGATCTATGTGCGCCACGAAGTGGTGCACAACAAGTTCGTGGTCGAGGACCTGCGCAACCGCGGTGCGGTGTTCGTCGAAGAGCTGGACCAGGTGCCCGATGATGTCATCGTCATCTTCAGCGCCCACGGTGTTTCCCAGGCCGTGCGCCAGGAAGCCGCCGGCCGCGGCCTGAAGGTGTTCGACGCCACCTGCCCGCTGGTGACCAAGGTGCATATCGAGGTCGCCAAGTACAGCCGCGATGGCCGTGAGTGCATTCTCATCGGCCACGCCGGGCACCCGGAGGTCGAGGGCACCATGGGCCAGTATGACGCCAGCAACGGTGGCAGCATCTACCTTGTCGAGGACGAGAAGGACGTTGCCGCGCTGCAGGTGCGCAACCCGGACCACCTGGCCTTCGTCACCCAGACCACCTTGTCGATGGACGACACCAGCCGGGTCATCGATGCCCTGCGCGCGCGCTTCCCGAACATTGGCGGCCCGCGCAAGGACGATATCTGCTACGCCACCCAGAACCGCCAGGACGCGGTCAAGCAACTGGCCGACGAGTGCGACGTGGTACTGGTGGTGGGCAGCCCCAACAGCTCCAACTCCAACCGCCTGCGCGAGCTGGCCGAGCGCATGAGCACCCCGGCCTACCTGATCGACGGCGCCGAGGACCTGCAGCGCGGCTGGTTCGACGGCGTCCAGCGAATCGGCATCACCGCTGGCGCCTCGGCGCCGGAAGTGCTGGTGCGGGGCGTGATCGAACAGCTCAGGGCCTGGGGCGCGAGCGGTGCCGAGGAGCTCGACGGGCGCGAGGAGAACATCACCTTCTCCATGCCCAAGGAGTTGCGGGTACGCTCGCTGCTCTGATCCTCAACCTGCGCAGTGGGGACTGTTCTCGCTGCGCAGGCTGACCCGGCCACTGGGGCTGAGCACCACCTGGTGGCTGCCGGTGCCGCCCGCGCGTGGGCAGAGCGCCAGGGAAACGCCGATGAAACCGACCCCGAGCGGGGCGCCACGACGGCTGAATCTGATTTCGCGGGGCGAACTCGCCACGATCCTCAGCGTCCTTTCCAGGCGCCGTTCGCGCAAGACCTGGCCATTGTGCTCCAACGACATGCGCCAGCCTTTCCCCCAGTCGCCTTCCAATGGCAGCAAGCGCACCGCCCGTTGTTGCAGCGCGGCTTGATTGCGTGCATCGCGCAGTGCCTGCGCCAGCTCCCGGGCCACGGCGGCATGATGCAGCGAATCGCTGAGCCGCCCGTAGGCGGATACGCCCAGATGCGTCAGAAGGCTTGCCACGGCTAGTGTGCACATCATTTGTATCAGTGTTACTCCCTGTTGCCTCATCGTGCATTCCTCCATGGACGTGCTTGGCTGAAGCATCCGGGCCGACGGCTGGGCGCGCCAGTCGGCCGATTCAGGCGCTGGGCGAGGAAATCGCCGGGGAGGGCAGGGAATGCAGGTGCGACAAGGTGGCATGACGCTGCTCGAGGTGGTGCTGGCGATGGCGGTGTTGGCGCTGGGGATGTTTGCCTCGGCGGCGTTGCAGGTGCGTGGCCAGCAGGCCAGTGACGATGCGAGGCGTCAGGGCACGGCCTTGCAACTGACACAGGGCCTGCTGGAGCAGGTGAGGGCGGCTGGCAGCCTCACGCTTGCCGACCAGGCAGCCTGGCAAGCCCAGGTGGCGCTGCGGATGGGCAGGGTGGCACAGGGGCACCTGGGCCTTTCGGCCGGCGTGCTGACGGTGGAGCTCCGCTGGCCGGGCGTCGAGCGCGAGCAGATCCTGCGCTTGCAGGGGCGGGTGCAGCCATGAGTCGCGCAGCTGACGGGTTCAGCCTGCTGGAAGTGTTGCTGGCCCTGGCGCTTGGAGTGGCGGTGCTTGCCGGGGCGGGCCAGTTGCTGGTGAGTGCCCATCAGGCCTGGCGGCTGCAGGGGGCGGCGGCGCAGATGCAGGATGATGCCCGTTGGGCGCTTCAGCGTTTGGCCGAGGACCTGCGCATGGCTGGCATGTTCGGCTGCCTGCGCCTGGAGGCCATTGACTTCACCGACCCCGCCGCCGCCCAGGCATTCGCCAGGCCGGTCGAGATCGGCACCGACAGCCTGACCCTGGTGGGCGCCGAGCTGCCGGGACTGCTCGGGGCGCCGGACTGGACCGTGCTGACCGACTGCCGCAGTTGGGCGCAGGTATCGCCCGGCCAGCACATGCCCGCTGGCGACCTGCTCGCCTTGCCGGTGCGCCGGGTGAGCTACCGGCTGCACAATGCGAGCCTCATGCTGAGCACCCGTTCGCAGCATGTCAGTCTCATCGATAACGTGCGCAGTCTGCAGTTGTCCCGGATCACCAGTGCGCAGGGTGAGCGGGTGGATATCCGCCTGACCTTGCATGACCGCCAGCTCGGGCTCGAGCAGCAGCATGCGCTGAGCGTGGCACTGCGCAACAGTGGCGTTGGCCCATGAACCGGCAACGCGGTGTGGTCTTGCTGCTGGCGCTGGTCCTGAGCCTGCTGCTCGCGCTGCTGGCGACCTTGGCGTTGCGTGATGCCGGGCTCATGCAGCGACAGGTGGGGGAGCAGTTGGCCCTGGTGCGCGGCTTCGAACAGGCGGAGGCGGCGGTGATCGAGGGCCTGGAGTTGTTGGCCGCGGGGTTGCCACCTGAATGCCGGGTCTGCCTGCCGCCAGATCTGCCCGCAGCGCTACCGGGGCAGCCCTGGCAGCGCGTCGCCAGTGGTTTCGTCCTGCTGCAGAACCTCGGACAAACTACCCAGGCCAAGGGTGGCAGGGAGGAGGACGTGGAGACTCTGCTGCGGGTGACTGCAGTCAGCGAACAGATACGCACACGGCAGGTCGTCGAGGCTGTCTACGCGCTGGAGGGGGGCTCGATGAGTCGCCGGGTCAGCTGGCGCCAGCGTGGGGAGGACGACTGACATGCGGCGTGGATTCGGTCTGATCGAATTATTGATTGTCGTGGCGCTGATCGGCATGCTGGCAGCCATTGCCTACCCCAGTTACAGCGACTCCCTGCGCCGTGCCGCCCGCAGCGAAGCCGTCGGCCTGCTGCACGACGCGGCCTTGCGCCTGCAACAGCACCATGCGCGTGCCGGCGAATACACCGACAACGAGCAATGGGTGACCGACTTGCCCGCGGGCAATCGCCATTACCGCCTGGATGCCCGAAGAGACAGCGATGGCTACACGCTGCGCGCCATGCGCCTGCCGCAAGCGGCGATGGCGCAGGACCGTTGTGGCGACTACCAGCTCGAACATACCGGGGGGCGGAGCAACGCCGGGGCCGCAGGCGACGCTGCCGGCTGCTGGGGGGACTGAAGGGCTTGGGGTGCCGAGGCACCGTGGAATTACTTCGGATGTTGGATGAAACGATGAGCAAGCAAGTAGTGATTGTCGGCGGTGGCGTCATCGGCCTGCTGACGGCATACAACCTGGCGGCCGAGGTCGACCAGGTGGTGGTGTGCGACCAGGGCGAGGTCGGTCGTGAGTCGTCCTGGGCCGGTGGCGGTATCGTCTCGCCACTGTATCCCTGGCGCTACAGCCCGGCGGTGACCGCGCTGGCGCACTGGTCGCAGGATTTCTATCCACAGCTGGGCGAGCGTTTGTCTGCCAGTACCGGTATCGACCCCGAAGTGCACACCACCGGCCTGTACTGGCTGGACCTGGATGACGAGGCCGAGGCGCTGGCCTGGGCTGCGCGTGAACAGCGTCCGCTCGCTGGCGTGGACCTCTCGGCGGTCTACGATGCGGTACCGGTGCTGGGCCAGGGCTATCGGCATGCGATCCACATGGCAGGGGTGGCCAACGTGCGCAACCCGCGCCTGGTGAAGTCGCTCAAGGCCGCACTGCTGGCGTTGCCCAACGTGACCCTGCGCGAGCACTGCCGGATCGACGGATTTGCCCTGGACGGTGGCCGGGTCACCGGGGTGCGCACGGAGCAGGGACTGCTGGCGGCGGATGACGTGGTGCTGAGCGCCGGCGCCTGGAGCGGTGACCTGCTGCAGACCCTCGGCCTGAACCTGCCGGTGGAGCCGGTGAAAGGGCAGATGATCCTGTTCAAGTGCGCTGCGGACTTCTTGCCGAGCATGGTCCTGGCCAAGGGGCGCTATGCCATCCCTCGGCGCGATGGGCACATCCTGGTGGGCAGCACGCTGGAGCATGCCGGGTACGACAAGACGCCGACCGACGAGGCCCTAGCCAGCCTGAAGGCTTCGGCGCTGGAACTGCTGCCGGCACTGGCCGATGCCGAGGTGGTGGGGCACTGGGCGGGGCTGCGGCCAGGGTCGCCGGAAGGCATTCCCTACATCGGCGCGGTGCCTGGGCATGACGGGCTGTGGCTGAACTGCGGGCACTACCGCAATGGACTGGTGCTGGCGCCGGCATCGTGCCAGCTGTTCAGCGATCTGCTGCTGGGGCGCACGCCGATCATCGATCCGGCACCGTATGCGCCGCAGGGACGTCTTGGTTGAGTCCGGAGCCTGGGAGCGTGCTGTCGCGGGTCAAGCCCGCTCCCAGGCAAAGCCTGCGCCAGCGGCTCAGCGTGGGCCTTGCTCCAGATGCTGCTGGCTGCAATACCACTCTTTGCCCAACTGCAAGGCCCGATCATTGGGTACGTGCACGCCGCAATGGGCGCAGCGCACCATGCGCAGCGGGTCCTCGAGCCGGGGCTCGGCAGGGGATTGCTGGCTGGTCTTGAACTTGCGCCACAGCCAGAACGCGGCGGCGATCAGGGCGATCCAGAAGAGTAGGCGAACCATGGTGTCCAGCTTGTCGAGAAAAGAAGCCGACAGTCTAGGGCGCGGCCAATAAAAAAGGGAGGCCTCAGGCTAATGCCAGTCAGTTAAGCTGACTGGCATTTTCATTTTCGGGTCGGATATTTTGCTGGTCGTTGCTTAACTACTCTCGGGAACCAACGATCAGGTCGTCGATGAGGCAAGATATACTGCGCCGC
>NZ_VWXI01000032.1 GCF_011752525.1 Pantoea sp. Cy-639 | reverse complement strand
CCGAACTCAGTAGTGAAACGATGCATCGCCGATGGTAGTGTGGGGCTTCCCCATGTGAGAGTAGGTCATCGTCAAGATTCATTTCGCAAAACCCCTATCTGCGCATGCAGGTAGGGGTTTTGTCTTTAAGTAGAGACTACAGAGATTCGCTGGCACGTCCTTGGAACGGTCCGGCACACAGAATTTCTTGACGACCATAGAGCATTGGAACCACCTGATCCCATCCCGAACTCAGCAGTGAAACGATGCATCGCCGATGGTAGTGTGGGGCTTCCCCATGTGAGAGTAGGTCATCGTCAAGATTCACTTCGCAAAACCCCTATCTGCGTGAGCAGGTAGGGGTTTTGTCTTTTCTGCACATCATGCACTGCGTCGTTTGCTTCGCCAGCAAGGCTGGCTTCTACACCGAAATCGGACGCAGGTGCTTGTAGGAGCCGGCCTTGCCGACGAATACCGGCGCAGTTGGTGCCATCCATCGCGTTGCCTGCTGCACCAGCACCGGGACCGGCCGCAAGTGCTGCAGGAGCCGGCTCTGCCGGCGAACACTGGCGCAGCCGGTGCCATGTACCGCGTCGCCTGCTTCGCCAACAAGGCAGGCCTTGTGCTTGATGCAAAAAAAGGCCGCTCCCTGTGGGAGCGGCCTTTTTGTTTCCATCAGCGAACCGGCGCTATCAGCTCAGCAGGTTGCGCACATTCCCCATCGCCTCATCAGCGAACCCCTGTAGGAATGCCTGGAACCCTGGTAGCGCCTCCGGTCCGCCTTCCCATGGCTCGGCTTGAATCGTCCAGGTAGCGCGGCTGCGGTTACCATCGATAGCCACTACCTCCATCGCCGCCCACAGGTTGCCGATGTTCAGGCTGGTGTAGATCAGGCTCCAGGTCATGTTCATGGCCTGGTCGTCGCGGCTGTTCAACTGCTCGATCACCACATTGCCATCCTTGAACAGTTTCTTGCGCACCGAGCGTACGCCGCTACCGGTCATCTCGATATGCGCCAGGGCAGGGATGAACACCGGGAAGCCAGCGAAGTTGCCGACGATGGTCCATGCGCTCGCGGCTGGGGCGGCGATCTCGACGCTGGAAACCACCAGGCAGCCTTGCGGGTTATGAATCAAAGTGTCGGGTTTGAGTGCTTGCATGTTGTATTGCTCCGTTGTGTAAAAAGGGGGTCAGATGAAGCCGATCTCGGCCAGGTAGCGGCAGCCGCGGCGCAACAGATCCGGGCTCTTGCTGGGATAATGGGTGCCCATGCGCCGGACCCCGGCGCGGGCGTTGTCGTGGGCTATCCCGGAGATGTCGCCGATGTCTTCCTCGAAACCGTCCAGGTAGAACCCCAGGACGTCGTACAGCGCGTTGTCACGGTCGATCCGGCGCAACTGCCGCTGCCACTGCTCGACGCTGACCAGCTCGAAGGCATGACCTTGTTCATGGAACGATGCCAGGTAATCTCGCCAGCGCAGCGGTTCGGGGTTGTGCAGGTTGAACACGCACTGCCCGGCCTGGTGGCGGCTGCTGTGGAACGCGATGAAGCGGGAGAGAAAGTCCACCGGCATCAGGTCGAAGTCGATTTCCAGGCCTGGCACCTGGCCTAGTTGCAACGAGCCCTTGAGCATCAGCATCAGGCGGTTGCGTTGTGGCTGGCAGGCGCCGGTGCGGCTGTCGAAGGTGATGTTTCCCGGGCGGAACAGATTGACCCAGACCCCTTGCGCGCGGGCACGGCTGAGGATGCGTTCGCCGATCCATTTGCTCAGGTTGTAGCCGTTGCGGATATAGATCGGTGGCGTGCTTGCCGGGTCCGTCTCCAGGACGCGCCCGCTGTCGTCCACGGCGCTGCAGGCAGACAGGGTGGAGATGAAGTTGAAGATCTTCTTGCGTTTGCCTTCACACAGACGCAGGCACTCGAACAAAGGCTCGATGTTGTCGGCGGCCAGTACCTGGTAGTCGAGGACATGGTTCACCTGCGCCGCGTTGTGCAGCAGGGCGCCGTACTCGCCATCCAGATAGTCATAGTCGGCCTCGGACAGGCCCAGGCGCGGTTGGCGCAGGTCGGCCTCGAAGACCCGTATGCGTGAGAGGTCCAGCTCGATGTGGTTATCGTGCAGAGACCGGGCGAAGCGCTCGACGGCATCCAATCCATCGGCCCGCCGCACCAGGCAGGCCACTTCGGTTGCCCCCCAGTCCAGCAGGGCCTCGACCAGGTGCACCCCGAGGAAGCTGTTGGCACCGGTGACAATCACCTTGTGCACATCGCCCAGGCAGTCCATGGGCAGTACCTGCAAGCCTGGGTCGCGAGTGGCATCCTGCTCCAGGCGTTCCAGCGAGGCCTGCAGGCCTTGATCGTCGCCATCGAGCAGGGCGCCGAGGCGCTGCAATGTGGGTTGCTCGATGAAACGGTTGATCGCCACGCCTTGGCCGAAGCGCTCGCGCAACTCCAGCAGCAGGCGGGACAGCAGGATCGAGTGGCCGCCGAGATTGAAGAAGCTGTCGTCGGCGGAAATATCCGCTTCAGGCAGCTCCAGCAGCTCGCTCCAGAGGCTGCGCAAGCGTTGCTCGGTATGGGTGGCAGGCTGTACGCGCTCACTGGTCGGCAAGGCCAATGGCAGCGCCAGAAGCGCCTGACGGTCTACCTTGCCATTGACGGTATAAGGCATCCGCTCCAGTGCCTGATAGAACGTGGGCCGCATGTAGTCCGGGAGCCGTCGCTCGGCATGGGCACGCAGCAATGTCTCGGCAGACTCACGCTCAGGATGGGCGACGAACGCCAGCACCCGGCGCTGGGCATCGACGACTACCGCCACCTGGGCGAACAACCTGCTTTCACGCAGGCAGTGTTCGATCTCTTCGGGTTCCACCCGGTACCCGCGGATCTTCACCTGATTGTCGCGACGGCCGCAGATCTCGATACCGTGCTCGGTCCATTTGCCGATATCGCCAGTGCGGTAGGCACGCAGGGCACGTCCATCCGGCAATGCCAGCTCGACAAAGCGCTCGGCGGTGAGTGCCGGGTTGTTCAGGTAGCCGAGTCCGACCCCAGGGCCTGCGATATACAGCTCGCCAGGGGTTTGCTGCAACACCGGTTGCAGCGCCTCGTCGAGGATCAGTACCTGGGTGTTGGCGATCGGCATGCCGAGGTTGCGGTTGCTATCGCCTGCATCCAGTACCGTTGTGGTGGCCAGCACGGTGGTTTCGGTAGGGCCATAGATATTGTGCAATCGGCACTGTCTGGCCAGCCGTGCAATGACGTCCGGCTCGCAGACATCACCGCCGGTGACCAGGTGGCGAAGTCCTGGGTGCGAGTCCCGCGGCAGGATGCTCAGTAACGCCGGCGGCAGAAACGCATGGCTGACCTGCGCCCTGTGGATAAGTTGCAGCAGCTGTTGTGGGTCACGGCGCTGGTCTTCGTTGGGCAGCACCAGCTCGGCACCACAGAGGAAGGTGGGCAGTATGTCCAGCAACGAGGCATCGAAGCCGATGGTCGAGAACTGCAGCACCCGACTCTGCGCGTCCAGTGCCACATGCTCGCTGTACCAGGCACAGAAATGCGCCAGGTTGCGCTGGCTGAGCAGCACGCCTTTCGGTTGGCCAGTGGTGCCGGAGGTATAGATCGCCACGCAGGGCTGATCGCCGGGTGTATGGTGCTGGGCCAACATGGGCGGGGTTGCATCGTCTGGCAGCACCAGTCCACGTACATCCAACTGCGGGATATCCACAGACCCTTGCCCGTCATGCAGCAGGACACAAGCCCCGGCGTCGGCCAAAATGCGCTGACGGCGCTCGTTCGGGGTGGCAGGGTCCAGCGGCAGGTAGATGGCTGCGCAGCCCAGCACGGCCAGCAGGCTGGCGTACAGTTCGGGCGACTTGGCCATGCACACGGCGACCACAGGTGGCTGCCCCTGCATGACGGGGAGCAACGGCAGCAGCGTTTGCGCAATGGCGGCACTGCGTGCGTGCAGTTGCCGATAGCTATGGCGCCGGCCCTCATGGTTCAGCGCAGGGCGATCGGCATGCCGGTGCAGGCTGCGTTCCAGTTGGCCGGTCAGCTCGGTTTCGGCCTGTTCCAGCAGGTCGGCGCGCAATGTGCGGTTGAACGGATGTCGGTAGGCAAGGGCTTCCAGCCATGTCAGACCGTGTTCGCGCTCCTGTACGCCAGGGCTGACAGCCGGCGCTTCCAACAGGTACTGCGGGTTGCGGGCGAAGCGGGTGACCTGCAGCGCCAACTGGTCGCACAGGGTCCGTAGCGTATCCTGGCGCAACTGCTGGCCATTCCCCGAGGCGGGGGAGGGCACGGCCACCCGGTCGATAAGGCGCTGCGCGCTGGCATTGCCGCACCAGCAGAGAGTCTCCAGGCGAGGCAGGGTTTGCGCGAGGCTGGCACCCAGGCGCACCCGGAGCAACGGGATGTCGCCCAGGTGCTGCCAATCGCCACTGGCCAGTGCCAGGCTGCCGTCTTCCACCACCAGGTCAGGCGTATTGGCCAGGTTTTGACGCAGGGTATCCGGGTCGCCAGCCAGGGCCAGGCCGTGGCCGTGCTCGTCGAGCAGGCGGGCGAACTCCCCCAGGGCAGGGCTGGTGCCTGCCAGGAGTATGTCGAGGCGTCTCATTTCGGGGTCCTCATGGCAGGTAGTCGCGCAACGCGGCCTGCACGCAGTCCGAGTCGAGCATCGAGCTGCTGCGGAAGAAGCGCAGGATGTTGCCGAGCAGCGGATGCTGGTGATTGATCGGGTAGGCCATGCCCTGGACTTCCTCGCGCAGGGCCTGGCGCACAGGTTCGTCCACCGGTAGTGCGGCGATCAGGGTGAAGTCGAAGGCCTGCTGGATATCGCTGGTCAGGTACTGGCGCAGGAATACTGGCAATACCTCGGCGATGGCTTGGCGATCGGTCTGCGTGGCGGACTGCCAGTAGATGCGGGTCAGGCGCGCCCAGAAGCTCGAGTGCCGGCCCTCGTCGAGCAAGTGATCGGCCATCAGTCCCTTCACCGAGGGCTTGACCGAGTCGTCGCGGGCAAAGGCCGCGACATCGTCGGTCAGGGTGTTCTCGGCAATGCCCACGCAGATCAGCTCCAGGGCATCGCGCAAGTGTGCGGGCACTTGCTCCAGGGCCGCGGGGATAGCTCGGCTCAGCTCGATTTCCTTGGGCAGGGCGATCGGTTCGATACCGGTCAGGGCAATGGTCTGCTGGAGGAAGTCCATTGCCACCAGGGCGTGGTAATCCTCGTCGACCACCACGGTCATCGCGTCGTAGCGACAGGCGAACGGGAAGCGAACGGCGAAACGGTCCTTGGCGATGCGCCGGGCGGTCCGGTCAACGATCTCGGTCTCGAAGATCACCACATCGTTGATGAACTTGTAGAGACTCTGCACCAGCACGAAGTCGCGAAGCTCGGGGCATTCACGCTGGAAGGCGGCGCTCAGGACCAGGGGTTGGCGGCTCAGCGGGTAGATCAGCCGCTGGTCATCCTCCACGCGGCGGCGGGGCCGCGTGCGGATGGTGGCGCGCTCTTCCCAGGCATCGGCGAAGGAACGGTATTCGAGGGCACTCATGGGGTGACCTCGGCAACGGGGGCCTGCAGCGAGGCGCGCAGGCGATCCCACAGGGCGGTGCGGCTGTCCACGGCGGCGATGGCCGCGGCATACACGTCCTCCTGGCGCAGCGGGTCGTGGTTCACCAGGCGGGACAGCAATTGTTCGGCGGCCGGCCCATGGTCCTCGGAGTCGACCTCGATATGTCGCTGCAGGTAGTAGCGGAATGTCGGTGCCTGCTCGTGACCGATGCCCCACTCGTCGAGGATCTGCTGGAACATCATCGGAATGACGCTTTCCCGGCCATGCAGGAACGCAGCAGCGACGCAATGTGCAGGGGCGTCCAGCGCCACTTCGAGGGTGTCACGGACAAAGTGTTGCGCGGCCTCGCTGGCGCCGACGCGGGACAGGGCGTCGCTGGCGCTGACACCTTGCTGTTGCAGGGCGATGAAGCGCTCGATGGCCTGGGTACTGGCGCCTACTTCGCGCATGGCATCCAGGTACAGCTCGAAGTGGCTGTAGTGGCCGTGATCGAGACGGTCATCGGACTCCTCGCCCAACACGATCTCGTTGATCAGGCGGGCGGCGGCCGGGTCGGCTGGTGGTAGCCAGGGCAGGCTGACACAGGTGAGTTCCTGTTGCAGGCGCTTGGTCAGCGACATGAAGTCCCAAACGGCGAATACATGGGTCTCCATGAACCGCTGTAGTGTTTCCAGAGAATCGATTTCGGAAAAAAGCGGATGACGGGAAAGGGTTTTTTTCTTGTCAGAGAGTGTGCGCTTCAATGTGCTCATGAGGATGTCCAGTAGAGTTGAGTTCAGGGTTCGTAGGCAATGCAAGTTACCGATCTTGCTGATTTCGAGGCGAACAAGTTCCTCGAAGCGAGTTTCGATTGCGATCAACAGGCAAAGGCCAGTGGCAGGATATGCGGCCCGCAGGTCACGGAGGCTGCGGGCTGTCTGTGCTGGCGATATAAAACTTAGAACATTGTGAAAGTTCGCTGCAATTGTTTTTTAAATATTTTTATATTTGCCATTTTTTGCAAAAACAGGGGCTCGTTAAAACTTTATTCAAAGTTTTAATTTGGCAATAAGTGCCCCTTCCGATAAATGGATATCAGAAAAACAAGAACAGAGTGAATGCCTCACTCGGAGCACTGGTTAATGAAGGAAAGAGGAAGTTCTACTGTATGAGGGCGGCTGATCGTCGTGCGGTCCTTGCCCCGGTGCGAGACTCCTTGTGCTAATGAATAAAGTGCAGACGATCAGGCCCGCTACAGGTGATCAGCGATCGCTGCGGGGAGTAGAGTGTGCTCAAAATGCTGGCACTGCCATGGCCTGAGATGGACAGGGCAGTAGAAATGCCTCAATCGCGGCATTGATGGCAGAGGGTGGGCCTGCTGTCCGGTCTCGGAAATAAGCTGTTCACTTTTGGCGGCGTCTTAGGCGCCCGGCCCGCGTTGCCACTCCTCAGCATAGTCCTGCCATGACTCGTTGCGGTGTCTTGGCCGAGGCCCCAGGCCACTCGTCAAAAGAGAACGTGTTTCGAGACACGACACTAGAAGCTGAACAGGCCGAGATGAGTGTTGAAGATGCGCACCAGGCGCTGGTTGAGCAGGGAGGTGTCGTCCGAAGAGGCGGGCAACTCGATCAGTTCCAGTTCTCGGCGGCCCAGGCTATGCCAGCCGAGCATGGCGGCCAGCGATCCAGGGGGATAGAGAACGGTTATGGGGACTTCGATGGACAGCTGGCTGTGGCTTCCAGCGAGCTCAGGGCTGTCACTGCTGGACACAAATAGATGCCGGGTCTGTCCTGGGTAGGCATGCTGCGCCAGTTGGGTAAGGGCCAGTGCCACATGGGCGCCGGGTCCTTGGCCGAATACGGCATGGGGACCCGCCAGGTAGGGTTGCAACAGCTGGGCGAGGGTCCGGGCGAGCATGGCGGGAGATTGGGCAGGGGCCGGCGCGCCGAGATCGGCGCAAAGCGGTATGTCCACGGCGACCAGCTCGATAGGGTCGCTCAGGGTCTGGGCCCAGGTACGGTATTGGATGAGCTCCTGGCGGTGGCTGGCCAGACAGATCAGTCGAGTCCTGGGTGGCGCTTCGGTGGTCGTAGCCGCTTGGTTCTGCACGTGCACTGCCGTTCCTTTTGCCCGATAGCGTCCTTGGTGACGTCGCCAGTGGTTGGCTGCGAAGGTCGGATCAGGTGGCCGATTGCCTGTCGAGGTAGTTCCTGATGGTGATGGCGGCATGGTTCAGATGCTCTTCCAGCATCTTCACGGCCTGGTCCACCAGCTTGTCGCTGGCCGCGTCGACCAAGGCGATGTGATCGTCCTGAGTCAGCTTGCCCAAGCCCATCGAGGACAGATGGAAACGCAGAAAACGCTCCTCTTCATTGAGCTCGATCTCGATCATGCGCAAGAGTTTCTGGTTACGCGCCTTGCCATAGAGTGCCATGTGGAACAGGCGGTTGAGGCGGCCGATCTCGGCATGGCGGGTTTCGACTTCCAACTGGCGGATGTAGTCCCTGGCCTGTGCGATGTCTTCGGCTTCGAGCAGCGGAATCGATTGGCGCAGGGCTTCGGTCTCGAGGATGACACGCAGGGCGTAGGTGTCGACGGCATCTTCGCCGATCAGTGGCGCGACCACTGCGCCTTTGTGCATTACCACCTGCAACAGTGACTGGGCCTCCAACTGACGCAGGGCCTCGCGTACCGGCATGCGACTGACGCCGAACAACGTCGCCAGCTCCTGCTGGCGAACGGCGGTGCCCGGTGGCAGGCGGCCGTCAAGGATGGCACTGCGCAGGCGCTCTTCGATGACACCGCGCGCCAGGTGCGGCGGTACTTGCTCGCTGCCCAGCACGGCGCTCAGGAGTTTGGTTTTTTCAGCCACGCGGGGTGTGCCTCGGTAAAAATTGGATCCAATAACCTAGTGAGTGTGGGGGCCGCTTGTCAACGGCTTCTATTTAGAGGCAGGAGTGACCTGATCGTGTGACAGGCGGCTATCGTGAAGCAAGTCGGCAGCCAAGGGAAGTCGGCACCGTCCCCGGCAGCTTGTACGAAGGGGGCGAACCGACAGCTGGCAGGATGATTGTAAGGTGCCATTGTCTTTTGCCGCGTCAGCCCGCACCATCGCGGCTTCCGGATGATCTGAACAGGTGTTCGCAGTGGCGATACCTTGGCTTCTCAATGTGACCGTGCGCCGTCTCGGGTTGGCCCTGCTGCTGGGCGGCCTGCTGCTGGGCGTGTCGCAGGCGGATTGGGACTTTTCCCAGATCAGTCGGCGCGCCCAGGCGCTCTATGGGCCATTGGGCGCTGGCCAGGGGCGTATCGACGCCTGGCAGAACCTGTTGGCGACCCAGCAGCAAGGCAGCGAGCTGGACAAGCTGCAAGTGGTCAACCTGTTCTTCAACAAACAGCTGCGTTATGTCGAGGACATCGACCTGTGGCATGAGGTCGACTATTGGGCAACGCCGATCCAGTCGCTGATCAAGGGTGCTGGTGACTGTGAGGACTACGCCATTGCCAAATACTTCAGTCTGCGGCGCATGGGCATTCCGGCCGAAAAGCTGCGCATCACCTACGTCAAGGCATTGCGTCAGAATCGGGCGCACATGGTCCTGACCTATTATTCAAGCCCACAGGCCCAGCCTCTGGTGCTCGATAGCCTGATGGACGCGATCAAGCCAGCCAGCCAGCGCACCGACTTGTTGCCGGTCTACGCCTTCAACGGCGAAGGGCTCTGGCTGACCGGGGCCGCCGGCAACAAGAAGGTCGGCGACACCAAGCGCCTGTCGCGCTGGCAGGATGTGCTGAAGAAAATGCAGGCCGAAGGGTTCCCGGCCGAACCGGTTTACTGAAGGAGCACAGATGTCACTGTTCAAACAATTGCTGCTTGCCATTTGCCTGTTCCTGGTGGTCGCCTTCAGTGGCAGCTTCATGGTCAGCCTCGAGAGCTCGCGCAGCCAGTATGTCAACCAGCTGCGTTCGCATGCCCAGGATGCCGCGACCGCGCTGGCGCTGTCGTTGACGCCGAACATCGACGATCCGGCGATGGTCGAGCTGATGGTCAGCTCGATATTCGACAGCGGCTACTACTCGAGCATCAAGGTGATCGACCTGGGTTCCAACGCGGTGCTGGTCGAGCGCCACGCCGAGCCTGACAGCGGCAGTGTGCCGGGCTGGTTCGTCCACCTCATCGGCCTGGAGCCGGCCGGTGGCGATGCCATCGTCAGCCGCGGCTGGCAGCAGGCGGCACGGGTCGAGGTGATCAGCCATCCGATGTTCGCCCTGGCCAAGCTCTGGCAGAGTGCCTTGGGCAGCCTGGGCTGGCTGTTGCTGTGCGGCGCGGTCAGCGCGGTGCTGGGGGCCTTGTTGCTGCGCCGGCAACTGCGGCCGCTGGACTACATGGTGGCGCAGTCCCATGCCATTGCCCGCCGTGAGTTCCTCAGCTTGCCGGAACTGCCGCGCACCCCGGAGTTGCGTCGGGTGGTGCAGGCGATGAACCAGATGGTCGAGAAACTCAAGGCGCTGTTTACCGAGCAGGCCGAACGCAGCGAGAAGCTGCGTGCCGAGTCTTATCAGGACAGTCTCACCGGGCTTGCCAACCGCCGCTACTTCGAAATGCAGCTCAATGCCCGGGTGAGCAACCTTGAAGAGGCCCGCGCCGGCTACCTGCTGCTGCTGCGGGTCCAGGACCTCGCCGGCCTCAATGCCCGCTTGGGCGGGCAGCGCACCGACCAGTTGCTGCAGGCGGTGGGTGAGCAGTTGCGTCGGACCTGCGCCGGTTATCCGGAAACCAACGACCTGATCACCCGCAGCCGGGGTGGCGAATTCGCCGTGCTGGCGCCTGGCATGGTTCACGCGGAGGCGATCCAGCTGGCCCAGGCCCTGAGCGCGGCCCTGCAGAGCCTGCACCTGACCGGCGCCAGCGATGTCGACCCGGTGGCCTGCATCGGCCTGGCGCCGTTCAGCCCGGGCGATGCGCCACAGACACTGCTGAAGATGGCCGACGAGGCCTTGGCCCGTGCCGAGAGCCAGCCCGTGCCGGGTTGGGTATGCCTGGAGCAAGGCGCCGCCGCCGAGGCGGCGGACAGTCATCATGCCTGGCACACGCGGCTCGACCAGGCCTTGGAAAAGGGACGCTTCGAGCTGTTCTTCCAGCCTGTGGTGGATTGCCGGGCTCCGGGGCGGATCCTGCACTACAAGGTCATCTCGCGCCTGCAAGACGAACAGGGCGAGGCGCTGGCGGCCGGGCGCTTCCTGCCCTGGTTGGAGCGCTTTGGCTGGATGGCTCGGCTGGATCTGCTGGTGCTCGAAAAGGTGCTCCGGCACCTGCAAGGGCACCATGAGGTACTGGCGCTCAACCTGTCGGCTGCCACCCTGGCCGATCCCAAGGCACTGCAGCGGGTGTTCGAGCTGCTGGAACAGTACGCCGCACTGGGGTCGCGTCTGACCTTCGAGATCGGCGAGGAGCAACTGCCCGACCAGGCTGCGCTGGAGCAACTGACCCGGCGCCTGCACGCGCAGGGCTTCAGCCTGGCGCTGCAGCGTTTCGGTGGCCGCTTCAGCATGATCGGCAACCTGGCGCATTTGGGGTTGGCCTACCTGAAGATCGACGGCAGCTATATCCGCAATATCGATCACGAGCAGCACAAGCGGCTGTTCATCGAGGCCATCCAGCGGGCCGCGCACAGCATCGACCTGCCGTTGATCGCCGAGCGGGTGGAAACCGAAGGTGAGTTGCAAGTGCTGCGGGAGATGGGCGTTCAGGGGATCCAGGGACAATTGGTGGGTGAGCCGGCGCCCTGGCGTTGAATCGGGCGGCGCCATCGCGGAGCCAGCCCGCTTCCACGGTGTCTTGCGATAGGCGGGGGCTTAGATCAGCCCGCCGTCTTCGTCGTCCTCGATCAGGTTGTTCAGGCTCCCCAGCGCCTTGCGCGCGGTGGAGCGGTTGAGCAACTTGGCCTGAGCCCCGGCAGGCAGGTCGGTGATGCTGATCACGCCCTTGGTGGTCAGTACCTCGATCAGGTCCTCGAGCACACGGATCATGTCCAGGTCGCTCTGCTTGAGCTGCTTGAGGCTGTTTTCCACGACGTTGTCGGCGAACCATTCCTGGATCTCGGCGTGATCGGCCGGGAGCATTTCCGTGTATTCGGCAAACGCGGCGGCTTCTACCCGCAGCAACTGGCCATCGGCGTCGCGTTGCACGTAGAACATGGCGTCTTCCCTCGTCACGATGATTCCTTCTTGGTAGTCAGCAGCATAGGCAAAGTTCACCGGGCGTGTCAGCCCGGCACGCGAGTATGCGCGTGAAGAGGACGTTGAGAAAGTCCGCGCCCCGAGGCGGCGGCCGTTACCGGCCGCCGCAGGGGGGGAGGATCAGCTGTTGGAGTTGTCGATCTTGATGGTCGGGTCGGCACCGCTGATCAACGAGTTGATCGTGGTATTGGACCAGTTCACACCCTCGAGCTTGATGCTCACGTCGGCGTTGGCCAGGCCACCGGCGGCATTGAGCTTGCCTTCGGTGCTCACCTGCAGGGTCGACTCGCCGTTGACCGTGGTGATCTTCAGGTAGTTGTCGATGGTGCTGGCCTTCTCGCCCTGGAGCAGGTCGCTCAGGTCAAGACGGTCGCCTTCCTTGACGTTGAAGTCCTTGATCACATCCTTGCCCAGGTCGCCGGCTTTCCACACGAAGGTGTCGGCACCGCTGCCGCCGATCAGGATATCGTCGCCCTTGCCGCCGATGAGGATGTCGTTGCCGGCACCGCCGAGCAGGATGTCGTTGCCAGCACCACCGTCCAGGTAGTCGTTGCCACCCTGGCCGAAGATGATGTCGTCGCCATTGCCGCCGAGCAAGGTGTCGTTGCCGTCGTTGCTGCGCGAGATGTCGAACTCGGTGTAGTGCTCGTTGATGTACTTGTGCATCGCCCGTGCATCGACATCGCCCACGGCAACACCGGTCTTGCCGGCGACATAGGCCTGGATCGCCTCGACACCGGTGCCGGCGATGCCGTCGAAGGTCATCAGGTCGCCGAAGATGATGTCGTTGCCGTCGCCGCCATTGACCGTGTCGTTGCCCGGTTGGGTGACCTCGGTGTGGCCGAGGATCGCCTCGGCCAGCTTGCTCGGGTCGATGTTGGTCTGTGGCTTGCCGTCGGTGTCGAACGGTTTCAGGTCGTTGCTGTTCACCCCGTTGTTGAGGCCGATGGCCTCGACATTGGACAGGCCCGAGAGCAGCTTGAAGCTGTCCAGCGAGTTGTTCCAGGTGGCGTTGTCGGTGTAGTTGCCGGCACCGCCGCGGGACGACAGCTCGTAGCCACCGTTGCCCTCGGCATGCAGCGCGCCCGAGAGCGAGGTGTACCAGGAGCCGTAGTAGGTTTGCACCTTCAGGTTGCCGCTGCTGTCGATCGTCAGGTAGTTGGAGTTGTCCAGGTACTTGCCGACGGTCATGCCCGGGGTGTAGTTGATCGACGCCAGGTAGTTGTCCAGGGTAATGCCCGAGCTGCCCAGGTTCGGGTTGGTGTTCTCGTTGCCCTGGTAGTAGGTCGGCTTGCCGTCGGTGATGAAGAACGTCTGGTTGCTACCGGTACTGCCGGCGTCCTTGAGGTTCTGGAACCAGTTGGCGGTGGTCTTGAAGGCGTCTTCGTAGTTGGTCCCGCCGTTGGCATTGAGCGAGTTCAGGGCATTGAGCAAGGTTTGCAGGCCGGCGTCGTTCAGAGTCACCGAGACGCTGCTCTTGACCTGGGTGGCGAAGTCCACCAGCAGGATGTTCACCGTGCCCGAGGCCGAGCCCTTGACGCTGGCCGCCAGGGTCTTGAACACCGACTCCAGGGACTTTCTGGCCGCGTCCACGCCGGACGCGCCCATGCTGCCCGAGGTGTCGACGATGAAGGCCAGGTTGTAGTTCTGGCCCGGCACCACGTGCAGCCCGGCGACGTCCGAGACGATGATGTCGTTGCCGTCGGTGCCGACGATGTTGTCGCTGTCCGAGGACAGGTTGTGGGTGGTGTAGGTCTGCGGGTAGACGTTGACCTTGATGGTGCCTTCGCTGGTCGCGGTGCTGCCGCCGACGCTTTCGCTGGAGGTCGAGGTGACCTTCACGTCGAACTGGCCGGTGTAGTAGGCCGGTGGCTTGATGGTCAGGCTGCCCAGGTTCCAGCCGGTGACATCCACCGCATCCTTGCCGACCGTGACTTTGTGGCCGGCGCCATCGGCCAGCACGGAGCCGGCTGGGATGCCGCTGAGCTTGACGCTCAGGGTTTCGGAGCCGTCAGTGTCGGTCAGCTTGGTGCTGATGCCCACCAGCTTGACCGGCGCGCCGTTCTCGCTGCCTTCGTTGAGCTTGTAGCCGTCGTAGTAGCCCTGGCCGTTGTTGCCGTGCAGGTCGGAGACGGTGACGCCAGCATTGGTCAGGTCGTTGACGCTCGGGTACATCGGGATGTTCGAGCTGTTCAGGTCCATGACCGCGCCATTGTTGACCCGGATGTTGACGTCCAGGCTGCCGGGGCCGGCCTGGTTGGCGTTGTAGATCTCCAGGGTGTAGTAGCCGCTGGTGGTCGGGGTGAAGCTGCCGGAGATGGCGCCATTGGCCGAGCCCCAGATGCCGCTGGCGACGTTCTTGCCGCCCACCACGATCTGCAGGCTGTCATCGGCGGTGCCGCTGAACGAGTAGGTCTTGCCGGCTTCCAGGTAGATCAGGCCGGAGGTCTTCGAGCCGCTGCCCGGGGTGACGTTGCTGGTCGAGTCGACGCCGTTGACGGTTTCGGTCTTGTTGGCTTTGCCAGAGTTGGCGAACACGTTCTTCAGGGTATCGCCGGAGATACCGATGCCGTTGGTGCCCAGGCCGGTGAGGTTGTTCCAGCTTTCCTTGAGCAGGCCGATCGAGTTGACGTTGTTGCTGCCGATGTTCAGATCAGGCTTGTCGGCGACCGGGGTGATGTCGACCTTCATGGTCACTTCGCCGCCGAGGTTGGTGCCGTCGTTGGGCTTGTACTTGATCTGCGCGTAGTCGGCCTGCTGGTTGCCCACGCCATTGCCGCCGTAGCCGTCGACGCCGGATTGGTTGGCCAATGGCACGAACTTGAGCTTGCCGGCGGCGATGTCGGCCTGGCTGATGGTCTGGTTCAGCGACACGTCGACCCACGAGGTGCCGTTGAAGAACTTCAGGTTGCCCAGGTCAGGCAGCTTGCTGATGGTCACGGCCAGGCCGGTGTTGCCATCGGCGTCGGTGACGTTGAAGTCGTTCCACTGGAACACGTAGTCGGTGTCTTCGGTGCCGGTCACCGCGCCGCCGGTCGATACTGGCGCGTGGTCGTTGTCGATGATGGTGGTGGTGACGCTGGACTTGCCCGGGTCGACCTGCAGGTTCTCGAAGCCGCCACCGGTGGCGCCGCTGATCTTGATGGTGAAGTTCTCGGAGCCCTCGACCAGCTTGTCGTCGATGGTCTTGATATCGAACTTGGTGCCGGAGCTGCCCGCCGGGATCTTCACGCTGACCACGCCGATGAAGTCTTCACCGTTGGTGGCGGTGCCGCTGTAGGTCAGGGTGATGGTGACATCGGTCTTCGACGGATTGCTCAGGGTCAGGGTGTAGTGGGCGGTGTCGCCCTCGATCACCGAGGTGTCGCCGCTGATGCCGACGGTCGTCAGGTCGCCTTGGCCGGCCGGTTCGTCGGTGACGGTGGTGGTGACGGTGTTCTGGCCGAGGGTCAGTTTCTCGAAGTTGTCGCCGCCGGCGACCGACTCGATCTTGTTGACGATGCTCGGCTGGCCACCGACGTACACGTCGTCCGGTGCGGTGATGGTGACCTTGCCGCTGGCGCTGCCGGCCGGGATGGTGACCTTGGTGCCGTCGGACAGGGTGAAGGTCAGGCCGTTGTGACCATTAACGGGCAGGTTCTGGCCGTTGCTCAGGGTCACGGTGTAGGTGATCTGGCCACCTTCGGCGACGGTGGTCTTGTCGGCGGTCAGGGTGGCGACGACTTCGCTGATGGTGTCGTTGATCTGTACCGAGGCGTTGCCGCCCAGCTCCAGGTTCTCGAAGGTCTTGCCGACGACGCTGGCATCGGTGATGCCGACGGTCAGGGTGCTGCCGTCCTTGAACACGTCATCACCTTGGGCCGGGGCCTTGTAGATGGCCTCGGTCTGGCCGGCGGCGATCACCACCTTGCCACCGTTGGACAGGGTGATGGTCAGGTCATGGTCCAGCTTCTGGCTGACCTTGACGGTGAAGCTCGGTTGCTGGTCTTCGGTGACCGGGCCGTTGCCGACGATGGTGACGGACACCTTGTCGCCCTGGTTGCCGGTGCCAGGGGTGCCCGAGCCTGGTTCGTCGGTGACGGTGGTGGTGACGGTGTTCTGGCCGAGGGTCAGTTTCTCGAAGTTGTCGCCGCCGGCGACCGACTCGATCTTGTTGACGATGCTCGGCTGGCCACCGACGTACACGTCGTCCGGTGCGGTGATGGTGACCTTGCCGCTGGCGCTGCCGGCCGGGATGGTGACCTTGGTGCCGTCGGACAGGGTGAAGGTCAGGCCGTTGTGACCATTAACGGGCAGGTTCTGGCCGTTGCTCAGGGTCACGGTGTAGGTGATCTGGCCACCTTCGGCGACGGTGGTCTTGTCGGCGGTCAGGGTGGCGACGACTTCGCTGATGGTGTCGTTGATCTGTACCGAGGCGTTGCCGCCCAGCTCCAGGTTCTCGAAGGTCTTGCCGACGACGCTGGCATCGGTGATGCCGACGGTCAGGGTGCTGCCGTCCTTGAACACGTCATCACCTTGGGCCGGGGCCTTGTAGATGGCCTCGGTCTGGCCGGCGGCGATCACCACTTTGGCACCGTTGGACAAGGTCACGGTCAGGTCCTGATCCAGCTTCTGGCTGACCTTGACGGTGAAGCTCGGTTGCTGGTCTTCGGTGACCGGGCCGTTGCCGACAATGGTGACGGACACTTTGTCGCCCTGATTGTCAGTGCCAGGGGTACCTGACCCCGGCTCGTCGGTGACGCTGGTCTTCACTTCGTTCTGACCCAGGGTCAGTTTCTCGAAGTTGTCCGCGCCGGTGACGCCGGTCAGCTTGTTGGAGATGGTCGCCTGGCCGCCAATGAACACGTCGTCCGGGGCGGTAATGGAGGCGCTGCCGCTGACACTGCCGGCTGGGATGGTGATCTTGGTGCCATCGCTGAGGGTGAAGGTCAGGCCGTTGTGGCCACTGACCGGCAGACCTTGGGCGTTGGTCAGGGTCACGGTGTAGGTGATCTGGCCGCCTTCGGCGACGGTCGATTTGTCGGCAGTCAGGGTGGCGACGACTTCACTGATGGTGTCGCTGATCTGCACCGAGGCGTTGCCGCCCAGTTCCAGGTTCTCGAAGGTCTTGCCGGTGACGGAGGCATCGGTGATGCCGACGGTCAGGGTGCTGCCGTCCTTGAACACGTCATCACCCTGGGCCGGAGCGTTGTAGATGGCTTCGGTCTGGCCGGCAGCGATCACCACCTTGCCACCGTTGGACAGGGTGATGGTCAGGTCATGGTCCAGCTTCTGGCTGACCTTGACGGTGAAGCTCGGTTGCTGGTCTTCGGTGACCGGGCCATTGCCGAGGATGGTGACGGACACCTTGTCGCCCTGGTTGTCGGTGCCAGGGGTGCCGGAACCTGGCTCGTCGGTGACTTCGGTTTTCACCTGGTCTTTGCCCAGGGTCAGCTTCTCGAAGTTGTCGTCGCCGGTGACGCTTTCCAGCTTGTTGGTGATGGTCGGTTGACCACCGACGAACACGTCATCCGGTGCTGTGATGGTGGCGGTGCCGCTGGCGCTGCCGGCCGGGATGGTGATCTTGGTGCCGTCGCTGAGGGTGAAGGTCAGGCCATTGTGGCCGGTCACGGGCAGATTTTGGCCGTTGCTCAGGGTGACGGTGTAGGTGATCTGGCCGCCTTCGGCGACGGTCGACTTGTCGGCGGTCAGGGTGGCGACGACTTCGCTGATGGTGTCGTTGATCTGAACCGAGGCGTTGCCGCCCAGTTCCAGGTTTTCGAAGGTATGGCCCGGAACAGTGGCATCGGTGATGCCGACGGTCAGGGTGCTGCCATCCTTGAACACGTCGTCGCCCTGGGCTTGGGCCTTGTATTCGGTCTGGGTCTGGCCGGCTGGGATCACCACCTTGTCGCCGTTGGACAGGGTGACGGTCAGGTCGTAGCCCAGCTTCTGGCTGACCTTGACAGTGAAGCTTGGCTGCTGGTCTTCGGTGACCGGGCCATTGCCGACGATGGTGACGGACACCTTGTCGCCCTGGTTATCGGTGCCTGGTGTACCCGAGCCTGGCTCGTCGGTGACGGAGGTCTGCACTTCGCCTTGGCCGAGGGTCAGCTTCTCGAAGTTGTCGGCGCCACTGACGGTCACCAGTTTGTTGCTGATAGTGGCTTGGCCGCCGATGAACACGTCGTCTGGCGCAGTAATGGTTGCTGTGCCACTGGTGCTGCCGGCCGGGATAGTGATCTTGGTGCCATCGGACAGGGTGAAGGTCAGACCGTTGTGGCCATTGACCGGCAGACCCTGGGCGTTGGTCAGGGTCACGGTGTAGGTGATCTCACCACCTTCGGCGACGGTGGTCTTGTCAGCGGTCAGGGTGGCGACGACTTCGCTGATGGTATCGGTGATCTGGACGGTGGCATCGCCACCCAGTTCCAGATTCTCGAAGGTTTTGCCAGTGACGGTGGCATCGGTGATGCCAATGGTCAGGGCCTCGCCATCCTTGAAGACGTCATCGCCTTGAGCCGGAGCCTTGTACTCGGCTTCGGTCTGGCCAGCGGCGATCACTACCTTGGCACCGTTGGACAGGGTGACGGTCAGGTCGTGGTCGAGCTTCTGGCTCACTTTCACAGTGAACGAAGGCTGTTGGTCTTCGGTGACCGGGCCGTTGCCGACGATGGTGACGGAAACCTTATCACCTTGGTTGTCGGTGCCCGGGGTGCCGGTACCTGGCTCATCGGTGACTTCGGTTTTCACCGAGTCTTTGCCCAAGGTCAGCTTCTCGAAGTTGTCGTCGCCAGTGACGCTTTCCAGTTTGTTGGTGATGGCTGGCTGACCACCGACGAACACGTCGTCCGGAGCCG
>NZ_VWXI01000031.1 GCF_011752525.1 Pantoea sp. Cy-639 | reverse complement strand
CGATTACATCGAGATGTTCTATAACCCCAAACGCCGACACAGCAGTGCTATGCAGCTGTCGCCAGTAGAGTATGAGAAACGCTATTTTCTTAGCTTGGAGAGTGTCTAGGAAACCAGGGGCGATTCATACCGCCATAACACATCGAAAGACAATCATCACTAAAAATTGATACAACACCGAAAGATATGGAAAACCTGCTCTCAAACAAGGCAAGCGAGAGCAGGTTCTACGCATTAGAACCAGCCTGATATCAAGTGCGAGACATCAGAGAAAAAATTCTTAATAGAGGTCCAAGCATTAACCAACCAGTTGACAACACTTCGTATTATCGAGCCAAAAAAATCAATGATTGCACTAAACACCTTGTTAGCCAATGAGCACAGGCTCTGGAAGGCAAAGATAATTCCATGGGCAGCTTCTGGGTTTTTCTTACAAAGTTCCTTAGCCTGGTCGCGCCAATGATCAATCGTTGCAGCAGTCTTCCTTTTGGCTTCATCAGCCATCTCATCAATCATTTTGCTAAATTCATCTTGATTACGGGAGGCTTCTAATGCCTTAGTATAATCAGAGGTTCTACTATGAAAGCCAGCACTTTCGGAATTCAAATTCGCTTTACAGTCACCGACAAAGCTATCAACAACTTGACTATCACCACCATCGGAAACATATCCGACCGCTAGCGAAACTGGCTCCAAGCTTTCATAAAGCTTATTCAACCTCTGCGACTCCGCACTATAGCTTTGAAGCCGTCGATCACTTTTGAACTGAGAAGCCATATCATCAATAATACTATTAAAGTCATTACTAGTAAGAGCCGCGCCTTGGACTGACATTTTTCTCTCCCTGATAAAATTAGGCAAGCCATCTTGCAAGCCCTACTATAGCCCACCTCCAAAAAGCGTCAAAAGCACCGATCACCCAACTTATAAGTAACCACTTACTACTATCACAAACGACTTAAATTCAAGCACGCCTCACACCTTATTTTCACACTTATTCAAACCCCGGCCTCCATAGGTGACATACTGCGCCACACGCGATCATTACGCGCTGCCCCTGAACGACTGAAACTTACCCTAACGACCAAACTAAAGGGGCCGCTCAAATCAGCACAGTTTGTCTGACCTGTGTTGTTTTGAGCGACCCCTAACAACAAGTAATTTTATGCGTGAGGAGATACCGTAGCTATGTAATATGCAGTATCGCCGCCTTTATCGTTACACCTAATCGCCAGATCAATATTACCTTTGGATGCCGTGTACTCAAGCCTATCAAAAGCATCTGTCTTTTCGGCAGCGGTTTGTGCAGAGATATCGAAGTCGCAATAGCAATTGTTCCACCCTTGCGCACCTGTCAATGGACAATCCATGCCAAATGCTAGATCAGGCCCCTTGTTAACACTATAGACCACGCCATACTGACATCCCACCAGAGCGTTATCGCGCTTTTTTGACATAATAAACCCGCCACCAAAATAACCCAACACCCCTCCCGAGATATTATCAGTTACAACTTGCGGCTTGCCGTGAACATTATACTGCCCCTTGTAAGTAATTGTCTGATCCTCATCACCGCTAAGCTTATTGATTAGAAAAGCAACACAGTTAGCAGGCTTCTCCATGAAATACAGTATAGGAATAACTATGAGAACAACAACAAGAGCGGCAATCGTGCAAACAGCAGCAACAGTCGCTGCTTCGACCCCGACTAGAGCGGCTGCTGACACCATCGCACCTTCCACGATAGAGCTATTAAATGCGGCGGCAGCAACTGGCCCTAGCGCTGTAATACCCCCAAACAACATGGTTGCCGCCACATAGCTCGAGTCTTCATTTTCCATTTTTGACAGGCGCTGGTTAGTATCGAGGAGCGCATGAATCTGGGCTTTAATTTCCCCGCCCCTAGCACTAGTCAGGCTACTGAGTTGCGCTGGCTTAAGCACCTGAGCGGATGTCTTATCAACCTCATCCAACTCTTGAACGGACTTCCCTGTTATCCTTGCTAGCTTTTCTAGCAACCCCTGACGAAGTTCGTGCTGTATTGCCTCAACTTCAGCCTGAGACTTAGCTCCACCCAGACGCTTAGCCCACTCAGGGTGATGAGACTCAAAAGTTTTCTTCAGGTAAACCAAATGCTCATCCATTTTGAACTCCATGTATATGACTATAACTTCCAGAAATACAGATCGTAATCTGTCAACTTCACTGCACTACCATTCCATACCTATTGCTTATCTCCGCATAGAGCATAGGTCGCGCCCTGATTAATTCAAGTCAAGATAAGGGTTCTCCGATCAAGTGAGCACAGATCGAAAATTGAGTAAGCGCAGCGCACTGCACAAGGCCAGACACTGGTTTGGAAGGGGCACAGCTCAGGAAAGGGCCAAGGTCGAATACCCGTTCCGGGTCATCAAGCGGCAGTTCGGTTACGTGAAAACTCGTTTCTGCTGGTTGACCAAGAACGCGGCGCAACTGTCCATGCTCTTTGCGTTATCGAATCTGTGGATAGCCCGGCGGCAACTATTGCGCGTGACGGGAGAGGTGCGTCTGTGATGCAGAAAAACCAGAAGCATCTTTTGTGTAATGCGCGGCTGAAAAACCGGCTGAACCGACGCTACCTGCGATCAGGGGACGAATGTCTGGTGGCTTGTTCGGAGCATCCCTAGCCCCCGCCCCCCCCACAACGCAAAAAATCCGACACCTCCCGGCATCGGATTTTTCACGCCCTCTCCAGCGACTCGACCAGGACCCTCGTGTCGGACACCCGGCACGTCTGCCGGATGTCGTCTTGGCCTAGCGCTGGCGGTCGGTCAACGGGCTGAGCTGTCGCTGGTTTGCCCGCCCGCCCTGGCGCCATGGATCAACGTCCCGTAGCGCCGACTGAATTCCTGGTTGTACGGCACGCGGTCCTTGTTGACCCCGCTGTCCCAGTTCACCGACCAGGTCATCAACCCCTTGATCGGCAAACCCTTGGCCTGCAGCCGCTTGAACGCGTTGCTCACCGCCTTGGCATCGATCACGTAGCCAGTGGCGGCGGCGTCGACGTTCGCCGGCAGGCCGATGACCAGCTTGTCGGCCGCGATCCGGGTGAAGCCCCGCGAGCCCGTGGCCAGGCTTTCGCTTAGGTAGAACAGGAAGTCCTCCTTCAGCGCATCGTTGTTCTGCGCGATCCATGCACCGTTGCCGTTGTTGGCCTCCGGCACCCACACTCCGTCGCCGCCCTGGTTGTAGAACTGCGGCGCGATGAAGTCGTAGTAGCCCTCCAGTGCCTTCAGGTAGTCGACGTAGCGCCCGGCGCTGGTCAGGTAAGGGAACTCCGGCGCCATGCTGATGATGAAATGCTTGCCTTCGGCGGCGTAGTGATCCTTGACCCGTTTCAAGGCGGCCGGCAGCACGGTCTTGTTGCTGGCGAAATCAATCGCGCTCTGCTCAAGATCGATGTCCAGCCCGTCGAAACCATAGGTTTCCACCAGACGGATGATTTCGTTGGCCAGTGGCTGTTCGTGCCCCGGATTCAGCGCGATATGCGCATCGGCGCCGCCCAGGGACATCAGCACCGCCCGGCCCTGGCTGTTGAGCACGCCCACCTGGCGACGGAACTCGGCGTCGGACAGGTTGTACGGCTTGAACGTCGGGATCCCGCTGCCTTTCATGAACGCCACGGCTACCACGTTGTAGTCCCGCGGCACCTCCTCCAGGCTCATGTTGGCGAATTGGCCACGCTGGTAGCCATCGGCCGGACCGGCCGGCCAGTTGTGCCAGTAGCCCATGAGGATCTGCTTGCCGGCCAGGCTCGGCATCTGCGACGCGGCGTCGACCTGCGCTGCCTTGTGCTGGGTGAAGTCAATGTTTGCCATGTTCTAATCCTTCAGAACGTAGGGAGGACACGCCGACCTATTTGAAGTCGACATCGAAGGCCTGGTAGAAGGCGTTGCCAGTGTTGGCCACGATCCACATCAGCACGATCACGTGACGCCCCTTCTTGCTGGCCGGCAGCTTCACCTCGTGTTCGACCTTGGCCTTCAATTCGCCGGCATGGCTGTAGTACGGCACCTGCGGATAGAAATCCTCGGCGAAGGGTTGCGCCTCCAGTTGCGCACGGCTGATGCGCTGCTTCGGGTCCCAGCCATCCTTGGTGATCAGCCAGCGGTAGCCGCGGGTGGTGTGCGGCGCGGTGTACTTCCAGGTCACCTTGAACACTTGCCCGGCATCGACGTTGATCAGCGGCCAGGTGAAGGCGCGGTTGAGCTTCTTGCTCATTTCTTCGTCGGTGAAGTTCACGCAATCACGGGCGTCGGTCTTGCCGCCGCTGAGGATGTAGCCATCGGCAGGTGGCGCGACGCTGGGGTTGTCGGTCTGGAAAGGTGCGGGGAACGGGCCGGCCCCCAGGGCCGGGAAGTTCTTGCCACCCTCCATCTCGTCGACCTGCCAGCCGCTCAGTACACCGAGGTCGATGGCGACGGCGCCGCGGGAAGCTGGAGTGGTGATACGGCCATGACGCAGTGGGTTCTGGGTTTGTGGTTTGTTCATCGTTATTGCTCCATTTGATTTGAGAACTCTCCCTTTCCGAAGGAGAGGCCTTCACGTTAACGGAGCTGGATTTTGTGTCCACGGGGCCCTTTTCGGCGTTGCCGGGGATGATTTGGAGAAAGGCCAGCAAATACTGGATACATATACAGTATCGCTATGTTTCTCCTACCTGCCCTGAAGCAAAAGACCTACAACCCAAGGTGACGCTTGCCGATGTCCGAGCCCCGCCTGCCACACAAACACCACACGTTCGGACGTCCCGGTTCAACTATGGATTTCGACTTCGCCATGGGATGACCCGGTCATGGCCTCGAGGCGGGCGCGATGTGGAATGTTGTTGATGCGAACGTTCACGGGCTCGGAACATGAATTGAATTGGATTTTGGTTCGAAGGAGAATCAACCCATCCGCATTGACCTCTAGGCCTCTTGATGACCAAAGCCCCACGCGGCCTGCGCACCGATGGCGAAGTCACCCGCGCCCGCATCCTCGACGCCGCCGGCCAGCTGTTCGCCGCCAGCGGGTATGCAGAGACCACCAGCAAGGCGATCGCCGCTGCTGCCAGTGCCGACCAAGCCTCGATCAACTACCACTTCGGCAGCCGCAGCGGCCTGTACGAAGCAGTGCTGGCAGACGCCCACCGCCGCCTGGTCAGCCTCGAGGAGCTGCAGCGCCTGGCCGGCAGCCCCATACCCGCCGCGCAGAAGCTGCGCCTGCTGATCGAGCAACTGGTCCACCAGGCCGTGGGCAACCCCGAGGGCTGGCACATCAAGGTCCTGGCCCAGGAACTGATGACCCCCACTTCGCACCTGCACGCCCTGTTCAAGGACGAACTGTTGCCGAAGGTCGCAGTGATCACCCGGCTGCTGAGCGACATCACCGCGATCCCGCTCGACGATCCGGCGCTCACCCGCTGCCTGCTCAATGTAGTCGCTCCTTGCCTGATGCTGGTCATCAGCACCCGCGGCATACCGGGCCCGCTACGCGAGATCCTGCACATGCCCCAGGCGACCATCGTCCAGCACCTGCACAGTTTCGCCCTTGCCGGGCTGCAGGCAATCGCCGAGGAGTACGCCGCCAACGCTTCCTGCTGAGGCACCAGGCTCAACCCGGGCGACGACTATCCGCCCACATGTCGCCCGGCGACCGCCTGCTCATCGAGTGCCAGGCCCTGGCCGACTCGATCGGCAACGGCGACCTGGAGTGGGAAAGCCAGCTGATCGCCGCCCACCACCGCCTCGACCGCCTGGCCATCGTCGAAGGGCCGGAGCGCCTGATGAAGGCGGACCGGGAGCAGGCCCACGAGGCCTTCCACCAGGCCTTGCTCGCCAACTGTCGCTCGCCCTGGCTGCTGCGCCTGTCGCGGCTGCTGCGCGACCAGACCGCGCGCTATCGGCTGCTGTCAGTCAGCTACCCCGACAGCGCCGCGCGCGACGTGCCCGGCGAGCACCGGGCGCTGCTCGAGGCGGCGCTGGCCCGCGATGTCGAGCAGGCCTGCGCGCTGCTGACCCACCACTACCAGACCACCACCCGCAACGTCCTGGCTCACGAAGCCCTCAGGCCCTGAGCCGCCCAGTAGCGCGGGTCCGCCAGGACGATCCGGTCACGCTCGAATGCCCGTGGCAGGTGTGCCTTGAGGTGCTCGACCCAGGTGCGGATCTTGGCATCCAGGAAGCGCCGCGACGAATACAGCGCATACACTTCGCGCGGGTGCAGCTCTTGCTCGGGCAACAGCCGCAGCAGGCGCCCCTCGCTCAGCGCCTTGGCGGCGACGAAACTGGGCAGCAGGCAGATACCCATGCCGCCGGAGGCAGCCTGGCAGGCCGCTTCCGGCTGGTTGACCCGCAGCACGTTCTGGAACCTGAAGATCGTCTCCCGGCCGAAATACCAGCCCTGCGGATACAGCGGGTCGGCCAGCATGATGCAACGGTGCTCGTGCAACTGAGCCGGCCGGGTCGGCACCCCATGCCGCGCCAGGTAGGCCGGCGCGGCACACAGCACGCTGTGGATCTGCCCCAGCCGCTGGGCGACGAACTCCGAATCCGGCAGGCCCAGCGACAAGGTGACCAGCACATCCAGCCCGTCCTCCAGCAGCGCCGGTGTCTGTTCCGTCAACGACAGGTCGATGGTGACCTGCGGGTGCTGTTCGAGATAGTTCCCCACCAGCGGCATGAGGTGTTCCAGGCCAAACTCGGTGATCGTGTGCAGGCGCAGGCAGCCAACCGCCTGGGACTGGGCGCTGGCAGCCTCGCTTGCGGCCGTTTCGAGGTCGGCGAAGATCGCCTTGCAGCGTGCCAGGTAGCGTTGCCCGGCCTCGGTCAGCGCCAGCGAGCGGGTGGTGCGCTGCAGCAGACGCGCGCGCAGTTGCTCCTCCAACGCGGCGACTTGCCGCGAAACGGTTGGCGAAGAGATCTCCAGCGCCTGCGCCGCGCGACAGAAGCTGCCGCTCTCGGCAACGCGAACGAACGCCTGCATGCAATGCAACAGGTCGATGGCCATGGCCTAGCCTCCCGCCGTGGCCGGCGCGAGCAAGGCCAGGATGAAGCGCTCGACCTCCCGCCCGATCGGATACTGCTCGCCCGGCAAACCCAGCAGCAGAGCTTCGCTGAGCGCACCGAACATGAACACCCCGACGGCCCTGGCCTGGGCATCGCGCTCGGCGCCTGGCAGGCGCCCGGCGCAAGCTTGCTCGATGACCTGTGCCACATAGTGGCGAATGCGTTGCTGCATTCCTTGCAGGCGAGCCTGCACCCGTCCGCTCACATGGCGCAGCTCGTGCCCTTGCAGCAGGATCGCGGCACTGCGCCGCAGATGCGGCACGCTCAAGGTACGCTGGACCCCGTCGCCGAGCATCGTCGCCATCTCCTCGATGCCTGGCAGCGCCTGCGCCCCGCCCCGTTCGAGCGGCAACTGGTCCCAGGGGAACCAGGCCCGCTCGATCACCGCCTCGAGCAGCTCCGGCTTGCCCTCGTAGTGCCAGTAGATGGAGCCGCGGGTCAGGCCGGCGACATCGGCGATGTCCTCCAGCCTGGCGATCGCGTAGCCGCGATCGCTGAACACCCGCTCCGCAGCGTCGAGCAGGCGCTGGCGCGTCTGCTCGACTTCGGCCTTGCAGCGCCTCATCGCCCTGCTCCCGCCCAGTGCCGCGGCCTCACTGGCTACCTCCACCCAAGGCCTTGTACAACGCGATCAGGTTCTGGCTGCGCGCCAGTTGGGTGCTCACCAGCTCCTGCTGCGAGGCAAACAGGTTGCGTTGCGCATCCAGGCTGTTCAGATAGGTGTCGACACCGGTTTCATAGCGCTGCTCGGCCAAGGCATGGCTACGGCTGTTGGCCTTGACCAGCAGGGCCTGGGCGGTGACCTGGCGCTCCAGCTCACGGCGTGCGGCCAGGCCGTCGGAGACCTCCTGGAAGGCCACCTGGATCGCCTTCTGGTAGTTGGCCACCTCGATCGAGGTCTGCACCTTGGCCACGTCGAGGTTGGCCTGGTTGCGCCCCCAGTTGAAGATCGGCACGTTGATCGACGGCACGAAGCTCCAGGCCCCCTGCCCGCCCGCGAACAAGTCGCCGAGCTGGCGGCTGGCCGAGCCCGCCGAAGCGGTCAGGCTGATGCTCGGGAAGAACGCCGCGCGCGCGGCGCCGATATTCGCGTTGGCCGCCTTGAGCGCATGTTCCGCCGCGAGAATGTCCGGGCGCTGGGTCAGCACCTGCGAGGGCAGCCCGGCCGGCAACGCGGCGTCCAGGGCCATCGTCGCCGGCGCGGCAGCAGCCAGCTGCTCCGCCGAAAGCGGCTTGCCCACCAGCAGCACCAAGGCATTGCGGTCCTGCTCCACCAGGCGCTGGTACTTGGCCTCGCTGGCCTGCGCCGAGCGCACGGTGCTCTCGGCCTGGCTCAGGTCCAGCTCGGTGGCCACATCCTCCTGGTAGCTGCTGCGGGTGGTCAGGTAGCTCTGCTGCTGGCTGTCCAGGGTCTGCTTGCTCAGCGCCAGCAACTGCATGTCGGCCTGCAACTGGTAGTAGGCGTTGGCCACTTCCGCCACCAGGGCGATCTGCGTGCTGCGCTGCGCCTCGACGGTCTGCAGGTAGGCTTCCAGCGCCTGTTCGTTGAGGCTGCGCACGCGACCGAAGAAGTCCAGTTCATAGGAGGCGAAGCCGACGCCGGCATCATAGCGATGGCCGGTGCCACTGCGCCCGTCCGCGGACAAGTCCGCCGGCGTGCGCTGGCTGCTGCCGGAGACCGTGGCATCGATCGACGGCAGCAGGTCGGCGCGGCTGATGCGGTACTGCGCCCGCGCCTTCTCGATGTTGAGCAGCGACACCCGCAGGTCGCGGTTGTTGTGCAAGGCGTCGCCGATCAGGGCCTTGAGTTGCGGGTCATGGAAGAAGGTGCCCCAGGGCAGGACACCGCCCGCCTCGGCGGGCGGCGTCTTCCACTCGGAAGCCACCGGCGCCGCCGGGCGTTCGTACGCGGGGATCAGCGAGCAACCGCCGACCAGGCCCATGGCCAGTGCCAGGGCCGCTTTCAGATTGCCGTGGCTCATGCGTGCTCTCCTTGTGCCTCGGTAGTGGCCTGCTGCGCCTTGCGGCTGAACAGGCGGGTGACGACCACGAAGAACAGCGGCACGAAGAACACTGCCAGGAAGGTCGCAGTGAGCATGCCGCCGACCACGCCGGTACCGATCGAGTGCTGGCTGCCCGACCCCGGCCCGCTGGAGATCGCCAGGGGCAGGACGCCGAGGACGAAGGCCAGGGAGGTCATGATGATCGGCCGCAGACGCTGACGCGCCGCTTCCGCCGCTGCCTGCAGCAGGGGCATGCCCTCCTCGTGCAGCGCCTTGGCGAACTCGACGATGAGGATGGCGTTCTTCGCCGACAGCCCCACCGTGGTCAGCAGGCCGACCTGGAAGAACACGTCGTTGGCCAGACCGCGGCCAAGGGTCGCCAGCACCGCGCCGATCACGCCCAGCGGCACCACCATGATCACTGCCAGCGGTACCGACCAGCTCTCGTAGAGGGCTGCCAGGCAGAGAAACACGATCAGCACCGAGACGGCATACAGCGCCGGCGCCTGGGAGCCGGACAGACGCTCCTCGTAGGACATGCCGGTGTACTGCAGGCCCACCCCGTCAGGCAACTGGGCGACGATGCGCGCCACCGCCTGCATGGCATCACCCGAGCTGTAGCCCGGCGCCGGCTCGCCCTGGATCTCCACCGCCGGCACGCCGTTGAAGCGCTCGAGCTTGGGCGAGCCATAGGTCCAGAAACCGTGGGCGAAGGACGAGAACTTGACCATCTCGCCATTGGCGTTGCGCACGTACCACTTGTCGAAGTCTTCCGGCGAGATACGCGAGCCGATTTCACCCTGTACGTACACCTTCTTCACCCGACCGCGGTCGATGAAGTCGTTGACATAGGACGAGCCCCACGCGGTGCTCATGGTGTCGTTGATGTCGCTGATGCTCACCTGCAACGCCCGGGCTTTCTCCTTGTCGATCACGATCTGGTACTGCGGCTCGTCGCTCATACCGTTGGGACGCACGTTGGCCAGCACCGGATCGCTCGCGGCCAGTTGCAGGAACTGGTTGCGCGCCGCGATCAGCTTCTCGTGGCCCATGCCGACACGGTCTTGCAGGTAGAAGTCGAAGCCCATGGCGTTGCCCAGCTCGAGGATCGCAGGCGGCACGAAGGCGATCACCGTGCCGTCCTTGATCTGCGAGGCGCGCGCCTGGATACGCTGGGAAAGCGCGAAGATGTCGGTGCCGTGCTCGCCGCTGCGGGCCTCCCACGGTTTGAGCCCGACGAACAACATGCCCGAGCTCTGCCCGCGACCGGCGAAGTTGAAGCCGTTCACCGTGTACGCCGACTCGATCAGCCCGCCCTCGTCCTCCAGCAGGTAATCGCGAATCTCGTTGAGCACCACCTGGGTGCGCGCGGCACTGGTGTTGGTCGGCATCTGCACCTGGACGAACATCGTGCCCTGGTCTTCACCCGGCAGGAATGCCGTGGGGATCTTCGGGAACAACCAGCACAGCGCCACCACGATCAGGCCATAGATGCCCAGGAACAGCGCCTTGCGTTTGGCGATACCCAGCACCCCGAGCTTGTAGCGATCGGCGTTGCGCTCGAAGGTACGGTTGAACCAGCCGAAGAAGCCCTTCTTGTCGTGGTGGTCATGGCTGATCGGCTTGAGCAGGGTCGCGCACAAGGCCGGCGTGAGGATCATCGCCACCAGCACCGACAGGGCCATGGCCGAGACGATGGTGATGGAGAATTGACGATAGATGATACCGGTGGCCCCGCCGAAGAAGGCCATCGGCACGAACACCGCCGACAGCACCATGGCGATACCCACCAGGGCGCCCTGGATCTGCCCCATCGACTTACGCGTGGCTTCCTTGGGTGACAGCTTGTCCTCGATCATGACCCGTTCGACGTTTTCCACCACCACGATGGCGTCGTCCACCAGCAAGCCGATGGCCAGGACCATGCCGAACATGGTCAGAATGTTGATGGTGAAGCCGAACGCCGCCAGCACCCCGAAGGTGCCCAGCAGTACCACGGGCACCGCCAGGGTCGGGATCAAGGTGGCCCGCAGGTTCTGCATGAACAGGTACATCACCAGGAACACCAGGACGATACCTTCGCACAAGGTCTTGACCACCTCGTGGATCGAGGCGCCGACCGCCGGCGAAGTGTCGTACGGGTAGACCACCTTCAGCCCAGCCGGCAGGTAGGGTTCCAGCTCACCGACGGTGTCACGCACCCGTTGCACGGTGTCCAGCAGGTTGGCGCCGGTGGCCAGGCGCAGGGCGATGGCCGCCGCCGGCTTGCCGTTGTAGGTGCCGGAGATGGAGAAGTCCTCGGCCCCCAGGCCGACGGTGGCGACGTCCTTCAGGCGGACCTGTGAACCGTCCGGGTTGACCTTGAGCAGGATTTCGAGGAACTGCTCGGCGCTCTGCATGCGCGACATGCCCAGCACGGTGGCGTTGAGCTGCACGCCCTCATGGGTCGGCAGGCCGCCCAGCGAGCCCGAGGACACCTGGACGTTCTCGGAGCGCACCGCGTTGATCACGTCCTGCGGTGTCAGCTGGTAGCTGAGCAGCTTCTTCGGGTCGGTCCAGATGCGCATGGCGTACTGCGCTCCGAGCATCTGGAAGTCGCCTACGCCCTTGACCCGGGTGATCGGGTCCTTGAGGTTGGAGGCGATGTAGTTGCCGATGTCGAAGTCGTCCATGCTGCCGTCCTCGGAATACAGGCCGACGATGAGCATGAAGTTGATCTGGTACTTGGCCACGCGCAGCCCCTGGCGCTGCACTTCCTCAGGCAGCAGTGGGGTCGCCAGTTGCAGCTTGTTCTGCACCTGTACCTGGGCGATGTCGGGATCGGTCCCCTGGTCGAAGGTGACGATGATGGTCATGCTGCCATCGCTGTTGCCCTCCGACGAGATGTAGCGCAGGCCATCGAGGTTGTTCAGTTGCTGCTCGATGACCTGCACCACGGTGTCTTGCACGGTCTGTGCCGAGGCACCTGGGTAGGTGACGGTGATGCTCACCGCGGGCGCGGCGATGTTGGGGTATTGGTTGACCGGGAGCTTCATGATGCTGAAGCACCCGGCGAGCATGATCACGATAGCGATCACCCAGGCGAAGATCGGCCTGTTGATGAAGAACGATGCCATTTGAATTTACCGAAAAGTGGCGGCGATGCCGGGACAGCCTGGGTTACTTCGAGCTGACAATGGATTGCAGCGGTGCGACGTTGCTGGCGGCCACTGGCTTGAGGGCGATGCCTGGGCGCACACGCTGCACGCCCTCGGTGACCACCCGCTCGCCGGCGCTCAGGCCGGACTCCACCAGCCACTGGTTGCCCACGGTGCGCGACGTGCGGATATGGCGCAGCTCGGCCTTGTCGCCTTCGCCCACCACCCAGGCCGTGGCCTCGCCCTTGAGGTCGCGGGTCACGCCTTGTTGCGGAACCAGCACGGCGTTGCGGCGCACGCCTTCGGCCAGGGCGCCGTGGACGAACATGCCTGGCATCAGGATGCCGTCGGGGTTGGGGAACTGCGCACGCAGGGTGACCGCGCCGGTGGTTGGGTCGACCGTCACTTCGGAGAACTTCAGCGCGCCCGGCTGGGCGTAGGGCGTGCCGTCTTCGAGGGTCAGGTCGACCTTGACCTGGCCGGGGCCGACCATCGCCAGGTGCCCGGCATCCATCTCGCGACGGAGCCGGAGCATTTCGGTGGAGGCCTGGGTGACGTCCACGTAGATCGGGTCCAGCTGGTTGATCGAGGCCAGCTCCTGGCTCTGTTCGGCACTGACCAGCGCGCCTTCGGTGACATTCGAGCGGCTGATACGGCCATCGATCGGCGACAGCACGCGGGTGTATTCGAGGTTGATGCGGGCGGTCTTCAACTCGGCCTCGGCCTGTTTCCAGCTGGCCTGGGCATCGTCGAACTGCTGGCGGCTGATGGCTTTGGTTTCCAGCAGGCGCTGGTAACGCTGGGCCAGGTTGCGCGCGGTGTCGCGGTTGGCTGCGGCCTTGTCCACGGCTGCTTGGTACAACGCCGGATCGATCTGGTACAGCTGCTGCCCCTTGCGCACCACGGTGCCTTCGGTGAACAGGCGCTTTTGCACGATGCCACTGACCTGCGGGCGCACTTCGGCGACCCGGTAGGCCGTGGTGCGGCCAGGCAGGTCGCTGCTGAGCAGCAGGTCCTGCTCCTTGAGTTCGACGACACCGACTTCCGGGGCCTGTACCGCCACCGGTTGTTCGGCCTTGTTGCACGCCGACAGCGCGAGGGTCATCGACAGCAAGGCCCCGAGGCCCTGTGTGGTTCTGCTGATCATCATTTCTCCTTGGACGTGACGCCGGCCCGTCCCCCAGGGAAAGCGCTGGGCGACACGAGCATTGAGCGAGCTTTAATGTACCGCATTACGATACCGTGTACCGCATTATGATACAGCAAGTGCAATAAAAGAAAACCGTCGCTGCCGTGCCGGCGATGAACCTGTACACTCGCCCAGCCGCCAAGGCACAGGCGCCAGAGCCGTTTTCGAGGAAAGTGATGAGCAGTGACAAAGACAACGCGGCAGACGAGCAGCGCAGCGGCGGCATCCAGGTCATCGCGCGCTCCAGCGCCATCATGCGTGCCCTGGGCGCCCAGCCGCAGGGGCTGAGCCTGGCCGCCATCGCCCAGGCCACCGACCTGCCCCGCTCCACCGTGCAGCGCATCATCGGGGCGCTGGAGGCCGAAGGCCTGGTGGAAAGCCTGCCGGGCAGCGGCTATCGGCTGGGCCCGGCCCTGGGCCAGCTGATCCACCATGCCCACGGCGACATCATTTCCGTGGCCCGGGAATCGCTGGAGCAGCTCGGCGAAGCATTGGGGGAAACCGTGGTGTTGTCGTGCATCCGTGGTAAGCGGACCAACGTCATCATCCGCGCGATCAGCGAGCAGGAACTGCGCGTGGTGATTCCGCTGGGCCATACGCTGCCCATGTACTCCACCAGTGATGGCAAGGTGCTGCTCTCGACCCTGAGTGACGAGGGCATCCGCGAATGGCTGCCGGACACGCTGGAAAAGCTCACCGCCAATACCCTCGGCTTGCCGGAACTGCTGGCGCAAATGCCGGATATCCGTCGTAGTGGCATGGCCGTGGACATCGAAGAACACACCTTGGGAGTGAGCGCGATGAGCCTGTTGATCCCCACGTTCATGGGGCCACACGCGGTGTCGGTGGTCGCCCCCACCGCGCGCTTCACGCCCCGGCTGGCGGAGTTCCGCGCAGCCCTGGGGCGCTTCAAGGCGGCCCTGGACAAACAATTCGAGGCCTGACGGCAGCGGCGTCAGAAGGCATTGACGGCGCAAGGCTCTGCACGAAACGTTTTGTGGAAGCGGGCTTGCCCCGCGATGAAGTGCGAAGCGCTCCTGTAGCCGATATCAAAAGGATCAAAGACGCCGTGGATTCAGGCTTTGCTGCCGCGTTACGGCAGATCGCGGGGCAAGTCGCATCGGCGCACCGCCCCTCCCACAACGATGGATGACCATACTTTTCGTGCAAGCCAAGGTGACGGCCTTGTCCTCGGCCGGGCAGCTCACGTCATGAACCGTGCGCCGCAGGGCACCATCGCCGCTGCGGCCGAGCTCATGGCACGGGCAGAGCCCGCAATTGCCTGGCCAGCTCGAGCACCACGCGGCCACTGGCTGGCGTCGGCACCAGGTGAGTGAAGGGAATGTCGATCAGGCGGTTCTCGCGCACCGCGCGCAGGCGCGAGAGCACCGGGTCCTGGGTCAGCAGGCGGCGCTTGCGGCTGGCCGGCGACCAGACCGCATCGGCCAGCAGGATCACGTCCGGGTCGGCCAGCAGCAAGGTCTCCCGGCTGGCGGTGACCCGGTAGCGATCGATGTCGGCGAACACATTGCGCGCCCCCGCCGCCGCCAGCAAGGTGGTGACGAAGCCGCGTCGCCCTTCGCTGTCCAGGCCCTGGACCTCGCTGTCCAGATAGAACACCGACAAGGGCTTGCCCGGACGCTCCAGTTCCAGCGCCCGGGCGCGGGCCAGGTCGGCGTCCAGCGCGGCGATCAGTTCGCTGGCCCGCGCCTGGCGGCCCATGATGGCGCCCAGGGTGGTCAGGTCATGGCGCACATGCGCGAAGAAATCCAGGCTGTGGCCGTTGCACCCCGACTCCAGCAGGTACGAAGCCACCCCCTGGTCAGCCAGGGCGCTTCTCGAGGTGATGCCCGAACCGAATGCCGTGGCGAAGCCGCCCACCACCAGGTCGGGGCGCTGCGCATACAGCACCTCGCTGGCGGGGTACTGGCGGGCGATCACCGGAACACCGGCATAACGGCCCTGGCGCCAGGCGCTGCCGTTGTCGTCGAGGTACGCCACGCCCACCAGCGCCGGCCCCACACCCAGCGCCAGCAGCAGGTCGGCGGCATGCTGGTTGAGCGCCACCACCCGCTCAGGCGGGGTCTGCGGACGCGGCCACGACTGCGTGCAGTTGAGGTAGTCGGCGGCCATGGCCGGCAACGCCCAGCACAACGCCAGGCACAATCCCCAGCGCCTAGTCATGGGGCCTGCCACCTTCGATCAGCAACCCAGGCACTACCTCGCCGCCCGCCAGGTGGCCTTCGACCAGGCGGCGCACCTCGGCCTCGTCGCGCACCCGGTACCAGCAGGCGTCGGGATAGACCGTCAGCACCGGCCCCAGGTTGCAGGGAAACTGGCAACCGGTACGCGTCAGCAACACCCCGCCAGGGGTCTCTATCAGTTGCCGCTCGAGCAACTGCCGACGCAACTGCTTCCACAGCGGCAAGGCGCCGCGCCGCACGCAGCGCGGGCCAGTGCACAGGAACACCTGGCGCGCATGCGCGGGGATCCGCGACCAGTCGGGATCGGCGGCTACGGCGCTGACCTGCTCGCAGGCCAGGTGCCGGCTGGCCTGCCCGATGCTCGCGCAAGCCGCCTGCGCATCCAGGCCACGCCGCCCCAAGGCCTGCGCCGTAACCCAGACCTTCGGCGCGTGGGCCTGCTCGCGCGCCAGGCGGCCCAGTTCGTCGCGTAGCCAGTCCAGATAGGCGCCATCGGAGGTCGGCTCCAGATCCACCACCAGCACGCACGTCACGCCCTCGGCGAAGGTCGCCCGCAAGCAGGCCCACAGCCCATCGAAACCGTCCAGGGTATCGACAATGGCATGGGCCGCGCCCGCCCCCAGCAACTGGCGAATCTCGGCGCCGAAGGCCTCGGCCGCCGCACCTGCGCCAAGACCGGGGCCGACGAACAGCACCCGTTGGTATGTGCTTGGCGCATTCATCAGAAGGTGTAGGTGTAGCGCAGTTCAGAGGTGAAGGGGCGCCCGAGGTTGTCCACGTTGCTGGCGCGGCTGGTGACATAGTCGCGGTCGAACAGGTTCTCCACCAGCAGGCTCAGGCGATGCTGCCGGGCGTTGTCCAGGTAGCGGTAGGCATCGGCGTCGACCACCGTGTAATGGCCATAGTCGACCCGCTGGGCACTGGTGACATCGCGAATGTAGCGAATCGCGCCGCCGGCGCCCCACTGGCGATCCACCGACTCGTAGCCGATACGCGAGCGGGCGAAGAAGCTCGGCACATCGTTGAGGGTCACGCCGCTGCGCGATTCGGTGAGGTTGCGGGTCATGTCCGCCTGCAGGCTCCAGCGATCATCGAGCTGCAGGCTGGCATCGGCCTCGAAACCGCGCACCAGCACCTGGCCCTGGCCATTGCTCCACTGGATGCCGTCGAGGGTGATCAGGTCGCTGATCTTGCGGCGGAACAGCGTGGCACTGGCGCGCAGCTCACGACCGGACCAGTTGCCGCGGTAGTCCACGCCCAGCTCGGCATTGCGGCTCTTCTCGGGCTTGAGGTTGCGGTTGCCCAGCTCCTCGCCCGGCTCGTTGACGAACAACTGCTCGGCGTTCGGCAGCTTGTAGGCGGTGCCGTACTGGCCACGCAATTGCCAGTGCTCGCCAAGGTCGTACAGCGAGGTGAGCATGCCCACGGTGGCGCTGTCGCCCCCGCTCATGGCCTCGTGGCGCACGCCGAGGCTCGGGTGCCAGTTCGGCAGCGCCTCGATCTTCGGTCGCAGTTGGGCATACAGGGCATGGGCCTGGGCCTTGTTGTCATCGATCACCATCACGTCGTCCTGGCCCTTGAACCACTGGTTGTCGGCGCCGAACACCAGTACATGGCCGCCGTCCAGCTCGGCCTTGCCCTCGGCCTGCACGCCCCAGTCGGTGAAGCCCCAGTAGTCGTTGTGGTTGATTACCTTGCGACCACCGCCCGGCACATTGTTGATCCGGGTATAGCGGGTATCCCAGTCGTTGACATGGCCCTTGACGAAGTAGCTCAGGCGCTCGTTGACACGCTGCTCGAAGGTCGCCGTGGCGATCTGCTGCACCCGGTCGTTGGTAGTCTTGTAGTTGTTCAGTGGGCGGGCGAAGTCGAGGTTGGCGTCGGAGTACTGGTAGAACAGTTCGAGGCGCGAGTCGTCGCCGAACGCCTGGACTGCCTTGCCACCGAAGGTGGTGACTTCGTAGCTGCGCTTCTTGTCGCTGACATTGCCGCTGTAGTCGCGATTGCGAAACGGCTGGTAGCCCTCGGAGACGTTGTGGCTGACGTAGGCCAGCAGGCCCAGGTCGCCGAAGCCGTTGCTGACGATCTGCTCGACCCGTGCGTCGCCGCTGTTGCCACCGAAGGTATCCAGCCCGAGGTTGACCTCCCCCGCCGCACTGCGGCTTTGCGGACTACGGGTGACGATGTTGATCACCCCCGACACCGCCTGGGTGCCGAACAGCAGGCTCTGCCCGCCCTTGAGCACCTCGATGCGTTCGATGGCATTGGCTGGCAAGGTGTCCAGGTACAGGCCGCCATACAGGCGGTTGTTCAGGCGCACGCCGTCGAGCAGGATCAGCGTGTCATCGTTGCGCCCGCCCAGCAGCGAGTAGGTGCCATAGTCGAACGGGCCGTTCTTCGGGGCCACGTAGAAGCCCGGGATGAACATCTGCATGACCCGGGAGACATCGGCGCTGGGGCCGGCACGCTCGATCTGCTCGCGGCTGACGATCTCGACCTTGCTGCCGTACTGGGCCATGGCCGCCACGGTGGTCGATTCCACCGAAGGCGCAGACACGATCTGCTGGTCGAGGGTCAGGGTGTGTTCGTCAGCCAGCAGCAACGGGCTGAACAGGCAGCCCAGCAACAGAGTCTGGGTCTGAGAAGGGAAACGTCGGGAATCAGTTGCAGCAATCATGCTCTTCTCGAAAAGTGAATTTCGCAGAAGCACGCACGAGCGGGTATCGGGCACCAGCCAGCACCGGCCCATGCCCGCCCACCGCAGGATCTTGCCAAACGCTTCAGGCCGGTCTCCGGGCTCGCGAGGCTGGATGGCTTCACCTTCCCATGGCCGGCGGGCCACAGTGGCGTGTCGAAGGCATCACTCGCATACCGTTGCGGGGGCAGCACCGGACTGGTTCACCTGGGCGAACGTACCGGTTTCCCGTTTCACCCCATGCACGGCGGCATGGGGCACCTGAAACAGGGCGGAATATGAACATCCGCTTGAGCACACGTCAAGGCGCATGCCACATGTTTGCGTGTAGCGCCAGGCGCGATGCCTGTCAAAGCGCCATGACCATCTCATGCCAGGCCATGCCGCCATGCGCCGAGGGTGACGGCCGCACATAGCCATAACCCATGCGGCGGTACAGCTCGACATGCTGTTCCTTGCACATCAGGTGGATGCTCTGCTTGCCCAACTCACGCATCCGCGCGATGAACGCGTCCATCATCAGCCGCGAATAGCCCCGCCCCTGGCAGGCGGTATCGACCACCACCGACATGATCACCACGTTGGGCGCCTGTGGATCGTGGCCGACCAGTTCCTTGAAGGCTTCGTCGGACATCACCACCTCATGGGCGCAGCCACTGTTGATGAAGCCGATGACCTGGCCATCGACCTCGAGGATCAGAAAACCCTCGGGGTATTGCCCGATACGGGTGCGGATCTTCTCCAGGGTCGCCGCCTCGTCGCCCTCGTAGGCGCCGATCTCGATCTGGTAGCAGCGCTCGGCGTCCTGGGGGACGGGCTGGCGCAAACGCGGGGTGTTCATGCAGGGGACTCCAGCAAGGTCGGGGGAACGCGCAGGGTAAATGAGCGGGGCCTGAAGCGCCACGACCGTCCGGGTGCTGCCTGACGCCAGTCAGGGGCCACCCGGACAACCGCTGCCAGCCACTCAGAGCTGGGGATTGGCCAGCAGCGACGCTGCCGAGTGCTCCGGCTGGGGCGCAGCCTGGCGACAGGCCACGAAGTCTTCCTTGCGCAGCAGCAGCAGCGCGATCAGCGACGCCACCCCGGTGCCGACATAGAAGTACCAGGGCGCGGAGATATCACCGGTGACCTTGATCAGCCAGGTGGAGATCAGCGGCGCGCTGCCGCCGAAGGCGGCCACCGGGATGTTGTAGGCCACGGCGATCCCGGTGGAGCGGATCCGTGTCGGCAGCAGTTCGCTCATCAACGCATAGGTCGACGATGCATACAGCCCGAACAGGATCGCCACCGCCATCAGCGGCCAGAACAGCGTGGCCGGCGTGGCCATGGGCGCGACCTTGAAGAACCAGTACATGGCCAAGGTCGCCAGCACACCGATCACCATCAGGAACGGCTTGCGCCCGTAGCGGTCGGTGAAGGCCCCGCCGAACGGCATCACCAGCGCCGCCGACAGGCTGGCGACGAACACGTAGAGCAAGGTGGTGCCGCTGTCGAACTTGAGGGTGTTGGACATGTAGGTCGAGGCGAACGTCAGCACCAGGTAGAAGATCGAGCTGTGCAAGGTGATGATGAAGAACACCAGGGCGATCGCACGCTTCCACTGCCAGACTTCGCGCAGCGGCGCCTTGGACGTCTCCCCGGCCTCGACCAGGGCCACGAACTCCGGGCTGTCCTCGAGCTTCAGGCGGATATACAGCGAGATGAAGCCCAGCGGCCCGGCGACCAGGAACGGAATGCGCCAGCCCCAGTCCTGCATCAGCTCGGCGCCCAACAGCCAGGTCATGCCGTTGGCTACCACCCCGCCGAGCACCAGGCCAAGCACCGCGGTGACCATCAGCCAGCAGGTGGCGAAGCCCCGCCGCCCGGGGCCGGCATACTCGGAAATGAAGCTGGTGATGGTGCCGATCTCGCCACCTGCCGAGAACCCCTGCACGCAGCGCACCAGCACCAGGATCACCGGCGCGGCGATGCCGATGCTGGCGTAGGTGGGCAGCAGCCCCAGCAGGAAGGTCGAGCCGGCCATCAGCACCAGCACCGTCACCAGCGTCTTGCGCCGGCCGATCTTGTCAGCCAGCGGGCCGAAGAACAGCCCGCCCAGAGGACGGATGAAGAAGCTCAGGGCGAACGCCGCGAAACTGGCCAGCAGGCTGCTGGTAGGGTCGTCGGAGACGAAGAAGGCCTTGCCGATGTACAGGGCCAGAAAGCCATAGACGCCGTAGTCGTACCACTCGATCAAGTGGCCCGAGGTGGCGCCGAGGAACGCCCGACGCCGCTGGCGCAGGGTATTGGAAGATGACACGCCCATTCGGGGACTCCTGTCGGTCGTTGCTATCCATGAAAAACGGCGTTTCAGAGGTCGTTCAGCGATCCTGCGGGATCCTTGAGCCACTGACGCAGCCGGGTCTTGAGAATCTTGCCGTAGCTGTTTTTCGGCAGCTCGGTGCAAAACAGGTACTTCTTCGGCTTCTTGAACGATGCCATGCGCGCCAGGAACCAGTCGTTGAGCGCCAGGGCGTCGAGGTTGCCGGCCGGGCGCGGCACCACGAAGGCCACCACCGACTCGCCCCAGTGGGCGTCGGGCTCCCCTACCACGCAGGCCTCGAACACCTCGGGGTGCTCGATCAGCACCTCCTCGACCTCCCGCGGGTAGATGTTGCTGCCGCCGGAGATGATCACGTCCTTGCAGCGGTCGGTGAGGGTAAGGTATCCGCGCTCATCAAGGAAGCCTATGTCGCCGGTATGCAGCCAGCCATCCACCAGCGCGGCCGCGCTGGCCTGGGGATTGTCCCAGTAGCCCTGCATCACCGCGGCGCCGCGCACCACGATCTCGCCGGCCTCGCCAGCGGCCACCGGCTGGCCTGCCGGGTCCAGCACGCGGATCTCGGCGCAGGCCTGGGCCCGCCCCACCGAGGCCGCGATGGCAGCCCAGTCGGCCTGGCCACGGTCGGCGATGGCCTCGCGCGACAGCGCGGTGATGCTCATCGGACACTCGCCCTGGCCGTAGATCTGCACCAGGCGAGGCCCGAACACCGCCAGTGCCTGGTCAAGGTCGGCCAGGTACATCGGCCCGCCACCGTAGACGATGGTCTTGATCCCCTCGCCGGCGTAGCCCTGCAACCGGGCCTGCTCGACCATGCGGGTGACCATGGTCGGCGCGGCGAACAGGCTGACCCGCTCCAGCGTCTGCGCCAGCTCGAACAGCTCGGCGGCCTGGAAACCACGGGATGCCGGCACCACATGGCGGGCGCCGCTACGCACGTGGATGAAGTTGTACAGCCCCGCGCCATGGGACATCGGCGCGGCATAGACCACGGCATCGTCAGCGGACGCCGCGTCCACGTCCAGCGGATAGCACAGCGACATGGCGACCAGGTTGCCGTGGGACAGCATCACGCCCTTGGAACGGCCGGTGGTGCCGGAGGTGTAGAACAGCCAGGCCAGGTCGCTGTCCAGCCGCGGGTGCGGCGCCAACAACGCGTCGCCAGGCAGCGGCGTCGGCTCGGCCAGCCCCGGGGCGGCCAGTTCACGACAGCCTGCTGGCAGCGCCAGGCCATCGAAGGTGCAGCCGGCGTCGGTGTAGACCAGCCGCGCCCCGGCGTTGCCGACGATCCAGGCGGCTTCCAGGGGATGCAGCTTGCTGTTGACCGGCACCGCCACCGCCCCGCTCCACCAGATGGCATAGAACAGTTCGAGGTACGCGCAGCTGTTCTTCATCAGCAACGCTACCCGGTCGCCCGGGGCAATGCCGAGCTCATGCCGCAGTTGCAGGGCGCGATTGCGCGCCTGGGCGGCGAATGCCTGGTAGTCGGCAACCAGATGGCTGCCTTCGAACAGCGCCGGCCGCTGCGGCCAGCGTTGGGCGGCATCGAGCAGCCAGTGGGCGATATTCATTTCAGACTCTCACGGCTTGCAGCACGCTGGCGTAGTTGGCCACCGCCATCCCGCCCATGTTGAACAGCAGGCCGAACTCGGCGCCTGGCACACCCAGGCCGATGGGCCGACCGGTGAGCTGGGCGAAACCCAGGGCATGCATCGACACCCCGGTGGCCCCCACCGGGTGCCCCTTGGCCTTGAGCCCGCCGGACAGGTTCACCGGCAGGCGCCCGCCGGGGCGCACGATACCGTCGTCCAGGGCGCGATGGCCCTCGCCGCGGGGGGCCAGGCCCATGGCCTCGTAGATCAACAGCTCGGCGATGGTGAAGCAGTCGTGGACCTCGGCGAAGCTCAGGTCGCCCAAGGTCACGCCGGCTTCGCGCAATGCGCCGTGGATCGCCCGCTGCGGGCCCTCGAAGGCCAGCACGTCGCGCTGCGACAGCGGCAGCAAGTCGTTGACCTGGGTCATCGCCCGGATCGCCACCTGCCGGCGCATCGCCCGGGCGCGTGTGGGCGAGGCCAGCACGATCGCCGCCGCGCCGTCGCTGATCAGCGAACAGTCGGTCAGGCGCAGTGGCGGCGCGATCTGCGGGTTGCCGGGGGAGACCGTGTTGCAGTGCTCGAAAGTCATCTCCCGGTGCATCTGCGCCAGGGGGTTGGCCATGGCGTTGGCGTGGTTCTTCACCGCGATCGCCGCCATCGACGCCAGCGGGCTGTGGTAGCGCTCGGTATACTGCTGCGCCACCTGGCCGAACAGCTGGGCGAAGCTCAGCCCGGCCTCTGCGATGGCGTTCTGGTAGCCGGCACCGGCCAGGGCGCGGGTCACCTCGACCGTGCTGTTGCCGGTCATCTTTTCCGCGCCGACCACCAGCACCAGCTCGGCAGCGCCGCTGCGGATGGCGTTGATCCCAGCCTGGATCGCCGCCGAACCGGAGGCGCAGGCGTTTTCGCAACGGGTGGCGGGCTTGAAGCGCAATTGCGGGTCGGCCTGGAGCATCAGCGAGGCCGGGAAGCCGTCGGCGACCAGCCCGGAGTTGAAGTGGCCGAGGAACAGTGCGTCGACTTCGGCGGCGTCGATCTCGGCGTCCTTGAGCGCATCGCGGGTGACCTGGACGATCAGGTCCTCGAGGTTCTGGCCATCCAGGCGACCAAAAGGACTGTGCGCGGCAGCGACGATGGATACGGAATCGTGAAACATGGTGATTTTCTTCTGTCCTTGAAGCGGGTATTTCATACAATGGGCCAGCGCCTGAATCCCCCGCTAGTTGGGGCAACTACGTACGTGTATAAGTAGTGAGTCATACGGCCGCATGACCCTGATAAACGAGGCAGGACGCCTGATGACCATCGATACCCCACCCGCCCAGGACCTTGAACGCATCGCGTTCCAGGTATCTCCTGCCCCGCAGATGATCACCGCGCACCGCCGCATGCTCGATTGCAACCAGGCGTTCGTGCGCTTGTTCGGCTATGAGCGCGAAGAGCTGCGGGGCAACCTGACCCTGCTGCTGTACCCCTCCCACGCCGATTACCAGGCCATCGGCGAACGCAGCGAACACTGGCTGCGCACCGGGCCGGGGGCGTTCTATTCCGACGAGCGCTTCATGCAGCACCGCACGGGCGAAGTGTTCTGGGCCCGTGCGCATGGTTTCACCCTGACCGTCGAGGACCCGTTCAAGCTGATGGTCTGGCATTTCGAACGGCTCGACCGGCAACCGGCACCGGCCGTGCAGTTGACCGCACGGGAACGGGAAATCTCGCTGCATATCGTCAACGGCTTGACCTGCAAGGAAGTGGCCCGGCAGTTGGGCATCTCCCATCGCACAGTGGAAGTGCACCGGGCGCGGTTGATGAAGAAGCTGCAGGCGAAGAACAGTGCGGAGCTGGTTTCGAAGATCATCTTCATCAGTTGACCCGGCCCCCAGCCCTGTAGGAGCCAGCCTTGCTGGCGAAGCCGGCTCCTACAGGGTTCCGCCGGGCTTCGCCGCCTGCATTGACAGCCCCGCAGCATCAGGTATTCCCCGATACATCCTACAAATCCATCAGACGTTTCCCTGATGGATGAGCCTCCCTCCCCCTAGTATCATCTCGCCTTCACGGACCACCCGGGACCTTGCGTCCCTGCCTAAGGAAGGCTGTACCTGATGACCGCTGCACCCGCCGTTCCCGCGCTCACC
>NZ_VWXI01000030.1 GCF_011752525.1 Pantoea sp. Cy-639 | reverse complement strand
CCATTTCGTGAGTGAGGGACAGTGCTTTTGCTAGGCGCATAAAAAATCCGATGCTCGTTTCCAAGCATCGGATTTTGCGGCCTACGGGCTAAAGCTCAAAGCGTCAGTCTTAACTGACTGGCATTAACCCGCAGGTCGCCTTTTGACATCTCACATCACGCTCAACGTGCCGGGCCTTCAGCCACGCCCAGGTCGTCGGTCGGACGGGTGTCGATCAGCGGACCGCCACCGGAAGCCAGCTCCGACTGCAGCTTGTCGGTGTCCAGCTCCTTGACCCACTTGGCCACGACCACGGTGGCCACGGCATTGCCGACCAGGTTGGTCAGCGCGCGGGCCTCGGACATGAAGCGGTCGATACCGAGGATCAGCGCCAGGCCGGCGACCGGCAGGTGGCCGACAGCGGACAAGGTGGCAGCCAGTACGATGAAGCCCGAACCGGTGACGCCAGCCGCCCCCTTGGAAGCCACCAACAGCACCAGCAACAGGGTGATCTGGTGGGTGATGTCCATATGGGTGTCGGTGGCCTGGGCGATGAACACCGCGGCCATGGTCAGGTAGATCGAGGTGCCGTCGAGGTTGAACGAGTAGCCGGTCGGAATCACCAGGCCAACCACCGACTTCTTCGCGCCCAGGCGTTCCATCTTGGCCAGCATGCGCGGCAGGGCCGACTCCGACGACGAGGTGCCCAGCACGATCAGCAACTCTTCACGGATGTAGCGGATCAGCTTGATCACGCTGAAACCGTGGGCCCGGCAGATGGCGCCGAGCACCACCAGCACGAACAGCAGGCAGGTGATGTAGAAGCAGGCCATCAGGTAGCCCAGTTGCACCAGAGAGCCCACGCCGTACTGGCCGATGGTGAAGGCCATGGCCCCCATGGCACCCAGCGGGGCCAGCTTCATGATCATGTTGATGATGTTGAACATCACATGGGCGAAGCGATCGATCAGGTCCAGTACCGGTTTGCCGTAGCTGCCCAGGCGGTGCAGGGCGAAGCCGAACAGCACCGAGAACATCAGCACTTGCAGGATGTCGCCGTTGGCGAACGCGCCAACCACGGTGTTGGGGATGACGTTGAGCAGGAAGCCGACGGTGGTCTGCTGCGCGCCGGCGGCGGCGTAGGCAGCCACGCTGCTGGCGTTGAGGGTGCTGACGTCGACGTGCATGCCGGCGCCCGGCTGAACCACGTTGACCACGACCAGGCCGATGATCAGGGCGATGGTGGAGACGATTTCGAAATACAGCAGCGCGTAGCCGCCGGTCTTGCCGACCGATTTCATGCTCTGCATGCCGGCGATGCCGCTGACCACGGTGCAGAAGATGATCGGGGCGATGACCATCTTGATCAACTTGACGAAGCCATCACCCAGCGGCTTGAGGGCGACGCCGGTTTCCGGGTAATAGTGGCCGAGCAGGATACCGATGGTGATGGCGACCAACACCTGAACATACAGCGATTTGTACAGCGGCTGACGTGTCGTCATGGCTCATTTTTCCTCGAGTGTGCCGGCGCATCCTTCCCAGGATGTCGGGGCACCTGAATCGCGAACCCTCCTGCACCTGGAGGGATTTGTCGTTGTGTTCGAGCTGCCTGGGCAGGCCTCTGCCAGCTGAATAGCAAGGGCGATGCCAAAATGCCCAGTCGAGGGGCAGAGCCCGTGTTTGCAGGGTGCGGATGCCCCAGGACGGGGCAGAAGGCGCGATCAGGAATGGCGGATTCCCGCCTGTTGGCGGAAATCGTACAGGGGCAATGGCGGATTTCCGCCCGCCAGCGTGGCTACAGACTATTGCCTGAAGCCCTCAGTCGAGGCGAAAGTCGATGCAGAACGCCGCCCCGCCCAACTCGGAGTCGCCCAGGCTCAACTCGGCGTCATAGCTGTCGATGATGTCCTTGACCACCGCCAGCCCGATCCCCTGCCCCGGGTGCTGACGGTCCAGGCGCTCGCCGCGCTCGAGAATCCGCTCGCGCTGGTCGGGCGGCACGCCCGGTCCATCGTCCTCGATGCACAGGGCCAGCAAGCCTGGCGTCTGGCGCAGGCTCACCCGCACCTGCCCCAGGCACAACCGGTAGGCGTTCTCCAGCAGGTTGCCGAGCAGTTCGAGCAGGGCTCCCCGCTCCATCGGTACCTGCGCCTGGGCCGGCAGGTCGAAGCGGACCTCGACGCGCTTGTCGCGATAGACCTTGGCCAGGGTGCTGCACAAACTGTCGAGCAACGGCTCGAGCAGCACCTGGTGGCGCACCAGACCACTCTTGCGCAGGCTGGCACGCTGCAACTGGTAGTCGATCTGCTGGCTCATGCGCTCGATCTGGCTTTGCAGCACCCAGGCCTGGTCGCGCTCGACCTTGCCCTGCTCCAGGCTCTCGCCCACACCCTGCAACACCGCCAGCGGGGTCTTCAGGCTGTGCGCCAGATCGTCCAGCGAGTCGCGGTAGCGCTGGCGCTGCTCGCGCTCGCTGCGCAGCAGGCGGTTGAGCGAGCCGGTCAGGCGCAACAGCTCACGCGGGTGCTCACGGCTCAAGCCGTCGCGCGCGCCGGCCTCGACCTCATCGAGTTCGACGCTCAGCCGGCGCAACGAGCGCAACCCCCAGGTCATGCCGGCCCAGAGCAGCACCATCAGCGCCAGCAGCGCCGCGCCGAAACCGAGGTAGAGCTTCTCGCGCAGGCCCTTGAGAGTCTCGTGGTACTCACGCACCGGCTGCAGGGCGACGATGCTGAACGCGGCGCTCTTGCCGCCCAGCAGCTTGACCTCGACGTCGTAGACGAAGAACTCCTCGCCATCGTCCTGGTGAATGCGCGCGAACTCGTTGCCGCGCCCGTCGTAGCGTGGGTGGTAGTTGATATTGCGGTTGCGCGTGGCCCGCGACTGCCAGACCAGCTTGCCCTGGCGGTCGAAGATGTAGCCGAGCAGGCCGGTGTAGGGCAGGTTGTAGCGCTCGTCCGGCAACAGGGCCGGCATCTGCAACTGGCCATGCTCGATGCGCGCGGCGGAGATCAGGGTGGTCACGTCCGAGGCCAGGCGCTGCTCGATCGACTCCTGCAACGCCAGGCTGAAGGCCTTCTGCAAGGCCGGCAGCAGCGCCAGCATGAACAGCAGCGCCAACAGCGCCGCCGCCAGCATCAGGCGCACTCGCAGCGAACGGATCACCGGCAGCGCTCGGTGAACAGGTAGCCCAGCCCGCGCACGGTATCGATCGGCTTGAAACCGTTGTCGCCCTCGAGCTTGCGCCGCAGGCGGCCGACCAGCACTTCGATGACATTCGGATCGCGCTCCTCGTCATCGGGATAGAGCTGCTCCATCAGCCGGTCCTTGGCCACCACCTGCTGGTGATGACGCATGAGGTATTCGAGGATGCGGTACTCGTAGGCGGTCAGTGCCAGGGGTTGCTCGTCCAGGGTCGCCTGCTTGCGGTTGAGATCGAGCACCAGCGGGCCAGCGGCGATGGTCGACTGGGTGAAGCCGCTGGAGCGGCGCAGCAGCGCGTTGAGGCGCGCCTCGAGTTCCTCGAACTGGAACGGCTTGACCACGTAGTCGTCGGCGCCGGCGGCCAGGCCTTCGACCTTGTCCTGCCAGTTGCCGCGGGCGGTCAGGATGAGAATCGGGAAGGTCTGGCCAAGGCTGCGCAGTTGGCGAATCAGATCCAGCCCGCTCATGCCCGGCAGGCCCAGGTCGATCACCGCCAGGTCATGGTTGTATTGCTCGGCCTGGTACAGCGCCTCCTCCGCGTTGGCCACCGCCTGCACCACATGGCCGCCCTCGCCCAGGCGCGTGAACAGGTGATGACGCAGCAGCGCCTCGTCCTCGACCACCAGCAACTTCATGCAGATCTCCTTAGTGTGGATTCACCTGTTCGATTGTAATCGCGGGGCAAACCCGCCCCCACGTCCGTGGGAGCAGGCTTGCCCCGCGATAGGCCCCGTACAGGATAACAGCGTCCTCAGAACTTGTAGGTCGCCGCCAGGTAGGTCTGGGCGCTGCTGTTCAGGCGCAGGGTGCCCTCCTTCGGCCCGCCATGGGCACCGATCTCGGTGGCGGCGTTGGTGCGCAGGTAGCGGTAGCCCAGTTCCACCGAAGCATTGTCGGTGACTTCCTGGATCACGCCAGCCTGCAGGCCGGCAGCATAGCCGTAGTCGGTGTCGCGGCGGGCACCCGGGGAATCCTGGGTCAGCTTGGTCATGCCGAGGGTGGCGCCACCGAACAGCTTGGTGGTGTCGCCCACCGGCAGGAACAGGTCATAGCTGCCCAGCAGGTTCTCCTGGCGCAGCTTCACGCCGCTGTGGTCGCCGGAGACGTTGTCATAGGTAGCGTAGTAGCGGCCCTGGTCGTTGATCTTGCCCAGGCGTACGCCCCAGGTGCTGTCCTTGCCGATGACGCCGTCGGCGTTGAGGTGGTCGGTATTGCGCTGCAGCAGGCCGGACTTGCGAACCTTGTCGCTGGTCTGGCCGTAGGTCAGGCTGGCGAACGTGTCATCGGCCTGGGCGCTGGTGGCGATACCGGCGGCGCAGACGGCCATGGCGGCGAGCAGGGTGTTGAGACTTTTCATGGGTTCTTACTCCAGTTGGATGCGCTGTTTCGGTCTGGGGGCTAGAGTAGGGAGGTCGCCCTGAACCACCGCTGAACCCAGCCTGAATCGCGGCTGAACGAAGCGGCCAACACCGATAAAGGAGTTTGACCATGCGTTCCCTGCTTGCCTTGGTCTTGTTGTGCAGCGCCAGCCTGGTCCAGGCGGCGGTGCAGACCCGCGAAATCCGCTACCAGGATGACGACGGCAATCCGCTGATCGGCTACTACGCCTACGACGATGCCGTCGAAGGCGATCGCCCGGGGATCGTCGTGGTGCATGAGTGGTGGGGGCTGAACGACTACGCCAAGCGCCGCGCGCGCGATCTCGCCGCCCTGGGCTACCACGCCCTGGCCATCGACATGTACGGCAAGGGCAAGCACACCGAGCATCCCCAGGACGCCCAGGCGTTCATGGCCGAGGCGATGAAGGACCCCGAGGCCGCGGCCAGGCGCTTCGACGCGGGGCTCAAGCTGCTCAAGGAGCAACCGAACACCAACCAGCACGAACTCGGCGCCGTGGGCTACTGCTTCGGCGGCAAGGTGGTGCTCGACGCCGCGCGCCGCGGCGAGAAGCTCGATGCCGTGGTGAGCTTCCACGGCGCCCTGGCGACCCAGACGCCGGCCAAGCCCGGGGTGATCCGGGCCAAGATCCTGGTGGAGCATGGCGAGGCCGACAGCATGGTCACGCCGGAGCAGGTGATGGCATTCAAGAAGGAAATGCACGATGCCGGGGCGGACATGAAGTTCGTCGGGATCCCCGGGGCCAAGCACGGGTTTACCAACCCGGATGCCGACCGTTTGAGCCATGGCGAGCATGGCGGTCCGGATATCGGCTATGACAAGGCGGCTGACGAGAGCTCGTGGAAGGATATGCAGGTGTTCTTCAAGAAGGCGCTCGACTGAAGGGCCATCGCAGGCTGGCGCCAGCTCCTATACAAGTACCGTGCAGGCTTCAAGTGCTGCGATACACCTGTGGGAGCTGGCGTCACCTGCGATACCTCTGTGGGAGCTGGCGTCAGCCTGCGATGGGCTGCGCAGCAGCCCCGGCAATCTGCGCGCCATGGCACAATACCCGGCATGAACAGACTCCCCCTCTGCTGCGCCCCGCTTCAGCACCACTGGCCCCTGCCCCGCCCGCTCCCCGGCGCGGTGCTGGTCAGTTGCGCCTTCGACCCGGCCCGCCTGGCCGCCGACGACTTCCAGCGCGCCGGCATCGCGCAGACGCCGAACCTGCAACGCTCGGTGGCCAAGCGTCAGGCCGAATACCTGGCTGGCCGGGTCTGCGCCCGCGCCGCCCTGCAGCGCCTGGACGGCCGCGACTACGTGCCGGCCAGCCACGAGGACCGCTCGCCCATCTGGCCCGTCGGCATCCATGGCTCGATCACCCACGGCCAGGGCTGGGCCGCCGCGGTAGTGGCCGTCGACGGCGCCTGCCGCGGCCTGGGACTGGATCAGGAAAGCCTGCTGGATGAGGAGCGCGCCGAGCGCCTGGCCGGCGAGATCCTCACTGCCGCGGAGCTCGAGCGCCTGGATCGCAGCCAGCAGGCGCTGGCCGTGACATTGACGTTCTCGCTCAAGGAAAGCCTGTTCAAGACCCTCTACCCGCTGACCCACCAGCGCTTCTACTTCGAGCACGCCGAACTGCTGACCTGGTCCGCCGACGGCCACGCCCGCCTGCGCCTGCTCACCGACCTGTCGGCCGAGTGGCGCCACGGCGTCGAGCTCGATGGCCAGTTCTGCGTACAGGATGGCCACCTGCTCAGCCTGATCAGCGTCTAGTCACGCGGCTGCTGGCGTGGCCAGCTCAAACTGAAGCTGGCCCCGCCCAGCGCCGCGCTGCGTCCGACCAGGGCACGGCCACCGTGCCAGTAGATGATCCGTCGCACGATCGACAACCCCAGGCCATGCCCGCCCGAGGCCCGGGTGCGACTGTCGTCCAGGCGGGTGAAGGGGGTGAAGATTCGATCCCACACCCCCTCCGGAATGCCGGGCCCATCGTCCTCGACATCGATTCGACAGCGCTGCTGGCCCAACTCATAGCTCAGCCGTACCTCGGACTCGGCATGGCGCATGGCATTGCGCACCAGGTTCTGCAAGGCCCGATGCAGGTAGCGCGGCTCGGCCTCGACCCACGCCTGGCCAGCGTCCAGCCCGTGGCATTCGCCGCGTACCACCCGGACCTCGGCACGCAGCGGCGCCAGCTCGGCGATCACCCGCGCCAGCAAGGCGTCCAGGTCCAGCGCCTGGAAATCCAGCGCCGGCGCGCCCTGCTCCAGGCGGGCGTAGGTCAGCATCTCGTCGACCAGCTTGTCCAGGTCCTGGATATCGCCGTCCATGCCGGCCAGGTGCTTGGCCCGGGCCTGCTCGGTGCTGGCGCTCTCGATCATCTCCAGGCCAAAACGCAGCCGTGCCACCGGCGTGCGCAATTCGTGGGACACCGCCCGCACCAGTTCGCGCTGCATGGTCAGCGAGCGCTGCAAGTGCTCGGCCATGCCATTGAAAGCGGCAGCCAGGCGCCCCACCGAATCGGCATCGCCGGCCGGTACCCGGGTATCGAGGCTGCCCTGGGCGATGCGCGTGGCGGCCACTTCGAGCCCCGAGACCCGCCGTTCCAGCTGGCGCACCAGCAGGTAGACCACCAGGCCGATCAGGCACAGGCCGAGGAAAGCAATCAGGATCAGCAACTGCGGCGGATACGGATTGAGCTGATACAGCGGGCCGATCTCCAGCACCCAGGGCGAACCGGACAACCCGGCGAACACCCGGATCGAATCACCGTCCCGACCCAGCGCCATCACCGTGTCGCCCTCCTCCACCCGCCGCCGCTGGTCATCATCCAGCGCGGCGCGCTCGATGCGTTGCAGCGCGACATTGAAGCCGAAGCCCTTGTCGTGACGGATCTGCGCCAGGCGGGCCTGCTGCTCGGTCACCGGGTAACGCACCAACTCGTCGGCCAGCAGGTAGAGCGTGGCGCGGGCCAGTTGCTCGCTGATCTGCTTGACCTCGGCCACCAGCAGCAGGTCCTCGCGGCCGACCCGGCGCAGCACCCGGGCAGCATGCGGACCGGTTTTCTCCACCACCACCAGGTCGCGGTACAGCCGGGCGCGCTGGCCGCCGTCGAGGGTGAACGCCGACAGCGGCTGCACCTGCAGCGGCACGCCGAGCAGGCGCCCCCAGATCATCAGCGAGCGGGTGCGCTCCACCGCGTTCTGCTGCGCCAGGTTGTCGGCCATCAGGCTGAAGGTGCCCTGGGCCAGGCGCTCGCGATGCTGCTCGGCGCGTACCTGGTTGACCAGGTGCAGGCTGAGCACGCCGAGCACGGCCACCAGTACCAGCACGGCGAGCATGCCGCCGTAGATGCGCAGGAAGATCGAGTTCATGGCGCCTCGCCGACGAACAGGTAGCCCTTGCTGCGCAGGGTCTTGATCAAGCGCGGGGTGATCGGGTCGTCGCCGATCTTGGGGCGGATCTTCGAGATGCGCACGTCGATGGAGCGGTCCTGGCCGTCGTAGCCGACGCCGCGCAGCGAGGTGAAGATCTCCTCGCGGGACAGTACCCGCCCGGTGTTGCTGGCCAACAGCCAGAGCAGGTCGAATTCGGCGCTGGTCAGCTCGACCAGTTGGCCATTCAGACGCGCCTCGCGCAGACGACTGTCTATGTGCAACGGGCCGAAGGTCAGGTCCTGGCGCCGCTCCGGGGCTTCGCTGCGACGCAACAGGGCGTTGATGCGCGCCAGCAGCAGGCGCGGGCGCACCGGTTTGCACACGTAGTCGTCGGCCCCCTGGTCCAGGCCCTGGACCTGATCGAGCTCGTCGCTGCGCGCGGTGAGCATGAGGATCGGGCCGGCGTACTGGCCGCGTACCCGACGGCAGATGCTCAGGCCGTCCTCGCCGGGCAGCATGAGGTCGAGGACCACCAGGTCCGGCTGGCTGTCGATGATGCGACGCACGGCGCGGCCGCCATCGCCTTCCACCGCCACCTCGAAGCCGTTGGCCTGGAGGTACTCGGCGGTGAGCTCGGCCAGGCGCTGGTCGTCCTCGACGATGAGGATGCGGTTGATTGGCTGGTCCATGGCCTTACCTTTCTTCTGGTTTTTGTCGGGCCTTGCTGTTGCCTGTGTCGGCCCATCGCGCGACAAGGCCAGCACAACCCTTTGATTCCAGCGAAAATCCGCCTTCACCAAAGCGCAATATCAGCCCCGGATACTACGTCGCGCCCCCACCCCTGCCAACCACCTCGCGAACCCCTCGACTGAACCGTTTTTTGTGATAGGGTTCGCGCCCGCAAAATTCTGCGGCAGGGCGTGGCAGCGGCAAAAAATAGTGCAAACCACTTGGGACAAGGCCTACAGCCGATACCCACGAATCACTCACAAAGTACCCACAACTTATCCACAGGCGCTCGCCTTGCAAAGCCCCCCAGACCGCATTATCTTGTATCCCTATCGCAGCGAACCACTAGATATTGGGTTTCGTGCAAAATCACAAACACAAGTCAACAGGCAAATTCAAGCGAATTTTCTGTCTGAACTTAACGTGATTCCAGCAGCCAAACCGCTCCAGCGGAGGCGACCGAGGCAAGGGCCCAGACGACCTTGTTCGGGCATGCGTGTTGCAGGCAAGGCCCCGCACGCATCAGCAACAGATTCCGGGTACGCCCGGAACCTTTGACTTCGGCCAGGGAGCGGCAGGTTATTGCCCTTATTCCTGATCTGTCCCGAAGTCGGTAAGCCCGAGCGGGCGGATGCGCATGCATGCCCATCCCCGCGACGGCCATCGAGCAAGTGGACGGAACGGTGGGCGCCCAACAGGCGCCTGAACACTATAGAAACTGTGGAGACACCCACCCATGCAAACCGACACAACTCGCGAGAACCCGCAGGGCAAAGCGCCGCAGGCCGCCGATTCGAACCAGGATCTGGCTGCCACCGCGCCTGGCCAACTGCGCGTGATCAAGCGCAACGGCACTGTCGTCCCCTACACCGACGACAAGATCACCGTAGCCATCACCAAGGCGTTCCTCGCAGTTGAAGGCGGCACCGCCGCCGCCTCGTCGCGCATCCACGACACCGTCGCGCGCCTGACCGAGCAGGTCACCGCCACGTTCAAGCGTCGCATGCCATCGGGTGGCACCATCCACATCGAAGAAATCCAGGACCAGGTCGAACTGGCCCTGATGCGCGCCGGCGAGCAGAAAGTCGCCCGCGACTACGTGATCTACCGCGACCAGCGCGCGAAAGAGCGCGCCACCCGCGCCAACACCGATTCGGTGGTCGAGCCGCACCCAAGCATCCGCATCACCCTCGCCGACGGCAGCCTGGCCCCTCTGGACATGGCCCGCCTGAACACCATCATCAGCGAAGCCTGCGAAGGCCTGGCCGAAGTCGATGGCGAGCTGATCCAGCGCGACACCCTGAAGAACCTGTACGACGGCGTCGCCCTGAAGGACGTCAACACCGCCCTGGTGATGACCGCCCGTACCCTGGTCGAGCGCGAGCCGAACTACTCGTTCGTCACCGCCCGCCTGCTGATGGACACCCTGCGCGCCGAAGGCCTGGGCTTCCTGGGCGTGGCCGACAGCGCCACCCACCACGAGATGGCCGAGCTGTACGCCAAGGCCCTGCCGGCCTACATCGAGAAAGGCGTCGAGTTCGAACTGCTCGACCCAGCGCTCAAAGGCTACGACCTGGAGCGCATGGGCAAGGCGATCAACCACGAGCGCGACCAGCAGTTCACCTACCTGGGCCTGCAGACCCTGTACGACCGCTACTTCATCCACAAGGATGGCGTGCGCTTCGAGCTGCCTCAGGTGTTCTTCATGCGTGTGGCCATGGGCCTGGCGCTGGAAGAGAAAGACAAGGAAGCCCGCGCGATCGAGTTCTACAACCTGTTGTCGTCGTTCGACTACATGGCCTCGACCCCGACCCTGTTCAACGCCGGCACCCTGCGCCCGCAGCTGTCGAGCTGCTACCTGACCACCGTGCCGGACGACCTGTCGGGCATCTACCACGCGATCCACGACAACGCCATGCTGTCGAAATTCGCCGGTGGCCTGGGCAACGACTGGACGCCAGTGCGTGCACTGGGCTCGTACATCAAGGGCACCAACGGCAAGTCGCAAGGCGTCGTGCCGTTCCTGAAAGTGGTCAACGACACCGCCGTCGCCGTCAACCAGGGTGGCAAGCGCAAGGGCGCCGTGTGCGCCTACCTGGAAACCTGGCACCTCGATATCGAAGAGTTCATCGAGCTGCGCAAGAACACCGGTGACGACCGTCGTCGTACCCACGACATGAACACCGCCAACTGGATCCCTGACCTGTTCATGAAGCGCGTCTTCGACGACGGCAAGTGGACCCTGTTCTCGCCGTCCGAAGTGCCTGATCTGCACGACCTGACCGGCAAGGCCTTCGAAGAGCGCTACGAGTACTACGAAGCCCTGACCGAGTACAACAAGATCAAGGTATTCAAGACCATCCAGGCCAAAGACCTGTGGCGCAAGATGCTGTCGATGCTGTTCGAGACCGGCCACCCATGGCTGACCTTCAAGGACCCGTGCAACCTGCGTAGCCCGCAGCAGCACGTGGGCGTGGTCCACAGCTCGAACCTGTGCACCGAGATCACCCTGAACACCAACAAGGACGAGATCGCGGTCTGCAACCTGGGCTCGATCAACCTGCCGAACCACATCATCGACGGCAAGCTGGACACCGCCAAGCTGCAACGCACCGTGAACACCGCCGTGCGCATGCTCGACAACGTGATCGACATCAACTACTACTCGGTGCCGCAAGCGCGCAACTCGAACTTCAAGCACCGCCCGGTGGGCCTGGGCATCATGGGCTTCCAGGACGCGCTGTACCTGCAGCACATCCCGTACGGCTCCGATGCTGCCGTCGAGTTCGCCGACAAGTCGATGGAAGCGGTCAGCTACTACGCGATCCAGGCTTCCTGCGACCTGGCCGACGAGCGCGGCGCCTACGAGACCTTCCAGGGTTCGCTGTGGTCCAAGGGCATCCTGCCGCTGGACAGCCAGCAGATCCTGATCGAGGCCCGTGGCCAGAAGTACATCGACGTCGACCTGACCGAGAGCCTGGACTGGGCACCGGTGCGCGAGCGCGTCAAGAAAGGTATTCGCAACTCGAACATCATGGCCATCGCGCCAACCGCGACCATCGCCAACATCACCGGCGTGTCGCAGTCGATCGAGCCGACCTACCAGAACCTGTACGTGAAATCGAACCTGTCGGGCGAATTCACCGTGATCAACCCGTACCTGGTCCGCGACCTGAAGGCCCGCGGCCTGTGGGACTCGGTGATGATCAACGACCTGAAGTACTACGACGGTTCGGTGCAGCAGATCGAGCGTATCCCGCAAGAGCTGAAGGACCTGTACGCCACCGCGTTCGAAGTCGAGACCAAGTGGATCGTCGACGCCGCCTCGCGTCGCCAGAAGTGGATCGACCAGGCCCAGTCGCTGAACCTGTACATCGCCGGCGCCTCGGGCAAGAAGCTGGACGTGACCTACCGCATGGCCTGGTACCGTGGTCTGAAGACCACCTACTACCTCCGTGCCCTGGCCGCGACCAGCACCGAGAAGTCGACCATCAACACCGGCAAGCTCAACGCCGTGTCGAGCGGCGGCGACAGCGCCCCGGTCCAGGCCGCGGGCCCAGCCCCGGTACCGAAGGCCTGCGCCATCGACGAGCCGGATTGCGAAGCCTGCCAGTAAGGCGCGCAGAGGCTACCCCCGGGTAGCCTCTTTTCTGCGCCACGGCGCAGAACCCTGTGGGAGCTGGCTTGCCAGCACCTCCCCACAGCCAGACACAACAAGCCGGGGCCCAACGCCCCGGTCAGCCCTCCCCGGGCATTCCAGATTTGCGTGCACCGCACCGCAACCAAGATCCACCGGCCATACTCATTGATGGCCCTCAAGCAGGAGATCTCACCATGCTGAGCTGGGACGAATTCGACAAAGAAGACGGCGAAGTCGCCGCCAAGGGCAACACCGGCGCACAAGCCGCTGCCACCACCACCCTCGACAAGCTCGACAGCGCCGGCGGTGCCGCCGCCCTGGAAGCCCGCGCCGCCACCGCTTCCGACTCCGACGCCGTCAAGCGCGCCAAGGCTGCCCTGGACGCCCTGGACATCGCCGAAGGCCTGGCCGAGCTGGAAGGCTCCTCGGCCCGCGTCGCGGTCGACGAGAAGCGCATGATCAACTGCCGCGCCGACCTCAACCAGCTGGTCCCGTTCAAGTACGACTGGGCCTGGCAGAAGTACCTCGACGGCTGCGCCAACCACTGGATGCCGCAAGAGGTCAACATGACCGCCGACATCGCCCTGTGGAAGAGCCAGGACGGCCTGACCGAAGACGAGCGCCGCATCGTGATGCGCAACCTCGGCTTCTTCTCCACCGCCGACTCGCTGGTTGCCAACAACCTGGCCCTGGCCGTGTACCGCCTGATCACCAACCCCGAGTGCCGCCAGTACATCCTGCGCCAGGCCTTCGAAGAGGCGATCCACACCCACGCCTACCAGTACTGCATCGAGTCGCTGGGCATGGATGAAGGCGAGATCTTCAACATGTACCACGAGATCCCGTCGGTCGCTAAGAAGGCGGCCTGGGGCCTGAAGTACACCCGCGCCATCTCGGACCCGGAGTTCAACACCGGCACCGTCGAGACCGACAAAGAGCTGCTGCGCAACCTGATCGCCTACTACTGCGTACTCGAAGGCATCTTCTTCTACTGCGGTTTCACCCAGATCCTGTCCATGGGCCGTCGCAACAAGATGACCGGCGTCGCCGAGCAGTTCCAGTACATCCTGCGTGACGAGTCCATGCACCTGAACTTCGGCATCGACGTGATCAACCAGATCAAGATCGAGAACCCGCACCTGTGGGATGCCGCGATGAAGGAAGAGGCTACCCAGATGATTCTGCAGGGTACCCAGCTGGAGATCGAATACGCTCGTGACACCATGCCACGCGGCGTGCTGGGCATGAACGCGGCGATGATGGAGGATTACCTCAAGTTCATCGCCAACCGTCGCCTGACCCAGATTGGTCTGAAGGAAGAGTATCCAGGGACTACCAACCCGTTCCCATGGATGAGCGAGATCATGGACTTGAAGAAGGAGAAGAACTTCTTTGAGACTCGCGTTATCGAGTACCAGACTGGTGGTGCTCTGAGCTGGGATTGATCATCCAGCACTTAAGAAAGGCTGCCTTCGAGCAGCCTTTTTTATTAGCCGCGATCAGGCCAGGTATCAGGGCCGCTTTGCGGCCCATCGCGGGTCGGCAGTAGCCCTACCCCGTTCAGTCCGGCAAGCAGACTCGCAAACGGTGGCCATCAGGGTCGAGGGCGACGAAGGTCAGGCCGAACACCGCCCGCGCCAGGGGCTGCTCGATGCGTACGCCCAAGGCCTGCCAACGGGCATGCAGCGCTTCGACCTCGGCTTCGCTGTCCACCATGAAACCAAACTCCATGCGCTGCCCGGTACCCCCGGAATGGAAGTTCGGCGCCTGCTCCGACCACAGTCCCAGGTGCAGGTGATCGCTGAAGGCGAATGCCACGAAGGTAGGAAACGAGCGCAACGGCGCACGCCCGAGCAAGCGTTCATAGAACGCGCTGCTGACAGTTGGGTCGGCGACGTAGAGTACAAACAGGTTGGGCTGGATCATGATGCTGCACCTTTCGTTGAATGAGAGCCCGCAGCCTATTCGACGCTACTGACAATTTCTGTCAGCATGCCGCCATGACCCGCACCGAACGCCTGCTCAACCTGCTCCAGCGCCTGCGCTGCCACCGTCACCCCGTCAGTGGGCAGGTGCTCGCGCGGGAACTGAACGTCAGCCTGCGGACCCTGTACCGGGATATCGCCACGCTGCAGCAGCAAGGGGCCGATATCCACGGTGAGCCGGGCGTGGGGTATGTGCTCAAGCCGGGCTACCTGCTACCGGCGCTGATGTTCGACCCGGTCGAGCTGGAGGCCTTGCTGCTGGGCCTGCGCTGGGTACAGCGGCGCACCGACCCGGCGCTGTCCGAAGCGGCGTGCGGGGTGCAGGCCAAGCTGCGGGCGGTGCTGGGGCCGCAGGCATTGCAGCTGCTCGAGAAGGTGCCGCTGTTCGCCGGGCCAGGCCAGGCAGAGGATGACGATGGCGCAGTGGCCACGCTGCTGCGCAATGCCATTCGCGATGAGCGCAAGGTGGTGATCGACTATGCCGATATGGCCGGGGCATGCACCCAGCGGACGATCCGCCCGGTGTCGCTGGGCTACTTCGACGGGTTTCGCATTCTCGCGGCGTGGTGTGAGCTGCGCGGGGAGTTTCGGCATTTCCGCCTGGTACGCATTGCCAGGTGCATGCCGACTGGAGAGCTGTTCAGCGGACAAGGGGGCTGGCTATTGGCGCAGTGGAAGGCGCATACCCGCGAGCGGGGGATCGTGGTGCAGCCGTGATACGGGCCTTGTGGGAATAAGCTCGTTCGCGATACCGACCAGACGGGTGCCATGCCCTGCACGAAGTGTTCAGCAAAGCAAGGCGATGGTCCTGTCGATCCGACCTTGCACAGTCCGTAGCGTGTCCGGGCGAATCATGCGTGGGTAGCGCGCTTCTGCCAGCTAGGCGAAAGGCTTACCAGCATACGCATGCGCTCGATCACCTGGACCTCACCCATCACATCCATCTGGTGCTTCCCCCTTCACTAAATGGATTCATGACGGATGAAGCTTGAGAGGCAGACTCATCCCACAGCCACTGGCGAAGCCAGTGGCATGCCCTTGAGATAGCGCGGACAAGCCGGCCTCTACAGGCCCAACAGGGGATGCGCTCAGCCCAGTTGCATCCGATACTCGATCACCCCCGGCCTCTCGGCAATCCAGTCATACAGCCGCTGCGCGGTCTTGTTGGTTGCCTGGGTATGCCAGTACAGCCGGTCGCACTGTTGCTCACGCGCCCGCCCCTGAACGAACTCGATCAGTTGCTTGCCGATCATCCGCCCCCTTGCGCTCGGGCACACGAACAGGTCTTCCAGATAGCAGAAGTCGTTGCAACCCCAGGTCGAGCGGTGGAACACATAGTGGACGAAGCCGAAGATCCGCTCGCCATCGGTGGCCACGGCGCAGTGCATGGGCTCGGCTGGATCGAAGAAGCGGGCCCAGGTGCGCTCGGTGATGGCTGGGCCCAGGTCTACCTGGTAGAAGGCCTGGTATTGCGCCCAGTGGTCGCGCCATGAGGGCAGGTCGGCTTGCTTCACTTCGCGAATGAAAACGGGCAGTTGGGTGGTGGTCATCGTTGGAACCCCTTTTGGGCAAAGCAGTTTGAATGAATGAGGGGCCGGCCTGCCCGTAGCGCGTGCCTTCCTTGGTGGTTGCTTGCGGACCTGAGTTTTATAGCGGATAAATGGCTGGTATTTACCTGCCAATTTATCTGCAACAGCCAGACCATTCAGGGATTGTGGATCAGCGTAAGGCTTGAGATTGCTGGGGGCGCTTTGCGCCCCTTGCACGACACAAGGCCGCTCCTGCAGGGCACGCGGTCGCCTGCCGGACCGGTCGGAAAGGGGCGCCGGCATTGGCAGTCATCCATCAGATCCATCAGCCAGGGAGTGAGGCCAATGTTCAAACACGCGCAACTGGAATCAGTGAAAGCCTGGATCAACGATCCCGCCCACAACGCGCAAGCCTTGCATGTGCGCATCCAGCGGGCGATCCGCCAGTTGATCCTCGACGGGGCACTGCCGGTGGGCAAGGCGCTGCCCGCCTCGCGCCCGCTGGCCCAGTCCCTGGGCGTCTCGCGGGATACCGTGGAGTCGGCCTACAGTCAGTTGCACGCCGAGGGTTTTATCGAGCGGCGCGTGGGCAGCGGTAGCTTTGTATCGCAACGAGCCCGCTGCCTGCCGCTGCGCAAGCGCCAGCGCCCGGCACACAGCGAAGCCCCGGTGCAGTTGAGCCGCCGCGGTGAAGCGCTGTTGCAGAGCGGGGGCGTCCACAACTTCCAGTCGCCCCGCCCCTTCGCCCCGGGCGTGGCCGAAACCCGGCACTTCCCCCTGGCCATCTGGGAGAAGCTGGAGCGCCAGGTGTACAAGGAATACGGCACGCGGGCACTGGAACCCAGCGAGCCGCAGGGCATGGCTCCCTTGCGCAGGGCAATCGCCGACTACCTCAACCTCGAACGCGGGGCGCAAGCATCCGCCGAACGCATCCTGATCCTCACCAGCTCGCAGCAAGCCCTTGGCCTGTGCGCCCAGGTGCTCATGGACCCAGGCGAACAAGTCCTGGTCGAAGATCCGCTGTACCAGGGCACCCGCAAGGCCGCCACCGCCGCCGGACTGGAATGCCTACCAGTCCCCGTGGACGACCGTGGCATGCAGGTGGATGCCATGGCTCGGCTTGCGCCGGATGCCGGGGCCCTGTTCCTCACCCCCTCCCACCAGTACCCGACCGGCGCTACCCTATCGCTGGACCGGCGCTTGCAGGCGATCGAATGGGCACACCAGCAGCGGGCCTGGATCATCGAGGACGACTACGATAGCGAATTCCACTACGAAGGCCGGCCCACAGCCTGCGTGCAGGGGCTCGACCCGCATGGGCGCACGCTCTATATCGGCACCTTCACCAAGTCGCTGTTCGCCGGGTTGCGGATCGGCTACCTGGTCCTGCCGCCCCAGCTGGTCGCACCGATGACCGCGGCGCGTACCTTGCAAGACGGGCATACGGCCTCGGTCGCCCAGCTGACCCTGGCCAGGTTCATCGAGGGTGGGCATTTCGGTGCCCACGTGCGCAGCATGCGCACGCTCTACGGTCGACGGCGGGATGCGTTGGCTGGACTGGTGCGCGAGCACCTGGGCGCTTTTCTCGCGCCGCAGGTGCCAGCCGGGGGCTTGCAGATGGCCTGCCATTTCCACCGGGATCTGCCGGAAGATGCGGTGGTCAAGGCGGCCAAGGCGGCAGGTATCGATCTGATGGGGCTCGGCAGCCTGTATGCCACGCCGAGGAACGATGTGGGCTTGTTGATGGGGTTTGCCGCGCAGACGCCGGGGGAGATGGCGGTGGCGGTGAAAGCCTTGGCCAAGGTGCTCGACGGCAGGTGAAGGGCTAGCCTTGCACTGGCTTCAGGGATTGCTCCGCGCGCCAGCGCCCACAGGCACCTCTGAGGGCGGTCTCTGGCGGGAACTCAGCACAGATGCACCTGACTGCGCAGGTGCTCGGCCAGCATATCGATGAACGTGCGGACCTTGGTCGAGCCGTACTTGCTCTCGCGATGCAGGATATGGATCGGCCATGGCGCCTCTTCGTATTCGGCGAGGATCACCTGCAACCGTCCCGCCGCCAGCTCGTCGGACACTTGGTACGACAACAGGCGGGCAATGCCCAGCCCGGCACTGGCGGCGGCAATGGCGGCGTCGTTGCTGGTCACGGTCAGGCGTGGCTTCATGCGGATCAGGGTCGGGTCGTCGATCGCGCCGAAGCGCCAGTCGGTCCGTGGCGACAGGGTACCCGCGGCGATGACTTCATGCTTTTGCAACTCGCAAGGATGACGCGGGGTGCCATGGCGCGCCAGGTACTCGGGCGAGGCGCATAGCAGGCGGCGCATGCTGCCCACGCGCAAGGCCTTGAGGCCGGAGTCGGGCAATTGGCCGATGCGCACGGCCACATCCATGCCTTCTTCCACCAGGTTCACCACCCGATCGAGGAAGTACGCCGACACATCCACCTCGGGGTACTGCTGCAGGTAGCGGACGATGCAGGGCATGACGAACTTCTTGCCGAACAGGATCGGCGCGGTCACCGCCAGGTCGCCCTTGGGCGCGGCGTTGATGCCGGCGGCGGCCTCGTTGGCCTCTACGATGCTGGCGAGGATATGCCGGGTGTCTTCCAGGTAGCGGCCACCGGCTTCGGTCAGGCGCACGCTGCGGGTGGTGCGCAGCAGCAGCTTGACCCCGAGCTGCTCCTCCAGGGCGCTGACCGCGCGAGTCACCGCCGCCGGCGAAATCGCCAGGCGGCGCGCGGCGGCGGCGAAGCTTTCCAGCTCGCCGACGGCGACGAACACCTTCATCAGGTGGATCTGGTCCATGCGAGCTCCTGGCGGCCGGGTGGAAGGGATTATCCGCTGACGCGAAGGATTGTGCAGGGCTCCCCCGCTGCTGTACACGATTGACGTGGGATGAAGGCGAGACACCTTGCCTGACTTCGTCGCAGGGCAAGCCCGTTCCGACGAAGCATGATCAGACCAATCGCAGCAGCAGCCTCACAATTCCAGTACCAACGCCTGAGCGCCGGGCTCTGCCTGCGCCGGCACCGCGCAGCAGATCAGTATCGTCCCCTGCTCGGGCATTTCGGCAGGCGGGTTCGGGTAGTGGACCTGGCCGCCGAGCAGGCGGGTCTTGCACGTACCGCAGGATCCCCCGCGGCAACTGAAATCCGGCGCCAGGCCACGGCGCTCCGCCAGCTCCAGCAACGTACCGCTACCCGGCGTCCAGCGTGCCTCCTTGGCGGAACGGGCAAAGCGCACCGGTACCGGCTCACTGGCGGCCGGAGGTTGCTGCAGCGCAGGCAGCAGGGCGTCCGTGTGACGGCGCAGGGTCGAAGGTCCGAAGGCTTCGGCATGGATGCGCGCATCGGGTACATGCACCTCGCGCAGGCCTTCGTAGAGCTCCTGGGTAAAGCTGGCCGGGCCGCACAGGTAGAAGTCGTAGTCATCCAGGGCCAGCGTGGCCTTGATCTGGGCGATCCCCAGCCGCCCGGCAAACGCATCGGCGCCAGGCTCGGGCTGGCTCAGGGCCCGGTGGATGGTCAACAACCCGTTGCCACGCCGTTCGAGTGCGGCAAGCTCCTGCTGGAACGGCAGGTCAGCCAACGTACGGCCACCGTGGAACAGGTAGATGCGCCGCCCCGGCGTCTTGGCCAACTGCTCGCGGAGCATGGCGATCAGCGGGGTGATACCGACACCCGCGCCGATCAGCACGAGGGGCCTGTCGCTCTGCGGATCCAGAATGAAGCGGCCCATGGGCAGGCGCACCTCCAGGCGATCGCCGACCTTCACCTGTTGATGCAGATACCGCGAGGCCGCCCCCTGCGCCTTGACACTGATGCGCAGATCGCCATCGGAGGGCGCGCTGGACAGGCTGTAGGTGCGAATCAACGGCGTCTGCCCCTCGATCTGCAAGCGCACGGGAATATGCTGGCCAGGCGCGAAAGTCACTGCCGTGCCATCTTCGGGTTGCAGGTAGAAGGAGCGGATATCGCGGCTTTCCTGCTCGATGCGTAGCACGCGCCAGCTCAGCCATTGGCGCTGCCGCTCGCGCTGTTGCAGACGCTGCTCGGCCTCGGTCCAGGTGCCGGTTGCCAGGCTCGTGGGAGCGTACTCCTGGAATGCCCAGCGCAGCGACACGGCGGCTGGGCGGAGCACTACCTGCTCGACCTCCACGGTCCAGATCCGCTCGGCTCCTTCGAAGGTGCCGATCAGCGGGCTGTCGAGCAGCACCTCGGCTCGCCCGTACACCTGCAGCACATCGCCGCGAGTGAAGTCGACGAACAACAGGCCTGCGCGCGGATTCACCAGTAGATTGCCCAAGGTGTTGAAATGCAGGTTGCCGGCATAGTCGGGAATGCTCAGGCGATTACCTTCGACCCTGACGAAACCGGGCCGGCCACCGCGATGGGACACGTCCACCGAGCGCAAGCCGTTTTCATGCTCGACGTAGCTGGCGACGAAGAAGGTGTCGGCGCGCTCGATCATGGCCCGGGACATGGCATCGAGTGTCGATGCGTCCTGACGCGCCTGAGCGGGCTCGTCGACACGGGCGTACTGGCGCAGCTGGATGTACTGCGGGCAGTTGCCGAACGACTGTTCGACCAGCACCTCCAACTGGCCTGCGCTTGCCCGACGGATCAGGCCATTGAGGCGGTTGCGCCGCCGCGTGTGCAACTCGATCCCTAGCAGGCCGATGGCGCCACCGGCCACCAGGCCCGACGTGGCCGGGTCATCGGCGACAGGTTGGGTGGCAATCAGCAGTTGTCGTGGATCGGGCGAGCCGACGAAGCCCTCAGGGCCTTCGAGCAGCGTCGCCCAGGGCTTGCCATCGGTGTCCACGGCAGCCGCCACCAGGAACGGCAGCTGCCGGAAGAATGCTCGATGCTGTTCAGGCATATGGTCGCGGATGACCTTCTGCCCGAATGCCTCCATGCGCTCGGCAACACCGACTTGCTCCTGCAGACGTTTCTCACCTGCATGCCAGGGCGAACGCATGGCGGCATACCTCGTGACTCAGAGCGTGGCCTGCAGACCGATGACCGTACGCGGCATCGGCACGAAGCCCGGCAGCGCTTCGATGCGGGCCAGCCAGGCGCGTACGTTGGGGTACGGCTCCAGCGACACGTTGCCTTCCGGCGCGTGGGCGATGTACGAGTAATTGGCGATATCGGCGATGGTCGCATGGTCACCGACCAGGAACGGGCCCTTGGCCAGCTCGGCGTCGATCACCTTGAGCAGGCTGTGGGCGCGGCCAATGACTTCGTCGGTATTGAACGAGGCACCGAACACGGTCACCAGGCGCGCAGCAGCCGGGCCGAAGGCCAGCGGGCCTGCCGCCACCGACAACCAGCGCTGCACGCGGGCGGCGCCGACTGGATCTTCGGGCAGCCAGCGCTCACCGCCATAGGCTTTGGCCAGGTAGACCAGGATGGCATTGGAATCGGCGATGACAATGCCGTTGTCATCGATCACCGGCACCTGACCGAAGGGGTTGATGGCGAGGAACTCAGGCAGCTTGTGCTCGCCCTTGGCCAGGTCGACGAACACCAGCTCGGTGGGCAGGCTCAACAGCGCCAGCATCAGCTCGATGCGGTGGGCGTGGCCGGATCGGGGGAAGTTGTAGAGTTTGATCGGACTTGGCATGTTCGAAGCTCCGGGTCAGCGCCGGGAGTGGCGCTGCTGGAGGACATGCTGCACTGGATCGACTGACAGCAGAATCAGTATCGAGAGCAATCCAGTATTTCGTCAGGTGGAATAATTGGCCGTCTCACAGGCCATTCGCCGGCAAGGTAATCACTGCGCCCGGCAGGAGCCGACTTGCCGGCGAATGTCGCCTCAGTGTCGCTGCTGTTTCTGGTACTGGTACAACCCGCGCGCAGCCGCCACCACCTGCGGTACACAGGCCTGGTGCTCATCGAAACTCATCGAATCGAGCAGCTCGAAGTTGTCTTCCAGGCCATGCAGGGAAATAGCCTTGAGCCAGACGTCCTGCACCGGCGGCAATTCACCCCACTCGGCAACCTGGGTACCGCGCATGTAACCGAAGCACCACTCTTCGAGAATGACTGCCGCCCCCTCCTCGCCTTCGCTTTCCTCGAACAGCGGCTCGAAGTGTTCGAGGTCATCGGCCAGTTCTTCGGCCACCTGGCTGGCATAACGTAGCATCAGCGCGGTGTAGGCTTCTTCATGGGCGGGCTTCTTGAACTTGGGCACCTTGCCACCGGCGACGGCGGGCAACCACTGTTCCGGGTTGACCTTGACCGGGGAACTGGCCAAGGCGGTGAAGAAACCGTTGAGTTCAGCCAGGTTGAGCACCGAGTAGTCGTTGCCGTAGGTGATCAACAGGTCTTCGAGGCGGTCGAGTTCTTTTTCGCTGAGAGCGGGGAGCATGGCGGGGTGTCCTGGGTAAATGTGCGAGCACCCTAGCACAAGTCCCCGCCAGGCTTCGTACTGAACCTAGTTCGCCAGCCAGACGTCGAGGGGAAACGTGCTGCCCACGGTAGGGCTGAAGAGGTTGGCTCGATAGCCAGGTCGCCAGGATGGTTATGAGTTGATCCGATGGTCATGATCTCAGGCTCTCAGGGAAGATGAGGCGCGGAGCATGCCGAGAGCAAGGAGAGGAATATCGGTAGGTAGGTATCGCTGGCCGGGTTGAAGCTATCGCGGGTCAATCCCGCCCCCATCGGTCCTGTATCAGACCTGTAGGAGCGGGCTTGCCCCGCGACGGGACTGTCAGCTTTTAGACCGCCAGCGCACGCTCACGCAGCTCGCTGTTGAGGATGCGGTCGTTCTCGCTGTAGTCCACCGGGCAGTCGATCACGTGCACACCTGGGGTCTTGATGCAGTGCTCGAGCAGCGGCAGGAAGCCGTCGGCGCTCTCCACGCGGTGGCCGTTGGCACCATAGGCTTCGGCGTACTTGACGAAGTCCGGGTTGCCGTAGTCCAGGCCAAAATCGGTGAAGCCCATGTTGGCCTGCTTCCAGCGAATCATGCCGTAGCCGTCGTCACGCAGGATCACTACGGTGATGTGCATGCCCAGGCGCACTGCCGTTTCCAGCTCCTGGCTGTTCATCATGAAACCGCCATCGCCGCACACCGAGATCACCGGACGGTCCGGATAGACCAGGTGCGAGGCCATCGCCGATGGCAGGCCAGCCCCCATGGTCGCCAGGGCGTTGTCCAGCAGCACGGTATTGGGCTTGTGTGCCTTGTAGTTACGGGCGAACCAGATCTTGTAGATACCGTTGTCCAGGGCAACGATGCCTTCGGATGGCAGGGCGCGACGGATGTCGGCAACCATGCGCTGCGGATAGACCGGGAAACGGTCGTCGTCGGCGCCTTCGGCGATCTGCGCCTCGTTGGCCTCACGGATGGCCATCAGACGGGTGAAGTCCCAGTGGCTGGTGTCGGTCAGCGCTTCGCTGATCTGCCACACGGCGTTGGCAATGTCGCCAATCACTTCCACCTGCGGGAAGTACACGGCATCCACCTCAGCCGAGCGGAAGCTCACGTGGATCACTTCGGTGCCACCACGAACCATGAAGAACGGCGGTTTCTCGATGACGTCGTGACCAATGTTGACGATCAGGTCAGCGGCCTCGACCGCACGGTGCACGAAGTCACCGGACGACAGCGCGGCGTTGCCCAGGAAGCGCGGGTGGCGCTCGTCGACCACACCTTTACCCATCTGGGTGGTGATGAACGGGATACCGGTCTTGTCGATCAGTTGCTTGAGGACCTTGGCGGTCATCTTGCGGTTGGCGCCGGCACCAATCACCAGGATCGGGTTGCGGGCGTTCTTCAGTTTCTCGACGGCGGCGTCGATGGCCACGTGCTCGGCCAGCGGACGACGGTGCAGGCTGCGTGGAATCGGCAGCGCATCGGTCTGCTCGGCGGCGATGTCTTCAGGCAGTTCCAGGTGCACGGCACCCGGCTTCTCTTCCTCGGCCAAGCGGAAGGCCTCACGCATGCGCGCCGGGATGTTGTCGGCCGAGGCGAACTGGTGAGTGTACTTGGTGATGGGGTCCATCATGCCGCACACGTCAATGATCTGGAAACGGCCTTGCTTGGACTTCTTGATCGGCTTCTGGCCGGTGATCATCATCATCGGCATACCGCCCAGATAGGCGTAGGCGCTGGCGGTCACCAGGTTGGTGGCGCCGGGGCCGAGGGTCGACAGGCTGACGCCGGTCTTGCCGGTCAGGCGGCCATAGGTGGCAGCCATAAAGCCCGCGGACTGCTCGTGGCGGGTCAGTACCAGCTTGATCTTCGATTTGCGCAGGGACTCGAGCAGGTCGAGGTTCTCCTCGCCGGGGATGCCGAATACATACTCGACACCTTCGTTTTCCAGGCATTGCACAACGACATCGGCGGCCTTGGCCATCTTGCTTCTTACCTCAAGTAATAGGACGGTTGAAAGTCCAGAAATGCGCAGCACGGTACGCTGGCATCGCTCTGTCCGGGGGCCAGGATTGCCCCGAACCTAAGCCTTGACGCAGGGTAGGCACGGGGAAGTCACGTCAACGAACGGTAATAATTGTCGCACCCTTGGCGGGTGGAGGGTGAGATCACCGACGGGCAAAAGGCTTTTGCGCAGGAGCGGGCTTGTTCCGCGATGAGGATGGCACCGGCTCCTGCAACGCTTGGCCCCTGTAGGAGCGGCCTTGTGTCGCGCAAGGGTTGCAAAGCAGCCCCAAGGTCCTGGCGCTGCGTCAAGGTTGCACTGGCTTTACGGGCACGGAAAAGACAAAACCCCTACCTGCATGCGCAGATAGGGGTTTTGCGAAATGAATCTTGACGATGACCTACTCTCACATGGGGAAGCCCCACACTACCATCGGCGATGCATCGTTTCACTACTGAGTTCGGGATGGGATCAGGTGGTTCCAATGCT
>NZ_VWXI01000002.1 GCF_011752525.1 Pantoea sp. Cy-639 | reverse complement strand
GCAGCGGCGCAGTATATCTTGCCTCATCGACGACCTGATCGTTGGTTCCCGAGAGTAGTTAAGCAACGACCAGCAAAATATCCGACCCGAAAATGAAAATGCCAGTCAGCTTAACTGACTGGCATTAGGCAGATGCCCACCTTTTTTATTGCCCAGGGAATTGGGTTGCCTCAGAACAGAGGGAATGTATTGCGCAAACTCTCACTGACCTTGATTGGCTGGAAGTTTGGGTTCTCGCTGAGTTCCTTTACCTTCTGCCTGGACTGCTCCAGCCCCTGTTTTCTGCATCAACCGTGCAATGCCTGACTCAGTGACGCGGCTCGAGCACCCAGCAGCAAATGCCAAACGCCATCCGCCTGCTTGCTGATGCCCTGGCAACCCAGGCTCACCAGTTGCGCCGAATTGACCTGATCCTGATCCTTGAGCTGAATACGTACCCGACTTAGCGCCACGCACTGCGCTGTCACCAGGTTGTCGCGGCCGCCCAATGCCTGCAGCCAATCTTCGACGGGTATCGCCTGCGTGGCGGGAGCCGGCATGTCTGGGCTGAGTGAGCTGCCGATTGGCGCATGAGGCAGCTCGGCACGTAGTTCATCCGCCAGTGCATCGGCCATCGGCCCGACCACCACCTGCAGGCTGCCGCCGCTGCCGGGGCGGACCACTGCCAGGGCGCCAAGGCTTTTCAGGGTCGCGTCGTTGGCCAGACTGCGGTCGGCGAGCACCAGGCGCAGGCGCGTGGTGCAGGCATCGATGCCGTGCAGGTTGGCGCTGCCGCCAAGGGCGTCGATATAGCGCCGGGCGCGGCCGGCGTCGCCGGCCATGGTGGTCTCTGCGGCGGGTTGCTCTTCACGGCCCGGGGTCTTCAGGTCGAAGCGGCGGATGCAGTAGTCGAACACGAAGTAGTACACCAGCGCATACAGCAGCCCCACCGGGAACACCAGCCAGCCATTGCTCGAGCGCCCCCAGCCCAGGGCCATGTCGATGGCGCCTCCGGAAAAGGTGAAGCCCAGGCGGATTCCCAGCAGGTCGCACAGGGCCATGGACAGCCCGGTCAGCAGCGCATGGATCAGGTACAGCAGCGGCGCGAGGAACATGAAGGCGAACTCGATCGGCTCGGTCACCCCGGTCAGCGCCGAGGTCAGCGCCATCGACAGCAGCACCCCGCCGATCAGCTTGCGCCGGCCGGGCAGGGCATGCCGGTACATGGCCAGGCAGGCGGCCGGCAGGCCGAAGATCATCATCGGGAACATGCCGGCCATGAATTGCCCGGCGTTGGGGTCGCCGGCGAAGTAACGTGCAAGATCGCCAGTGACCACCTGCCCGCCGGCGCCCTGGAAGCTGCCGAAGACGAACCACACCAGGTTGTTGAGGATGTGGTGCAGGCCGGTGATGATCAGCAGCCGGTTGAGCACGCCGAAGAAGAACGCGCCGATGCTGCCGCTCTCGAGCATCAGCTGGCCGAGGCTGTTGATGCCTTGCTGGATCGGCGGCCAGATCAGCCCGAACAGCAGGCCGAGCATTACCGCCGACAGGCCGGTGGCGATCGGCACGAAACGTCGGCCACCGAAGAATGCCAGGTAGTCCGGCAGCTTGATGTCCTTGAAGCGGTTGTACAGGCCGCCACCGACCAGGCCGCAGAGGATCCCGGCGAGCATGCCCATGTCGATCGCCGGATCTATCACCTTCAGCGTCGCCACCAGCACCAGGTAGCCGATGGCGCCAGCCAGGCCGGCGGTGCCGTTGTTGTCGCGGGCGAAGCCCACGGCGATGCCGACCGCGAAGATCAGCGCCAGGTTGGCGAAGATCGCCTGCCCGGCGTCATGCACCAGGGCGATGTCGAGCAGGTCGGTGTCGCCCAGGCGCAGCAGCAGGCCGGCGATGGGCAGGATGGCGATGGGCAGCATCAAGGCGCGGCCGAGCCGTTGCAGGCCCTGGATGAAGTGCTGGTACATGATGCGCTCCGATTATTGTTGTAAGGCCACGGGGGCCGGGCTTTGCGCTTGCGGCGCGGTGAAGTCGCGGCAGGCCTGGCGCACCGCAGCGGCGCTGGACAGGGCCAGCAGGCCCTGGCTGAAGCGCTGGCACTGGGCGGCGTCAAGTTCACGGACACGGGCCTTGATTTCGCCGATCTGCGGCGCGCTGACCGACAGTTCGGCTACCCCCAGCCCCACCAGCACTGGGGTGGCCAGCGGATCGGAGGCCAGGGCGCCACATACGCCGACCCAGCGGCCATGCTTCGCCGCGCCTTGGCAGGTGAGGTCGATCAGGCGCAGCAGCGCCGGATGCAGGGCGTCGACCCGCGCCGCCAGGCCGGCGTGATCGCGGTCCATGGCCAGGGTGTACTGCGACAGGTCGTTGGTGCCGATGGAGAAGAAATCGGCATGTTCGGCCAGGCGCTCGGCCAGCAGCGCGGCGGCGGGCACCTCGATCATCACCCCCAGTTCCGCGCGCTCGGCAACGCCCAGTTCGTCGGCGAGCTGGTCCAGGCGCTGGCGAATGGCGATCAACTCGTCCACTTCGGTGACCATCGGCAGCATGATCCGGCAGCGCCGCTGGGGGCTGACCGAGAGCAGGGCGCGCAACTGCTGGTCGAGCAGTTGCGGGCGCACCAGGCCCAGGCGGATGCCGCGCAGGCCCAGCACCGGGTTGGCCTCCGCGGGCAGCGGCAGGTAGTCCAACTGCTTGTCGCCGCCGACATCGATGGTGCGGATGATCACCGGACGCGTGTCCATGGCATCGAGCACGGCCTGGTAAGCCAGGCGCTGTTCCTGTTCGTCGGGCGCGGTGTGGCGGTCGACGAACAGGAACTCGCTGCGCAGCAGGCCGACGCCATCGGCGCCCTGGGCCAGGGCCTGGGCGGCTTCGTCGGCACCGGCGACGTTGGCGGCAATCTCGACCAGGCGACCATCGCGGGTGCGCGCCGGCTGATGGGCGGCGGCCTGTTGGTGCTGGCGTTGTTCGTGGCGCTGCTGGCAGTGCTGGCGTACCTCGGCCAGGCGCTGCGGCGCGGCACGGGTTTCCAGGCGGCCGTTGTCGGCGTCCACCACCAGGGTGCTGCCGGCGGGCAATTCGAGCAGGGTCTCGCCCAGGGCCACCAGGCAGGGCAGGCCGCGGGCCCGGGCGAGGATGGCCACGTGCGAAGTGGCGCCACCGGCGGCCATGCACAGGCCGGCGACATCGTGGCGGGCGAGCAGCAGCAGGTCGGACGGGGTCAGTTCATGGGCGACGACGATCGCCGAGGGTGGCAGGCGCAGCTCGCGAGTTTCGCCGAGCAGGGCGCGCAGCACACGCTGCTGCAGGTCGTGCAGGTCGTTGGCGCGTTCGGCCAGCAGTGGGTTGTCCAGGCTGCGCAGTACCTGGCACTGGGCATCGATGGCGCGGCTCCAGGCATGGCTGGCGGCGCTGCCCTGGTCGATATGGCGACGGGCGGCGTCGAGCAAGGCCGGGTCGTCGAGCAGCGCCAGGTGGGCTTCGAGGATTGCCGCGGCGTCTTCCTGGCCACGCGGCAGGTGGCGCCAATCGCGGTCGATGGCGTGGCGCACGGCGGTCAGGGCGGCATCCAGCGCGGCGTGCTGTTCGGGCGGGTGATTGCCGCCGTTGTCCGGCGGCAGGCTGATGCCATCGAGCCTGGCCAAGGGGCCGAGGGCCAGGCCGGGCGATGCGCAGACACCGCCGATGACACCGGGCTCGTGACGAGTCGCCTGGGCGGTGACGGGGGCTGCGGCGGCCGGTGAGGCGTGGCGCTCGCCCACCGTCGGTGTCTGCAGGGCTTGCAGCATGGCCTGCAGGGCCTCCTGGCAATCTGCCCCGCTGCAGCTCACGGTCACCTCGTCGCCTTCGCCGACGCCAAGGCCCATGACCGCCACCAGGCTGTCGACGGCTGCCTCGCGATCGTGGAAGTGCAACAGGATGCGGCTTTGGAAGCGTTGCGCGGTCTGGCGCAGCAGCGCAGCCGGACGCGCGTGCAGGCCGCCGTGGTGGGCGACCCGGGCCTGGCCACGGGCGTTGCCCTGGGCCTGCGCGCCGGCCGATGGCGTACCGGCGATGGCTTTGCCGCGCACCTCCAGCAGTGGTTCGCCGAGGCTGTCAGTGACGCTGCCAAGGGCGAGCAGTTCATAGCCCTGGCCGTTGCCCACCAGCATCACCGTGACCAGGCTGGTGCAATGCTGCGCCACCAGGTCGAGGTCGAAGTGAACCAGTGCCTGGCCCTGTTCGACCTGCTCGCCGAGCGCGACCTGTGGCGAGAAACCACGGCCGAGCAGTTGCACGGTGTCGACGCCGATGTGCAGGAGGATCTCCGCGCCATTGGCCGCACGCAGGGTCAGGGCATGGCCGGTGCGCGCCAGGTGCACCACTTCGCCGGCGCAGGGCGCATACAGGCAGCCGTCGAGCGGGTCGATGGCGATACCGTCGCCCAGGGTACCGCTGCTGAACACCGGGTCGGGGACTTCGGCCAGCGCCACCCGCGGGCCTGCCAGCGGGGCGTGGAGAATGATGTTGTTATTGTCGGGCATGCGCTGTTCCTCGCGGCTTCACTGCGTACAGGTCACTTTGCTCAGATGGCGCGGCTGGTCCGGGTCCAGGCCACGGGCCTCGGCCAGGCCGGCGGCCATGATGTAGAAGCTCTGGATCGCCAGTAGTGGATCGAGGGCTGGATGCTCGGCGCAGGCCAGGGTCAGGTCGCGCCCGGCGATGTCGGCGGGCGCCGCCAGCAGCACGCGGGCACCGCGCTGGCGCATGTCGGCGGCCAGTTGCAGCAGGCCGGCCTGCTCGACGCCGCGAGGGGCGAATACCAGCAAGGGGTACTGGGCGTCGATCAGCGCCATCGGGCCGTGGCGTACTTCAGCGCTGCTGAAGGCCTCGGCCTGGATCACCGAGGTTTCCTTGAACTTCAGCGCCGCTTCCTGGGCAATGGCGAAACCGGCGCCACGGCCGATCACCATGAGCCGTTCGCAGTCGCGCAAGGTGTCGATGGCGAAGCTCCAGTCCAGCGCGGCGGCTTCGCGCAACTGCGCCGGCAGGGCCTCGAGGGCGGCCAGCAGGGCGCGGTCCTGGCCCCAGTGGGCGACCAGGCGTGCGCTGGCGCCGAGGGTGGCGACGAAGCTCTTGGTCGCCGCCACGGAAAGCTCCGGGCCGGCGCCCAGCGGCAGGTGATGCTGGCAGGCCTGCTGCAATGGCGAGCCTTCGGCGTTCACCAGCGCCACGGTGGTTGCGCCGCACTGGCCCAGGCGCTGCAGGCTGTCGACCAGGTCCGGGCTCTGTCCCGACTGCGAGAAGCCCAGCGCGACCTGGCCGCGCACGCGCAGCGGTGCCTGCTGTAGGGTAACCACCGACATCGGCAGCGAGGCTACCGGCAGCCCGAGTTGCTGCATGGCGACGTAGGCGAAGTAGCTGGCGGCGTGGTCGGAACTGCCGCGGGCCACGGTCAGCGCCACCTGTGGGTCGAGGCGTCGCAGCTGTTCGGCGAGTGGCGCCAGGCGTGGGTCGAGCAGGGCCTGCTGCTGTTCGATGACAGTGGCACAGGCACGGGCTTCTTCGAGCATCCTTGAACTCACGAAAGGTCTCCTTCGACCATCACGGCGGTCAGGTTGAGTTGGCGATCCAGCAGTACGGCATCGGCCCAGGCGCCCGCTTGCAGGCGGCCGCGGTCGGTGATGCCGAGGTAGTCGGCGGGGTAGCGGGACAGGCGGTCGGAGGCCTCGGCCAGCGGCAGGCCGATCTTCACCAGGTTACGCAGGGCCTGGTCCATCGTCAGGGTACTGCCGGCCAGGGTGCCGTCGGGCAGGCGCACGCCGCCCAGGCACTTGGTCACGGTGTGGCTGCCCAGGCGGTATTCGCCGTCGGGCATGCCGGCGGCGGCGGTGGAGTCGGTCACGCAGTACAGGCAGGGGATCGCGCGCAAGGCCACCTTGATCGCTCCGGGGTGCACGTGCAGCAGGTCCGGGATCAGTTCGGCGTAGCGGGCGTGGGCCAGTGCCGCGCCGACGATGCCCGGCTCGCGGTGGTGCAGCGGGCTCATGGCGTTGTACAGGTGGGTGAAGCTGCTGGCGCCGGCCTCGAGCGCCGCCACGCCCTCTTCGTAACTGCCCAGGGTGTGACCGATCTGCAGGCGGATGCCACGTTGGCTCAAGGCCTGGATCAGCGGCAGGTGGCCGGCGATTTCCGGGGCGATGGTGATCACCTTGATCGGCGCCAGGGCCAGGTACTGCTCGACTTCATCGAGCAGCGCCTGGTGGGCGAAGTTGGGCTGGGCGCCGAGCTTGCCGGGATTGATGTACGGGCCTTCCAGGTGCACGCCGAGGATCCGCGCGCCCTGGCGCGGCTGGCGCAGGTGTTCGCCCAGTTGCGCGAGGACCCCGGCCAGCTCTTCGCGGGGGGCGGTCATGGTGGTGGCCAGCAGCGAGGTGGTGCCGAAGCGCCGATGGGTGCGGGCGATGGTGGCGAAGGCCTGCGTGCCCTGCATGATGTCGCTGCCACCGCCGCCGTGCACATGCAGGTCGATGAAGCCGGGCAGCAGGTAGGGCAGGTCGTTGTCCTGCGGGTCGCACGGTGTGCCGTCGATGGCGCGGATGCGGCCTTGTTCGAGGTGCAACTGGCCGCGCACCCAGCCAGCGGGGGTGAGGATGTTGGCGATGTCCATGGAGGCTCCGGTCAGCGTCGCAGCTCGGCGACGAAGTCGTAATAGTCGTTGCGACAGTAGGTGTCGGTCAGCTCGATCGGGGTGTTGTCGTCGAGGTAGCCGATCCGGGTCATCAGCAGCATGGCGGTACCCGGTGCGATACCCACCTGGGCGGCCAGCTCGGCGTTGGCATTGATCGCGCGGATGTGCTGCAGGGCCCGGACTACCGGGCGACCGAGCTGGTCGAGGTGCTGGTAGAGCGAGTCGCCGATGGCTTGCGGATCGCCGAGCAGGCGGGCGGGCAGGGTGCTGATCTCCACGGCCATGACAATGTCGTCGGCCTTGCGCAGGCGCTTGAGACGGGCGACCTGGTCGCTGGGCGACAGGCTCAGGCGGATGAGTTCGTCGCTGCTCGGGGTGTCGATGCTGCGTTCCAGCCACTGCGAGCTGGGCACGAAGCCCTTGAGGCGGAGCATTTCGCTGAAGCTCGACAGACGTGACAGCGGCTGTTCGAGGCGTGGGGTGATGAAGGTGCCGGAACCCTGGATACGGCGGATCAGGCCTTGCTCGAGCAGTACTTCGAGGGCCTTGCGCGCGGTGACGCGGGAGATGTCCAGGGTTTCGCTCAGGGCCCGCTCCGAAGGCAGGGCCTGGTCGGCGCTCCATTGCCCGGCATGGATGGCCTGTTCCAGGTTGCGCGCCAGTTGCAGGTACAGCGGGGTAGCGCTGGTGTCGTCGGGGCGCAGGGCGGTTAGGGGGCGCATGGGCGGTGTCCGGTATTGTTGTTGCGTGGAAAATAATACCACTTCAATACCAGGTCAATACCACTTGTCTGCTCATGGATCTTGTCCCTGAGGCTGGGGCGCTTTGCGCCCCGCTCGCGACACAAGGTCGCTCCTACTCGATTGTGCGCTCCTTGCGGGGGAACGAAAGGGTTGCCAAAGATCTACGCCTCCCGCCGTACCAACCCGCAGGCCAGCAACCCGACTTCGAACAGCACCCACATCGGCACCGCCAGCATGGTCTGGGAAAACACATCCGGCGGCGTCAGGATCATCCCCACCACGAAGCACCCGACGATCACGTAGGGCCGGCTGCGACGCAGCGTTGCCACGTCGCTGAGCCCGGCCCAGACCACGATGACGGTCGCCACCGGGATCTCGAAGGCCAGGCCGAACGCCAGGAACAGCGCCAGGATGAAGTCCAGGTACAGGCCGATGTCGGTCATCATCGCCACCCCGTCCGGGGTCACGCTGGCAAAGAAGCCGAACATCATCGGGAACACCAGGAAGAAGGCGAAGGCCATGCCGCCGTAGAACAGCACGATGCTCGACAGCAGCAGTGGCAGGGCGATGCGCCGCTCGCGGCGATACAGGCCCGGGGCGATGAAGCCCCAGGCCTGGTGCAGCAGCAGTGGCATGGCGACGAACAGCGCGCACATCGCCGTCAGCTTGAACGGTGTGAGGAACGGCGAGGTGACGCTGGTGGCGATCATGCTGGCGCCTTCGGGCAGGAAGCGGCGCAACGGTTCGGAGATCTGCGTGTACAGCGTCTGGGCGAAGGGGAACAAGCCGGCGAACACCAGGGCGATGAGCAGCAAGCAGCGCACCAGGCGTTTGCGCAGGTCGCGCAGGTGTTCGGTCAGCGGCATGCGCCCAGGTGGGTCGAGGGCAACCGACATCAGGCGCGCTCCCTGGCAGGGGCGACCGGGATCGCGTCATTGACGGGGGCCGCCTCGAGCTGGATGCCCTGGCGGATTTCCTGCTCCAGGCGTTGCAGCGGCGCGGCGTCCAGGGCTGGCCTGTCGATCTCCTGCTGCACCTGGGCCTTCAATGCATTCATCGCCCGGCGCGCCTGGCCCAGCCCGCGGCCGAGGTTGCGCGCCGCTACCGGCAGGCGCTCAGGGCCGAGCACCAGCAGGGCGACGATGCCCACCAGCAACAGTTCGGAAAAGCCGACCTCGAACATCAGGCCTGACGGTCCGCAGGGCCGTTCAAGGGTTGCTGCTGCGCCTGGGCGCCGGTGTCCTCGGCCGTGCCGCCCATGGATTTGCGAAAGCCCTGGATCGCTTCGCCCACATCACTGCCCAGGCCTTTGAGGCGTTTGCTGCCGAACAGCAGGAAGACGATCATCAGCACGATTACCAATTGCCAGATTCCGATGCCACCCATGTAAGACACTCCTGTCAGGTCGTTGAAAAAAGGAAGGCCAATCCTGCCTTGCGCAGATGACGCGCACGTGACTGCCGCGCCTTTGCCATCTGCCTGCAACACGCACGGTGTTGACTGGCGCCCAGATCAATGGACAGGGATGTGGAAATGGCGGCCAGGCGACAACGGGGCGCGGCACTGCTGATGGTGCTGGTGGTGTTGGCGATGCTTGCCGGAGGGCTGGCCTGGCTGGTGGAAGATGGCCGACGCGAGGTCGACGAGGTACGTCTGCTACGCCAGCGGGTGCAGGTCCGGGCCATGGAGCAGGCTGGCCTGGCCTACGCCAGCCAGGCCCTGCGCGATCCGGCCTGGCGTGCCAGTCCGTTGTTCTGGCAGGCCTTGCGCGGACAGGCGCTGGACTATGACTTCGGCGCCGGCAAGGCGCAGTTGCGGGTGATCGACCAGCACAGTTGCTTCAACGTCAACGCGCTGCTGGGTGAGGATGGCGAACGTGCCGAGCGCCAGTTACGCCTGCTGCTGGGGGACGACATGGCGGCCGCGCGCCTGGTCGATGCCCTGGCTGACTGGCTCGACAGCGACAGCGATGCCCGTCTGCAAGGCGCCGAGAGCGCCCAGTACCTGCGGCAGAAACCACCGCGTCTGGCCGCCAACCAGGCGTTGCTCGATACCAGCGAACTGAACCTGTTGCTCGAGCCGGATGCCACTCGTCAGGCGCGTTATCCAATGCTTTGCGCCTTGCCGCAGACCAGTGGCTGGCGGCTGAACGCCAATGCGCTGGGGCTGGAGCACCTGCCGTTGCTGGAGGCGCTATACGAAGGGCGTTTTTCGCGTGCGTTGCTCAGCCGTATCGTCAGTGGCCGTCCGGCGGCAGGCTATGTCGATGCCGCAGCGCTGCGCCAGGCGTTGGGTGCGGTGGATGACGAGACGTTCGCCCGGCTGAGCGAAGGGTTGCTGCTCAACAGCGGGCACTTTCTGTTGCAACTGGCGTTCGAGGAAGAGGGCCGTACCTTGCGCAGCCAGTTCCAGATCGAGGCGCTGGGCGTGGTGCAATGGCATGCGCGGGTGCCAGCGCAGCAGGTGCGGGTGCGAGGGCGTGAGCCATTGGCCTGGTGAGGTCTTTTGCTGGTTGATGGAAGTTCGTTACGTGCTGTAGGACATGTTGGATGAGTCGCTCCCTTCAAGCTTGCTCCGTAACCTGGGACCAAGAGCAGTCTACTGATCCTGGAACACGTTGAGAGAAGCCGCCCCAAGGGGCGGCTTCTTCATTTCTGGCTTGTTCAGGCCGTGCCGATCTCGCCACCATCGTTGCGCTGAATGACCACGGTCGACGAGCGTGGGCGCACCGTGGTGCCGGTGGCGGTGACGTCGGTGGCCTTGTCGGTGGTCGGCCAGTTGTCCGGGTGCTGGATGTTGATGAACAGCGTCTTGTTGTCTGGCGTGAAGGTGATGCCGGTGACTTCGCAACCGTTCGGGCCGACAAAGAAGCGGCGCAGGTCCACCTGGTTGGTGGCGTTGATCGGTACCTGCTTGCCATTGGCGTCCACTAGGTCGGTGGGAATCACCGCCAGCAACTGGTCGTTGGTGTAGCTGGTCAGGGTGGCCTCGCTGTTGTCGGTCTCGAACCACAGCACGCCCCGGCTATCGAAGCTCATGCCGTCGGGGCTGGCGAACTGGTTCAGTTCGGTCAGGCCCGAGCGGTTGATATCCGGAGCGCCGGCTGCGTTGGCGCCGAATACGAAGATGTCCCAGGTAAAGGACTTGTGATCGGCGCTGTCGTGCCAGCGGATGATATGGCCATGGCGGTTAGGGCCGCGCGGGTTGGCGGCGTCGACCTTGGCCGGGGTGCGCGAGCTGTTGTTGGTCAGGGTCAGGTAGACATCGCCGTTGAGCGGGTTGACCGCAGTCCATTCGGGGCGGTCCATGGGCGTGGCGCCCACTGCGTCGGCGGCGCCGCGGGTGTTGATGATGATGCCCGGCAGATCGCCGTACAGCGCCCCCAGGGTGCTGCCTGCGCTGGTCGCGGTGTTGACGTCCAGCAGCAGCCACACGCCGCTGCCGTCGGCGTTGAAGCGAGCCACGTAGAGCTTGCCCTTGTCCAGGTACTTGGCGCCGGTGGCCAGGCGGTCGGCCGGGCTGGTATCGGCGGGGTCCCATACCGCGTCGGAGACGAACTTGTACAGGTATTCGTTGTTGGAGTCATCGCCGGTGTACCAGACCAGCGGCTTGCCGGCCACCGCCAGGCCCGGGCAGCAACCTTCGTGGCGGAAGCGGCCCAGGGCGGTGCGCTTCACGGCCAGGGTGGCGGCGTTGTATGGATCGATCTCGACGATGTAGCCGTAGGTGCTGGCTTCGTTGCGGTAGTCGGCGGTGGCGCTGGCGCCGCTCGGGGTGATGTTGAAACGGGCGAACTCGTCGGCCACCTCGCTGGCGTCGCCGGCGGCGCTTTCCCACTTGTACTGGCCGCTCGAGCCGCCGACGCCGATCCGGGTCTGGTCGGCCGGACGCACGCCCTTGTTGACGAAGATGCCCGGCCAGTTTTCCTCGCAGGTCAGGTAGGTGCCCCATGGGGTGTAGCCGTTGCCGCAGTTGTTGTTGGTGCCGCGGCACTGGGTGCCGGTGGGCGAGAACTTGGTCTTGACGTGGTCGGTGCCGCGCAGCGGGCCGGCGATATCCATCAGCGAGGCAGTGGTGAAGCGGCGGTTGAGCGGATCGTTCTGCACTACTTGCCAGCGGCCGTTGACCTTGCTCAGGCGCACCACGCCGGCGCCATGGGCGTTGATTTCCTTGCGCACTTCCTCGGCCGGGCGCTTGCCGCTGGCGTCGGTGGTCGGGCCGGCCGGGTGCAGGGCGGCGGTGTCGATGTACTCGAAGTTGATCGCCAGCAGGCCGTCGTCGGAACTGCCGTTGATGGGGAAGAAGTGCATGCCGTCATGGTGCATGCCCATGGCATTGGCCTGGTCGGCAGAGGTGTTGCTGCCATCGGCCTTCCAGGGATTGCCGAGGGCGGTCAGCGGAGTGCCCCAGGGGGCGATGACATAGGCGCTGTAGCCGGGGGCGACGACACAGGCGTCGGTGCGCGAGCCGGCGATGGAACTGAAGCCCAGCTTGAGTTTCGGTTTTTCCGGGTTGGTCACCGGGGGCTGGGGAGCCGGGTCCTTGTGGCTGGAGCCGCCGCCGCCATCGAAACAGGCGGTGAGGCCGGTGCCGGCGATCATCGCGATTGCCGCGCCGAGGCTGCCGCGCACCACGCTGCGACGGCTCAGGTAAGCGTCCATGACGCTGGCCATCGGCAGGTTGTGGCTGTGGTTCCGGTCCAGGTTATCGCCGGTGTCTCGACTCATCAGGGTGTCCTTTTATGCGGTGAGTTGAAGGAAACCGCGACTTTAGAACGCTAGTGTGATGATTGATTGGCAGAAATGTTAACGCGGGTTTAAAACGCAGCGTTCTTAAGTTTTCTTGTTACAGATTGTTTTGGAATTACCAGCGGTTTTCCGCCATCAAACTGTCACGCAAACGCCGCAATATCCGGGCCCAACATGAACTCGGGTTAAGGAAGGCGGGGGCGATGGGAAGCAGTGTAGGAAGGCGCGAGGTCATTCGCTGGATGGGCGTCGGTGCGTTGGCACCGCTGCTCGGCGCCTGTTCTGCGCTGCCGTCCTCCGCGGGCGGCGAGCACGGGTTGGACCTGCTGTACGTCGCCGATACCCTCGATGCCCGCCTGCCGGGCCAGGCGGTGGTGCCGGCCACGCGCCTGGGGCCGGTAAGTCACCTGGGACGAGCCCCCTGGATGAGTGGCGCGCATGCCAGCGCCGGGCAGCCGGAGCTGGCGCCATTGCTCGATGCCAGCCAGGCGGCGCAGGCGCGCCTGGGGGGGTATGCGGTATTGGCGGCGCTGCTCGAGCAACTGCGCACGGAGGCTGGCGCCGAGCGTTGCCTGACCCTGGAGAACGGCCAGTGCTGGAACGGCAGTGGCCTGGCCTACCTCACCCAGGGTGAGAGCGGGGTACAGGGCAGCCGGCTGTTGGGCAGCGAGGCGCGGGTCAGCAGCGATGAGCGGGTGCTGTGGCCGCAACGCAGCGCTGCGCTGTATCGCCAGTCTTCCTCTATTACCCTCGGCGCTGGATTGTCCGCGGGTCAGCGCGATGCGCTTGGCCTCGAGACCGTCAAACTGTTCCGCCGAGGGGGTGTGCGGGTCGCGGTGGTCGGTGTCACCGATCCCTATGCCCAGGACCAGAAGGCTTCGCTCAAACAGTGGTACGAGGCGTTGCTGCCGAGTTTCCGGCAAGCCCGTCGCGATGCCGACCTGGTGGTGGCGCTGGCGGATGTCGGCACCGGGCCAGGACTGTGGCTGGCCGAACGCGTTGCGGATATCGACGTACTGCTGTGCGCCCGAGGCCAGGACCTGTGGCCGGCCCCGGTGTCGGTCACCCAGGCCAGCGGACGGCAGGTGCCGGTGCTGTTCGCCGGTTGCCGGGGCAGCGGCGCGTTTCGTCTGCGCTGTCAGCAGGCGGCTGGGCAGTGGCGCTTCGAGGCGCGCTTCTTCCCAGCCTTCGAACACAGCCTCGGTCCGGCCGCGCAGGCCCGCGCCAGCCAATTGCGTGGGGTGCTGCAACAACAGCGCGGCGGCCATGCGACCTGGCTTGATCAACCCCTGGCTCGCGCCCCGGAGGCGTTGTGGCGTCGCGATACCCGTGGCGGCAGTTGGGACCGTCTGTTGCACCAGGCCCTGGCCGATGGCTCGGGCATGCCGGTACTGCTGCCAGGCCTGCGTTATGACTACCCGCTGGCGGCAGGCGAGCCGATCACCCGCGAACACCTGATCTGTCTGACCGGTGGCTACTCCGCGCCGGTGGTCGAAGCCCCTGCGCGCCAAGTCGAGCAGGTACTGGAGAACGCCGCCGAGCAATTGTTCGGCGATCCTCTGTTGCTGGACAACAGCCAGGACCTGCCGCGCTGGCAGGGTCAGGCCTGGCAGGTCAGCTATAGCCCCAGCGGCAAGCGCGTCGCGGGCCTGGAACCGGTGCAGGGGCTGTGTCGCACCTTCGCCGTGCAATTCGATGCCCAGGCCGGAGCGCCATTGTGGCAGACGGTCGAGGCCTGGCTGACCCAGCAGACAGCGGACTGGCGCCTGGCGCCGCTGCAAGTGCCGGTGGTGCGGCATGTCCAGGGCCATCCTGGCTGGCATCCACGCCAGGTGGCGGCGTGAACCTGCTGCCGCGCCTGGCCAATGGCTTGTTGCTGACCCTTGCCGGCTGGCTGGCGGCACAGTGCGTGCTGACCTTCGCCCGCCAACCCCAGCCGGCCAGTGCACCGGTGCAGCCGCGCAGCGCATTGCCCGGGCTGCTGGCCGGGCACTGGCAGGCGCCGGTGGACGACGGCAGCCTGCCGCTCACGCGCCTGCCACTGCAGTACCTGGGCGGGCTCAAGGCTCAACCGTTGGCGGCCAGCGTGGTAGTGCTGCGCCATGGCCAGCAGGTGCGCACGCTCGGCCGTGGCCAGCGCCTGGCACCGGGCATCGTGCTGCAGGACATCGACGCCCAGGGCCTGATTTTCGACAACCACGGGCGGCGCGAGCGTCTGCCCTGGCCGCCACGCCCTGCCGTGACCGGCTTCAAGCGTCAAGGATGAACGATGATTGCAAGGTATTGTCTGGCCGTGGTCCTGACCTTCGGCCTGTCCCTGGCCAGAGCGCAAGAGCCCGAAGAGGTGTTCGCCGACGATGGCACGCCGCTGTACGAGGTGAACTTCGTCGACACCGACCTGGGCGAGTTCATCGACAGCGTCTCGCGGATCACCGGCACCACCTTCATCGTCGACCCTCGGGTCACCGGCAAGGTCACCGTGCGCACGGTCGATCGGCATGACGCCGACGCCATCTACGACATCTTCCTTGCCCAGTTGCGCGCCCAGGGTTTTGCCACGGTCGACCTGCCCAATGGCAGCGTGAAGATCGTCCCGGACCAGGCCGCGCGTCTGGAGCCGGTGCCCGTGGAGCGCGCCGGCAAGCCTTCCGCTGCCAGCGATGGCGTGGCGACCCGGGTGTTCAACGTGCGCAATGCCGCCAGCGAGCAGATGCTCAACATCCTCAAGCCGCTGGTCGACCCGCGGGTCGGGGTGATCACGCCATACCCTGCGGCCAACCTGCTGGTGGTCACCGACTGGCGCAGCAACCTGGAGCGCATCGACAGCCTGCTGCGTCAGCTCGACCAGGTCAGCGACGAGCCGTTGCAGGTGATACCGCTCAAGCATGCCAGCGCCACCGACAGCGCCGGCCTGATCAACCGCTTGCTGGCCCGCGAGCAGGGCGCCGACAGCGCCCAGGTGGTCGCCGACCCGCGCAGCAATGCACTGCTGGTGCGCGGCAGCGCCGACAGCCGCGAGCGGGTGCGGGTGCTGCTGGCCCAGCTCGACCGTCCCGGCGACAGCCTGCGCAGCAGCAACACCCAGGTCATGTACCTGCGCCACGCCAGCGCCGCCGAAGTGGTCAAGGTCCTGCGCGGGCTGAGCCAGGGCGGCGCGGTGCCGAGCGAGGGGCGCGCAGGTGAGGGCAAGGACCAACCCTTGCAGCCGGCCAGCGATTCGGGCATCCGCCTCGAGTACGAGGAGGGCACCAACGCCGTGGTCATGGTGGGTCCGGACAGCGAGCTGGCCGCCTACCGCAGTATCGTCGAGCAGCTCGATATCCGGCGCGCCCAGGTGGTGGTCGAGGCGATCATCGCCGAAGTCTCCGACAGCAGCGCCCAGGAACTGGGCGTGCAGTGGCTGTTCGCCGACGAGAAGTTCGGCGCCGGTATCGTCAACTTCGGCGGCAACGGGGCGAACATCGGCAGCATCGCCGGCGCCGCCGGCAGCGGCGACACCGAGAAACTCGGCAAGCTGCTGTCGGCCACCACGGGCGCCACCGTGGGCCTGGGCCATATCGGCGGCGGTTTCAACTTCGCCATGCTGGTCAACGCACTCAAGGGCAAGAGCGGCTTCAACCTATTGTCGACGCCGACCCTGTTGACCCTGGACAACGCCGAGGCGTCGATCCTGGTCGGCCAGGAAGTGCCGTTCGTCACCGGCTCGATCACCCAGAACAACGCCAACCCCTACCAGACCATCGAGCGCAAGGAGGTGGGGGTGAAGCTGCGCATCAAGCCGCAGGTCAACATCGACAACAGCGTGCGTCTGGACATCGTCCAGGAGGTTTCGTCGATCGCCGAGTCCCGCACCGCCAGCGACGTGATCACCAACAAGCGCGAGATCCGCACCAAGGTGATGGTCGAGGACAACGGCCTGGTGATCCTCGGCGGCTTGATCAGCGACCAGTTGAATACTTCGAACCAGCGCGTGCCTTTGCTTGGCGATATCCCAGGGTTGGGCCGGCTGTTCCGTTCCGACGCGACCAAGAGCAGCAAGCAGAATCTGATGGTGTTCATCCGTCCGCGAATCCTGCGCGATGGCCAAAGCCTGGCCGACCTGAGCCAGCAGAAGTACCGCAGCCTGCAGCAGGACACCCCGCTCAAGCTGCCGACGGTGGCCGAAGGCGTGCCGTTGCTGCAGGCGTTTCCGGCCAGCCGGGCACGTCTTGAAGGCGGTGACTGGTGATGCTGGCCTATCGTCTGGCGCGCCACAGCGGCGTGGCCATGGCACCTGCCGAGGGAGGCTGGCAGCTGTGGCTGCGCGTCGATGCCGACAGTGACCAGTTGCAGGAACTGTTACGCGTGCACGGCCAGCCGCTGGCGGTCGAAGCGCTCGATGCCAACACGTTCGACGAGCGTCTCGGCCAGCTGTACCAGGCCGGCGAGGCGGCCACCGCGGCGTTGATCGAGGGCATTGGCGAGCAGGTCGACCTGGACAGCCTGATGAGCGAAATGCCGCGTATCGAGGACCTGCTGGAAAGCGACGACGAGGCGCCGGTGATCCGCCTGATCAACGGTCTGTTCGGCCAGGCCCTGCGCCTGCGGGCCTCGGATATCCATATCGAGACCTTCGAGCAGAGCCTGGTGGTGCGCCTGCGCATCGACGGCCACCTGCGCGAAGTGCTGCGCCCGCCGCGGGCGCTGTCGGCGATGCTGGTGTCGCGGATCAAGGTCATGGCCCGGCTGGATATCGCCGAGAAGCGCCAACCCCAGGATGGCCGTATCACCCTGCGCGCTGCCGGTCGCGAAGTGGATGTACGGGTCTCGACCCTGCCAGGCATCCATGGCGAGCGGGTGGTGATGCGCGTGCTCGACAAGCAGGCCAGCCTGCTGGCGCTGGACAATCTCGGCATGCCTGGCGCCGTGCTGCGTGGCTTGCGCGCCTGCCTGGCGCGACCCAACGGCATCGTGCTGGCCACCGGTCCCACCGGCTCGGGCAAGACCACCACGCTGTACGCCAGCCTCAACAGCCTCAACGACGGCAGCCGCAACATCCTGACTGTCGAGGACCCGGTGGAGTACGCCATCGCCGGTATCGGCCAGACCGCCATCAACCCGCGCGCCGGGCTGACCTTCGCCAGCGGCCTGCGGGCGATCCTGCGCCAGGACCCGGACGTGATCATGCTCGGCGAGATCCGTGACCAGGAGACCGCGCAGATCGCCGTGCAGGCCAGCCTTACCGGCCACCTGGTGCTGTCGACGCTGCACACCAACAGTGCCGTGGGCGCGGTGACGCGCCTGCGCGACATGGGCATCGAACCGTTTCTGATCGCCTCGTGCCTGCGTGGAGTGCTGGCCCAGCGCCTGGTGCGCCGCCTGTGCGCCTGCGCGCAGGCGCAGCCGTTGCAGTGTACCGAGCGCGCGCTGTGGCCGGAGCTGGATAGCCTGCGCGAGAGCTATCACCCGGTGGGCTGCGAACAATGCCAGGGCAGTGGCTATGTCGGGCGCCTGGGGTTGTACGAATTCATCGAGCTGGATGCCGGGTTGGTAGCCATGCTCTACGCCGGCGAAAGCGAGCTGGCCATGCAGGGCTACCTGGACGGTCGCCGGCAAAGCCTGGTGGCGATGGCCAGCGATTGCCTGGCGCGGGGCGAAACCAGCCTGGCCGAAGTGCTGCGCGTGGTGCAGGGCTGAACATGCCGACTTACCGCTACCAGGCCGTGGACCTTGCCGGTAAGGCGCACAAGGCCAGTGTGCAGGCTGAAAGCGAACGTCACGCCCGGCAGTTGCTGCGTGAGCAGGGGTTGTTCGCACGCAGTCTGCAACGGCATGACGACAAGCGTTCGCAGCCGCGGCGCCAGCGTCTCGGGCGTGCCCAGCTTTGCGAGCTGACACGCCAGCTGGCGACCCTGATCGGCGCCGGCATCCCGTTGGTGGATGCCCTGGCCACCCTCGAGCGGCAATTGCGCCAGCCGGCCCTGCACACCGTGCTGGTGAGCCTGCGCGGCTCGCTCGCCGAAGGCCTGGGCCTGGCCCGCAGCCTGGCTCGCCAGGGCGCGCCGTTCAGCGGACTGTACTGCGCGCTGGTCGAAGCCGGCGAGCGCTCGGGGCGCTTGGGCCAGGTGCTGGCGCGCCTGGCCGATCACCTCGAACAGGTGCAGCGCCAGCGCCACAAGGCGCGCACCGCGCTGATCTACCCGGCGGTGCTGATGGGGGTGTCGCTGGCGGTGGTGGTCGGCCTGATGACCTTCGTGGTGCCCAAGCTCACCGAGCAGTTCGCCCATTCCGGGCAGAGCCTGCCGTTCATCACCGCGCTGCTGATTGGCCTGAGCCAGGGGCTGGTGCAGGCCGGTCCCTGGTTGCTGGGTGGGGCGATCTTGCTCGCGGTATTGGGTGGCTGGCTGTTGCGCAAGCCGCACTGGTGCCTGCGTCGTGACGACCTGCTGTTGCGCCTGCCGCGTATCGGCGCGGTGCTGCAGGTGCTGGAGAGCGCGCGCCTGGCGCGCAGCCTGGCGATCCTCTGCGGCAGCGGCGTGGCCCTGCTCGAGGCGTTGCAGGTGGCCACCGAAACGGTCGGCAACCTGCGTATCCGCGCCGCCATGGGGCAGGTGCGCCAGCAGGTGGAGGGGGGCTCCAGCCTGCACCGGGCGCTGGACAACACCGGGGAATTTCCGCCGCTGCTGGTGAACATGGTCGGCAGTGGCGAGGCCAGCGGCACCCTGGCCGACATGCTCGAGCGGGTCGCCGACGACCAGGAGCGCGGTTTCGCTCGCCAGGTGGACACCGCCATGGCGCTGTTCGAACCGCTGATGATCCTGGTGATGGGCGCGGTGGTGCTGTTCATCGTGCTGGCGGTGCTGTTGCCGATCATGCAGCTCAACCAAGGATTGCAACTGTGACAAGGAGAACTTCGATGCAACAACGACACACTCGCCAGCGCGGCTTCACGCTGATGGAAATCATGGTGGTGATCTTCATCATCGGCCTGTTGATCGCCGTGGTCGCCCCTAGTGTGCTGGGCAACCAGGACAAGGCGATGAAGCAGAAGGTCATGGCCGACCTAGCTACCCTGGAGCAGGCGCTGGACATGTACCGCCTGGACAACCTGCGCTTCCCCAGCAACGAGCAGGGGCTGGCGGCCCTGGCGAAGCAGCCGACCGTCGAGCCGTTGCCGCGCAACTGGCGCAGCGATGGTTATATCCGCCGGTTGCCGGAGGACCCGTGGGGTTCGCCGTACCAGTACCGCATGCCCGGCGAGCATGGGCGGGTCGATGTGTATTCGCTGGGCGCCGATGGCCAGCCCGGTGGCGAGGGGCTGGATGCCGACCTGGGCAACTGGGCGCTTTGAGTTGACGAGGTTGGTCTTGGGCGCGCGTTCGCCGGGCAGGGCGGGTGTTCAACGTGGCTTCAGCCTGCTCGAGCTGTTGGTGGTGCTGGCCATTGCCGGGCTGATGACCGGCCTGGCAGTGGCCTGGCTGGACAGCGGCAAGGCCAGCGCCGACCAGGCCCTCGAGCGCCTCGCGGCCGTCACCGTGGCCCAGGCGGGCCTGGCGCGTCATGCCGGGCAGTTGCGCGGACTGCGCTGGAACGGCCAGCGGCCTGAGTTCGTGCGCCGCCAGGGCGAGCAGTGGATGGTCGAGCCGGTCGCCCTGGGGGAATGGCCAAAGGACCTGCGCCCCGATTGGCCAGCCAGTCGTACGCCTGCGCTGTTGTTCACCCCCGACGGCTGGGCGCAGCCGGGCGCTGTACGTTGGCACTGGGCCAATGGCGGCCAGGCCTGGCGCTGGGATCGTGATGGTCACCTGCGAGTGGACAACCGGCCATGAGGCGGCGGCAACAGGGCTTCACCTTGCTGGAGGTGAGCGTGGCCCTGGCCATCGCCGCGGTACTGGCGGTGATCACCAGCCAGGTCCTGCGCCAGCGCCTGGCAGTGCAGCACAGCGTGCAACAGCATCGCCTCGGCGTGCTTTGCGCCCGCGAGTTGCAGGCGCGCTTCGTGGTCGAGCAGTTCTGGCCGGTGACTGACCAGGCCAGTGGCCTGCTGGCCGAGGGCGACCAGGCGTGCCACTGGCACCTGCAATTGCGTGGTACCGGCGTGCGCGACCTGCGCCGTGGCGAGTTGCTGTTGTTCGCCGACCGTGACCAGCGCCTGCCGCTGGGGCAGTACACGGTCTTCCTGGAGCGACCATGAGGCGGCGGGCAGAGGCGGGGATGACGCTGATCGAGCTGATGGTGGCACTGGCCCTGACGGTGTTGCTCGGCTTGTTGCTGGCGGCCTTGGTCAACGGTTGGCTCAAGGTGCGCGAGCGCCTCGATAGGCAGGCCCCTGAAACCGGTGTGGCCGACTTCTGCCTGGCGCTGGAGCGGCGCTTCGACAGCCCGGTGCTGCGCCGTCTCTACGAGCAACGCCTGCCTTTGGCGGTACGTTGGCTCGACTGGCAGCCCGATCGTCAGCAGTTGTCGTGGGTGGCCGCAGCCGCCTGGCCCCAGGCCGAGGGTGGCTCACGCCTGCAGCGCCAGCGCCTGCGTTTCGACGCACGCGAGCAACGGCTGTTACTGGAAACCTCCGCCGACCTGTATGCCGCCGAGGCGCCGCACTGGGTGATGCGCGAGCAACTGGCACGGGTCAGCGCGCTGAACATTCTCTACCACCAGTCCGACCGTTGGCTGGCCTGGCCTTCCGATCAACCGGCGCACCCCGGGCGTGGTGTGCGCGTGGAGTTCGTGCGTGATGGAGCACCTTATGTCTGTACCTTCGTTCTACCCTGGGGGCGTTCATGAAGCTTGAATGGCGGCGTCGCAAGCCACGCCGGCCCTGGCTGCTGGTACGGCCAGGGCCGGCGTGGGACTGGTTGCTGCTGGCGCAGGACCGACCGCTGCGCCAGGGCCAGGGCCGTCCGCCTGCGGACCTCGAGGCGCGAGTGGCGCTGATCGTGCCGGGCGAGGCCTGCAGTCATTTCCAGGTGGCTGCGCCGCCCGGGCTCAAGCGCGAGGAGTGGCCCTTGCTGCTCGAGGATCGGCTGTTGCAGGACGCCGACCAGCTATTCTGCGCCTGCATCGAACGCACGCCTGGACAATTACGTCTGCTGGTGGTGGCCCGGGCGCAGCTCGAGTCCTGGCAGGCGCAGTGCGCGGAGTGGGCATTGCCGCTGGAGCGCTGCTGGGCGGAGTTGCAGTTGCTGCCTACCCCCGCGACGGGCGATAGCTGGCGCTGGCAGCGGGGTGGGCAGACGTTGTGCCTGGGGCGTGACGAGCAGGGCCATGTTCATTGGTTGGCATGGCCGCAGGCGCTGGGGGCGCCGCCGGCGCAGACCTGGCAGACCGGCACGTCGATACCGCTCGATGCTGCCTGGCCGCATACCGTGACGGCGCTGGATGGCTTGCCGGGACTGTTCGAGGCCCGTCGTGCCCGCGCCTTGCCGCTGTTGGCACCCTCGCAGCGGCGCCTGGTGGTGGCTTGCCTGGTGCTGGCCACCGTCTGGGCTGGGGCGTGGCTGAGCCTGCAGTGGCGCCAGGCGCAGCTCTACCGTGAGCAGGTGCAGGCGGTGACTGGGCCTCAGGCCACGCCAGGCCTGGCAGCTCAGGCATTACGCCGTTTGCGTGATTTCAGCGCCGAGCGGCAGTTGCGCCTGCGACAGTTGGAAAGCGGACAGGCCCAGTTGCAGGCATGGCTGGACGAGCACCCGGGTTGGCGTTTGCGCAGTGCGCACTTCGATGGTCAGCGTTGGCGGCTGGAGCTGGAAGGCAGCGGCGATACGCCGCCCTGGCAGGCGATGGCGACGACGATGGGGGGGCAAGTGCATGTCGAGGATGGCGCGCGCAGTGCGATATTCGACCTGGAGGCGGCATGAATCCGTTGTGGTGGCAGCGTAACCGCCTGCCGCTGGCCTGGGGCTTGGTGGTGGCGTTGATGCTATTGCTGGCAGTGCGCGAGGGGCTTGGCTACTGGCAGGTGCTGGGGCAATGGCAGGCGTTGGCACAGTCCACGGTGCAACTGGATGCCAGGCCGCCGCTTGGCCTCGAGCGCTTGCACCAGACGGCCCAGGCCCGGCGAATCCAGCTGTTGGACGTGCAGCCTGAGGGACAGGCTTGGCAGGTGCGTGGCCAGGTGGCGGATGCCCATGACCTGCAAGCCTGGCTGCAAGTGCTGGACGAAGAGGGCGCGCAACCTTTGCAGTGGGGACTGGAGCGAACCGACCAGGGCTTGCGCTTCGATGCCAGGGTGCGGCCATGAGCCGTCGTCACACCGTCTGGTTGGGGCTGGTGTTCGGTTTGTGCCTGTTGGCCGAGCTGCCGGCCGTCTGGCTGGCACGTGGGTTGGGAGTACCAGCCGAAGGCGTCGTCGGCAGCCTATGGCAGGGCCAGGCCACGCGTCTCGGGCCAGTAGGCCACCTGCGCTGGGAACTCAGCCCGTGGCGTCTCCAGGCGCAGGCCTGGCTGGACTTCCAGGGACAGGGGTGGCAGGTCAGCCTCGCGGGCTGGCCTTGGCGCTGGCAAGGTGAGCTTGTGGCACTGGGCGCACGCCCTGCCTTCGACCAGGGCTATCGCCTGGTTGGCCTGTGGCAGGGCAGCCTGCGTGTCACCGGCAGCGGTGGCTATTGTCGCCAATCCGAAGGGCGCCTGGTGGTAGAGGACCTGGCGCTGGTCGAGCCTTGGTCGCTGGGGCTGGGAAGAGGCGTGCTGGAAATGAACTGCCCGGTGGGTTGGCAGTTGGTGGGTGAGCTGGGGCTGGCGCAGCAGCATCAGATGCGGCTGGATGTCGATCTGGTGGGGCGACGGGCCAGGCTAGACCTCCAGGTCCAGCCTGAGGCGGCTCTCACGCCGGTGTTGCGTGGCGCGCAGTGGTTGGGTGAGCAGGCGTTGGAGGGACAGCGGGAGATACGCTGGTGACTGCCAATAGGCAGGATGAGCTCATTGCACCTGCCCTTTAACTCAGCATTCAGGCTGGTGCACCGGTTCTTTCGCGAGCATGTCGCGAAAGAACCGGTGGTGTGCTAGTCGATGCTCGCCGCCCACTGTTCCTGACGATAATGACCGCTGCCTTTGACCAGGCCGAGTATGTTCACCCAGTTTTCCCCGTCCGCGGCGCCTTTTTCCGAGTTGCCTTTGACATAGGCGGGTATCAGGTCCAATACCGAGTTGGACAGGTCGACCGATGCTGCTGCGCGGTAGTCGTTGCCGCTGAGTGACTGGGTCGTCACGCTGCTAGCGCCATGGCGGATGCTACCGTTGGCGGCGGTCAGCTTCGCGCCGACCAGGTGAACACCGCCAGCAACCTTCAGGTCGATACCATCGCGTCCGTCGAGCGCGGCCTGATGGGCAACGGTGTCACGTTTCTCGCGCAGGACATGGATCTGGGGGTAGCGATAGTTGTTCGGCTGGTGCTTGGTCAGCTCCTTGAGTCGCTCTTTGGCCTCCTTGCCCCATGGGCCGGCGAAGGCGCCTACAGCGTTTGCCCAGCCCTGGGGATTGTTCTGGTGGCTGGCGCGGATATCGGTACCGACGATCCAGGTGCCGACGTTGTCCTGACGGCTTTCGACATGCAGATCACCCTTTATCCGACCGGTGATCAGATTGGCTTCCAGGCGAGCACCTTGCAGGTGGGCATCGCCGCCGCTCTCCAGTTCGAGGGATTGGGCCTTGAGCGTGTTGGCGTTCCAGGTTTGATTCTGGCGCTGGTCAACCTCGACCTTGATCCGGATGAATGCGCCCGAGGTTTCAGTCTTGCCCTTGTGGTCGAGGCCGCCAAGGCCTACGGTGGCGTCCCAGGTGTCCCGCTGTTCCTGATTGGACGAAGACTGGATGCGTATACCGCCACGCAGTGCCTGCAGACTCAAGTGGTTGGCCGAAGCCTGGAGTCCCTCCAGATCAAGGGCCAGCACGCCACTGGCCTGGCTTGCCAGGGTCATGTTGGCCGTCGTCTGGAACTTGGCATCCACGGCCCAGCGATCATTCTCGTCGACCTTGCCGCCACCCAGGTGGCCACCGATGCCCAGGCCATGGGTATTACCTTTCTTGCGGCCCAGCTCTGCACCTGCGTCCAGCCGCTCGCCGGTTGCCTTGTGGGTGTTGCTGGCGCTGGAAACCTTCAAGGCACCGCCGCTATGGAGGTTGATCTCGCCGGTCCCGCTGCCCTCACTGCCGATACGCGTGCCTACATGCGATTGATCGCCGAGGCTGCTCAGCAGGATTTCACCTTTGCCATCGACCTGGGCGACACGCGCCGAGGTTTGCGTCTCTTCACGACTCGTCTGGTCGAAGTAGCCGCGGAACTCGGCATTTTTCTCCCCCGGCTTGTTACCGAACTTGAGTCGGGCCTTGGCATCTCGTGAGCCGGCAAGCAGGTGGTTGCTGTCCGTGGCCTGGGTCAGCGACAAGCTGCCGTCAGTGCGCAGCAATACGCTGCCCTCGCCCCCGTCGATTCGGGTGCCTTCGTACTGGCCATCGCCTTGCAACCGGATGTCCACGCCTTGCTGGCCACGCAGAAGGCCGACGACCGCACGGGTGAGCGTTGCCACCTTTTCCCGGTAGCCACCCTTGCCTGCGCCTCGGACACCGATGTCCTCACCGGTGGTGGTATCGATGCGGATGTCACCATCGCCCGCCAGGTTTTCCACGGTATGCACATTGCGACTTTGAGCCGCCTGCATGTGGTGCTGCCGGGCATCGATTTTCAATTTGCCGGCGCTGGCCGTCCAGGCGGTGCCCTGATCGTCGATGACATCGGCCTTGACATCGATCGAGGCCCCGCTGAGTTCACTGATCCGGGCCGTCCCTATCAACCGGGGTTCGCGACGTTCGTTATGACGGACTGTCAGGTCGGCACCAAAGCTGGGCGGGCTGAGGGCATCGTGCAGTGCGTCTTGCTGGAAGCGGTCGGCGGGCTTGCCGTCGGCAATTTCAAGGAAGGGCTTGGTCAACCCCGCGTATTCCACGCTGACCCCGGCACCGATACGCCAGCTGTCGTTCGCGCTCTGTTGAACCTCAGTATCCGTCATGGCGCGGTTGTCGATATGGCCTGAAGTGATCTTGAGGTTCCCGTCCGCGTTGATACGGCTGGCTTCGGTGATCAGGCTTGCGCTCTTGATCGTCACGTCACCTTTGGCCAGCAACTCGCTACCCTGGGTTCTGTTGCCTCGGCGGCTCGATATTTCGGTTTCGTCCGTCAACCCGTAGGAGTGGCCTATTCGGTCGACACCGGCGGTAAAGGCCAACTCCACGCCGCGCTCATGGACATGGGTGGACTCATTGCTGAAGTGCTGAGCAGCCCCCAGGCTGACCTGGCTACCTTCCAGGTCGAGGTTGCCAGTCCTGGCTTGCAGCTTGGCGCCATCGGTCTGCAACAGCCCTTTACTGTTCAGGCTGACCGAGCCGCCTTCGATGACACTGGCGGTTGAAGTTTTTTCACGCGTTGCCATGGTTTTCTCTGGGGTGACCAGGCCGGCGAAGGCTTCCCACTGGCGCGAGCCAGGCTTGCCATCCTGCGCTTTCAGGGTTTCACGAATTCCGGCAGTGAACTCCTTGCTCGAGGAGTTGCTGACGCTGTCGCGAAATGACTCGGTGCTGTCGAGGAACAGGTTGCCCTCTGACTTCAGGCTCAGTTGCCTGCCTGACTTGAGTTCGCTGCCATGGATGCGGAGTTCGTCTGCGCTGGAGAGGCGCAGGTCACCGCCGGCATGAATCGAGCTATGTTGTGCCAACTGCTTGGTGACATGGCTTTTCTGCGTGCTGCCCAGAGCGCCCAGTAGGCGCTTGCTTGTTTTCGAATGGGTGGATTCTTCGCGAGTCCGAGCAGCCTCCACCAGCAACGGCCCCTGGCTGCTTTCAAGCAGGGTGTCGTCACCGCTGGTCAGGTGGCTGCCCTTGAGCGTGATCTGCCCAGCCTTCACGCCCAGGGTTCGGGCGGTGACGTGGCTGGAGGCAGCATTCCATTGCTGCTGCTGGTCCGGGGCATTGTCAATGTGCTTGTCTCGGGTCCAGTGCTGCGTCTTCTCCATCAGACCCTGGTGCTCTATCGTGGCCTTTTCAGCATTGACTTGCAGATGGCCATAGCTTTTAAGCTGGCTTGCGCGGGCTGTGAACGTTCCGGCAGTGGCGATCTGCAGGTCGTTGGCGACCAGCCGGCTTCCTACCGCACTTTGCCTTTGGTAGCTGCTGCGCTGGTTGTCGCGCCAGATTTCGTCGTACTCACTTTGGGGCTCATGACCCCATTCGTTCTTGATCCCTGCCGTAATCGTCAGGTCAGCGCCGCTTTCCAGCCGTAGGGCGTCACCGGCCGTCAGCCTTGCTGCTGTCAGCTCCATGCCCTGCCCTGAGCGTAGCGTAGTGCCATCGCTGCTGCGCAAGGTGGTGATTTCGAACTGGTCGGCGGTGCTTTGACGTTCCGTGGCGTTGTAGCGATCGGTCTCTGTCCTGTCGTGCATGCGCTGCTGCTTGACCGCCGCGTCCACGAACAGGTTCTTGCCGGCCTGGACGGAGATCTGTCTGGCATGTCCATCGACGGCACGCAGGTGCAGGTCATCGGCGGCCTTGAAGCGTAATGTGCCCTGTTCGCTCTTGAATACCACCGGACGGTCATGTTCACCGACGATGTCCAGCCTGCCTGCCGACTCGATGCTCATGCCTTTGTCTGCACTGACCCAGGTCGGTCCCATGCGCACGCCTGCCCCCTCGGCGGTGCTGCGGATACGGATGCGTCCTGCATGCATGGCGCCGAGCAGGTTGGCATCGATGGTTGCCGGTAGGCCGGGGCGATGTTCGAGAATTCTGCCATTGTGCTGGTCGATGACGTTGCGCCCAACCACGATATCCAGATGCTCCTTGGCTTTCAGATAGCCCTCGCTGTGCAGGCGTGGCGCGATCAGGCGCAGGGCACCTTCGGCGTTGGCCTGGCCAACGGACAGCACCTGAAGGTCGCCGTGGGCTGACAGGGTATCGAGGCGCTGGAGCTTTCCGTCCTCGATACCAGGTGTGCCGACGAGGAACGTCGCGTTGGCGGTATTGATGAAGCTACCGCCGTTGAGGGTGATGCCATTGGGGTTGGCCAGCAGGTAGTCGGCTTTCTGGCCGAAAATTTCCTGCGGGCCCTCGATCCGCGAGGCATTGCGGCTGACCACTTCATTGAGGATGGTCGAGGCAGCCTGCCCCTGGAATTGTGGATTGGCGGCCAGTTGGCCAGCCAGTTGCGATGAGCCGGCCTGCAGGGCGTTGTTCAGCACCAGGCCTTGTCGATCGACGTTGTAGTCGAGGAACTGGTTGTGGGACAGGCCATTGGCGTTGGGTGCGGCGATGTTGATCACTGGCACGCCATGACCATGGTCGATGATCGGGGTGCCGCCAGGACCGGCTTGGGCTTGCAGGGGAAACTGCGCCTGTACCTGGCTGGTGCCCAGCAGGGCGAGGAAAATCGCCCAGCGCAGGTTGTCCGGCCTGGCCGGGGAGCGGGAGAGGTTGGATGGGGGCATGGTAATGATCTCGGTTTGGATGGGACGGGGTTTCAGATGGAGAGGGTCCATTCCATGACCCAGAAGCCTTCTTCGAGGGATTTGCTTGGGCGGTCGCTGGCATGCAGTGGCCGCTGGTAATCGAGGCGCAGCCGGCTTTGCGGCAGGCTCAGTTCGATACCTGTCGAGGTTCCGGCCAGGCGTTGCGAGGGACTGTTGCGCGTAAAGCGGGTCCAGCCCAGGTCGAGCCCGAAGGTCGGGCGTACTTGCAGGGGCGCTGCCCAGCTCAGTGGCAGCGGCTGGCTGAGGGTGTTGCGCCACACGGCGGCATTGGCCCCGGCCACGTTGTGCTGGCGAAAGCCGCGTACTGCGGTGTGGTCGGTGAGCTGCAACTGCTCGACGGCCGGCAGCAGGTCGCGGCTGTACTGCAGGGCCAGTTCGCTTTGCCAGCGCCAGGGCTGTTGCGCAGGCCCCTGGCGCAGGTGCAGCAGGTTGGCGCGGTACTTGATGAAGTCCGGACGTGGCGTTCGGGCGCCTGGTACGGGGCGGTCTGCGCCGAACCAGTCCAGGCCTTGGCTGATGCCCAGGTAGGCGTTCCACAGGCCGTGGTCGAGCCACAGCAGGTTGAGTCCGGCCTCCACGCTGGAGAGCGTCGGACTCTGCAGGGCGATGAGTGTGCTGCCTATACGGTTGGCCAGTTGCTTGCGGTCCAGTCGTGCGCTGGCGCTGAGCATGCCGTGCTGGTTGCGCCAGAGCACGCGCTCGGCGCCAAGTCCCAAGGTATTGCTCTGGCCATTGCTGATCAGGCGGGTTTGCGGGATCGGGGCGCGGTAGCGCATCTGGCTGGCATTGAGGCTGAAGGTCCAGGGGCCGTAGGGAAGGCTGTAGTGCAGGCTTGCACCCTGGCTGTTTCCAGGGGCATCGAACACGGTTGACACCAGCCAGAGGCGCAGTTCGTCGTTCAAGCCCAGCGGGCTGTCCAGGCCCAGCCCCAGGCTCAGGCGGTGACGGCCAGTCAGGCTGCTGCCGCGGTTATCGAGCCGGCTGTCGAGGTGCCAGGGGCTGTCGATCCGCCGCGGCTCGAGGATCACTCGCGTGCCGCCTTGCCGTTCACCAGGGTGAAGCTCGATACCCAGGTCGTAGGCCCGTAGCCGATTGAGCTGGTCGAGTCCTTGCTCGATATCGGGCAGGTGCAAGGTATTGCCCAGCACGTCGGGAAAGGCACCGTGCAGTGACAGGGGCAGGTCGGCCCCCACCAGTTCGATCGACTCGACGAAACCTTCGATGATGATGATGTCGAGCGGCGTGCCGTTTTCGGGGTGGCGAGCGAGGTAGGGGCGGCTGGTGGGGTAGCCGGCCTCCACGTAGCGCTGTGTCAGGCCCCTGAGCAGCCGTTCGATGTCGGCGATATCCATGCAGGGGCGGGCGAACGCCTGGACCGCCGGTTGCAGTTGTTGCATTCCGAGCTTGTGGTTGCCGGCCAGCCGTATTTCGCTGATGGCCCAGCAACGTGCGTCCGGTTCGCTTGCGACCTGGTCGTCATCACGGGTATCGAGGGGGGGAAGGTGCTGCCAGCGTTCGAGCTGCTGCAATTGTTCCTGCTGGCGCAACATCTGCTGTTGTTCACGTAGCTGCTGGCTGGCGGGATCGGCCCTGAGGTCGCTCAACGACAACAGCGTGAAAGCGGTGCACAGGAGAAACCAATGGGAGGTGCCCCAGGATGGCATCGAGTAACCTCGCAAAATGATGTAGGAAGCGTGAAAGGGCGTGCGAGAACTCTAAAAAAAAGCCATTCAATTGGATGTGTCTAATGTCCACTGCGACCGTGGGATGAGGCGGGGTAGAGTTGTGAGAGTTTTCTTTTGAAGCTGTCGGTCTCAGGCAGATTGCTGAGTGTTCCGGTGACAGGCTGTGGTGGCAGGAGGTGTAGGCGTGGGGAAGCGATGCATCCATTCGCGTTGCAATGGCGCGGGGCAGGCCAAGGTACGACCAGGCAAGGCTGTCGGGGCAGCGCGGTCTTGCTGAACGGTCTTTTCAGTAGCCAGAAAAAAGCCTGTCGTGCATGAGCAGGACAGGCTTTGGTCGTTGGCCAGCGGTGGGGCGATCAGGGGCGTATTTCGATCACCGTCCCGTCCTTGACCATGCTCCATACCTCGCGCATGTCGGCGTTGCGCATGGCGATGCAGCCTTCGGTCCAGTCGAGGGTATGGAAGTACCACTCCGGGTACTCTTCGTTGAGCGGCGTGCCGTGGATCATGATCATGCTGCCGGCATCGACACCTTCGCGGCGTGCCTTGGCCGCGTCGGTGATGTTCGGGTAGGAGATGTGCATGGCCAGGTTGTAGCGGTCGCTGACCTTGCGCCAGTCCAGCGAGTACAAGCCCTCGGGGGTCTTCTTGTCGCCCTCGCGCTCCTTGGCCCCCTTGGGTTGCTTGCCCAGGGAGATACGATAGGTCTTGAGCGGCTGGCCACGGCTGATCAACTGCAGGCGGCGCTCGGACTTGAGCACCAGCACCTTGTCGATCTGCGGGCCCTGCGGCACGACGACCTGGGACGCCGACGGCGTCTTGCGGATGATGGTTTCGGTGAAGGCCGCCTGCGACACCGAGGCGACACTGAGGCAGAAGAGGGCAAGCAACCAACGCATGAAACCGTATCCCTGAAACTTAGGTGGTGGACGACGAAACGTTCATCGGCGGCAGGTATTCATGGCCTATCGGGTAATGCTGCCTGATGCGGTCGTGATAATAGCATTCTAGTGTGCGTGTCACGGTGCGAAAAGCCAGCGTGTCCCATGGGATCTCCTGTTCCTCGAACAGGCGCACCTCCAGGCTCTCGACACCCACGGCGAAGTCCAGGTCGCTCAGCTCGGCGCGGAAGAACACATGCACCTGGTTGATGTGCGGCAGGTCGAACAGTTGGTACAGGTGGGTTTCGCCGACCCGGGCGCAGGCTTCCTCGACGGTTTCGCGACGGGCGGCAGCATCGAGGGTCTCGCCGTTCTCCATGAAACCGGCGGGCAAGGTCCAGAAGCCGCGTCGCGGCTCGATGGCGCGACGGCACAGCAACACCTGGCTGCCCCAGGTGGGCAGCACGCCGGCGACGATGTTGGGGTTCTGGTAGTGGATGGTCTGGCAGTGGTCGCAGACATACCGTGGACGGCTGTCGCCCGCGGGGACTCTCAGGGTGACCGGCTGGCCGCACGCGCTGCAGAATTTCATGCTTTCATTCCTGTGGGGTCTGGCTATCTTGGCGTGCCAGCCTCACCTACCGCAAGGGCCTGCGGGCGGGGCTTGGGTGCCCCGCGGCTTTGGTGCATCATGCAGGGCAGGCCATGGAATCGAGAGTGCGTAATGCTGGACGAGCTTCTTCGCCGAATGAGCAACCACACCCCGGCCCAGCTGGAGGTGGATCGTCGCTTCCCCGAGGCGGCGGTGCTGCTGCCCATCACCCGCAGCGAAGAGCCGGAGCTGGTACTGACGCTGCGCGCCAAGGGCTTGTCCACCCATGGCGGCGAAGTGGCGTTCCCCGGTGGCCGGCGTGATCCGGAGGATCCGGATCTGGTGTTCACCGCGCTGCGCGAGGCGGAGGAAGAGATCGGCCTGCCGCCGGGCCTGGTCGAAGTGATTGGCCCGCTGAGCCCGCTGATCTCGTTGCATGGATTGAAAGTGACGCCGTTCGTCGGTTTGATCCCGGATTATGTCGAATACCGCGCCAACGATGCGGAAATCGCCGCCGTGTTCAGTGTTCCGCTCGATTTCTTCCGCCAGGATCCGCGTGATCATACCCACCGCATCGATTACCAGGGGCGCAGCTGGTATGTGCCCAGCTACCGTTACGGTGACTACAAGATCTGGGGGTTGTCGGCGATCATGATCGTCGAGCTGGTCAACCTGCTGTTCGACGCCGGTATCAGTCTGCACCAGCCCCCCGAGCGATTCATCCAGAACTGAACGGGGTCCACCCCGTCACTGCCGTTCATCCGTGAGGAGCGATACATGAAATACCGCCTGGGCGACCTGCGCGTCGAGACCCACCCCACCAGTTGGGCCGCGCCCAACGCCACGCTGATCGGCAAGGTGCGCCTGCAGGCTCGCGCCAGTGTCTGGTTCGGCGCGGTGCTGCGCGGCGACAACGAGCTGATCGACATTGGCGAAGACAGCAATGTCCAGGATGGCACGGTGATGCACACCGACATGGGCTCGCCGCTGGCCCTTGGCAAGGGCGTGACCATCGGCCACAACGCCATGCTGCATGGCTGCACGGTGGGCGACTACAGCCTGGTCGGCATCAATGCGGTGATTCTCAACGGCGCGCGCATCGGCAAGCACTGCATCATCGGCGCCAACGCGCTGATTCCCGAAGGCAAGGAGATTCCCGACGGTTCGCTGGTGATGGGCTCGCCGGGCAAGGTGGTGCGCGAGCTGACCGAGCTGCAGAAACGCATGCTCGAGGCCAGCGCCGCGCACTACGTGCACAACGCCCAGCGTTACGCGGCGGAGCTGGTCGTCGATGATGAGTGACGAACGCCCCGTGGCCTCGCCCTGCGTCAGCATCTGCGCACTGGACGAGCAGGATATCTGCACCGGCTGCCAGCGCACGGTGGACGAGATCACCCGCTGGGGCCGCATGGACAACACCGAGCGGCGGCTGGTGTTGCAGCGCTGTCACGAGCGCGCGGCGGCGGCGGGGCTGATCATCGGCCTGTAGTCTCCTCCCGCGAGGATTGTCGCGTGGGAGCGGGCTTGCCCCGCGATAGGGGCAACGCTAATCTGTCCGGCTTGCCCAAACCAAACAGTCATCATGTTCTATCTCATCGCCTACATCAGCAGCGTGGTGCTGATCAACTACGCCTTTTCCAGCGCGCCGCACCTGGACGTGATCTGGTCCGCCTGGGGCGGCCTGGTGTTCATCCTGCGCGACATGGTGCAGACCCGCTACGGGCATGGCGCGCTGCTGGCGATGCTGGTGGCGCTGGTGTTGTCCTATGCCACCTCGGAGCCGGCCATCGCCCTGGCCAGCGCGACGGCGTTCTTCGTTTCCGAACTGATCGACTGGCTGGTGTTCAGCGTCACCCGCCGTCCCTTGCGTGATCGCCTGTGGCTCAGCTCGGCGCTGAGCATCCCGGTGGACACCTTCATCTTCTTCGGCATGATCGGCGCGCTGACCCCGGCGGTGATCGGTACCGCGCTGGCCTCGAAGTTCGCCGGGGTCACCGTGGTCTGGCTGATCATGGCCTGGCGTGCACGGCGCGCGCTGGCGGCATCCTGATGTAGAATATCGGTCCATTTTTCAGCGGGCGGCAGCCAGCGTGGCGCAGCCCCGGATGTCTTCGAGGACCTGAAATGACCCGTATCGGAACCCCATTGTCGCCCACCGCGACCCGTGTACTGCTGTGCGGCTGCGGCGAGTTGGGCAAGGAAGTGGTGATCGAGTTGCAGCGCCTGGGCGTCGAAGTGATCGCCGTGGACCGTTACGCCAATGCGCCGGCCATGCAGGTCGCGCACCGCAGCCACGTGATCAACATGCTCGACGGTGTCGCCCTGCGTGCGGTGATCGAGGCCGAGAAACCGCACTACATCGTCCCTGAAATCGAAGCCATCGCCACCGCCACACTCGTCGAGCTGGAAAACGAAGGGTTCAACGTGGTACCCACCGCCCGTGCCACCCAGCTGACCATGAACCGCGAGGGCATCCGCCGCCTGGCAGCCGAGGAGCTGGACCTGCCGACCTCGCCGTACCACTTCGCCGATACCTTCGAGGACTACAGCAAGGCCGTCGCCGACCTTGGCTACCCGTGCGTGGTCAAGCCGGTGATGAGTTCGTCGGGCAAGGGCCAGAGCCTGTTGCGCAGTGCCGACGACCTGCAGCGAGCCTGGGACTATGCCCAGGAAGGTGGCCGAGCCGGCAAGGGCCGGGTGATCATCGAGGGTTTCATCGACTTCGAGTACGAAATCACCCTGCTGACCGTGCGCCATGTCGGCGGTACCACCTTCCTCGAGCCGGTCGGCCACCGCCAGGAGAAGGGCGACTACCAGGAGTCCTGGCAGCCACAGGCCATGAGCGCGAAGGCCCTGGCCGAATCGCAGCGGGTGGCCCAGGCAGTCACCGACGCGCTGGGCGGGCGTGGCCTGTTCGGCGTGGAACTGTTCGTCAAGGGCGACCAGGTGTGGTTCAGCGAAGTCTCGCCGCGCCCGCACGACACAGGCCTGGTCACCCTGATTTCCCAGGATCTGTCGCAGTTCGCCCTGCATGCCCGCGCGATCCTCGGCCTGCCGATCCCGGTGGTGCGTCAGTTCGGGCCGTCGGCCTCGGCGGTGATTCTGCCCGAGGGGCAGTCGCAGCAGACCAGTTTCGCCAACCTCGGCGCCGCCCTGAGCGAGCCGGACACCGCCATTCGCCTGTTCGGCAAGCCTGAGATCAACGGCACCCGCCGCATGGGCGTGTGCCTGGCGCGCGATGTATCGGTCGAAGCGGCGCGGGCCAAGGCGACTCGTGCCTCGCAGGCGGTCAAGGTCGAGTTCTGATGTGACACCTTCGCGGGGCAAGCCCGCTCCCACGCAGGTTTCGGCCTGGCGTGGGCGTAGGCTTGCCCCGCGATGGGGTCAAAGTGCGGTATTGCGCGTCTCTTTCAGGCACAGCACGGCCACCAGGCTGATCACCGCCGCTGCCGATACATAACCACCTACCCAGCTCAATCCCCCCATGCTCACCAGCTTCTGGGCAAAGAACGGTGCCGCCGAGGCGCCAACGATGCCACCCAGGTTGTAGGCCGCCGAAGCGCCGGTGTAACGCACGTGGGTCGGGAACAGCTCCGGCAGCAGTGCCCCCATCGGTGCGAAGGTCACTCCCATCAGGAACAGCTCGATGCTCAGGAACAGTGTCACGCCTGCGGTCGAGCCCGATGTCAGCAGCGGCTCCATGGCAAAGCCCGAGGCGATCGCCAGCAAACCGCCGACGATCAGCACCGGCTTGCGCCCGTAACGATCGCTGAGCCAGGCCGACAGCGGCGTGGCCAGGGCCATGAAGACCACGGCAAAACACAACATGCCGAGGAAGCTCTCGCGGCTGTAGCCCAGCGTCGATACGCCATAGCTCAGCGAGAACACCGTGGAGATGTAGAACAGCGCGTAGCACACCACCATCGCCGCCGCGCCGAGCAGGGTCGCCAGCCAGTAGCGGGCGAACAGGTCGACCACCGGCATCTTCACCCGCTCATGGCGTGCCACGGCCTTGGCGAACACCGGGCTCTCCTCGAGTTTCAGGCGCACGTACAGGCCCACCAGCACCAGCGCGGCGCTGAGCAGGAACGGAATGCGCCAGCCCCAGTCGCGGAACTGCTCGTCGCTGAGCAGCAGGGCGAGGGTGAGGAACAGGCCGTTGGCGGCGAGAAAACCGATCGACGGGCCCAGTTGCGGGAACATGCCGTACCAGGCGCGCTTGCCTTCGGGGGCGTTCTCGGTGGCCAGCAATGCCGCGCCGCCCCATTCGCCGCCCAGTCCCAGGCCTTGGCCGAAGCGCAGCAGGCAGAGCAACACCGGCGCCCATACCCCAATGCTGTCGTAGCCGGGCAGCACGCCGATCAAGGTGGTGGAAACGCCCATCAGCAGCAGCGAGGCGACCAGGGTCGATTTGCGCCCGATGCGGTCGCCGAAGTGACCGAACAGCGCCGAGCCCAGCGGCCGGGCGAGGAAGGCGATGCCGAAGGTGAGGAAGGCCGCGAGCATCTGCGCGGTGCCTGACCCGGATGGAAAGAACACCGGGCCGATCACCAGCGCGGCGGCGGTGGCGTAGACGTAGAAGTCGTAGAACTCGATGGCGGTGCCGATGAAGCTGGCGGTCGCCACCCGGGCAGGCGAGTTGACCGGGGCGGCCGAGGCAGGCTCGGCATAGGTGCTGCTGGTAGTCATGCGGGATCCCTGACAGTCGGTGCTCCATGGGGCACGGCCCATGTGGCAGGCACACGGGAGCCGGAGCGTATTGTTATGAGTGGCGTGACTGACGATAGCCCAGGGGATAGAAGGGAGGCGGGCGCTGTTCGGGGTGCTGAAGCAGGGCCGCGGGCGTGTCAGTGATGCGCGCTGGCCGCGGAGCGCCGGGTGCGGGTAGCAGGCGGGGCGGCAGGGCTGGGTAAGCGTGGACCGAGTATAGCTACCGGGTCACGGTCCAGACCAGTACCTTGCTGGCGCAATTGTCCTCGGTTTCGAGGATTTCCAGGCGATAGCGGCCGATCTTCAGGCACACCGCGCTTTCCGGGATGCTTTCCAGGGCTTCGGTGACCAGGCCGTTGAGGGTCTTCGGGCCGCCGTCGCAGGGCAGGTGCCAGCCCAGCGAACGGTTGATCTCGCGCAGCGAGGCGGTGCCTTCGATGACGAAACGACCGTCGGCCTGCGGATGGACATGGGGGTTGTCGAGGCTGTGTTCGTCCTCGAACTCGCCGACGATTTCCTCGAGGATGTCTTCCAGGGTGACGATGCCCAGCACCTCGCCATACTCGTCCACTACCACGCCCATGCGCCGCTGCTGCTTGTGGAAGTTCAGCAGTTGCATCTGCAGCGGGGTGCTTTCCGGGACGAAGTAGGGCTCGTAGCAGGCGGCCCGCAAGGTTTCCAGGGTCAGTTCGGCGCGGGGCAGCAGGTGGCTGATGAGCTTGGTGTTGAGCACCGCCTCGACTTGGTTGATATCGCTGTGGAACACCGGCAGGCGCGTATGGCGACTGACGATCAACTGCTCGACGATGCGCTCGATCGGGTCGTCGAGGTTGATGCCGTCCACTTCGTTGCGCGGCACCAGGATGTCGTTGACGGTGATCTTGTCCAGCGCCTGCAGGCCTTCGTTGATGCCGTGGTGAACGGGGTCGTGGGGAGCGTCCGGGTCGGCATCGTCTTCCTGCGGGTGCAGGGCGATGGCGCTGGTTGTCACCCGAAATGGCCGCAGGATCAGCCTGGCGCAGCCGTCGAGCAGGCAGGCCAGCGGCTGCAGCAGTTTCAGTGGAACAGCGAGCAGGTTGCCGCCAAGGCTGATGAATGTCTGTGGGTTGCGTCGGGCCAGGCGTCGAGGCAGGTATTCGGCCAGCACCAAAAGGGCCAGCGTGGCGGTCAGGCCGGCGAGCCAGAAACCGTGCTCGCCACTGTGGCGTTGGCCGATCAGGCAGGCCAGGCCCAATACCAGCAACTTGCCGAAGCTGGCGCACAGGACCAGGGCCTGGATCGGCACGGCAGGTTCGCTGGCGTCGCCGCGACCGTTGAACTGCTGGCGGGCGCAATCCACCGCGGTGAACAGCGCCGACCACAGCAGGGCCAGTGCGAGGGTGCCGAGCAGCGGGGCGTACGGCAGAGTGTCCATGGGGCCGTCAGATATGCAGGATGAATTCGCGGACCAGCTTGCTGCCGAAATAGGCCAGCATCAGCAGGCAGAAACCCGCGAGGGTCCAGCGGATCGCCTTGTGGCCACGCCAGCCCAGGCGGGTACGGCCCCACAGCAGCACGCCGAAGACGATCCAGGCCAGGCAGGCCAGCAAGGTCTTGTGCACCAGGTGCTGGGCGAACAGGTTGTCGAGGAACAGCCAGCCGGAAATCAGCGACAGCGACAGCAGGCCCCAGCCGGCCCAGAGGAAGCCGAACAGCAGGCTTTCCATGGTCTGCAGCGGTGGGAAGTTGCGGATCAGTCCGGACGGATGCTTGTTCTTCAGCTGACGATCCTGCAGCAACAGCAACAGTGCCTGGAACACCGCGATGGTGAACAGGCCGTAGGCCAGAATCGACAGCAGGATGTGCGCGAGAATGCCGGGCGCTTCGTTGACCAGCGGCACCGTGCCGGGTGGGGCGAATTGGGCCAGCAACGCCGTCACCGCCCCCAGCGGGAACAGCAGCACCAGCAGGTTCTCCACGGGAATGCTCAGACAGGCGATCAGCGTCAGGCCGATCACCGCCACGGCGATCAGGCTGGCGGCGCTGAAGAAGTCGAGGCTCAGGCCAAGCGGGGTGATCAGCTGGAAGAGCAGCGCGCCGGACTGGGCGAGCACGGCCAGCATCCCGAGCAGGCCAAGCAGCCGTTTATCGGCGCGGGCGCCACGGGCCAGGCCGGTGGCCTGGTAGACAGTCGCGGCCAGATAAAGGAAGGCGGCGATCAGATTGGGGATGAGGCTGGGTGAAGAGAACATAAGTCCTGGCAGGCAAGCCCTAAAGGGACGGAGTTTGGCATAGAACGCGGTGGGCAAGGAAGACTGCGTATCAATCGCGGGCGATGCAGGCGCCGAGCTTGCCGGCGAACACCGGCGTGCCGGTGTCATGCGGCGCGGTGCCGGTTGCGCCAATCGCACGACACGTTTGCCCGGTGGTCCAGCGCAAGGTGTGCGCCGCTCCCAGTCTTCGCTATAATCGCCGCCTTGTTGTGCCCGGCGCGTGTGTACTTTCCCCCTGGGCACCTGAAAAACCTCGGCTTCACTGGGCCTGAAAGGATCACCATGTTCGAAAACCTGACCGACCGCCTGTCACAGACGCTGCGCCATGTCACCGGCAAGGCCAAGCTGACTGAAGACAATATCAAGGACACGTTGCGCGAAGTGCGCATGGCCCTGCTCGAGGCCGACGTTGCCCTGCCGGTGGTCAAGGATTTCGTCAACAGCATCAAGGAACGCGCGGTCGGCACCGAAGTGTCGCGCAGCCTGACCCCGGGCCAGGCCTTCGTGAAGATCGTCCAGGCCGAGCTGGAAAGCCTGATGGGCGCGGCCAACGAAGAGCTGACGCTCAATGCCGCTCCGCCCGCCGTGGTGCTGATGGCCGGTCTGCAGGGTGCTGGTAAGACCACCACCGCCGGCAAGCTGGCGCGTCACCTGAAAGAGCGCAAGAAAAAGAGCGTGATGGTGGTCTCGGCCGACGTCTACCGTCCGGCCGCGATCAAGCAGCTCGAGACCCTGGCCAACGACATCGGCGTGACCTTCTTCCCGTCCGACATCAGCCAGAAGCCGGTGGCCATTGCCGAGGCGGCGATTCGCGAGGCCAAGCTCAAGTTCATCGACGTGGTGATCGTCGACACCGCCGGCCGCCTGCACGTCGACGCCGACATGATGGACGAGATCAAGGCCCTGCATGCCGCGGTCAAGCCGATCGAAACCCTGTTCGTGGTCGACGCCATGACCGGCCAGGACGCCGCCAACACCGCCAAGGCCTTCGGCGACGCCCTGCCGCTGACCGGCGTGGTGCTGACCAAGGTCGACGGTGATGCCCGTGGCGGTGCCGCGCTGTCGGTGCGCGCCATCACCGGCAAGCCGATCAAGTTCATCGGCATGGGCGAGAAGACCGAAGCCCTCGAGCCGTTCCACCCCGATCGTATCGCCTCGCGCATCCTCGGCATGGGCGATGTGCTCAGCCTGATCGAGCAGGCCGAGCAGACCATCGACAAGGCCAAGGCCGACAAGCTGGCCAAGAAGCTGAAGAAGGGCAAGGGCTTCGATCTCGAGGACTTCCGCGACCAGCTGCAGCAGATGAAGAACATGGGCGGCCTCGGCGGCCTGATGGACAAGCTGCCGAGCATCGGTGGCGTCAACCTGTCGCAGATGGGCAATGCCCAGGGCGCGGCCGAGAAGCAGTTCAAGCAGATGGAGGCGATCATCAACTCCATGACCCCTGCCGAGCGTCGCGACCCCGACATGATCAGCGGCTCGCGCAAGCGCCGCATCGCCCTCGGTTCCGGTACCCAGGTGCAGGACATCGGCCGACTGATCAAGCAGCACAAGCAGATGCAGAAGATGATGAAGAAATTCTCCGCCAAGGGCGGCATGGCCAAGATGATGCGTGGCCTTGGCGGGATGCTGCCAGGTGGCGGCATGCCGAAGCTGTAATCGAATCCGACCGGCTTCCTTTATATAAGGGAGCCGGTCAGACCCCCGCTTTGGCGGGAACATGGCCGCCGCGAGGCGGCTGAAACCGGCAGAGCTGAACGGTGGGCCAAGGGCTTGCCGAAAAAGGCATTTGCAAATGTCCGTGTATTCCCCGAGAATATGCGGCCTTTTGGGCACGCGTGTGCCCATTGGGCATTCAGTTTTGCAGCACCGACTATAGGAACGATGTTCACATGGTAACCATCCGTCTTGCCCGTGGCGGCTCCAAGAAGCGCCCTTTCTACCACCTGACCGTGACCAACTCGCGTAACGCCCGTGACGGCCGTTTCGTTGAGCGCGTTGGCTTCTTCAACCCGATCGCTTCGGGCGCTGAAGTCAAGCTGTCGGTCAACCAAGAGCGCGTCACCTACTGGCTGAGCCAGGGCGCACAGCCGTCTGAGCGTGTTGCTCAGCTGCTGAAGGAAGCTGCCAAGGCCGCAGCCTGAGCAGTATGAACGCGACGCCAGAAAAGGCTGACGACCTGATCGTCGTTGGCAAGATTTTTTCGGTTCACGGCGTTCGCGGCGAGGTGAAGGTGTATTCCTTTACCGATCCGATTGAAAACCTGTTGGATTATCCGCGCTGGACGCTCAGGCACGAAGGCAAGGTAAAGCAGGTCGAGCTGGTCAGCGGTCGTGGCTCCCAGAAGGGCCTGGTCGTGAAGCTCAAAGGCCTCGATGATCGTGATGAAGCCCGTCTTCTGAGCGGCTTCGAAATCTGCATCCCGCGGAGCCTTTTGCCCAACCTGGCAGCCGACGAGTACTACTGGTACCAGTTGGTGGGCCTGAAGGTCATCAATCAGGACGAACAGCTGTTCGGCACGATCGATCACCTGTTGGAGACCGGCGCGAACGATGTAATGGTGGTCAAACCCTGCGCAGGCAGCCTGGATGATCGCGAGCGTCTGTTGCCCTATACGGCGCAATGCGTGCTCGGTATCGACCTGGAAGCAGGCGTGATGCGGGTTGAGTGGGACGCGGACTTCTGAACGATGGGTAACCTTCGCGTAGACGTCATCACGTTGTTCCCCGAGATGTTCTCGGCCATCACGGAGTACGGCATTACCAGCCGCGCGGTGAAACAGGGGTTGCTGCAAGTGACCTGCTGGAACCCGCGGGACTACACCACTGATCGCCATCACACGGTGGATGATCGGCCGTTTGGCGGTGGTCCGGGCATGGTGATGAAGATCAAGCCTCTGGAAGACGCCCTGGTTAGCGCCAGGCAGGCGACCGGAGCATCGGCGAAGGTGATCTACCTCTCGCCACAAGGCCGCAAGCTGACTCAGCAGGCGGTCAAAGGCCTGGCCGAACAGGAGTCGTTGATCCTGATCGCCGGTCGTTATGAAGGCATCGACGAGCGCTTTATCGAGGCTCATGTCGATGAGGAGTGGTCGATTGGTGACTATGTGCTTTCCGGCGGCGAGCTGCCGGCCATGGTACTGATCGATGCGGTTACACGGCTGCTGCCCGGAGCTTTAGGGCATGTGGACTCGGCGGAGGAAGACTCTTTCACCGACGGTCTGCTGGATTGCCCGCACTACACCCGACCTGAGGTGTATGCGGATCAGCGTGTTCCCGACGTGTTGCTAAGTGGCAACCATGCACATATCCGGCGTTGGCGGATGAAGCAGTCCCTTGGTAGGACCTTCGAACGACGCGCCGATCTTCTGGAAAGTCGCTCGCTTTCTGGAGAAGAGAAGAAGCTGCTCGAGGAATATCTCCGCGAGCGGGACGATAGTTAAACGTATCGATGGTGGATCGCGTATCCATCTTAGGAGCACAGCATGACCAACAAGATCATCCAGCAGCTCGAAGCCGAGCAGATGAGCAAGGAAATCCCGACCTTCGCACCAGGCGACACCGTTGTCGTTCAGGTCAAAGTGAAGGAAGGCGATCGCTCGCGTCTGCAGGCGTTCGAAGGCGTCGTCATCGCCAAGCGTAACCGCGGTCTGAACAGCGCCTTCACCGTGCGCAAGATCTCCAGCGGCGTTGGCGTTGAGCGTACCTTCCAGACCTACAGCCCGCAGATCGACAGCCTGGCCGTGAAACGTCGTGGTGACGTGCGTAAAGCCAAGCTGTACTACCTGCGCGACCTGTCCGGCAAAGCCGCTCGCATCAAGGAAAAACTGTCCTGAGTGCAGTTTGCCCGGTGGCCAAGGCCGCCTAGCGAGAAAAAAGCAGCCTTCGGGCTGCTTTTTTGCGTTTTGAATCTTGCCTTTGCGATGTGACCCCGAGATGACAACCCGAGACCAGGAAATCCAGCGCCGCACCGAACTGTCGGTGACCCGCGTGACCAAGGCGGTGTTCCCCAACACCACCAACCACCACAACACCTTGTTCGGCGGCACCGCCCTGGCCTGGATGGACGAAGTGTCGTTCATCGCCGCCACGCGTTTCTGCCGTCTGCCGCTGGTGACCGTGTCCACCGATCGCATCGACTTCAAGCATCCGATCCCGGCGGGCTCGATCGTCGAATTGGTGGGCACGGTGATCAAGGTCGGCAACACCAGCCTGCAGGTGCAGGTGGATGTATTCGTCGAGAACATGTACCTCGATGGCCGCGAGCGGGCGATCCATGGCGTGTTCAGCTTCGTCGCGATCGACGAGGACAAGCGCCCGGTGCCGGTACTGCCCCAGGCCTGATTTGCCGAGGGCGAGCTTGTTCCGCGAAAGATGGCACCGATGTCGCCGTGGACAAGCCTGTTCCCACGTGGTGCAGGCCTACGACGCCGCGGGCTGTTCGCCGGTTTGCGGCTCTACCAGTGCCACCACCGTCCATCCCGGTTGAGGAATGAGCGGGGTGTCCGGGCTGGCCACATGCACCCAGCCTTGCCCGTCCCGGGCGAACAGCAGCGTGGCCCGCGCGCCATGCAGCTGTTGGTACTCACTCCAGTCGAAGGCCTCGGTCAGCGTGGTGCTGTACAGTTCGGCGCCTTGCTGCAACTGCTTGGCCAACTGCCCGTAGGTCATCGGGTTCGAGCCCAGTAACTGCCCACGGTGCTCCTCGCTGGCCCGATGCTTGTCGCTGCGTTGTCTCTCCAGGCCGCTGGCCAGCACGAACAGTCGCGCCTGGCCAAAGTCGTGGCGAAAGCGGGCGCAGGCCAGGGCATTGAGCTCTCCCGCCGGTGACAGGCCCAGTAGGTGGCCGAGCCCGACCAGGTCGAGGTGAGCATCGGCATGCTGAGAGGCGGGGTTGCCAAAGTAGGTGGGCAGGTTATCCATGCGCGCGGCGCGGATGTTCTCCCAGCTCGAGTCGGTCAGCAGCACTCGGCAACCCAGTTGTTGCAGGGCTTTGGCGATGGCCCGCGCGGGTGGGTTGGCGCCGACCACGAGAAAGCCGCTGGGCGCCGGCTCCGCCACTTTGAGCAGGCGTGCCAGTGGCCTGGCCGTGGCGCTTTGCAGCACCACGGTGCCGATGATCACGGAAAACGTCAGCGGCACCAGCAGCAGGGCGCCCTGGTGGCCGGCCTCGTCGAGGCGGATGGCGAAGATAGCCGATACTGCCGCGGCGACGATGCCGCGGGGTGCAATCCATGCCAGCAAGGCCCGCTCGCGCCAGTTCAGGGATGAACCCAGGGTCGACAGCCACACGTTCAGCGGGCGAGCCAGCAGTTGGATGACCAGCAACAGTGCCAGTACCGCCGGCCCCAGGGTCAGCAGCGCATGCAGGTCGAGACGTGCGGCCAGGAGGATGAACAGGCCGGAGATCAGCAATACGCTGAGGTTTTCCTTGAAATGCAGGATCTGCCGTACATCCACGCCGGGCATGTTGGCCAGCCACATGCCCATGACCGTGACCGCCAGCAGTCCCGACTCGTGGACGATCTGGTTGGCGGCAATGAAGATGCCTAGCACCGCGGCCAACGATGCCAGGTTGTGCAGGTACTCTGGCAGCCATTGCTCACGCATCACCTGTCCCAGCAGCCAGCCGCCGGCAACGCCCAGTGCGCTGCCGCAGAAGATCACCCCGGCGAAGGTCGCCAGGCTCTGGCTCAGGCCGTTGCCTGCGACGCTGGCGATGATGAAGCTGTAGACCACCACGGCCAGCAACGCACCGACCGGGTCGATGACGATGCCCTCCCAGCGCAGGATGTTGGCGACTGTTGCCTTGGGCCTCACCACCCGCAACATGGGCACGATCACCGTAGGGCCGGTGACCAGGGTCAGGGTGCCGAACAGGATCGCCAGGGGCCAATCGAAGCCCAGCAGCCAGCGGGTGGCGAGGGCGATCACCAGCCAGGTGCTCAGCGCGCCCACCGTGACCAGGCGATGCACCACGCTGCCGATTTCGCGCCATTGCGACAGGTGCAGGGTGAGGCTGCCCTCGAACAGGATCAGCGCCACGGCCAGCGAGACCAGTGGCATCAGCAGCGGGCCGAACAGTGCCTGAGGTTGCAGCCAGCCCATTACGGGCCCGGCGAGAATGCCGCACAGCAGCAGGAACAGAATGGCCGGCAGCTTCAGGCGCCAGGCCAGCCACTGGCAGGCCAGGGCGGCGGCGCCGATGCCGCCGATACTCAGGAGAATCTGTTGTTCGCTCATGCGGGCTCCCTATGCAGGCGGTGTTATGAAAGACTAAGCGCCATTTCGCCGTTTGCCACCGAGTCTTCATGCCAGCCCTAGACCATCCCCTGATTGACCAGTTCCTCGATGCCCTGTGGCTGGAAAAAGGCCTGTCCGACAACACCCGTGCGTCCTATCGCAGCGACCTGGCCCTGTTCAACGGCTGGCTGCAGGAGCGAGGGGTGGCGCTGCCGGACGCCGGGCGCGAACTGCTCCTCGACCACTTGGCCTGGCGTTTCGACCAGGCTTACAAGCCGCGCTCGACCGCGCGGTTTCTGTCCGGCGCGCGGGGCTTCTACCGGTACCTGCTGCGCGAACGGATGATTGCCGTCGACCCGACCTTGCAGGTAGACATGCCGCAACTCGGTCGGCCACTGCCCAAGTCCTTGTCGGAGGCCGATGTCGAGGCGCTGTTGCAGGCGCCCGACCTGGGCGAAGCCATCGGTCAGCGCGACCGGGCCATGCTCGAGGTGCTGTATGCCTGTGGCCTGCGGGTGACCGAGCTGGTCAGCCTGAGCCTGGACCAGGTCAACCTGCGCCAGGGCGTGCTGCGGGTGATGGGCAAGGGCAGCAAGGAGCGCCTGGTGCCGATGGGCGAGGAGGCGGTGCTATGGATCGAGCGCTACCTGCGTGGGGGCCGCGCCGAGCTGCTCAACGGCCGCCCCAGCGATGTGCTGTTCCCCAGTCTGCGCGGTGAGCAGATGACCCGCCAGACCTTCTGGCACCGCATCAAGCACCATGCCCTGGTGGCCGGGATCGGCAAGGCGCTGTCGCCGCATACCCTGCGTCATGCCTTCGCCACTCATCTGCTCAACCATGGCGCCGACCTGCGCGTGGTACAGATGCTGCTGGGGCACAGCGACTTGTCGACCACACAGATCTACACCCACGTCGCCAAGGCCCGTCTGCAGCAGTTGCATGCCCAGCACCATCCGCGTGGATGAATGATATTCATGTTCCGCTGACCGGTGCGTGAGGAGCCATTCTGCGCCGGTCTGTTGTGGTAGGCTTGGACGGTTTGTTGCAAGGGCCGACCGTTCGCCACGCTTGCGGCGTGGACGACGCCCTTCAGGCCCCGTCCGCTTTCAGGAGTACCCCATGCGCTTGACCCCGATTTTCGCCGCCGCCGCCCTGGCGCTGGCCAGTACCTTTGCCGTCGCTGCCGCGACCGATAACGCTGCCGCCGCCAACACCGGTGCCGAGCAGGCGATCCGCAAGTCGCTGCAGAACCTCGAGCTGGAGGTGCCGGTCGAGAGCGTCGCCAGCAGCCCGCTCAATGGCCTGTACGAAGTCAAGCTGCAGGGCGGCCGCGTGCTGTACGCCAGCGCCGACGGCCAGTTCGTGATGCAGGGCTACCTGTTCCAGATCCAGGACGGCAAACCGGTCAACCTCACCGAGAAGACCGAGCGCCAGGGCATTGCCAAGCTGATCAACGGCATTCCGGCAGGCGAGATGGTCGTCTACCCGGCCAAGGGTGAAACCAAGTCGCACATCACTGTGTTCACCGACACCACCTGCCCGTATTGCCACAAGCTGCATGCCGAGGTCCCCGAACTGAACCGCCGCGGTATCGAAGTGCGCTATGTCGCCTTCCCGCGCCAGGGCCCCGGCTCGCCGGGCGACCAGCAGTTGCAGGCGGTCTGGTGCTCCAGTGATCGCCGCGCGGCGCTGGACAAGATGGTCGAAGGCAAGGAAATCAAGGCCGCCAAGTGCGCCAATCCGGTCGGCAAGCAGTTCCAGCTCGGCCAGTCGATCGGTGTCAACGGTACGCCGGCCATCGTGCTGCAGAACGGCCAGGTGATCCCGGGCTACCAGCCGGCACCACAGGTGGCCAAGCTGGCGCTGGCCGAGAGCAAGTAATCAATTCAGTACGCCGTCGTCATGGGGTGACGGCATGTTTCACGGTCGGCGCAGGTGCCGGCCGTTCAATGGGGAGTTCACTGTGAATCCGGTCAAAGTAGGCATTTGTGGGTTGGGGACCGTCGGTGGCGGAACCTTCAATGTACTTCAGCGCAACGCCGAGGAGATTGCCCGCCGTGCCGGGCGCGGTATTGAAGTGGCACAGATTGCCATGCGCTCGCCGAACCCGAACTGCCAGATTACCGGTACCCCCATTACCGCTGATGTGTTCGAAGTCGCGAGCAACCCCGAGATCGATATCGTCATCGAGCTGATCGGCGGCTACACAATCGCCCGCGACCTGGTGCTCAAGGCCATCGAAAATGGCAAGCACGTGGTCACCGCCAACAAGGCGCTGATCGCCGTGCACGGCAACGAAATCTTCGCCAAGGCCCGCGAGAAGGGCGTCATCGTCGCCTTCGAGGCCGCGGTGGCTGGCGGCATCCCGGTGATCAAGGCCATCCGCGAGGGCCTGTCGGCCAACCGTATCAACTGGCTGGCCGGGATCATCAACGGCACCGGCAACTTCATCCTCACCGAAATGCGCGACAAGGGCCGTGCCTTCCCCGACGTGCTGGCCGAAGCCCAGGCGCTGGGTTACGCCGAGGCCGACCCGACCTTCGACGTCGAGGGCATCGACGCGGCGCACAAGCTGACCATCCTGGCCTCCATCGCCTTTGGCATTCCGCTGCAGTTCGACAAGGCCTACACCGAAGGCATCACCCAGTTGACCACTGCCGACGTCAACTATGCCGAGGCCCTGGGCTATCGCATCAAGCACCTGGGCATGGCCCGGCGCACTGCCGACGGCATCGAGCTGCGCGTGCACCCGACGCTGATCCCCAGCGATCGCCTGATCGCCAATGTCAACGGCGTGATGAACGCAGTCATGGTCAACGGCGATGCCGCCGGCTCGACCCTGTACTACGGTGCCGGTGCCGGCATGGAGCCGACCGCCTCGTCGGTGGTCGCCGATCTGGTCGACGTGGTCCGCGCCATGACCTCCGACCCGGAAAACCGTGTGCCGCACCTGGCCTTCCAGCCGGATGCACTGTCGGCCCATCCGATTTTGCCGATCGAGGCATGCGAAAGCGCCTACTACCTGCGCATCCAGGCCAAGGACCATCCGGGCGTGCTGGCCCAGGTCGCCAGCATCCTCTCGGCGCGTGGCATCAACATCGAGTCGATCATGCAGAAGGAAGCCGAGGAACAGGACGGCCTGGTGCCGATGATCCTGCTGACCCACCGTGTGGTCGAGCAGCGCATCGATGACGCCATCGTCGCCCTCGAGGGGCTTCAGGACGTGGTCGGCAAGGTCGTGCGGATTCGCGTCGAACAGCTCAATTAATCTCAGCGGCGGGCCGCCCGGGCGGCCCGCGCCCAGCATCGAAGGTTTGTACCCATGCGCTATATCAGTACCCGTGGCCAGGCTCCGGCCCTGAATTTCGAAGACGTCCTGCTGGCTGGCCTGGCCAGCGATGGCGGTCTGTACGTGCCTGAGAACCTGCCGCGCTTCACCCAGGAAGAGATTGCCTCCTGGGCCGGCCTGCCGTATCACGAGCTGGCTTTCCGGGTGATGCGTCCGTTCGTCGAAGGCAGCATCGCCGATGCCGATTTCAAGAAAATTCTCGAGGAAACCTACGGCAACTTCGCCCATGCCGCCGTTGCGCCGCTGCGCCAATTGAACGGCAATGAGTGGGTCATGGAGCTGTTCCACGGTCCGACCCTGGCGTTCAAGGACTTCGCCTTGCAACTGCTCGGCCGCCTGCTCGACCACGTCCTGGTCAAGCGCGGCGAGCGCGTGGTGATCGTCGGGGCCACCAGCGGTGACACTGGCTCCGCCGCCATCGAAGGGTGCCGCCGTTGCGACAACGTCGACATCTTCATCCTGCACCCGCACCAGCGTGTGTCGGAAGTGCAGCGCCGGCAGATGACCACCATCCTCGGCGACAACATCCACAACATCGCCATCGAGGGCAACTTCGACGACTGCCAGGAGATGGTCAAGGCCAGCTTCGCCGACCAGTCGTTCCTCAAGGGCACCCGCCTGGTGGCGGTCAACTCGATCAACTGGGCGCGGATCATGGCCCAGATCGTCTACTACTTCCACGCGGCCCTGCAGTTGGGCGGCCCGGCGCGTTCGGTGGCGTTCTCGGTGCCGACCGGCAACTTCGGCGATATCTTCGCCGGCTACCTCGCCCGCAACATGGGCCTGCCGATCAGCCAGCTGGTGGTGGCGACCAACCGCAACGACATCCTGCACCGCTTCATGAGCGGCAACCAGTACGTCAAGGATGCCCTGCACCCGACCTTGTCGCCGTCGATGGACATCATGGTGTCGTCCAACTTCGAGCGCCTGCTGTTCGACCTGCACGGTCGCAATGGCGCGGCTGTCGCCGAGCTAATGGACACCTTCAAGCGAGGCGGTGGCTTCAGTGTCGAACAGGACCGTTGGACCGAAGCGCGCAAACTGTTCGACTCCCTGGCCGTGACCGACGAACAAACCTGCGAGACCATCGCCGAGGTGTTCGAGCGTACTGGCGAGGTGCTCGACCCGCACACCGCCATTGGCGTCAAGGCGGCCCGTGAATGCCGTCGCAGCCTGGACACGCCGATGGTGGTGCTGGGCACTGCGCATCCGGTCAAGTTCCCTGAAGCCGTGGAAAAGGCCGGTGTTGAAAAGGCTCTCGAGCTGCCGTCCCACTTGAGTGACCTGTTCAGCCGTGAAGAGCGTTGCACGGTGCTGGCCAATGACCTCAAGGCTGTACAGGCCTTCGTCAGCCAGCACGGCAATCGCGGCAAGCCGCTGTAAGCGATCCGGCAAGCAAATAAAGAACCCGTCCTATGGACGGGTTTTTTTATGCCTGCCGCCTGGCGGCGCCTGGTTCTTTATCAGATTTATCCTATGTGGCTTGGGTACGCATTTCCGCTAATGTGCTCCGCATATCCTTCACAGGGGTTCTCGGGAAAGGCTCATGCACCAGCTTCAGATTCTGATTCAGCAACCTCGCTCCTCCCATCAGATCCTGCTGCACCAGGCCTTCAACGCCCAAGGCGTGTTCAATGTCCGTGTGGTGGAAGATGTGCGTCATACCCTGGTCAGGCTCGAGCGACGCACCGTGGATGTGCTGGTATTGGATTGCGATGCTGTGCTGGTCAGCGCACGCTCGCTGTTCGCCAGCCTGCGTCAGCAGATCTGGGCCAAGGCGCTGCTGTTCGTCGGACGGGGGAATGACCAAGTATGCAATCTGGCGAGCGAGGCTCGTCGCCATGGCCTGTGGGTGTTGGCGGAACTGAGCTGGCCGCTTTCCAGCGTCGAGTTGCAGCAGGCGCTCGGGCAGTTGTCGAGGACAGGGCGGCGCCGTCAGACGCGAGAAACTGTCATGTAGTGCGCTCATGCTCGCTGTAACGGGCCGGACGGGGCGAACTTTGCAGTGGCCTCGACGGTCAGTTCCGATACGACCCTCAAACAGCGAGTGATCCGGATGGAAAGAATCTGCAGACTGCTCAATGATGCCCTGAGCCCTTACCAGGCGCGCCTGGACGCCCTGGACAGCACCGGCAACCGGCAGTTGTCGGTGCATGACGAGCACGGGGCGGTGATCCTGCAACGCAAGGTGAGCCCCCGCCAGTTGCAGGAACAGCAATTGCTGGTCGATCTGGTCGACGGTCTGCACCGTGACCTGCAGATCGCCGAGGGTCGGTTGCAGCCCTGTGTCATTGCTGCCTTGCAGCATCAGCGACAGATCCAGGGAACCTTTGCCTGAGAGGGCCCCCGGAATCTTCAGGGACAGCGTATGGGGCCATGTTCAGGTGCCCATTCGCCTGTCACTGATAGGCCACAAAGGCTTTCGCTTGACCTCGATCATTGCTCCCCGATGGTCGGGGTTTCTTTTGGCCTGAACGGGCGCAGACGGTTCCCGCGACCGTGGCCTAGCGCAGGCCGGTCAGGCCATGTTCGAAGGCGTGCCGGACCTGTTCCAGGTAGTCACCCCGCAGTTCAGGGTCGAGCCAGTGCGCGTAGAGCTCTGGCAGAGGGCCGCGGCGCAGCTCGGGCAACAACTGGTCGATGTGGGCGATCGCCTCGCGTCCGAGTGGTGTGTTGGAACAACCCACGTGCAGGTATTGGTAGCGGTTCACGCCGCTGATCGGATAGAACCGGTAGTCCTCGAGGGAGCCACCTTGCTGCTGGATCAGGTAACGCACCTCGGGCCAGTAGCCGAGCACCAGTTGCAGGCGCCCTAGCTGCTGCATCTGCAGCAGGTTGGCAGTGGCATCGTTGCCGTAGTGGCGGCTGAAGGCACTATCGGGCAGTTGGCGCAGCACCTGGTCGACCTGTGCGCTGTAGCTGCGCTCGGCGACGATGCCGAGCTTGAGTCGGGTCTGTGCCAGCAGGCGCTGCAGGTCGACGTGCTGGTCGTCGAGGAAGGGCGCCAGCAGGGCCTGGTCCTGGCGGCGTACTACCAGGCCGCTGCTCATCACCGCCAGCGAGGGGGTGGAGAAGCGCACGTACTTTTCCCGCTCCGGGGTCCAGAGCAGGGTGGGGTCGCAGGTGAAGCTTGAGTCCTGGAGCATCTGGATACCCCGCGCGCGGTTGACCCGGACGATGCTGTGCTCGTATTCGGGCATCTGCTCGATCAGTTGCGGCAGCAACTGGTCGATCACGCCCTGGCCCTTGGCCGGACCTTCGAGGATGGTGAACGGCGGCAGATCGCGAACCAGCCATAGCAGCCGCTCGCGCGCCACCGCCGACTGTGCCAGGCAGAAGGTCGTGAGCAGGCACAGCAACAGAGGCAGGTGGACGATACGCATGGTCCGTGGTCAGACCGTGCCGTCGGCGCGCAGGCGGCTGATCGCCTTGCTGTCGTAGCCCAGCTTGGCCAGCACTGACACGGTATGTTCGCCGAGCGCTGGGCCGACCCATTCGCTGGAGCCGGGTGTGTCCGAGAGCTTGGGCACGATGCCGGGCATCTTGAACGGCTTGCCGTCCGGCAGGCGGGCCTGGAGAAACATCTCGCGGGCGAGGAACTGCGGGTCGCTGAACATATCTTCGGCGCTATAGATGCGGCTGGCGGGAACCTCGGCGGCGGTGAGGGCCTGCATCACTTCGTCAAGTGGCAGGCTGTTCACCCAGCGGTCGATCACGCCATACAGTTCGTCGCGACGGCTGTCGCGGCCATCGTTGCTGGCCAGCGTGGGGTCATTGGCCAGGTCGTCGCGGCCAATGGCCTGCATGAACCGCTTGAAGATCGCATCGCCATTGGCGCCGATCTGTACGTGGCGGCCATCGGCGCTGGTATGGATGGAGGAGGGGGTGATGCCAGGCATGATGTTGCCGGTGCGTTCGCGGATGAAACCGAACACGTCGAACTCCGGGACCATGCTTTCCATCATGGCGAAGATCGCCTCGTACAGTGCCACGTCGACCACCTGGCCCTGTCCGCCGTTCACCTCGCGATGACGCAGGGCCATCAGCGCGCCGATCACACCCCACAGGGCGGCGATGGAGTCGCCGATGGAGATTCCCGTGCGCACGGGGGGGCGGTCCTCGAAGCCGGTGATGTAGCGTAGCCCGCCCATGGACTCACCAACCGCGCCGAAGCCTGGCTGGTCTTTCATCGGGCCTGTCTGGCCGAAGCCTGACAGGCGCACCATCACCAGGCGCGGGTTGAGCGCGTGCAGCACGTCCCAGCCCAGGCCAAGCTTCTCCAGCACGCCGGGCCGGAAGTTCTCGATCAGGATGTCGGCGTCGGCGAGCAGGCGCTTGAGCACGTCACGGCCTTCGGGGTGTTTGAGGTTGAGGGTCAGGGACTGTTTGTTGCGGGCCTGGACGAACCACCACAGCGAGGTGCCTTCGTACAGCTTGCGCCACTTGCGCAACGGATCGCCGCCATCGGGGGATTCGACCTTGATCACCTCGGCGCCGAACTCGGCGCAGATGCGCGAGGCGAACGGGCCGGCGATCAGGGTGCCGAGTTCGATGACTTTCAGGCCGGCGAGAGGTTTGCTGGGCGTGGGCATGGGGCATCCGTGGCGAAGGGCGTCGAGCGGTGGTTGTATCACAGCTGGGCGGTGGCAGGTATAGAGCTGTTCGAGCCGCGCGAGGCAAGTCTGCTCCTGGGGTGGATCCCCATGGCGTTTGGGCGATGGAATCGGCGGGGCAGGTCCGCGATGGCGTCGGATCAGTTAGACTGTGCGACTTTATTTTTCAACGAAGCCCGTGCCCATGGCCCAGCCGTCCACCACCTACAAGTTCGAACTGAATCTGACCGACCTCGACCGTGGCGTCTACGAGAGCGTCCGCCAGACTATCGCCCGCCATCCTTCGGAAACCGAGGAGCGCATGGCCGTGCGCTTGCTGGCCTATGCCCTGTGGTACAACGAGCAGTTGTCGTTTGGCCGTGGCCTGTCTGATGTCGATGAAGCCGCGTTGTGGGAAAAGAGCCTGGACGACCGCATCCTGCACTGGATCGAGGTCGGCCAGCCTGACGCCGAGCGCCTGACCTGGTGTTCGCGCCGTACCGAGCGTACCAGCCTGCTGGCCTACGGTAGTTTGCGGGTCTGGCAGAACAAGGTGGTCGACGCGGTCAAGGGCCTGAAAAACCTGAATATCGCCGCAGTTCCCCAGGAAGTGCTGGAAACCCTGGCCACCGACATGCCACGGACGATCAAGTGGGATGTGATGATCAGCGAAGGTACGCTGTTCGTCACCGACGATCGTGGCCAGCACGAAGTGCAGCTGGAGTGGCTGCTCGGCGAGCGCGGCTGACCTGTTCACACCCGATACCGAAGATCTCATGCGAATCGAACCCCGTCCCCTGCCGTCGATCCTGCCCATGCTGGGCAACCTGCCGCCCCTGCTGACCCGCTTGTACGCCGCCCGTGGCGTGCAGTCCGAGGCCGAGCTGGACAAGAGCCTGGCACGCTTGCTGCCGTACCAGCAGCTCAAGGGTATCGAGGCGGCGGTGGATCTGCTGGTCGAGGCCCTCGATCAGCGCCAGCGTATCCTCATCGTTGGTGATTTCGACGCCGACGGCGCCACGGCCAGCACGGTTGGTGTCCTTGGCCTGCGGTTGTTGGGCGCGGCGCATGTCGACTACCTGGTGCCCAACCGTTTCGAGTATGGCTATGGCCTGACCCCGGAGATCGTCGAGGTGGCCTTGCAACGCCAGCCGCAGTTACTGATCACCGTGGACAACGGCATTTCCAGCATTGACGGTGTCGCCGCAGCGAAGGCTGCTGGGCTCAAGGTGCTGGTTACCGACCATCACCTGCCCGGTGAGCAGTTGCCTGATGCCGATGCCATCGTCAACCCGAACCAGCCGGGTTGTGCGTTCCCGAGCAAGTCGTTGGCGGGTGTGGGGGTGATTTTCTACGTGCTGATGGCATTGCGCGCCCGCTTGCGGGGCCTGGGGCGCTATGAGACCCAGGCGCAGCCGAACATCGGCGAACTGCTCGACCTGGTGGCGCTGGGCAGTGTGGCCGATGTGGTGCCGCTGGATGCCAACAACCGGATCCTGGTGCACCAGGGCCTGGAGCGCATTCGTGCCGGTCGTGCCCGGCCGGGTTTGAAGGCGATCCTGGAGGTCGCCCGGCGGGATCACCGCCGTATCACCTCCACCGATCTGGGCTTCATCCTGGGGCCGCGACTCAATGCTGCCGGGCGCCTGGATGACATGAGCCTGGGTATCGAGTGCCTGTTGTGCGATGACGCGGCATTGGCGCTGGACATGGCCCAGCAGCTCGATGGCCTGAACCAGGACCGCAAGTCCATCGAGCAGGGTATGCAGCGCGAGGCGCTGGCCCAGCTCAAGGACTTGCCTGTCGAGTCCATGCCCTATGGTTTGTGCCTGTTCGATGCAGATTGGCACCAGGGGGTGATTGGGATCCTGGCTTCTCGTCTGAAGGAGCGTTACCACCGACCGACGATTGCGTTTGCCGACGCGGGGGAGGGGATGCTCAAGGGGTCGGCGCGCTCGGTGGCGGGTTTCCATATCCGTGATGCGCTGGATGCGGTGGCGGCACGGCATCCGGCGTTGATCAGCAAGTTCGGCGGGCATGCGATGGCGGCTGGGTTGTCGTTGCCGGCCGAGCATTTTCCGGCATTCGCCGAGGCGTTCGACGAGGAGGTGCGGCGTCAGCTTCGGGAGGAGGACTTGACTGGGCGGTTGCTGTCCGATGGCTCGCTGGCGGTCGAGGAGTTTCACTTGGATCTGGCGCGGGCGTTGCGTAATGCCGGGCCTTGGGGGCAGCACTTTCCGGAGCCGTTGTTCCATGGGGTGTTCCAGCTGGTCGAGCAGCGGGTCGTGGGGGAGCGGCATCTGAAGGTGGTGCTCAAGAGCGAGTGTGGTTCGGTGCGGTTGGATGGGATTGCGTTTGGGGTTGATCGGGAGGTTTGGCCGAATCCTACTGTGCGGTGGGTGGAGTTGGCTTATAAGCTGGATGTGAATGAGTTTCGGGGGAATGAGAGTGTGCAGTTGATGATTGCGCATATGGAACCGCGCTGATTCTTTTGGTTCTGGTTGGGTGTTGGCTTGGCAGGGGCTGGTTTGTTTTGAACGTTATATGCGCGTTCATTTGCTTTATCGATGCTTAGTTACCTTTGCGCCCTTACGGTGGGGCACTTCTTGTCAAACGCGACAGAAAGTGGTCAAAAAACGCTGCGGGGATGACTCACCCACATACGCTCCGTTCATCCGGCCCTGTGCGCCCTAGCAGGGTCTCGTGTGATCTTGCCGGCCCAATCGCTGGCTTCGCCAGCTCCCACATTTTCCCCACTAGTCGCCTAGGCTTCTGTTTCCTGTTTCCTGTTTCCTGTTTCCTGTTTCCTGTTTCCTGTTTCCTGTTTCCTGTTTCTTGTCTTTTGTCTTTTGTCTTTTGGTCGTCGGCTGTAGGCGCTGGTGGAGCCTGCGATGGGGGGCGAAAGCCATACTTTTACAACAAGGCAGGCCGCACACAGTCCAAACTAATGGGTTGCAGGCCAAGCAAGCATATATTCGCTAGAGATATCAGCAGATAAATCAGGGTGTGCTGCCAAATAATTCTTGGGCAGATATTTAAAATTTCAAGCTTCTTGCTCTTGCTCTTGCTCTTGCTCTTGCTCTTGCTTTGGCTTTTAAGCGCGCAATAGTCCAGGCGACACCTATTGCGACTTCAGGAGGCCGAGCGAAGGTGTCTGTAGGGCCAGGTGCGCAGCACCCCTCGGCGTAGCCGAGGGCGCGAGATGTAGACTTGCGCAGCAAGTCGTAGGCCGCGCTGGCCCGGAAGGCACCGTAGCGAGGGGACCCCGAAGCGAAGCGTAGGGGCCGGATGATGGAGCGAGGATTTTTTGGTTCCTTTTTGATCCTTCAAAAAGGGACCCGCCGTAAGGGCGGAAAGGTGACTATGCGTCGATAAAGAAAACGAATGCGCATACATCTAGCAAAACCATCACCTTTAATCCCGAATCCCCTAAACCCGATAAGCCCGAACAAACACTCCCACCGCCTCCCGCACATGCACTTCCGCCTCATCCCCCGTCAACGCCGGCGCGCACCCGATCAGCAATCGATAATCCGGCGCCCCCTTGACCAGGCAGAAGAAATGCTCCGCCGCCCGCAGCGGGTTGTCGATCTTCAGCGCCCCCCGTTGATCGACCGTACGCAGCAGCGCCTCCATCCCCGCCACCACTCGCTTGGGCCCCGCTTCGTAGAAGTACTGCCCGAACCCCGGATCCTGGCTCCCTTGAGCAATGATCAGCCGACTGAGCTTGACCGACTCGTCGGAGCTGATCAGCGCCTGGAACCCCCGGGCGATGCTCAGCAGTACCTCTTCCAGCGCAGCCCCCTCCGGGTATTCGAAGATCAAGTCAGGCAACTGGGTCTGGCAGGTTGCCATGACCGCCGCGCCGAACAATGTCTGCTTGTCGGTGAAATGGCTGTAGACCGTGAGTTTGGAAACACCTGCCGCCGAAGCGACCGCATCCATGCTGGTGCTGGCATAGCCAAGGCTGAGGAACAGCGACTTGGCGGCCTCGAGGATGGCCTCGCGCTTGGCCAGGTCCTTGGGCCGGCCTGGGCCAGTGGGTGCGTCGTGGGACATTGGAATCCGTATTTGCTGTGAAAGATGAGCATCTTACCGGGTCACGGCACATCAGGCTGCAGTGTATGTCGCAACGTTGATCTGCTTTTTCTCGCCTCGCCCCGCTTCCCCGCCCCGTGCCGCTGACTTAATATACCGGCCAGTATAAATATTCGATGCGCCCTCTGCTAAAGGTCCCTCATCATGTTGCGTCGTGCGTTGTCCCTTGCCTTGCCCGCGGCCATCGTGCTGCTCACCGCCTGCGGCCAGGACGCCGCGCCACCGGCGCCGCCGCGTCCGGCGCTGGTGGTCCAGCCCCAGCCCGCCGGCGCCTCCGCCGACAGCTACCCCGGCGAAGTGCGCGCGCGCTTCGAGCCGGAGTTGGCCTTCCGCATCGGTGGCAAGGTCAGCAAGCGCCTGGTGGAGGAGGGCCAGCGGGTCAAGGCCGAGCAGCCACTGGCCGAGCTCGACCCGCAGGACGTACGCCTGCAACTGGAAGCCAACCGCGCCCAGCTCGCCGCCGCCGAGGCCAACCTGGCCCTGGTTCGCGCCGAGCGCGACCGCTACCAGAAACTCCTGGACCGGCAGATGGTCAGCCATTCCCAGTTCGACAACGCCGAAAATCTCTACCGTGCCGGTCAGGCTCGTCTGAAACAGGCCAAGGCCGAGTTCGAGGTGGCCGGCAACCAGGCCGACTACGCCGTGTTGCGTGCCCCCCAGGCCGGAGTGATCGCCAAGCGCCAGGTCGAGGTTGGCCAGGTGGTCGCGGCGGGGCAGACGGTGTTCACCCTCGCCGCTGACGGCGAACGCGAGGTGGCCATCGGCCTGCCTGAACAGCAGTTCGCCCGTTTCGCAGTGGGGCAGACGGTCAGCGTCGAGCTGTGGTCGCACCCCAATCAACGCTTCGAAGGGCGTATTCGCGAGCTGTCGCCAGCCGCTGACCCGCGCTCGCGCACCTTTGCCGCGCGAATCGCCTTCACCTCCAGCAATGCCCCGGCGGAGCTGGGGCAAAGCGCCCGGGTGTTCATTGCCCATGCCGAACGCTCGCCACTGGCGGTGCCGCTCTCGGCGGTCACCGCCGAGAGCGGCCAGGCCTATGTCTGGCGGGTGGGCAAGGACAACCGGCTGGAACGCGCGATGGTCCGCCTGGGCCCCTATGGCGCCGACAGCGTGCCGGTGCTCGAGGGCCTGCAGGCCAGCGACTGGGTGGTCGCCGCTGGCGGTCATGTACTGCGCGAGGGGCAGCAGGTGCGGCCAGTGGACCGTAGCAACCGTGATGTGAACCTGGCGGCCAAGGAGTAAGTCCCGATGGGTTTCAACCTTTCCGCCTGGGCGCTGCGCAATCGCCAGATCGTGCTGTTCCTGATGATCCTGCTGGCCGCGGTCGGTGCCATGTCCTACACCAAGCTGGGGCAGAGCGAGGACCCTCCCTTCACCTTCAAGGCCATGGTCATCCGTACCCTGTGGCCGGGAGCCACCGCCGAGGAAGTCTCGCGCCAGGTCACCGAGCGCATCGAGAAGAAACTGATGGAGACCGGCGAGTACGAGAAGATCGTCTCGTTCTCCCGCCCGGGCGAGTCGCAGGTCACCTTTATGGCGCGCGACTCCCTGCACTCCAAGGACATTCCCGAGCTGTGGTACCAGATCCGCAAGAAGGTCGCGGACATCAAGTACACCCTGCCACCGGAAGTCCAGGGCCCGTTCTTCAACGATGAGTTCGGCACCACCTTCGGCAACATCTACGCCCTGACCGGTCCTGGCTTCGACTACGCGGTGCTCAAGGACTATGCCGACCGTATCCAGATCCAGCTCCAGCGGGTCAAGGATGTGGGCAAGGTCGAACTGCTCGGCCTGCAGGACGAGAAGGTCTGGATCGAGCTGTCCAACGTCAAGCTGGCGACCCTCGGCGTTCCCCTGAGCGCGGTGCAGCAGGCGCTGCGCGAGCAGAACGCGCTGAGCACCGCGGGTTTCTTCGAAACCCCCAGCGAACGCCTGCAACTGCGGGTCAGTGGCCGTTTCGACAGTGTCGAGCAGATCCGCCAGTTCCCCATTCGCGTGGGCGATCGCACCTTCCGTATCGGCGATGTCGCCGAGGTCAAGCGTGGCTTCAACGATCCGCCCGCGCCACGCATGCGCTTCATGGGCGAGGACGCCATCGGCCTGGCGGTGTCGATGAAGGACGGCGGCGACATCCTGGTGTTGGGCAAGGCCCTGGAAGGCGAGTTCGCTCGTCTGGCCCAGGGGCTGCCGGCCGGCATGGAGCTGCGCAAGGTCTCCGACCAGCCGGCGGCGGTCAAGGCTGGGGTCGGCGAGTTCGTCCAGGTGCTGATCGAGGCCCTGGCCATCGTCCTGCTGGTGAGCTTCTTCTCCCTGGGCCTGCGCACCGGCCTGGTGGTGGCCCTGGCGATTCCGCTGGTGCTGGCCATGACCTTCGCCGCGATGCACTACTTCGGCATCGGCCTGCACAAGATCTCCCTGGGCGCGCTGGTATTGGCCCTGGGCTTGCTGGTGGACGATGCGATCATCGCGGTGGAGATGATGGCGATCAAGATGGAGCAGGGCTACGACCGGCTCAAGGCTGCCAGCTACGCCTGGTCGAGCACGGCCTTCCCGATGCTCACCGGCACCCTGATCACTGCTGCAGGCTTCCTGCCGATCGCCACGGCAGCCTCCAGCACCGGTGAGTACACCCGTTCGATCTTCCAGGTTGTGACCATCGCCCTGTTGACCTCCTGGGTCGCGGCGGTGGTGTTCGTGCCGTACCTGGGCGAGCGCCTGCTGCCAGACCTGGCCAAGTTGCACGCGGCGCGTCATGGCAAGGACGGCCAGGCCCCGGATCCCTACGCGACGCCGTTCTACCAGCGCGTGCGGCGGCTGGTGGAGTGGTGCGTGCGGCGACGCAAGACGGTCATCCTGCTGACCATCGCTGCTTTCGTCGGCAGCATCCTGCTGTTCCGCTTCGTGCCCCAGCAGTTCTTCCCGGCCTCCGGGCGACCGGAGTTGATGGTCGACTTGAAGCTGGCCGAGGGTGCTTCGCTGAACAACACCGCCGAGCGTGTCCGGCAACTGGAGGCGATGCTCAAGCAGCAGCAGGGCATCGACAACTATGTGGCCTACGTCGGCACCGGCTCACCGCGTTTCTACCTGCCGCTCGACCAGCAGTTGCCGGCGGCGAGCTTCGCCCAGTTCGTGGTGCTGGCCAAGTCGCTGGAAGACCGCGAGCGCCTGCGCAGTTGGCTGATCGACACCCTCGACCAGCAGTTCCCCGACCTGCGCTCGCGAGTCACGCGTCTTGAGAACGGCCCGCCCGTGGGCTATCCGGTGCAGTTCCGGGTGACCGGCGAGCACATCGAGAAAGTTCGCGCCCTGGCCCGCCAGGTGGCGGACAAGGTGCGCGAGAACCCCCATGTGGTCAACGTTCACCTGGACTGGGAAGAACCGAGCAAGGCGGTGTACCTGAACATCGACCAGGACCGCGCCCGCGCCCTGGGGGTGAGTACCGCGCACCTGTCGAGTTTCCTGCAGAGCTCGCTGACCGGCAGCAGCGTCAGTCAGTATCGCGAGGACAACGAGCTGATCGAGATCCTCCTGCGTGGCACCGCCGAGGAGCGTCGCGAACTGGGCAACCTGGGCAGCCTGGCGCTGCCCACCGACAACGGCCAGAGCGTGGCGTTGTCGCAGGTGGCGACGCTTGAGTACGGCTTCGAGGAAGGCATCATCTGGCACCGCAACCGCCTGCCGACCGTCACCGTGCGCGCCGACATCTACGACAAGGAACAGCCGGCGACCCTGGTCAAGCAGATCCTGCCGACCCTGCAGCAGGTCAGGGATGCATTGCCGGACGGCTACCTGCTGGAAGTGGGGGGCACGGTGGAGGACTCCGAGCGCGGCCAGCGTTCGGTGAACGCAGGTATGCCACTGTTCATCGTGGTGGTGCTGAGCCTGCTGATGATCCAGCTGCGCAGTTTCTCGCGGATGTTCATGGTGTTTCTCACCGCGCCCCTGGGGCTGATCGGGGTGACGCTGTTCCTGCTGGTATTCCGTCAGCCGTTCGGTTTCGTCGCGATGCTCGGGACCATCGCCCTGGCAGGGATGATCATGCGCAACTCGGTGATTCTGGTCGACCAGATCGAACAGGACATCGCGGCGGGGCTGGACCGTTGGCAGGCGATCATCGAGGCCACGGTACGGCGCTTCCGGCCGATCGTGCTGACCGCGTTGGCGGCGGTGCTGGCGATGATCCCGTTGTCCCGAAGCGTGTTCTACGGGCCGATGGCGGTGGCGATCATGGGTGGGCTGATCGTGGCCACGGTGCTGACCCTGTTGTTCCTGCCGGCGCTGTATGCGGCGTGGTTCAGGGTCCGGAAGGGTTGACCTCGACGCGCCTGCCGGCAGAAACGGTGGCAGGCGCGGCACGGATCACTGGCGAGACAGTTTCAGGCCGAAGACATGCGCATCGTTGTCAGCGACCAGCGAGAAGGTGCGGGTGTCCTGATACTGGGTGCCGGCATCGGTCTTGACGTTCACGGTGACCTGGTACTGGTTGCCGAAAACGATGGTGCTCTTATCGATGTTGAAGGTATAGGCACACGGGGAAGAGGGAGCACTGTTGGCGCCGGTGGCAAATACCGTTTTCGCTTTGTCGGCATGGGTGATATCGGTCAGGGTGACAGTCATGCCCGCAGGCTGTTCGGCCTGGCCGATGCTGTAGACGATATTCAGTGCGATCTGGGTGGTGTCTGTCATGGTGTTCTCTCTGTGGACTGCCAGGAATTGGCAGTCACGAAAGTACGCGCCATGACAGACGCGTAGCAGATGGAAACGCTCTCAATTCAGGCCGCGCCAGCCTGGCATCGGCCCGAACATGTCCTCAGAGAGCGCCGAACACCTTCTTCGCCAGGCTGGTCGCCGCCTGTGCCGGGTTCTGGCGGATGCTTTCCTCTTGCTTGGCGATCATCTCGAACAGGCCGTCCAGGGCCTTCTCGGTCACGTAGTTCTCGATGTTCGCGTCATCCTTGATCAGACCAAGGCCCTTGGCCTGCCCGGCGAAGCTGTTGTACTGCTGGGCCAGGCCGACCTTGTCGGTGGCCTGCTTGACGATTGGCAGGAACTTGGCGCGGATCTGTTCGCGACTGCTCTTGTTCAGGTATTGGGTGGCCGAGTCCTGGCCGCCGCTGAGGATGCCCTTGGCATCGCTCACGGTCATCTTCTTCACCGCATCCACCAGGATCGCCTGGGCCTGTGGCACAGCGGCTTCGGCGGCCTTGTTCATGCTGGTTTCCAGGGCATCGACCTGGTCACCCTTGCCGAACATCTTCATGGCCTTGGCGGCCTTGCCGAGGTTGCCCGGCAGTTCGATGCGCACGTCGGGATTGTTGCTGAAACCACCGGGGGTGCTCAGTTGCTTGACGGCAATCTGCGCGCCTTGGGTGAGGGCGTCCTTGAGGCCGCCGGAGGCATCGCTCTGGGACAGGTCGCCGAGCGACAGGGCCAGGGCGCTGGCCGACAGCAGCAGGCCGGCGCACAGGGTGGTGAAGCGCAGGGAAGTGCGGATCATGGGGCTTTCCTTATGAACGAAATTGAGCGATCTCAACGGACCGGGTCGACCTTGATGCGTACTGGCTGGCTGTCGCTGCCGTCGAGGGCGACGCCGTGGTGCTCGGTGCTGATGAACAGCAACCTGCCGTCCAGTTCGATACGCGCGCTGACCGCATAGCGATGGCCAGGCTTGACCTGGTTCGGGTTGTAGTCGAGGTGGAATGGCAGTGGTACGTTGCCTTTGACCGGGCCGGCCTGGCGAGCCAGGGTCACGGCGGGGGCGTCCATCAGGGACACGTCCTGCAGCTCGACACTGAGGGTGGCGGCTGGCGGCAGGGCCATGCGCTGCAGGTAGAAGACTTCGCCATCCAGGCTGGCCTGGTGCGATGGCGTGTGGCTGGAGCAGGCCGCCAGCAGCGTGGCGCAACACAGGGTGAGGATCTTTTTCATGATGTCTCCGGTGTACATGAGGCTGGCGTGTGGCGAACCACAGGGACTTTAGCGGATTTTGCCGTGCCGAGGTGTTGCGGGCGTCATGGGCTGATGCCATCGCCGGGCAAGCCCGCGCCCACAAATCCCGGCACCACCCAGCCGGGCTTGGGGGGCCGATCATTCAGGCGTAACGGGCTCCGACGTTTCATCCCGTTGCAGTGCCACCTGTCGGATGGACAGGCGCAACTCCGCCGACAGCACGCGTTTGGCCACCCCTTCGGCCAGTTCGCCGAGCTTGTCGTGGTAGCCGAGCTTGCCCTCGCCGTCGGGTTGCAGCACGCCTTCGCGCACCAGGGTCTGGATGAAGTGGCGGAACAGGGTCTTGTCGAAGAACTCCGGGGCGTTCAGGCCGTGCAGGATCGACAGGCGCTGGGCCATCATCACGCACAGTTCTTCCAGCGCCTCGGCGCTCAGGCTGTGCTGGCCACTGTTGAGCAGCAGCGAGGTGGCCATGTAGAAGCGCTGCAGGGTCTGGGTGATGGTGCGTGCCAGCAGGGTCAGCAGGACGAACTGACGCGAGCTTGGCGCCGGGCGCATGTAGACGCCGTTCTCGTGGCGCAGCAGGCCCTGCTCGACCAGCGCTGCCAGCCATTGGTCGATCACCTCGTCCAGTTGCTCGGGCGCCCAGCGCAGGAACAGTTCGGCTTGCAGGTAGGGGTACAGTGCCCGCACATACTGGCCGAGCAACTCGCGGCTCATGCGCGAACTGCTGAGGAAGAAGCTCGCCAGCAGCCCCGGCAGGGCGAAGATGTGCAGTACGTTGTTGCGGTAGTAGGTCATCAGCACCGCGTTGGCTTCGTCCAGGTAGAGGATGCGTCCCAGCGCGTCCTTCTGCTCGGCCAGCAGGTCCATGCCCAGCACATGATTGATCAGCGCCTTGCCGTCGCCCTCGGGCAGGGTGGTGTGCGGCGAGTAGGGCACCTGGCGCAGCAGGATCAGGTACAGGTCGAGCACGCGGGTCAGGGCGCGCTCGTCCAGGGCCAGGCGGCTGGTCGACAGCAGCGCCAGGGCCACCAGGTTGACCGGGTTGACTGCTGCCGCCTCGTTGAGGTGGCGGGCGACGGTTTCACCCAGGCGGGTGGTGGTGTCGTTGAGCCAGGCCGGGCGGAACTGCGGGCCGAGCTCCTGTGAGCGCCATCCGGGCTGCTGCTGGTCGAGGAAGCTGTTCAGGCGGATCGGCTCGCCGAAGTTGACGTAGACCTGGCCGAAGCGTTGCTTGAGCGCGCCGATGACTTTGAAGATGTCGAAGATCGATTCTTTCTTCTTGCTCGCGCCGCGTAGTTCGCCGAGGTAGGTGCGGCCTTCGAGCACGCGTTCGTAGCCGATGTATACCGGTACGAAGACGATCGGTGTACGCGACGAACGCAGGAAGCTGCGCAGGGTGATCGCCAGCATGCCGGTACGCGGCTGTAGCATGCGTCCGGTGCGCGAGCGGCCGCCTTCGACGAAGTACTCCACCGGGAAACCCTTGGTGAACAGGGTGTGCAGGTACTCGTTGAACACGGCGGTATACAGCGGGTTGCCCTTGAAGGTGCGGCGCATGAAGAAGGCGCCGCCACGGCGCAGCAGGCCACCGATCACCGGCATGTTGAGGTTGATGCCGGCGGCGATGTGCGGTGGGGTCAGGCCGTTGCGGAACAACAGGTAGGACAGCAGCAGGTAGTCGATGTGACTGCGGTGGCAGGGCACGTAGATCACCTCGTGGCCTGGCGCGATGCCCTGTACCTGCTCGATGTGGTTGACCTTGATGCCGTCGTAGATCTTGTTCCAGAACCAGCTGAGCACGACTTCGAGGAAACGGATCGCGGTGTAGGTGTAGTCGGAGGCGATCTCGTTGCCGTAGTGCAGCGCCTTGGCTTCGGCCTTGGCGTAGGGGATCTTCTCGCGCTCGGCCTCGTCGCTGATGGCCTGGCGTACCAGCGGATCGTGGACCAGCCCCTTGACCAGGTTGCGCCGGTGCGAGATATCCGGGCCGATCACTGCGCTCTTGAGGTTGCGAAAATGCACGCGCATGACCCGCTGGGCCATGCGCACGGTACGTTCATGGCCTTTGTTCTGCTCGACCAGCTCGCGCAGGTGGATCGGCGCGGAGAACTGCACCCGGGTCTTGCGCCCGAGGATCAGTACGCTGAGCAGGCGGCGCAAGCGCCCGGTGACCGCCCAGCTGTCGGCGAACAGCAGTTTCCACGGGCTCGATTCGCTGGCCGGGCTCTGGCCCCAGAACACGCTGACCGGGATGATCTGCGCATCCTCCTCGGCGTGCTGGTTGATCGCCGCGACCAGGCGCTCCAGGGTGGGAGGGGCGCCGCGTTTGTCCTGGCGGCCGAGCCAGTCCGGGTCGGGGGTCAGGTAGAAGAACGCCGCCGGCTCCTGCAGCGGGCCGACGGCCACGGGCAGCACCGGGCGCGGCAGGCCCGCCTTGGAGCATTCGTGGTCCACTACTGCCAGGTCGGTCAGCGATGGCGAGGACAGGGCGTAGAACACCGGGCGGCTGCGGTCGAGCTTGAGGGTGAGCGAGGACTGGTTGATGGTCTCGGAGCGCACCCACAGGTACAGCACGCGACGCAGGGCGCCGAAGATGAGGCGGCGCAGGGGAGAACGGGTCATGGGGTGAGGCCCTGGTGAGGTTTCGGTGTTTTTACAGGGCGTTAGTCTGCCGTATCTGCGTAAGTTCAGCAAAATTCGGCAAAAATCAGTCCCGTCATGAAAATTTTTTGTTCCCTGTCATATACTCGGCCTGCCGCTTGCAAGTTAATCACGCAAGCTGCGTCGGCAACGGGGTGACCCTGTGCCAGCAAGGCGATCTTCAAAATAAAAATCCGGAGTAGTCAGATGTCGTCTCGTGAGACTGGGAATGTGAAGTGGTTCAACGATGCCAAGGGTTATGGCTTCATTCAGCGCGAAGGTGGGGCGGATGTGTTCGTCCACTATCGGGCTATCCGCGGCGAGGGGCATCGCACCCTGGTCGAGGGACAGCAGGTGGAGTACGCCCTCGTGCAAGGCCAGAAAGGCCTGCAGGCTGAAGACGTCGTCGGTCTCTGACCGCTGTCTGAAGCGGTAAGCTTCAAGCTGCAAGCTGTCCGTGGAGCTTGCAGCCTGATGCGATCGAACGCTCAAACGTGTAGCTTCAGCTGGTGCGCCAGGTGATTTCCTGTTCACCGTCGGCGCTGATGCGGATCCAGCGATCGGCATCTTCTTCCCCGTCTTCCTCGCTCCAGCTGCCGGGTGCGCAACGGACTTCGACGTTGAGTACGGCATGGGCCGCACGGGCGCAGGCGATGTCGTCGTCCCATGGAGTCTGGTCGCTTTCCAGGAACAAGCTGTTCCATTTCCCTACAGCCTTCGGTAACCAGGTGACCGGAATGTTACCGGCGGTGCACTTGAAGGTCTGACCTTTCTGCTTCCATTCGCTGCATGGGCCCAGGGCCTGGGTCAGCCAGTCGGCGATCTGCTTGTGATCGACCTCGTCGTCCTTGAGGTAGATCTCGATATCGGGTTGGCGCATGGGGGGCTCCGGTGTGTGCTCAGTCTTGGCGCACGAAATAGTCATAACGCATGGAAACGGTAACCTCGAACGGCTCGGCTTGCTCGATCACCCGCGCGCGCCGCTCGGCGCTGGCGCGCCAGCCGTGAGGGGTCATCGCCAGCAGGTCGGCACGGGCCTTGGCCTCGGCCAGGCTCAGGCGGAACTCGAGGACTTCGCCGTGGGCGTGGTGCATGCCTTCTGGCACCAGGGCCAGGTGTTTGTCGTCGGCGTAGGGGCGTACTTCATCGTAGAGCACCTCGCGCAATTCCATCAGGTGGCCGCTGGTCGGGCCGACCCGCATCAGGCCTCCACCTGGCGTCAGCAGGCGCTTGGCCTCGCTCCAGTCGAGCGGGCTGAACACGCTGGCGATGAAACCGCAACTGGCGTCCTGCATGGGCACCCGAGCCATGCTGGCGACCATCCAGGTCACGTCCGGGGCTCGGCGGCAGGCGCGCTTGACCGCCTCGCGGGAGATGTCCAGGGCATAGCCGTCGGCCGCGGGCAGGGCCTGGGCCAGTTGCGCGGTGTAGTAGCCCTCGCCGCAGCCGATGTCCAGCCAGGCGCGTGGCGCGCGTTCGGCGGCCAGTTCCGCCAGGCGATGCGCAACCGGTGCATAGTGGCCGGCATCGAGGAAGTCGCGGCGGGCCTCGACCATAGCCTGGTTGTCGCCCGGGTCGCGGCTGTTCTTGTGCTGCACCGGCAGCAGGTTCAGGTAGCCCTGGCGGGCGCGGTCGAAACGATGACCAGCGGGACAGGCCACGCCGTTGTCGAGCTGCGCCAGAGGCGCCTGGCAAAGTGGACAGGCGAGCATCAGGCGAGCAACCGTACCAGGGTCTGGTAGTAGATCTCGGTCAGCAGGTCGAGGTCGCTGGCCAGGATGCGTTCGTCCACCTGGTGGATGGTGGCGTTGACCGGGCCGAGCTCGACCACCTGGGTGCCCATGGTGGCGATGAAGCGACCATCGGAGGTGCCGCCGCTGGTGGATGGCCGGGTCTCGCGGCCGGTGACCGCCTGGATGCTCGACGACACCGCATCGAGCAGTTCGCCTGGCTCGGTGAGAAACGGCAGGCCCGACAGCGCCCAGTCGATGCTCCATTCCAGCTGGTGCTTGTCGAGGATCGCCGCGACGCGCTGCTGCAGGCCCTCGACTGTCGACTCTGTGGAGAAGCGGAAGTTGAACAGCGCGGTCAGATCGCCCGGGACCACGTTGGTGGCGCCGGTGCCGGAGTTGAGGTTGGAGATCTGGAAGCTGGTCGGCGGGAAGAAGGCGTTGCCTTCGTCCCAGTGCTCGGCCGCCAGCTCCGCCAGGGCCGGGGCGGCCAGGTGGATCGGGTTGCGCGCCAGGTGCGGGTAGGCCACGTGGCCCTGCTTGCCGCGCACGGTCAGCTTGGCGCCGAGCGAGCCGCGGCGGCCGTTCTTGACCACGTCACCGAGCAGGGTGGTGCTCGACGGCTCGCCGACGATGCACCAGTCCAGGCGTTCGTTGCGCGCCTTCAGGCGCTCGACCACGGCCTTGGTGCCATGGTGGGCCGGGCCTTCCTCGTCGCTGGTGATCAGGAAGGCGACCTTGCCGCGGTGGTCGGGGTAGTCCTGCACGAAGCGTTCGCAGGCGATCACCATCGACGCCAGGCTGCCTTTCATGTCGGCGGCGCCGCGGCCGCAGAGCATGCCGTCGGCGTCGATCAGCGCCTCGAACGGCTCATGCTGCCACTGCTGCACGGGGCCGGTGGGGACCACGTCGGTGTGCCCGGCGAAGCACAGCACCGGGCCGTCCTGGGTACCGTGGGTGGCCCAGAAGTTGTCGACGTCCTCGAAGCGCATCGGTTCGAGCTGGAAGCCGACGGCGCCCAGGCGATTCATCATCTGGGTCTGGCAGTCGGCGTCGACCGGGGTGACCGACGGGCGACGGATCAGGTCGCAGGCCAGTTGCAGGGTAGGCGAAAGCTCGGCAGGGGCCGTCATTGCGGGACTCCGGGGCAAGGCAAGGCGGGAAAACTGAGGGGCGTTATCTTATATCAAATGATGTCAACGGGCACGGTGTGCTTGGCGGGAGCGGGCTTGTGCCACGAATCGATCGCGGGGCAAGCCCGCTCCCACGCGTACTCAGACGGTTTGTGTTGCGGCGGGTTTGTCCGCCGGCCTGGGCAGCGACGACAGCAACGCCATCACCAGCGCCGCGACATAAGGCAGCGACTGCACCAACAGCATGGCAACCCAGAAACGCATGTCCGAACTCGGCAGCCCCTGTACCAGATAGATGCCCAGCGCCGCGCCCCACAACAGCAGCATGATGAACAGCTCTTCGCGCGCTTCGGCGATCGCCACCAGCAGGCCATGGCTGTCGGCGTTCTTTGGCGTGCGGAAGAACGGCATGCTGCTGGTGAAGAAGCCGTACAGCACCGCCTTGGCAATGGTATGCGACAGCGCCAGCCCCGCCAGCGCCGCGGCAAAGGCATCCTTGAGGTCGACGCCCACCGCGCGGCGGTAAAGGAACAGGATCTTGCCGACCTTGAAGAAGAACAGCGCCAGCGGCGGGATGGCGAACATCATCAGTGGCGGATCGACCCGGTGCGGCACGATGATCATCGCCGCCGACCACAGCAGTGCACCGACGGTGAAGAAGATGTTCATGCCGTCGGCGATCCATGGCAGCCAGCCGGCCAGGAAATGATAGCGCTGGCCGCGGGTCAGTTCGCTGCCCTTGCCGCGCAGCAGGGCGGCGGCATGGTGCTTGATGATCTGGATGGCGCCATAGGCCCAGCGGAAGCGCTGCTTCTTGAAGTCGATGAAGGTGTCGGGCATCAGGCCCTTGCCGTAGCTGTTGTGGGCGTAGGCGGCCGACAGGCCCTTTTCGAACACCCGCAGGCCCAGTTCGGCGTCCTCGCAGATGCACCACTCGGCCCAGCCCAGTTCCTCGAGCACGCTGCGCCGAGTCATGGTCATGGTGCCGTGCTGGATGATCGCGTCACGGTCGTTGCGGGTGACCATGCCGATGTGGAAGAACCCCTTGTACTCGCTGTAGCACAGCTTCTTGAAGGTGCTTTCGTGCTGGTCGCGGTAGTCTTGCGGCGACTGCACCACGGCGATCTTCGGGTCGGCGAAGTGCGGCACCATGTGCTTGAGCCAGTTGCGGTCGACGCAGTAGTCCGAGTCGATCACCGCGATCACCTCGGCATCCTTGGCCGTGTGCGGGATCAGGTAGTTCAGCGCGCCGCCCTTGAAGCCGGCCAGAGGTGCGACGTGGAAGAACTTGAAACGCTCGCCCAGCTTCTCGCAATGGGCCTTCAACGGCTCCCACACGGCCGGGTCCTTGGTGTTGTTGTCGATCACCAGCACTTCGTAGTCGGGGTAGTCCAATGCGGCGAGGGCGTCGAGGGTCTGTTTCACCATCTCGGGTGGCTCGTTGTAGCACGGCACATGCACCGAGACCTTCGGGCGGTAGGCGCTGTCGGCCTGCACTGGCAGGAACTCCCGACGCCGCTTGTGAATCCACACCGCTTCGGCCAGTTCATGGGCTTCGGTCATCAGCACGATGAACACGCCCAGCGCGCCGAGCGCCAGCAGCACGCCCACGGTGAGGCTGAACCAGGTGCTGTATTGCTGGCTGTAGTCGTAGGCGATCCACACCAGCATCGATCCGCCGAGGAAGGTGACGAAGGTGAGGAAGGTACGCCCGCGCTGGCGCAGCGCCGAGCCGTCGATCAGCAGCACGGTCAGGGCGATCATCGCCAGCACCACCGAGGCCACGGCCAGGGCGCGCCACTGCGGGATCGCCACGATTGGCCCCTCGAAGTTGAATTTCTGCTGGCGCTCGGCGTTGTACACGCCCCAGTAGGCGCCCACCGAACCTTCGTCGCTGGCTTTCCACGGCTGGTCGTAGGCTTCGATGACGAAATAGTTGTAGCCGCGACGGTTGAGGGTGTTGACCAGGGTGCGCAGGTAGATCGCCTGGTCGGCCTGGGTGGCGTCGGCACCGCCGCGCATGCGGCCGTTGCTCGGCCAACCCACCTCCGAGAGCAGCAGCGGCTTGCGTGGGAACTGCTTGCGCAGGTCGCGGGCGCGGTCGAGGACGAACTGCACCGAATCCTTCATCGGCACGAACTCCCAGTAGGGCAGGATGTGCGCGGCGATCAGGTCGACGTGCTTGGCCAGTTCCGGGTGTTCCTTCCAGATATGCCATTGTTCGCTGGTGGTCACCGGCACCTTGACCGCTGCGCGGACCCGGTCCAGGTAGCCGATCAGTTGCTCGGCGGTGACCTCTTCGCGGAACAGCGCCTCGTTGCCGACCACCACCCGCACCACGCTGCGCGAGGTATTGGCCAGGCCGATGGCCTTTTCGATCTCACGCTCGTTGCGCTCCAGGTCGTTGCTGATCCAGATGCCCAGGGTGACCCGCAGGCCGAATTCCTCGGCCAGGCGCGGTACTTCGGCCTGGGTACCTTCGACGGTATAGATGCGGATGTTGTCGGTCAGCTTGTTCAACTGCTCCAGGTCCTGGCGGATCTCGTCTTCGCTCGGGTACTGGCCTTTTTGCGGGCTCTGGCCCAGGCGGAACGGCGAATAGGAGAAGCCGGAGATCTGGTCCGGCCAGGCGGGAGCGGAAACTGGGCGGTTGATCAGGGCCCAGAACCCGGTGAACAGCGCGGCGATGGCCAGGACCACCACCAGGTTGAGGCCGAATTTGCGTGATGACATAGGTGCTCGAATTTCCGAAGGGGAGCGGGGCGGGACCGTCAGGGCGTTACACTGCCGGAACGGGCACCGTGTTGGATCGGTGCCTGGGGCTGAAGTTCTGAACCCGCTCGATTGTCGTCCAGATCTGTTTGCTTGATAGGACATTAAAGCAGTCTTGGTAGGACTCTTTCCAACGGCAGTCCGCAATCAGGCGGCTTGGCTTATAATGCGCGGCGTTTTTTTCGAGGTTGAGTCATGAGCACAGAAGATCCACGCTTCGCCGGCGTCGCCCGTTTGTACGGCGACCAGGGCTTGCAACGCTTGCGCCAGGCCCATGTGGCGATCGTCGGTATTGGCGGGGTCGGCTCGTGGGCGGCCGAGGCCATGGCCCGTAGCGGTGTGGGTGAGATCACCCTGTTCGATCTCGACGACGTCTGCGTGAGCAACACCAACCGCCAGGCCCATGCCCTCGAAGGCCAGGTCGGCCGGGCCAAGGTCGAGGTGATGGCCGAGCGCCTGCGCGCCATCAACCCTGCCTGCACGGTGCATGCGGTGGCTGACTTCGTCACCCGCGAGACCATGGCCGAGTACATCAGCGAAGAGATGGACTGCGTCATCGACTGCATCGACAGCGTAATGGCCAAGGCCGCGCTGATCGCCTGGTGCCGTCGACGCAAGATCGCCATCATCACCACTGGTGGTGCGGGCGGGCAGATCGACCCGACGCAGATCCAGCTGGGTGATCTGAACAAGACCTTCAATGACCCGTTGGCCTCGCGGGTACGTTCGACCTTGCGTCGGGACTACAACTTCTCGCGCAACACCAGCCGCAACTATGGTGTGCCGTGCGTATTCTCCAGCGAGCAACTGCGCTATCCCAAGGGGGATGGCAGTGTGTGCCTGCAGAAGAGTTTCGTCGGCGAGGGCGTACGCCTGGACTGCGCGGGAGGTTTTGGCGCGGTGATGATGGTCACCGCCACCTTCGGCATGGTGGCGGCGAGCAAGGCAGTGGAAAAACTGGTGGCCGGCGCGCGGCGGCCTTCGGAGCGGGCCAGGCCCGAGTGAAGCATCGCGGGGCAAACCCGCTCCCACGGGCCCCGCGATGCAATCAGTGCTGTAGCTCGGCCATGCGCAGCAACACGGCATGCAAACCATTGCTGCGCGACGGCGAAAGCTGACGTTCCAGCCCCAACTGGGTGAACCATGCACCCAGATCCAGCCCGGCTAGCTCTTCACTGGGCAAGCCCTGCACCCGCACCAGCAACAACGCCAGCAACCCGCGCAGCAGCCGCGCATCACTGGTCGCCTTGAACCGCCACCGGCCCTCGACCTGCTGCGCCACCAGCCACACCAGGCTCTCGCAGCCGTGCACCCGGTTGGTTTCGGTCTTGTCGTTGTCATCCAGCGGCTCCAGCCGTTCGCCCCACTGCATCAGCAAACGCGCGCGCTGTTCCCAGCCTCGGGCTTGTTCAAAAAGCTCCAGCGCCTGACTGGCTTCTGGCGACAGGCTCATCGCAGCAGCTCCAGGCCCTGGTCGAGCGCGTCGAAGAAGCGTTGCAAGTCATCGCTGTCGGAATAGAGACCGAGGGAGACGCGGATCGCCCCGTCCAAGCCCAGCCCCTTGAGCAATGGCATGGCGCAGTGCTGCCCGGCACGCACGGCAATCCCTTGTTCGGTCAGCAGGTGGGCGATATCGGCGTTGTGCACGCTGTCAATGACGAAACTGGCCAGTGCCGTTTGCGGCGAGCCCAGCACACGGACACCCTCGCGATCGGCCAGGCCGCGCAGCAGGTGCTGGTGCAGGTTGGCTTCATGGTTGGCCACGGCATTGGCGTCGAGGCTGGCCAGGTAATCCAGGCTGGCGCCCAGCCCGATCACCCCGGCGATCGGTGGGGTGCCGGCCTCGAAGCCCAGGGGGGCGGGACGGAAGCTGGCATCGTGGTAGTCAGCCAATTGCACCATCTCGCCGCCGAACTGCCAGTGTCGCAGCCTCGCCAGCGCCTGTGGTTGGCCATACAGCACGCCGACACCTTCCGGGCCGTAGAGCTTGTGGCTGGAGAACACATAGAAGTCGCAGCCGAGTTGCCGCACGTCATGACGGCCATGGACCACGCCCTGGGCGCCGTCGACCACGCTCAAGGCACCCTGGGCACGGGCATGGGCCAGCAACGGCGCCAACGGTTGCCAGGTGCCGAGCACGTTGGACAGCTGGCTGACGGCCAGCAGGCGGGTACGTGGGCCGATCAGTTGCAGGGCCTGCTCCAGGTCGACATGACCATGGTCGTTCACCGGCAGGACCACCAGGCGCAGATTGCGGCGCAGGGCCAGTTGCTGCCAGGGCAGCAGGTTGGCGTGGTGTTCCAGGGCGCTGACGGCAATCTCGTCACCTGCCTCGAAATGGTGCTCCAGGCCATAGGCCAGCAGATTGAGCGCCGAGGTGGCGCCATGGGTGAAGACAACCTGTCGGGCGTCCTCGGCGTTGAGCCAGGCGGCGACCTTGTCACGCGTGCCTTCGAAGGCCTGGGTCGCCAGTGCGCCGGGCAAGTGCTGGGCGCGATGCACGTTGGCGGCACCGTGACCGTAGTAGTGGCTCAGGGCGTCGAGCAGGGCCTGGGGTTTCTGTGTGGTGGCGGCGCTGTCCAGGTAGGTCTGGTGCTGCCGTTGCAGGGCGGCGATGGCGGGAAAGTCGGCACGCCAGGGGGAGGGCTGGAACATGTTCGCGGGGCCTGGAATGAAAGATCGGGTCTGCTCGCGAGAGCAGACCCGATCTTATCACTTCACACCTGAGGGTTCTCAGTTGTGGGCGTGCAGTGCCTCATTCAGCTCGATGGCCGACTTGTGGGTCTTGCATTCCACCGCGCCGTTGAGCGAGTTGCGGCGGAACAGCAGGTCGGTCTGGCCGGCCAGGTCGCGGGCCTTGACCACCTTGACCAGCTGGTTGTTTTCATCCAGCAGGTTCACCTTGGTGCCGGCGGTGATGTACAGGCCGGCCTCGACGGTGTTGCGGTCACCCAGCGGGATGCCGATACCGGCGTTGGCGCCGATCAGGCAGCCTTCGCCGACCTTGATGACGATGTTGCCGCCACCGGACAGGGTGCCCATGGTCGAGCAGCCGCCGCCCAGGTCCGAGCCCTTGCCGACGAACACGCCGGCGGACACGCGGCCTTCGATCATGCCAGGGCCTTCGGTGCCGGCGTTAAAGTTGACGAAGCCTTCGTGCATGATGGTGGTGCCTTCGCCAATGTAGGCGCCCAGGCGTACGCGGGCGGTGTCGGCGATGCGCACGCCGGCCGGGACCACGTAGTCGGTCATCTTCGGGAACTTGTCCACCGAGAACACTTCCAGCAACTCGCCCTTGAGGCGCGCTTCGAGCTGTTGCTCGGCCAGTTCGGCCAGGTCGATGGCGCCCAGGTTGGTCCAGGCAACGTTCGGCAGCAGTGGGAAGATGCCGGCCAGCGATACGCCGTGTGGCTTGACCAGACGGTGCGACAGCAGGTGCAGCTTGAGGTAGGCCTCGGGGGTCGAGGTCAGCGCGGCATCTTCGGCCAGCACGGTGGCGACCAGCGGCTTGTGGCTTTCGGCCAGGCGGGTCAGCAGGGCGGCTTGGGCGGCATCCACGCCCTTGACGGCTTCAGCCAGCTGTGCGGCCTGGGTGGTGCTGAAGGCGATGGCCTGGTTGCCACCCTCGTAGCCGAGGATCGGCGCGATGGCGGCGACCAGCTCGGCGGACGGCTTGAGCAGCGGTTGGGCGTAGAAGACTTCCAGCCAGGCGCCCTGGCGATTCTGAGTGCCGACACCGAAGGCCAGGCTGAACAGCGATTGAGACATGCGATTACCTCATGCGAAAAGGGGATGGAGCGTAAGGCGGGATCAGGCCAGCGCGGCGGCGTACAGGTCGGGCTTGAAACCGACCAGCGTGCGTTCGCCGAGGTCGAGCACCGGGCGCTTGATCATCGACGGTTGGGCGAGCATCAGCTCGACGGCCTTGGCCTGGTCGAGGTCGGCCTTGCTGGCATCGTCGAGCTTGCGGAAGGTGGTTCCGGCGCGGTTCAGCAGTACTTGCCAGCCGTGCTCGTCGCACCAGCGGTTGAGGCTGTCGCGGTCGATGCCCTGGGTCTTGTAGTCGTGGAACTCGAAGCCGATGGCGTTTTCTTCAAGCCAGGTACGGGCTTTTTTCATGGTGTCGCAGGCTTTGATGCCGTAGAGAGTGTAAGCCATTGAATGCCTGGGGCTGCCGGGCCGGGCCTGGCGTCCCCGATACTCCTTGAAGATTGGGTGGGGCCGATTATGCGGCATCGATGGGGTTGGCGCCACGGCTGCGGGCCCATCGGCAGGGGAGGAGGGGGGGGCACGGCGCTTCGCGTAGCATTGTGTTACATATTCCCGGGCAGGCTGCGACTATCGTGCAGCGGCCCAAGATAGACGCCGACCGCTAACATATTGTTTCAATGGCGATGTTTCGCCCCGCTGTCGTTCCTCCGATCACACAGGAAACTTGCCGATGCAGTCAGCCTATACCGTCCTTATCCTGCTGATGCTGGTGAGCGTGTCAAAACTGGTGGGGCGCCTGTTGCCGCTGCCGTTGCCGCTGGTGCAGATCGCCGCCGGTGCCTTGCTCGCCTGGCCGACCCTGGGCCTGCATGTGGCGCTGGACCCCGAGCTGTTCCTGTTCCTGTTCCTGCCTCCGCTGCTGTTCGCCGATGGCTGGCGCATGCCCAAGCGCGAGCTGTGGCGTCTGCGTGGGCCGGTGGTGGCGCTGGCGGTGGGGCTGGTGCTGTTTACCGTGGTCGGAGCCGGTTACTTCATCCACTGGCTGCTGCCAAGCATTCCACTGCCGGTGGCCTTCGCCCTTGCCGCGGTACTGTCGCCTACCGACGCCGTGGCGGTTTCGGCGATTACCCAGGACCGCCTGCCGACGCCGCTGATGCACATGCTCCAGGGCGAGGCGCTGATGAACGACGCCTCGGGCCTGGTGACCTTCAAGTTCGCCTTGGCCGCCGCCATCACCGGGGTGTTCTCGCTGACCGAGGCCAGCCTCACTTTCGTCCTCGTTGCCCTGGGTGGCCTGGCGGTGGGCGTGGCGCTGAGCTGGCTGGTGGGACGCCTGCGCATGTGGATGATCACCCGTGGCTGGGACGATCCGGCCACTCACGTGGTGTTCATGCTGCTGTTGCCGTTCGCCGCCTATGTGCTGGCCGAGCGCCTTGGCGTCTCGGGCATCCTCTCGGCGGTGGCGGCGGGCATGATGCAGAGCTGGCTCGACCTGCTGCCACGCCAGACCAGCACGCGCCTGCTCAACCGCAGTGTCTGGTCATTGCTGGAGTTTGCCTTCAACGGCCTGATCTTCCTGCTGTTGGGCCTGCAACTGCCGGACATCATCAAAGCGGTGGTCACCGACGAAGCCGCAGTGTGGCCAACGCTGGCCTGGCGCTGCCTGGACGTGCTGGCCATCTTCGCCACCCTGGTGCTGCTGCGTTTCGTCTGGGTGCAAAGCATCTGGCGCGCCATTGGCGTGGTGCGGCGCTGGCGCGGCAAGCCGGCCCTGGTGCTGATGCCGACCGCTCGCTCCTGCTGGCTGCTCACCCTGGGCGGCGTGCGCGGGGCGGTGACCCTGGCGGGCGTGATGTCGGTGCCGTTGCTGATGGGGGCTGGCAAGGCCTTCCCCGAGCGTGACCTGCTGATCTTCATTGCCGCAGGGGTGATCCTGCTGTCGCTGATCAGTGCCGTGATCGCCCTGCCGGTGTTGCTGCGTGGCGTCACCAAGAGCCCGGACGAGCGCCTGCGCCAGGAAGTGCAGGAGGCCTGGCGGCGTACTGCGGAGGCGGCGATCCATGCCCTGGAGGCCGAGGAGGTGAGTGATGCCAATGCGCCACAGGATGCTGCCCAGGCGACCCTGGCCGCGGAGCTCAAGGCACGCCTGATGGCCGAATATCGGGACGAGCTGGACAGCTACAACGACACTGCCGAGGCCCGCGCCCTGGCCGAGCAGATGGACCTGCTGGAGCGCCGCCTGCGCCTGCGGGCGCTGCGTGCCCAGCGTCTGGAGCTGTATGAGCTGCACCGCCAGCACCTGGTCGGCGACGAAGTGGTGCGCAAGGTGCTGGGCGAGCTGGATCTGAGCGAGGCGAACCTCGGCCAGGTGCGCTAGCCAGAAGCATGGAGGCGCCGGCTGTGCCGGTGCCCTGCGCTGCGACGTTGGTTTCGCCAGCAAGGCTGGCGTCGCTCCGGGTGGGTGCAGCGACGTGTTCAGCGTCGTTGCGTGAAAGCGCGAATGCGTTCGGCGGCTTCGATGCACTCGGCCAGCGGCGCGACCAGCGCCATGCGCACTCGACCGGCGCCAGGGTTCACGCCATCGACTTCGCGGGACAGGTACGACCCCGGCACCACGGTCACATGCTCGGCCTCGAACAGGTCGCGGGTGAAGTCGGCGTCGTTGCCCGGCACCTTGGCCCACAGGTAGAAGCTGCCATCCGGGCGCTGTACGTCAAGCACCGGCTGCAGGATGTCGAGCACGGCGTCGTACTTGGCGCGGTACAGGTCGCGGTTTTCGCGCACATGCGCCTCGTCCTGCCAGGCAGCGATGCTGGCCAGCTGGGTTTGGACCGGCATCGCGCAGCCGTGATAGGTGCGGTACAGCAGGAACGGCTTGATGATCTCGGCATCGCCGGCGACGAAGCCCGAGCGCAGGCCTGGCAGGTTGGAGCGCTTGGACAGGCTGTGGAACACCACGCAACGCTTGAAATCATGGCGACCCAGTTCGGCGCAGGCGCTCAGCAGGCCGGGTGGCGGGGCGTCTTCGTCGAAGTACAGCTCGCTGTAGCATTCGTCGGCGGCGATCACGAAGTCGTGCGCGTCGGCCAGGGCGATGAGCTTTTTCAGTGTGTTCATCGGCACCAGGGCGCCGGTGGGGTTGCCCGGCGAGCACAGGAACAGGATCTGGCAGCGTTGCCAGACCTCGGCCGGTACCGCGTCGAAGTCCGGGTTGAAGCCGTTGCTTTCCAGGCATGGCAGGTAGTGTGGAGTGGCGCCGGCCAGCAGCGCCGCGCCCTCGTAGATCTGGTAGAACGGGTTGGGGCTGACCACCAGGCCGTCGTCGGCGCGGTTGACCACCGCCTGGGTGAAGGCGAACAGCGCTTCACGGGTGCCGTTGACCGGCAGGATGTGGCGCTCGGCATCGAGCCAGCCGGTTGGCACGCCGAAGCGGCGCTCGCACCATTGGCCGATCGCCTGGCGCAACGCCGGCAGGCCCAGGGTGCTCGGGTAGACCGCCAGCTTGTCGAGGTTATCGGCCATGGCCTGGGCGACGAACGCCGGCGAGGCGTGCTTGGGTTCACCGATCGACAAGGCGATGGCGCGTTTGTCGGCTGCCGGTTTCACGGTGCCCAGCAGGGCGCGCAGTTTCTCGAACGGGTAGGGCTGAAGCTGGGTCAAGGCGTGGTTCATCGGCGCAAGGTCTCGTTATCGTCAAAAAGTCATGCGGGTGGGGCTGGCGTCGCTGGCCTGGCCGGCCTGCAACTGCTGGACGATGGCCTCCTGCAGGCGGCTGCACAGCTGTGGGTCGGACAGCGGCTGGTTGTCGGCGTCGGTAATGAAGAACACGTCTTCGACCCGTTCGCCGAGGGTGGCGATCTTGGCGTTCTGCAGCGAGATGTCGAACTCCAGGAAGATCCGCCCGATCCGTGCCAGCAGGCCGGGGCGGTCGGGGGCGGTGATCTCGAGGATGGTCACCGGGCGCTGGGCGTCGTTGAGGATGGTCACCTGGGGCGGGAAATTGAAGTGCTTGAGCTGGCGCGGCACCCGGCGCTGGATGATCGCGGGGTAGTCCTCGGGGGTGCGCAGCGCTTCGGTGAGGCCGTCGCGGATCTGCCTGACCCGCCGCGGGTTGTCGCCGATCGAGCCGCCATCATTGTCGAGCACGATGTAGGTGTCGAGGGTGAACTGGCTGCTCGAGGTGATGATCCGGGCGTCGTGGATGTTCAGGTTGAGCTGCGACATGGCCGCCACGGTCACGGCGAAGAAGTCGTGCTGGTCGGGGGCATAGATGAAGATCTGCGTGCCGCCCTCGAACTCGCGCTGGGTGGTTTCCTTGATCAGTACCAAAGGGCCGCTGTCGGCCGGCTGCTGGAGGATCGCGTCGCTATGCCAGGCCACGTCGGCCGCGGTGTGCTTGAGGAAATAGTCATCGCCCAGTTGCGACCATAGCTGTTCGACATCGTCCGGGTCGGTGCCTTCGCGCACCAGGATGTCCAGTGCCGCGCTCTGGGTCTGGCGAATCTGTTCCTCGCGGTCCAGCGGGTTCTCCAGGCCGCGGCGCAGGGCGCGCTTGGTCTCGGTGTAGAGTTGGCGCAGCAGGCTGGCGCGCCAGGAGTTCCAGAGGCTGGGGTTGGTGGCGTTGATGTCGGCCACGGTGAGCACGTAGAGGTAGTCCAGGCGCGTTTCGTCGCCCACGTGCAGGGCGAAGTCGTTGATCACCTGTGGGTCGGACAGGTCCTTGCGCTGGGCGGTGGTGGACATCACCAGGTGGTTCTGCACCAGCCAGACGATCAGCCGGCTGTCCCATGCCGGGAGCTGGTGGCGTTCGCAGAACTGCTGGGCGTCCACCGCGCCGAGCTCGGAGTGGTCGCCCTGACGCCCCTTGCCGATATCGTGGTACAGCCCGGCCAGGTAGATCAGCTCGGGTTTGGGCAGGTGGCCCATGAGCTTGCTGGCCAGCGGGAATTTCTCCGATACCGGGGTGTACTGCAGCTTGCGCAGGTGCTTGATCAGGTTGAGCGTGTGCGCATCCACGGTGTAGATGTGGAACAGGTCGTGCTGCATCTGCCCGACGATCAGGCCGAACTCCGGCAGGTAGCGGCCGAGGATGCCGTAGCGGTTCATCCGCCGCAGGTTGCGGTGGATGCCGATCGCGCACTTGAACAGCTCGATGAACAGGCTGGTGTTGCGGATGTCGTTGCGGAACTTGTCGTCGATCAGGTGCCGGTGCTCGCGCAACTGGCGCACGGTATCGGCGCGCACGCCCTTGATCTCGGGGTGCTGGGCCAGTAGCACGAAGATTTCCAGCATGGCGAACGGGGTACGCCGGAACACGTTCGGGTTTACCGCTTCTATATAGCCGTCATGCACGCGGAAGCGGGCGTTGAGTGGCTGCGTGGTGCCGCTGTCGTCGGCGAGGATGACTTCCTCGAAGTGCTGGATGATCAGGTCGCACAACTGGCTGATGCTCATCACCACCCGGTAGTACTGCTGCATGAACTGTTCGATGGCGCGCTTGGGGTTGTCGTCGTGATAGCCCAGGAGGCTGGCGATGCTGCGCTGGTGATCGAACAGCAGCCGGTCCTCGGCGCGTCCGGCGAGCATGTGCAGGGCGTAGCGCACGCGCCAGAGGAAGGCCTGGGAGGAGGCCAGCAGCTCGCTCTCGCTCTCCAGCAGGAAGTCCTCGTTGGCCAGGGCGTGCAGGTTCAGCGTGCCGTACTGACGGCGGGCTACCCACAGCACGGTCTGGATATCGCGCAGGCCGCCGGGCGAGCCCTTGACGTTGGGCTCGAGGTTGTACTCGGTGTCGTTGTACTTGTGGTGGCGAGCCTTGAGTTCGGCGCGTTTGGCCAGGAAGAACTCCTTGCTCGGCCACATGTGTTCGGTGCTGGTGGCCTGGAGCATGCGCTGGCGCAGTGGCTCGGGGCCGGCGATGGTACGGCTCTCCATCAGGTTGGTAATGATGGTGAGGTCGGCGCGGGCCTGTTCGGCGCACTCGTCGAGGGTGCGCACGCTCTGGCCGACCTCCAGGCCGATGTCCCACAGTAGGGTGAGAAAGCGCTCGATGGCCTCGCGGTACTGCTCGTGCTCGGCGGCCTCGAGCAGGATCAGCAGGTCGATGTCGGAATACGGGTGCAGCTCGCCACGGCCGTAGCCACCGACCGCGACCAGGGCGATGCCGTCGGGGTTGCCCCAGTCGAACTGGTTCCACGCCTGTTGCAGGATGTTGTCGACGAACCAGGCGCGGTCCTCGATCAGTCGGCGGATCTCGCCGCCTTCCCGGAAACGCTTGTCGAGCACCTCGCCGGCCAGGCGAATGGCTTTCTTGAAGGCGGCGATGGGGCTTGCCTTGAGGGCCAGTTCCGCCTGGAACTGGCCGCGGTCGAACAGCTCGGGATCCACCTGGGGCATCGAGTCGCGTTCCTGTCGAGGAGAGTCAGGCCGAAGTGCGCGGAATGGTGTCGTCCTTGCGCAGGGTGAAGATCTCGTAACCGGTGGCGGTCACCACCAGGGTGTGCTCCCACTGGGCCGAGAGCTTGCGGTCCTTGGTGATGGCGGTCCAGCCGTCGCCCAGCACCTTGGTGTCGGCCTTGCCCTGGTTGATCATCGGCTCGATGGTGAAGGTCATGCCTTCCTTGAGCTCCATGCCGGTGCCGGCGCGGCCGTAGTGAAGGATCTGCGGTTCTTCGTGGAACACCTTGCCGATGCCGTGGCCGCAGAACTCGCGGACTACCGAGAAACCGTTCTTCTCGGCGTGCTTCTGGATCACCTCGCCGATGTCGCCCAGGCGGCAGCCCGGCTTGACCAGCTCGATGGCCTTGTACAGGCATTCCTGGGTGACTGCCGACAGGCGCTCGGCCCACGGTGCGACGTTGCCGACGTGGAACATGCGGCTGGTGTCGCCGTGGTAGCCGTCCTTGATCACGGTGACGTCGATGTTGATGGTGTCGCCGTCCTTCAGGGCCTTGTCATTGGGGATCCCGTGGCATACCACGTGGTTGATCGAGGTGCAGATCGACTTGGGGAAGCCCTTGTAGTTGAGGGGCGCCGGGATGGCCTGCTGGACGTTGACGATGTAGTCGTGGCACAGGCGGTCGAGCTCTTCGGTGGTGACGCCGGGCTTGACGTGCTCTTCGATCATTTCCAGCACTTCGGCGGCCAGGCGGCCGGCGATGCGCATCTTCTCGATGTCTTCTGCGGTCTTGATGGTGACGGTCATTACAGGCTCTCTACGGCGCCGCGGGCGGCGCGAACGAACGGGAAAGGCCGGATTCTACCAGAGCGCGGCGGCGATCTGGCGGGATCCCATGGGAGAATCCCGGCGATCCGGTGGGCTATTGAAGGCATTCTGGCCCCAAAGGCGGGTCGCTGCAAAAACCACTGACGGACGCTGCATCATCCGGGTTCCGTTCGTCCGTGGTCTGTGGTATAACATGCGCCGCTTTCGGAGGAGGTCCTTCGCAAGCTCAAACCCACACACGTGTCGACACGATGGCCTGGGTGCCCCGACTCCTCTTGGAGACGCGGGTTGGTCATTGGGATACGTGGAGGCCCAACCCGACTTATCAAGGAACTATCATGTCCCAAGTCAACATGCGCGATATGCTGAAGGCCGGTGTGCACTTCGGCCACCAGACCCGTTACTGGAACCCGAAAATGGGCAAGTTCATTTTCGGCGCGCGTAACAAGATCCACATCATCAACCTGGAAAAAACCCTGCCGATGTTCAACGACGCTCTGTCGTTCGTAGAGCGCCTGGCCCAGGGCAAGAACAAGATCCTGTTCGTCGGCACCAAGCGTTCCGCCGGCAAGATCGTCGCCGAGCAGGCTGCTCGCGCTGGTTCGCCATACGTTGATCACCGTTGGTTGGGCGGCATGCTGACCAACTACAAGACCATCCGCGCTTCGATCAAGCGTCTGCGCGACCTGGAAACCCAGGCCGAAGACGGCACTTTCGCCAAGCTGACCAAGAAAGAAGCCCTGATGCGTTCCCGCGATCTGGAAAAACTGGACCGCAGCCTGGGTGGTATCAAGGACATGGGCGGCCTGCCTGATGCCCTGTTCGTGATCGACGTCGACCACGAGCGCATTGCCATCACCGAAGCCAACAAGCTGGGCATCCCGGTTATCGGCGTTGTCGATACCAACAGCAGCCCGGAAGGCGTTGACTACGTGATCCCAGGTAACGACGACGCCATTCGCGCCATCGAGCTGTACATGACTTCGATGGCTGACGCCATCATCCGCGGCCGCAACAATGTTGCCGGCGGCACCGAAGTCTACGCTGAAGAAGCGGCTGCACCTGCTGCTGAGTAATTGACGCTTAGCGTCTACTTGGCACGCAAAAAGGGGGCTTGGCCCCCTTTTTGCCACCTTGAAATCCTGCTGTCAGCAACGGCCCCGCATCATGGGCGAGCTGATATAAAAGCAGCGATTTGCAGAATTTAACGCCCGTGAACAGCGGGTGGAATGGTTGAAAAACTTTCCAAGAGGATTTTGAAATGGCAGCAATTACTGCGGCGCTGGTCAAAGAACTGCGCGAGCGTACCGGCGAAGGCATGATGGATTGCAAGAAGGCCCTGGAAAAGGCTGGCGGCGACATCGAAAAAGCCATTGACGACATGCGTGCCTCGGGCGCCATCAAGGCTGCCAAGAAGGCTGGCAACGTCGCTGCTGAAGGCGCTATCGCCGTCAAGACCGACGGTAAATCCGCCGTCCTGCTGGAAGTGAACTCGCAGACCGACTTCCTGGCCCTGCAAGACGACTTCAAGAACTTCGTTGCCGAGAGCATCGAAGAAGCCTTCGCCCAGAAGCTGACCGACGCCGCTCCGCTGATCGCCTCGCGCGAAGCTGCTCGTGAAGCCCTGGTCGCCAAGTGCGGCGAAAACGTCAACATCCGTCGCCTGGCGCGCGTTGAGGGTGACGTTGTCGGCGCCTACCTGCACGGCAACAAGATTGGTGCTGTCGTTGTCCTGAAAGGCGGCGACGTCGAGCTGGCCAAGAACATTGCCATGCACGTTGCTGCTTCGAACCCAGAGTTCCTGGATGCGTCGGAAATTTCCGCCGAGGCCATCGAGCGCGAGAAGAACGTCTTCCTGCAGCTGAACGCCGACAAGATCGCCGGCAAGCCGGAAAACATCGTTGAAAACATGATCAACGGTCGTATCTCCAAGTTCAAAGCCGAAGCCTCGCTGAAAGAGCAAGCCTTCGTGATGGATCCGGAAGTCAAGGTCGGCGCGCTGGCCAAGAAAGCCGGTGCCGAAATCGTTTCCTTCACCTACTTCAAGGTTGGCGAAGGCATCGAGAAGCCGGTTGACGACTTCGCTGCCGAAGTTGCTGCCCAGGTAGCTGCTGCCAAGCAGTAAGACAGCCCCGTCTGTCGCCCCAAAGAGGCTGCCCGCTCACGCGCGCAGCCTCTTTGTCAAAGCGAGGAAAGGTTTGTGAAACCTGGCCTTGCTGGCACCGAAGCGGTGCCGCGCTACAGTTAGCGGGCTGCAAGCAGCTCGCACGAATATCTTAAAAGTACGCCGCAGGAGAGACTCGCAATGGCTCAGCAGGTGAGTGGTCGCCAACCTCGCTATAAACGCATTTTGCTCAAACTTAGCGGCGAGGCCCTGATGGGCTCGGAAGACTTCGGGATCGACCCGAAGGTGCTGGACCGCATGGCCCTGGAAGTTGGCCAGTTGGTAGGGATCGGTGTCCAGGTCGGCCTGGTGATCGGTGGTGGCAACCTGTTCCGTGGCGCGGCGCTCAGCGCGGCTGGCATGGATCGCGTCACCGGCGACCACATGGGCATGCTGGCTACCGTGATGAACGGCCTTGCCATGCGCGATGCGCTGGAGCGTTCGAATATCCCGGCCCTGGTCATGTCGGCCATTTCGATGGTCGGTGTCACCGATCATTACGATCGTCGCAAAGCTATTCGTCACCTGAACTCGGGTGATGTGGTAATTTTCTCCGCCGGTACCGGCAACCCGTTCTTCACCACCGACTCCGCAGCTTGCCTGCGCGCCATCGAAATCGATGCCGACGTCGTGCTGAAGGCGACCAAGGTCGACGGCGTGTACACTGCCGATCCGTTCAAGGATCCCCACGCAGAGAAGTTCGATCACCTCACCTATGACGAGGTGCTCGACCGCAAGCTCGGCGTCATGGACCTGACCGCAATCTGCCTGTGCCGCGACCACAAGATGCCATTGCGGGTATTCAACATGAACAAGCCTGGCGCCCTGCTGAACATCGTGGTGGGTGGCGCTGAAGGTACTTTGATCGAGGAAGGCGAAGCATGATCAACGACATCAAGAAAGACGCGCAGGAGCGCATGACCAAGTCCATCGAGGCCCTGGGTCGCAACCTGGCGGCGATCCGCACCGGTCGCGCCCACCCGAGCATCCTGGATAGCGTCAAGGTTCCGGCCTGGGGTAGCGACATGCCGCTGAACCAGGTGGCCGCGATCACCGTCGAGGACGCCCGTACCCTGAAGATCGTCGCCCACGACAAGAACCTCAGCGCCGCCATCGAGAAGGCCATCCTGACCTCCGACCTGGGCCTGAACCCGTCCAGCGCCGGCACCACCATCCGTGTGCCGATGCCTGCCCTGACCGAGGAAACCCGCAAGGGCTACACCAAGCAGGCCAGCGGCGTGGCCGAAGACGCCAAGGTCGCTGTGCGCAACGTGCGCCGTGACGCCCTGGCCGATCTGAAGAAGCTGACCAAGGACAAGGAAATCAGCGAAGACGAAGAGCGTCGCGCAGCGGATGACATCCAGAAGCTGACCGACAAGTTCGTCGCAGAAGTCGATGCGGCATTCAAGGCCAAGGAAAAGGACCTGATGGCCGTCTAAGGCCGGGGTTTTTTAATGGAAAAGACCAAGTCAGCGGCGCCGTCCTCGGTGCCGCGCCATGTCGCGATCATCATGGATGGCAACAACCGCTGGGCGAAGAAGCGCCTGCTGCCCGGCGTCGCCGGGCACAAGGCCGGCGTGGATGCCGTTCGGGCGGTGATCGAGGTCTGCGCCGAGGCGAAGGTCGAGGTGCTCACGCTCTTCGCCTTCTCCAGCGAGAACTGGCAACGCCCGGCCGAAGAGGTCGGTGCGTTGATGGAGCTGTTCTTCTCGGCGCTGCGTCGCGAGGCCAAGCGCCTGAACGAGAACAACATCTGCCTGCGGATCATTGGTGATCGCTCGCGCTTCCATCCCGAGCTGCAGGCCGCGATGCGCGAGGCCGAGGCCATCACGGCCGGCAACGACCGCTTCATCCTGCAGATCGCCGCCAACTATGGTGGGCAGTGGGATATCGCCCAGGCCGCTCAGCGTCTGGCGCGAGAGGTCCAGGCCGGGCATCTGCGCCCGGAGGACATCACCCCGGGCCTGCTGCAGACCTGCCTGGCCACCGGTGACCTGCCGCTGCCCGACCTGTGCATCCGCACCGGTGGCGAGCATCGCATCAGCAACTTCCTGCTGTGGCAGCTGGCCTATGCCGAGCTGTATTTCTCCGACCTGTACTGGCCGGACTTCAAACACGAGGCCATGCGCAACGCGCTAGCCGATTTCGCCTCGCGCCAGCGCCGCTTCGGTAAGACCAGCGAGCAGGTCGAGGCTGGAGCCCGTGCTTAATGCTTAAACAACGCATCATTACCGCGCTGATCCTGCTGCCGATCGCGCTGGGTGGATTCTTCCTGCTCAACGGTGGGGATTTCGCCCTGTTCATCGGCTTCGTGGTGACGCTCGGTGCCTGGGAATGGGCGCGCCTGGCCGGCCTGATGGCCCAGCCGCTGCGCATCGCCTATGCCGCCGTGGTGGCCGGGGCGCTGATGCTGCTGTACGTCCTGCCGGAGCTGGCACCCTGGGTGCTGGGCGCTTCGGTGATCTGGTGGGCGCTGGCCACCTGGCTGGTGTTGACCTATCCGCGCAGCAACGAACTGTGGAGCAGCGCCGCCTGTCGCCTGCTGATCGGCTTGCTGGTGCTGTTGCCGGCCTGGCAGGGGCTGGTGCTGCTCAAGCACTGGCCGTTGGGCAATGGGCTGATCCTGGCCGTCATGGTGCTGGTCTGGGCTGCCGACATCGGTGCCTACTTCTCCGGGCGTGCCTTCGGCAAGCGCAAGCTGGCGCCACAGGTCAGCCCGGGCAAGAGCTGGGAGGGCGTGTATGGCGGCCTGCTGGTCAGCCTGCTGATCACTCTGGGCGTCGGCCTGGTTCGCGACTGGTCTATCGGCCAGTTGCTGCTGGGGCTGCTGGGCGCGTCGATAGTGGTCATGTCTTCGGTGGTCGGTGACCTGACCGAAAGCATGTTCAAGCGCCGCGAGGGCATCAAGGACAGCAGCAATCTGCTGCCAGGCCATGGTGGCGTGCTCGATCGCATCGACAGCCTGACCGCGGCCGTGCCGATGTTCGCCGTACTGCTGTGGGCTGCCGAATGGGGTGTGCTGTGACTCGCGTGCAACGTATCACCGTGCTGGGTGCCACCGGTTCCATCGGTTTGAGCACCCTGGATGTCATCGCTCGTCATCCGGATCGCTATCAGGTGTTCGCCTTGAGCGGCTTCTCGCGTATCGACGAGTTGCTGGCCCTGTGCGTACGCCACCGCCCGGCCTATGCCGTGGTGCCTTCCAGCGACGCCGCCGTGCGTCTGCGTGAAGGGCTGGCGGCTGCCGGCTGCGCCACCGAAGTGCTGGAAGGCGAGGGTGGGCTGTGCCAGGTGGCGGCTGCCGGCGAGGTGGACACGGTGATGGCTGCCATCGTCGGTGCCGCCGGCCTGCGTCCGACCCTGGCTGCCGTCGAGGCGGGCAAGAAGGTGCTGCTGGCCAACAAGGAAGCCCTGGTCATGTCAGGGGCGTTGTTCATGGATGCGGTGCGCCGCAGTGGTTCGGTGCTGTTGCCGATCGACAGCGAGCACAACGCGATATTCCAGTGCATGCCTGGTGACTATGCCCGCGGCCTTGGCGCTGTCGGCGTGCGTCGGATCCTGCTGACCGCCTCCGGAGGCCCGTTCCGCGAAACGCCGGCCGAGGCCTTGCTGGATGTCACGCCGGAGCAGGCCTGCGCCCACCCGAACTGGTCCATGGGGCGCAAGATCTCGGTCGACTCGGCGAGCATGCTGAACAAAGGCCTGGAATTGATCGAGGCTTGCTGGCTGTTCGATGCCAAGCCTGCGCAGATCGAGGTGGTGGTGCACCCGCAGAGCGTCATTCACTCGCTGGTGGACTATGTCGATGGTTCGGTGTTGGCCCAGTTGGGCAACCCGGATATGCGCACGCCGATCTCCAACGCTCTGGCTTGGCCGGAGCGTATCGATTCGGGGGTCGCGCCGCTCGATCTGTTCGCCATCGCCCGTCTGGATTTCCAGGCGCCCGACGAACAGCGCTTCCCTTGCCTGCGCCTGGCGCGTCAGGCTGCCGAGGCTGGTCACAGTGCGCCGGCCGTGCTCAATGCCGCCAACGAAGTGGCGGTGGATGCGTTTCTCCAGGGGCGTATCCGCTTCCCGGAGATCGCGGGTATGATCGAGCAGGTGCTCGACCAGGAGCCGGTGGTGCCGCTTGCCACCCTCGACGCGGTGTTCGCCGCCGATCAGCGTGCCCGGGAGCTGTCCCGGGAGTGGCTGCGGCGCCACGGTCGCTGACCGGCGCCGACCGGCTCCGCTGAACGTCATCCGGAGATTGGACATGACTGCGCTCTACATGATTGTCGGCACCCTGGTCGCCCTAGGTGTGCTGGTCACCTTCCACGAGTTCGGCCACTTCTGGGTGGCGCGGCGCTGCGGGGTCAAGGTGCTGCGTTTCTCGGTGGGTTTCGGCACGCCGCTGCTGCGCTGGCATGATCGGCATGGCACCGAGTTCGTGGTCGCGGCGATTCCGCTGGGTGGCTACGTCAAGATGCTCGACGAGCGCGAGGGCGAGGTGTCGCCGGCGCAGCTCGGGCAGGCGTTCAATCGCAAGTCGGTGCGCCAGCGTATCGCCATTGTCGCCGCTGGTCCGATTGCCAACTTCCTGCTGGCCATCCTGTTCTTCTGGCTCATCGCCATGCTGGGCACCCAGCAGGTGCGCCCGGTCATCGGCGCCATCGAGCCGGGCAGCCTGGCGGCGAGTGCCGGGCTGAGCGTCGGCGAGGAAATCGTGTCCATCGACGGCAAGCCGACCAACGGTTGGTCGGCGGTCAATCTGCAGTTGGTGCGTCGCCTTGGTGAGAGCGGCACGCTCAAGGTGGGGGTGCGTGAAGAGGGGGCAAGTGTCGAGCGTAGTCGCGAGATCACCTTGACTCACTGGCTCAAGGGCGTCGACGAGCCTGATCCGATCCAGTCCCTGGGCTTGCGTCCGTGGCGCCCAGCGGTAGCGCCGGTGCTGGCCGAGATCGACCCGAAAGGGCCGGCCGCTGCCGCAGGGCTGAAGACCGGCGATACGCTGCTGGCGCTCGACGGTGTCGCACTGGGCGACTGGCAGCAGGTGGTCGATGCGGTGCGTGCCCGCCCCGAGCGCAAGGTCAGCCTGCGTATAGAACGCGATGGTACGCAGCTGGAGTTGCCGGTGACGCTGGCGCGCAAGGGGGAAGGGCAAGCGTCCGGGGGGTATCTCGGGGCTGGGGTGAAAGCTGCCCAATGGCCGGCGCAGATGCTCCGCGAAGTCAGCTACGGGCCTCTGGAGGCGGTGGGCGAGGGGCTGTCGCGGACCTGGAACATGAGTGTCCTGACCCTCGAGTCGCTGAAGAAAATGCTGTTCGGGGAGCTCTCGGTAAAAAACTTGAGCGGACCGATAACCATTGCTAAAGTGGCGGGCGCTTCGGCCCAGTCCGGCATTGGGGATTTCCTGAATTTCCTGGCCTATCTGAGCATAAGCCTGGGGGTTCTGAATCTGCTGCCCATCCCAGTACTGGATGGGGGGCATTTGCTGTTCTACCTGATCGAGTGGGCGCGCGGTCGTCCGCTCTCTGATCGGGTGCAAGGTTGGGGGGTCCAGATCGGTGTCAGTTTGGTCGTCGGGGTCATGCTGCTCGCCCTGATCAACGATCTGGGTCGACTATAAAAGCTTCGCTCAATCGCGAAAACCTGCCGTTTCTTCACGGCAGGTTGTTTATTGCCAGTTGGAATAAAAGGACTTCATGAAACGTCTGCTGCTAACTGCGGTGCTCTCCGCACTGATGATCGCTGAAGTTCACGCCGAGTCCTTCACCATCTCCGATATTCGTGTCAACGGCCTGCAGCGGGTGTCCGCCGGCAGCGTCTTCGGCGCGTTGCCGCTGAACGTCGGTGACCAGGTCGATGACCGGCGTCTGGTCGAGTCGACTCGCTCGCTGTTCAAGACTGGCTTCTTCCAGGACATCCAGCTGAACCGCGACGGCAATGTCCTGATCATCAACGTGGTCGAGCGCCCGTCGGTGTCGAGCATCGAGATCGAAGGCAACAAGGCGATCAGCACCGAAGACCTGATGAAGGGCCTGAAGCAGTCGGGCCTGGCCGAAGGCGAGATCTTCCAGCGCGCGACCCTCGAAGGCGTGCGTAACGAGTTGCAGCGCCAGTACGTCGCCCAGGGCCGCTACTCGGCCGAGGTCGACGCCGAAGTCGTACCGCAGCCACGCAACCGCGTCGGCCTGAAGATCAAGATCAACGAAGGCACCGTGGCCGCGATCCAGCACATCAACGTGGTGGGCAACACGGTGTTCGACGACGAAACGCTGTCGCAGCTGTTCGAGCTCAAGACCACCAACTGGCTGTCGTTCTTCAAGAACGACGACAAGTACGCCCGCGAGAAACTGTCCGGTGACCTGGAGCGCCTGCGTTCCTACTACCTGGACCGCGGCTACATCAACATGGACATCGCCTCCACCCAGGTGTCGATCACCCCGGACAAGAAGCACGTCTACATCACCGTCAACATCAACGAAGGCGAGAAGTACACCGTTCGCGACGTGAAGCTCTCCGGTGACCTGAAGGTGCCGGAAGACCAGGTCCGTTCGCTGCTGCTGGTGCAACCGGGCCAGGTATTCTCGCGCAAGGTGATGACCAGCACTTCCGACCTGATCACCCGTCGCCTGGGTAACGAAGGCTATACCTTCGCCAACGTCAACGGCGTGCCGCAACCGAACGACCAGGATCACACCGTCGACATCATGTTCGTCGTCGATCCGGGCAAGCGCGCCTACGTCAACCGCATCAACTACCGCGGCAACACCAAGACCGAGGACGAGGTGCTGCGCCGCGAGATGCGCCAGATGGAAGGCGGCTGGGCCTCGACCTACCTGATCGACCAGTCCAAGACCCGTCTCGAGCGCCTGGGCTTCTTCAAGGAAGTCAACGTCGAGACGCCGCCGGTGCCTGGTACCGACGACCAGGTCGACGTCAACTACAGCGTCGAAGAGCAGGCTTCCGGCTCGATCACCGCCAGCGTGGGCTTCGCCCAGAGCGCGGGTTTGATCCTTGGCGGCTCGATCAGCCAGAACAACTTCCTGGGTACCGGTAACAAGGTCTCCATCGGTCTGACCCGTTCGGAATACCAGACTCGCTATAACTTTGGCTTCGTTGATCCCTACTTCACCGCCGATGGCGTGAGCCTGGGCTACAACGCCTTCTATCGCAGCACCAACTACGACGACCTTGACGTCGACGTGGCAAGCTATGCGGTGGACAGCCTCGGCGCCGGTGTCAGCCTTGGCTACCCGATCAGCGAGACTTCGCGTCTGACCTACGGCCTGACCGTGCAGCAGGACAAGATCAAGACCGGCCGCTACACCGTCGACGAGATCTTCAAGTTCCTCCAGGACGAAGGCGACAACTTCCTGAACTTCAAGGCGTCGATCGGCTGGTCCGAATCCACGCTGAACAAAGGCGTGCTGGCAACCCGTGGTCATTCCCAGAGTCTGACCCTGGAAACCACCGTGCCGGGCAGCGACCTGTCGTTCTACAAGCTTGACTACCGTGGCCAGCTGTTCAAGCCGCTGAGCAACGACTACACCCTTCGCCTGCACACCGAGCTGGGCTATGGTGACGGCTACGGTTCGACCTCCGGCCTGCCGTTCTACGAGAACTACTACGCGGGTGGTTTCAACTCGGTACGTGGCTTCAAGGACAGCACCCTCGGTCCGCGCAGTACGCCAAGCCGTGGCGCGGCAGTGACGGGCAACCGTGGCACCGTGGCCGACCCGGACCAGGATCCGCTGCCGTTCGGTGGCAACGTCCTCGTCCAGGGCGGTGTCGAGTTGCTGTTCCCACTGCCGTTCGTCAAGGATCAGCGCTCGCTGCGTACGTCCGTGTTCTGGGATGTCGGTAACGTGTTCGATACCAACTGTGGCTCGAAGCCTAGCTGCTCCAAGCCCGGCTTCTCCGACATGGCTAGCTCGGTCGGTCTGGGTGTGACCTGGATTACCGCCCTGGGCCCGTTGAGCTTCAGCCTGGCGATGCCGGTCAAGAAGCCATCCGACGCCGATACGCAAGTGTTCCAATTCTCTCTGGGCCAGACCTTCTGAGGTCGGCCCGCGTACAACGACAACGAATTATCCAGGAGTGCATCGTGCGTAAGTTGACCAAACTGGCCATCGTGGCCGCGGCGCTTGTCGCCACCCCGGCTTTTGCTGAAATGAAGGTAGCGGTGCTGAACTATCAGATGGCCCTGCTCGAATCCGACGCGGCCAAGAAGTACGCTGTCGACGCCGAGAAGAAGTTCGGTCCGCAGTTGACCAAGCTCAAGGGCCTGGAAAGCAGCGCCAAGGGTATCCAGGACCGTCTGATCAAGGGCGGCGACAAGATGCCTCAGCCAGAGCGTGAGCGCCTGGAGCTCGAGTTCAAGCAGAAGGCCCGTGACTTCCAGTTCCAGTCCAAGGAACTGAACGAAGCCAAGGCCGTTGCCGATCGCGACATGCTCAAGCAGCTCAAGCCCAAGCTGGACGGTGCCGTCGAGGAAGTGATCAAGAAGGGCGGCTACGATCTGGTGCTCGAGCGCGGTGCGGTCATCGATGTCAAACCGCAGTACGACATCACCCGCCAAGTCATCGAGCGCATGAACCAAGCGCGTTGATATGACCGTGATGATGACACTCGGCCAGCTGGCCGAGGCCCTCGGGGCCACGTTGAACGGCCCCGAGGCGCTGGAAATCACCGGGCTGGCCACCTTGCAGGAAGCCAGCCACGGACAATTGAGCTTCCTCGCCAACAAGCAGTACCGCAAGTTCCTGGACGAGTCCCAGGCCAGTGCGGTGCTGCTCAAGGCCGAGGACGCCGAAGGCTTTACCGGCAATGCTCTGATCGTGGCGGACCCCTACCTGGCCTACGCACGCATTTCCCACCTGTTCGATCCGAAACCCAAGGCTGTGGCGGGCATTCATCCCAGCGCCGTGGTGCATGAGGACGCGCACGTGGATGTCAGCGCCAGCGTCGGTCCGTTCGCGGTCATCGAAAGCGGTGCCCGCATCGGTGCCAATGTCACCGTGGGTGCGCACTGTTTCATCGGTGCCCGTTGCGTGATCGGCGAAGGCGGTTGGCTGGCTCCCCGTGTCACGCTCTACCACGACGTGACCATCGGCAAGCGCGTGGTCATCCAGTCGGGTGCGGTGATCGGTGGCGAGGGCTTCGGTTTCGCCAACGAGAAAGGCATCTGGCGCAAGATCGCCCAGATCGGCGGGGTCACCCTCGGCGATGACGTGGAGATCGGCGTGAACACTGCGGTCGACCGTGGCGCGTTGTCCGATACCCGTATCGGCGATGGCGTCAAGCTCGACAACCAGATCCAGATCGCCCATAACGTCCAGGTTGGCGACCACACTGCGATGGCGGCCTGCGTCGGCATCTCCGGCAGCACGAAGATCGGCAAGCACTGCATGATCGCCGGCGGCGTCGGGATGGTCGGTCACATCGACGTCTGTGACAACGTGTTCGTTTCCGGTATGACCATGGTGACGCGTTCGATCACCGAACCGGGCGGTTATTCGTCCGGCACGGCCATGCAACCCCTGGCCGAATGGCGCAAGAGCGCCGCGCGTATTCGCCAGCTGGACGAGATGTCCAAACGTCTCCAGCAGCTGGAAAAACGTGTCGACACCGTGACCTTGGCTGGCCAGCCGACATCAGAAGGCTGATACCATTCCCTGAGCACGCGTCAACTGTCGCTAGCTGGCTCCTCTTTGGATCTGCAAAAGGAGCGTGAGGTCAGTCCCTGCGCTCCCTATTCTTATTACAGGCTTCCCCCCGAAATGATGGACATCAACGAGATTCGCGAATACCTGCCTCACCGTTACCCGTTCCTGCTGGTGGACCGGGTCACGGATCTGGATGTCGAGGCTCAAAGCATTCGTGCCTACAAGAATGTCAGCATCAACGAGCCGTTCTTCAACGGCCACTTCCCGGCGCATCCAATCATGCCGGGCGTGCTGATTATCGAGGCAATGGCCCAGGCGGCCGGGATTCTCGGCTTCAAGATGCTCGACACCAAGCCGGCTGATGGCACCCTTTACTACTTCGTCGGTTCCGACAAGCTGCGCTTCCGCCAGCCGGTACTGCCGGGCGACCAGTTGGTGCTGGAAGCCAAGTTCCTCAGCCGCAAGAGCATGATCTGGAAATTCGAATGCCGCGCCCTGGTCGACGGCAAGCAGGTCTGCTCGGCCGAGATCACCTGCGCGGAACGCTCCCTATGAGTTCGATTGATCCTCGGGCGATCATCGACCCCTCGGCCAAGCTGGCCGAGGGTGTCGAGGTCGGCCCCTGGTCGATCGTAGGCCCCGATGTGGAAATCGGGGAGGGCACCGTCATCGGTCCGCATGTGGTGCTCAAGGGGCCGACCCGTATCGGCAAGCACAACCGCATCTACCAGTTCTCGTCGATCGGTGAAGACACCCCTGACCTGAAGTACAAGGGTGAGCCGACCCGCCTGGTAATCGGCGATCACAACGTGATTCGCGAGGGCGTCACCATCCACCGCGGTACCATCCAGGACCGCGCGGAAACGACGCTGGGCGATCACAACCTGATCATGGCCTATGCCCATATCGGTCACGACAGCGTGATCGGCAACCACTGCATCCTGGTCAACAACACCGCGCTGGCGGGTCATGTGCATGTCGGCGACTGGGCGATCCTGTCTGGCTACACCCTGGTCCACCAGTATTGCCACATCGGCGCTCATGCCTTCTCCGGCATGGGCACGGCGATCGGCAAGGACGTGCCAGCCTATGTCACCGTGTTCGGCAGCCCTGCCGAAGCCCGCAGCATGAACTTCGAGGGCTTGCGCCGTCGTGGCTTCAGCGATGAAGTGCTGCATGCGCTGCGCCGCGCCTACAAGATCGTCTACCGCCAAGGGCTAACCGTCGAAGAGGCGATGAAGGAGCTGGACGAGCTGGCGAGCCAGTTCCCGGAAGTCGAAGTGTTCCGCCAGTCGATCATCGCCTCCGCCCGCGGCATCACCCGCTGACATGGCCCCGCTCTGCGTTGCGCTGGTCGCGGGCGAGGCCAGCGGCGACATTCTTGGTTCCGGCCTGATGCGCGCCATCAAGGCCCGTCATCCCGATGTGCGTTTCATCGGTGTTGGCGGGCCTTTGATGGAAGCCGAGGGTATGACTTCCTACTTCCCCATGGAACGCCTGGCGGTCATGGGGTTGGTGGAAGTGCTCGGACGCCTGCGCGAGCTGCTCAAGCGGCGCAAGGCGCTGATCCAGACGCTGATCGACGAAAAGCCCGATGTCTTCATCGGTATCGATGCGCCGGACTTCACCCTCAATATCGAACTCAAGTTGCGTCAGGCCGGGATCAAGACGGTGCACTACGTCAGCCCGTCGGTCTGGGCCTGGCGGCAGAAGCGTGTGCTGAAGATCCGCGAAGGCTGTGACCTGATGCTCACGCTGCTGCCGTTCGAAGCGCGCTTTTATGAAGAGCAGGGCGTGCCGGTGCGTTTCGTCGGCCACCCGCTGGCCGACACCATTCCACTCGAGGCCGACCGTGGTGCGGCGCGTGCCGAACTGGGGCTGGGCGAAGGTCCGGTCATTGCCCTGATGCCGGGCAGTCGGGGCGGTGAGGTCGGGCGCCTGGGGGCCTTGTTCCTCGATGCTGCCCAGCGTTTGCGCGAACTGGTGCCGGGGGTGCGTTTCGTGCTGCCGTGCGCCAATGCCGCGCGCCGGACCCAGGTCGAACAGATGCTGGAAGGGCGCGAGCTGCCATTGACCCTGCTCGACGGCCAGTCGCACAACGCGCTGGCGGCCTGTGACGCGGTGCTGATCGCGTCCGGCACCGCGACCCTGGAGGCCATGCTGTACAAGCGGCCGATGGTGGTGGCCTACCGCCTGGCGCCGTTGACTTACTGGATTCTCAAGCGCCTGGTCAAGAGCCCCTACGTGTCGTTGCCGAACCTGCTGGCCCAGCGTCTGCTGGTGCCTGAGCTGCTGCAGGATGCCGCCACCAGCGAAGCCCTGGCACAGACCCTGGCACCGCTGGTCGCCGATGGCTCGCAGCAGACCGAGAGCTTCGATCAGATTCACCGAACCCTGCGCCGTGACGCCTCCAACCAGGCGGCCGAGGCGGTGCTGGCCCTGTTGAAGGACCGCTGACATGCAGATGGGACTGGATTTCAACCTGGTCGAGGAACTGGTCGCCGGTGTCGACGAAGTCGGTCGTGGCCCGTTGTGCGGCGCCGTGGTCACCGCCGCGGTGATCCTCGATCCGCGCAGGCCGATTCTTGGTTTGAACGATTCGAAGAAACTCACCGAGGCCAAGCGCGAGGCACTGTTCGACGAGATCTGCGAAAAAGCGCTGAGTTTTTGCATTGCCCGCGCCGAGGTCGAGGAAATCGACCGCCTGAACATCCTGCAGGCCACCATGCTGGCCATGCAGCGCGCGGTGGAAGGCTTGCATGTCACGCCCAAACTGGCGCTGATCGACGGCAACCGCTGCCCGAAGCTGGCGGTGCCAGCGGCACCGGTGGTCAAGGGTGACTCCCAGGTGCCGGCCATTGCGGCGGCCTCGATCCTGGCCAAGGTTACCCGTGACCGCGAGATGAGCGAGTTCGAGCGGATCTATCCGGGGTACGGTATCGGTGGGCACAAGGGGTATCCGACCCCGGTGCACCTCGAGGCCCTGGCCCGTCTCGGGCCGACGCCCATTCATCGGCGTTCGTTCGCGCCGGTACGGGCTGCGTGGGAGGCCCGTGCAGGGATCTCCAGCTCGCTGATCTGATCCTGGCGTGCCCATTCGCGGGGCAAGCCCGCTCCCTCGCGCAGATGGATGCGCGTAGGAGCAGGCTTGCCCCGCGATGCATTCTGCAACCAACCGCTGGCCTCCAGGTGAGGCAAGTGAAGTTCAATACGCTACAATCCCGCCCTTGTCGTTCAGCTCTGCTACAGGATCCTCCATGTCGGTCTCCTTCGTTCACCTTCGCGTGCACTCCGAATTCTCCCTGGTCGATGGCCTGGTGCGGATCAAGCCGCTGGCCAAGGCCCTGGCCGGGATGAACATGCCGGCGGTGGCGATCACCGACCAGAGCAACATGTGCTCGCTGGTGAAGTTCTACAAGACCGCCATGGGCGCCGGCATCAAGCCGATCTGCGGCGCCGACCTGTGGCTGGCCGGTGACGAGCCGGACGCGCCGCTGTCGCGGATCTGCTTCCTGGCCATGAACCCCAAGGGCTACCGCAACCTCACCGAGCTGATCTCGCGAGGCTGGACCGACGGTCAGCGCAACGGCCTGGTGGTCATCCAGCGCGACTGGATCGCCCCGGCCAGCGAAGGGCTGATTGCCCTGTCCGCGGCCAGGGAGGGGGATATCGGCATGGCCCTGATGGCCGGTCGCCAGGCCGAGGCCGAGGCCTTGCTCGGCGACTGGATGGGCATGTTCCCCGAGCGTTTCTATGTCGAGGTGCAGCGCACCAACCGCGCCGGTGACGAAGAGTACCTGCACGCCGCCGTGGCCCTGGCCGACAAGCTCGGCGCACCGCTGGTGGCGACCAACGACGTGCGGTTCGTCAAGCAGTCGGACTTCGACGCCCACGAGACTCGCGTATGCATCGGCGAGGGCTGGACCCTCGACGATCCGCGCCGTCCGCGCGGCTACAGCGACCAGCAGTACCTCAAGTCGGCCGAGGAAATGGCCGAGCTGTTCAGCGACCTGCCGGATGCCATCGCCAACACCGTGGAGATCGCCAAGCGCTGCAACATCACCGTGCAGTTGGGCAAGTACTTCCTTCCCGACTTCCCCACGCCCAACGGCATGGGCATCGACGACTACCTGCGCCACGTCTCCCACGAAGGCCTGGAGGAGCGCCTGGCGGTGCTCTGGCCGAAGGAGACCACGCCGAATTACGAAGAGAAGCGCCAGGTCTACCTGGACCGCCTGAAGTTCGAGCTGGACATCATCATCCAGATGGGCTTCCCCGGTTACTTCCTGATCGTCATGGACTTCATCAAGTGGGCCAAGAACAACGACGTGCCGGTTGGTCCGGGGCGGGGATCGGGTGCCGGCTCGCTGGTGGCCTACGTACTTAAGATCACCGACCTCGATCCGCTGGCCTACGACCTGCTGTTCGAACGTTTCCTCAACCCCGAACGTATTTCCATGCCCGACTTCGACGTCGACTTCTGCATGGACGGCCGTGACCGGGTGATCGACTACGTGGCCGAGGCCTACGGGCGCAACGCGGTGAGCCAGATCATCACCTTCGGTACCATGGCCGCCAAGGCGGTGGTGCGTGACGTGGCGCGGGTGCAGGGCAAGTCCTACGGCCTGGCCGACCGCCTGTCGAAGATGATCCCGTTCGAAGTGGGCATGACCCTGGAGAAGGCCTACGAGCAGGAAGAGATCCTGCGCGATTTCCTCAAGGGTGACGAGGACGCCCGCGAGATCTGGGACATGGCCCTCAAGCTCGAGGGCGTCACCCGTGGTACCGGCAAGCACGCCGGTGGCGTGGTGATCGCCCCGACCAAGCTCACCGACTTCTCGCCGATCGCCTGTGACGAAGAGGGTGGCGGTCTGGTGACCCAGTTCGACAAGGACGACGTCGAGGCCGCGGGCCTGGTGAAGTTCGACTTCCTCGGCCTGCGGACGCTGACGATCATCAAGTGGGCGATGGAAATCATCAACCGCGAGCAGGCCAAGAAGGACCTGCCCGACGTCAATATCGACTTCATCCCGCTGGACGACCGCAAGACCTACGAGCTGTTGCAGAAGGCCGAGACCACGGCGGTGTTCCAGCTCGAATCCCGCGGCATGAAGGAGCTGATCAAGAAGCTCAAGCCTGACTGCCTGGAAGACCTCATCGCACTGGTGGCGCTGTTCCGTCCCGGCCCGCTGCAATCGGGCATGGTCGACGACTTCATCAACCGCAAGCACGGTCGCGCCGAGCTTGCGTACCCGCATTCCGACTACCAGTACGAAGGCCTCAAGCCGGTACTCGCGCCTACCTACGGCATCATCCTGTACCAGGAACAGGTGATGCAGATCGCCCAGGTGATGGCAGGCTACACCCTCGGTGGCGCCGACATGCTGCGCCGGGCCATGGGCAAGAAGAAGCCCGAGGAGATGGCCAAGCAGCGCGGTGGCTTCATCGAAGGTTGCGTGGCCAATAATATCGACGCGGACCTGGCCGGTAACATCTTCGACCTGGTAGAGAAGTTCGCCGGTTACGGCTTCAACAAGTCCCACTCCGCCGCCTACGGCCTGGTGTCCTACCAGACCGCCTGGCTGAAGACCCACCACCCGGCGCCGTTCATGGCGGCGGTACTGTCGGCGGATATGCACAACACCGACAAGGTGGTGGTGCTGGTCGAGGAAGTGCGCAGCATGAAGCTGCGCCTCGACGCGCCTGATGTGAACTTCTCCGACTTCAAGTTCACCGTCAATGACGATGGCCGCATCGTCTATGGCCTGGGAGCGATCAAGGGCGTGGGCGAGGGGCCGGTGGAGGCGATCGTCGAGGCGCGTGCCCAAGGTGGCCCGTTCAAGGACCTGTTCGACTTCTGCGAGCGTATCGACCTCAAACGGGTCAACAAGCGTACCCTCGATGCGCTGATCCGCAGCGGTGCGCTGGACCGCCTGGGCCCGCACTTCCATGACGAGATCAAGGCCTACCAGGCCAACATCGACCTCAACCGCGCGACCTTGCTGTCGGCGCTGGGCGAGGCCGTGAAGGCCGCCGAGCAGGCTGCCCACACTGCCGACAGTGGCCACGTCGATCTGTTCGGCGGCATGTTCGATGCCGCCGATGTGGACGTCTACGCCAACCACCGCAAGGTGCGCGAACTGACGCTCAAGGAGCGTCTGAAAGGGGAAAAGGACACCTTGGGCCTGTACCTCACCGGCCACCCGATCGACGAGTACGAGGCCGAGATCCGTCGTTTCGCCCGCCAGCGCATCGTCGACCTGAAGCCCGCGCGCGATACCCAGACCATCGCCGGGATGATCATTGCCCTGCGGGTCATGAAGAACAAGAAGGGTGACAAGATGGGCTTCGTCACCCTCGACGACCGTTCCGGACGTATCGAGGCCTCGCTGTTCGCCGACGCCTTCATGGCTGCTCAGGCCCTGTTGCAGACCGACGCCATGGTGGTGGTGGAGGGCGAGGTCAGCAACGATGACTTCTCCGGCGGGTTGCGCCTGCGGGTCAAGACCGTGATGACCCTCGAGGATGCGCGCACCAAGCTGGCCGAGAGCCTGCGCCTGAAAGTCGCCCATGACGCGCTCAAGGGCGATCGCCTGAGCTGGCTGGGCGACCTGATCACCCGCCACCGCGGGGGATGTCCGATCACCCTCGAGTACACCGGCAGCGACGCCAAGGCCATGCTGCAGTTCGGCGACCAGTGGTGCATCGACCCGGCCGACGGTCTGATACAGACGCTGCGTGACCAGTTCGGGCGTGAGAACGTCTTCCTGCAATATCGTTGAAGCGACGAATTTTAATCTCGACCTGAATGCGCCTGATCCCTTAAGGTAGGGCGCCAAACGGATCCACCGGCCGGCCGCCTGGCCGTAGACCCAAGACGGAAGCCTATGAACCCGAATTTCCTCGATTTCGAACAGCCGATTGCCGACCTGCAAGCCAAGATCGAAGAGCTGCGCCTGGTGGGCAACGACAACTCGCTGAACATCAGCGATGAGATTGCCCGTCTGCAGGACAAGAGCAGCACCCTCACCGAGAGCATCTTCGGCAACCTGACCAGCTGGCAGATCGCACGCCTGGCCCGTCATCCGCGCCGTCCGTACACCCTCGACTACCTCGAGCACATCTTCACCGAGTTCGAAGAGCTGCACGGCGACCGTCACTTCGCCGACGACGCTGCCATCGTCGGTGGCACCGCGCGCCTGAACGACAAGCCGGTCATGGTCATCGGTCACCAGAAGGGCCGTGAGGTGCGCGAGAAGGTGCGCCGCAACTTCGGCATGCCGCGTCCGGAAGGCTACCGCAAGGCCTGCCGCCTGATGGAAATGGCCGAGCGCTTCAAGATGCCGATCCTGACCTTCATCGATACTCCGGGCGCCTACCCGGGCATCGACGCCGAAGAGCGCAACCAGAGCGAGGCCATCGCCTGGAACCTGCGTGTCATGGCACGCCTGAAGACCCCGATCATCGCCACCGTGATCGGTGAGGGCGGTTCCGGCGGCGCACTGGCCATCGGCGTGTGCGACCAACTGAACATGCTGCAGTACTCGACCTACTCGGTAATCTCGCCGGAAGGCTGCGCCTCGATCCTGTGGAAGACCGCCGAGAAGGCTGCCGACGCCGCCGAGGCCATGGGCATCACCGCCGAGCGCCTGAAGAGCCTGAACATCGTCGACAAGGTCATCCAGGAGCCGCTGGGCGGCGCTCACCGTGACCCGGTGAAAATGTCCGAGAGCATCCGCGCCGACCTGATCGAACAGCTGGACATGCTCGGCAAGTTCGACCACGACGCGCTGCTCAAGCGCCGTTACGATCGCCTGATGAGCTACGGCCTCTAACAGGTCGCAGTGATAATCGCGGGACAAGCCCGCTCCCACGCAAGGATTGCGCGCGAGGGAGCGGGCTTGTCCCGCGATGCGATCCAGGAGAGGGACGCCAATGCCAGACCTCGCCACGCAACTCGCTCCCTGGCTCAATGCCCCCGCCTGGTACGTCGCCTTCTCTGGCGGCCTCGACTCCACCGTCCTCCTGCACCAACTCGCCGGCTACGCCCATGGCCATCCCTCGCCGCCCCTGCGCGCCGTGCACGTGCATCATGGTCTGCAAACCGTGGCCGATGCCTGGCCTGGCCATTGCCAGTCGATCTGCGATGCCCTTGGGGTCGAACTCGACGTGATTCCCGTTCAGGTCGCGCCTGGCGCCAGCCTCGAACAGGCTGCCCGGGATGCCCGTTATGCTGCCTTCGCCAAGCTGCTGGGTCCCGGCGCGGTACTGTTCACCGGCCAGCACCGCGATGACCAGGCCGAGACCTTGCTGTTCCGCCTGTTGCGTGGTGCCGGCCTGCGTGGCCTGTCCGCCATGCCCGAGGCGCGGCCGTTGGGGCAGGGCAGCCTGGTGCGTCCACTGTTGAAGACGTCGCGCCAGCAGTTGCAGGCCTATGCCGAAGTCCACGCGCTGAGGTGGGTCGAAGATCCATCCAATCGCGATACCGCTTTTGCCCGCAACTTCTTGCGAGGCGAGGTTTTCCCTCTGCTGTGCCAGCGCTGGCCGCAGGCTGCAGGCAATCTTGCCCGCAGCGCCGAGCATCTTGGCGAGGCGCTGGGCTTGCTGGACGAGCTGGCGAGGGGCGATCTGGCGAAGGCCTGCGGCAATGCGCCGCTGCCCTGGCTCGGCCTGGACTCTCTCGACCTGGAGGTACTGGCTGCGCTGTCGCCGGCGCGTCAGCGCAATGCACTGCAATACTGGCTCGGCCAGCGTACCCGGTTGCCGGACAGCCGCCACTGGGCCGGTTGGGAGGACTTGCGCGACGCGGCTGTCGATGCACGGCCAGTCTGGCGCCTGACCGACGGTGAGTTGCAGCGCAGTCATGGTCGTATCTGGTGGTTGAGCGGGCCATGGCAGGGCAGCCCGGATGCCTGCGCCATCGACTGGCCGGACCACCGCGTGCCGGTGACGCTGCCTGGCAACGGTCGGATATGGCTTGAAGGCCAGCCCGGCGACATCGAGCTGCGTATCGCCTACCGCCAGGGCGGCGAAGTGCTCGAGGTGCCCGGTCGCGGCCGACGCGATCTCAAGCGCCTGCTCAACGAGCAGATGATTCCGTGCTTCGTGCGTCCGCGCCTGCCGCTGCTGTTCCAGGGCGAGCGGTTGCTGGCGGTGGCCAACCTGCCGGCCCTTGGCCAGGCAGGCTGGCAGTTGCGCTGGCAACCGCCGACCAGCGCGCAAGGTTTGAGCTGAAGGGTACATTCGGGTAGACTACCCTCCCTTCTTGATACAGCTTCTGTGGGTTCCTCGAAAACACAGGAGTTGCCGATTACCAAGCAGTTTTTTGCTGGGCTGATTCTTAAAATGACGAGCGAGCTCCAAACCGGGGACACCCCTGGTCTGTACAGACGCGGCAGTTGTTCGAGATGCACTGTAATTGACGCAGGTGATCGGGGGCTTCGGCCTTCCTTCGCTTTCTCCGGCGGCGCTGGCCGCCTTAACGCAGACTTCTAGGGTTTTTCATGACGCGCTACATATTCGTCACGGGCGGTGTTGTTTCTTCATTGGGGAAAGGCATTGCCTCGGCTTCCCTGGCGGCCATCCTGGAAGCGCGGGGCCTGAAGGTCACCATGCTCAAGCTGGACCCGTACATCAACGTCGATCCGGGCACCATGAGCCCGTTCCAGCACGGTGAAGTGTTCGTCACCCACGACGGCGCCGAGACCGACCTCGACCTGGGCCACTACGAGCGGTTCATCCGCACCACGATGACCCAGAACAACAACTTCACCACCGGCCGCATCTACGAGCACGTGCTGCGTAAAGAGCGCCGTGGCGACTACCTGGGCGCGACCATCCAGGTCATCCCGCACATCACCGACGAAATCAAGCGCCGCATCATCAAGGGTGCCGGCGACGCCGACGTGGCCCTGGTCGAGATCGGCGGCACCGTGGGTGACATCGAGTCGCAGCCGTTCCTCGAGGCGATCCGCCAGCTGCGTGTCGAAGTGGGCTCCAAGCGCGCCATGCTGATGCACCTGACCCTGGTCCCGTACATCGCCACCGCTGGCGAGACCAAGACCAAGCCGACCCAGCACTCGGTCAAGGAGCTGCGCTCCATCGGCCTGCAGCCGGACGTGCTGATCTGCCGCTCCGACCACCCAGTCGATGCCTCGTCGCGCCGCAAGATCGCGCTGTTCACCAACGTCGAAGAGCGTGCGGTGATCTCGCTGGAAGACGTCGACACCATCTACAAGATTCCAGGCGTACTGCACGCCCAGGGCCTGGACGACTTCGTCGTCGAGCGCTTCGGCCTGCAGTGCAACAGTGCCGACCTGTCCGAGTGGGACAAGGTGGTCGACGCCAAGCTCAACCCTGAGCAGGAAGTCACCATCGCCATGGTCGGCAAGTACATGGAGCTGCTGGACGCGTACAAGTCGCTGATCGAAGCGATGAGCCACGCCGGCATCACCAACCGCACCAAGGTCAACCTGCGCTATATCGACTCCGAAGACATCGAGAACCAGGGCACCAGCCTGCTCGAAGGCGCCGATGCCATCCTCGTCCCGGGCGGTTTCGGCCTGCGTGGCGTCGAAGGCAAGATCACCGCGGTGCAGTACGCCCGTGAGAACAAGGTGCCGTACCTGGGCATCTGCCTGGGCATGCAGGTGGCCGTGATCGAGTTCGCGCGCAACGTCATGGGTTGGAAAGACGCCAACTCCACCGAGTTCGACCGCAACAGCGGCCACCCGGTCGTTGGCCTGATCACCGAGTGGGCTGACGCCACCGGCGCGGTCGAGACCCGTACCGAAGCCTCCGATCTGGGTGGCACCATGCGCCTGGGTGCACAGGACTGCCAACTGGCGGCCGGCTCCAAGGTCCATGACTGCTACGGCAAGGATGTGATCACCGAGCGTCACCGCCACCGTTACGAAGTCAACAATGTGCTGCTGCCGCAACTGGTCGACGCCGGCCTGGTGGTTTCCGGCCGTTCCGAAGACGGCGCGCTGGTCGAAGTGGTCGAGTCCAAGGACCACCCATGGTTCGTCGCCTGCCAGTTCCACCCGGAGTTCACCTCCACCCCGCGTGACGGTCACCCGCTGTTCAGCGGTTTCGTCAAGGCGGCCCTGGCACAGAAGAACAAGGCCTGATCCATGACTCAGAAGATCATTCGCGTCGGTAACATCGAGATCGCCAACGACAAGCCGTTCGTCCTGTTCGGCGGCATGAACGTCCTGGAGTCCCGTGACCTGGCCCTGAAGGTCTGCGAGGAGTACGTGCGGGTGACCGAGAAACTCGGCATCCCGTACGTGTTCAAGGCCAGCTTCGACAAGGCCAACCGTTCGTCGGTCAACTCGTACCGTGGCCCGGGCATGGAAGAAGGGCTGAAGATCTTCGAAGAGATCAAGCGGACCTTCAACGTGCCGGTGATCACCGACGTGCACGAGCCCTACCAGTGCGAGCCGGTAGCCAAGGTGTGCGACATCATCCAGTTGCCGGCCTTCCTGTCGCGCCAGACCGACCTGGTCGTGGCGATGGCGAAGACCGGCGCGGTGATCAACATCAAGAAGGCGCAGTTCCTGGCGCCCCACGAGATGAAGCACATCCTCGCCAAGTGCGTCGAGGCGGGCAACGACCAACTGATCCTCTGCGAGCGTGGTTCGAGCTTCGGCTACAACAACCTGGTGGTGGACATGCTCGGCTTCGGCATCATGAAGCAGTTCGAGTACCCGGTGTTCTTCGACGTGACCCACTCGCTGCAGACGCCGGGTGGTCGTGCCGACTCCGCCGGTGGTCGCCGCGCCCAGGTCACCGACCTGGCCAAGGCCGGCATGAGCCAGGGCCTGGCCGGTCTGTTCCTCGAGGCCCACCCGGATCCGGACAACGCCAAGTGCGACGGCCCGTGCGCCTTGCGCCTGGACAAGCTGGAACCGTTCCTCAGCCAGCTCAAGCAGCTGGACGACCTGGTGAAAAGTTTTCCGACGGTAGAAACCGCGTAAAGCTCATTTCTCGGGTAAAGTACCGCCCGTTCCACCCCCTGACCCATCGGTCAGGGGCTCCCTTCCCCAGGCCTGCCCGTGCCATGTCGCCTGGTGAACGGCAAGAATTCCCAAAGCTGCGTTGTTTTCGTCAATTCTGGAGTGCTTACAACAATGGCAAAGATCGTCGACATCAAAGGTCGTGAAGTTCTCGATTCGCGTGGCAACCCCACCGTGGAAGCCGATGTATTGCTCGACAACGGCATCATCGGCAGCGCTTGCGCGCCGTCGGGTGCTTCCACTGGCTCGCGCGAAGCGCTGGAGCTGCGTGATGGCGACAAGAGCCGTTACCTGGGCAAGGGCGTGCTGAAGGCCGTTGCCAACATCAACGGTCCGATCCGCGAACTGCTGCTGGGCAAGGATCCGGCTGACCAGAAAGCTCTGGACCGCGCGATGATCGACCTCGACGGTACCGAGAACAAGGCCAAGCTGGGCGCCAACGCCATCCTGGCCGTGTCGCTGGCGGCTGCCAAGGCTGCAGCCCAGGACCAGGACCTGCCGCTGTACGCACACATCGCCAACCTCAATGGCACCCCGGGTCAGTACTCCATGCCGGTTCCGATGATGAACATCATCAACGGCGGCGAGCACGCCGACAACAACGTCGACATCCAGGAGTTCATGGTTCAGCCGGTAGGCGCCAAGACCTTCTCCGACGGTCTGCGCATGGGCACCGAGATCTTCCACCACCTCAAAGCCGTGCTCAAGGCCCGTGGCCTGAACACTGCCGTCGGTGACGAAGGCGGCTTCGCTCCGAACCTGGCTTCCAACGAAGACGCCCTGGGCGCCATCGCCGAAGCCGTCGAGAAAGCCGGCTACAAGCTGGGTACCGACGTGACCCTGGCCCTGGACTGCGCAGCTTCCGAGTTCTATGAGGAGGGCAAGTACAACCTCTCCGGTGAAGGCAAGTCGTTCGACGCCGAAGGTTTTGCCGAGTACCTGAAAGGCCTGACCGAGCGCTTCCCGATCATCTCGATCGAAGACGGCCTGGACGAGTCCGACTGGGCGGGCTGGAAAATCCTGACCGACAAGATTGGCGAGAAGGTGCAACTGGTCGGTGACGACCTGTTCGTGACCAACACCAAGATCCTCAAGGAAGGCATCGAGAAGGGTATCGGCAACTCGATCCTGATCAAGTTCAACCAGATCGGCTCGCTGACCGAAACCCTGGAAGCCATCCAGATGGCCAAGGCCGCTGGCTACACCGCGGTCATCTCGCACCGTTCCGGTGAAACCGAGGACTCGACCATCGCCGACCTGGCGGTTGGTACCGCTGCTGGCCAAATCAAGACCGGTTCGCTGTGCCGTTCCGACCGCGTCAGCAAGTACAACCAGCTGCTGCGCATCGAGGAGCAACTGGGTGCCAAGGCCGTTTACCGCGGTCGTGCCGAGTTTCGCGGCTGAGCAAGAGATGGTAAAAAGGCAGCAGCCGAGGCTGTCTGAACTTTCACACTGAAATTTCAGACGTCCTACAAGGGTTTCTGTCATCGAAGCCTGGCCTCGGCCAGGCTTCGTGCTATCGGAAGCTCGCTGCGGCGGCCTTTTTTACCCTGGATATCTTCATGCGCAGTCCCTATTGGTTGTTCCTCGTCCTGCTCCTGTTGCTCGGCGGCCTGCAATATCGGCTCTGGGTCGGTACTGGCAGCCTGGCGCAAGTGACCGAACTCAAGCAGCAGATCGCCGACCAGCACGCTGAGAACGAGCGCTTGCTGGAGCGCAATCGCGTGCTCGACGCCGAGGTGCTGGAGTTGAAGAAAGGTATGGAGACCGTGGAAGAACGGGCTCGCCACGAACTGGGGATGGTCAAGGAGGGCGAAACCCTCTACCAGTTGCCACAGAAATGATCGAACTACTGCCGGCCTTCTGGGCCGTGATTCCCGCCGCGGGCGTAGGTGCCCGCATGGCTGCCGACCGGCCCAAGCAATATCTGCAACTGGGTGGGCAGACCATTCTCGAGCATAGCCTCGACTGTTTTCTCGACCATCCCGCGCTCAAGGGCGTGGTGGTCAGTATTGCCGATGAAGACCCGTACTGGCCCGGCCTACGCTGCGCCGGCGATCCGCGCATCCAGCGTGCACCGGGTGGGCGCGAGCGTGCAGACTCGGTGCTCAACGCCCTGTTGCTGCTGCACGCCCAGGGGGCTTCGGATAACGATTGGGTGCTCGTGCACGATGCCGCCCGCCCGAACTTGGCGCGTAGTGATTTGGACAAATTGCTGTCAGAGCTAGCTGATGATCCTGTAGGAGGGTTGCTAGCTGTTCCGGCGCGCGACACCCTCAAGCGTGCGGGGCCGGATGGTCGGGTCGCCGCTACGGTGGATCGCAGCACCGTCTGGCAGGCCTATACACCGCAGATGTTCCGACTGGGCACCTTGCACCGGGCGCTGGCCGAGTGCCTGGTCTCCGATGTCGCCGTGACCGACGAGTCCTCGGCCATCGAATGGGCCGGGCATGCGCCCCGCCTGGTCGAAGGGCGTAGCGACAACATCAAGGTGACCCGACCGGAAGACCTGGAGTGGCTGCGCCAGCGCTGGACAGCCAGACGCTGAGATTGTGGGGCCGCACAACGGACCCGCTTTCGATCAGGCGCCCCGATATTCTGGTAATTGCGCCAACCCTTCCTTCAGGTAATCCACCAGGCGCCTGACTTTCGGCGACAGGTGTCGTTGTTGCGGATACAGCGCCCACACCGCCGTGTTCGGCGGCTGATGCCCCTCCAGCAACGAGACCAGCGCGCCGTTGTGCAAGTGCTCCAGGACGTAATAGTCCGGAAGCTGGCACAACCCCATCCCTTGCAAGGCCGCATCCAGTACCGCCTGGCCACTGTTGCAGCGCCAGTTGCCCTGTACCCGCTGACTGATCTCGCGGCCATCCTGCTGCAATACCCACAGGTCGGAGCTGCCGATCAGGCAATTGTGCCGAGCCAACTCCGACAGGCTGTGCGGCCGCCCGTAGCGTTCCAGGTACGCCGGCGAGGCGCACAGGTACATGCGTCGCGGTGCCAGGCGCGTGGCCACCAGCCGGGAGTCCTGCAGGCGGCCCAGGCGGATGGCCAGGTCCATGCCTTCGTGCAGCAGGTCGAGGGTGCGGTTGCTCAATTCCACTTCGACCCGCAACTGCGGATACAGCGCCATGAACCGTGTCACCAGCGGCACGATGAAGCGTTCGCCGTAGGCCACCGCGCAGGTCATGCGCAACAGCCCCTTCGGTTCGCTGGCCAGGTCGCCCATGGCCCGCAGGGCTTCCTCGCGTCCATCCTGCAGGCGTTGGCAATGCTGCAGGAAGGTCTGGCCGGCCTCGCTCAGGGTCACCCGACGCGTGCTGCGGTAGAGCAGGCGTGTCTGCAGGCGTTCTTCGAGGCGGGCAATCTGCCGGCTGATATGTGACGAGGACACGCCGAGACGCTCCGCCGCAGCGGTGAACTGGCCTGACTCGGCCACGGCGACGAACTCGTCGATGCCCTCCCAGCGACTGCTCATGGATTATCCCTGCGTGGCAATAATGTTTTGTGGTAAGCCCGATTATTCATCAAAAGATGGTGAATTACACTGCGGGACTGTAATCGACACTCTGTCTGGAGACCATTGATGATCAAGTCCCGCGCTGCTGTCGCCTTCGAGGCGAAGAAACCCCTGGAAATCGTCGAAGTCGACGTAGCCATGCCGAAGGCAGGCGAAGTCTTGCTGCGCGTGGTGGCCTCGGGCGTCTGCCATACCGACGCCTATACCCTGTCCGGCGCCGACCCGGAAGGTATCTTCCCGTCGATTCTCGGCCACGAGGGCGGGGCGATCGTCGAGGCTGTGGGCGAGGGCGTCACCTCGGTGGCGGTGGGCGACCACGTGATTCCGCTGTATACCCCCGAGTGCGGCAAGTGCAAGTTCTGCCTGTCGGGCAAGACCAACCTGTGCCAGGCGATCCGTGCCACCCAGGGCAAGGGCCTGATGCCCGACGGCACCACTCGCTTCAGCTACAAGGGCCAGCAACTGTTCCATTACATGGGCACCTCGACCTTCTCCGAGTACACCGTGTTGCCGGAAATTTCAGTGGCCAAGATCCAGAAAGAGGCGCCGCTGGAAAAAGTCTGCCTGCTCGGCTGCGGCGTGACCACCGGCATCGGCGCGGTGCTCAATACTGCCAAGGTCAAGCCTGGTGACACCGTGGCCATCTTCGGCCTGGGCGGCATCGGCCTGTCGGCGATCATTGGCGCGGTCAAGGCCAAGGCCTCGCGCATCATTGCCGTGGACATCAACCCGGGCAAGTTCGAGATCGCCCGCCAGTTGGGCGCCACCGACTGCGTCAACCCGAAGGACTACGACCGGCCGATCCAGGAAGTCATCGTCGACCTCACCGACGGTGGCGTGGACTTCTCCTTCGAGTGCGTGGGCAATGTTCAGTTGATGCGTGCGGCGCTGGAATGCTGCCACAAGGGCTGGGGCGAATCGGTGATCATCGGCGTGGCCGGGGCCGGCCAGGAAATCGCCACCCGTCCGTTCCAGCTGGTCACCGGCCGCGTCTGGCGTGGCTCGGCGTTCGGTGGCGTGCGCGGTCGCAGCGAATTGCCAAGTTATGTCGAGATGTCCGAGAAGGGCGAAATCCCGCTGGACACGTTCATCACCCATACCATGGGCCTGGAAGACATCAACAAGGCCTTTGACCTGATGCACGAAGGCAAGAGCATTCGCAGCGTCATCCACTTCTGAGGACTGGCCATGACGTTGGAAAACATCTCCTGCCAGAAGAGCTTCGGCGGTTGGCACAAGCGCTACCGGCACAGTTCCAAGGTGCTGGGGTGCGACATGGTGTTCGCCGTCTACCTGCCGCCCCAAGCCGAGCAGGGCGAGCAACTGCCGGTGCTGTACTGGCTCAGCGGCCTGACCTGCACCGACGAGAACTTCATGCAGAAGGCCGGGGCCCAGCGTCTGGCCGCGGAGCTAGGGTTGATCATCGTCGCGCCCGACACCAGCCCGCGTGGCGAGCAGGTGCCGGGGGATCCGGACGGCGCCTGGGACTTCGGCCTGGGCGCTGGCTTCTACCTCAATGCCACCCAGCAACCCTGGGCGCAGCACTACCGGATGCACGACTATGTGGTGCACGAACTGCCCGCGTTGATCGAGGCGCACTTTCCGGCATCGGAGCTGCGCAGTATCAGTGGCCACTCCATGGGTGGGCATGGGGCGCTGGTCTGTGCCCTGCGCAACCCGGGGCGATACCGCTCGGTGTCGGCATTTTCGCCGATCAGCAACCCGATGGATTGCCCGTGGGGGGAGAAGGCATTTTCCCGCTACCTCGGCGAAGATCGTGCACGTTGGCGGGAGTGGGATGCCAGCGTGCTGCTGGCGCAGGCGGGGGAGTGCCCGCCGCTGCTGGTGGACCAGGGCGATCGCGACGACTTCCTCGACAAGCAGCTCAAGCCACAGGCGCTGGAGCAGGCCGCACGCAAGGGCGGGCATGGACTGACCTTGCGTCTGCAGCCGGGGTATGACCATAGCTACTACTTCATCGCCAGCTTCATCGACGAGCACCTGCGCCATCACGCGGTGGCACTGGGCAGGTTGTAGCCCAAGGCCGCGCCGGGCGAGGCCGGTACAGCCCCAAACACATCCGCCCAAGCCCCGGCAAAGCAGGTAGAATCACGCCCTGACATAATCAGGGCGTTTTTCTATGCGTATTGGCCACGGCTACGATGTCCACCGCTTCTGCGACGGTGATTTCATTACCTTGGGCGGGGTGCGTATCCCCCACAAGTACGGCCTGCTGGCCCATTCCGACGGCGATGTGTTGCTGCACGCCCTGAGCGATGCCCTGCTTGGCGCTGCGGCGCTGGGCGACATCGGCAAGCATTTCCCCGACACCGACCCGCAGTTCAAGGGGGCCGATAGCCGCGTGCTGCTGCGCCATGTGGTCGGGGTCGTCCGCAACAAGGGCTGGAAGGTCGGCAACGTCGACGCCACCATCGTCGCCCAGGCGCCGAAGATGGCCCCGCATATCGACACCATGCGCCAGCAGATCGCTGCCGATCTGCAGGTCGAACTCGACCAGGTCAACGTCAAGGCCACTACCGAAGAGAAACTGGGCTTCACCGGCCGTGAGGAGGGTATCGCCGTTCACGCGGTGGCCCTGTTGCTGCCAGTATGACCGAACTGGAACTGCTGGGCCCGAGGGCTACGGGCGATGCGCTGGGGACTGCCGTACTCAAGGCGGTGGCCGAGGACTTCCAGGTTGATGAAGTGCTCGATATCCCGCTGTCCGGCCAGGGCGAGCATCTGTGGCTGTGGGTCGAGAAGCGCGACCTCAACACTGAGGAGGCCGCTCGTCGCCTGTCCCGCGCCGCCGGGGTGCCGGTGCGCGCCATCAGCTATGCCGGCCTCAAGGACCGCCAGGCCCTGACTCGCCAATGGTTCAGTCTGCACCTGCCGGGCAAGGCCGACCCCGACCTGTCCCGCGCCGAGGACGATACGCTGCGGGTGCTCAAGCAGGTGCGCCACCAGCGCAAGCTGCAACGTGGCGCCCACTCGGCCAACGGCTTCACCCTGCGCCTGACGGCCCTGCAGGCCGATCGCCAGGCTCTGGATGCCCGCCTCGAGCAGTTGCAGGCACAAGGGGTGCCGAACTACTTCGGCACTCAACGCTTTGGCCACGCCGGCGGCAACGTGCATGACGCCCAGGACTGGGCGGCGCGCCAGGCGCTGCCGGAGCAGCGCAATGTTCGCTCGCGGCTGCTCTCTGCCGGGCGCAGCTACCTGTTCAACCAGGTCCTGGCCGCACGTGTCGCCGACGGCAGCTGGCAGCACGCGCAGGTCGGCGACCTGCTGGCGTTCACGGACAGCCGTAGCTTCTTTCCTGCAGGTGAACAGGAATGTTCTGATCCGCGCCTGGCTATCCTCGACCTGCACCCGACCGGTCCGATGTGGGGCGAGGGCGAAACGCCCACCGGCGGCGCCACCCAGTGTGTCGAGGCGGCTATCGCGGCGCGCCACCCGGCATTGTGCCAATGGCTGGCAGGTGCGGGCATGAGTCACGAACGGCGTATCCTGCGGCTCCCTATTGGGCGGCTTACGTGGCATTATCCCGAGCCTGATATCCTGCAACTGGAATTCGTCCTTCCGGCCGGATGCTTCGCCACCGTGGTGGTGCGCGAACTCGTCGATCTGGTGCCGGCAGGGCAGACGGACAGCCCATGCGTATTCTGATTTCGAATGACGACGGTGTCACCGCACCTGGCATCGCCGCGCTGCATGCAGCGCTGGCGGACTACGCCGAGTGCGCGGTGATTGCCCCGGATCAAGACAAGAGCGGCGCCAGCAGTTCGCTGACGCTCGACCGGCCGCTGCATCCGCAGACCCTGGCCAATGGTTTCATCAGTCTCAACGGCACGCCGACCGACTGCGTGCACCTGGGGCTCAATGGTCTGTTGCCGCAGACGCCCGACATGGTGGTCTCCGGCATCAACCTGGGGGCCAACCTGGGCGACGACGTGCTGTACTCCGGCACGGTCGCGGCGGCCCTGGAGGGACGCTTCCTCGGTGGTACCTCGCTGGCGTTCTCGCTGTTGTCTCGCCAGCCCGACAACCTGCCAGCCGCGGCCCATATCGCCCGGCGTCTGGTCGAGGCACAGTCGCGCCTGGAGTTGCCGCCGCGTACGGTGCTGAACATCAACATCCCCAACTTGCCGCTGGAGCATATCCGTGGCATCCAGCTCACTCGCCTGGGGCATCGGGCGCGCGCGGCGGCACCGACCAAGGTGGTCAATCCGCGGGGCAAGGAGGGCTACTGGATCGCCGTGGCCGGTGATGCCGAGGACGGCGGTCCTGGCACCGACTTCCACGCGGTGATGCAGGGCTATGTCTCGATCACCCCGCTGCAACTGGATCGCACCTTCAACGATGCTTTCGAACGATTCGAAGGCTGGCTGGAGGGCGTGCTCTGATGCGTGAGCAGGACGATCTGATGCGCCGCGGGATCGGCATGACCTCCCAGCGCACGCGGGAGCGGCTGATCCAGCGCCTGTACGAAGAGGGCGTGTCGAACACCAAGGTGCTCGAGACGATCCGGCGCACCCCGCGCCACCTGTTCGTCGACGAGGCCCTGGCGCACCGCGCCTACGAGGACACCGCACTGCCGATCGGCCACAACCAGACCATCTCCCAGCCATTCATGGTGGCGCACATGAGCGAGCTGCTGCTGGAGGCAGGTCCTCTGGACAAGGTGCTGGAGATCGGTACCGGTTCCGGCTACCAGACCGCCATCCTCGCCCAGCTGGTCGAACGGGTGTTTTCGGTCGAGCGGATCAAGGTCCTGCAAGACCGGGCCAAGGAGCGCCTGGTCGAGCTCAACCTGCGCAACGTGGTATTCCGCTGGGGCGATGGCTGTGAAGGCTGGCCAGCGCTGGCGCCCTACAACGGCATCATCGTCACTGCCGTGGCGCCGGAGGTTCCCCAGGCATTGCTCGATCAGCTGGCGCCGGGTGGGCGCATGGTGATCCCGGTCGGCCCGGCCGGAGAGGTCCAGCAACTGATGCTGATCGTGCGTGAAGATCAGGGGTTCAGCCGTCGGGTGCTGGGGGCGGTGCGGTTCGTGCCGTTGCTCAACGGCCCGCTGGCCTGAGTCCGCGCCGGATTTTTTGCGGCCGCGGCGAATTCCTCCGGCCCGCCCCTGTCTATCTGGCGTGGTGCCTGGCGCTGCCAGGCCACACCCTGAGTCCCCCCAAGCGTGGCGGCTCGGTTATAATTGAAACAATATTGCATTTCATATCGTCAGCTTTTGGCACCATGAGGGGAGCGCGGGTGGGTCACACAGTCGTTCGGCAGCGCAAGGATCGATCGGGATTGAAGCTTCTGGTGCTCGCGCTGGCCATGGGTACCCTGCTGGCCGGCTGCTCCAGCACTGGCTCGAACGGTGCCCGGGTGGTCGACCGCAACAACGCGGCGCCCAAGCGCGCGACCGTCACTTCCGGGCAGTACATCGTCAAGCCCGGTGACACCCTGTTCTCGATTGCCTTTCGCTATGGCTGGGACTACAAGGAACTGGCGGCGCGCAACAATATCCCCGCGCCCTATACCATCCGTCCTGGCCAGCCGATCCGCTTCAACAGCGCCAGCAGAGGTAGCACCACGGTAGTCTCAGGCCCGTCGTCATCGAGCAGGACCACGGTCATTCGTCGGCCAGTGGGCACCACCACGCAGTCCCCGGCGAACAGTGGCAAACCTGCCACGCCTGTCTCTTCCAGCACGTCGCAAACGGTTGCCCAAGTGCCCGCCGCAGAGCGTGCGGTGGGGGGATGGACGTGGCCGGCGAACGGCGTGCTGATTGGAAAATTCGCTTCAAACGGTAGTTTGAATAAAGGCATTGATATCGCCGGTGATTTGGGACAGCCTGTTTTTGCTGCATCTGGTGGCACGGTGGTCTACGCCGGTAGTGGCCTGAGGGGCTATGGCGAGCTCATCATCATCAAACACAGCGATACCTACGTCAGCGCCTACGGTCACAACCGCAGGCTTTTGGTTCGGGAGGGGCAGCAGGTCAAGGCAGGGCAGACGATCGCAGAAATGGGGTCCACGGGCACTGATCGGGTGAAGCTGCATTTCGAGATTCGCCGTCAGGGCAAACCCGTAGATCCTCTCCAGTTCCTGCCACGCCGTTGATCAGTGGCCCGGCCTGTTCCTTGGATGTAGAGGGGACAGGCTCCAGCGCTACCATGGAAAGGTGACGCTCGAGTCTGAGTTCGAACTCAGCAAAGGACTATAACAATGGCTCTCAGTAAAGAAGTGCCGGAGTTTGACATCGACGATGATCTGCTCTTGATGGAGACAGGGATCGTTTTGGAAACGGATGTGGTGTCAGACGAACCTGCTGTACCTTCGGTTCGGACAAAGTCGAAACAGAGTGCCTCGCTCAAACAACACAAGTACATCGATTACAGCCGGGCGCTCGATGCCACCCAGCTGTATCTCAATGAAATCGGCTTCTCGCCTCTGCTTTCGCCGGAGGAGGAAGTGCATTTCGCGCGCCTGTCGCAAAAAGGCGACCCTGCCGGGCGCAAGCGCATGATCGAAAGCAACCTGCGCCTGGTCGTCAAGATCGCCCGCCGCTATGTCAATCGTGGCCTCTCTTTGCTCGATCTGATCGAGGAAGGCAACCTTGGCCTGATCCGCGCGGTGGAGAAGTTCGATCCTGAGCGCGGTTTCCGCTTCTCGACCTACGCCACCTGGTGGATCCGCCAGACCATCGAGCGGGCGATCATGAACCAGACCCGCACGATTCGCCTGCCCATTCACGTGGTGAAGGAGCTCAACGTCTACCTGCGTGCCGCGCGCGAGCTGACCCAGAAGCTCGACCACGAACCGTCGCCGGAGGAGATTGCCAGCCTGCTCGAGAAACCCGTGTCCGAGGTCAAGCGCATGCTCGGACTGAACGAGCGGGTGTCTTCGGTGGATGTGTCGTTGGGGCCGGACTCCGACAAGACCTTGCTGGACACCCTGACCGATGATCGTCCGACCGACCCTTGCGAGCTTCTGCAGGACGATGATCTGTCGCAAAGCATCGATCAGTGGCTGGGTGAGCTGACCGACAAGCAGCGTGAGGTGGTGGTGCGCCGTTTTGGCCTGCGCGGCCACGAAAGCAGTACCCTGGAAGACGTCGGCCTGGAGATTGGCCTGACCCGTGAGCGGGTACGGCAGATTCAGGTCGAAGGGCTCAAGCGCCTGCGCGAGATCCTGGAAAAGAATGGCCTATCCAGCGAGTCGTTGTTCCAGTAGCCCCAGGCACTGGCAGACGAACGCCCCGACCTTGTCGGGGCGTTTTCGTTTGCGGCTGAACCTATCCATCGGGGGCGCGCCGTGTGGGCGCAAGAGATGTACTTATCCACCCTCGTATCATTGCGTGTAAGCAATTGCTTACTCGATGCGTAAGTGATTGCTGTAGGGATCAGTAAATCAAAGTCGTTTTCAGCTGCTCATATTTCATAACTTCATGAAATATAAAGAATTTGCTGATTTGAAAAAGTATGTCGCTCGAAATCTTTTGAGAGATCTGTCCGTTGCCTAGCCCGCTGAAGTCGCTAGTATTCGAACTGTGTCGACGGACTGACACAGGCTTTCAAGGATGAGGGCCAAGGACATCGCAGGATGCGATTCATCAGGATGATGAGTGGGATATACAGGGACTACGGAAAAAATGTGGGCGGGTCAAACCGCCCCTTTTTTTTGCCTGCAGAAATGAAAAAGGCCCGTGAGGGCCTTTTTCGTGTCTGGGTTCTATTCAGCGTTCCAGATCGGCGATCTTGCCTGGCTTGCCGTCGAATTCTTCGGCGTCCGGCAGGGCGTCCTTCTTCTCGGTGATGTTCGGCCAGATCTCCGCCAGCTCGGCGTTCAGCTCGATGAAGTTCTCCATGCCAGACGGCACCTCGTCTTCCGAGAAGATCGCCTGGGCCGGGCATTCAGGCTCGCACAGTGCACAGTCGATGCACTCGTCCGGGTGAATGACCAGGAAGTTCGGGCCTTCGTAGAAGCAGTCCACCGGACAGACTTCCACGCAGTCGGTGTACTTGCATTTGATGCAGTTGTCGGTGACGACGAAGGTCATTTCTAGTTCTCTCCTCAGGCGACGGCAGCTTGCCCCTCCTTCCGGGGCAGCGCGGTTCACGGTTGTGGCTGCAGGCCAGGCTAATAACCTGCAGCGCTCGCAAACCGCGCCGGATTCTACCAGCTTGCGCGGTTGGCCGTTATAACAGGTTTTTCAGTTGATATAGCGTTTCGATAGCTTGGCGCGGCGTCATGTCGTCCAGGTCCAGTTTGCCCAGCTTCTCGATGGCTGGGTGCGGCAGGCTGGCAAACAGGTCGTTCTGGTGCGGCACGCTTGGCTCGCCCTTGCTCTTGCTGGCAATCGGCGCTTCGTGGGGCAGGCTGGCGGTCTCCAGTCGTCCCAGGTGTTCGCGGGCACGCTGGATCACCGGTCCCGGCACGCCGGCCAGTTGCGCCACGGCCAGGCCATAGCTCTGGCTGGCGGGCCCTGGCAGCACATGGTGCAGGAAGACGATGCGCTCGTTGTGCTCGGTCGCGTTCAGGTGCACGTTGGCCACCAGTGGCTCGCTCTCCGGCAGTACGGTCAGCTCGAAGTAGTGGGTGGCGAACAGGGTGTAGGCGCGTAGCTGGGCCAGGCGCTCGGCGGCGGCCCAGGCCAGCGACAGACCGTCGAAGGTGCTGGTGCCACGGCCTACCTCGTCCATCAGCACCAGGCTGCGGTCGGTGGCGTTGTGCAGGATGTTGGCGGTCTCGCTCATCTCGACCATGAAGGTCGAGCGTCCGCCGGCCAGGTCGTCGCTGGAGCCGATGCGGGTGAAGATACGGTCGACCAGCGACAGCTCGCAGCGTGCAGCAGGCACGAAGCTGCCGATATGGGCCATCAGCACGATCAATGCGGTCTGGCGCATGTAGGTGGACTTACCGCCCATGTTCGGGCCGGTGATGATCAACATGCGTGTGCTGTTGTCCAGTTGCAGGTCGTTGGCCACGAACGGCGTGGTCAGCACCTGCTCGACCACCGGGTGACGGCCCTGGTCGATGCGCAGGCAAGGCTCGTCGACGAAGTTCGGGCAGTTCAGGTCGAGGTTGAGTGCTCGCTCGGCCAGGTTGCTCAGCACGTCCAGTTCGGCCAGGGCGGCGGCGCTGTCCTGCAGGGGCGCCAGGTGACTGATCAGGGTTTCCAGCAGGGCATCATAGAGCATCTTTTCCCGGGCCAGGGCGCGGCTCTTGGCCGACAGCGCCTTGTCCTCGAAGGCCTTGAGCTCGGGCGTGATGAAGCGTTCGGCGCCCTTGAGGGTCTGCCGGCGGATGTAGTCGGCGGGCGCCTGCTCGGCCTGCTTGGTCGGCAGTTCGATGAAGTAGCCGTGTACGCGGTTGTAGCCGACCTTGAGGTTGGCCAGGCCGGTGCGGGCTTTTTCGCGGGCTTCCAGGTCGATGAGGAACTGGCCGGCGTTCTCGCTCATCGCCAGCAGTTCGTCGAGTTCGCTGTCGTAACCGGTCTTGAGTACGCCGCCGTCGCGGATCACTGCTGGCGGGTTATCGATGATCGCCCGCTCGAGCAGGCCGGCAAGCTCCGGGTAAGTGCCGGTGATGGCGGCCAGGCGCGCCAGGTGCGGGGCCTCCAGCTCGGCCATTGCGTTCTGCAGTTCGGGCAGGGCGCCGAGGGCATCGCGCAGGCGCGCCAGGTCACGAGGACGGGCGTTGCGCAGGCCGATGCGTGCGAGGATGCGCTCGATGTCGCCGATTTCCTTGAGCTGCGGCTGCAACTTCTCGAAGCGGTAGCCGTCGAGCAGACAGCGGATCGAGTCCTGGCGTGCCCGAAGCACTTTCAGGTCACGCAGCGGGCGGTTCAGCCAGCGGGTCAGCAGGCGGCTGGCCATGGCGGTCTGGCAGCGGTCGATCACCGATTGCAGGGTGTTGTCGCGACCACCGGCCAGGTTGATGTCCAGCTCCAGGTTGCGGCGGCTGGCGGCGTCGAGGATGACCGTGTCGTCCATGCGCTCGTGGCGCAGGCTGCGCAGATGGGGGAGGGCGGTGCGCTGGGTTTCCTTGGCGTAGTTCAGCAGGCAGCCGGCGGCGCCGATGGCCAGGGTCAGCTTGTCGCAGCCGAAGCCCTTGAGGTCCTGGGTGGCGAACTGTTGGCACAGACTCTTGCGTGCAGAATCGCGGTCGAAGTCCCAGGGCGCGCGACGTCGGGCGCCGGGGCGCTTTTCGGCCGGCAGGCCTTGTGGCCAGTCGTCGGGAATCAGCAGTTCCACCGGGTTGATGCGTTCGAGCTCGGCCAGCAGGTTTTCCCAGCCCTTGATCTCCTGCACCGTGAAGTTGCCGCTGGTGATGTCCAGCACGGCCAGGCCGAACAGCCGTTCGTCACCGAGCAGCGCGGCCAGCAGGTTGTCGCGGCGCTCGTCGAGCAGCGCCTCGTCGCTGACGGTGCCAGGGGTGATGATGCGCACGACCTGGCGTTCCACCGGGCCCTTGCTGGTGGCCGGGTCGCCGATCTGTTCGCAGATCACCACCGACTCGCCGAGCTTGACCAGCTTGGCCAGGTAGCCTTCGAGCGAGTGGAACGGAATCCCGCACATGGGGATCGACTGGCCGGCCGACTGGCCGCGGGCGGTCAGGGTGATGTCCAGCAGTTTCGCGGCCTTCTTCGCATCTTCATAGAAGATCTCGTAGAAGTCGCCCATGCGGTAGAACATCAGCTGGTCCGGATGCTGGTTCTTCAGCTTCCAGTACTGCTGCATCATCGGGGTGTGTGCGGAGAGATCAGACATTCGGGGCCTTACAGCGGGAATCCGGTTGGCGTTTTTGCGAAACGGCTAATAGTACAGGGATTTTTCTCCGCATGCCGGGGCCGATGGCCGCAGCAGGTTGCATGGACGCCTCCAGGAGGGGGATTTTACCCATGAATATGCATTTGTGCAAGTTGCTTCTTGGCGCATTCCAGTACGGCTTCAGTCCTGCTACGGCAGGTCTTGCTGCCATAGCGAGGAGGGGATTGCAAAACCCATGATTCCGATGCACCATGCGGGCTATGCAAAAACGCAACGTAGCATCCGTACTCAGAGAACTGCTCGATCGCCACGGCCTGTCCCCGACGGAGCTGCACCGGCGCACGGGCGTCCCTCAATCCACCCTGTCGCGCATTCTCAGCGAGAAGATCGTCGACCCGTCGGACAAGCACGTGTCGAAGATTGCCGAATACTTCGGCGTCAGCACCGATCAGTTGCGTGGCCGTGCCGAGCTGGGCGACTCCCGCGAAGCTGCGCCCCTGACCCAAGGGCATGCGCAACTGAGCGACATCAGTCTCTGGGACGATGAAACCCCCGTCGAGGACGACGAGGTATCCGTTCCTTTTCTACGCGAGGTCGAGTTGGCAGCAGGATCAGGAAGATTCGTCATCGAGGAGAGCGAGCACGCCCGCCTGCGCTTCGGCAAGCGCAGCCTGCGCCATAACGGTGTGCAGTTCGACAACGCCAAGTGCGTGACGGTGCGCGGCAACAGCATGCTGCCGGTGCTGCGCGATGGCGCGACGGTCGGGGTCAATACCGGCAAGAGCTCGATCAGCGACATCATCGACGGCGACCTCTATGCCATCAACCACAACGGGCAACTGCGGGTTAAGCAGGTCTACCGCTTGCCTACCGGTATTCGCCTGCGCAGTTTCAACCGCGACGAGCATCCGGACGAAGACTACAGCTTCCAACAGATGCAGGACGAGCAGATCAGTGTCCTGGGCCATGTCTTCTGGTGGGGCATGTACGCCCGCTGATCCCTCCCTCCTGAAAGAGACCCGCCTTGGCGGGTTTTTTTTTCGCCCGCAGAAAAGCCCTACAACCTACGCCGACAAAGGACTGCATGCATTTGCGGAAATTCGCGTGCATAAATATTTCCAAAAATGCATTGACTGCATATGCATGAATGCATAATCTGTGTCTCAAGCCGGTCAGCAACCGGTTGTTACACAGGCAGCAATGAACAGGCCTCGACTGTTCAGAGGGTTGGCAACTGGCCCGGGTGTGCAGCGTAAAGCACCACGATCAGTTATCCGGCGGGCAGGCGGCCGCGGTCGGAGTCATCAAATTGAAGCGGAACCGCTTGGCGTCACCAGTCGTGGCCGGCGGTTCGACAACGCATTACTGAAAAGCCTGCGGGGCGGGCTTTTTGGAATGCCAAGTCCAACGACAACACGCGCCATCGGCATGTCGCCGATGGGCATTCACACAGGAGACAGGACAGTGACTAACGAGCAACAGACGTTGCTGGAAATGCCGCTCTGGCTGGTGATCGTCCTGGCATTGCTGGGCGGTCTTTCCGGCGAGATGTGGCGGGCTGACAAGGCCGGCGCTCGCGGCTGGTCGCTGCTGCGGCGTCTGGCGCTGCGCTCGGGGGCCTGCATGGTCTGCGGGGTGTCGACGGTGATGCTGCTGTATGCCAGCGGCATGTCGATCTGGAGTGCCAGCGCCTTCGGCTGCCTGACCGCCATGGCCGGCGCCGACGTGGCCATCGGCCTGTACGAGCGCTGGGCGGCGCGGCGTCTTGGGCTGGGCGACCCGGCAGCGATGGCGCGCCAGGACAAAGAGTAAAGCGCTAACAAGGAAGAGAAACGGATGCTCCATGATTTCCGTTGCGGTCAATGCAACCGCTTGCTGGCGAGAGCTGACGGGCCGGCGCTGGTGCAGATCAAATGCCCACGCTGCGCCACCCTCAATCACATGAAGGCCATGCGCCTCGACGATCCGCCTCCGAGCGAACAGCACGGGACTTCAAGTCCACACACCCTTCAAGCGATTCAATAGGAGACAGACCATGGCAGGTCGTTCGCGTATTCCCTTCAACGGCGTCGGCACTTCGGTGCTGCCCGCTTATCAGACCTTGTCCGCAGGCCAGTACCTGCTGTCGCCCAACCAGCGCTTCAAGCTGCTGCTCCAGGGCGATGGCAACCTGGTGATCCAGGACAATGGCGCCACGGTGTGGGTTGCCGATGGCAACCAACCGTTCAGTTCGAGCGTTCCATTGCGCGACAAGAAAGCGCCGCTGGCCTTCTATGTGCAGTACGGCGCGTTCCTCGACGACTACTCGCGTCGCCGGGTCTGGCTGACCAACAACACCACCTTCACCAGCCAGGATCAGTGGAACCGCACCCACCTGGTATTGCAGGACGACGGCAATATCGTGCTTGTCGACTCCCTGGCGCTGTGGAACGGTACTGCAGCCATCCCGCTGGTGCCGGGCGCGGTGGATTCGCTGCTGCTGCCGGCCGGCACTGAACTGACGCAGGGCGTTCTCTACGGCGCCGGTGCCAGCAAACTGGTGTTCCAGGGCGATGGCAATGTCGTGGCCTATGGCCCGAATGGCGCCGCGACCTGGAACTCCGGGACCTACGGCAAAGGCGCGACGCGCGCGCTGTTCCAAGGGGACGGCAACCTGGTGGTGTACGGTGCCGGCAATGCGGTGCTGTGGCAGTCGCACACGGCTGGTCATGCCTCGGCGGTACTGCGCCTGCAGGCCAATGGCGGTATCGCCATCCTGGAGGAAAAACCGGTGTGGGCACGCTTCGGTTTCCAGCCGACCTATCGGCATATCCGCAAGATCAACCCTGACCAGAAGCCGATCGATATCTGGACCTGGCACTTCTGAGCCGGATGCCGGGTCCTCGCCGACCCGGCTTTCGCCACGACCCGAGGAGTACTCACATGAGCGAGCTGGTCCAGTTGTATGCGGCCGTCACCTCCACCCTGCAAGCCGCCCTTCCGGAGCTTGCCACGGTGCTGGCCGACGCTGACGCGCACGGCGAGTTGCAACTTCCGGCACTGGTGCACAGCTTGGTACGCCTGCGTGGCGACGAGGCGCTGCGCGACGGGCGTTCGTTGCTGATGGCGACGCTGGAGGCGCGTATCACTGCCCAGGGCAGTTCCGCACAGGCACGAACGCAGGCCGGCATATTGGCGGCGCAGGTGGTCGACCAGTTGCGGCAGCAGTTCTGGGGGCTAGATTTCGTCGAGGCGGCGCGTAATGTCACCGCCGAGGCCGAAGGCGCGTCGTGGCGGGTGCAATGGGAGCAGCCGGTCTTGCTCGGTGTCGCCCAGTGGCCGTGGCCGGACCAGCCGCCTGGCAGTCTGGCGCTGGGGTTTGCCCCGGAAACCGGGTCGGGTAATCAGGACAAGTACTTCGCCCCGGAGGACCTGGCATGAGCTACGCCAGCGCCATGCACGACCGCATGCTGGCCAGTCTGGTGATCCCCTGTCGCGTGGTGGCGGTGGACCTTGCCGCCGCACGGGTCAGGGTCTCCGACGGCGGCGGTTGGACCAGCGCCTGGGTACGTTGGCATGCCCAGGCGGCGGGCAAGGCCCGCCACTGGCGGGTGCCGAGTCTCGATGAACAGGGCGTGCTGGTCAGCCCCAGTGGTGATCCGGCCCAGGGCACCTTCGTGCCTGGGCTCTATGGCAACGCCGGATCGGCGCCGGACAGTCGTGACCATGTCGAGGTCTGGCGCTTCGACGACGGCGGTTCGCTGGTCTACGACTGGCAGGCCAAGCGCTACGACATCCAGCTGCCCAGCGGCAACGCCACGATCAAGGTTGGCGGCAGCACCCTGGTGGTCAGCGACAGTGCGATTGCCCTGGAGGCGGCCACGATCACCCTGACCGGTACGGTTGCGGTCAAGGGGCCGTTGACGGTCACCGGCGACATCAATGGTGGCGGACGAATCATCGATACCGCCGGCAACACGGCCAACCACAAGCACTGAACCCAATGCCCGCCACTGCGGGCTTTTTCATTTCAGGAGAACGCCATGCATATCCGCCGACGGGATGTGCCCAGGACAGGAGGTGCCCCATGATCGGCATGGACCGTCACACCGGCCAGCCCCTGGCGGGCATCGCCCACCTGCGCCAATCCATCGAAGACATCCTCACCACGCCTCTGGGCAGCCGCCGCATGCGCCCGGAATACGGTAGCCAACTGCGCCGCTACGTCGACCTGCCGGTCAACGATGGCTGGAAGAGCGCCGTGCAGGCCGAGGTAGCCCGTGCCCTCGGGCGTTGGGAGCCGCGACTCAAGCTGGAACGGGTCAAGGTGGTCGCCGTGCTCGACGGCCAGGTCAGTCTGGCCTTGACCGGTCGCTACCTGGGTGACGACGCCCTGGTGGAGGTGACGGTATGAGCCAGGTCGACCTGTCGAAGCTCCCCGCCCCGCAACTGCTCGAGGACCTCGATTTCGAAACGCTGTACCAGCAGGATCTGGACAGTTTTCGCGCCCAGATGGGCGACGCCTGGACCGCTAACCTGGAAAGCGATCCGGTGACCAAGCTGCTGGAGGTCGGCGCCTACCGCAAGCTGCTCAACCGGGCGCGAATCAACGACGCGGCCAAGGCCCTGCTGCTGGCCTATGCCCAAGGCAGCGACCTCGACCAGCTGGCGGCCAACGTCAGCTTGCAACGCCTGGTGATCCAGGCGGCCGACCCAGCCACGATTCCGCCCACCGAGGCGATCCTCGAAGCCGACGATGCCCTGCGCGAGCGGGTGCAACTGGTCTATGAGGGTCTGACCACCGCCGGCCCGCGCAACAGCTACATCCTGCATGCCCGCAATGCGTCGGGGCAGGTCGCCGATGCAACGGCGGAAAGCCCGTCGCCGGCGGTGGTGGATGTCACCGTGCTGAGCCTGGAGGGTGATGGCGTGGCCAGTCCCGAGCTGCTGGCGCGGGTCAAGGCCTACCTCAACGACGACGATATTCGCCCGGTCGCCGACCGGGTCAACGTGCGCAGCGCCGAGGTGTTGCCCTATCGGGTCGAGGCCGTGCTGTACATGGGTGCCAGCGGGCCGGAATACGAGACGCTGCTCACCGAGTGCCGGCGTCGACTGGAGGCCTGGATCAATCCGCGTCGCCGCCTGGGGCTCGAGGTCGCGCGCTCCGGGGTCGATGCCCAGTTGCATATCGACGGCGTGAGCCGAGTCGAGCTGGTCGGCTGGCAGGACATCCGCCCGAGCAAGGCCCAGGCCGCCTGGTGCACGGGCATCGAACTGCGGCGAGGTGAGTGACATGCAGAGCCTGTTGCCACTGAACCGCACACCACTGGAGCGGGCCATCGAAGTGGCGGCCGACGAGGACCTCAAGGCCGCCCTGCGTACCCTCTACAACCCCGACACCTGCCCGGCACACCTGCTTTACCAGCTGGCCTGGGCCTGGTCGGTGGACCGTTGGGACGACAGCTGGAGCGAGCCGATCAAGCGCTCGGTGATTCGCTCGGCGTTCTTCATTCACGCCCACAAGGGCACTCTCGGCGCCCTGCGGCGCGTGGTCGAGCCGTTCGGCTACCTGATCGAGGTGCAGGAGTGGTGGCAGGCCGAGCCTGCCGGCGTGCCGGGGACCTTCGCCCTGAAAGTGGGGGTGACCGACAGCGGCATCGACGAGCAGACCTACAACGAACTGTCGTCGTTGATCGACGACGCCCGCCCCGTCAGCCGCCACATGACCGGCCTGGCGATCAGTCTCGAAAGCCGTGGCGGGCTCCATTTCGGCTGCGCGCAGCAGGACGGCGACGAGCTTGACGTCTATCCGCCCTCGTCACCTGACCTTGTCGTCGGTGGCGTGATCGGTCGCGGTGGTCGCGAACACACAATCGATACCTTGGACATTGCACATGGTTGATCAGAATTCACAGTTCTACGCCATCCTCACCAACGTGGGAGCGGCGAAGCAGGCCAACGCGGATGCCTTGGGCATCCCTTGGAAAATCACCCAGATGGGTATCGGCGACGCCAATGGCGCCGACCCGATGCCCAATGCCACCCAGACCAGCCTGATCAACGAGTGGCGCCGCGCCCCGCTGAACCAGTTGAAGGTGGACGACAAGAACAGCGCGATCATCGTCGCCGAGCAGGTCATTCCGGCGGATGTCGGTGGCAGGTGGATCCGTGAAATTGCGTTGTACGACGCGGACGGCGACATGGTGGCCGTGGCCAACTGCGCGCCGACCTACAAACCGTTGCTCAGTCAGGGCTCGGGGCGTACCCAGGTAGTACGCATGAACCTGGTGGTCAGCAGCGCCAGCAACGTGCAGTTGAAAATTGATCCGGCTGTCGTGCTCGCTACCCGCGAGTGGGTCACTGAAGAGCTGGCCCGACAGGATTTCAAACATTCAGTGCAGGTGGCGACCACTGCTCCCATTATCTTGAGTGGATTGCAGACCATTGATGGCATCGTGCTGTTGGCGGGGGCTAGGGTTCTGGTGAAAAACCAGGCGGCGGCTAAGGACAATGGTTTGTACCAGGTCGCTGGAGGGGCTTGGGTGCGTACGGTGGATGCCGATACCGATGCCAAGGTCACACCGGGTCTTCTGGTGCTGGTCGAAAAAGGCACTGTCAATGGCGATAGTGCCTGGCAGTTGACCAGTGATGGGCCAATCACATTGGGTGTCAGCCCTCAGGAATATGAGATGGCCTTCGGTCGCACTGGCGTGGGAGCGGGCTCTTACCGGAGTGTCACTGTTGATAAATATGGGCGAGTGACTGCCGCAACCAATCCAACGACTGTTGCTGGTTATGGTTTGACAGATGTCTACACCAAAGGGCAGGTGGATACTGCGTTAGCTCTCAAGGCTCCGTTGGAAAGCCCTGTACTAATCGGCGATCCAAAGGCACCGACAGCGGCACGGGGCGACAGTTCGAACCGTGTGGCCACCACTGAGTTTTCCAGAGAACTTGGCCTGAACCTGACTTCAAAAATCGTGTCGGCGGCGACGGGCTCCACGCTGACGGCCGAGCATGTGGGGCGCTTGACCTACATGGGCGGTAGCGGGGTATGGAGTGGCAGTCTTCAGTTGCCCTCCTCGGGCATTGCCACAGGATCGATCTTCACCATCTCGGTAGGGAATGGTAACGGGACAGTGACCATCAAGAAGCCTGTGGCCGTTGGTGGCTACATCAGCATTGGGTCCGCTCAGTACGATGCGATCACCATCCGCTCCAGCGAGCTGCCGGTCATGTTGATGTGTGTATCCGATAACATCTATACGGTCATTTCAGGAGGACTTTCCAATACGGCGGCATACTCTTCTCTGATTGCTATGAACGGTTGGGCGAATAACCCCAACGGTTTGATTGAGCAGTGGGGGACAATATATCTTCCGGCAAATATTTCAACGGTCAACATTGATACGGTTTTCCCATTGAAGTTTCCCAATGGCTGCTTGTCAGTTGTCGCCAGCATTGGTGTGACGATTGATGATTACGATAAAGAGCCGTTCTACCGTCAGGATCGACATTCCGTAAGTATTGGGAAACCTAGCGCGCTGGGGTTTGATGGGCAGGCTTTCTGCGACACCAATCTTGCGGATGGGCGCATGGTGCAGTGGCGCGCGATTGGTTTTTGAGGAGGAATCAATGTCAATTTTCGTAGTAAGGGGTGAGCGTACGTTTTACAACGATGAAGTTCATCGGTGCATTCCGGAGTCTGCCAAAGCAATCCCTGACGAACTCTACAAGCAGCTTTTGCAGGCACAGTCCGATTACAAGATCCTAGATTTCAGCGTCTTTCCACCTACGATCCTGGATCGCGTCAAGAAATGGCCGGACGTCACAGAGCTGCAAGGATTGATCGATGATCAGGTGGCATCTATCTATTCGCGATGGAGCCGTTTTGAAAAGGAATATCTTGCTCGTGAAAATGCTGCCCGTGAATACAAGAGTGCTCAGTATCAAGGCGATGTCAACATCTGGGTCAAGCATTACGCAGACTCAGCAGGCCTGACTTGCTCCGAAGCCGCAGATCTCATCATTCAGCAGGCCGAACAGCAACGGATGGCCCAGGAAGCCCTGGCTGTACTGCGCATGCGCAAGTACGAACTAGATATCGCCGATGGCGAGACCCGATTCGAACACTATCAGTCTTTGGTGCGAGAGATCGAACTGGTTGCCAGTCCTGAAATGAAGTGACCTTGGCCTTTCAGGACAACCACATATCTCAGGGACGTTGTTTGTCCTGACCCTTCCAGGCCCCGCATTGCGGGGCCTTTTCATACCTGAATCTGGAGTAAACCTACATGAGTGGATTCTTCCACGGCGTCACCGTGACCAACGTCGACACCGGAGCACGCAGCATCGCACTGCCGTCCTCCTCGATCATCGGCCTGGTCGACACCTTTACCGAAGGGCCGGGCGTCAGCGCCAAGGCCAACGACCTGGTACTGATCACCAGCGAGCGCGAAGCGGTCGCGGCGTTCGGCCAGGACGCCGCGATCACCAAGGCCTGTCGTGCCATCTACGGCCGCGCCAAGGCCGTCATCGTCGCCTGTGGCGTGGCCAAGCTGGAGGATGCCGCCGAGCAGACCTCGGCGATCATCGGCAACGTGCTGGCCGACGGCAAGCGCACCGGCCTGCAAGCACTGCTCGACGGCAAGAGCCGTTTCAACGCCCAGCCACGCCTGCTGGTGGCACCCAAGCACAGCGCCACCTCTGCCATCGGCACCGCGCTGGTGGCACTGGCCGACAAGCTGCGCGCCATCGCCATCATCGACGGCCCCAACACCACCGACGAGGCGGCCATCGCCTACGCCAAGAACTTCGGTGCCAAGCGCGCGTTCCTGGTCGATCCGGGCGTGCGCTACTGGGACACCACCGAAGAGGCCACCGTCGATGCCCCGGGTTCGGCCTGGGTTGCCGGCCTGTTCGCCTGGACCGACCGCGAGTACGGCTTCTGGGCCTCGCCGTCGAACAAGGAGTTCGTCGGCATCACCGGTACCACCCGTGCGGTGGAGTTCCTCGATGGCGACGAGACCTGCCGGGCCAACCTGCTGAACAACGCCAATATCGCCACCATCATCCGCGATGACGGCTTCCGCCTGTGGGGCAACCGCACCCTGTCGAGCGATCCGAAATGGGCCTTCGTCACTCGCGTGCGGACCATGGACATCGTCATGGACGCGATCCTCTACGGTCACAAATGGGCCGTCGACCGCTCCATCACCGCCACCTACGTCAAGGATGTCACCGAGGGGCTGCAGGCCTTCATGCGCGACCTGAAGAACCAGGGCGCGATCATCAACTTCGAGGTCTTCGCCGATCCGGAGCTGAACACTGCCAGCCAGCTGGAGCAGGGCAAGGTGTACTGGAACATCCGCTTCACCGATGTTCCGCCGGCTGAGAACCCCAATTTCCGCGTCGAAGTCACCAATCAATGGCTGACCGAAGTCCTCGATTCCGCCGCTTAAGGAGCGCACCTACATGGCAATGATTCCCGAAACCCTGGCCAACCTGAACCTGTTCGTCGACGGCGTCAGCTTCCAGGGCGATGTACCCAGCCTGACCCTGCCCAAGCTCACTCTCAAGCTCGAGGACTACCGTCCCGGCGGCATGGACATGCCGGTCCAGCTCGACCAGGGGATGGAGAAGCAGGAAGCCGCCTTCACCACCACCGGTGTGCGCCGCGAGTCGCTGAAGTTCTTCGGCCTGGCCGACGGCACCGGCTTCAACGGTACCTTCCGCGGCGCCTTCAAGGGGCTCAAGGGCAAGATCAACCCGGTGATCGTCACCCTGCGCGGTGCGCTGAAGGAAGTCGACATGGGCGACTGGAAAGCCGGCGACAAAGCCGAGATCAAGCACAGCATCGCCGTGACCTACTACAAGCTCGAAGTCGATGGCCGCGTGGTCTACGAAATCGATGCCCTGGGTATGAAACGGGTGGTCGATGGTGTCGATCAGTTGGCCGCCCAGCGCGCTGCCCTTGGCCTGTAAGGAGACTGCTACATGGCTCAAGCGAAAAAGCTTCCGCAATGGCTGACCGTCAGCGCCGAGCGTGTGACCGTACGCCTGTCCCGCCCCAGCGAGGCCAACGGTGTGCAGGTCGACAGCCTGTCGCTGCGCGCACCGACCGTGCGTGATATCCGCAACGCCCAGGCCGGTGGCGCCGGCGATGACGAGCAGCGCGAACTGAACCTGTTCGCTTCCCTCGCCGAAGTCGGTGTCAAGGACCTCGAGGGCCTTGCCCTCAAGGACTACACCCGTCTGCAGGCCGGCTATTTTCGCCTGGTGCAGGACGACGAGCTTTGACCCTGCCCGGCAGAAGGCCGCCGCCAGGCGGCTGGCCAAGGAGCTGAACTTTTCCGCCAGTGAAATCATGACCATGTCGTACAGCGACATGGTCTGGTGGCTGGTGGAGTGAAAAGGAAGATAAGGATGGCGAACAGAAAAGCGGGAACGCTGGGAGTTGCCGGAGCCATCGACCTGGAGCCATCAGGGCCACGTGAAATAAAGTTCGAAGCAGCAGGGAGGGCACTCGGCGATACACCGTTGGTATATCCCCTGGGTGAAACCCAGCGCCCGCTTTCTTCTGATTCACAGGGTCACAATGCGCAGGCTTCGCCGCACGGTACCCCGGTTCTGCATGAAGAACCCACGGACAGCATGCAGAACCAGTTGCGCGAACTGGACTTGCTGCAGGAACAGAACGATCTGTTGCAGCAGTTGGCCAGGACGAAGGGCAATGCCGGTTTGAGAGAGGTCGTCTCCGAACGTCCGGCAATGCCAAGGGAACCACCGGGTATCAGTGCGCCGGGTCCAGAGGCGGCGTTCGAGGACTTCCTGACCTCACTGGCATCGGCAGGAGGTTCGCTGCTGCTGGGCAAGGCATTTGCCCATTGGCAGTTGCAGAACCACAACATCAGCAGTGTCATCCCGAGCGGGCAGGGCCGTTATCCGCTCGGGTTGGACGCCATGCCCACCCCGACAGCCGGGCGCCCCGCCGGTACCTGGCTGGCCGTGAGCGATTTCTCCAAGGAATTCATGCGCTTGAATGCGCTCGATATCTTGATGAAGTCGATTCATGCGGGCGTAACGGCAGATACACCGGAGCAGCAGGGCGAGGCCTGGGGAGGGCTGGCGGGACACGTTGCTGGCCTCGCTGCAGGTCATGGCGTGGCCAAGAAGCTGAACAAGAATACTGCGACGTTCTCGCTGCTGGGCTCTTTCCTGCTGGGCAAGATTGGTGGCATCACGGGCAAGGAGCTGATGTCCTCGCCGGAGCGCCAGGCCGAGCCCGTGGACCCTGCTACATCGCGGTGGGGCACCGTTCTCGCCGCGTCGGGGGCGTTGGGTGCGATTGGTGTTTCTGCCGGGGCCAGTCGATTGCCGCCGCTGGGAGAGACCTGGCGCAAACTGTTGGGCAAAGGCAGCCAACTCGACGACCTCTATCCACTCGGCGCGGATGCCGGCCCTTCACCGACGGGTATCAACTCGAAGGCTGTGATGCAGGCAATGGCCGAGGCAGCGGTAAAACCAAAGCCAGGTTTCTGGAGTGGGTTGCAGGAGGTAGCCAAGGGATCCGGCAAACTCCTCCTGATGGAGGCCGCGCTCAAGAGCGTCGCTACCGTATGGTTGGCCAAGACACCCGAGGAGAAGGGCGCCGGGTATGGAGGCGCGATAGGAGGAGCCATCGGGGGCGTGCTGGGTGGCGTTTACCTGGGACGTGTTCTCTCTCCTCTTATAGGCCGTGAACGTGGCATGGAAGCAGGGATAGTCATCGGCAACTTTGTCGGCGACAACCTGGGTAGCGAAATCGGCGCGCAAATCGGCAAGCGTTACTTCACGCCTCGGCAGGCACCGCTACCGGCCGTTTCCCTGCTTGCGTCCAGCCCTATGCCGACGAGGCAGCATCTGGACGCTCAGGTCGGGGTGCGGCTCGCCAGGCAGTTGTCGTCCGTTTCGCTCGAAGCGCAGCGCAAGCGTACTCGGCCGTTGCCAGCCGTTTCCTTGATGAACGGGACGAACCGACCAGTCGGCGAGTATCTGGACGAACAGGTCGGTGCGAGGATCGCTAGAAAACTCATGCCTGTGTCGGCCAAAGGGCCTCGTCGACAACCGGTAATGCCAGCTGTTTCGCTGATCAACCTCACACACAAACCAGGCGGCGAGTTCGTTGATGACGAGGTGGGTGTGCGGATCGCCAGGCGTCTGTTGGCGCCCTCGTCCGAAGGGCGTCAGGGACAAAAGTTCGAGCTGCCCGCGAAAGCGCTTTCACTGGCGAGCCTGACTCAAGGAATGCATGTGGAGCGCTTGGACGAGCAACTGGGCACCCGTGTGGCCAGGCGCGCCTTCGCGGCGGTGGCTTTCGGTTCGGGAGCGGCACCGGTTTCGAGGGGCGCACGAGACGTTACCCTGGAAGGGCCGGGTGATGGCGCAACCGTTGTACTCCGTCAGCCTGCCATGGCAGCGGCCGTACCACAGCCAGTGCTGTCCTTGCCTGAGCTGGATGCCCGGCCGCAGGGCAACGCCACCGGCCAATCAATCAGCCAGCAGATTACTTTCAACGCCAACGTCCCGGTCACCGTGCAGGGCAGCGTCGATGCGCCGAACCTGCTTGCCCAGGAACTCGAGGCGGCGGTTCGCCGGGTGATGCTGGACTTGCAACGGCAAGCCTACAACGCACAGCTTGCCGATCACCCCAACCCATTCTGAACAGGAGCAACCATGACCTATCTGGAGCAGCTGCAAGCCACGCTGCACGCCCTGGTCAAGGCGGGAGAGGCAGGGCGTCGGCACGCCGACGCCATGCTCGATCCGATGAACGAGGCGATCGACCATATCAAGGGCGCAGTCACTGAGCTGGAAGGGTTGCCGCGGGTTGGCCCGCTCATCGGCGCCAAGCTCCAGCGGACCTTGCGCGCGATCAACCGGGCCCAGGCCCATGTCGCCAAGGTAGTGGCCAAGTATGACCAGGCGGTGGCGGTTGTACGCCAGGTGCGTGACCGCATCGACGGCTTCGCCGAGCATGCGGCCAAGGCGGGGGCAGCGATCCGCCGGGTGGTGGGTGAGGTGCGCTCGACCGTCAATGGCGTGCTGTCGACCCTGGGCTTCGCGCCCGAGGCGACCCCTGCGGCCGAGGCAGTCAAGCCGTTCCCCCACCTGTTGGTGCTGCAACCGCTGACACCCGGCGCCAGCCCGTTCTACTTCAACCTGGACACCGCCGCCTTCGATCAACTGCGTCGGCAGACGCGCTATCGCTGGGTCGGGCAGGAGCGCCTGAGTCGCGCCAACGCGCAACAGGCGGTCAGCCAGGGCGAGGAGAGCATCACCCTGCGCGGGGCGATCCACCCAGGCTTCAAGGGCGGCATTGGCCAGTTGCAGACGTTGCGCAGCATCGGCCGCCAGTTGATGCCGTTGTCCCTGACCACAGGTTACGGCGAAGTGCTTGGCACCTGGTGCCTGACCAGCATCGAAGAGGAACAGAGCCAGCTGCTGGCGGGTGGCATTCCACGCAAACAAGGTTTTTCACTGGAGTTCGTGAGCTATGGCCAGGACCTGCATAACGTCTGAAGGCGACCTGCTGGACACCCTTTGCCAGCACTACTACGGACGCCTCGTGGGCACCGTCGAGGCGGTGCTGGAGGCCAACCAGGGCCTGGCGGACGAGCCCCAGCCATTTCGCGCGGGGGTGAGGATCCTGCTGCCGGCCTTGCCTGCGGCGCCCAGCAATACCCTGCAACTCTGGGACTGAGGCGGGGCCCGTCCCCGCAGCGGTTCTTTCCAAGGAGCCCGAGACCATGCAACCGCAATTTCGCATCACCGCGGACGGCCACGACATCACCCTGTTGATCAACGATCGGTTGTTGCTGCTGCGGACCACGGACAAGCCCGGCATGGAGTCGGACGAGTTCGAGTTGCGCATCGACGCCCGCGATGGGGCCGTGGCCCTACCGACCCGTGGCGCGATGCTTGAAGTGCACCTGGGTTATGCCGGCCAGACGCTGAGCCGCCTGGGGCGCTACACCGTCGATGAAGTGGAGCTCTCCGGTCCACCCGACACCCTGGTGATCCGGGGCAAGGCCAGCGACCTGCGCGGCAGCGGCAAGACAACGCGCAGCGGTAGCTGGGAACAGGCCAGCCTACAGCGCATCGTCGCCGATATTGCCGCGCGCAATGGCTGGCAAGCCGTATGCCCGGTGACATTGTCGATCCCGCGGGTCGACCAGTACAGCGAGTCCGACTTCAACTTCATCACCCGCCTGGCCCGCCAGCACGACTGCACCGCCAAGCTTGCCAACGGCCAGTTGCTGGTGCTGCCCCGCCAGGGCGGGCAGAGCGCGAGCGGCAAGGCCCTGGGGGTGGTGGTCATCGCTCGCGAGGACGTCAGCCAGTGGCAGTTCCGCCTGGCAGACAAGAGTACCCACAAGGCAGTCAGGACCCGTCACCAGGACAGCGCCAGCGGGCGCCTGCAAACGGTGGAACTGGCCAGCGAGGATGCGCCGGACGGCCTGCAGCCGGTGTACACCGACCGGCACCTGTACCCCGACCGCGCCGCCGCGGAGCAGGCCGCCCGGGCGCGTCTGGCCAGTTTCAACCGCGACACCGCCAGCGTGCGCCTGGACATGCCTGGACGCACCGACCTGTTCGCCGAGCGCAGCATCCAGGCCACGGGTTTCGTGGCCGGGCTGGACGGGACGTACCTGATCGAGTCGGTGGAGCAGGTGTTCACCAGCAGCGGCTGGCGCACCAGTGTGAACTGCAACGGTGGGCATCAGGGCAAGGCCAAGGCCAAAGGCGCGGCCCCTCGCCGGAGCGGGTTGTGCAAGGCCTGAGGCACCTGCCGTGGAGAGTGTTTCCCGGTGCCTGGCGCCAGGCCGGATTCCTATAGTCGGGCAATCGGGGCGCGCCGGATCCGCTGGCGTTCAATGATCAGGACCTCATGCATGTTCACCGCTCTACGTTGCGGCCAGTGCCACAAGCTGCTGGCCCGTATCACTCCCGCTTCCGAGCTCCAGATCAAGTGTGGCCGTTGCCGCACCTTGAATCATGTGAAAGCCGCGTGCTTCGAGCCATCGCCTCTGAGCGAGCCACTGGCGGCCCCAGCCGCCGTTCCCGCAGACCGCTATGGAGAACTTTCCGATGCCGCTCACTGAACAGCAGCTTCGCCAGATCTACCCTCTCGCCGGCCAGCGCGCCGCGACCTTCCTACCGGCCCTGAACACGGCCATGGCCAACTGGGAGATCGATCATCCCAAACGCATCGCCGCCTTTCTCGCCCAGGTCGGGCATGAGTCTGGCCAGTTGCGCTATGTCAAGGAACTGGGGAGCGACAAGTACCTGGCTCGCTACGACACCGGCAGCCTGGCCCTGCGCCTGGGCAACACCCCGCAGGCCGATGGCGATGGTCAGTTGTACTGTGGCCGAGGACTGATCCAGGTGACCGGGCGCAACAACTACCAGGCTTGCAGTCGTGCACTGTTTGGCGACGAGCGCCTGCTGGCGCAGCCACAGATGCTCGAGCAGCCACGCTGGGCCTGTGAGTCGGCGGCCTGGTTCTGGCACTCGCGGGGGCTCAACGCGCTGGCCGACCAGGGCGAGTTCAATCGCATCACCCGGCATATCAACGGTGGCCTCAACGGCCTGGCCGAGCGCCTGGCGCTCTGGGAGCGGGCGCGCGAGGTATTGTGTTGAGCCGCTTGCAGCTGGGCTTGTGGCTCTTGTCCCTGCTGGCTGGCTGCGCCTTGTCCTGGCAACTCCAGGCCTGGCGCTACGAGCGTGCGCTGGCGGAATCGGAGGGCCTGCTGGCGCAGCAGAAAGTCGAGCAGGTCGAGGCCATCAACGCACAGTTGCTCGCCGAGCGTGAACGGCGCGAGACGCTCGAGCAGCGTCTGCGCGCCAGTGAGACCTCTCATTATCAGGAGCTTACCGATGCCCAACAGACTCAGGCTCGCCTGCGTGATCGCCTTGCTACTGCCGATTTGCGGCTGTCGGTCCTGGTCGAGCGCGACACCGGTTGTGCCACAGTGCCTGCCGCCACCGCCGCCGGCGGCCTGGATCATGGCGCCGTACGCGCCCGACTTGACCCGGCGCATGCTCGACGAATTGTCGCCATCACCGACGACGGCGACCGTGGACTGATCGCCCTGCGCGCCTGCCAGGACTACGTGCGTGCCCTGGCGCGCTGAGCCCTTGCCTGTGCGGGCCAGGGTGGTAGGGTAGGGCGCAGACCAGCCAGGAGCCTGCCATGGACCCGATCACCGTACTTTCCACCCGTCTGGGTGAACACCTGCGCCGCTTCAACGCCCAGGTGAGCACCGCCGAGTCCTGTACCGGCGGTGGCATTGCCGAGGCCATCACCCGTGTGCCTGGCAGTTCGGCCTGGTTCGAGGCGGGCTATGTCACCTACTCCAATGTCCAGAAGACCCGTCAGTTGGGCGTCCCCGAAGCCTTGTTCGGACAAGTGGGCGCGGTCAGCCAGGAAGTGGTCGAGGCCATGGTGCGCGGCGCTCGGGCCGCCAGTGGTGCGCGCTTTGCCGTGGCGGTCAGTGGCGTGGCCGGGCCTGACGGTGGTTCGCCCGCCAAGCCGGTCGGCACGGTATGGTTGGCCTGGGCCGACGGCGACCGAGTGATCAGCGAGCGTCGGCGCTTCGACGGCGACCGCGATGCGGTGCGCCGACAGACGGTGATCGCTGCGTTAGACGGCTTGTTACAGCTCGGCGCGGAGTAATTCGCCCAGTGGGGGTTTGCGGAAACGAATCCCTGTGGAATAATACTGGCTACTTATACAGTTATTCCGGCCGTCAGGGCCACGTCGATCACGTGAGGACTTCAATGGACGACAACAAGAAGCGCGCCTTGGCTGCGGCCCTGGGTCAAATCGAACGCCAGTTCGGCAAGGGTGCGGTCATGCGCATGGGCGACCACGAGCGCCAGGCTATCCCTGCCATCTCCACCGGCTCCCTGGGCCTGGACATCGCGCTTGGCATCGGCGGTCTGCCAAAGGGCCGTATCGTCGAGATCTACGGTCCGGAGTCTTCCGGCAAGACCACGCTGACCCTGTCGGTCATCGCCGAGGCCCAGAAGAATGGTGCCACTTGTGCCTTCGTCGACGCCGAGCACGCCCTCGACCCTGAATACGCCGGCAAGCTGGGCGTCAACGTCGACGACCTGCTGGTTTCCCAGCCGGACACCGGCGAGCAGGCACTGGAAATCACCGACATGCTGGTGCGCTCCAACGCTGTCGACGTGATCATCGTCGACTCCGTGGCCGCCCTGGTACCCAAGGCCGAGATCGAAGGCGAGATGGGCGACATGCACGTCGGCCTGCAGGCTCGCCTGATGTCCCAGGCGCTGCGCAAGATCACCGGCAACATCAAGAACGCCAACTGCCTGGTCATCTTCATCAACCAGATCCGCATGAAGATCGGTGTCATGTTCGGCAGCCCGGAAACCACCACGGGTGGTAACGCCCTGAAGTTCTACGCTTCGGTTCGTCTGGACATCCGTCGTACCGGCGCGGTAAAGGAAGGTGACGAGGTGGTCGGTAGCGAAACCCGCGTCAAGATCGTCAAGAACAAGGTTTCGCCACCGTTCCGCCAGGCGGAGTTCCAGATTCTCTACGGCAAGGGTATCTACCGCAACGGCGAAATCATCGATCTGGGCGTATCCCAGGGTCTGGTGGAAAAATCCGGCGCCTGGTACAGCTACCAAGGCAACAAGATCGGCCAAGGTAAGGCCAACGCGGCCAAGTACCTGCAAGAGAACCCGGCTATTGGTGCCGAGATCGAGAAGCAGATCCGCGACAAACTGTTGACCTCGGGTGCCGTTGCCGCTGCTGCCAAGGCCGCTGCTGCAGAAGCCGATGCCGACGATATGGCAGACGCTGACGCCGGTTACTGATCTGCCCTATGTCTGCCGTACTCGACACCCCCGTCGCTGTTCGGCGGGCAGCTATGGACCTTCTCGCACGCCGCGAGCATGGTCGCGTCGAGCTGACGCGCAAGTTGCGTCAGCGCGGCGCGGCGGATGAGCTGATCGAGCCTGCGCTCGATCGGCTTGCCGAAGAAGGGCTGCTCAGTGAGGCCCGCTATCTCGAAAGTTTCATCCGCTATCGCGCTTCTGCCGGCTACGGCCCAGCGCGAATTCGCGAGGAGCTGGGGCAGCGTGGCCTGAACCGCGGTGACATTGACCAGGCCCTTCGCGAAAGTGAAGTGGAGTGGACGGTGCGGTTGCAGGAGGTCTGGCAGCGCAAGTTTGCAGGCCAGCGTCCGCACGATCCGCGTAGTCGTGCGCAGCAGACGCGCTTTCTCGCCTACCGTGGATTCTCCTTGGAGATGATCGGACGCCTGCTCAGCGGCCGTGACCTCGACGATTATTGATGAATGCCCCACCTGGCCGGAACCGAAAGGTACCGGCCAGGTGGGGCATTTTGCGTTCAGCTCGCTTTCAAGGCTTCGCGCGCACGTTGGGTGGTGTGCATCGGCTGGGGTTTGGCCCAGTTCTCCGGTAGGTTGATGAAGTCCACCAGCTCACGCAGGCGCCCCTGATCTCGGCCATTGAAGGCGAAAGTCAGGCGTGTCAGGCGGCTGAAGTCTCCTTCTTCGTGTTCGGCGCCGCTATCGGGCTGCTGATGGTAGCGGCCGCTCAGGCGCAGGTCAGCGAAACCTTCCTCGATCTCATGCAATGCCGCTTCGCTTAGCCGATGGTGCATGCGTACCACGAACTGGCTCTTCAGCCAGCGGCTGGAATGATAGTTGCTGTAGAACTGGTTGATCTCCTCCACGGCCTCGTCGGCACTGTGCACCAGGCGTACCAGCTTGAGGTCGGTGGGCAGGATGTAGCGATTCTCTTCCAGTTGACGGCTGATGAAGCCCAGGGCATCGCGCCAGAAGCTGCCTCCCGGTGAGTCGAGCAGCACCACCGGCACCAGTGGGCTTTTGCCCGTCTGGATCAGCGTGAGCACTTCCAGTGCCTCGTCGAGAGTGCCGAATCCGCCCGGACACAGCACCAGCGCGTCGGCCTCCTTGACAAAGAACAGCTTGCGGATGAAGAAGAAGTGAAACGGCAGCAGCTTGTCGGTGCCGTCGACCGTGGCATTGGCGTGCTGTTCGAAGGGCAGGGTGATATTGAAGCCCAGGCTATGCTCAGTGCCCGCGCCTTCGTGAGCCGCTGCCATGATTCCGCCGCCAGCGCCGGTGATGACCATCAGGTCGGAGCGTGCCAAGGTAGCACCCAGCTCCCTGGCCAGTGCGTACATCGGGTGCTCGAGTGGTGTGCGCGCGGAGCCGAACACGGTGACCTTGCGCCGGCCCTTGTAACGCTCCAGGGTGCGAAACGCATGATCGAGTTCGCGCAAGGCCTGCAGGGTGATCTTGGCATTCCAGCGGTTGCGGTCGTCGTGGGCCATGCGTAACACGGTCAACAGCATGTCCCTGTACAGCGGCAGGTTGGGACTGTTTGGGGCTACCAGTTGCAGTTGCTGGTCGACGTGGCTCAGGTCGATACCGTTGTCTTGGAAATAGTTGGACAAGAGTTCGTTCGGTTGATAAGGCATTCAACGTCTCCTTCTGCAGCAAAACCTCTGACCGGGTCGATGGTGAATCCCGGCCGCGACACTGCGTGTGTCGCTGGCTGCTGTGACTCGAGTGTGCTTCCCGAGCATTGCAGTAGGCCTGCAAGGCCATGTTGCAGTGGCAATTCCATCTTGTTGGCGTTGTCTGGGGCTCGCTATCAATCTAGACGCTGACGCGCACTTGCGCTGTACCTGTTGCAGGCACCTCGGGCGAATGGCAGTGGGTTCGGGAAAGGAATGCACGCTGGTTGCAGTCAGGCTCTGTCGGCGCGACACGCCAGAAAGGGCCAGGAAGGCGAAGCCTGCGACACCTCCATCAGAGGGTGTCCAGGTCTTGTCCGCCGAGGCGCGCGCCGGCGATGAGCCGTGGCGCGCCAGGGGCAGTGATCAGAATGCCTGGATCACTTCTTTTTGTTACCGGCCACGCAGCTGGCGTTATCGAAGGCCTGGTCCATGATCGGCTGGTTGGTCTTGTAGACGGTGAACCGGTAGACCAGCACCGCGCCCTTGGACATGAGCTGGCGGTAGCCATTGTTACGGCACACGCTGTCGCCCAGTTGGCTGCGAACCTGTTGCGGGTTGGCCAGCATGCGCTCGGCGTGGCTTTCGCGCACGCTCAGGTGGTTGACCAGCGCTTTGCCTTTTTCCACCGTGTAGCCCTGGTCAAGAATGTCTTCGTTGATGGCGCGCGGGGTGCCGACGCTGCTTTCCTTGGCGACCTTCTGCAGCATCTGGGTCAGCTCGTACTCCTGCTTGGAGGCGGCCTGGGCAGCCAGAGGCAGGGCGAGCAGCAGGCTCAGGGTCGGAACGATAAGACGCAGCATGAATCTCTCCTGGTTCGGTGACTGGCGCTTTGACCTGCGCCGGCAGGCGGCGTTCCATGAAACACAGTGTTTCCAGGCCGCCAAAGCGCTCGATTATAGAGGAGCCTTGGCATTGGCTGCACGGCAAATGACGAACCCTCTGGTAGACTGGCGCTTTGTCACCCGCCGAGTCGTTCCCGTGTCCGTTTCCCCTTTTCATCAAGGCCTGCAGCCATGAGCCACGCGGTAGCGCGGCTGCGTGCCGAGCGCCTGGCGCGCAGCAACAAACCCTTCGTCGCCCGTGGCTCTCGGGCCGAGCGCTGTCCCCAGTGCCGGGTGATCGCCACCCATTGCCTATGTGCCTGGAAACCGCGGGTACAGGCCGACGCCGGCATGTGCCTGATCATGCATGACACCGAGCCGTTGAAACCGACCAATACCGGTTGGCTGATCGCCGATATCATCGATGACACCTCGGCCTTCGGCTGGCTGCGAACTGCGGTAGACGAACGTCTGCTGGCTTTGCTCGACGACCCGCAATGGCAGCCCTACATCGTCTTCCCTGGCGAGTTCGTCGCTCAGGAGCGAGTGGTTAGCGAGGTGGTGCGGGTGCCGGGCAAGCGGCCGCTGTTCATCCTGCTCGACGCGACCTGGACCGAGGCGCGCAAGATGTTTCGCAAGAGCCCCTACCTGGACCGTTTCCCGGTGCTCAGCCTGCAACCTGAGCAGATGTCGCGCTATCGCCTGCGCCGCTCCAAGCGTGATGATCACTTCTGTACGGCGGAAGTGGCGGCCATGTGCCTGGACCTGGCCGGTGATAACCAGGCTTCGCAGGCGCTGGACGCCTACCTGGATGTGTTCAGCCTGCACTACCTCAGTGGCAAGCGACGCCTGCCCCTGGACGAGCAGGACGAGGTCCATCAGCGTTTGCATACCTTCCTATAGTCCAAGGGGCAGGCGTGGCGGTTTGGTTCATACTGTCGAGGCTGGCAGCCAGGGTGGGCGGAGTCGACCGGCTTGACCACCCGGTCAGTGCTCGGCATCCTTGGCGCCGCTTCGGACACGACGAAGAGACTGTTTCCCCGAACTTCGCCGTGCCATCCCGGCCGCGGCCCCGCCGTTCGCGCCTTGAGTTGCCTGCCAGGCGTCTCCCACATCCATGCGCCTGGCACAGAACAGGATCCATAGATCGATGGCCACATACGAAATCCTGATTGCCGATGACCACCCGCTGTTCCGTAGCGCCATGCGCCAGGCCGTGACCCTTGGCCTTGGCACCGACGTACGGTTGGTCGAGGTGGCGAGCATCGCCGAGCTGGAAACCCGCCTGACCGAGAAAGCCGACTGGGACCTGGTCCTGTTGGACCTGAACATGCCCGGCGCCTACGGCTTCTCTGGCCTGGTCCTGCTGCGTGGGCAGTATCCGCAGATTCCGGTGGTGATGGTCTCGGCCCAGGAAGAGGCGGCGGTGGTGGTGAAGTCCCGCGAGTTCGGTGCCAGCGGCTTCATTCCCAAGTCGAGCAACCTGGAGGTGATCCAGGATGCCGTGCAGAAAGTGCTCGATGGCGATGTGTGGTGGCCACCGCAGGCCTTCGACAAAGTCGACGTATCGGCCGAAGCCAAGGCCGCCAGCGAAGGTCTGGCCAGCTTGACCCCGCAGCAGTTCCGCGTGCTGACGATGGTCTGCGAAGGCTTGCTGAACAAGCAAATCGCCTATGAACTGAGCGTCTCCGAAGCCACCATCAAGGCCCACGTGACCGCGATCTTCCGTAAGCTCGGTGTCCGCACTCGGACCCAGGCGGCGTTGTTGTTGCAACAACTTGAATCGGTTTCGGGTAGCTAAGCCCACGCTTCTTCACGCTTTTTTGACCCGGCCTGGACTAGCCTGCTGGCCTTTTATCGGGAAGTGATTCACGCATGTCGCCATTCAAGGGCCAGACCGGCCTCAAACGCATCGTCAACGCTGCAGGCTACTCGCTGGATGGTCTGTGCACTGCCTTCAAGGGCGAGGCCGCGTTCCGCCAACTGGTATTGCTCAACGTGCTGTTGATCCCGACCGCCTTCTGGCTGCCGGTCAGTCGTGCCGAGCGGGCGATCCTGATCGCCGTGTGCCTGCTGGGGCTGATCGTCGAACTGTTGAACTCGGCCGTCGAGGCCGCCATCGACCGTATCTCCCTCGAACGTCACCCGTTGTCGAAGAACGCCAAGGACATGGGCAGTGCCGCGCAACTGGTGGCGATGAGCATGGTTGCGGTGGTCTGGGGCGTGATACTGCTCGGCTGAGTGCTCAGGCAATCGGTGGCAGGACGATTTCGTCGCTGCGTCGCACGCCGGCAGTGAAATTGCGGCACAGTTCGAGGAACTCGCGCATTGCCGAGGTCTGATACTTCTGTTTGTGCCAGATGAAATAGAACTGTCGTGACAGGTCCAGGGCCGGGGTTTCCACCGGCACCAGGCTGCCGCGGCGGAAAGCGTCGCGCAGGGCCAGGCGCGAGATACAGCCAATGCCCAGGCCTGACTCCACCGCGCGCTTGATCGCCTCGGTGTGTTCCAGTTCCAGACGGATGTTCAGGTTGGCGCGGTGATGGCGCATGGCCTGGTCGAACGTCAGGCGCGTGCCAGAACCTTGTTCACGCAGAATCCAGGCCTCATGGGACAACTGCTCGATGTCGGCATGACCGACCTTGGCCAGTGGGTGCTGAGGGGCGCAGAACACCACCAGCTCATCCTCCACCCACGGCTGCACCTCGAGATCGGGGTGGCTGCAGTCGCCTTCGATTAGACCCAGGTCAATTTCGTAATGGGCCACTTGTTGCACGATATGCGCGGTGTTCTGCACGTGCAGCTTGACCTGGCTTTCCGGATGCAACTGCATGAAGCTGCCGATCAGCAGCGTGGCCAGGTAGTTGCCGATGGTCAGGGTGGCGCCGACCGAGAGTGAGCCGAACCCCGACTTGCCGTTGAGCAGGTCCTCGATTTCCTTGGCCTGGTCGAGCAGGGCGACCGCCTGCGGCAGCAGTTGGTGCCCCAAGGCATTGAGGCTCAGGCGCTTGCCGGCACGGTCGAACAGCTGACAACTGGACTGGCGCTCCAGCTCGGTGATCGAGGTACTGGCGGCGGACTGTGACAAGGCCAGTACCCCCGCGGCCCGGGACACGCTCTGGTGCTGGGCGACGGCGACGAAGACCTGGAGCTGGCGGAGTGTGAATCGCATATCTATATAACCGATAACACATATCTTGATAATTCAGTTAACAGATATTGTCGCTGCGCCTACACTATCGCGCAACTGCGCGTCTTGCGCGCGCTGCGTCTTTCTTCAGGAGCCCCATCGATGAGCAACATGAACCACGAACGTGTCCTCAGTGTGCACCACTGGAACGACACCCTGTTCAGCTTCAAGTGCACCCGTGACCCGGGCCTGCGCTTCGAGAACGGTCAGTTCGTGATGATCGGCCTGCAGCAGGACAATGGCCGTCCGCTCATGCGTGCCTACTCCATTGCCTCGCCGAACTGGGAAGAGCACCTGGAGTTCTTCAGCATCAAAGTGCCGGATGGTCCACTGACCTCACAGCTTCAGCACCTGAAGGAAGGCGACGAGATCATCATCAGCAAGAAGCCTACCGGTACCCTGGTGCTCGACGACCTGAACCCCGGCAAGCATCTGTACCTGCTGAGCACCGGCACTGGCCTGGCGCCGTTCATGAGCGTGATCCAGGATCCTGAAACCTACGAGCGTTTCGAGAAGGTGATCCTGGTCCACGGTGTGCGCTACGTGAACGAAGTGGCTTACCGCGAGTTCATCACCGAACACCTGCCGCAGAACGAGTTCTTCGGCGATGCGGTACGCGAGAAGCTGATCTACTATCCGACCGTGACCCGCGAGCCGTTCGAGAACCAGGGGCGTCTGACCGACCTGATGCGCAGCGGCAAGCTGTTCAGCGACATCGGCTTGCCACCGATCAATCCTCAGGATGACCGCGCGATGATCTGCGGCAGCCCGAGCATGCTCGACGAGACCAGCGAAGTACTGGACAGCTTCGGCCTGAAGATCTCCCCGCGCATGCGCGAGCCAGGCGACTACCTGATCGAGCGTGCATTCGTCGAGAAGTAAGGCGAGCGCAGTACACAAAAAACGCAGGCTTGGCCTGCGTTTTTTTATGCCTGCTTGCTAGCGTGGGGTATCACTCAGGCGTGACTTCCAGTACGCGGATCACATCCGGCTGCGGGTAGTGCCAGCGTACCTGTACGTCCCAGAACTTCACGCCATAAACCCGCTCCGGTGGCGGGATCTGGTAGGCCGGGCGTGGGTCCTGGGCCAGGCATTGCTCGATCAGCGCCACCAGCGGCTCATCCAGACGCAGGGCGTGCTCCCGGGCCTGGGGCAGGGCACTGTCGCTCCACTGCACGGCAATGGGCTGCGGTGCGGCGTCAGCCATCTGGTTGGTGGCGGTAGGGACGCTGTCGGCATAGGGCACATAGGGCTTGATATCCAGTACTGGCGTGCCGTCGAGCAGGTCGATGCCTGACAGCAGCAGGCGCCCTGGTTCGACACCTTCCAGGCGTACTACCGATTGGCCGATGCCATTGGGGCGGTGCGTCGCCCGGGTGGCGAACACCCCCATGCTCTTGTTGCCGCCCAGGCGCGGCGGACGCACTTTCAGTCGTGGCTTGTCCTCCAGCGCTTCATGGAACAGGAACAGCAGCCAGACATGGCTGACCTGCTCCAGGCCTGCCACCGCGTCGCCCTGGTCGAATGGCGGCAGCAGTTCGAGGGTGCCACGGGCCGCGGGTGCCAACTGTGGCTGGCGCGGGATGGCGAACTTCTCCTTGAAGCAGGAGCGCACGATACCGACCGGTGAGACCGTATGTTGCATGGTTGTTCAGCCACGCACGCGCAGGGTGAGGCCCTTGAGGAAGTTGCGCAGCAACTGGTCGCCGCAGGGGCGGTAGTTGTCGTGGCCGACCTTGCGGAACAGTGCGCTCAGTTCTGGCTTGGAAACCGGGAAGTTGACCGCCTTGAGCACCGCGTGCAGGTCGTCCTCCTTGAGCTCGAAGGCCACCCGCAGCTTCTTGAGGATGGTGTTGTTGGTCACCGGAACCTCGATGGGCTGCGGCGCGCGGCTGTCGTCACGGCCGCGACGGTGGATCACCAAGCCGTCGAGGAAGTGCGCCATGACCTTCTCCGGGCAAGGCACGAAACCGGGCTCCTCTTCTTTCTTGACGTAGCCGGCCATGGCCTCGGCGGTCACTTCCAGGCCGGAGAGCGCGACGATCTCGGCCATCTTCTGGTCATTGACCTTGAGCATGTAGCGCAGGCTGCGCAGTACATCGTTGTGGTTCATTGCAGCGAATCCTGTTCAGGTGCCGCGGCAGTCATTGCGCGGCGGTATTGCTGGGTTACGGACCTCAGAAACGTTCGGTGGTGGCCAGATAGCGCCATTGTCCCAATGGCAGCTTGCCCATCGACACGCCACCCAGACGGATGCGGCGCATGCCGAGCACCCGTAGGCCGGCGGTTTCGCACAGCTGTTCGATCATCCCGGGTTGCGGGTTCTTCAGGACCATGCGCAGGTGCTGTTCGTTCTGCCAGCTGGCCTTGGCCTTCGGCAGTTCCACGCCCTTGCGCTCGACGCCGCGGGCCAGGCGCTCAAGGGCGCCCGGCTTGGCCTCGCCGCTGACCTGGACGATGTACTCCTGCTCCATGCGGCGCAGATCGGCGTCGAGCTTGCGGGTCACCCGCCAGTCCTGGGTGAACAGTTGCAGGCCGCTGGCGCCGGGCAGCAAGGGCGCCACACAGGCCTGACGAGCGAAGTGCCCGTGCAGCGGGCGTACGCCTTCGCGGTGCGCCTCGCTGAGGCTGGCCATGGTCATGCCGGCCTGGGCGCTGGCGCAGTCCTGGCCGGCCAGCTGGTTGAGCAGCAGGGTGACCGGCTCGAGGCTGTCGGCACGGGCACCGGGCAGTAGCTGGACCTGCTGCTCGGCCACCTTGAACTGCGGCTGCTCGACCACCACCCCGTCAACGGTGACCCAGCCGCCTTCGATGTACAGTTCGGCCTCTCGGCGGGAGCAGCCAAGCTGTTCGATAAGGCGTTTGGAAAGGCGAATGGGTTCGGACATGGAGACAGGTTTCACGAGGCGGGGAAAGGTTCCATTGTACCTGTCCGCGCAGCATTGCGGCTGCAAATCGATGTCATTTCCGCTCAATCGGAGGCGACAGACGGTATCTTGGGCACAAGTATCAGGATGCTGTACGAATCAGCCGCATATGCAGTAGGGGGTATGGTTGGCCGAGCCCGTCGGTCTCTGAGCGGCCGACCACTTCGAAGCCTTCGTGCAAGTAGAAGCCCAGGGCCTGAGGGTTCTGCTCGTTGACATCCAGGCGTTCGGCGTTGAGCTCGGCCACCGCATGGCGCAACAGGCGCTGGCCAATGCCCTGGCCACGATGCTCGGGGGCGACGAACAGCAGGTCGACCCGGCCGTTGGCGACGCCGGCGAAGCCCAGGATATGGCGTTTGCTGTCCTTGCAGCAGACCAGCATCACTGCGTCCAGGTAGCGCCGCAGCACGTGCTCGCGCAGCAGTTGGATGTAGGCGTCGGGAAGAAAGTCATGGGTGGCGCGTACCGACGCCTCCCACACTCGGACCAGTTCCGGGTAGTCGGCGTAGCGGGGTGTCTGCAGTGTCAGGGTTGGCTTCATCCTTGGGCGGCTCCTGCGCGATGATGGCCTCTGAACACAACATAGATGCAAAAAAATACCCCGCCAGCGGGCGGGGTATCTTCATGAGGCGATCGCTCAGACCGGTTCGGCCCACATGTCGTATTCGTCGGCATCGACGATACGGCAGCGCACCTTGTCGCCCGGCTTGAAACCGTGGTCGCCGTCGATGAACACGCTGCCGTCGATTTCCGGTGCGTCGAAGAAGCTGCGGCCAACCGAACCCTGCTCCTCGACCTCGTCGATCAGCACTTCGATCTCCTTGCCGATGCGCTGCTGCAGGCGTGCGGCGCTGATGGCCTGCTGGTGCGCCATGAAGCGGTCCCAGCGCGCCTGCTTGACGTCATCCGGCACTTCTTCCAGGCCCAGGTCGTTGGCCGGGGCGCCTTCGACCGGCGAATACTGGAAGCAGCCGACGCGGTCGAGCTGGGCTTCGGTCAGCCAGTCGAGCAGGTACTGGAAGTCTTCTTCGGTCTCGCCGGGGAAGCCGACAATGAAGGTCGAGCGGATCACCAGCTCAGGGCACTGCTCACGCCACTGCTTGATGCGTGCCAGGGTGCGGTCCTCGAAGGCCGGGCGCTTCATCGACTTGAGCACCTTGGGGCTGGCGTGCTGGAACGGGATGTCCAGGTACGGCAGGATCTTGCCGGCGGCCATCAGCGGGATCACGTCGTCGACGTTCGGGTACGGGTACACGTAGTGCAGGCGCACCCAGGCGCCCAGGCTGCTCAGGGCCTCGCACAGCTCGAGCATGCGGGTCTTGACCGGGCGACCGTTCCAGAAGTCGGTCTTGTACTTGACGTCGACGCCATAGGCGCTGGTGTCCTGGGAGATCACCAGGATCTCCTTGACGCCGGCCTTGACCAGGCGCTCGGCCTCGCTCAGCACTTCGCCGACCGGGCGGCTGACCAGCTTGCCGCGCATCGACGGGATGATGCAGAAGCTGCAGCTGTGGTTGCAACCTTCGGAAATCTTCAGGTAGGCGTAGTGACGCGGGGTCAGCTTGACGCCCTGGGGCGGCACCAGGTCGATCAGCGGGTTATGGTCCTGGCGTGGCGGCACCACCTCGTGCACGGCGTTGACCACCTGCTCGTACTGCTGGGGGCCTGTGACCGACAGCACGCTCGGGTGCACGTCGCGGATATTGCCTTCCTCGACACCCATGCAGCCGGTGACGATGACCTTGCCGTTTTCCTTGAGCGCTTCGCCGATCACTTCCAGCGACTCGGCCTTGGCGCTGTCGATGAAGCCGCAGGTGTTGACCACCACCACGTCGGCATCCTCGTAGGTGGGCACGACTTCATAGCCTTCCATGCGCAGCTGGGTGAGGATGCGCTCGGAATCGACCAGGGCCTTGGGGCAGCCCAGGGAAACGAAGCCGACCTTCGGAGTGGCGGGAGTGGTGGACATGGCTAACCTCGGTATTGAATACAGGTCGCCCGGCCAGTAACGGGGGCGATCCTGGTGGGCGCTTTTGGCGCCTCTGATCAAAAAGTGCGCAATTCTAGCGAGGGCAAGGTCGCTTTACCAGCAGAAAAGCGACGAACGCTGCGCTATGCTTCGCGCCGTTGTGCGGGGGCGTGCGCGATGCCCTTGCACGGGTGGTTATTCAACCGGTCTAGAAGGCCTTCTGCGGGAGTGGTCGATGGTTCAGGCAAGCAGTCACGCCGAAGGCGGGCACGAGGGCAAGCAGGGCGCGGCACGGCCGCTGAGCCTGCTCGTGGCAGCTGTTGGGGTGGTCTATGGCGATATTGGCACCAGCCCGTTGTATACCCTCAAAGAGGTCTTCACCGGCGGTTACGGGGTGCAAGTCAACCATGATGGCGTGCTCGGTATCCTGTCGCTGATCCTCTGGTCGCTGATCTGGGTGGTCTCGATCAAGTACGTGGTGTTCATCCTGCGGGCCGACAACCAGGGCGAAGGCGGCATCATGGCGCTCACGGCCCTGGCCAGGCGTGCTTCGGCGCCCTACCCGAAACTGCGCACGATGATGGTGGTGTGCGGGTTGATCGGCGCGTCGCTGTTCTATGGCGACAGCATGATCACGCCGGCGGTGTCGGTGCTCTCGGCGGTGGAGGGGATGCAACTGGCATTCGACGGCATTGATCACTGGGTGGTGCCTATTGCCCTGGTCGTGCTGGTGGGGCTGTTCCTGGTCCAGAAACATGGCACGGCGAAGATCGGCATCATGTTCGGCCCGGTGATGGTCACCTGGTTCCTGGTGCTGGCGGCACTGGGCGTCCATGGGATCGCGCAGAGTCCGGAAGTGCTCAAGGCATTCAACCCGGGTTGGGCGGTGAATTTCTTCATCGTCCACCCGGGCATGGGCGTGGCGATTCTGGGGGCGGTGGTGCTGGCGCTGACAGGGGCCGAGGCGTTGTACGCCGACATGGGGCACTTCGGTCGAAAACCGATTGCCCGTGCCTGGTTCGCCCTGGTGCTGCCTGCGCTGGTGCTCAACTACTTCGGCCAGGGGGCGATCCTGCTGCAGGATGCCGAAGCCGCGCGCAACCCGTTCTACTTGCTGGCGCCAAGCTGGGCCCTGCTGCCGCTGGTGGTGTTGGCCACCTTGTCGACGGTGATCGCGTCCCAGGCGGTGATCTCCGGGGCCTTCTCCCTGACCCGCCAGGCGATCCAGCTCGGTTATGTGCCACGCATGCAGGTCCAGCACACCTCCAGCGACGAGCAGGGGCAGATCTACATCGGCGCGGTGAACTGGACGCTGATGGTCGGCGTGGTGCTGCTGGTGATCGGCTTCGAATCGTCCGGCGCCCTGGCAGCGGCCTACGGCGTTGCCGTGACCGGCACCATGCTGATGACGACCTTGCTGGTCGCCACGGTAATGCTGTTGCTGTGGAAGTGGCCGCCCGTGCTGGCCGTGCCCATCCTGATCGGCTTCCTGCTGGTGGATGGGCTGTTCTTCGCCGCCAACGTGCCGAAGATCGTCCAGGGCGGCGCCTTCCCGGTGCTGGCCGGCGTCGTGCTGTTCGTGCTGATGAGCACCTGGAAGCGTGGCAAGCAGATTCTGGTCGACCGTATCGACGAAGGCGCGCTGCCGTTGCCGCTGTTCATCAGCAGCATCCGTGTGCAACCTCCGCACCGGGTCGAGGGTACCGCGGTGTTCCTCACCGCGCGTTCGGATGCCGTGCCGCACGCCTTGCTGCACAACATGCTGCACAACCAGGTACTGCACAGCCAGGTGGTGTTGCTGACCGTGGTCAGCGAGGATCGCCCGCGGGTGCCGGAGCATGAGCGCTTCGAGGTAGAGACGTATGGCGATGGCTTCTTCCGGGTGCTGCTGCACTTTGGCTTCATGGACGAACCGGACGTGCCGGCGGCCTTGAAACTCTGCCATCTGGACGGATTGGACTTCAGCCCGATGCGTACCACTTATTTCCTGAGCCGGGAAACGGTGATCGCCTCGCGCCTGGAGGAGATGTCGCGCTGGCGGGGCAACCTGTTCGCATTCTTGCTGAAGAATGCCAACGGTAACCTGAGGTTCTTCAACCTGCCGCTCAATCGGGTGATCGAACTGGGTACCCAGGTCGAGATCTGACTGCAGAACCGTCGCGGGGCAAGCCCGCTCCCACGGTCGACGTGGGAGCGGGCTTGCCCCGCGACGTATGGATCACTTTTCAGCGACGTTGGACTTCCCCTGGCGAGTCTCGATCTCGTCGATCAGGCGCTTGGCCAGGGCCGGGTAGTTCTCGTCGAAGTGGTGGCCGCCCGGCAGCTTCATGCGCTCGCCTACCGCCGTCTTGTCGGTGCAGCCGCTTTCGTCGGTTTCTTCCACGCCATAGACGCAGACCACCTTCGAAGCCGGCAGCCTGGCCATTTCCGGCCCGGTCGGTGCCTCCTGGCCTTCCTTGCCCAACCAGCCCTCGACCTCGATCTCGAAGCTGCCGCTGCGGGCGAAGGCCAGCAGGATCACTGCGTCGATGCGCTTCTGGTCTTCTGCGGACAGGCGGTTGTAGATCGCCGGCAGTACGTCGGCACCGAACGAGTAGCCCGTCAGCACGAAGCGCTTGGTGCCCCACTTCTGACGGTAGTGCTGCATCAGCTCGCTGAGGTCGGCGGCGCTTTGTTCCGGGGTCTTGTGCTGCCAGTAGTAGCGCAGCGTGTCGATGCCTACCACCGGGAAGCCGAGCTTGGCCATTTCACCGGCCACGTCACGGTCCAGGTCGCGCCAGCCGCCATCGCCGGAGAGGAACAGGGTGACGGTATCGGTGGTCTGGCCGGCCGGAACTTCCACCACCGGTATGGCCAGGGCATTGCCGTCCTGCCCTACCAGGGCCTGGGTCAGCTGGGCCTTGAGCACTTGTGGCAGGTGGATGTCGTAGTCGGCGATGCTGGTCTCGGCGTTGGCCTGGTCGCGCACGAAGGCGGCGCTGGCATCGTCCGGGTTGTCGTTCCAGGCTACGTTCCAGTGGCCATGGGCGGCCGACTTGGGCAGGGCGGCCTGGCAACCCGGTTGCTCGAGGTTGAAGTCAACCGAGATGGCGCGGGCCTTGTCGTCGGTCTGGGTGGCCAGCCAGCGCCATGCCTGGGCGGCGCCAGGGCCGATACCAGCGACCAGGGTCGGCTTGTCGGACAACTGGGTCATGGCCTGGTCCAGGGCCGCCTGCTGCTTGGTGCAGTCGGTGGCCGGCAGAATGACCTGCACCAGCTGGGCATCGCCCGCTTGGCTCAGGTCGAGCAGTTGCTTGTCGGTCAGGGCCTGTTCTTGTGGAACGCCGATGGCCACCCGGGCCTTGGCATGCACGCCGGGGGTGGCGCGGGTCAGGCTGCTGCCATCACTCAGGGTCAGGTGCTCCAGGTGCGCCTCGGGCGCTGGCCGGGTCCACAGCCAGAAGGCCGTGGCGCCGGCCAGCGCGGCCAGCAGCAGGGGAATCAGTACGTACAGCCAATAGCGTCGGATCATCAACGTTTCACCAATCCAGTCAGGCCGCCAGCGATCAGGGCGGCGGTATCGGCCAGTGCCACCAGCGGGTCGAGCCCGGCCGGCACGGCCATGTAGCGAGGTTCCCAGTCCGGCTGGAACTTGTCCTTGAAGCGCCGCAGGCCCTGGAAGTTGTAGAGCTGTTCGCCACGCTGGAACACCATCGACCCCAGACGTTGGGTCAAGGGCGCGCCACGGCGTGGCTGCAAGCCGGAAAGGGGGACCATCCCCAGGCTGAAACGGCCATAGTCGTGGCTCTTATAGTGAAGGATCAGACCAATCATCATGAATTCCATGGTCAATTTCGGCGCCTCCGGATGGGCGCGCATCAAGTCGAGGCTGGCCAGTTCGTTGCTGTGGGTTTCCAGCAAGTTGGCGAAGGCGACCGGACGCCCCTGGAAGCGGATCAGGGCGATACGGAAGTGCTGCAGGTATTCAGGGCTGAAGCGGCCGAGGGAGAAGCCTTTCTCGCGCACGTTCTTGCCGGTGAGCCAGGCATCGGAAATCTCCTTGAGCTCCGCCAGCGGCGCATGGCCGGGTTCATGGATCTCCAGGCTCAGACCGTCGCGGCCACCTCGGTTCCAGGTATAGCGCAGGTCCTTCATCTCCTTGCCCTTGGCGTCGATGTCGAAGTGGCGCAGGTCGACGCGGGCCTCTTCGCCGAGCTTGATCGCGGTCAGGCCGATGTCCATGTAGAACGGCAGGTTTTCCGCGCGCACCTGGTAGAACACCGGGCGGGCATGATGCAGGTCGCACAGGTCGCGGAACTGCCAGATCATCTCGGCGCGTTCCTGGGCCGGGCCGATCGGGTCGTACAGTGCCACCAGGCTGCGGCCGCGGCGAGCGTACATGAGGAAGGCGCTGTCGCTGGGGTGGAACAGCAGCGCCTTGTCGCCGGTCAGGGCCAGGCCGCCGTCGGGCTGGTCGGAGGCCAGCAGGATGCGGTTGGCGCGCTGCAGTTCGTCCTCGGTGGGCAGATGGATCACCGGGCGAGCGGTGCGCAGCAGCCAGGTCAGCGAGACGATCACCAGCAGCAGCGCGCTGCCCATGGCCGCGCGCAGGCCGCGCGGGGCGTCTGCGTCGAGGGTGAACTGCCACCACAGCTTGTGGGTGTAGGGGACGTCCTGGTAAGCGAACAGCAGCAGCCACACCGAAGCGCCGACCACGCAGGCGCTGGCCACCAGGTAGACCGGCGAGAACGGCAGCTCGAGCAGGCGGCTGGGGCGGTAGAACGAACGGCGGAACAGGGCGAGCAGGGCGGCGGTGAAGCACATCAAGGTGGCTTCTTCCCAGTCGAAGCCCTTGAGCAGCGACAGCACCGCGCCCACCAGTAGCAGCACGGTGGTCAGCAGCCAGGCGGCCGACAGGCGTCGACGCAGGCCTTGGGCCAGCAGCAGGCAGAGCACTCCGATCAGGCTGGCGCCGAAGTGCGAGGCGTCGATCAGGCGGTGCGGAATCAGGAAGCCCATGTGCTCCAGGCGGCTGTCGATCTCGGGCGTGGCACCGGAGAACAGCAGCACCACGCCGGAGAGGAACACCAGGATTGCCAGCACGGGCGCGGCCAGGCCGGAGGCGGCGCGGATGGCCTGTTGTGCGAACAGCAGGCGGCGCGCTTCGTTGGCCAGCAGCAGCACGCAGGCCACCAGCAGGGGCAGCACCACATAGATCAGGCGGTACAGCAGCAAGGCTGCGGCCAGCGGGGCGGCGCCCAGTTGATTGGCGAAGGCCGCCAGCAGGATGGCCTCGAACACGCCGACGCCACCGGGTACATGACTGAGCACGCCGGCCGCCAGGGCCAGCAGGTAGATCAGCACAAAGGCGCCGAATGGCGGGGCTTCTGGCAGCAGCAGGTAGAGCACGGTTGCGGCGGCGGCGACATCGAGCGCGGTGATCAGCAGTTGCAGGGCAGCCAGGCGTCCGCTGGGCAGGCGCAGGGTGCGACGGCCGAACTGCACCAGCAGGTTGTCGGCCAGTGGTTGTTCCGGCAGGCGGCGACGGTAGAGGCCGATCACCAAGGCCGCGGTGGCCACCAGCACGGCCACGGCGATGCCGCCCAGCAGCGTGGCGGGCAGGTGCAGGGCGTTGGCGGCGTCGGACAGGTCGCTCAAGGTGGCGATGGCGGCCAGGGGCGGCAGGGCACAGCCCAGCGACAAGCTGGCGAACACGGTCATGCGCGCGACTTCGGCAGCGTTCAGGCCTTTGCGAGCATACAGGCGGTAGCGCACCGAGCCCCCGGAGAGCATCGACAGGCCGATGGCATTGCCGATGGCGAACGCGCTGAAACCACCCAGTACCAGCGTACGAGGCGGCAGGTGTACGGCGGCGAAGCGACTGGCGGACCATTCATAGCCGAGCAGGATCACGAAGCCGACCACAGTGGCCAGCAGGGCACCGAGCAAGGCATGGGTCGGCACGCTGAGCATGGCGTCATGCAGCGCATAGATGTCCAGTTCGCTGAGCAGATGACGGCAGGCGATCAGGCCCATGGCGAACAGCAGCAGGGTCAGCGCCAGGCCCAAGGGTTGACGGTACTTGCTCAGGCGTTCCAGCCAGGGCAGGCGTTGCGCAGCCGTGGGCAGGGCTGCGGTCAGCGGTGCCTGGGTTTCGGGAGTGGGGGCGGTCATGGGGTTCCCCGTGCAATCAGCGCGAGGTGGAAGCAAGGTACGGCCAAGTGAAAGTCCCTTTGGAAAACGTGTCCCGATATTACTCCGGGCCGGGTGGTTAATCTGTTTCAGGATAGTTAAAGATAGTTCATCCAGCCGGGCGGAAAGAGGCCGGGAAGCCAGGCGGGGCAGGGGATGCGCTCGCTGGCGAAGATAGCGCTCGGCCAAGGGAAGGGGAAGGGCCAAATGCAACAAGCCCCGCACTATCTTTCGATAGGCGGGGCTTGTTCTGACGAATATGGTTGCGGGAGCCGGATTTGAACCGACGACCTTCGGGTTATGAGCCCGACGAGCTACCAGGCTGCTCCATCCCGCGTCAGAGGTGCGCATTCTACGGATCTTTGCTGGAGTGTCAAGTATTAGCGCTTGATTTATAGCGCTAATTTTCCAGGGATAAATACGAGGCAATAAAAAAGGCCACTGTAAACAGTGGCCTTTCTTGAATCTGGTTGCGGGAGCCGGATTTGAACCGACGACCTTCGGGTTATGAGCCCGACGAGCTACCAGGCTGCTCCATCCCGCGTCAGAGGTGTGCATTCTACGGATCTTGGCTCGGGTGTCAAGCGTTAGTGCTTGATTTATAGAGTAAATTCCCCGAGGGCAAACGCTGGGCAATAAAAAAGGCCACTGTCGAAACAGTGGCCTTTTTATTGAATCTGGTTGCGGGAGCCGGATTTGAACCGACGACCTTCGGGTTATGAGCCCGACGAGCTACCAGGCTGCTCCATCCCGCGCCTGTGGAATCGAATTCTACGGAATTGCTTCCCTGTGTCAAGCATTAATTTCAGAAAAATCATTTTTGTTCAATGCCTTAGCGCTCTCGTCTGGCCTGCGGGTCAGCAGTGGTGGGGCTTGCAGGCCGATTGTCGTGCCCAGGCTGTCTCATGGCAGGGGCTTGGGGTAGTATCTGTATGAATTTACAGTACTGGCTGTCGTCCATGTCCCTGCGCAAGATCATTCATATTGATTGTGACTGTTTCTACGCCGCCATCGAGATGCGCGACGATCCGCGCCTGGTCGGTCGGCCCATGGCGGTGGGTGGGCAGCCGGGGCAGCGTGGGGTGATCGCCACGTGCAACTATGAGGCGCGGGCCTACGGTGTGCGTTCGGCCATGTCGTCCGGGCATGCCCTGAAACTGTGCCCCGATCTGTTGATCGTCAAGCCGCGCTTCGAGGCCTATCGCGAAGCCTCGCGGGAGATCCACACGATCTTTCGCGACTACACCGAGCTGATCGAGCCCTTGTCGCTGGACGAAGCCTATCTCGATGTCAGTGACAGCCAGTGGTTCGCTGGCAGTGCCACGCGCATCGCCGAAGACATCCGCAGGCGCGTCGCCAGGCAACTGCACATCACGGTATCGGCCGGCGTGGCACCCAACAAGTTCCTGGCCAAGATTGCCAGTGATTGGCGCAAGCCCAATGGCCTGTTCGTCATCACGCCCGATCAGGTCGAGGCTTTCGTTTCAGCCTTGCCGGTCGCCCGCCTGCATGGAGTCGGCAAGGTGACCGCCGAGAAGCTGTCGCGGCTGGGCATCGACACCTGTCTGTCGCTGCGTGACTGGTCACGCCAGGCCTTGGTGCGCGAGTTTGGCAGTTTTGGCGAGCGGCTATGGGGGCTGGCGCGGGGGATCGATGAACGGGTGGTGCAGACCGACAGCAGGCGACAATCGGTCAGTGTCGAGAACACCTACGACCACGACCTGCCAGACCTGGCCAGCTGCCTGGAGAAGCTGCCCGAATTGCTGGCCAGTCTGAACGAGCGGGTCGCGCGGATGGACAGCAGCTATCGGCCGGACAAACCCTTCGTCAAGGTCAAGTTCCACGACTTCAGCCAGACGACGATGGAGCAGGCGGGCGCGGGGCGGGATCTGGAGAGTTATCGACAGTTGCTCAGCCAGGCGTTCGCCCGAGGGGGCAAGCCGGTTCGCCTGCTAGGGGTAGGGGTGCGGCTGCGTGATCTGCGTGGGGCGCACGAGCAGTTGGAGTTGTTCGGGGATATATAGAAGAAGGGCCGCAATGCGGCCCCTTTCTGTATTACTGCGCGCCTGGATCGGCGACCAGGCGTCCGGTGGCCTTGGTCAGCGAACGCAAGAAGTCCTGTTGCAGCTCTGGATCGTTGCGGGTCAGCTCGACCAGGCTTTGCTCCAGTTCGCTGGCCTCTTCCTCCAGGCCCAGTTCCGACAGGCGCTTGACCCGATGGACCCACTGGCCGACATCGTCGTCTTCCAGGTCGTCGAAGATCAGGTCGTGGGCCTCGAGCAGTTTGCCGCGCAGGTTGCCGCTGACCAGCAGGCTGGCGTCGCCGCGCACCCCGTTTTCCTCGTCGACCACCTGCAGGTGCAGGGTGCCGATGTGGTTGAGGTTCTGCTCCGAGAATGGGCTGTCCAGCAGGTTCAGGCGCAGCATGCCATTGCGATCGGTGGTCAGTTCGTGGGTCAGCTTGCCAGCCTTGACCTCGACCAGACGCTCGCTCCACGGCAGGTTGACCAGTTCCTCATGCTTGCTCTTCTCGACTTCGCTGATCCCGGCCAGGTTCTGTTGCGCTCGTCCGTTGGACTGCGTGTTCATGAACGGGTTGAGCCCATCCAGGCCATAGCTGAGCCAGTCGTGGGTCACGCTGCTCGGCAGGTTGCCCAGGGTGAACACGTTGACCACATTGGCGCCAATGCCGGCGACCACGGCCACCGCGCCGAGGGGAATCTCGTAGACCTCCCGCCAGGGTTGGTAGGGCGTGTAGCGGTCGTAGCGGCGGGTCACCTCATATTCGGTGACCTCGAAACGCTTTTGTTCATGAATGCGCACGCGTCGTTGCGGAAGCTCCATTACCTTCGGCTCGCCGACATCGATCTGCAGACTATGCTCGAGCAGCTTGCGCTCGACGCGCTCCTCGTGATCGCTGCGCTGGGACATCTGGTTGGCGCAGCCGCTGAGGAGCAGGGCGCCGCATAGTGCGGCGCCCCCCAGGGTAGAGGTACTTCGCTTGGACATGATCACTCGCGCAAGGGTTAATCAGCGGCGGATGCGGGCCTGCAGGAAGGTCAGCGCTTCAGCGAGCGGCAGCGCCTGGGCGTCCGACTCGGTGCGGTGCTTGTATTCCAGGTTGCCTTCGGCCAGGCCGCGGTCGCTGACGACGATGCGGTGCGGGATGCCGATCAGCTCCATGTCGGCGAACTTGATGCCGGGGCTGGTCTTCTTGTCGCGGTCGTCCAGCAGCACTTCGTAACCGGCGGCGGTCAGCTCGGCGTACAGCTTGTCGGTCGCCTCGCGTACCACGTCGGTTTCGTAGCGCAGCGGCACCAGGGCGATCTGGAACGGTGCCAGGGCGTCGTTCCAGATGATGCCCTTGTCGTCGTGGTTCTGCTCGATGGCAGCGGCGACCACGCGGGACACGCCGATACCGTAGCAGCCCATGGCCAGGGTCACCGGCTTGCCGTTCTCGCCCAGTACCTGGCACTTGAGTGCCTCGCTGTACTTGGTGCCGAGCTGGAAGATGTGGCCGACCTCGATACCACGCTTGATCACCAGGGTGCCCTGGCCATCCGGGCTCGGGTCGCCGGCGACGACGTTGCGCAGGTCTGCAACCTGGGGAACCGGCAGGTCACGCTCCCAGTTCACGCCGAAGTAGTGCTTGTCGTCGATGTTGGCGCCGATGCCGAAGTCGCTCATCAGGGCGACCGAGCGGTCGATGACGCACTCCAGCGGCAGGTTCAGCGGGCCGAGGGAGCCGGCGCCGGCACCGATGGCGGCGCGCAGTTCGGCGTCCGAGGCCATTACCAGCGGGTCGGCGACTTGCTCCAGCTTGGCTGCCTTGATTTCGTTCAGCTCGTGGTCGCCACGAATCACCAGGGCGACCAGCTTGCCTTCCTCGGCTCCGTGCACGATCAGGGTCTTGACGGTCTTTTCGATCGCCAGGCCATAGTTCTCGACCAGTTGCGCGATGGTCTTGGCGTCCGGGGTATCGACCAGGCGCAGCTCTTCGCTCGGAGCCGGGCGCACGGTTTCACGCGGGATGGCTTCGGCTTTCTCGATGTTGGCGGCGTAGTCGGAGGTGTCGCTGAAGATCACGTCGTCTTCGCCCGAGGAGGCGAGCACGTGGAATTCGTGGGAGTAGCTGCCACCGATGGAGCCGGTGTCGGCCTGCACCGGACGGAAGTCCAGGCCCAGGCGGGTGAAGATGTTGCTGTACGCCAGGTGCATGCGGTCGTAGGTTTCCTGCAGGGAAACCTGGTCGGCATGGAAGGAGTAGGCGTCCTTCATGATGAATTCGCGGCCGCGCATCAGGCCGAAGCGCGGACGGATCTCGTCACGGAACTTGGTCTGGATCTGATACATGTTCAGCGGCAACTGCTTGTAGCTGGACAGCTCGTTGCGCGCGAGATCGGTGATCACTTCCTCGTGGGTCGGGCCGACGCAGAATTCGCGGTCATGGCGGTCCTTGACGCGCAGCAGCTCCGGGCCGTACTGCTCCCAGCGGCCGGATTCCTGCCACAGTTCGGCAGGCTGGATGCTCGGCATCAGTACTTCGAGGGCGCCGGCGGCGTTCATTTCTTCGCGGACCACGGCCTCGACCTTGCGCATCACCCGCAAGCCCATCGGCAGCCAGGTGTACAGGCCGGAGGCCAGCTTGCGGATCATGCCGGCGCGCAGCATGAGCTGATGGCTGATGACCACTGCGTCGGCAGGGGTTTCTTTCTGGGTGGCGAGCAAATATTGACTGGTGCGCATGGAGAGCCGTGCCGATTGCCTGAATGTTGGATGACCCCGCATTGTACGGGGGCGAAACGAAAGCGTACAGGATGCCCCAGGGCGGGGCGCTTGTCAGCCATGAAAAAGCCCGGCGCTGGGCCGGGCTTTCTCGTTTGTGAAGCGCTGCAGGCCGGAGCTTACAGGATGCTCAGCGGGTATTCGACGATCAGGCGCAGTTCGTCGAGCGAGCCCGAACCGTAGTAGACGCCATCGCTGGAGCGATAGGTGGCCTGGCGGACGCGGAAGCTCAGGTCCTTGGCAGGGCCTTCCTGCAGGACGTACTTCACGTCGATGTCGCGTTCCCATTCCGTGCCGTTGTTGGTGGTGGCGGTATTGGCGCCGGTACCACGCACGTAGCGGGTCATGAAGGTCAGGCCTGGAATGCCGTATTCGGCGAAGTTCAGGTCGTAGCGTGCCTGCCAGGACTTCTCGTCTTCGGCGTTGAAGTCGGAGCGGGCGATGGAGTTGGCCAGGAACACGGTACCGCCACCGTCCACGCCGTAGCCGTAGTCGCCGTCGCCGGTGACGCGCTGGTAGGCGATGGTGAAGGTGTGGGCGCCGATGTTATAGGCGCCGGACAGGCTGTAGGCGCGGTTGTCGAGCTTGGTGATCTCGTCCTTCTCGGCGCGCTGCAGGCCACGGCCGTCGCTCTTGGTGTCATAGATGTTGAAGTCGAACACCAGACCCTGATTGGCGGAGATCGGCAACGCCCAGTTGACGTTGGCGTAGTACTTGCGCCAGTAGTCCTCGACCTTCGAGTAGTACAGGCTGGTGGTCAGGCTGTCGGTGAAGGCATAGGTGCCACCGAAGACATCGGCTTGCTTCAGGTGCAGGCTGTCGTGCTCGGTTTCGGCCTGGGCGTTCAGTGCGGTGAAGTGACCGGCGTGCAGGGTCAGGCCCTTGATCTCGTTGCTGGTCAGCAGCGCGCCCTGGACGGTTTCCGGCAGCAGGCGGCTGTCGTCGGTGGCCAGCACGGGCAGTGCGGTGAACTGGTCGCCGACCTTCAGCACGGTATCGGAAATACGGAACTTAACGGCCGCGCCGCCTTTGGAGTAGTCATCCTGGGAGCGGTAGTCGGAGCCGGTAGGGAACAGGCCGGTGCCCGAATAGCCGCGGCCGCTGTCGAGCTTGAGGCCGAGCAGGCCGATGGCGTCGACGCCGACACCGACGGTGCCCTGGGTGAAGCCCGACTCGAAGGTGCCGATGAAGCCCTGGCCCCATTCACGCTGGTCGTGGCGGCGATTCTGTAGTTTGTAGCTGGCCGGCTCGCTGTTGCGGTAGTCGCGGCTGAAGTACAGGTTGCGCAACTTGACGTCGAGCTTGCTGTCTTCAATGAATCCCTTGGCGTCGTCCTGGGAAGAGGCGAAGGCCATCTGCGAGGTCCCTGCCGCAACGGCCAGGGCGATCATGCTCCACTTCATCACGCGCATCGTGATTTGCTCCTTTGGTTTTAGGAAGAGTACCGCCGCGCCCAAGTGTTCTAGTTATATGGGGCAGCTCTTTCTTGTTATGTCGGCGAAAATCTATCTCACGCTGACTTGTCTTGGCGAGATGGTCGTCAGCAACCTTTCGGTAACTTTACGGCCCTGTCGCTCTGGGGTGTCTCCATGTCGCAAATCACGCCTTTCAATATAAAGAGGCGTATGACGTCAGCGCTGTTCCCGGGGTCGCATGCCGGCATGAACCTGCATGCTGCCTGGTTAAACTCCCTGGTTGAAACCGATGCCGCTGTGGTCATTTGTCGCGTGCCCCCTGCATGGCAGGAGGCGTGCCGACCTGGCGTGGAGGGAATGCAACAAGCATGCTCAAAATCACGAACGCTTGATGAATTTTTCACACGCCCCCTGAGTGAAAGGGCAAACCTTCGTAAATACGGGCTGCCGCCTGGTCGAAGGGTGCTGGGTAGTAGTCGTCTGGTCCAGGCGGGAGCTGCCTTCAAAGTCAAGGTGTTACCGACAACTGTTGATCTTGCGTGTTTTATGTGACGGAAGTGTGGTGGTGGCGCCAGGCGGCGCCACTTTATGGTGCGAAAAGTAGCGATGTGTTACCGCGCTGGGGCGCCATTCCCTATGCCGCTGTCCGGTCTGTCGATGTGCCCGTGTGGTCTCGGGGCAGGCGCGGTATCCTTGCGCACTTGTGGCCGACCTGACGGGTGGGCCGTTTCGAATGTAAGGAGATTTGCCGTGTTCACTCTCGATGCGCGCCTGCAGCAGGATTCCCTGGTGCTGGGCGACTTGCCGCTGTGCCGCTTGCTGTTGAGCAAGGACGCCAACTACCCGTGGTTCATCCTGGTGCCGCGCCGTGCCGAGGTCAGTGAGCTGTTCGAGCTCGAGGAGGCCGACCAGCAGCAGCTGTGGGCGGAGAGCACCGCGCTGGCCGAGGCGCTCAAGGATGCGTTCGCCGCTGACAAGATGAACATCGCCACCCTGGGCAATGTCGTCAGCCAACTGCACATGCATGTCATCGTTCGTCGTCATGGCGATGCCGCCTGGCCGGCGCCGGTCTGGGGCAAGGTTCCGGCCATCGACTATGCGCCGGAGCAGGTCGAGGGCATTCGCCAGCAAATGCGAGCATTGCTGGGCGACAGCTTCAAGGAGGCATGAGGATGACGCAGGAGCTGGAAATGCGCATCACTGAGCTGGAGACGCGCCAGGCGTTCCAGGATGACACGCTGCAGGCGCTCAATGACGTGGTCGTCGAGCAGGGGCGGGTGATCGAGCGCCTGCAGATGCAGGTGGCCGAGCTGATCAAGCGTTACGAAGAGGTGGTCGGCCAGTATGGCGACGCAGGAGAGGAAGCGCCGCCGCCTCATTACTGAGTGCGGCGGCAGGTGGGTCAGCGGCGCGGGACCGCGACCACGTCTTCGGCTTGCAGGCCTTTGTCGCGGTGCATCACCGAGAACTCCACGCGCTGGCCTTCGACCAGTACCCGGTGGCCTTCGCCACGGATGGCGCGAAAGTGCACGAAGATATCGTCACCGGCGTCGCGGGAGATGAAGCCGAACCCTTTGGACGTGTTGAACCACTTCACGGTGCCGGTATCCCGTTTGCCGGCATCCAGCGATACGCCCGGGTTGCGTGCGCGGCGTGCGCTGCGGGCGAAGCCGGCGATCAGGTGCAGGGCAGCGGCCAGGGCGGCGCAGGCCAGGGCGGGCAGGTTGCCCAGCTCTGGACGGGCCAGCAGGGTGATGGTCTGCAGGATCACCGCCACGACCAGCAGGATGCTGGTGGCTTGTTGCAGGTGCTGGCGCATGCCTCTGTAGTACTGCGGCAGGGCTGGAGCCAGGATCAGGTTGAGCAGGCCGAGCAATGCCAGGTAGATGGCATCGGGTTGTTGCAGGAACGGTGTCGCGTCGGTTCTGAGGCTGGGTATGAGCGAAAGCAGCAAGGCAGCCGCGCCCGTCACCAGATGGACGATCTTGAACATTTGGTTTGGCTCACATTGATAAGGCCGATCACAGGATGAGCTGGTCGCACGGTGCGCGTGAGGTGTAGGCGCAAAAACGTGACGAGCCAGCCTATGCACCCGGCAATGACAATCCGCACGGGTGGCACGCTGCCTATTTAACAGCAAAGGCGGGGGGTTCTCAAACCATGGTGCCATTGCAGCTCTGTGTCGCATGCGCAGCGCCCGGGGTCTTGGTACAGTGTCTGCTGCCCGCCTGCTCGAAGCAGGCCTTATGGAAAGGGGAGCTTCATGGCAATCGATATCGGTATCAATGAAGAAGATCGCAAGTCCATCGTCGAAGGACTGTCCCGCCTGTTGTCGGATACCTACGTGCTGTATCTGAAAACCCATAACTTCCACTGGAACGTCACCGGTCCGTCGTTCCGCACCCTGCACCTGATGTTCGAGGAGCAGTACAACGAACTCGCCCTGGCCGTGGACTCGATTGCCGAGCGCATACGCGCGCTGGGCTTCCCGGCGCCGGGTTCCTATGCCTTCTATGCCCGGCACTCCTCGATCAAGGAGGAGGAGGGCGTGCCGCCGGCCGAGGAGATGATCCGGCAGTTGGTCCAGGGGCAGGAGGCCGTGGTGCGTACTGCGCGCAGTATTTTCCCTGCGGTGGACAAGGTCAGCGACGAGCCGACGGCCGATCTGCTCACCCAGCGCATGCAGGTGCACGAAAAGACGGCCTGGATGCTGCGGGTTTTGCTCGACGGGAAATGATTGCCTCTGGCACTGCATCAAACCGTTGAAAACCGGGCCCGATGCCTTGGCTGGCATCGGGCCCTGCTGTTTCGGGGGAAGGCTTTGCCACTGCCCGTGAGTAAGATGGGCGGGCTTCATTGGAGGCATGGCCGCTGTGCGTGTGCGCGGCGGATGTATGTCCGTGACGATGGAGCGATGCAATGGGAAGCAGGGTGTGCGAGGCCAATGAAGGCGCGAGGCAGGGGCTATGGTCGGGGAGGCCGCGGGTCGATCCATTTCGCAACGATTTCGACATGGCCCAGGCCGGACCGGTCTCGCGTTCGGTGCGGCTCAACGGTTTTGCCACCTGTCTGCGGCTGGAGGCGGTCTACTGGCGAATCCTGGAGCGCATTGCCCGGGCCAACCTCTGCTCGGTCAGCAGCGTGCTCTCCTATGTGGACCGGGAGGTGCACCTGCGCCATGGCGGTGTGCGCAATTTCAGCGGGCTGGTCCGGGTGATCTGCGTCGCCTGGCTGCAGGACGCGCCGGATTCGCACTGATCGCCAGGCGGGCTGCACTGCACTCCTTAACCATATATAATCCCGCTCTTTGCTGCCTTGGGCAGCCTGCGATGTGGTTGACGAGAGACACCCATGCCCCTTTACGACTATCAATGTGGATCCTGCGATCACCGGATGGAGGTGTTGCAGAAGATCAGCGCCGCGCCGCTGACCGATTGCCCGGCGTGCCAGGCGCCGGCATTGAAGAAGCTGTTGTCGGTCCCCGGCTTCCGCCTGAGCGGCAACGGCTGGTACGAGACCGACTTCAAGACCGGGGCCAAGAAGAATCTGGCAGGCGGCGACAAGGCCGACTGAGTTGAATTGCACCGACCGGGTCTTGCAGTATTAGCCCCTTGGGCGGCGAAGACCTCCACCGAACATACGAATCACGAGAAGCGAAACCACCATCATGATGCGCAGCCATTATTGCGGCCAACTGAACGAGAGCCTGGACGGCCAGGAAGTCACCCTTTGCGGCTGGGTCCATCGTCGCCGCGACCACGGCGGGGTGATCTTCCTCGACATCCGTGACCGCGAAGGCATGGCCCAGGTCGTGTTCGACCCGGATCGCGCCGACACCTTCGCCGCCGCCGACCGCGTGCGCAGCGAGTATGTCGTGCAGATCACCGGCAAGGTGCGCAAGCGTCCGGACGGCGCGGTGAACGCCAACATGGCCTCCGGCGCCATCGAGATCCTCGGCTATCAGCTGAATGTGCTCAACGAAGCGGAAACCCCACCGTTCCCGCTGAACGAATACTCCGACGTGGGCGAAGAAACCCGCCTGCGCTACCGCTTCATCGACCTGCGTCGCCCGGAAATGGCCGACAAGCTGCGCCTGCGCTCGCGTATCACCAGCAGCATCCGTCGCTTCCTCGACGAAAACGGCTTCCTTGACGTCGAAACCCCGATCCTGACCCGCGCCACCCCGGAAGGCGCCCGCGACTATCTGGTGCCGAGCCGCACCCACGCTGGCAGCTTCTTCGCCCTGCCGCAGTCGCCACAGCTGTTCAAGCAGCTGCTGATGGTCGCCGGCTTCGACCGCTACTACCAGATCGCCAAGTGCTTCCGTGACGAAGACCTGCGTGCCGACCGCCAGCCGGAATTCACCCAGATCGACATCGAGACCAGCTTCCTCGACGAAGCCGAGATCATGGGCCTCACCGAGAGCATGATCCGCAAGCTGTTCAAGGAAGTGCTGGACCTGGAATTCGGCGAATTCCCGCACATGACCTTCGAAGAGGCCATGCGCCGCTACGGTTCCGACAAGCCGGACCTGCGCATTCCGCTGGAACTGGTCGACGTTGCCGATCAGCTCAAGGATGTCGACTTCAAGGTCTTCGCCGGCCCGGCCAACGATCCGAAGTGCCGCGTCACCGCCCTGCGCCTGCCAGGCGGCGCCAGCATGCCGCGCAGCAAGATCGACGAGTACACCAAGTTCGTCGGCATCTACGGTGCCAAGGGCCTGGCCTACATCAAGGTCAACGAGCGCGCCAAGGGCGTCGAAGGCCTGCAGTCGCCGATCGTCAAGAACATCCCCGAGGCCAACCTCAACACCATCCTCGACCGCGTGGGCGCCGTCGATGGCGACATCGTGTTCTTCGGTGCCGACAAGTTCAAGGTCGTCAGCGAAGCCCTGGGCGCGCTGCGTATCCGCCTGGGTCACGACTTCGAGCTGCTGACCTGCGAGTGGGCGCCGATGTGGGTCGTCGACTTCCCGATGTTCGAAGAGAACGAAGACGGCAGCTTCACCGCGCTGCACCACCCGTTCACCGCGCCGAAGTGCACGCCGGAAGAACTCGAGGCCAACCCGGCCACGGCCCTGTCCCGTGCCTACGACATGGTTCTGAACGGTACCGAACTGGGCGGCGGTTCGATCCGTATCCACCGTAAAGAAATGCAGCAAGCGGTGTTCCGTCTGCTGGGCATCGACGCGGCGGAACAGGAAGAGAAGTTCGGCTTCCTGCTCGATGCCCTGAAGTTCGGCGCACCACCTCACGGTGGCCTGGCCTTCGGCCTGGATCGCCTGGTCATGCTGATGACCGGCGCCCAGTCGATCCGTGAAGTGATTGCCTTCCCGAAAACCCAGAGCGCCGCGTGCGTCATGACCCAGGCCCCTGGCATGGTCGACGCCAAGGCTCTGCGTGAGCTGCACATCCGTCTGCGTGAGCAGACCAAGGTCGAGTGATCGACCGGAGGTGCCCCGGCAACAGGGCACCTCCGCGCTTCGGCGCAGTATTCTTCGCGTTCCGCCCTTCGGGGCGGAACCTGTTTCTGTTTCAAGGATTTGGAGTCGTTATGGCCGGTCATTCCAAGTGGGCGAACATCAAGCACCGCAAAGAACGCCAGGATGCCAAAAGAGGCAAGATCTTCACCAAGTGGATCCGCGAGCTGACCGTCGCCGCCAAGCAGGGTGGGCCTGACCCGGCCTCCAACCCGCGTCTGCGTCTGGCGCTGGACAAGGCCCTGGGCGCCAACATGAGCCGCGACATCATCGATCGCGCCGTGGCTCGTGGTGCCGGCACCAACGAAAGCGACAACGTCGAGGAGCTCACCTACGAAGGCTACGGCCCGGGTGGCGTGGCGATCATGGTCGAAGCCATGACCGACAACCGCAACCGCACCGCTGCCGCCGTGCGCCATGCCTTCACCAAGTGTGGCGGCAACCTGGGTACCGATGGCTCGGTGGCCTACTTGTTCGAGCGCAAGGGGCAGATCAGCTTCGCCGCCGAACTGCAGGTCGACGAGGATGCGTTGATGGAAGCTGCCATGGAGGCTGACGCCGATGACGTGGTGGGCAATGACGATGGCTCCTTCGACGTGTTCACCCCGTTCAACAGTTTCTACGCCGTGCGCAATGCGCTGGAAGAGGCGGGCTTCAAGGCCTCGGACGCCGAGATCGTGATGCAGCCGACCACCAGCGCCGAGCTGGACAAGGATGGCGCGGAGAAGATTCTCAAGCTGATCGACATGCTCGAGGACCTGGATGACGTACAGAACGTCTACTCCAATGCACAGATCTCCGATGAGGTCATGGAAGCGCTGGGCTGACATTCCCGGCAACCGGTTCGATCGCGGGGCACGCCCGCTCCCACGAGCCCGGCAAATGCTGGCGTGGGAGCGGGCTTGCCCCGCGATTGTGTCCAGCAAAACCCTCTGCAACCACGGCTGACTGCACACGCTATGACCCTGATTCTTGGTATCGACCCCGGCTCGCGCATCACCGGTTTCGGTGTGGTTCGCCAGACCGCCCGTGGTTGCGAGTATGTGGCCTCGGGCTGCATCCGCACCGGCGCTGGCGAACTGCACGAGCGCCTGCTGATCGTCTTTCGCGGCGTGAGCGAGATCATCCGCCAGCACGGGCCGGTGACCATGGGCATCGAACGGGTGTTCATGGCACGTAACGCCGATTCGGCGCTCAAGCTTGGCCAGGCTCGTGGCGCGGCCATCGTCGCTGCCGCCGAGGCTGGCCTGGAAATCGCCGAGTACACTGCCAGCCAGGTCAAGCAGGCGGTGGCCGGCACTGGTGGCGCCAACAAGGAACAGGTGATGATGATGGTCATGCACCTGCTCAAGTTGACGCAGAAGCCGCAGATCGATGCCTCCGACGCGCTGGCCATCGCCCTGTGCCACGCCCACACCCGCTCCAGCCTCATTCCCCATGGCCTGACGACGGCGCGGCGGCGCGGCGGACGCTTGCGTCTGTAGCGGCTTCATGCACTGATACATATTTTGTCCGGGTGAGGCGCTCATCCGGCGCATTTGCTGATAGGGTGGTCCGGTTTCTGACCGGCGCCCGAGAGGAAGGATCGGAACGTGATTGGACGTTTGCGCGGCACCCTGGCGGAGAAACAGCCGCCGCACCTGATTATCGATGTCAACGGCCTGGGCTATGAGCTCGAAGTACCGATGACCACGCTCTATCGTCTGCCCAAGCTGGGCGAGACCGTTACCCTGCACACCCACCTGGTGGTCCGTGAAGACGCCCACCTGCTCTATGGTTTCTTCGAGAAGCGCGAGCGCGAGCTGTTCCGCGAGCTGATCCGGCTCAATGGCGTCGGCCCGAAGCTGGCACTGGCGCTGATGTCGGGCCTGGAGGTCGACGAACTGGTGCGCTGTGTCCAGGCTCAGGACGCTTCCGCCCTGGTGCGCGTGCCCGGTGTCGGCAAGAAGACCGCCGAGCGCCTGCTGGTCGAGCTCAAGGACCGCTTCAAGGCCTGGGAAACCTCGCCGGCCATGTTTACCCTGGTGTCCGACGGTCCGCTGCCGGTGGCCAGTGCTTCCAACGCCGAGGCCGACGCGGTCAGTGCCCTGGTGTCCCTGGGCTATAAGCCGCAGGAGGCGAGCAAGGCCATCGCGGCGATCAAGGACAAGGCCGGGTTGAGCAGTGAAGAGCTGATCCGTCGCAGCCTTAAAGGGATGATTACCAAGTGATCGAGACCGACCGCCTGATCGCCGCTTCCGGGCGTGACCGTGAAGAGGTCCAGGACCGCGCGATCCGCCCGCTGCGGCTGGACGAGTACATCGGCCAGCCCGTGGTGCGCGAGCAGATGGCCCTGTTCATCCAGGCCGCTCGCGGGCGCAACGAGTCCCTCGACCACACGCTGATCTTCGGTCCGCCAGGTCTGGGCAAGACCACCCTGGCGAACATCATCGCCCAGGAAATGGGCGTATCGGTCAAGAGCACCTCGGGGCCGATCCTCGAGCGACCTGGCGACCTGGCGGCGATGCTGACCAATCTCGAACCCCACGACGTGCTGTTCATCGACGAGATCCACCGGTTGTCGCCGGTGGTCGAGGAAGTGCTCTACCCAGCGATGGAGGACTTCCAGCTCGACATCATGATCGGCGAGGGCCCGGCCGCTCGTTCGATCAAGCTCGACCTGCCGCCGTTCACCCTGGTTGGCGCCACCACTCGCGCCGGCATGCTGACCAACCCGCTGCGCGACCGTTTCGGCATCGTCCAGCGCCTGGAGTTCTACAGCAACAAGGACCTGGCAACCATCGTCAGCCGTTCGGCGAACATCCTCGGCCTGCCCATGGATGACAAGGGTGCCTTCGAGATCGCCCGGCGTGCCCGCGGCACCCCGCGTATCGCCAACCGTCTGTTGCGGCGGGTGCGCGACTACGCCGAAGTGCGTGGCAAGGGCCAGATCACTAAGGCGGTCGCGGACCTGGCGTTGAACCTGCTGGACGTCGACGAGCGCGGGTTCGATCATTCCGACCGGCGCCTGCTGCTGACCATGATCGAGAAGTTCGATGGCGGCCCGGTAGGGCTCGACAACCTGGCCGCGGCGATCGGCGAAGAACGCCATACCATCGAGGACGTGCTCGAGCCCTATCTGATCCAGCAGGGCTACATCATGCGCACCCCGCGCGGGCGGGTGGTCACCCGTCACGCCTACCTGCATTTCGGCCTGAACATTCCCGGTCGCTTCTGCGAAGGGGGTGAATATGCCGCGCAGGACGATGAATGACAGATCGAATCGGCGATTGTGTGGTCCTACCGCTGGCACGTCTGTGGCGGGCTGGCAATACGACATTGTCGATGCAAAAACAGTTGCCGGGGCGGATTGGCAAGTTCAGGAGTAAGCACTAGAGTATGCGCGCGCAAAATGGGCTGGAACCGTTCTCGCACCGCTGTCGTGTCTATTACGAAGATACTGACGCGGGGGGCGTGGTGTACTACGTCAACTACCTCAAGTTCATGGAGCGTGCGCGTACCGAGCGCTTGCGCCACCTGGGGTTCTCCCAGGCGCAACTGGCCGGTGACGATCTTCTTTTCGTGGTCCATTCCAGCGAAGCGCGCTACCACGCGCCGGCGCGGCTGGACGACGAGTTGCGGGTAACCGCGCAAGTGCTTGAATTGAATCGTGCCAGCCTGCGCTTCGTGCAGCAGGTGTGGCGAGACAAAGATGCAACGCTGCTCTGCGAGGGGCAGTTCCTGGTGGCCGCCGTGCGTGCCGACACTTTCAAACCCCGGGCCATTCCCCCAGCGCTGCGCGACGCCTTCCTGGCGGATGGCACGGGTACTCAATCCAACGCAGGAGAATAAGCGTGGAAGCAAACGTCGTCGACCATACCTCCATGTGGAGCCTGGTCGCCAATGCCAGTGTGGTGGTTCAACTGGTCATGCTCACCCTGGTGGCCGCTTCGGTGACCTCCTGGATCATGATCTTCCAGCGCAGCACCATGCTGCGTGCCGGGCGTCGTGCCCTGGATGCGTTCGAGGAGCGTTTCTGGTCGGGTATCGACCTGTCCAAGCTGTATCGCCAGGCTGGCAGCAACCCGGATCCTGATTCGGGTGTCGAGCAGGTGTTCCGTGCCGGCTTCAAGGAGTTCTCGCGCCTGCGCCAGCAGCCGGGCGTCGATCCGGATGCGGTGATGGAAGGCGTGGGCCGGGCCATGCGCGTGGCAATCTCCCGCGAGGAAGAGAAGCTCGAGCAGAGCCTGCCGTTCCTGGCCACCGTCGGTTCGACCAGCCCGTACATCGGCCTGTTCGGTACCGTCTGGGGCATCATGAACTCCTTCCGCGGCCTGGCCAGCGCCCAGCAGGCGACCCTGGCCACCGTTGCCCCGGGTATCGCCGAGGCGCTGGTCGCCACCGCGATCGGCCTGTTCGCCGCGATTCCGGCGGTCATCGCCTACAACCGCTTCTCCGCGCGCAGCGAAACGCTGATCGGCCGTTACTACACGTTCGCCGACGAGTTCCAGGCGATCCTGCACCGCAAAGTACACACCAGCGAAGAGTGATCAGGTAGAAACCCATGGCCCGAGTTCGCCACAAACGCAAGCCGGTCGCCGAGATGAACGTGGTGCCCTACATCGACGTGATGCTGGTGCTGCTGGTCATCTTCATGGTGACCGCCCCCATGCTCAACCAGGGCGTGAAGGTGGACCTGCCCAAGGTTTCCAGCGAAGCCCTGCCGCAGGACAACAATGTCCAGATCCTCACCATCTCGATCAAGGCCGACAAGACCTACTACTGGAACCTTGGCAGCGAAGTCGACACCGACAAGCAGATGGACAAGGCCATGACCCTGCCGGAAATGACCGGTGCGGTGACCAAGATCATTGCCGCCGGCCGTGACCAGGGCAAGCAGACCCAGGTCTTCATCCGTGGCGACAAGGCCGTCGACTACGGCGCGGTCATGGGCGCCATGGGCGGGTTGCAGAAGGCGGGTGTCGGAAACGTTGGCCTGATAACCGAGGCGCCCTGATGCAACAGCGAGAGCCATCCGCCTCGGAAAGCTACTTCTGGCCCAGTGTCTGGGCCATCGCCCTGCACGTGCTGGTATTCGGCATGCTGTTCGTCAGTTTTGCCATGACGCCCGAATTGCCGCCTTCCAAACCCATCGTTCAGGCTACGCTTTATCAGCTCAAGTCCAAGAGTCAGGCGACGACCCAGACCAATCAGAAGATTGCCGGGGAGGCCAAGAAGACTGCGGCACGCCAGACCGAAGTCGAGCAGATGGAGCAGAAGAAGGTCGAGCAGGAGGCCGTGAAGGCCGCGGAACAAAAGAAAGCCGACGCCGCTCAAAAGGCCGAGGAGGCCCGCGAGGCCGCCGAAGCGAAGAAGGCCGAGGAAGCTGCCAAGGCCGTCGAGCAGAAGAAAGCTGCCGAGGCCAAGAAAGCCGAAGAAGCGAAGAAGGCCGCCGAGAAACAGCAGGCCGACATCGCCAAGAAAAAGGCTGAGGAAGAGGCCAAGAAAAAGGCCGAGGAAGAAGCCAAGAAACAAGCTGCGGAAGAGGCGAAGAAGAAGGCCGCCGAAGACGCGAAGAAGAAAGCAGCCGAGGACGCCAAGAAGAAAGCGGCGGCCGAGGATGCGAAGAAGAAGGCAGCTGAAGAGGCCAAGAAAAAGGCCGCGGCAGATGCCCAGAAGAAAAAGGCACAGGAAGCGGCCCGCAAGTCGGCAGAGGACAAGAAGGCGCAGGCATTGGCCGAGCTGTTGTCCGACACCACCGAGCGGCAGCAGGCGCTGGCTGACGAGCAGGGTGACCAGGTGGCCGGCGACTTCGACGACCTGATTCGCATGCGCGCGGCCGAGGGCTGGGCACGTCCGCCATCTGCGCGCAAAGGCATGACGGTAGTTCTGCAGATCAACATGTTGCCGGACGGCACCATCACTAACGTAAGTGTGGCCAAGTCCAGCGGCGATGGCCCGTTCGACAGCTCGGCCGTGGCCGCAGTGAAGAACATTGGTCGGTTGACCGAGATGCAGGGCTTGAAGCCGAACGAGTTCAATCCGTATCGTTCATTCAAGATGACATTTACACCTGAGGATCTAGCGTTGTGATTAAACGTCTGAGAGGACTCCTGGTCTTGCTCTGCTGCGTGGCAGGCATGGCCATGGCAGAGGAAAAGAACATCCTGGTCACCAGCGGCAGCGACCGGGCAACCCCTATCGCGGTAGTACCGTTCGGTCTGCAGGGCGGCAGCGTGCTGCCGGAAGACATGGCCGACATCATCGGCAACGACCTGCGCAACTCCGGCTACTACTCGCCGATTCCGCGGCAGAACATGATCAGCCTGCCAACCCAGGCCAGCGAAGTGATCTTCCGTGACTGGAAGGCCCTGGGGGCGCAGTACGTCATGGTCGGCAGCATCGTGCCGTCCGGTGGCCGCCTGCAGGTGCAGTACGCACTGTTCAACGTCGCCACCGAGCAGCAAGTGCTGACCGGCAGCGTCGCTGGCGGTGTCGACCAACTGCGCGACATGGCTCACTACATTGCCGACCAGTCGTTCGAGAAGCTCACCGGCATCAAGGGTGCGTTCTCCACCCGCATGCTGTACGTGACCGCCGAACGTTTCTCGACCAACAACACCCGCTACACCCTGCAGCGTTCGGACTACGACGGCGCCCGTGCGGTGACCCTGCTGCAATCGCGCGAGCCGATCCTCTCGCCGCGTTTCGCACCGGACGGCAAGCGCATCGCCTATGTCTCGTTCGAGCAGAAGCGTCCGCGCATCTTCATCCAGCACATCGATACCGGTCGCCGCGAGCAGATCACCAACTTCGAGGGCCTGAACGGCGCGCCGGCCTGGTCGCCCGATGGCAATCGCCTGGCGTTCGTGCTGTCGAAGGACGGCAACCCGGACATCTACGTCATGAACGTGGCCTCGCGCCAGATCACCCGTGTCACCGCGGGCCCAGGCATCAATACCGAGCCGTTCTGGGGCAAGGATGGCAACACCCTGTACTTCACCTCCGACCGTGGCGGCAAGCCGCAGATCTACAAGCAGTCGGTCAGTGGTGGTGGTGCCGAGCGTGTGACCTTCGTCGGTAACTACAACGCCAACCCGAAACTGTCGGCAGATGAAAAAACCCTGGTGATGATTCATCGCCAGCAGGGCTTCACCAACTTCAAGGTGGCTGCCCAGGATCTGCAGCGCGGAAGTGTAAAGATTCTCACCGAGACCAGTCTTGATGAGTCTCCCACTGTTGCGCCAAACGGCACCATGCTAATCTACGCCACCCGCCAGCAGGGCCGGGGAGTCTTGATGCTCGTGTCGCTTAACGGCCGTGTGAGGCTCCCACTTCCTACCGCTCAAGGCGAAGTCAGAGAACCGTCCTGGTCCCCCTACCTGAACTGATTGCGGCGTAATACTTTTGCTTAACACACTGGGGTTTCATTAGGAGTTTCACGATGGAAATGCTGAAGTTTGGTAAATTCGCTGCGCTGGCTCTGGCCATGGCCGTAGCTGTAGGTTGCTCCTCGAAGGGCGGTGACAACGCTGGTGAAGGCGCTGTTGACCCGAACGCTGGCTACGGTGCCAACACTGGCGCTGTCGACGGCTCCCTGAGCGAAGAAGCTGCCCTGCGCGCAATCACCACCTTCTACTTCGAATACGACAGCTCGGATCTGAAGCCAGAAGCCATGCGCGCCCTGGACGTTCACGCCAAGGACCTGAAAGCCAACGGCAACCGCGTTGTTCTGGAAGGCAACACCGACGAGCGCGGCACCCGCGAGTACAACATGGCTCTGGGCGAGCGTCGTGCCAAGGCCGTTCAGCGTTACCTGGTCCTGCAGGGTGTTTCCCCTGCTCAGCTGGAACTGGTTTCCTACGGTGAAGAGCGTCCGATCGCTACTGGCCACGACGAGCAGTCCTGGGCTCAGAACCGTCGCGTAGAACTGCGTAAGTAAGTTCTTATGCGTATGTGCCGTCGTGTTGTAACCGTCCTCGCACTCAGCCTGCCCCTTTCGGCGTGGGCTGCGGTTCCCGTAGTAGATGACAACGCCGGTGGTTATCCACCGGCGGGTTATGGCACGAGCGGCGCCTATGCCGGAGCAGGGGCTTCGGCCCCTGCTTCTGCAAATGGCCAGCTGTTCATGCAGCTGCAGCAGATGCAGGACCAGCTTTCCCGCCAGCAAGGCATCATCGAAGAGTTGCAGAACGATGTGTCGCGCATGAAGCAGGAAAACCTCGAGCGCTATCAGGACCTGGACCGCCGCATCGGCAGTGGTACCGCGCCTGCCGCGACTCCCGACAATTCCTCCATCGGTGGCGCGAGCAACGCAGCCACGGGTGCCGCCGCCGGCGCCAGCGCCGCGCAGCAACCGGCCGCCAGCAGCGAGCCGGGTGATCCGGCGAAAGAGAAGCTGTATTACGATGCCGCTTTCGACCTGATCAAGCAGAAGGACTTCGACAAGGCCAGCCAGGCCTTCAACGCCTTCCTGCGCAAGTACCCCAACAGCCAGTACGCCGGCAATGCCCAGTACTGGCTCGGCGAAGTCAATCTCGCCAAAGGCGATCTGCAGGGCGCTGCCCAGGCCTTCGCCAAGGTCAGCCAGCTGTATCCGCAGCACAGCAAAGTGCCTGACTCGCTGTACAAGCTGGCAGACGTCGAGCGTCGCCAGGGCCACACCGACAAGGTCAAAGGCATCCTGCAGCAGGTCATCACCCAGTACCCCGGCACGTCTGCCGCACAACTGGCGCAACGCGACCTGCAGAAGCTCTAAGCCGTACCGTTCGAAAGAAACCCGCGCCTGTCGCGGGTTTTTTCGTTAGAATCACCGCCCTTTTTTCGTAAACACGCTGCTGCGGATAACGCTATGTCGAGTCCGCGACAGTGCCTGACGGAGGCGGGCAGCCTGTTCAGCTGTCACGCCCGTGGCGATCATGCAAGACACATTACGCATCACCGAAGTGTTTTACTCCTTGCAGGGTGAAACGCGAACGGCCGGGCTGCCCACGGTATTCGTGCGCCTGACCGGTTGCCCTCTGCGCTGCCAGTACTGCGACAGTGCCTATGCCTTCAGCGGCGGTACCGTGCGCACCCTCGACTCGATTCTCGAGCAGGTGGCCGGCTTCAAGCCGCGCTACGTCTGCGTCACCGGCGGCGAACCGCTGGCCCAGCCCAATGCCTTGCCGTTGCTGCAGCGCCTGTGCGATGCCGGCTATGAGGTTTCGCTGGAAACCAGCGGCGCTCTGGACATCGCCGGCACCGACACCCGGGTCAGCCGGGTGCTTGACCTCAAGACCCCAGGGTCGGAGGAAACACACCGTAATCGCTACGAGAACATCGACCTGCTGACCCATAACGACCAGGTCAAGTTCGTCATCTGTTCTCGTGAAGACTACGATTGGGCCGTTTCCAAGCTGATCCAGTACAACCTGGCCGAGCGGGCCGGCGAAGTGCTGTTCTCGCCAAGCCATCATCAGGTCAGCGCCACCGCGCTGGCCGACTGGATCGTTGCCGACAATCTGCCCGTACGCCTGCAGTTGCAGTTGCACAAGCTGCTGTGGAACGACGAGCCTGGACGTTGAGGAAGAAAGACATGACTGAAAAACGCGCGGTAATCCTGCTTTCCGGAGGCCTGGACTCGGCCACCGTGGTGGCCATGGCCAAGGCCGAAGGCTATGCCTGCTACACTATGAGCTTCGACTACGGCCAGCGTCATCGCGCCGAACTCAATGCCGCGGCGCAGGTGGCCCGTGACCTGGGAGCGGTCGAGCACAAGGTGATCGGTCTGAACCTGGACGGTATCGGCGGCTCGGCATTGACCGACAGCAGCATCGATGTGCCGCAAGCCCCGAGCGAAGGGATTCCGGTGACCTATGTGCCGGCACGCAACACCGTGTTCCTGTCCCTGGCCCTCGGCTGGGCAGAGGTGCTTGAGGCCCGAGACATTTTCATTGGCGTCAATGCCGTGGATTACTCTGGCTATCCGGACTGCCGCCCGGAGTTCGTCGAGGCGTTCGAGCGCATGGCCAACCTGGCCACCAAGGCCGGTGTCGAAGGGCAGGGCTTCCGTATCCAGGCGCCGCTGCAGAACTTGAGCAAGGCGCAGATCGTCCAGGCGGGCATGGCTCGTGGCGTGGACTACAGCCTGACGGTTTCCTGCTACCAGGCCGATGACCAAGGCCGAGCCTGCGGCAAGTGCGATAGCTGCCGCCTGCGTGCGGATGGCTTCAAGGCTGCCGGTGTCGCGGACCCAACCCGATATTTTTGAAAAAATTGCGATGGGGTGTTGATTTCCTCTGAGAAATCAGTAATATACGCGCCATCCAACGGGTCGTTAGCTCAGTTGGTAGAGCAGTTGGCTTTTAACCAATTGGTCGTAGGTTCGAATCCTACACGACCCACCATGTGCAGTAAGAAAAAGCCCGCTTCCGGCAACGGAAGCGGGCTTTTTCGTTTGTGCTGGAGTTTACGCTGGAAAGTCCGGCCCAGGGCGAACCGGGTGATCCTCCTGCCTTGCATTGATCCTGAGGTTCGCTAGCGGGTAGACGATACGGCGATCTTCAAGCCGAATCCGATAAAGATGCCGCCCGTGATCCTGTCCAACCTGGTCATCACCGAGGCGCGGCTCAGGAATTTCTTCAAGGGCATCGTTGCGGCGATCAGCAGGCCAAACCATGCGAGCGTCAACAATACGTGAATCGACGCCAGGACGAACGAGTACGCAGACAGCGCGACGCCGGCAGGTATGAACTGAGGCAGGAAGGTAACGTAGAAAATCCCGACCTTCGGGTTCAGCAGGTTGGTCAGGAAACCACGCAGGAATGCGGCCCCGGCAGAGGCTGCGACTGTGCCATCGCCTTGGGCCTGGAGTGACTGTCGAGGCCTGAGCAGCAGCTTGGCGCCCATCCACACCAGGTACGCCGCGCCGGCAGACTTCAAGAGGGTATAGGCGAGCTCGGAGCGCTGCAGAACCGCGCCAAGCCCAAGCGAGACCGCCGCTCCCCAGGCAAGGCAGCCGAGCGTGATCCCTACGGCTGCCATGAGCGCAATGCGCCGACCTTCTACCGTCGCGGCCCTGAGCACCATTGCCGTGTCGACTCCCGGGGTTATGGCAAGCACCGAGGCGGCGGCAACAAAGGCAAGGAGCAGCGGGATATCAGTCATTTCAGGTATTCGCCAGAGGGGTGAAAACGGAATGCTCCGACACCGTGAGTGGAACAGATGGTGTTCGACGCGTTGGTGAGGTGCCGCACGGCAATATGAAGGCCCGGCGGGCCCGGCACAAGTGCTCTCCCGACTGGAGTGCGATTCTCGGGCAACAGCTTCTGTGCGGTCATGCGAATGGACTGTCCGCTTCGTATCCTCACGCTTGGCCGGATGCTGTACGAAAAAGCCCGCCTCCGTGACCGGAAGCGGGCTTTTGCGTTTGCGCCAGAAACCCGATCCAGAGCCCCTGACTCCCTGGGACGGGCCTGTGGTTCAGATTTCCTGGCCGTGGGCGATCACTGCGCGCACAGCTGGAACTCCTTGAAGTTGTAGTCGCTGCCCGAGCCCCAGCTGACGTGCAGGATGTCGCCCTGGCCATAGTTCACTACGTCGGCGCCGACGTGGTAGCCAAAGGCTTCGACCGACCAGCCGCCGCTGACCTGTTCCAGTTCGTCGCTGCTGAGGGTGCGAAGGGTGTGTTGTTCGCTGTTCATCATGGGCTTCCTCTTGCTCGTTGAAGGTGTTCCATCCGAGATACGTCCTGTGCCCAGGACATGGCGAAATACTCTCCCTTGCCCTCTTCGGCCCGGCAATAGAACGGGTGACCTAATGTCGCGGTGCCACTGTCCTTGTCTCTCAGGCCCATCTGGGACGGCCTTGCGCAATAGCCCACCTGTACTAGTGTCGAGCAAGGCACGCCTGTTTAGGCTGGCAGTGCCCCATGCGCCTGTCGTGGCGCGGGGGCGAATTTGGAATTTGCCGGGATCGTGGTCAGGGAATGCTATTTCGAAAGGAAGCGCTGCAGGCAGGCAGGGACAAGGAACTGGGCAGTGTGGTGCTGGTCTCGCCGCCCTCCTTGCGCCTGGCCGGCGCCGGCGCGGTGCTGTTCTGTGTGGCGCTTGGCCTGTTTCTCAGCCTGGCCAGCTACACCCGGCGCGAGGCGGTCACCGGCGTGCTGGTGCCCGAAGGCGGGTTGGTCAAGGTGTTCGCGCCCCAGGTGGGCGTGGTTCAGGACCTGGCGGTCAGCGAAGGGCAACAGGTCGAGGCCGGGGCGGCGCTGCTGACCCTGGTCAGCGACACCCACAACGGCGATGCTGCTGCCAACCAGGTGGCCATCAGTCGGCTGATCCAGCGACGCAACAACAGCCTGGCCGACGAGATCGCCGAGACCCGCGTGCTCCACCAGCAGGAGCGTGACGGCAAGCAGCGGCGCCTGGCGATGCTGCTCGGCGAGCAGGACAAGGTCAGCGCGCAGATCGCCCTCAACACCCAGCGCCTGGCCCTGGCCCAAGGCATCGCCGAGCGTTACGCCGAGCTGCAGCGCCAGGACTTCGTGTCTCGCGACTTGCTCCAGGCCAAGCAGGATGCGGTGCTGGAGGTCCGACTACGGGCCGAGGAGTTGAACCGTTCGCTGCTGTCGTTACGCAACGACAGCGCGGCATTGCGGGCGGAGCTGGCCGAGCTGCCGTTCAACCAGACCAAGCAGTTGGCTGACCTTGAGCGGCGCCTGCTGGAGAGCCAGAGCAGCCTGCTGGAGAGCGAGGTCAAGCGCCAGGTGGTGATCACTGCACCGGCCAGCGGGGAAGTGACGGCCATCGGTGTGGTCAATGGCGCCCGTGCCGATGTCAGCCGCCCGCTGTTCAGCCTGGTGCCCCAGGACAGCCAACTCTACGCCGAACTCTATGTGCCCAGCCGCTCGGCGGGCTTCGTGCGCCCCGGGCACGCGGTGATGCTGCGCTACCAGGCCTATCCCTACCAGCACTTCGGCCTGGCCCGCGGCACCGTGGCCTCGGTGTCGCGCAGCGCCTTGCCGGCCGACGAGATCATGACCGTGGGCGCGGCCTCCGAGGCGCTGCGCGAGCAGGGGCCGTTGTACCGGGTTCGGGTCAGCCTCGAGCGGCAGAGCCTGTTCGCCCGTGGGCGCGAGGAGCGCCTGCGTTCGGGCATGCAGCTGGACGCCGACATCATGCTGGAGAACCTGCCGCTCTACGAATGGCTGCTCGAACCGCTGCGCGGCATAGGAAAACGACTGTGAGCATTGCCCAATCCCTGAGCTTCGGCGTTGGCCGCAAGCTGCCTGTGATCCTCCAGGTCGAGGCGGCCGAATGCGGCCAGGCCTGCCTGGCGATGATTGCCGCCTACCATGGCCAGGTCCACGACCTGCAGTCGCTGCGCCAGAAGCTGTCGCCGTCGATGAAGGGCGCCACGCTCAAGCAACTGATGGCCATGGCGGCCCAGCTGGGACTGGCCAGCCGGCCCCTGCGCCTGGAGCTCGAGGCCCTCGACCAGCTCAAGCTGCCGTGCATCCTGCACTGGAATTTCAACCATTTCGTGGTGCTCAAGGAAGTCGGCCCGCGCTGGGTGACCCTGCACGACCCGGCCCGGGGGCTGTGTCGGCTGACCCGCCAGGAGGTCTCCGACGCCTTCACTGGCGTGGCCCTGGAACTGTGGCCGGAGGGTGACTTCCAGCCCGGCGAGGTGAAGACGCCTTTGCCGCTGCGCCGGCTGCTGGGGCGGGTGCAGGGCTTCGGTGGCGTGCTGGGGCATGTGCTGGCGCTGGGCGCGGCGCTGGAACTGTGCATGATCCTCACGCCATTCTTCCTGCAGACGGTGATCGACAAGGTGCTGGTCAGTGCCGACCTCGACCTGCTGGCGGTACTGGCGCTTGGTTTCGGCCTGCTGCTGCTGGCCCAGCAGGCGTTGTCGCTGGCCCGCTCCTGGGCCTTGATGTACCTCGGCACGTTGCTGGGCACCCAGTGGCAGATCAACGTCTTCAGCCATCTGGTGCGCTTGCCGGTGGCCTACTTCGAGCGGCGCCACCTGGGCGACATCATCTCGCGCTTCGGTTCGCTCAAGTCGATCCAGCGGACCCTGACCACCTCGTTCATCGAGGCGCTGCTCGATGGCGCGATGACCGTGGTGACCTTGGCCCTGATGTTCCTCTACAGCCCGCCACTGGCGTTGATCGCGGTGGCTGCCATGCTGATCTATGCCCTCGCGCGCTGGGCCTGGTTCGGTCCGCTGCGCCGGGCCAGCGAGGAAGAGCTGGTGCGGGCGGCCCGCCAGCAGAGCTATTTCCTGGAGAGCATGCGCGGGGTGCGCACGCTCAAGCTGTTCGCCCATCAGGAACAGCGCGCCACGGTGTGGAGCGGGTTGCTGGTGGACGAGATCAACGCCGGGCTGCGGCCGCAGAAGCTGCAACTGCTGTACCGCGCCTTCAATGGCCTGCTGTTCGGCACGGTGACGCTGCTGGTGATCTGGCTGGGTGCGCGGCAGGTGATCGAGGGGGCGTTCAGTGCCGGCATGCTGATCGCGTTCAATGCCTACAAGGACCAGTTCAATAACCGGGTGGCGAGCCTGATCGACAAGTTGGTCGATGTGCTGATGCTGCGCCTGCACGGCGAGCGCTTGGCCGATATCGTGCTGCACAGCGCCGAGCCCAGGTCGACGGTGGCACCGCTCGAGGTGGCGGCAGACGTGCCGGTGCCGCGGCTCGAGGTGCGCCAGTTGCGTTTTCGCTACTCCGACCACGAGCCCTGGGTGCTCGACGGCGTGTCGCTGGTGATCGAGCCGGGCGAGTCGCTGGCCATCGTCGGGCCGTCGGGTTGCGGCAAGACCACGCTGCTCAATGTCATGCTCGGCATCCTGCCGCCGGTCGAAGGCCAGGTGCTGCTCGATGGCGAGCCGATCGATGCCGGCAACGTCGACCGCCTGCGGCGCCTGAGCGCCACGGTGCTGCAGGACGATGTGCTGTTCGCCGGTTCGATCGGCGACAACATCTGTTTCTTCGCAGCTGACGCCGACCAGGCCTGGATCGAGCAGTGCGCCCGGCTGGCCGCGGTGCACGAGGATGTTCTGCGCATGCCGATGGCCTACAACACCCTGGTCGGCGATATGGGCACGGTGCTGTCGGGCGGGCAGAAGCAGCGTGTCCTGCTGGCCCGGGCGCTGTACCGGCGGCCGCGGCTGCTGTTTCTCGACGAGGCCACCAGTCACCTGGATATCCAGCGCGAGGCCGCGGTCAACCAGGCGCTGCAGGCGCTGAACATCACGCGGGTGATCGTCGCCCACCGGCCGGACACCATTCGCTCGGCCCAGCGTGTACTGGCCCTGGCCAACGGCCGGGTGGCCTTCGACGGGCCGCGGCCGGACCCGGCGCCATGAGCACTGGGCGCTGGCTGCTCGGGGTGTTGGTGCTGGTTGGCCTGCCAGTCCTGGCGGCGACGGATATCGAAGCCTGCCCGGGGCCGTTGCGTCCGGGGGAGGCGCTGGGCTTGTCTCGGGCAGTGGCCATGGCACTGTGCGCCGATCCGCAGATCGAGGCGGCCTGGCGGACGCAACTGAGCAGCCAGGCGAGCATGGAGGCCGAACGTTCGGCGTATTGGCCGACCTTGCAGGGCACCGCCAGCAGTGGCCGGGCCAATCGCAAGACCCGCTACGACGGTTTTCCCGAGGCCAACTCGAGCCTCGATGCGCGCACCAGCAGCTATGGCTTGAACCTGAACTGGGTGCTGTACGACTTCGGTCTGCGCAAGGCCAGGGTGGAAAGTGCCCGGCAACTGCTCAACGCCGCCAGCAGCAGCCGGGTCGAGCAGATCCAGCAGGTGGTGCTGGACACCAGCAAGGCGTTCTACCAGGTCCAGGCCAACACTGCCCTGCTCGAGGCGCGGCGCAGCATCGAGGCGTTGGCCGCCGACAGTCTCAAGGTGACCACCGCCAAGCACCAGGCCGGGGCGGGCGAGCAGGCCGATCGGCTGCAGGCGCAGACGACGTTCGAGCAGGCCCAGCTCGAGCGGGTGCTGGCCGAGGGCGACCTGGCCGCCGCCCAGGGCGCCCTGGCCAGCGCCTTGCACCTGTCGCCGTCGCTGCCGCTGCGCCTGGAGGCGCTGGATGAACCGCAGGGGCAGGAGGCGGCGTTCAGTGCCAGCGTCGATGCGCTGATGGCGCAGGCCCGGCTGAATCACCCTTCGGTGGAAAAAGCCCGTGCCGAATGGTCTTCGAGCCTGGCCCGGGCCGATGCCGAGCGTGCCCAGGGGCGGCCGACGGTCTCCCTCTACAGCAGCTACCGGCATGACGACACGCCCGTCGAGCAGGTCGCGTCGCGCCAGCAGATCGAGACCTGGACCGTGGGGGTGCAGGTGAGCGTGCCGATCTTCGATGGCTTTCTGGCTCGGCGGCGAACCCGCGCCGCCGAATACGAGGCCGGAGCGCGCGAGCAGGACCTGCAGCAGGCCGAACGCAGCATTGCCCTGAGCGTGTGGCGTAGCCGCCAGACCCTGGATGCGCGTACCCGCGCGTTGGCCATCAGTCGCCGCCTGGTGGACAGCGCCAGCCAGTCGCACCGGGTCGCGATGGGGCGTTACAAGGCTGGCGTAGGGGGCATCATCGAATTGCTCAACGCCCAGAACGACCTGGCCACCGCGCAGCAGCGCCGGGTCAGTTCGGTGGTCGACTGGTACACCGCGCGATTGCAGCTGGCAGCCGACCTGGGGCAGCTGGGGCAGTGAGGCCGGGGCGGTGGAGAGTCCGCCCCGTGCACGCAGCGGGCTGCTCAGCGGTTCAGGCGCCTGGCATCGAACGCATCGCGTGCCTGGTAGGCCGTATAGGTGGCTTGTGCGGCAACCAGGCCGGCCAGGCCGTAGGTACGGTCCAGGCCAAAGTGCGCGAATCCGTCCGGAATCGGCCGCTGGCAGGCGATGGCGTCGGCCAGCACTTCGCCGGCCACGGTGGTCGGCGCCATGCCGTGCCCGCCGAACCCCACCGCGTGCCAGATACCCTGGTCGTCCTGGCCGATCTGGGCCATCTGATGGCGGCCATAACTCATCAGGCCTCCCCAGGCGTAGTCGATTTGCGCATCGGCCAACTGTGGGTAGACGCTCGCCAGGTCGGCCTTGAGCAGCTTGGCGATCGCTTGCGGGCTGCGGTCGAGGATGGAAATCCGTCCGCCCCAGAGGATCCGGGTATCTTTCAGGGGGCGGTAGTAGTCGAAGGCGAAGCGTGTGTCGTAGATCGCCGATTCGCAGGCGATGGCCTGTGCCAGGCCGGCGCCCAGGGGCTGCGTGGCGACCACGTAGGTGGCGATCGGCAGCACGGCGCGCTCGACCGGGGCATGCACGCCTCGCGCATAGCCACCACCGGCGAAGACCACGTGCTGGGCGTGGATCTCGCCTTCGCCGGTGCGCACGACGAAGCTGCCGTCGGGCTTTTTCTCGAGCTGGGTGACCGGTGAGCGTTCGAACAGCGTTACCCCGGCGGCAGTCGCGGCGCGGGCAATGCCACAGACATATTTCAGCGGATGGAAGTGGAAGGCGTTGCGCTCCAGCAGGCCGCCGTAATAGCGCTCGGTCTTCAGTTGCTCCCGTAGCTCCCCGGGGGCGATGTATTCCCAGTCGACGCCATAGGCCTGCTTCATCAACTGGCGTGGTTGTTCCAGGCGCGAAGGGTCGTTGAACCAGTTGGCGAGGATCACGCCCTGGTCTACCAGGTCGCAGTCGATGGCGTAGCGACGGGTGCGCTCGCGGATCAGCTCGACGGCATCGAGGGTCAGCCGGTAGAGGCGACGTGCTTCGTCTGCGCCCAGCGTCGCCAGCAGGTCGGCGTTGCCCAGGCTGTAGCCACCGAAGACGAATCCGCCGTTACGTCCCGAGGCGCCATGGCCGAGCCGTTGCGACTCGACCAGCGTGACGTCGGTGATTCCGCGTTCGGCAAGCCCCAGCGCGGTCGACAGCCCAGCCAGGCCGCCGCCGAGGATGCAGACGTGGGTATCGGTGCGACCGCGTTGGGTCGGGTAGGGGATGCGGTCGTTGCTGGCTTCGTAATAGGAGTCGAGAAAATTGCTGGTCATCATGATCCCGGGCAATAAGGGCGGGCCGCTGGCGGCCCGCGGTGGTTCTCAGGCGGGCAGTTGGCTCGCGGTGGCGGGGCTCGGCGAATTGGCCGTCGGCTGGCGCTCGGTCCTGCGCGTTTCGATGAAGGAGAAGTCCATCTCCCGGTAGCGAACCGTCCGTGATCCGGTGATCAGCTTGTGGCCCAGCCACATCGCCACGAACAGCACCAGGCCGACGTAGGTGGCGAGGGCGCCGATCCAGTCGATCTGCCCGCCGATGAAGGCCTGGTAGTTCTGCCCTAGCATGACCACCATGCACAGGGCGAAGGCGAACAGCGGGCCGAACGGGAAGAACTTCGACACGTAGGGCAGTTTCGCCAGGTCGTTGCCATGGAAGGTGTAGCCGCGGCGGAAGCGGTAGTGGCTGACGGCAATGCCCAGCCAGGCAATGAAGCCGAGCATGCCGGAAGTGTTCAGCAGCCACAGGTAGATCTTGCCGGGGCTGAACAGGAAGGTCAGCAGGCACAGGCCGGCGATCGCGGCGGTGGCCAGCAAGGCCCAGATCGGCGTGCCGCTGCGGGTGACCCTGGCGAACAGGGCCGGCGCCTTGCCCTCCAGGGCCAGGCTGTAGAGCATGCGCGACGAGGCGTACATGCCCGAGTTGCCCGCCGACAGTACCGAGGTCAGGATCACCGCGTTCATCACGGCAGCGGCGGCGAGCATGTCGGCCTTGGTGAAGATCAGGGTGAACGGACTGATGGTGATGTCCGACAGGCCATCCTTGAGCAGACGCGGATCGGTATAAGGGATCAGCAAGCCGATCACGATGATGGTGAACACATAGAACAGCAGGATGCGCCAGAAGATCTGGCGTACGGCCTTGGGGATGTTGCGCCCGGGGTTTTCCGTCTCGCCTGCGGCGATGCCGACGAACTCGGTGCCCTGGAAGGAGAAGCCGACGATCATGGCCACCCCGATGAGTGCTGGCAGGCCGCCGGCGATCGGTGCGTCGCCAAGTTGCCAGAGGTGGGCGCCACCGTCCTGGCCGCCCTCGAGGATGCCCAGCAGCATCAGCACGCCCACGACGATGAAGACGACGATGGTCACGACCTTGATCAGGGCGAACCAGAACTCGGCCTCGCCGAAGAACCGTACCGAGGCGACGTTCAGTGCCAGCAGCAGGCCCAGGAACGCGGCGCTCCAGATCACCCCCGGGGTGTCCGGGAACCAGTAGGTCATGATGATCTGCACTGCCACCAGGTCCACGGCAATGGTCACCGCCCAGGCGTACCAGTAGTTCCAGCCCAGGGCGAAGCCGAAGCTCTGGTCGACGTAGCGCGAGGCATAGGTGGAGAACGAGCCGCTGACCGGCATGCAGGCGGCCAGTTCGCCGAGGCTGGTCATCAGGAAGTAGACCATCAGGCCGATGACCGCGAAGGACAGCAAGGCGCCACCGGGGCCGGACTGGGCGATGGTGGCGCCGGAGGAGACGAACAGCCCGGTGCCGATCGAGCCACCGATGGCGATCATGTTCAGGTGGCGACTGGTCAGGGTGCGTTTGAGATTTCCAGAGGGCGGTGCAGCGGCAGTCAAACTTGCTTTGTTGTTCGAATCGGTCATGGGCAACCTATTTGATCTGCGTTCAGTGAGTGTGTTGTTTTTGTTGTGTTCTGGTCACTTCCGATGGCGCGGCGATAAATATTGGCCGGGGGTTTCTCCATGACCACGGCGGTTGCGTTTGCATTGATGGAAATCAGTATCAGCTTGGAAAGGCGTGCCCAACAAACGACCTTTAGTTGTTAAATCATTCTGTTTTGGAATGAAGTGTTTCGTCATTTTGATAGGGTGAAAACCTCAGCAATATCGGGGCTTTAGCTCTTTTTTCCGGTAAAACACCATGGTTGACGAGTTTTTACCATGTCATATCGATGGCTATTGTCGTCGTTTTGTAATATTTGCAATGTCATTGCTGCAAATTGCCTGAAAAAAATTCATGCATAAACTTCAGGCACGAAAAAAGCCGATACCTGTGGTTCAGGTATCGGCTTCGAGGTGGGGCAGGGCGCTACAAGGCGCGCTTCAGGAGGGGGTCACTTCCCGTCCGGGCGAGGGGTGTCGCTGCTGGCCGTCTGCTGTTGCTGTGGCGCATCGGCACCGGGCAGTTTGTCGAACTCGTGCAGCCCGTTCTTGGCATAGGGGTCGCCGATCCAGCGCGGGGTTGCGTTGAACAGGGGGTTCACCACGCTCTTGCTCGGGTCGTAGCGGTCGTAGCTCAGGCCCGCCAGGTCGGACAGGGTGTGGATCAGGTGCGAGCTGCTGTAGGAGCGGTTGGCCATCGCCTGCAAGTCGCGTGGGTGGCTGGCCTGCCAGCTCGGCGAAGTCCACAGCAGGAAGGGGATGGTGTACATCGGCCGGGTCGGATCGAGCTCGTTGCGGCCGAGGCGATCATGGTTGCCGGAGCTGTACACGTCCTCGCCGTGGTCGGAGAGGTACAGCAGGAAGCCGTTCGGTGTCGTTGCCGAGTAGCGCTTGATCAGGTCCGAGACCACGAAGTCGTTGTAGCGCACCGCGTTGTCATAGAAGTTGTAGGTTTCCAGCTGGTCGGCGCTCAGCACCGCCGGCGCGCCGACCTTGTCCTTGAAGTGGTCGAACTCGTCCGGGTAGCGGTAGCGGTAGTCCATGTGGGTGCCCAGCAGGTGGACGATGATGAGTTTTTTCTGCGCCGGATCCTTGAGTGCCTTGTCGAAGGGGGCCAGGACCACGCTGTCGTACTGGCTGGCATTCTGGTTGCGCTGGTTGTTCAGGTACACCGGCTCGTCGGTCTGCTGGGAGAACGTCGTGAGCATGGTGTTGCGCTTGGTCATGGTCTGCTGGTTGGTGATCCAGAAGGTCTTGTAGCCTGCCTGTTTCATCAGATTGATCAGCGACGGATCGGTGAGGAAACGGTCGGGGTGTTCTTCATCGCCGAAGGTGAGGATCTGCTGCATCACCTCGATGGTGTAGGGGCGCGGCGAGACGACATTGCGGAACACCGTCAGGCCTTGGCCGCTGGCGGCCAGGGCATCGAGGTTCGGCGTGGTGTCGCGGCCATAGCCGTACAGGTGCATGTGCTCGCGGGTGGTGGACTCGCCCAGTACCAGCACCAGGGTGCGCGGCTGGTCGCCGCTGCTGTCCTTGAGGTTTTCCAGGGGCGGCAGGGCGGCATTCTTCTGCAGCAGGTTCTGCATGTTGTCCAGTTGCTGGCGGTACTGCCGGTAGCCCACTACCAGTTGCCATGGCACGGCCGCTTCCATGCGCTGCTCGACCTTTTCCTGGGCGTCGGCGAAGTTGCGCTGCTGGGTGACCATGTGCTTGTAGAACGGGTAGACCAGGATCGAACCGAGCAGCAGCACCACCACCGGGACACGGCTGTACAACGGCAGGTGGACGGGACGCACGCGCTTCCACAGCAGTACCGCGACCACGGTATAGAGCAGCAGGCCCAGGCACAGCCAGATGTTGAAGTACTGGCTGAAGTACTCCCCGGCCTCGGCGGTATTGGACTCGAACATCACGAAGATGACGCTTTGCGAAAACTCCTGGTGGTAGATACCGAAGTAGCTCAGGCCCACCAGCGATGTGGCCCACAGCACCAGGCCGATCAGCGCGCTGAGCGGGCGGGTCAGGCGCGGCAGCAGCAGTACCGGGGCCAGCCACAGGCTGCTGAGGATCAAGGAGTCGCGGAAGCCGGCAAAGCCAGTGGTGCCGCTGAACAGCAGCAGGGCCTGGATGACGCCGGAGAAATACCAGAAGAACAGCAGGAGCCAGCCGAGACCGGCCCAGTCCATGGGTTTGCGAGCGGGGGAGGAAGTAGTCGACACGTGGGCCTCGTTGCACCAGGTGGCCGCCGGAGTTCGGGGTGGCGGCCGCTAAGGGAGGCGACGCTAAAGGACGTTGCGTGAAAAGAACGTCAACACGATATGAAAGTCTTGAACGTGCGACTGGCGGACGCTCCGGCCGGCTCCCGCCCGCCCGGTTAGCGGGCTGCGGGAGCGACCAGGGTCAGACCCGGAACGGCGCCATCAGCGTCTGCTGCTGGTTGGCCAGCTGGTTCAGCGCCTGGCTGATCCGCGCCGATTCGTCGGCCTGGCCGGACAGTGACTCGGTCACGTCGCGGATGCCTGCGACATTGCGGTTGACCTCCTCGGCCACCGCGCTCTGCTCCTCGGCGGCCGAGGCGATCTGCAAGGTCATGTCGGTGATCACCATCACGGCCTCGCCGATGCGTTGCAGTGCCGGCAGGGTCTGGGCCATCTGCGTCGCGCTGTCCTGGGCCTGGCGCTGGCCTGTGGCCATGGCGCCCACCACATCGCGGGTGCCGTGTTGCAGGCCCTCGATCACCTGGCGGATCTCCTCGACCGACACCTGGGTGCGCTGGGCCAGGTTGCGCACTTCATCGGCGACCACTGCAAAGCCACGTCCGGCCTCGCCGGCCCGAGCGGCCTCGATGGCGGCGTTGAGGGCCAGCAGGTTGGTCTGCTCGGCAATCGCGCGGATCACCTCGAGCACCGAGCCGATTTGCTCGCTGCGGCTTTCCAGGCTGCGCGCCTCGTGCATGGCGGCGTCCATGCCGTCGGCCAGCCGCTCGATGTCCTGGCGGTTCGCCGTGACCAATGCCAGCCCTTCGCGGGCGGCCTGATCGGCACCGCGTGCCGCTTGCGCGGCCTGGGCCGCGTTGTTGGCGACATCGTGGGCGGTGGCGCTCATTTCATTGGCGGCGGTGGCCACTTGCTCGATCTCGCGATGCTGTTGCTGCATGCCGGTACTGGTCTGGGTGGCGATCACTGCCGACTGGTCGGCAGTACCGCGGGCCTCCTGCAGCGACGCCTTGAGCTGGGCGATGACCGGTTGGAGCTTGTCGAGGAAGCGGTTGAACCAGCCGCTCAGTTGGCCCAGTTCATCGTCACGGTTGTAGTCCAGGCGCCGGGTCAGGTCGCCTTCGCCGCTGGCGATGTCCTTCAGGCGCTCGGCCACGGCGAGAATCGGTCGGGTCACGCCGCGGGCGGTCAGCCACACCAGCAGCAAGCCCAGTACCGCTGCTGCCAGGCCGATCAGCAGGCTGGTGAGGTTGGCGCTCTGGTTGTGCGCGTCCAGGCGCTGGTTGAGGGCCACCGCCGGCGCCAGCAGCACGTCTTGCGGCAGCTCCAGCAGTACCTGCCAGGGCGCGGCGTCGGGGATGGGGGCGAACGGCCGGGCGATACGCAGCACGCCGTCGGCGACGGCCTGCGCGAGGGGCTTGCCCAGTTGGGTGGCGTCGCGGCTATGGCCGGCAAGCAGGCCGGCAGGGCTGACGATGCTGACCTGGCCCTGGCCGTCGTACAGCTCCTGGCGGCCGTCCAGGCTTTGCTGCTGCAGGTTGTCCAGGCCGATGTCCAGGCCGATCACACCGATCACCTTGCCGTTCTCCAGCAGCGGCAGGGCGATGCTGGTCATCAGTACCTGGCGACCGTTGACCTCGTCGAGGTAGGGGTCGAGCACGCAGGCCTTGGCTGACTCCTGTGGGCAGGTCAGCCAGCGGTTGTAGGGCGAGCCATTGGCGCCGACGCTGGTGTCGGCCAGCATCGACTCGGGCATGGCCTCGGACTCCAGGGTGCCGGGGCTGGGTTGCGACCAGTACAGGGAGAAACGCCCGCTGTCGTTGCTGCCCTGCTCGGCCTGGCCGACGAAGCGGCTGTCCTGGTGGTCCAGGGCGTCGGGTTGGAACACCAGGTACAGGCCGATCAGCTTCGGGTTGCCGGCCAGGGCCTTGCGCGCCTGGGCGCTCAGCGCGGCGCGCAGGTCGGCGTCGCCGCGGGCCTTGAGGACCTGGACCACCTGGGCGAAGCCGTTGCCGTACTGGTAGGCGTCCATGAAGTAGCGCTGGATGCGCAGGGTCTGGGTCTCGGCCTGGGCCTGCAGGCGCAGGCGCGCGCTCTGCTCGAGCATCTGGGCACTGGCCTGGCTGACCAGCGTGGCGCTGCGGCGGGCCTGGGTGAGCGAGGTGGCGACCAGCAAGGCGACGATCACCAGCAGGCACAGACCGGCGAGCAGGGTGATCTTCCATTGGATGGACAGGCGGCGCAGCGGCATGGACATTTTCCTTTTCGAACATGGACAACGCCCGCGTTCAGGCGCGGGCGTCGTCGTTGGCGGCGAGTATCAATCGGCAAGGTAGTTCGGTGGCGCGACCCGGAACGCCTTGGTCAGCCAGGCCAGGTACAGTACGCCGAGCATGGCCCAGAGGCCACCGAACAGCAGCGAATGCTCGTTCAGGTCCAGCCACAGCGAGACGATGATGCAGAAACCGATGGTCGGCAAGACCAGGTACTTGAGCTTGTTCATCAGCCCCTGGCGATTGCCTTCACGCAAGTAGCAGTGGTTGATCACCGACAGGTTGACGAAGCTGAACGCCACCAGTGCGCCGAAGTTGATGATCGAGGTGGCGGTGACCAGGTCGAAGAAGATCGCCGACAGCGAGATCAGGCCGACCACGGCGATGTTCAGTACCGGGGTCTTGTAGCGTGGGTGCAGGCGGGCGAACACCCCGGCCGGGATCACGTTGTCCCGGCCCATCACGTACAGCAGGCGCGACACGCTGGTCTGCGAGGCCAGGCCCGAGGCCAGGGTATTGATCACCGTGCAGGCGATGAACACCGACTGGAACAGCTTGCCGCCGACGTACAGGGCGATCTCCGGCAGGGCCGCCTCCTGGTCGTGGAAGCGTGCCATGGTCGGGAAGTAGGCCTGGATGAAGTACGACACCAGGATGAACACCACGCCGCCGATCAGCGCGGTGAGGAAGATCGCCCGCGGGATGATCCGGCCTGGCTCGCGGGTTTCCTCGGACAGGCAGGTCACGGCATCGAAGCCCAGGAACGAGAAGCACAGGATGGTCGCACCGGCGGCCAGGGCACTGAACTGGGTCTTGTCGTCGACGAACGGAATCAGGCTCCACGCCGTGCCCAGGCCCTCTCCCTGATCCAGGCCACGCACGCAGAGGTAGACGAACACGCTCATGATCGCCACCTGGACGAGCACGAACAGCAGGTTGAAGTGCGCCACCAGGTTGACGCTGCGCATGTTGATCAGGCTGATCACGATGACGAAGCCGACGACCCAGACCCAGCCTGCCACCTCGGGGAACATCGCCGACAGGTAGAGCTTGGCCAGCAGCGCGTTGACCATCGGCAGCAGCAGGTAGTCGAGCAGCGACGACCAGCCGACCAGGAAGCCGACATGCGGGTTGATGGCCCGCTGGGTGTAGGTATAGGCCGAGCCGGACTGGGGGAAGCGGCGTACCAGGGTGCCATAGCTCACGGCGGTGAACAGGATGCCGGCCAGGGCCAGGATGTACGCACTGGGCACGTGCCCGGCGGTGAGGCCGGAGACGATGCCGAAGGTGTCGAACACGGTCATCGGGGTGAGGTAGGCCAGGCCGATGATCACCACGTGCCAGAGGCGCAGGGATTTACGGAACTGGCCGTTGCCGGCTGCGCGGTGGTCAGTCTGCATGCGGGCGGGACTCCTGAGCCAGGGCAGCGGGCACGGCGTGCGACGGGCACGGCAAGGACGAGCGGACGAGCTCCATGTTGTTCACCTTTTATGTTGGAGCAAGGGAGTGCGCGGGGGAGGGCGCGGGTGTCAGGGCTGGCAACGCCGGGACGAAAACGGCGGCGCCTGGGGGTCGGGGCGAATGGGCATGATGGCGGCGCGATTGTTCTTCTTCGTGGATGGGGCGCTGGGCAAGGTGGGAAAAATAAAAAACGATGGCCTGATGGGTGTCAAGTTAAACATGACAAGATGTTACTAAATTGAAATATTTATCGGTTTTATAGCCTGATTGTTCGGAAGATGTGCGTTTTTTTGCGATTTTGATCGTCTTTCGTGTTCGTAAAAATTTACGCTTTCTGGCTGGGCGCCTGGTATGCCGGCCATCCCTTGGCCATGCCTGCGGTGCTATCATTCGGCCCCCGTCGCGGCGATGAGGTCGCGCATAGCCCTATGGACAGCAATCGGTTCTATTCATGAAGAAATCAGTAGGCATCCTTTCCGGCCTGGCCGTCGCCATCGCCGTCGCAACCACCGCTGGCGCCTGGTACACCGGCAAGCAGTTGCCCGCCGAGCTGCAGCGCTCGATCACCCAGGGCAACGACGAACTGAAGAAGGCCCTGGCCAATACCGGTGGCAGCATGACCATCGAGCTGGCCTCGCTGGACCAGCACTTCTTCACCAGCACCGCGCACTACCGCCTGAAGGCCCAGAACATCCAGCTGGGCGAGGGCGAAACGTTGAACTTCGACGTCGGCGTGGTCGACCGGATCGAGCACGGCCCGTTCCCCTGGTCGCGGGTCAAGGCATTCAAGCTGATGCCGGTGATGGCCACCAGCAACAGCGAGCTGCAAAAGGACGACTTCACCGCGCCATGGTTCGCCGCTGCCGGCGACAAGGCACCGGTAAGCGGCCAGGTCAGCCTGGGCTATGGCGGCACGGTCGACAGCGATATCCGCCTGGCGCCGGTCAAGCTTGAGCAGGATGGCGAGAAGGTGCTCGATTTCTCCGGCCTGCAACTGCGGGTCATTGGTGATCGTGACGGCAAGGCCGCCGAGATCCATGCCAACGCCGATCGCCTGGAGCTGAATTTCGCCGATGCCCAGGACGCACCGGTCAAGGTCCTGCTCAACGGCTTCAAGATCGGTGGCAAGCTCAGCGAGACGGCCCACGACATGATTTATGTCGGCAACATCGACCTGGCGCTGGCCGACCTTCAGGTGACCTCCGGGCCGAAGCAGGAAGTTCTGGTGCTCAAGGGGTTGCAGCAGAACAACCTGTATAGCGCCGATGGCGAGGCCAAGGACAAGCTCTCTGGCCGCCTGGAATACAAGGTGTCGGACATCACCTACGCCGGGCGCAAGGTTGGCAGCGGCGAGATGGTCTTCACCATGAAGTCCGTCGACATCCCGGCCATGCAGGCACTGATGGAGTGGTACCAGGCTCGTCTGCCGGAGGTCCAGCAGGCCGCCGCCGAGGGTGAGGCGCTGCCGTCGTTCGACATGACTCCCGAGGAGCAGGCCAAGGTCCAGGGTGACCTGCAGCGCTTGCTGGCGGGCAAGCCGCAACTGGCGATCGAGAAGCTGGCGTTCAAGACCGCCAATGGTGAAAGCCAGTTCAACCTGGCGATGGACTTCGCCAATCCAAGCTCGTTCGACCTGCCGCCCGACCAGTTGGGCAAGCAACTGATCAGCCGCCTGCATGGCAAGCTGAGCGTGTCCAAGCCGATGATCGGCGACCTGGCTACCCTGCAGGCGCTGCTCGATGGCGAGACCGACGCCCAGGCCATTGCCCAGCAGTCTGGCCAGGCTGGCGAGATGGTCGGCATGATGGCGCTGCAAAGCGGCATGGCCACGGTGCAGGGCAACGATGTGGTATCGAGCCTGCAGTACGCCGACGGCATGGTCGAGTTCAACGGCCAGAAGATGACCGTCGAAGAGTTCGCCATGCTGATCAGCAGCCAGCTGGCGGTGCTGCAGCCGCAGGGCTGAGCCTTCCCCGGATGGCCCTTTGCGCGGGGCAAGCCGGCCTCCACGTGGATTGGCGTGGGGGTGGGCTTGCCCCGCGATTGCATCCGGGCGGGCGCACAAAAACCCCTTTTGCATCGCTGCGATTGCCTGTAGCCTTCGCCGTCCGATAATAATCCGCGCCCGCAGAGGGGCCGCGAGGGCCTGCCACTGCTGGCCATCCGGCGCCGTTAGCCGATCTGCCAGGGCCGGGTGATACACTCGACTGACGCGCGCACGCGCCCCGCAGGTCCAGCGATCATGACCCAGATTTCCGAACGCCTGTTGGTACAGGCCCACCTCGACGCCAAGCAGCCCAACCCGCTGACGCCCGCGCAGGAGGCCGAATACCGTGCGGCCATCGCCGCCGAGCTGAAGAAGCAGAACGCCGTGCTCGTCGCCCACTATTACTGCGATCCGGTGATCCAGGCCCTGGCCGAGGAAACCGGCGGCTGCGTGTCCGACTCGCTGGAGATGGCGCGCTTCGGCAAGCAGCATCCGGCCGAGACCGTGGTGGTCGCAGGCGTACGCTTCATGGGCGAGACCGCCAAGATCCTTACTCCGGAAAAGCGCGTGCTGATGCCCACCCTCGAGGCGACCTGTTCCCTCGACCTGGGTTGCCCGGTGGAGGCCTTTTCGGCGTTCTGCGACCAGCATCCCGAGCGCACCGTGGTGGTCTATGCCAACACCTCCGCGGCCGTGAAGGCGCGGGCCGACTGGGTGGTGACTTCAAGCTGCGCGCTGGAGATCGTCGAGAGCCTGATGGACAACGGCGAGACCATCATCTGGGGGCCGGACCAGCACCTGGGCCGCTACATCCAGAAGCAGACCGGCGCCGACATGCTGTTGTGGGACGGTGCCTGCATCGTTCACGAGGAATTCAAGTCGCGCCAGTTGGCCGACATGAAGGCGCTGTATCCGGAGGCGGCGATCCTGGTCCATCCGGAGTCGCCGGAAGCGGTGATCGAGCTGGCCGACGCGGTGGGTTCCACCAGCCAGTTGATCAAGGCGGCGCAGACCCTGCCGAACAAGACCTTCATCGTCGCCACCGACCGCGGCATCTTCTACAAGATGCAGCAGCTGTGCCCGGACAAGGTATTCGTCGAGGCGCCGACCGCCGGCAACGGCGCGGCTTGCCGCAGCTGCGCCCACTGCCCGTGGATGGCGATGAACACCCTGGAGCGGGTGCTGGACTGCCTGCGCAACGCCAGCAACGAGATCTTCGTCGAGCCGGCACTGATCCCCAAGGCGATCAAGCCGCTGAACCGCATGCTCGACTTCACCCAGGCGGCGCGCCTGAAGCTGTCCGGCAACGCCTGAGCCGCGCTTGAAACCATCGCGGGGCAAGCCCGCTCCCACGCCGCAGTTGTCGGGCGTGGGAACGGGCTTGCCCCGCGATTGGTTCTGGTTGCGTATCAGCGGCCCATCATTTCCTTGACCATGCGCTGCTGCTCCATGATTTCGCGCTGGCGCTGGTCGATCTGTGCCGCCAGTGGGAAGTTGCTGCCGGCGCGGCGCTTGGCATAGTCGAGCTGCTGAATCGCCTGGTCGAAGTCGCCCACCAGGGTGAAGTACTCGGCGCGGGCACGGTGCAGGCCGATGGTATTGCCTGACAGGCCACGCACTTCCGCCACGTCGTACCAGACATCCGGGTCGTCCGGACGGTTCTTCACCAGGTCGTCCAGGACCTTTTCCGCCTCTGCCGGCTTGCCCTGCTTGACCAGCAGGTCGGCACGCACCTGCTTGAGCGGGTAGTTGCCCGGGTACAGGCCCTGCATGCGCTCGGCGCGTTGCTGGGCGTCGGCCAGGCGATTGTTGGTGATGTCCAGGTCGATCTGCGCCAGGTTGTAGGTGATGTCGTTGGGGGCCTTGGCCAGCAGCGGCTTGAGGTTCTCCCGCGCTTCGTTGAGCCGGCCGCCCTTGATCTGCGCCAGCGCCAGGCCGTAGCGAGCAGCATCCATCCCGGGGTTTTCGTCGAGCTGGGCACGGAAACGCTTGGCCGCCAGGCCTGGGGTGCCTTCGTAGGTGAGGGCGACCCGGGCGCGGATCAGCTGGTAGCGCATGCTGTCCTCGACGCCGCCCTTGGGTGCCTGCTCGGCGCGGTTGCGGGTGTCGGCGATACGCGATTCGGTGACCGGGTGGGTGAGGAGGAACTCCGGTGGTTTGGCGTCGTAGCGGTACTGGCGGGCCAGGCGCTCGAACATCGAGGGCATGTTGCGCGGGTCGTAGCCGGCCTTTTCCAGGTTGAGGATGCCGATGCGGTCGGCTTCCTGTTCGTTCTGCCGGGAGAAGCGCCGCTGTTCCTGTATCGCCGCGGCCTGGGTGCCGGCGATCACGCCGATGCCGGCATTGCCGCCGCCGCCGGCGGCCAGCACGATGCCGGCGAGCATCGCGGCCATCATCGGCAACTGCATGCGCTGCTGGGCCTCGACCCCGCGGGCGAAGTGACGTTGCGACAAGTGTGCCAGTTCGTGGGCCAGAACCGAGGCGTACTCGCCTTCGGTCTGGGCATTGAGGAACAGGCCGCCGTTGACCCCGACGATCCCGCCCGGTGCGGCGAAGGCGTTCAGCTCGCGGCTGTCGATGAGGATGAATTCCAGGCGCCGGTCCTGCAACTGGCTGGTCTCGGCCAGCTTGTACACGCTGGTCTCGACGTAGTCCTTGAGTTGCGGGTCGTTCAGCTGGTTGACCTGGCCGCGCAGCAGGCTCAGCCAGGCGCGACCGAGCTGGTGTTCCTGTTGTGGCGAGACGATCGCGGAGCTGGCGTCGCCCAGTGACGGCAGGTCGTCGGCATGGCCGGGAAGGGCCATCAGGCAGGCCAGCGCCAGCAGGGTGGGGCGCAGTAGATTCATGCACAAGCTCGCGTCGGTCAAAAAGCCTTACTGTAGCCGGGTCGCACGATGCCGACCAGTGGCGGTATCCTAGCGGACCTTCCTGTCCACACCCCGGAGACACTACCGATGAGTGACACCCCGACCAGCGACGCCGAGCTCGACGCCAGCGGTCTGAACTGCCCCTTGCCGCTGCTCAAGGCGAAGCTGGAACTCAATCGCCTGGGCAGCGGTGCGGTGCTCAAGGTGATCGCCACCGACGCAGGCTCGCAGCGCGACTTCCACACTTTCGCCCGGCTCGCCGGTCACACGCTGTTGCACGAAACGGCCGAGGCCGGCGTGTACACCTACTGGCTGCGCAAGGCCTGAGTCTCAACCCAAGGATCGTCAATGTTCAAAGTGCTTCGCGACTGGATGCAGCGCTACTTCTCCGATGAGGAGGCTGTGGTGCTGGCGGTCCTGCTGTTCCTGGCCTTCACCGTGGTACTGACGCTGGGCGGCATGCTCGCGCCGGTGCTGGCAGGCATGGTCCTGGCGTTCCTGATGCAGGGGCTGGTCAACGCCCTCGAACGCCTGCGGGTGCCGACCCGGCTCGCGGTATGGCTGGTGTTCGCGCTGTTCATGGGCGCGCTGGCGGTGTTTCTACTGGTGCTGGTGCCGTTGCTGTGGCACCAGCTGATCACTCTGTTCAACGAGTTGCCGGGGATGCTCGGCAAGTGGCAATCGTTGCTGCTGTTGCTGCCTGAGCGTTACCCGCACCTGGTGTCGGACGAGCAGGTACTGCGCGCCATCGAGTCGGTGCGTGGCGAAATCGGCAAGTTCGGCCAGTGGGCGCTGACCTTCTCGCTGTCGAGCCTGCCGTTGCTGGTCAACGCGATGATCTACCTGGTGCTGGTGCCGATCCTGGTGTTCTTCTTCCTCAAGGACCGCGAGCTTATCGGGCGCTGGGTGAGCGGCTATCTGCCGCGCCAGCGCACGCTGCTCAACCGAGTGGGTGACGAGATGAACCGGCAGATCGCCAACTACATTCGCGGCAAGGGCATAGAAATCCTGATCTGCGGGACTGCCACCTATATCGCCTTCATCACCCTGGGACTCAACTATGCCGCCTTGCTGGCGCTGTTGGTGGGGCTGTCGGTGGTGGTGCCGTATGTCGGTGCGGTGGTGGTGACGGTGCCGGTAACCCTGATCGCGCTGTTCCAGTGGGGCTGGGGCGACCAGTTCATCTACCTGATGGCGGTGTACGCGATCATCCAGGCGCTCGATGGCAACGTGCTGGTGCCGCTGCTGTTCTCCGAGGCGGTGAGCCTGCATCCGGTGGCGATCATCTGCGCGGTGCTGCTGTTCGGAGGGCTGTGGGGCTTCTGGGGGATCTTCTTCGCGATCCCGCTGGCGACGCTGTTCAAGGCGGTGCTCGATGCCTGGCCGCGCCAGGATGCGTCTGTGGCGCCAATGCTTTAAGGGCTGCTCGTGAGGGGCTGATCGTGGGGGGGCGGGGCAAGCCCGCTCCCACGGTGTACATCAGGCCTTGTTCAAGGCCTCGGCCGCCGCCAGTACGGCATCCACATGCCCGGGCACCTTCACGCCACGCCACTCCTGGCGCAGCACGCCGTTCTTGTCGATCAGGAAGGTGCTGCGGTCGACGCCCAGGTATTCCTTGCCGTACAGCTTCTTCAGCTTGATCACGTCGAACAGCTGGCACAGGGTTTCGTCCTTGTCGCTGATCAGTTCGAAGGGGAAGCCCTGCTTGGCCTTGAAGTTCTCGTGGGACTTGATGCCATCGCGCGACACGCCGAATACCACGGTATTCGCTGCCTGGAACGCCGCGTACTGGTCGCGGAAGCCCTGGCCCTCGGTGGTGCAGCCCGGGGTGCTGTCCTTGGGGTAGAAGTACAGCACCACCTGCTGGCCCTGCAGCCCGGCGAGGCTGACGGTCTGGCCACTGGTGGCCTGGGCCTGGAAATCGGCGACGGGTTGGTCGAGTGCTACGGCCATGGGGGCTTCCTTACATGGGGTTCTGTGGGCGCCACGGTTCGATCAGCGCATCCAGGTTCAGGGCGTCGGCGAAGTCCAGGAACTGGTCGCGCAACCAGCTGATCTGGGTGCCGGCCGGCAGGATCACGGTGAACTGGGCGTTGAGCATGCTGCTGCCGGTCTGCGGTGCCAGGTAGGTATCGCAGGTCATGGCCTCGAGCTCGACACGGTGGTCGAGGAAGAACTGGCACAGCTCGTTGATGATGTCCGGGCGATAGGCCGCGCTGACATAGGCGACATAGGGCAGGGCCTGGGGGCGCACTTCCTGGTCGGCGCTGCGCACCACGTCCAGGGTCAGGCCGTGCTTCTTGCCCAGGCTGGGCAGTGCGGCTTCGAGGCGCGCCAGGGCGTCCCAACTGCCGCCGACCTGCAGGACCAGGGCGCTGGTCTCGCCGTGGCGCGACAGGCGCGAAGTGACCACCGCGCAACGGTTCTCGAAGGCGGCGCGGCTGAGGACGTTGGCCAGCTCCATGGGGTTGGGGCCCAGGGCACTGATGACGAGGAATTGTTCGCGAACGGTGGGGGTGGACATGCAGCATTCCTAAAGCGATGAGCGGTCGGCACAGGACGGGGGCAAGCCTCCCGGTTCGGCCTGCTGATGGCCGCCGTTGGCGACCGTGAACACGGGCCGGGAGCACTGTCGACGGCCCGGCGGGCCGCGCTGCACCGATCAAAGGATCAAGGGTAGCGAAAAGCGGCGCGAAGGGGAATGCTCCGCCCGCCTGCTTCGCTTGTGCAAGGCCGATGGCGCCAGTACCATTACCGCTCTCTTTTTCCGGCAGGAGCAATTACATGATTGCGGGCAGTATGGTGGCGTTGGTCACACCCATGGATGCACAAGGGCGTCTGGACTGGGATAGCCTCGACAAACTTGTAGACTTCCACCTGGAAAATGGCACCCACGCGATCGTCGCTGTCGGCACCACCGGTGAATCCGCCACGCTGGATGTCGAAGAACACATCCTGGTCATCAAGCACGTGGTCGAGCGCGTCAAGCACAGCAAGAAGCCGATTCCGGTGATCGCCGGCACCGGCGCCAACTCCACCGCCGAAGCCGTGCACCTGACCAAGAACGCCAAGAATGCCGGCGCCGATGCCTGCCTGCTGGTGGTCCCGTACTACAACAAGCCGACCCAGGAAGGCCTGTACCAGCACTTCAAGCACATCGCCGAAGCCGTCGACATCCCGCAGATCCTCTATAACGTGCCCGGCCGCACCTCCTGCGACATGCAGGCCGAGACCGTGATCCGCCTGTCGAAGGTCAAGAACATCATCGGCATCAAGGAAGCCACGGGCGACCTGGCCCGTGCCAAGGCGATCCTGGACGGCGTCGACAAGGACTTCATCGTTCTGTCCGGCGATGATCCGACCGCCGTCGAGCTGATCCTGATGGGCGGCAAGGGCAACATCTCCGTCACCGCCAACGTCGCCCCGCGCGAAATGGCCGACCTGTGCGAGGCCGCCCTTGAGGGCAATGCCGAGAAGGCCCGCGCAATCAACGAAAAACTCATGCCGCTGCACAAGGACCTGTTCTGCGAGGCCAACCCGATTCCGGTGAAATGGGCACTCGTGGAAATGGGCCTGATGCAGCAGGGCATCCGCCTGCCGCTGACCTGGCTGAGCGAAGGCTGTCACGAAAAAGTCCGTACTGCCTTGCGCCAGTCCGGCGTACTGGTTTAAACGAGGAAGTACACCGCATGAAGCGACTGGCTGGTCTTTCCGCTCTCGCCCTGATCATCTCCAGCACCAGCGGGTGCGGCTGGCTGTGGGGCGAGGATGGCTATTTCCGCGACCGCGGCAGCGATTACCTGCAGGCGCACCCGACCGCGCCGATGCAACTGCCGCCGGACGCCAGCAACGTCAAGCGCATGGATCCGCTGCTGCCGATCCCGCGTAACGTCGCCGACGACCGCGCCTCCGGCGAGTTCGAGGTGCCGCGTCCGCAACCGCTGACGGCTGCCGCCGATATCAGTGATTTCAGCCTGCAGCGCAGCGGCAACAGCCGCTGGGTGCTGGCCCAGCGCTCGCCTGCCGAAGTCTGGCCGGTGACCCGCCAGTTCTTCGAGGACAACGGCTTCCGCATCGCCGAGGAGCGTCCGCAGACCGGCGAATTCAACACCACCTGGCAGCGCTTCGATGAGCTGTCGGCTTCCCTCGGCCAGCGCCTGGCCAGCGTTTCCGGCAGCCAGGACAGCGAAGTGCGCGTTCGTGTGCGCATGGAGCCTGGCGTGCAGCGCAACACCTCCGAGGTGTACATCGTCAGCGTCGAGCGTCCGGCCGGCAGCACCGCCGAGCCTGGCTTCCCGTCCACTTCGAGCAATACCGGCGCCGATGCGCTGCTGGTCGACGAAATGCTCGCCAGCATGAACCGCAACGCCGAGAAGGGTGGTTCGGTGTCGCTGCTCGCGGCCCGTGACTTCGATGCGCCGAGCCAGGTCAGCCTGAGCGAGGATGGCAGCGGCAACCCGGTGCTGTACCTCGGCTCCGACCTCGATCGGGCCTGGTCCGGTGTCGGTCGTGCCCTGGAGCAGGGCGAGTGGCGTGTCGAGGACATCAACCGCAGCCTGGGTCTGTACTACATCAACCTGTCCGAGAAGCCTGACGACAAGCAGAAGGAGCCTGGCTTCTTCAGTCGCCTGTTCGGCAGCGAGCCGACCAAGGAAGAGCGTGAGGCGCGTGCCGAGCGTTACCAGGTGCGCCTGAGCAAGGTTGGCGAGAACGTGCAGGTGACCGTCGAGAAGAACATCAACACCGTGGCGCCCGCCGATGTGGCCCGTCGCGTGCTGAGCGCGATCCAGGACCGTCTGGGCTAAGTGCGCTTCGCGGTTCTTGGAAGCGGTAGCCAGGGAAACGGCACGCTGATCGCCAGTGGTGACACGTTCATCCTGGTCGACTGCGGCTTTTCCCTGCGCGAGACCGAGCGGCGCCTGGCGCTGCTCGGGGTATCGGCCAGCCAGCTGAGCGCGGTGCTGGTGACCCACGAACATGCCGACCACGTGCACGGGGTAGGGTTGCTGGCGCGCCGCTACAATACTCCGGTGTACATGAGCCAGGGCACCTTGCGTGGCCTGCGCAAACCAGTGGAGGTCGCGGGTTTTCTCGGCTGTGGCGACCTGCTGCGTATCGGTGATCTGGAAGTCAGTGCGGCGCGGGTCGAGCATGATGCCTATGAGCCGCTGCAGTACGTGATCAGCGATGGTCGCCGACGTTTCGGCATGCTCACCGACCTGGGCAGCTACGACTACCAGTTGTTGTCGCGCTACCAGGATCTGGACGCATTGCTGATCGAGGCCAACCACTGTCGCGACCTGCTGGCCCGCGGGCACTATCCGCACTTTCTCAAGCTGCGGGTCGGCGGCAGCCAGGGACATTTGAACAACCACCAGGCCGCCAGCCTGGTGGCCGAGCTGGGCTGGCAAAAACTTCAGCACCTGGTGCTGGCCCATCTCAGCAGCAAGAACAACCTGCCACATCTGGCCCGCCAGTGCTTCGTCGACACCCTCGGGTGCGACCCGGACTGGCTCCAGGTGGCCAATCAGGATCATGGGCTCGACTGGCGCCAAATCGCCTAGCCCACCTACTCAGCAAGCGGAGCCCATCATGGAAAAACGCGACGAACTCTACCGCGGCAAGGCCAAATCGGTTTACCAGACCGACGACGCCGACCGCTTGATCCTGCTGTTCCGTAACGACACCTCGGCGTTCGACGGCAAGCGCATCGAGCAGCTGGACCGCAAGGGCATGGTGAACAACAAGTTCAACGCCTTCATCATGCAGAAGCTCGAAGAAGCCGGCGTGTCGACCCAGTTCGACAAACTGCTGGGTGACAACGAGTGTCTGGTAAAGAAGCTGGACATGATTCCGGTCGAGTGCGTGGTGCGCAACTATGCCGCCGGCAGCCTGGTCAAGCGTCTGGGGGTCGAGGAAGGCATCAAGCTGGAGCCGTCGACCTTCGAGCTGTTCCTGAAGAACGACGAGAAGGGCGACCCCTTCATCAACGAATCCCACGTCGTCGCCTTCGGTTGGGGCACCGCCGAGCAGTTGGTCGAGATGAAGAAGCTGTCGTTGAAGGTCAACGAAGTGCTGAGCAAGCTGTTCGATGACGCCGGCCTGCTGCTGGTCGACTTTAAGCTGGAGTTCGGCGTATTCCACGGCCAGATCGTCCTGGGTGACGAGTTCAGCCCGGATGGTTGCCGCCTGTGGGACAAAGAGACTCGCAAGAAGATGGACAAGGACCGCTTCCGCCAGGGTCTGGGCGACGTGATCGAAGCCTACGAAGAAGTTGCCAAGCGCCTGGGCGTGCCGCTGTAAGCGGCGCGTTCACGCAAGCGTCTGATACCACGCGATTTTTTTTGAAAAAAAGTTTGCCTTTCAAGAAATCGCTGGTATGATGCGCGGCATTGGAGAGATGCCGGAGTGGTCGAACGGGACGGATTCGAAATCCGTTGTACTGGCAACAGTACCTAGGGTTCAAATCCCTATCTCTCCGCCATACGCGAAGTAGTCGAAGCCCCCGAAAACGTTGAGTTTTCGGGGGCTTCGTCGTTTCTGCCACGGATGTTTGCCATCCCCTGGGCAGCACGTGGTCACGCAATTTTCTTGACGTCAGATTTTCAGCTCCATTAGTATCGCGGCGCCGTGATGGCGTAATGCCATAGCTTGGGGCCATGTCGCTTCACCACCTCGCGATGAGGTTGCGCTTTCCCCTCTTCACCCTCGAATCAAGGTCGCCGACAGCCTGTCCCCGGGGGATCGCCTGTGCCTGGCCGCCAGCGCCACTTTCGCCTGTTCCCTGGAGCGCCCGGACGTGATCATCGAGCGCGAACCGCCCACCTGTTTGCGGCTGGAGCTGTTGTTGTAAGCACCGCCACTGCTGACGCGAGACAACGACATGGATGCCCGCCAATTCGTTTTCCTGGCCCGACTGCCTTCGGCGACCGTGCAATCGCGCGGATCGTTCTGCGGTATTTCCAAGCGTGCGCTGGCGTTCCTGCTGGCGAACGTCATGTTCTGGCAGCCGCTGTGGGCCCAGGCCGAAGGTATCGTGGTCAGTGCGCCGGGCACCGGGCTGGCCCAGGCGGGCAATGGTGTGCCGATCGTCAATATTGCCACGCCGAATGCCAATGGCCTGTCGCACAACCAGTTCAAGGACTACAACGTCGATGCCCAGGGGCTGATCCTCAACAACGCCACCGAGCGCACGCAGGCCACCCAGCTGGGCGGGATCATTGTCGGTAACCCGAACCTCAATGGCCGGGCCGCCGACATCATCCTCAACGAAGTCAATGGCGCAAACCCCAGCCAGTTGCGTGGTTACACCGAAGTGGCGGGCAAGTCCGCGCATGTCATCGTTGCCAACCCCCACGGGATCAGTTGCGACGGTTGCGGTTTCATCAACACGCCCAACGTCACGCTCAGCACGGGCAAGCCGGTGATCGATAACGGCCAGTTGAGCCGCTACCAGGTCGATCAGGGCTCCGTGTCCATCCAGGGCGCTGGGCTCAATGCGAGCAATGTCGACCAATTCGAGATCATCACCCGCGCCACGCAGATCAATGCGCGGATCCAGGCGAACAAGCTGGACATCGTCGCCGGCCGCAACGATGTCGATGCCCACACCCTGGCCGCTACCGCCCGGGCCGGCGACGGCAGCCCGGCACCGGAGCTGGCGATCGACTCGTCGGCGTTGGGGGGAATGTACGCCAACACCATCCGCCTGGTCGGTACCGAGGCGGGCGTCGGGGTTCGGCTGGCTGGCGACATGATCGCCGGTGGCGATATCCATATCGATGCCAACGGCAAGCTGGACCTGGGGCAGGCCTTCGCGGGCGGTGCGCTGGCCGCCAAGGCGCAGGGTGTGGATGTGCAGGGGCCGGTCCATGCCGCCAAGGACCTGGCGATCACCAGCCAGGGTGACCTGCGCAACCAGCGGAGTTTGGCCGCCGGCGATAGCCTGCGCCTGGACAGCGCTGGCCGGGTGCTCAACCAGGGCATCGTCGAGGCCGGGGTCAACGCCGACGGCAGCCGCAATCACCAGGGTGACCTGCAGGTGACCGCGCAAGCCGTCGACAACAACGGGCACACCCTGGCTGCCAGCCGCGACCTCGCTATCAACACCGCTGACCTGGCGAACCAGGGCGGCACCCTGAGTGCCGGGCGCACTGCCCGGATCGACGCGCAGCAGTTGGACAACCAGAATCGGGGGCGTGTCCTGTCCGCAGGGGACCTTGGTGTCAACAGCCAGACCCTGCTCAATGGCCAAGGTGGCTTGATCGCCGGCAGTGTTGCGCTGGACGTCAACAGCATGACCTTGATCAACCGCAATGGCGAACTGTCCAGCTTGGGTCAAGTGACGTTGCGCGTGGCTTCGCTGGACAACGTTGCGGGCCTGGTTTCGGCTGGCCAATCCCTCGACTTGCAGGCCGCTGGCCTGCTCGACAACCGTGGCGGGCAGGTCAATAGCGCGCAGCAACTGACGGCCAGCATCGGCAGCCTGGACCAGCAGGGTGGCGGGAGCCTGCACAGTGACAATGGCCTGCGCCTCGACGTGCGCCACGGTCACCTGGACAACCGTGGCGGGGTGATCAATGCCAATGGCCAGCTGGACCTGGAGCATCTGGCCAACGTCGACAACCGCCAGGGCGAGATTTCCAGTAATCGCGCGTTCAGCGTGGTGGCGAGTGGCCTCGACAACGGTGCCGGCAAGTTGCTGAGCGACCAGGCCTTGACCCTGAGCATCGCCGGGGCACTGGGTAACAGTGCCGGCCTGATCAGCGCCCAAGGCTTGTGGATCGATGCCGCCAGCCTGCTCAACGATCAACGGGGCATGGTTTTCAGCCAGGGTGGTATGGGAGCCCGCGTCGCGGGCGTGCTGAACAACCATGACGGCAACCTCAGTGCGCAGGGCGACCTGCAGGTGGCGGTGGGCAGCCTGGACAACAGCGCCGGGCGCCTGCACGGCCAGTCGGGCCTGCGCCTGGACCTGAATCACGGCACATGGAACAACCAGGGTGGGCTGGTCACGGTGCCTGGCCAACTGCAGTTGCTCAACCTGGCGGCGGTGAACAATCAGGCTGGGGAGATTTCCAGCGCGCTTGGTTTCGAACTGCGCGGCGACCATCTGGACAACCGCGGCGGCAAGCTCAAGAGCGAGGGTGGTCTTGGCCTGGTGGTCAGTGCCGGGCTGGACAACCGGGACGGTGAGGTGCAGGGCGCGGATGTCCGGCTGGGCCTGGGCGCTTTGGACAACCGCAATGGCCGGATCCAGGCCAGCGCAAGCCTGCGCCTGGACAGTGCCGGTATCGATAACGACCACGGTGTCCTGGCTGCGGGCTCCGCGTTGGCACTGACGGCCACTGGCCTCGACAACGCGTTCGGCAAGCTCACCAGCGGTGCCGACCTGACGGCCACGCTGGCCGGCAACCTGCTCAACCAGAGCGGCCTGTTCAGCGCCGGAGGCAACCTGCAACTGACCGGCGCCGACCTGGTCAACTACCAGGGGCAATTGCTGGCGGGTGCGACCTTGCAGCTAGGTGCCGGGCAACTGGACAACGGCACTGCCGGTCGCATTTATGCCCGTGATGTAAAGGCCAGTGTCAGTGGCCTGAGCCAGGTTGGCGGCGGGCAGCTCTACAGCCAGGACAGTCTGGCCCTCGACCTGAACAACGGCCATCTGGACAACCGCGGTGGCCTGATCAACGCGCCTGGCCAGTTGCTGCTGAGCAACCTGAACGGGGTCGACAACCAGGGGGGAGAGATTTCCAGTCGGCAGACCTTCACCGTGGCGGCCGCCAGCCTGGATAACCGAGGCGGCAAGCTGCTTGCGGACCAGCAACTGACCTTGCGCATCGCGCGCGCCCTGGACAACACCCTGGGTCTGGTCAGAGCTGCGGCGCTGGATGCCCGCGTGGCTTCCCTGGCCAACCGTCAAGGTACCCTGGAAGCGCGCAACGGCCTGAACCTGACGGTGGACGGAGCGCTCGACAACCATCAAGGGCGAGTGAGCAGCGACGGTACCCTGGACCTCGCCGTCGCCGGGCAACTGCTCAACCAGGGCGGCGTACTCGGCGCGGTGGGCACGTTGCAACTGAATGCAGCCGGCCTGGACAACCGGCTGGGTGGGCGGATTGCCACGCAGGGCAACCTGACCCTCAAGGCGACCCAGATCGACAACCGTGGCGGCGAAATCAGCAGCGTTTCCGACCTCACTGTCAACGGCGGCCACCTGGACAACAGCGGCGGCGGTCGGGTAGTCGCCAACGGCAACCTGGCACTGACCCTGGCTCGTCTCGATAACCAGGCCAAGGGCATCATCTCCGGCCAGCGCACAGTCACCCTCGTCGCCGGGCAGTTGGACAATAGTGCTCAAGGCAGCCTGTATGCCAAGCAGGGGCTGTCGTTGCTGCTGCGCGACGGTAACGGCGCCAATGGGCAACTGGACAACCGCCAGGGCGTGCTGCGCAGTGATGCCGACCTCGGCCTCGACCTGGTCAACCTGCTCAACGACAGTGGCCGGGTGAGCGGGGCGGGCAACCTGACACTGACGGCGGGGCAGGGTGTTGGCAACGCCGGCGGGCAACTGCTCGCCGGTGGCGCCTTGACCCTGGCCAGCCTCTCGCTCGACAACAGTCGGGGGCGTATCGCCGCCGATGCCGGATTGCGTGTGACCACTGGTGGCTTGAGCAATCAGGCCGGCTACCTCACCAGCGGCGACCGCCTCGACCTCAGCGCCGGCCAGGTCGACAACCACGGTGGGCGAATCGCCAGTGACAAGGCGTTGAGCGCCACGCTGGCCGGGCTCGACCAGCATGGCGGTGGCCAGTTGTACAGTGGCAGTGCCCTGACCCTGGACCTGAACCAGGGGCTGCTGGACAACAGCGACGGTTTGATCAACGCAGTGGGGCCGTTGCGGCTGCGCAACTTGTCCACGGTGGTCAACCGGTCTGGCGAAATCTCGAGCGAACAGGGCTTCAGCCTGTTCGCCGAGCACCTGGACAACAGTTACGGCGACCTGCTCAGTGGCAAGGCCATCGATCTGCATATCCGCCAGGCGTTGCTCAATGTCGGCGGCCAAATTGCCGCCGCCGGCCTGACGGCAGAAGCGGTCAGCCTGGATAACCACGACGGGTTGTTCAGCAGCTCCGCCAACCTGGACCTCACATTGGCCGGCGCACTGCTCAACGAGGCGGGCGAAGTATCCGGCGCCGGCATCAGCACGATCAGGGCGGCCAGCCTGGCCAACGGCCAGGGCCAGGTGATGAGCGACGGCAGCCTGGACCTGGGCGTGACGGGGGCGCTGTTCAACCAGGGCGGGACCCTGGGTGCCGGCCATGCGTTGAAGGTTGCTGCCACGAGCCTCGACAACCGCAGCGGTGGCAGTCTGGTCAGTGACGGTAGCCTGTCGCTGGCACTCAGCGGTCTGCTGGACAACCAGGCCGCAGGTGCCGTGCTCGCCAAAGGCACCATGGAACTGCTGGTCGATCGCATCGACAACCGTGCGGGGCGTCTGTCCGGGCAGGGCAGCCTGAGCCTGCGTGGCACCTCATTGGACAACCGCGGTGGTGTCGTGCGTGGCAATCAGGACCTGACGTTGCGCCTGGCATTGCTCGACAACCGTGAGGGTCTGCTCAACGGTGCGGGCAAGCTGGATCTCGACAGCGGTGAACTGCTCAACCAGCAAGGCCTGGTCAGTGCGGGTGGCCAGGTTCTCCTGCACGCCGACACCGTCAACAATGGCAAAGGGCGCATCGCCAGCCAGGGCGATCTGCTCGCCACCGTCAAAACGCTCGATCAACAGGCGGGCGAGCTGGTGGCCCAGGGTGGCCTGAGCCTGATCGGCGGCCGGCTGGACAACCGCGCGGGCGGCTTGGTAGGCAGCACGAAAGCGCTGAAGATCGAGGTGGATTCCGCTGACAACCGCGGTGGTGAAATCTCCGGCCAGCAAGCTGTCGGCGTCAGCGCGGGGCAGTTGGACAACAGTGGCGGCAAGCTGTTGGCCGGCACCCGCCTGGACATGACCGTGGCCAAGGTCATCAACCAGGCGCGCGGCCTGTTGTTCGGCCAGGATGTCAGCCTGACCGGCGGGCATCTGGACAACACCCAGGGCACGCTCTCGGGGCAGCGCTCGCTGCAGGTTCGTCTCACCGCACAACCGGCGGCACTGCTCGATGGCCATCTGTTGAACGGCCAGGGCAAGCTTGTCAGTGAAGGTGCACTGAGCCTGAGCGGTGAACAACTGGACAACCGTGGCGGCAGCATTTCCAGCGCCGGCCCGCTGGTATTGACCAGCGCGGCAGGCCTGCTCAACCAGGGCGGTGTCGTCGAAAGCGCCCAGTACCTCAGCCTCTCCAGCGCCAGCCTGGACAACAGCGGGCAAGGCCTGATCAAGAGCCAGGGCGCTACGAGCCTGGTCACCGGGCGTCTGGACAACCTGCTGGGTGGCCGGATCATCAGCGACACGACACTGAGCCTGCGTGCCGGCCAGGTCAACAACGGTGGACGGATCGCCAGCAATGGCGTGCTCGATGCCCGTATGGCGGGGCTGGTCCAGGATCATGGCGAATTGTTCAGCAACAGCCAGTTGACCCTGGACCTCGACCAAGGGGATTTGAGCAACCAAGGCTTGATCAACGCGTCGCAACTGGTCCTGAAGAACCTTGGCGTGGTCACCAACCGCGGGGGCGAGATCTCCAGCCAGAATGCCTTCACGCTTGCCGCACGCAGCCTCGACAACGGCGGCGGCAAGCTGGTCAGCGACCAGGGCCTGGTCCTGCGCAGCGAGCAGGGGCTGGGCAACAGCCAGGGGCGGATCAGCGCCGCGAGTCTCGACCTGGGCAGCCTGAGCCTGGACAACCGTGATGGCCGTATCAGCAGCCGCGGCAGCCTGACGGTGAACGCCCGCGATGCGCTGGTCAACCAGGGCGGCACGCTGATCGCCGCTGGCGCGCTCTCGCTCGCCGGCGCCAGCCTGGACAACCGCCACGGCGAGGTCGCCGGCAAGGCGCTGGTCGAGGTGGACGTGGCGACCATCGACAACCAGAGCGGCCAGTTGATCGGCACCGACCGCGTCGAGGTGACGTCCTCTCACCTGGACAACCGTGGCGGCCTGCTGGGTGCGACAAAAGCGCTGAAACTCTCGGTCGACACCTTGGACAACCGCGGCGGTGAGCTGACCGGCAACAGCGATGTCTCGGTCACCGGGCTGAGCCTGGACAACAGTGATGGCGGCGTGGTGTTCGCCGCAGGCAACCTGGCCCTCGCCGTGCAACGTGTCATCAACAACAGCCGTGGCCAGGTGAACGGTCAGGGCGTGAGCCTGGTGGGGGCCAGCCTGAGCAACAACGGCGGCTTCATCCGTGCGCAACTGCCGCTGGTGCTCAAGCTCAGCGGCGACCTGGACAACCAGCAGGGTACCCTGAGCAGCGAGTCGACCCTGGCACTCACGGCGGGCAGTCTCGATAACCGCAACGGTAGCCTGGGCAGTGCCGGCGCACTGTCCCTGAACCTCAGGAACGGGCTGGACAACACCCATGGCGAGCTGGTGAGCGATGCCAGCCTGCTGTTGCGCAGTGCCAGCCTGGTCAACGACCAAGGCAGCCTCAGCGCCAAGGGCGCGGTCGACCTTGTCACCGGGGCCTTGAGCAACCGTGGTGGCCGCCTCAACAGTGCGCAAACGCTCGACCTCACCGCTGGCCAGGTCAGCAACGGCGGCAGCATCGGCAGCCTCCAGGCCCTGACCGCCAAAGTCACAGGCCTCGACCAGCTGGGCGGCAAACTGATCAGCGACACCCGCCTGAGCCTCGACCTCCAGGGCGGCAAACTGGACAACCAGGGCGGATTGATCCACAGCGCAGGCCCGCTGCTGCTGGGCAACCTGGTCGATGTGAGCAACCATAACGGCGAAATCTCCAGCACCCAGGCGTTCACCCTCGAGGCTCGCAGCCTGGACAACGACAATGGGCGCGTGCTCGCCAGCCAGGACCTGAACCTGGTGATCGCCAAGACCTTGAGCAACATCAAGGGCCTGATCGGCGCCGCCAACCTGCGCATCGACGCGGGTAGCGTGGACAATCGCACTGGCCTGCTCAACAGCCGGGGCGACCTGCAACTGGACAGCGGGGGCTTGCTCGACAACCGCCAGCAAGGCCTGGTCAGCGCGGCTGGCGCACTGAAGCTGCGCAGCGGCGACCTGTACAACCAAGGTGGCAGCCTGCTCGGCACCGGTAGCGTGGCCCTGGTCGCGCGCACGCTGAACAACAGCACCTCCGGCCTGATCAATAGCCAGGGTCGTCTCGACATCACCGCCGAGGGGCTGGACAGCAGCAACGGCGAAGTTTCCGCTCGCGGTGACCTGGGCCTGAACCTCGGCGCGTTGTCGGTGAACAGCGGCCGCATCCTTGGCGAGCAGGCGTTGACCCTCGACCTGGGTGGTCACGACCTGAGCAACCGCAATGGCCTGATCCAGGCGGGCGGCGCGCTGAACGTGCAGCACGTGGGTGTGTTCGACAACGTGGGCGGCGAGCTCTCCGCCAAACAGGGCCTGACCCTCTCCGCCAACCGTCTTGATAACGGCAATGGCAGGTTGATCGGCACTCGTCAGGTGTTCCTGAACGTCGGCAGCGTCGCCAACCAAAACGGCCTGCTGTCCGGTTGGCAAGGCTTGACCCTGTATGGCGGCAGTCTCGACAACCGCAATGCCGGCACCTTGTCCAGCCGCAGTGGCGCGCTGGACGTGCAACTGTCTGGGAGCCTGCTCAACAGCGGCGACGGTGCCCTGGTCAGCCAGGGCCGCATGGACATTGGCGCGGCCAGCCTCGACAACAGCGGTGGCGTGCTGTCCAGTGGCGACGCCCTGCAACTGAACGTCACCAGCCTCGGCAACCAGAGTGGCAGCATCGATGCCCAGCAATGGATCACGGTCAATGGCACCGACCTCGACAACAGTGCCGGGCGCATCGCGGGCAACGGCAGCCTGACCCTGGATCTGCGTGGCATCTTGACCAATACCGGCGGCACCCTGGTCAGTGCCGACACCTTGCTGCTCAAGCAGGCGCTGCAAGTCGCCAACCAGGGTGGCAAGATCGTCAGCCGCGGCCGCCTGGAACTGAATGCGGGTAGCCTCGACAACAGCCAGCTTGGCACCCTTGCGGCCAAGGAGCAGGTCAAGGTCAACGCCAGCTCGATCCTGCGCAACAGCGCCCAGGGGTTGATCTACAGCGAGAATGCAGATGTCCGGTTGCAGGCTGCCGAGCTGATCAACCAGCAGGGCGAAGTGCAAGGGCGCAGCGGGCTGCTGCTGGATGTCGGCGCAGGGTTGGACAACCGGGGCGGCAAGCTGCTTGCCCAGGGTGGCAACCTTGTGGTGCAGCGTGCAGGCAGCTTGAGCAACCAGGGTGGCATCCTCGCCAGCCTCGCCGGGTTGCTGGACGTCAATGTCAGCGGCGTGCTCGACAATCGGCGCGATGCCAGTGGCAAGGGTGGAGTCGTGCAAGGCCAGCAGTTGCTGATGGTCGCCGGCGTGGTCGACAACAGCGGCGGTCGCATCGCCGCGCAGTCGGGTGATGCACGCATTCGTGGTGGGGATCTGATCAACGCCGGTGGCGGGCTTTACGCCAAGGGGCTGGTGCGAGTTGATGGCCTGGGGCTGGACAACAGCGCAGGACAACTGGCCGGTGGACGTATCGAGCTGGCGCTGGGCGATGAGCTGGTGAACCGCTCGGGCGTCATTGAAAGCGATACCCTGCTGCAAGTGTCGGCGGGGGGGGTGGACAACCAGAGCGGCCAGTTGCGAGCCCTGGGGACGGCAGGCAAGAGCGATTTCCAGATCCGAGGCGGTTTCGACAACCGTTTCGGCCGGGTGGAAATCGGCAACACCGACCTGACCTTGAACACCACGAGCCTGAGCAACCTCAACGGTGTGGTGCTGCACGGCGGCACGGGCAACTTCGACGTGTCCATGGCGAACCTGGCCAACAGCGGTGGCAACTTGGTGACCCGCGGTGGTCTGACCCTGAACGCCGCCAGCTGGACCAACAGCAGCGTAATCCAGGCTGGGCGACTGACCGTCAATGTCGGTGAACTGAACCAGACCGCCGAAGGGCGACTGCTGGCCTCGGAAAGCTTCAGTGGCAGTGGCAACAATTGGTCCACGGCGGGCGTGATCGCCAGTGACGGTCGTTTTGACCTGACGCTCGGCGGTAGCCTGAATGCCAGCGGGCGCACCAGCAGCCTCGGCGCCATGAACCTCACGCTGGGCCAATTGACCGTGGGAGGGAGCGCCAGCCTGTCGGCCGGCGACAACACCATGGTCAAGGTGGGCGGCCTGTTGAGCAACGCCGGGCGCCTGACGTCCGCCGCCAACCTGACCCTCGAGGCCGGCGGCATCGACAACTACGGCTCACTGGGCAGTGGCCAGGTGTTGACCGCCAGCACTGCGAACCTGGTGAACCAGGGCGGGTTCATTTTCAGCGGCGCCGACATGGCGCTCTATGTGCAAAACCTTACCAACCGCGAAGGCGACATCTACAGCCTGGGCGCGATCCGCGTGGCCAGGGATGCGCAAGGCACGCGGGCAGCCTTGCTGGAAAACATCTCCGGGACGCTTGAGAGCCTTGGCGACTTCACCATCGCGGCCACGACCGTCAGCAACAAGCGGTTGGACTTCGACCCGACGCCGACGCTGCAGTCTGGCTACATCGGTGTTCGTTGCTACAGCTGTTCCAGTTACATGGATGGCAAGGTACAGATTGCGCCGGTTTCTCACCTGGTGTGGGGCAAAACATACACCTATGACGCAGTTGGCCAGGTGACGAAACAATCCAGCCTCGTTGCGGGACGCAATCTCTCCGTTGCAAGCGAGACGTTCTCGAACTCCAACTCCACGGTTTCAGCGGCGGGCAACATCGATATCCGGACGGGGACGTTCTCCAATACCGGGACATCGCTCAACGGCTACTCGGAGCTCAAGTACATCGATGTCGGCAAAGTAGGCTGGAGCCTATGGAAGGAAATCGTTCAATACAACGCGGATCATGACGCAGGCTATAACGGCGGGATCAGGTTCTGGAATGCGGCCGGTTCCGAGTCGATGGCGTCAATCACTTCGGGCAGCCGCTCGATTGGCAAAGGTGAGATCCGGTCTTGGACCAATTTCGCCAGCATGCGCCTGGACACTGGCCTCAGCGGCAGTAGTCAAAAATACGGTTATGCGGAATTCGTGCTTCCGGCGAACTATGCAAGTGGGCGAGTCGATAACGCTCCGGCGGTTATTCAAGGCACCGATCCGTTTCTCACCCAGCGCGTAGAAAATGCCGGTTCCAACTACCTGCCCTCGGTGGTAGAGGCCGGCGGCGCCGTCTCCATTACCGCCGCCAGCAAGATCACCAATGGTGTTGAGCGCGCCTACAGCCGTGGCGCGGCAGGGGCTGCCCGCAGCCTGGACACCAAGGTGGCGGGCAGCGCGCCGGTCATCGTCCTGAACCGGCAACTGCCGCCCAACCTGGCCCAGCAACAGGTCAACCCGTTGAGCCTGCCTGGCTTCAGCTTGCCCACCAACCCGAACGGCCTGTTCCGCCTGAGCGACAAAGCTGCCAGCGCGGCAGGCGTCGCCCAGGGTGACAGCACTTCCGGCAATTGGACCCTAAGCGGTGCCAGCATCGATCTGGCACAGCGCGAGCAAGCCGTGCCTGGTGCCTCCGCACGCACCCTCAAGCTGGACGACATCGGTGCGCTTGCGGCAGGCGCGCACCAGGTGGCAGTGACCGCCCGCGAAGCCGCCGTCATCGATGGCAATGGCCGCTCGATCCAGGTGTCCCCGGTGACTGCCGTCGACAATGGCACCTGGAAATCGGGGCGCACCAGCGCCGACGCAATCACCCGCAACGAAGTGATCGGTAGCCAGACGTCCGTCGCTGACAGCACCGGTTCGGTCAGCGCGACGGGCCAGGGGGCCGGCAACACCGGCCCAGGTGATGGGCAGGTGGGTATCAGCCAGCCCACCCGGCCGGACCTGGCGCCCGTGGTAAGCCAAGTCCCGGTCGTGGTGCCTGCAAGCGAACGTGCGGACGTCCCTGGCGTCGATGCGCGCACGGCGAAAGTGACGGCACCCGGCAGCACGCCGGCGACCGCGACGGCTGGCCAGGTCATCCAGCGCGTCGAGGGCCTGCCGGATCGCACGGTACCGCCCCAACCGCACAAGTACCTGGTCGAAACCAACCCGCTGCTGACCGACCTCAAGCAGTTCATGAGCTCCGACTACCTGCTGGCCGGGCTGGGTTACAACCCGGATGAAAGCGCCAAGCGCCTGGGGGACGGCTTCTACGAGCAGCGCCTGATCCAGCAGGCGGTGGTGGCCGCCACCGGCCAGCGTTTCCTCGCCGGGCAGACCAGCGACGAGAAGATGTTCAAGTACCTGATGGACAACGCCATCGCCAGCAAGCAGCAGTTGAACCTGGCGGTGGGCGTGGGCCTGACCTCGGAGCAGGTCGCCGCGCTGACCCACGACATCGTCTGGCTGGAAGAAGCCACCATCAATGGCCAGAAGGTGCTGGTGCCGGTGGTCTACCTCGCCAACGCCAACAACCGCCTGGCGCCCAACGGTGCACTGGTGGCGGGCAAGAACCTCGACCTGATCGCCGGGCAGGACCTGGTCAACGTCGGCACCCTGCGGGCCACCGACAACCTGTCGGCCAGCGCCGGCAACGACATCCTCAATGGCGGCCTGATCCAGGCCGGCAACCGTGTCGACCTGCTGGCGGGCAACGATATCGTCAACAAGGCCGGCGGCATCATCTCTGGCCGCGATGTCAGCCTCACCACGTTGATTGGCGATGTCGTCAACGAACGCTCGGTGACCAGCCATGTCACCGACAGCGCCCGCCTGTCCGCGCGCAAGGACTACGCGGACAGCGCCGCGCGCATCGAGGCCGCCAACGACATGAGCATCAACGCTGGCCGCGATCTTCTCAGCGCGGGCGGTGTGTTGCAGAGCGGGCGGGACACCACGCTGCAGGCTGGGCGCGACATCGTGCTGGGTTCGGCCGAGGCCGTGGACAGTGCCGCCTACGGGCGCACCAAGACCCAGTCGATTGTCCAGAGCGGTTCCAGTGTCACCGCGGGTCGGGATTTCACCGCGGTGGCCGGGCGTGACCTGACCGCGGTGGCCAGCCGGATCGAGGCGCAACGCGATATCGATATTTCGGCCCGGGGTGACGTGACCCTGGCGTCGGCGGCGGATGAGCAGCACGCGTCCTACACCTCGAAGAAGCTCAAGACCCAGGAAGACCACGTCAGGCAGGTCGGGGCCGAGCTCAAGGCCGGTGGCGATATCGCCATCAGCGCGGGTGAAGACCTGGCCATGAGCGCCAGCCGCATCAGCGCGGGCGACGAAGCCTACCTCGTGGCGGGTGGCAAGCTTGCCTTGCTCGCCGCCGAGGACAGCGACTATTCGCTGTACGACAAGAAGAAGAAAGGCAGTTTTGGCAGCAAGTACATCAAGCGTGACGAAGTCACTCGGATCACCAACGTCGGAAGCGCGATCACCACGGGTGGGGACCTGACGCTGGTCAGCGCAGGAGACCAGCTTTACCAGGTGGCAAAACTCGACAGCGGTGGCGACCTGACCCTCAGCAGTGGCGGGGGTATCACCTTCGAAGCGGTCAAGGACCTGCATCAGGAAAGTCACATCAAGAGCAAGAACAGCCTGGCCTGGAATAGCGCCAAGGGCAAGGGCAACACCGATGAGACCTTGCGCCAGAGCCAACTGGTGGCCCAGGGCGAGGTGCTGATCAAGGCCGTGGATGGCCTGAAGATCGATATCCGCCAGATCGACCAGGAAACCGTAAGCCAGGCCATCGATTCGATGGTTGCGGCCGACCCGCAACTGGCATGGCTGAAGGACGCCGAACGGCGTGGCGATGTGGACTGGCGCCAGGTCAAAGAGCTGCATGAGTCGTTCAAGTACAGCCATTCCGGCCTCGGGCAAGGGGCCATATTGGCCATCATCATCATCGTCACCGTGTTGACTGCCGGCGCGGCCAGCAGCGCGATTGGTACTGCGGCGGGGGCCAGCTCTGGCTCGGCGATGGCGGCTGGCACGGCGGCGACCGCGACAACCGCGGCAACCTCGGCGGGCTGGGCGAACATGGCGCTGACCGCGGTGGCCACCTCCGCCGCCAGCGGCGCGACGATCAGCACCATCAACAACCGCGGTGACCTGGGAGCGGTATTCAAGGACGTCACCTCCAGTGAAAGCCTCAAGAACTATGTCATTGCAGGTGTCAGCGCCGGGGTGGGTGGTTACGTCGCCGATTCGTCGTTCATCACCCAGATGGGCACGCGCCTGGCGGTCAGTTCGGCGCTCAAGACGGTCGCCAGTGGCGGCAAATTCATCGACAACGTCGGAGAAGCGGCGCTGGGCCTGGCTGCGGACGCGTTGACAGGTGCTGTCTACAACCAGGTCGGCAGCAGCCTCGTCGGTTCCGGCTTGCCTACGCGAGTCGCTGTCCATGCCATTGTCGGCGGCTTGATCGGCGAGATGGCCGGCGGGGACTTCGCGACTTCGGCGTTGGCGGCGGGTGCCAACAAGGCGTTGATCCAGATGTACGGGGAGCAGATTTTCCCCGGTGCGGCGCATGACCAGCTGTTGGCCATGACGTCTCAGTTACTGGGGATGAGCGTTGCGGCGGTAGCCGGAGGAAGCGACAAGGACCAGCAGGTTGCCGGTTGGGTCGCCCAACAAGCGACGGTGAACAACTACCTCAAGCACGAAGAGGTGGACAAGTTCGCGCAAGAGTTGGTGGGGTGCCGGGGCGCCGAGAACCCTGCGGGCTGCCGCGGCGGTGTGCTGGATAAGTACGAAGGGATAAGGGTAAGCAAGACCGGCGCATGGTTCGAAGGCTGCAAGGCAAAGGGGGAGGGCGATTGCAGCAATCAGTACACGGATGTCAAGGCGGGCTCGAGTGCACTGGATGCACTGGCTGAACTGTCGACGCTGACAAACGATGAACGGGCGATGGTGCGCATCATCCAGGATCGCCACTATGACGAGGAACGCCAGGCACAGTATTTCTGGTACCAGACGTTCATGGCGGAGTCCGGTGCGGCAGGGATTGCTACGGGGTTGGCCGGACGGGGTAGCAAGGGCACTGGTTCAGCTCGGCCGGATTCAGGCCCCACCTCGGGTGTGGTGGGCTTGGAGCCTAAGTCGGGTTCGTCGAAAGCTAACGCTTCCAATACACCCCGGTTCATTGCGGACTCTGCCGGTAACATTATTGATTTAGAATTTACCAAGGGGCTAACGAAAACGAATGTGACAGTCGCAGGAACGCGTGGTGGTGTTCAGTATCCGTTGCAAGGACAAACACCCAATTCTTACGCCAATCTTGGAAATGGGCATGCTGTTGTCTATGGTCCTGAGGGACGGGCACTGTATGATGTGTCTAGCTCTCGGATAAAGGTGGTCGAATGGAATCAGGCGCCGAATGGGTCATACTTTCCCAAGAAGGGGAACGACACAAAAGCCTTTGAGGGAAATGTTCCTCAGTCGGTTCTTGATCATTTAGGGTTGAATTGATGAAAGCTTATCAAGGTAGTATTTCTAAAGACTCGTTGAGTCTATTTGCTTCAGATATTGGCTCTGGAGAGTTTTTCTCATATGTAGGGAACTTGGTTTCATTGGAGCAGGCAATTTCTGTTCTGGGTTTGCTTTCTCCCGATTTTGTTGAGGTTGATGGTCATGTTTTTTGGCTGCCTAATGCACAGCAATACGAGTCGCAAAAAAAATGTTTGAAGGGGCTGGTCGAGACTGAAGCTGGTGCGTTGGAGCAAAGCACATCGCGTAAAGATGTTGAGCGGTACAGAAACATTTTCTCAATAAATCAGTTCTTTTCAAAGTGGGAGGATTCGCCGAATCGACCCGTATTTAAGGTTGGGCTGTCGGAGGAGGATTATCGTCTTTGTCATTTGTTTGCCGAGCAGATCGCTAGGTATTGGAAGCGCGCGTTGTCAGACTGCTTTCCAGAGAAGGTTTTTCAGTTTGAGATTGCTGATGATCTTCTCGATGAGTATGGGGTTTGCCTGACATTCTGGCAGCTGTAGTTGTAATCAACTGGCCAAATGGGGAGCAAAAAGGGTGCGCGGGTTTTCTGAATCTACGTCCGAAGACAGCCATTTTATTTTTTTCAATGGCTATAAGGAGGAACGGTTCGACGAGTTTGTCGAATTTGTTCTAACCACCTTGGGGCTAGGAAGCCTGAGCGTGAGGAAGGGCCATACTCAACGTTGGTCATCACGGCGTACAAGGGGCAGAGGCTGGTTTTGACAAGCGCTTCATTCGAAGGCTGCTTTATCTCCATGGACAAGGAGGCTGCAAGGTTGGCAAGGGAAATAATCAAGGCGTTCTGATATGGGATCAGTGAGCGACGTGTTTCTATGCGTCGAGTGCAGCGTGGTCCAAGGCGGGTGCCTGTATCGCAGATGACGACTGGGGCAGTATGGCGATGTCGCCTTTACCTGTTTGATAAAGCGTCACGCCCAGTGCGGCCACCGCTACACCAAGCGCAACAGCGGTCAGCGTGGCGCCCCAGATATTCAGCTTCAGGTTCCCTAGTCGAACAATGTCTCGAGGCACACCTGCGATCGTGTCATCCAGACGCTTGTCGCGCTCTGTCTGGGCGCTGAGAAAACCGTCGATTTTCGAAGCGATGGCTTCCAGCCTAGCGTCCATCTTTATCTCGATGGTCTCGAACTTGGCATTGAGTTCTTCACGGGTCAGGTCATTTATGGTTGCAGCATCAACCCACTCTGCTGGCTTGTCACGTCCACCCAAGCCCATGCCTGCTGCATGAAGTCGCTGAAGGTGGTTGGCCCAAGGTTTTCGCGGCCCACCGCCTGGTGTGTCTTTTTTAGCCATCTGCGCCCTCCGCTACGAATAGCTCCTGAAGCACCACAATCTGTTCGTCTAGGGTCTTCGATTCTTTTGTGCATCACCGACGGGGTAGAGCCTAGAGTGGTACCTAGCCAGCGGCAATACCTTGGCGGGCTTGAACGCCCGATTCGGAAATGGACTACCGGCTATTAGGCAAGGTGTAGATACGGCCAAATGCCACTGTTAGCTAGCGTACGTGTCGCGCCTTGAAGCAATCCCCTCCTGCATCCTGGCGCAGAGCCCCGTCGTTCGCGCTACGGGGCTTTTTGCATTGCAGTGGGGCTAAGTAGTGTGATTGTTCGTAACTGCGTGGGAGACATCTTGCGACAGTGCTTTGGCCATGCCGGTGAGATAGTGTGCGGCGGCTAACAATGTAGGGGCGTTCTTCAGGTCCTGAGTCAGCGCGATATCGCTCAGGGTGTAGGCGCAGGTCATCAATGTTGTTGATTGTTCCAGCGCGTAGTCCAAGGCGTGACCGGGTACGACTCGAAACAGCGGCTGTTCGTTGTTGATTTCACCACTTTCGCCAAAGCTTCCGATGCCGATAGTGGTAATGGGCCTTTCGTTGCTCATGCCGATTCTCCTTGTTCGCGGGGTGGCGCGATCAATGCCTTGCCTGTACACGGCTCAAGGCCATCTCGACCAAAGTGCGCGCGCTGTCGATTTCGTGGACGGCGGTCAATGCCATGACCTGGCCGGGCGGTTTGGTATGGATCATCGCGGCGTGCTGGGCGGCGGTGAGGGCACAGACCAGATATTCGGCGATCTGCACGAGCAGATCTTCGACGGTATGAGGAGAGTCGGCGGTTTTTAGCGGTGGGTCGGGGACAATTTTTATCATGGTAAGAACCTGAGCGATTAGGGCGTCCACCACGAGCTGTCAAACCAATGGAGGCAGCTGTACGTAGGTTGACAGACCGAGGCTCAGGATCCCGGCGCACACGAATGTGCCCCACGCACAGCTGCCATGAAGCAACCATTGCGTTCTGAGATTCGGCCTGTCAAAGCCGGTCGTTGAGTTGGCAACGACGGGTCGAGACTAGGCCGCGCAACGTGCGGCTGCAATGGCTTGAAAGGGGCAGAAGTGTGCTTCGGAAATGGACTACATGTAATCAGGAAAGTCTGATGATGGTCTTGTAGGACGGCGAAGGAATAACCAGCAAAGTTGATCTTTGCAGTCAGCTTTATCTGCCTTGGCAGCTCTCGATACTTTGCCGGTAAACGCGCGCTCATGGAGCACAACATATTTCTTTGATTTGGCACGACCTCTGTAGGAGCGGCTTTAGCCGCGATCACCCGCGAAGCGGGTGCCAGAACCGCGTTGCCTGCATCGCGGCTAAAGCCGCTCCTACAGAGGACCCTATTGCAAATCGATCGCCTACAGATTCATGCTCAATTAGGCTGCCTGTAACGATTTAGCAGGCTTAGTTCCAGCTCCGAAAACTGGCTAGTTCATGGCCTGCAACTAGTGCAGGTGTGCTAATGCCTTTCATTCAACCGCTATTTTCCCGTATGATCCGCGCGCCATCAGTGTGATGGTGGATCATGGACTAAAGGATTTTTATGAAAAAGCTGATCAAAGCTACTGTTGCTGTTGCTGTCGTTTCGGGCGTTGCCCTGCTGTCCGGCTGCACCGGCCAGGTCTACAACCAGCCTAAGAACTGCTCGTACGACTACCTGTTCCACCCATCGGTTTCCATTTCCAAGATCATCGGCGGCTGCGGCCCGATCGACAAACTGCCTCAGCAGCAGTAATCCTGGAAATACCCCGGTCGAGCTGATTGCAGCTTGATCCAGAACCCCCGGCCATGGAAGTGGCCGGGGGTTTTTGTTTGGCGCCGGGCGCGGTGGCTTGTCGCGTGGCAACCTGTCGTCTTGACGCCTGGGGGCGCGTTTGTTTGTGCTGGCAATTCGGTTACAATCCGTCAATCGTTTCAGCTACGTCGGTCAATCCGACCAAAGGCTGGCACGTCCTTGTCTCTCTGGCTGCTGAACAATGATCACAACAAGCCTGCGCTGAAGAACATGGAACCTCTGGGCCAGCCACAGGCCCACCCTCCGTTCTACTGACTGGAATCGATCAATGTTCAAGAAAGCTGGCAAGACCTTGCTGGGTCTGGCTGTCGCGGCGAGCGTCATGCAAGCGCATGCTGCCGACACCAAGAAAGTCGACGTGCTGCTGGTCGGCGGCGGCATCATGAGTTCCACCCTGGCGGTCTGGCTCAACGAGCTGGAGCCCACCTGGTCGATGGAAATGGTCGAGCGCCTGGATGGCGTCGCCGAAGAAAGCTCCAACGGCTGGAACAACGCCGGTACCGGCCACTCCGCGCTGGCCGAGCTGAACTACACCCCGGAAGACAAAGACGGCAACGTCAACATCACCAAGGCCATCGAGATCAACGAGTCGTTCCAGATCTCGCGCCAGTTCTGGGCCTGGCAGGTTCGCCAGGGCGTGCTGAAGAACCCGCACTCGTTCATCAACACCACCCCGCACATGAGCTTCGTCTGGGGCGATGACAACATCAAGTTCCTGAAGAAGCGTTACGACGCCCTGCAGGCCAGCCCGCTGTTCCGTCCGATGCAGTACTCCGAGGACCACGCGCAGATCGCCAAGTGGGTTCCGCTGATGATGGAAGGCCGCGACCCCAACCAGAAGCTGGCAGTCACCTGGACCCCGATCGGCACCGACGTCAACTTCGGCGAGATCACCCGCCAGTTCGTTGGCAGCCTGCAGACCAAAGAGAACTTCGATCTCAAGCTGTCCACCGAAGTGCAGGACATCACCCGCAACGAAGACGGCTCCTGGCACGTCGAGTACAAGAACCTGAAGGACGGTACCGAATCGGCCACCGACGCCAAGTTCCTGTTCATCGGTGCCGGCGGCGGCGCGCTGAAGCTGCTGCAGAAGTCGGGCATCCCGGAAGCCAAGGAATACGCAGGCTTCCCGGTAGGTGGCTCGTTCCTGGTGACCGAGAACCCGACCGTGGCCATGCAGCACATGGCCAAGGCCTACGGCATCGCCTCCACCGGTGCGCCACCCATGTCGGTACCGCACCTGGACACCCGCGTGCTGGATGGCAAGCGCGTGATCCTGTTCGGGCCATTCGCCACCTTCTCGACCAAGTTCCTGAAGAACGGCTCGTACCTGGACCTGCTGAGCAGCACCACCACCCACAACGTCTGGCCGATGGCCCGCGTGGGTATCGACCAGTACCCGTTGGTGGAGTACCTCGCCGGTCAGCTGATGCAGTCTGACGACGACCGCTTCGCCGCACTGCAGACCTACTTCCCGAACGCCAAGAAGGAAGACTGGAAACTGTGGCAGGCCGGTCAGCGCGTGCAGATCATCAAGCGTGACGAAGAGAAGGGCGGCGTGCTGAAGCTGGGCACCGAAGTGGTTGCCTCCCAGGACCGCACCATCGCCGGCCTGCTGGGCGCCTCGCCAGGTGCCTCGACCGCTGCGCCGATCATGCTCAACGTGCTGGAAACCGTGTTCAAGGAAAAGGTCGCTACCCCTGAGTGGCAGGCCAAGATCAAGGAGATCGTGCCGAGCTACGGTACCAAGCTGAACGCATCGGCAGCTGCCACCCAGAAAGAGTGGGACTACACCGCCGAAGTACTGCAGCTGGAGAAGCCGCCAGTGATCGACCAGAGCGTCGGTACCAGCGTTGCTCCTGCCGCGCCGGTCGAGAGCAAGCCTGCGAACGACATGGCGCTGTAAGGCCTGGATGCTTGCCGGGGTTGCCCGGCAACATCGACCACGAGGATCGCCCCTGGCGGCCTCGTGGTTTTTTTGTGCCCGCGGTTCGTGAGTGAAGGCAGCAGGCGCTTAGCGCTGCTCGAGGATCTTGGCCAGCAACCCTGGGAAGCGTCCGTCCAGTTCTTCGCTGCGCAGGGAGTTCATGTGCGTGGTACCCACGTTGCGGGTCTGCACCAACCCGGAATCGCGCAACACGCGAAAGTGATGGGACATGCTCGACTTGGGCCGGCCACCGTCCAGCTCGCCGCAACTGGCTTCGGCGACGCCGGCCAGGTAGCGCACGATTTCCAGGCGCAACGGGTCGCTCAGGGCGTAAAGCAGGCGCTCCAGTGTCAGATCGTCGGGGTTGGGATGGGTATAGGCTCGCATGGACGACATGATAGCCGGGGTTTCCTAAAATACCAAAGTTCGAATATGATCGAACAATAGTCACTATCCCTTGGAGTCCTGCCATGCCTGCATTGTTCGAACCCTACACCCTCAAGGACGTCACCCTGCGCAATCGCATCGCCATCCCGCCGATGTGCCAGTACATGGCCGAGGACGGCATGATCAACGACTGGCACCATGTGCACCTGGCCGGCCTGGCCCGAGGCGGGGCGGGGCTGCTGGTGGTCGAGGCCACCGCAGTGTCGCCGGAGGGGCGCATCACCCCCGGTTGTGCCGGTATCTGGAGCGACGCCCATGCCCAGGCGTTCGTGCCGGTGGTGCAGGCGATCAAGGCGGCAGGTGCCGTGCCGGGTATCCAGATTGCACACGCAGGGCGCAAGGCCAGCGCCAATCGCCCGTGGGAAGGCGACGACCATATCGCCGCCGACGATGCCCGGGGCTGGGACACCCTTGCCCCCTCGGCCATCGCCTTTGGTGGCCATTTGTCGAAAGTGCCGAAGGCCATGACCCTGGAGGACATCGCCCGGGTCCAGCAGGATTTCGTCGATGCTGCACGCCGCGCACGCGATGCCGGCTTCGAATGGATCGAGCTGCATTTCGCCCACGGCTACCTGGGGCAGAGCTTCTTCAGCGAACACTCCAACCAGCGCACCGATACCTACGGTGGCAGCTTCGACAACCGCAGCCGTTTCCTCCTGGAAACCCTGGCCGCGGTGCGTGAAGTATGGCCGGAGCATCTGCCGCTGACCGCGCGCTTCGGGGTACTGGAGTACGACGGGCGCGACGAGCAGACGCTCGAGGAGTCCATCGAGCTGGCGCGTCGCTTCAAGGCCGCAGGCCTGGATCTGCTGAGCGTGAGCGTCGGCTTCACCATTCCCGAGACCAACATCCCCTGGGGGCCGGCGTTCATGGGGCCGATCGCCGAGCGCGTGCGTCGTGAGGCGAAACTGCCGGTGACCTCGGCCTGGGGCTTTGGCACGCCGGAGCTGGCCGAGGGCGCGTTGCAGGCCAACCAGCTGGACCTGGTGTCGGTGGGGCGTGCCCACCTGGCCGATCCGCACTGGCCGTACTTTGCCGCCAAGGCGCTGGGGGTCGACAAGGCCTCGTGGACCCTGCCTGCGCCGTACGCGCATTGGCTCGAGCGTTATCGCTGATCGTTCGCGGGGCCGCGTTGCGACCCTTGCGCGACACAAGGCCGCTCCTGCAGAAGATCGCGATCCTCTGCAGGAGACCTCCAATCCTTCCGTTCATGTGGGAGCGGGTCTGCCATTCGAATCAGAACCGGTCCAGCCGGTAGGCCGGGTTCACGCTTTCTCCCATGACCAACCCCCCCACCCACTGCGCCGTTACCGCCGCCTGGGTCAGGCCCAGGTGCTGATGCCCGAACGCCAGCAGCACCCGGCCATCTCCCACCCGATCGATCACCGGTAGCGAGTCCGGCAACGAGGGCCTGAAGCCCATCCACGGTGTGGCCCCTTCGGCATCCAGGTCCTGCCTGAACAGCCCTTTGCTCAAGCGGTGCAACTGCCAGGCCCGCTGCATGCTCGGTGGCGCGTCGAGTCCGGCGAACTCCACCGTGCCGGCCAGGCGCAGGCCGTCGCTCATTGGCGTCATGATGAACCTGCGTTCCAGCGAGGTGACGGCGAATGGCAAGCGTTGCTGTTCGCCAGGCAGCATCAGGTGGTATCCCCGCTCGGTATCCAGGGGCACCGCCTGGCCGGTCAAGGTCTTGACCAGTGGCGCCGAATGGGCGCCGCAGGCGATCAGGACCCGGCGCGCGCGGACCTCGCCCAGCTCGCTGTGCAAGGTGACGCCCTCGCTGCCCAGTCGACCGCCGCGAACCTGCGCCTTGGTGAACTGCACGCCGGCGCCCCTGGCGGCTTCGTAGAGGGCCACGAGCACACGGTAAGGGTCGATGAAGTGCCCGGTACGCGGGAAGAACAGCCCTCCTTTGATCGTCGGGCTCAGGTGTGGCGCGGCCTGGGCCACGGCCTGCGCCGACCAGTGGTCCACCGCCACACCCTGTTGCCGCATGCGCAGGCCCAAGGCTTCGAGCGCCGGACGCGAGGCCTCGTGCTCGAACATCAGCAGCGAACCATCCTCCTTGAGCATGTCGCCGCGCCCGATGCTGGCCAGCAGTTGCTGCCAGGCCGCCAGGCTGGCTTCATTGAGCGTACGGATACCGGCCACGCTGCGCTGGAAGGGCGCTGCACGCAGGTTGAGCAGCAACCGGGTGAACCAAGGCACGGCCCGTGGCAGGTATTTCCAGTCCAGGCGCAGCGGCCCCATCGGGTCCATGAGCATGCGCGGCAGGCGCCTGAGTATCGACAGGTCGGCGATTGGGAACACCTGCTCGGTGGCCAGGTGCCCGGCATTGCCGAACGATGCGCCCAGACCTGGCGCCTGGCGGTCGATCAGCAGCACGCGTTGCCCCTGGCGGGCCAGTTGCAGGGCGCAGGAGACGCCGATGATGCCGGCGCCGACCACGGCGATATCGGGCTGGTCCATGGCTCAGTCTTCCCGCTGGCCATCGAGCAGCCGGCGCAACTGCAAGGGATTGGCATGTGCCAAGGCTGCGGGCAGCAGCGCGTCGGGGAAGTCCTGGTAGCACACTGGGCGCAGGAAGCGCTCGATCGCCGCGGTGCCCACCGAGGTGCTGCGCGTGTCGGAGGTCGCGGGGAACGGGCCGCCATGGACCATCGCGTCGCACACTTCGACCCCCGTCGGCCAGCCATTGACCAGGATCCGCCCCGCCTTGCGTTCCAGGGTCGGCAGCAAGGCCCGGACGCTGTCCAGGTCGGCGTCGTCCAGGTGCAGGGTGGCTGTGAGCTGGCCCTCCAGATGTTCGGCCACCTGACGGACTTCCTCGTCGCTGGCGCAGGCCACCACCACAGAAGAGGCACCGAACACTTCGGCCTGCAGTACAGGCTCGGCCAGGAACGCCTGGGCAGTGGTCACGAACAGGTGCGCCTGGCACGCGTTGGGACCTTGGGCGGGCAGGCCATGGGCGACCAGGCGGGTCTGGCGGTTCTGGTTCAGTCGTGCCACGCCTTCGGCATAGGCGCCGGCAATGCCCGGGGTGAGCATGGTCTGGGCCGAGACCTCCCGGACATGGCCGGCGGCGGCGTCGATGAACTGCTCGAGCAGCGGCCCCTGGCGGGCGATCAACAGGCCGGGATTGGTGCAGAACTGGCCGGCACCCTGGGTCAGCGAGGCGACGAAGTCCTGGGCGAGGGCGTCGCTTCGGTTGCTCAATGCCGCGTCGAAGAGAAACACCGGGTTGATCGAACTCATTTCGGCATAGACCGCGATGGGTTCGGGGCGTGCCTGGGCGACCCGGCACAAGGCGACGCCGCCACTGCGCGAGCCAGTGAAGCCAACGGCCTTGATCCGTGGATCGCTGACCAGTGCGGTGCCGATCTCGCGCCCGGCGCCGTACAGCAGCGAGAACACGCCCTCTGGCAGCTCGCACAGCGCCACTGCCCGGGCCACGGCTTGGCCGATCAGTTCGCTGGTGCCGGGGTGGGCACCGTGGGCCTTGACCACCACCGGGCAGCCGGCGGCGAGGGCCGAGGCGGTGTCGCCGCCGGCCACCGAGAAGGCCAGCGGAAAGTTGCTGGCGCCGAACACGGCCACCGGCCCCAGGGCGATCCGGCGCTGACGCAGGTCGGGCCGGGGCAGAGGTTGACGGTTCGGCTGGGCGTGGTCGATCCGTGCATCGAGCCATTCGCCGTGGCGCACCACGCGGGCAAAGCTGCGCAACTGAGCGCAGGTGCGGCCGCGCTCACCCTGGATACGGGCCTTGGGCAAGCCGGTCTCGGCCGTGGCGCGGTCGACCAGGGGATCGCCCAGGGCCTCGATCTGCTCGGCGATGGTTTCGAGAAAGCGGGCACGCTGTTCGAGGGTGGTTTCGCGGTAGTCATCGAACGCCGCCCAGGCCAGGGCGCAGGCCTGGGCCACCTGCTCGGCACTGGCGCCGGCATAGGCCGGTTCGAGCGCCTGGTTGCGCGCCGGGTCGATGGCATGGATCGGGGCTTCGGTACCGGTCACGAGGCGTTGGCCGAGCAACAGTTTGCCAGTGAGAGTCATGGGGATGTCCTTGGGCAGCGAGGGGAGTGGCGCGAGGCGCCGGCGTGGCCGCCTCCTGCAGGCGTCTGGACCCCGTGCAGGAGGCGGTGTCGCTGGCGGGCAGGGCCGTCAGGCGATGTTCTGCTCGGCCGACCAGTTGGCGTACCAGGTGCGGAACAGCGCGTACTGTTGCTCGGCATAGTTGCGCTGGGCATCGGTGAGCACGTCGGTGTCGTTGAAGTGCAGGCTGTACTCGCGGTCGCCGTTGAGGACCATCAGGTGCTTGTAGTACAGCACCAGGTCGCAGCCTTCATCGAACGACGACAGCACCGCCAGCGCCGACTCCAGCTCGCGCGCCTGGCGACGGGCCCGGGCGTCGCCCTTGGCGGCCTGCTTGCTCAGGCTCACCAGTTGCAGCACCTCCCGTGGCAGGGCGTTGCCGATGCCGGTGATGGCGCCGGTGGCATTGCAGTTGACGAAACCGTGCACCACCTGGGTATCGACGCCGACCATCAGGGTCACGTCGTCATCCTTGGAGGTGATGTGTTCGGCGGCGTAGCGCAGGTCGGCGCCGCCACCGAACTCCTTGAAACCGATCAGGTTCGGAAACTCACGGCGCAGCTCGAAGAACAGGTCGGCGCGGGTGGCGAAACCGTAGTAGGGGCTGTTGTAGATCACGGCCGGCAGTGTCGGCGCGGCGGCGAGAATGGCCGAGAAGTGATGCTTCTGGGCGATCGGCGAGGCGCCGCGGGACAGTACCCGGGGAATGACCATCAGGCCGGCGGCGCCGACCTTGGCAGCGTGGGCGGCGTGGGACACGGCTTCGCGGGTGTTCACCGCGCCGGTACCGACGATGGTCGGGATGCCGGCGGCCACCAGGCGCGCCACGCCTTCCTGGCGCTCGGCCTCGGTCAGTAGCGGCCAGTCGCCCATCGAGCCGCAGTACACCACGGCGCTCATGCCGGTTTCGATCAGCTCGCGGCCCTTGCGCACCAGGGCGTCGAAGTCCGGCTTGCGCGAGGCGGTGCAGGGGGTCATCAGGGCGGGCATGCAGCCGGTGAAGATGTTGTCGGTCATGGTGTCACTCCTTGCTGTGTCCAGTCGGGAAAATCGGGGTCAGATGCCCCAGGCGAAGGGGTCTTGCTCGTCGATCAGCAGGGTGCTGTCGGCGGTCATGTAGGCGCGGCCGGTAATGAACGGGCGGATGCGCTGGCCGTCGTGCTCGAAGCGGCCTTGGAACTGGCTGCCGGTGATGCTGGCCTGGGTCCAGGTCTGGCCTTCGGCGAGCTTGCCGTCGGCGGCCAGGCAGGCCAGCTTGGCGCTGGTGCCGGTACCGCAGGGCGAGCGGTCGTAGGCCTTGCCGGGACACATCACGAAGTTGCGGCTGTCGGCTTCGGCGTCGTCGGCGAACAGCTCGACATGGTCGATGGGCGCGCCGTGCTCGCCGGTGATGCCTTGGCTTTCGAGGGCCTTGAGCAGGGCCCAGGTGTAGTCGGTGAGCGTCTCGACGTTGTCCAGCGCGATACGCTGGCCGTGCTCGCTGACCAGGAAGAACCAGTTGCCGCCCCAGGCGATGTCGCCGCGTACCAGGCCAAGGCCTGGTACGTCGACGGCCACCTGCTGGCGGTAGCGATAGGCCGGCACGTTGCCGACGGTGACGCGGCCATCCTCATGCAGGGTGGCACTGACCTGGCCTACCGGCGTGTCGATCCGGTGCAGGCCTGGTGCGATCAGGCCCAGGTGGTGCAGCGAGGCGACCAGGCCGATGGTGCCGTGGCCGCACATGTTCAGGTAGCCGGCGTTGTTGAAGAAGATCACCCCGCAAGTGGCATCCGTCGATACCGCAGGGCAATACAGCGCCCCCACCAGCACATCGTTGCCGCGCGGCTCCAGCAGGCAGGCGCGACGCCAGTGGTCGTGCAGCTCGCGCAGTTCGTCGCGTTGCTCGGCCATGCTGCGACCGGTGAGTGACGGGAAGCCTTCCATGACCAGGCGGGTAGGTTCGCCGCCGGTGTGGGAGTCGATGACATGGACGTGTTTCATGGCGTAGTCCGTTGCAGGTTTGGGAAGTTTTTGGGACGCGCGCTGGCAATGCTCAGGAGGCCAGCGCTGCCGGTTCGCGCCCAGGGTGGGCCGCAGCATCCCCTTCGCTCTCGTCGTCACCTTCCAGCCGTACCAGCTGCGCCGGCACACCGGTGGCTGCGCCCCAGTAGTAGATGCCCAGGGCGCTGGCGGCGACGGCGAGGGTGTCAAGCGGGTGACCGATCAGCCCCAGGCCGCCGAAGCTGCCGAGCCAGGACAGCAGGATGGTCACGGCGTAGAAACCGATCAGCCAGGCCGAGGAGCGTACTTGCTGGCCCAGCGACAGGTGCTCGGTGGGCACGAAGCGGCGGCACAGCAGGTACAGCACGAACATCGCGATCTGCAGCGCCAGCAGCCAGGACACGGTGTTCCAGCCGGACCAGTAGACGATCAGCGCCGCGATGATGAACGACAGCGGGCCGAGCACGCCCATGCCCTTGACCCGGAACGGCCGGGGCATGTCCGGGGCGCTGCGCCGCAGGGCGGCGACCGATACCGGGGCCACGGCGTAGCTCAGCACCAGGGCGGCGGAGACCACATTGATCAGTGCCTCCCAGGACGGGAACGGCAAGGTCCAGAACACCGCCAGGGCGAAGGTCAGCCACAGTGCCGGACGCGGGATGCCGGACTGTTCGTCGATGCGGGTGAAGTAGCGGAAGAACGTGCCGGTCTGCGCCCAGCCATAGATCACCCGCGGAGTGGCGTTCATGTAGATGTTGCCGCAGCCGCTGGGCGAGATCACCGCGTCGGCCACCACCAGGTAGGCCAGCCAGCCCACGCCCAGAGCCAGGGCGATGTCACGGTAGGGCAGGGCCAGTTGCTTGGTCACGCTGGCCCAGCCGTTGGCCAGCATTTCGGTCGGCACGCTGCCGAGGAAGGCCAGTTGCAGCAGGGCATAGATGGCGGTGGACAACAACACCGAGAGAATCAGCGCGATTGGGATGGTGCGCTGCGGATTCTTCACCTCGCTGGCCACCGAGATGATCGGGGTCAGGCCCAGGTAGGCGAAGATGATGCCACCGGCCGACACGGCCATCTCCACACCGGACAGGCCGAACGGGGCGAAGCCCTGGACCTCGAAGTTCTCTGGCTTGAAGAAGGTGAACAGCACGCCGATCACCAGCAGCGGCACGATGAACTTGAACACGCTGATCAGGTTGTTGGCCTTGGCGAAGGTCTTGACGCTGCGGTAGTTGAGGAAGAAGAACAACCCCAGCAGGGCGAACTGTACCAGCCAGCCGAACACGGTCGGGTCGCTGGAGCCGGTCTTGGTCAGCGTGGGAAACCAGGCCGCGGCGTACTGGCGCGAGGCGACCACTTCGATGGCGATCAGGCTGGAGAACGCGATCAGGGTGATGAAGCCCATCAGGTAGCCCAGCAGCGGGCCGTGGGAGTACACCGGGTAGCGCACCACGCCACCGGCGCGGGGCAGGGCGGCGCCGAGCTCGCAGTAGACGATGCCCAGCAACAGCACGGCGAAGCCGCCGAGGAACCAGGAGAGGATGCCGGCCGGGCCGGCGATGGCCGAGACGTGGCTGGCGGCGAACAGCCAGCCGGAGCCGAATATGGCGCCCAGGCCGATGAAGGTGAGGTCCAGCAGGGAGAGCTGTTTCTTGAATTTGCCTGACATGGGGTCGCCTTTTTGTAGGTTTTGGATAGGCAGGTCTGCTGTCACGGTGCGGCTTCGTGGGCCGCGTTCTTGTTGGTCTCGGTGCGGCTTGCGTGGGGCATAGAGTGAACCGGTCGGGGCGAGGGTTCTTGATGGTTTTCTGCAGGGGAGGTGACGAAATCGGCACAGTCGGAGAAAACTGCTGGTGCCCCGGCCATGCTCCTGGCTAGGCTTGCAGGGCCGGTCCATCGCGGGGCAGGCACGCTCCCACGGCGCCGAACGGTGCCGCGATCAGGGTGCTGAACCGACGAGAGATTCGCATGCCCCAGCAATCGCTGACTGCGCTTTACCAGCACCTCGACCAGCACCGCCCCGAGTCTCTCGAGGCTTTGCTCACGGGTGTGGTCTGGTTGTTACCCATGCTCGATGTGATCGCCAACGCGGCGATCTTCATCAAGGACGACCAGGCCCGCTACGTGCTGGCCAACCGCACCCTGGTGCAGCGTTGTGGCCTGAAGCAGTTGCAGCCGCTGCTGGGCAAGACCAGCGCGCAGGTGTTTCCGGCACGCCTGGGCCCTGGCTACACCGAGCAGGACCGGCGGGTGCTGGAGGAGGGGCTGGTGCTGGAAGATCAGTTGGAGTTGCACCTGTATGGCAGTCGCGAGCCGGGCTGGTGCCTGACGCACAAGCGTCCGCTGTACGACCCGGCCGGGAAGATCATCGGCCTGGTGGGCATCTCGATCGACTTGCAGTCAGCCACCGACAGCCACCCGGCCTACCAGCGCCTGGCCGCCGTGGACGGTCATATCCGCGAGCATTTCCACCAGCCGATCAGCATGGGCGAGCTGACCCGTATCGCCGGGATCTCGGTGGCGCAACTGGAACGCTACTGCAAGAAGGTCTTCCACCTCACGCCGCGGCAGATGATCCACAAGGCGCGGCTGGAGCATGCCCACCGTTTGCTGCATACCGACCTGCCGATCACCGAGGTCGCGCTGCGCTGCGGCTACACCGACCACAGCGCGTTCAGCCGGCAGTTCAGGCAACTGACCGGCTTCAGTCCGCGGCAGTATCGGCAGGCGACGACTCAGGAGGGTTGAAACAGCGCCTTGGCCTCGTCGAAGCACTGTTCGGCGATCGCCGAGCGTGGTTCGCTACGGCGTAGCAGCAGGCCGACCGGGCTGTGGATGCTGGCGTCCTGCACGGGGATGATGCGCATGTGCGCGCTGAGCTCCTCCAGGCCGCAGTCCAGCGGCATGACCGCGCAGCACACGCCGGTGTTGATCGCCTGGATCAGTTGGAAGGTCGAGTCGCTTTCCAGCACCGCGTTGGGCTCCAGGCCGCGGCTGCGCAAGCTCAGGTCCAGGGACTGGCGATAGTGCATGCCCTTGCTCAGCAGGCCGAGCGGCAGTTCGCCGAGGTCGTCCCAACGCAGGCTGTCGGCCTCGAAGCGAAAGTGCCGGGTGTCGTGCAGCAGGCCCATGGTGGTGATGCTCAGCTCGATCACCTCGAAGAAGCTGGCATTGACCTGGTCGAGGTAGCAGATGCCGAGGTCGAGTTGGTTGCGGCTGAGGCCGTCGATGACCTGCTCGGAACTCAGCGAGGACAGCTGGAAGGTCAGTTCCGGATACTTCTCGCGCAGCGGCATCAGCAGTTGCATGGGGTTGAAGCTGGCCAGCGGCACGGTGCCCAGGCGCAGGCTGCCGACCACCTGGCCACGGCAACTGGCGGCCTCGGCCTGCAAGCCGTCATGGGCCGCGAGCAGGGTACGGGCCCAGGCGAGGATGCGCTCGCCGGCCTCGGTGAAGCCCTCGAAGCGCTGGCCGCGCTTGACCAGCACCAGGTCCAGCTCGTCCTCGAGATTGCGCAGACGCATGGACAACGTGGGTTGGGTGATGTGGCACAGCGCCGCGGCCTGGCCGAAATGGCGGGTCTGGTCGAGGGCAATGAGGAACTTGAGCTGCTTGATGTCCATGAGGCGGCCTGGCGAGCGGGGTGGGCGGGTCCTGCGACCTTAACCAAAGCGACCCAGGCTGGCCAATCTTTAATGATGACCAGTTGATAGAGGCGCTTGATGATGGGGTGATAGACGCCCTTGATCGGTCGGTTCGCGCTATCGATTGGACGCTGGGCGGACAGGGTTCTAACGTGGCGCCAGGGCCAATTCAGGAGCAGAGCCATGAGTGTGAAACCGGATGCGGTATTCGTGCCGTTGAACATCGCCGTGCTGACCGTCAGCGACACCCGCACCTACGACAACGATACTTCCGGCGAGCTGCTGGCCAGCCGCGCGGTGGAGATCGGCCACCGCCTGGTGGCGCGCGAGTTGCTCAAGGATGACCTGTACCGCATCCGTGCCCAGGTCGCGACCTGGATCGCCGATGAGCAGGTGCAGGTGGTGCTGATCACCGGCGGTACTGGTTTCACCGGGCGCGACAGCACGCCGGAAGCGGTGGAGTGTCTGCTGGACAAGCGTATCGACGGCTTTGGCGAGCTGTTCCGCGCGCTGTCGATTCTCGATATCGGTACCTCGACGGTACAGAGCCGGGCCCTGGCCGGGCTGGCCAACGGTACCCTGGTGTGCTGCCTGCCGGGCTCGACCGGCGCCTGTCGCACGGCGTGGGAAGGGATCCTGGCCGAGCAGCTCGACGCCCGCCACCGGCCGTGCAACTTCGTGGCCCACCTCAAGCCGATCGGCGCCTGCGAGAGCCGCGGCTGACGGCGGCTTATCGCGGGGCCGCGCTGCATCTTCTAGCGCAGCACATGATCCACCGGCACCAGTGGCGGCGGCAGCGGCGTGTGTCCCAGTGCCGACAGCACGTCGCGCTCGAGGGTGCGCACCATGGCGTCGGTCGGCAGGTCGTTCTCGTCCCGTCCGAAGGGATCCTCCAGTTCGTTGCCGATCGCATCCAGGCCGAAGAAGGTGTAGCTGACGATGGTGGTGAACAACGGCGCCAGCCAGCCCAATGGCTCGGCCAGGGCGAACGGTAGCAGCAGGCAGAAGATGTAGATGGTGCGGTGCAGCAGCAGGGTATAGGGGAAGGGCAGCGGCGTGCCCTTGATCCGTTCGCAGGTGGCTTGCACCTGCGAAAGCCCGGTCAGGCGCTGCTCCAGGACGGTGTAGCGAAACTCGCTGATCGCCTGCTCCTTGGCCAACCGTGAACAATGCGCGCCGACCTCGCGCAGGATGCCGTCGCACACGTTGTGGCTGAACACCGGTGTCGGTGTCGGCAACCACGCCTGGGCGGCGGCCAGTTCATCTTCGTTACGCAGCCGGGCATTGAGCGCATGGGCGAAGCCGCACAGGCTGCGCAGCAGTTGCGCGCGCAGGTGCGCATCGTCGATCGCCACGCTTTCGCGCACGAACGAGCGTACCTCGATGATCATTTGCCCCCAGGCCTTGCGGCCTTCCCACCAGCGGTCGTAGCAGGCGTTGTTGCGAAAGCTCATGAAGATCGACAGCGACAGGCCGAGCAGGGTGAACGGCGTGGCGCTGACCGGGTAGAACAACGCCGGATAGTGCCGTTCGACCAGCACGATCAGCGCTGCCAGCAGGGTCACCCCCAGGCAGCGCAGGGCAATACGCTGGATGATCGAGCCCTTGAGGGTGAACAGCACGCGCAGCATGTCGGGACGTGGGTGGACGATCAAGGCGGTTCCAGAGGCGGCCGATCAGCCACCGGTCATGTTCATGAAACGCAGGATCTGCACCTCGCCGCCGACTTCGAAGTGATGGCGGTAGGGCTTGAGCTGCATAGCGTCGCGAATGGCGGTTTCCAGGCGGGCGCTGTCGCCGGGGTGCTGGCGCAGGACCTGCTTGAGGTCCACCGAGTGCTCGTTGCCCAGGCACAGCAACAGGCGGCCCTCGACGGTGAGCCGCACGCGGTTGCAGGTGGCGCAGAAATTATGGCTGTGCGGTGAAATGAAGCCAACGCGGGTGCCTGGTGCCTCGGCCAGGCGCCAGTAGCGCGCCGGCCCCTGGGACGACTCGGCCGACTCGATCAGGGTGAAGTGCTCGGCCAGGCGGGCGCGGACATCATCGCTGGAGCAGAACGATTCGCCCCGCTCGTGTTCGCTGATGACCCCCAGGGGCATTTCCTCGATGAAGGAAATGTCCAGTTCGCGATCGATGGCGAAGCGCACCAGGTCGACGATCTCGTGGTCGTTGCGGCCCTTGAGCACCACGGCGTTGAGTTTGGTGCGGCGAAAGCCGGCGGCGCGCGCGGCGTCGATGCCGGCGATCACCTGGGCCAGGTCGCCGGTGCGGGTGAGGGCGCGGAAACGCTCGGGGTCGAGGCTGTCGAGGCTGATGTTCAGGCGCGACACGCCGGCGTCGAACAGCGGCCGGGCCAGGCGGCCGAGCTGCGAGCCGTTGCTGGTCAGGCACAGTTCGCGCAGGCCGGGCAAGGCTGCGATGCGCCCGCAGAGCTCGACGATGCCCTGGCGCACCAGCGGCTCGCCGCCGGTCAGGCGGATCTTGCGGGTGCCGAGGGCGACGAAGCGTTCGGCGACCTGGTACAGCTCCTCGAGGCTGAGGATCTGCTGGCGCGGCAGGAACTGCATGTCCTCGGCCATGCAGTAGACGCAGCGAAAATCGCAGCGGTCGGTCACCGACATCCGCAGGTAGTCGACTTTGCGGTTGAAACCGTCGATCAGGGCCTGGGGGTTGTTTTCCACGTTCGCGCTCGACATAGGCAAGGGGTGAGGCGGCGCAGTGCCGCAGACAAGGTTCAAGCTATAACCTGCGTCCAGTGCCGTCAAATTGCTTTCCCCGACTGTTCGATCAGTCTCCTCTATCACGGCTGCACGCCACGAATGGCGAGGCCTGCATGCCGTGATCGAAACCGTTTATCACGCCTTCACTTATTTCGATTGGACGCTGTCCGGGGGGCTTCTTAGGCTTTAGAAAACACCGCGCGGGAATCTAGAGAGCATGAGCCAGGACGAACACATCAGGGACTACAAGGGGCCAGCGGCCGGCTGGGGCGCGCTCAAGAGCGTGACCAAGAGCTGGCTGGGCAGCGAGAACGCCTTCAAGAACCTGCGGGCCATGCTCAAGACCAACCAGAACGGCGGCTTCGACTGCCCGGGCTGCGCCTGGGGCGAGTCGCCGGAAAGCGACATGGTCAAGTTCTGCGAGAACGGCGCCAAGGCGGTCAACTGGGAGGCCACCGGCCGCTCGGTGGACCCGGATTTCTTCGCCCGCTACAGTGTCAGCGCGCTGCTCGAGCAGACCGACTACTGGCTCGAGTACCAGGGGCGCCTGACTCACCCGATGCGCTACGACGCGACCACCGACCACTATGTCGAGACCAGTTGGGAACAGGCCTTCGCGCTGATCGCCCAGCACCTCAACGCTCTCGAGTCGCCCGACCAGGCCGAGTTCTACACCTCGGGCCGGGCCAGCAACGAGGCAGCGTTCCTCTATCAGTTGTTCGTCCGCGCCTATGGCACCAACAACTTCCCCGACTGCTCGAACATGTGCCACGAGGCCAGCGGCGTGGGCATGAGCGACACCCTCGGCGTCGGCAAGGGCACCGTGGTGTTCCATGACCTGGAGCTGGCCGATGCGATCTTCGTCATTGGCCAGAACCCCGGGACCAACCACCCGCGCATGCTCGAACCGCTGCGCGAAGCGGTCAAGCGCGGGGCCCAGGTAGTCTGTTTCAATCCGCTCAAGGAGCGTGGCCTGGAGCGCTTCCAGCATCCACAGCACCCGTTCGAGATGCTCAGCAACGGCTCCGAGCCGACCAACACCGCCTACTTCCGCCCGGCCCTGGGCGGGGACATGGCGGCGATGCGCGGTATCGCCAAGTTTCTCCTGCAGTGGGAGCGCGAGGCCAAGGCCAATGGCCTGCCGGCGGTGTTCGACCATGCCTTCATCGCCGAACATACCAGCGGCGTCGACGCCTACCTCGACGTCGTGGATGCCACGCCCTGGGCACATATCATCGAGCAGTCCGGCCTGAGCAAGGCCGAGATCGAACTGGCCGCGCGCATGTACCGCAAGGCCGAGCGGGTGATCATGTGCTGGGCGATGGGCGTGACCCAGCACCGTCATTCGGTGCCGACCGTGCAGGAGATCGTCAACCTGCAGTTGTTGCGCGGCAATGTCGGCAAGCCGGGCGCCGGTCTGTCGCCGGTGCGTGGCCACAGCAACGTGCAGGGCGACCGCACCATGGGCATCGACGAGAAGCCCAAGGCACAGTTGCTCGATGCCATCGAAAAGCGCTTCCAGTTCAAGGTGCCGCGCGAGCATGGTCATAACGCCGTGCTGGCGATCAAGGCCATGGAGGAGCAGCGTGCCAAGGTGTTCATCGGACTGGGCGGCAATTTTGCCCAGGCCACCCCGGACACCCCGCGCACCCACGCGGCGCTGCGCAATTGCGCGCTGACCGTGCAGATCTCGACCAAGCTCAACCGCTCGCACCTGGTCACCGGCCGCGACGCGCTGATCCTGCCGTGTCTGGGCCGTACCGAGATCGACCTGCAGGCCGAGGGGCCACAGGGCGTGACCGTGGAGGACACCTTCAGCATGGTGCACATCTCCCACGGCCAACTGAAACCGCGCTCGCCGCTGTTGCGCTCGGAGCCGGCGATTGTCGCCGGTATGGCCAAGGCCACCTTGGGCGATCGACCGATCGACTGGGAGCATGTCATCGCCGACTACGGGCGCATTCGTGAACTGATCGCCGATGTCATCCCCGGCTTCAGCGACTTCAACGAGCGTCTGCAGCACCCGGGCGGTTTCCACCTGGGCAACAATGCCGCCGAGCGCAATTTCCGCACCGCCACGGGCAAGGCGCGCTTCACCCCGAGCCAACTGCCCGAGCAACTGGTCAATGCCAAGGTGCTGGCCCGTGGCGACAAGCCGGACCTGATCCTGCAGACCCTGCGTTCGCATGATCAGTACAACACTACCCTGTACGGCCTGGACGACCGTTATCGCGGGGTGTTCGGCCTGCGCGAAGTGGTGTTCGTCAACGAGGCCGATATTCGTCGCCTGGGCTTCGAGCCGGGCGAGCAGGTGGACATGGTGTCGTTGTGGGAGGATGGCCGCGAGCGACGGGTGTCGGGCTTCCGCCTGGTGTCCTACGACCTGCCGCCCGGCCAGGCGGCGGCCTACTATCCGGAGACCAACCCGCTGGTGCCGTTGGAAAGCTACGGCGAGGGCACCTACACGCCAACTTCGAAGTTCGTGGCGATCAGGCTGGAGAAGGCCCGCGCCAGTAATCGGATCGAGACGATCAACAGCGGGGAATGAGTCGTACGGGAGTCTGCTCGCGCATCACCCCGAGGGTCGCTCAGCGATTCACCGGATAGGCCGTGGTGTACTTCATCTGCTCCATGGCGAAGCTCGAGGTGATGTTCGACAGCCCGTCGGTACTGGTGATCAGCTTCTTGTAGAAACGGTCGTAGGTGGCGATGTCGCCGACCACTACACGCAGCATGTAGTCCCAGTCGCCGGACATGCGGTACACCTCCATCACCTCCTCGAACGCCGTCACCGTGGCGGCGAACTGGGCCAGCCAGGCGCTGTCGTGGCGCTGGGTCTTGAGCTGGACGAACACGGTGAGGCCCAGGCCCAGGCGTTCGGGGTCGAGCAGGGCGACGCGGCTGCGGATGTAGCCTTCTTCTTCCAGGCGCTTGACCCGTTTCCAGCACGGGGTGGTCGAGAGGTTGACCGCCTCGGCCAGGTCCTTGAGGGAAATCGACGCGTCACGCTGGAGCAGGGTAAGGATGTGCTGGTCGAAACTGTCCATGTCGTCGCTTGGCTCTGAAAAGGGAAGATTTTCCGAGATTAGCGGCGTGAAGTACTGTTTGAAACCTTTTTTCGGTGGCGGGGCAGCACGTTGATTGCGCAGGCGTCGAGCGCTGGCGGATATGAGATAGTGGCGGCTCCCCACCCTCAGCCTATGGGCCCGACCATGTCCGAAAAGCCGCGCAATTTCGCCACCCGCACCATTCACGCCGGCGAGCAATCCAGCGTCGCCGACAATGCCATCTTCCCGGCCATCGTCACTTCCAGTTCGTTCATCAAGCGTGGCTTGGACGACAACCCTGAATATGCCTACAGCCGCGTCAGCAACCCTACCCGGCACGCCTACGAGACCTGCGTCGCGGCGTTGGAGGAAGGGGTGGGTGCAGTTGCTTGCGCGTCGGGCGTCAGCGCCACCGCCACGGTGCTCGAGCTGCTGTCCAAGGATGCCCATGTGGTGGTGATGAACGGTGTCTACGGCGGCACTTTCCGTCTACTGGAAGACTACCGTGGGCGTACCTCGGGCCTGACCACCACCTATGTCGACCTCAACGACCTGGCGGCGGTGGCCGCCGCGATCCGCCCCGAGACCCAGCTGATCTGGATCGAGTCACCGACCAACCCGCTGCTGCACCTGGTGGACATCAAGGCACTGTGCGGCCTGGCCCGCGAACGCGGCATCATGACCTGCATCGACAACACCTTCTGCTCGCCGTGGAACCAGCAGCCGATCACCCTTGGTGTCGACCTGGTGATGCATTCGGCGAGCAAGTACATCGGTGGCCACTCCGACCTGACCGGCGGCGTGGTGGTGGCGGGCAACCACGCACTGCTGGCGCGGCTGCGCAGGATCAGCATGGCGGTGGGGGCGATCCAGGGACCGTTCGATTGCTACCTGGCTCTGCGCGGGCTGAAGACCCTGGATGTGCGCATGGAGCGCCAGAGTGCCAACGCCCTGCGTGTGGCGCGGTTCCTCGAGCAGCACCCGCAGGTCGAGCAGGTGTACTACCCAGGATTGGAGAGCCACCCGCAGCATGCGCTGTGCCAGCGCCAGATGCGCACCGGCGGCGCGGTGGTGGCATTGCGTATCAAGGGGGATCGGGCGGCGGTCAATCGCCTGGTCGAGGCGTTGCAGATTTTCGTCCTGGCCGACTCGCTGGGTGGGGTGGAGAGCATGATCAACCACTCCTGGAGCATGTCGCACAACTCTCTCAGCCCGGAGCAGAAGGGGGTGATGGGGATCAGCGAGAACCTGCTGCGACTGTCGGTGGGCATCGAGGACTATCGTGACCTGATCGAGGATCTGGACGCAGCCTTGAATGCCTCGGCCCAGTCTTGACCGACTGGTATTGCGTACCGTAGGGGCCAGCCTTGCCGGTGTTCGCCGGCAAGGCCGGCTCCTACAGGACGTTTGCAGGCGGGAATTCAGGATTTGGGCGGGTGGACGATCCGTTCGATCTTGTCCTTGATCAGCAACCGCTCCTTGCGCAACCGGTTGATGGTGTCGTCGGTGCTGCTGTTGCCTTCGGCGGCTTCCACTTCCTTGTCCTTGGCGTTGTATTCCTTGTGCAGCTTGTGCAGGTCGTGGTCCTTGTCGATAAGTGCCTGGAACTTCTCAGCGGTAATGTGCAGGTCAGCGAGCAGATCGTGCGGGACTGGCATTTCTTCACCTCTGTCAGGGTTGGCGATCGGGCCTGAACCATGAGGATAGCCGCCTTTGCGTGATTGCGGGACTGCAGGTAGGCTTCTGGCATCTCTCCCGTCACCGGAACCCGCACCATGCCTCACCTGAACCTCGAATACAGCGACAGCCTTGGCGACCTGGATGTCGATGTGCTGCTCATGCGCCTGAACCATGCCCTGGTCGCCAGTGGCCAATTCGCCGATGAGCTGGACATCAAGAGCCGCGCGCAGAGGTTCTCCCGCTACCGCATCGGTACCGCTGACGGTGACCGCGCGTTCGCCCACGTGCGCCTGGCGATCCTCAGCGGCCGCTCGCCGGAGGTGAAGAAACAGCTCTCCGGCGCGTTGCTCAAGGTGCTGCAGGGCGCCATTCCCGCGCAGGACGGACTGGATATCCAGTTGTGCGTGGAAGTGCTGGATATCGACCGCGACGCCTACGCAAAACAGCACCTGCCTGGCTGAATACACGCTTAATGAAGCGTATCTTTAATCATTAAATTTGATGAAAGACGCCGGCGCGGCAATTTGTTGGCGTCTTTTTCACAAAAAATTGATGCAGCGCTTCCTAGAGTTCCGCCAGTTTTCCCACGTGCCCGCGCGGGCGCGTTGGTTGTCGATGAACTCCACCTGCGAATGCCATGCTGAAATTCAAATCCCTGCGGACTGAATGGGTCACGCTGCTGGCCAGTCTTTACCTGCTGATTGGCCTCAACACGTTTCTCTGGGAACACCTCGAATCCATCGTGCCGCCAGGCATGGTAGGGCTGTGGCTGGGGCTGGCGTTTGCCGTGCTGATGCTGTTCGCGTTCAACCTGGTGCTCACCCTGCTGGCCTTCCGGTATGTTTTGAAACCGGTACTTGTGCTGCTGTTCATGAGCGGTGCCGGTGTTGCCTACTTCATGAATCAATATGGCGTGCTTATTGATGCCGGCATGTTTCGCAATGTCGCCGAAACCAATGCCGCGGAAGTCCGGGACCTGCTGTCGATCAAGTTTGCGCTCTATATCCTGCTGCTGGGGGTAGTGCCTTCGCTGGTGCTGTGGAAAGTGAAGATCGACTATCGTCCCTGGCAGCGCGACCTGCTGGGCAAGCTGGTGGTCAGCGGCGCCTGCCTGGCGGCGTTGGCCTCGGTGGCGCTGGTCAACTACCAGGGGTTGTCGTCGTTGCTGCGCAATCATCATGAGCTGCGCCTGATGCTGACGCCGAGCAACGTCGTCGGCGCCTCCATCGGTTATGTCCGTGAACAGATCGGCAGTGCCGCGCAGCCGTTCCAGAGCTATGGCGAGGATGCCCATCGGGATGCCGCCTGGCAGCGTCATGAGCGCAAGTCGCTGACCGTGCTGGTGGTGGGCGAGAGTGCCCGGGCGCAGAACTTCGGCCTGCTGGGCTATGAGCGCGACACCACGCCGAAGCTGGCGCAGGAAAATGGCCTGCTGAGCTTTACCGACGTGCATTCCTGCGGCACCGAGACCGCCGTGTCGGTGCCGTGCATGTTCTCCGGCATGGGCCGCAAGGACTATGTCGCCAGCGTGGCGAAGAACCGTGAAGGCTTGCTCGATATCCTCCAGCGCGCCGGCCTGGCCGTGCAGTGGCGCGATAACCAGTCCGGGTGCAAGGGCACCTGCGACCGCGTGCAGTTCATCGACCTCAGCAACCTCAAGGATCCGACCCTGTGCGGCGACGGCGAATGCCACGACGAGATCCTCCTGCAGGGCCTGGGCGAGCTGATCGACAATCTCGACAAGGACACCGTGCTGGTGCTGCACCAGATGGGCAGCCACGGCCCCGAGTACTTCAAGCGTTATCCGCAGGGCGCCGAGCCGTTCACCCCGGTCTGCCGCAGCAATGCCCTGAACCAGTGCAGCGACGAGGAGATCGTCAACGGCTACGACAACACCCTGGCCTATACCGACAAGGTGCTGTCGTCGCTGATCGACACGCTGCGCAGCAAGCAGGACAAGGTCGACACGGCGATGATCTATCTGTCCGACCATGGCGAGTCGCTGGGCGAGTACAACCTGTTCCTGCATGGCACGCCCTATGCCATTGCCCCGGACCAGCAGAAGCACGTGCCGTTGCTGACCTGGTTCTCCGACAGCTACAAGCAGGACTTCGGTCTGGACACCGACTGCCTGGCCAGGCTGCGCGACGCGCCGCTGTCCCAGGACAACCTGTTCCACTCGATGCTCGGCCTGTTGCAGGTCCGCACCGAGGTCTACCAGCAATCGCTGGACATGTTCGCCAGTTGCCGGCCTTGGTTGACCGCCGGACGCTGACCGTACAGCACCATGGATGGCGCGAGGTTTCACCCGTAGGGCCCGCGCCGTATATACTGCGCGCCAATGTTAGTGGGAGAGCCTCGTGGCCATCGAAATTCACTGGATCCGTGACGACCAGACCCTGGCCGAGCACTGCCAAAGCTGGCACGAACTGCCCTTCGTAGCGCTCGATACCGAATTCATGCGGGTCGACACCTTCTATCCGAAAGCCGGCCTGATCCAGGTGGGCGACGGGCAACGCGCCTACCTCATCGACCCCTTGTTGATCCGTGACTGGAAACCGCTGGCCGGGCTGCTGGAAGACAGCGGCGTGGTCAAGGTGCTGCATGCCTGCAGCGAAGACCTCGAAGTGCTGCTGCGCCTGACCGGCAAGTTGCCGCAACCGCTGTTCGACACCCAACTGGCCGCCGGCTACCTGAACATCGGTTTCTCGATGGGCTATTCGCGTCTGGTCCATGAGGTGCTGGGCATCGACCTGCCGAAGGGCGAGACTCGCTCCGATTGGCTGCAGCGCCCGCTGTCGGACACCCAGGTCAGCTACGCCGCCGAAGACGCCGTGCACCTGGCCGAGCTGTTCACCGGCCTGCGCCCGCGGCTGTCGGACGACAAGTACGCCTGGGTGCTGGAGGACGGTGCCGAGCTGGTCGCCGCGCTGCGTCGCGAAGTCGAGCCCGAGACCCTCTACCGCGACGTCAAGCTGGCCTGGAAACTCGGTCGCCAGCAGTTGGCGGTGCTGCGTGAGCTGTGCGTCTGGCGCGAACGTGAAGCCCGCAGCCGCGACGTGCCGCGCAACCGTATCCTGAAAGAACACTCGTTGTGGCCCATGGCCAAGAGCCAGCCCGACTCGCCGTCGGCCCTGGGGAAAATCGACGAGATGCATCCGCGCACCATCCGCCAGGACGGCGAGACCCTGATCCAACTGATCAAGCGCGCCGCCAGCCTGCCCCAGGAACAATGGCCCGAGCCGCTGCCCGAGCCACTGCCGATCGAGGCCGCCGGCATCCTCAAGCGCCTGCGTGCCATCGGCCAGGCCGAAGGCGAACGGCTGGGCATCGCTCCGGAGCTGATGCTGCGCAAGAAAGCCCTCGAGGCCCTGCTCAAGAGCGGCTATCCCGACGGCCCCTATCAACTGCCCGAGACGTTGCGCGGCTGGCGCCGCGAACGCATGGGCCAGGCCCTGCTGGACGACCTGGCGGGCGCCGGAGATTCCCGATGAAACGCATTTGCTCGATCTACAAGAGCCCTCGCAAGAACGAGATGTACCTCTACGTGCTCAAGGCCGAAGGCCTGGAGCGCGTGCCTGAAGCCTTGCTGCCGTTCTTCGGCACGCCGGTGCATGCCTTCGACCTGGTGCTCAGTCCCGAGCGCAAGCTGGCCCGCGAGGACATCGCCAAGGTCCTGGAGAACCTCGACAACCAGGGTTACCACCTGCAGATGCCGCCGCCGGAAGACGACTACATCGAACACCTGCCCGAAGAGCTGCTGCGCCGCAACGACCCCGCCTGATCCGGGCGCGGTCTCCCTCATTGCGTGGCCCGCCTGGCGGGCCGCTTTCGTTGTCTGCCAAGGTTGTGTTTCACATGCGCGTTCTGATCGCTGAACAGGATCATGCCAACTACGCTCGCCTGCTGGGCGAGACGGCACCGGACCTGGAGGTCCTGACCAGTGGCGACTCCGCCGAACTGGCGCGCTTCGCCCCTGATTGTCCGGTCTGGCTGGGGCAGCCGGACCTGCTGGCCAGCCTGTTGCGTCAAGGCCACAAGCCGGACTGGATGCAATCGACCTGGGCCGGCGTCACGCCATTGCTGGCCAAGGGCCTGCCGCGCGACTACCGCCTGACTCGGGCGGTGGGGATCTTCGGCCAGGTGATGGCCGAGTACATGCTCACCTACATGCTGGTGCACGAGCGCGAAGTGCTGTCGCGCCTGGTCAGCCAGGTCGAGCGGCGCTGGGATGACCGTCCGGGGCGCACCCTGGAAGGGCGTCGGGCGCTGATCGTCGGTACCGGTGATATCGGCCAGCGGGTCGCCGAGTTTCTCGCCCCGTTCGGCGTCACGCTGTACGGCATCGCCAGCAGCGCCCGCGAGCAGGCGCCGTTCGTCGAGGTGGCCGGGCTCGATCAACTGCCGCGGATGGTCGGCCAGGCCGACTACGTCCTCAACCTGCTGCCCGACACACCGTCGACCCAGGACCTGTACGACGCCACGCTGTTCAAGTGCTTCCAGCCCAGCGCATTGTTCATCAATGCCGGGCGCGGCGTTGCGGTGGTCGACGCCGACCTGGTAGAGGCGCTCAAGCAAGGGCACCTGGCGGGCGCGGTGATCGATGTCTGCCGCCAGGAACCGCTGCCCCAGCGTCATCCGTTCTGGACCGCCTGGGGGCTGCTGCTGACCGGGCACAGCTCGGCGCCCACTTCGCCAGCGGCGATGGTGCGGTTGTTCGTCGAGAATGCGCGAGCCTACGCAGCGGGCCAGGCATTGCGTGGGGAAGTGGCGTTCGCCCGGGGCTATTGAGCGAGGGCGTTTTCGCGGGGCAAGCCCGCTCCCACGCGGATTGCGTGAGAGCGGGCGCGCGCTTTACAGGCTGAACTCGCCTTCGGCCGCCAGCTCGCTCAGCGGGCGACGCGGGCTGGGCATTTCGCGAGCTTGCAGGGCCTCGGCCAGCGAGGCCTTGTCGCCCAGCTTGCCGATCGCCACCATCGCGTGCAGGGCATAGCCCTCGGGGATCTTCAACTCGTGGCGGGCCAGGTCCTGGTCGAAACCGGCCATGCCGTGGGTGTGCCAGCCGCTGATGCTGGCCTGCAGTGCCAGGTGACCCCAGGCGGAACCGGTGTCGAAGGTGTGCCACAGGGCAGGTTTCTCCTCGTCCGAACCAGGGGCGGCGAAGGTGGTCTTGGAGATCACCAGCACCAGCGCCGAGGCGTGCTGCGCCCAACTGCGGTTGAACTCGTTGAGGATGTTCAGGTAGCGCGCCCAGCTCGGCGTGTCGCGGCGGGCATACAGGAAACGCCAGGGCTGCGAGTTGTAGGCTGACGGTGCCCAGCGCGCGGCTTCAAGGAAGCTCAGCAGGGTTTCCTGACTGATCGGCTCGGCAGTGAAGGCGCGGGGGGACCAGCGGTTGATGAACTGCTCGTTGATGGCGTAGTCGGCGATGCGAGGCGTGGCGCTCATGGGGGCTCCGGCACGGGGTGGGCGAAGAGCGCACGCTACTGCCTCCGGCGAGCACTGACAAGCGGTCTGGCTTTGCCGCCGGACAGCCTCTAGACTGGCGCCGCCGCGCGCCGCGGACTCAAGTTGACTGCAGGAACACGTGTGATGATCGCCGATACCGCGCCCTTCTGGCGGCGCAAGACCCTCGACCAGCTCGATCGCCAGGAATGGGAGTCGCTCTGTGACGGCTGCGGCCTGTGCTGCCTGCAGAAGCTCGAGGATGAAGACGACAACAGCGTCTACTACACCAGCATCGCCTGCAAGCTGCTCGACCTGCAGAGCTGCCAGTGCAGCGACTATCCCAATCGCTTCGCCCACGTCCCCGACTGCATCCAGCTCACCCCGGGCAAGGCCGACCAGTTCAAATGGCTGCCGCCGACCTGCGGTTATCGCCTGGTCAGCGAAGGCAAGGACCTGCCGGCCTGGCACCATCTGGTCAGCGGTGACCGCGAGCAAGTGCACGAGCAGCGTATTTCCCGGTCCGGGCGCATGCTCAGCGAGAACGCTGTGGATGAGGACGACTGGGAAGACCACCTGATTTTCCGCGCCGGTTGAGTCCGAACGAGCCGGCGCTTTCCGCCTCTGGGGAACAAGGAGTTTCTGTATGCGTCGCCCGCTGTTGCTGTTGCTAGGCCTGCTTGCCAGCTCGCCCGTCCTGGCCAAGAAAGTCGACCTCGACTACCGGGTTCGCCTGCTGCCGCAGAGCGGCCAGGCCGAGGTGCGCCTGACCCTGGCCGACGGCAGCGTGGTGCGCAGCCTCGATTTCGACCTGGGCAGCGAGGGGGCCTACAGCGATTTTCTCGCCGATGGCCAGTGGCAGGTACACGAGGGGCGTGGCGTCTGGCGCCCGGCACCGGGCAAGACCAGCCTGAGCTACCGGGTGCTGCTGGAGCAGCCACGCCGCGGTACTGCCCACGAAACCCGGATCACGCCGCAGTGGGCATTGTTTCGGGGGGATCAACTGGTGCCGGCGGCTCGCCTCGACCAGCAGGATGGCACCGAGCTGGTGTCGCGCCTGAGCTTCGATTTGCCCGACGGCTGGAAGAGCGTGGAAACCGCCTGGCCACGTATTGGCCGGCAGAAGTTTCGCATCGACGATGTGTCGCGGCTGTTCGACCGCCCCACCGGCTGGATGCTCGCCGGCAACCTTGGCAGCCGCCGGGCGCGCCTCGGCGAAACCGAGGTCAGCGTGGTGGCGCCGCAGGGGCAGGGCATGCGGCGCATGGACACGCTGACGTTGCTGACCTTCGTCTGGCCGCAGTTGCAGGCGGTATTCCCGCGCAATCCCGCCAAGCTGCTGGTGGTCGGTGCCCGTGACCAGATGTGGCGCGGGACCCTGGGCGGGTACAACTCGCTGTACCTGAACAGTGGCCAGCCGTTGGTGAGCGAGCGGGGGACCAGCCCGGTGCTGCGCGAGCTGGTGCAGCTGTTTGCGCAGATCAACGCCCGTGACGACAGTGACTGGCTCAAGGAGAGCCTTGCCGACTATTACGCCACCGAGCTGTTGCGCCGGGCCGGCGGCATGAGCGATGACCGCTATGCCGCCTTGCAGGCGCGTCTGCACAAGCTCGGCGCCAAGGTCGCCCATCTCAGGGGCGCCAAGGCCGACTCGGCGCAGGTGGCACGTGGCGTGTTGCTACTGCAGTCGCTGGATCGCGAGATTCGCCTGCACAGCCAGGACAAGCGTTCGCTGGACGACGTCGCCCGGGCGCTGATGCGGCTTTCCAGTGTCAGCACCGCGGAGTTCGTGCAGATCAGCGAGAACGTGCTCGGGCGCCAGTCCGAGGTGCTGCAGAGCAAGGTACTGCGTTAGGCGCCGGACCCGCTGTGGGCGTGGGTTACTTGAACTTCGGCCCGGAGCGGGTGTTCAGACCCTTGGCCATGCGGTCGTAGAGCACCACGTTGACCGTGGCCGCGAGATTCATGCAACCGTTGGTGGGGATGTAGATGGTCTCTTCGCACCAGGCGCGCACGCTGTCGTCGAGGCTGCCATCCTCGGGGCCGAAGATGTAGAGGGCGCGGTCGGGGTGGGTGTATTCCGGCAGGGGCCGGGCGCCGTCCACCAGTTCGACCGCCACCGGCGTGCAGCCCAGCGGGATGATGCGTTGCAGGTCGTCGATACCGATCAGCGGGATATCGTAGTGCACGCGCTTGGTGTCGGTGACGAAATCGCGCGCGCGCTCATAGCGCTTGCCGGTGTAGAACACCGAGTTGACGCCATAACAGCCTGCCGCGCGCATCACCGAACCGACGTTCTCGGCGGATTTGGGGTTGAACAGGCCGATGCAGCTGTACCGTTTGTTCGCCACGAGTCGGGGCCCTTCGCAAAAAAAGAGCGCGATTATACGGGCTTGCCGACCCGCTGGGGGGGCAATCGACGATCAGTCCTTCTTCATCAGCGCGGCCAGGCCGGCGAACGGGTTGTGGGTGGCCACGGCGGTCTTCGGCGAGCTCAGCGAACCTTCGCCGAAGTATTGCTGGTCGGTGTAGCGCGAGTGTTCGTTGTCGTGGCAGTACAGGCACAGCAACTCCCAGTTCGAACCGTCCTGGGGATTGTTGTCGTGGTTGTGGTCGCGGTGATGCACGGTCAGTTCCGACAGGCGTTTGCCGGAGAACTCGCGGGTGCAGCGGCCGCATACGTGGGGATACATCTTCAGCGCCTTGTCGCGGTAGCCCATTTCCTTGTCGCGCTTGGCGTCGGCGAGGATGCGGTCGAGGCGGGCAGTGGCGGCGGAGGTGGAGCTCATGGTGTTACCTTTTTTCTGATCAGGCGGATGACGGTTATGCCGTCGAGTCTAGCGCGCCTGTAGCGTTGGCGGACAGGCAAAAAACTCAGGATGGGCATAGCCTGTAGGAAGGTTCCCGACAGGAGGTTGCCGATGCTCCATGCGATCTTCGCCGCGCTGCTGACGCTGACGCCCCTGGCCGACGCCGCCGGCCCGCAGCAGCCACGACCGTTGACGCCGGTGCCCGGTGCGCCCGGCACACCGACGCCCACACCGTATCCGCAGATCACCCCGAGCACGCCGCCGCGGGCCGGCGACAGCCAGACAGGCGGACCGTTGCTGCCACCGATGCCGGTACCAGGGCCGCCCAAGGACCAACCGCTGCCGGGGCTGCAGGCAGATCCCCCGGCAGCGCCGCCGGCCCGCGACCAGGGACAGGACTAGCGCTGAAATGCCACGCTAGACTTGCTGCGCCAGGCGCTGGCCATCCTGCATGCGCAGACGCCTGGATAGCGCCACGGCGAGGGCGCGGATGATCCGTGCGGCGATGCGCGGGGCGTCATTGAGCATCTTGTCCAGCGAATCCTTGCCCAGGGTGAGCAACTGGCAGTCACTGGCGGCCACGCAGGTGGCCGAGCGTCGCTCGCCGTCGAGCACGGCCATTTCGCCGAAGGCGCGGCCCTTGCGCAGGGTGGCGATTTCCACCAGGGCGCCGTTGCCGTCGGTCTTGCGCACCGAGACCACGCCGTGGTGGAGGATGCACATGAAGGTGCCGGCGTCGCCTTCGCTGAAGATGGTCTGGCCGGCGTCGATGGCGGTAAGGCTGAAATAACCGGCGGCGCTTTGGAAATCACCAGGTTGCAGGGTGTCGAACAGGCCGCAGTCCATGAGCATGTCGCGGATTTCGGCGTTCAGGTGCTGGGTGTCGGGCATGGATTGTTCTTCTTCGAGTGTCTGAAAAGCGCCGCAAATGTGGCGTCGCTGTGGGAGCAGGCTTGCACAATGCCGATTCCCACAGTCCCGCTGGACGCTATGACAACGAAAAACGCGTTTTACACCACGCCCAGTTCATTGAAGACGAACGCATACTCCAGCGCCACGTCGCGCAAGCCTTGGTAACGGCCGCTCATGCCGCCGTGGCCGGCGCCCATCTCGGTCTTGAGCAGCAGCAGGTTGTGGTCGGTCTTGCGCGTGCGCAGGCGTGCCACCCATTTGGCCGCTTCCCAGTACTGCACGCGACTGTCGTTGTAGCCGGCGATCACCAGCATGGCCGGATAGTCCTGGGCGGCGACGTTCTCATAGGGGGCGTAGGCCTTGATCCGCGCATGGACCTCCGGCTCCTCGGGGTTGCCCCATTCGTCGTATTCGGTGACGGTCAGCGGCAACTCCGGGTCGAGCATGGTGTTGAGCACGTCGACGAATGGCACTTCGGCGATGGCGCAGCGGAACAGGTCCGGACGCAGGTTGAGCACCGCGCCCATCAGCAGGCCTCCGGCACTGCCACCACTGATAGCCAGTTGCTCGCGGCGGGTGACGCCAGTGCTGATCAGGTGTTCGGCACAGGCGATGAAGTCGTCGAAACTGTTGTGCTTGTGCTCCTGCTTGCCGGCGCGGTACCAGGCCTCGCCCAGTTCGCCGCCGCCGCGCACGTGGGCGATGGCGAAGGCCACGCCGCGCTCCAGCAGGCTCAGGCGGGCATGCGAGAACCACGGGTCGAGGCTTTCGCCATAGGCACCATAGCCGTAGAGGTAGAGCGGCACGGTCTGGTCTTGATCGGATCGGCGGCGGACCAGGCTGATCGGTACCTGGGTGCCGTCCTTGGCCTGTGCCCACAGGCGTTCGCTGACATAGTCGTCGGCGTCGAACGTGCCCAGTACCGGGGTCTGCTTGAGCACCTGCTGGGCACCGCTGGCCAGTTCCAGCTGGCGGACCTGGGCCGGGCGGTTGAGGGCCTCGTAGCGCAGGCGGATACGAGGGCTGGCGAACTCCAGGCTGTCCTGCACGTAGAGGCTGTAGGCCGCATCCGGCAGTTCCACGCGGTAGGCCGGCAGGCCCCGGGGATGGACTTCGATGACCGGCAGGCCGCCTTCGCGCAGGCTCAACGACAGGGCCGTGGCATTCAGGCTGACGCCTTCGAGCATCACCGTGTCGCGGTGCGCCACCAGCACTTGCCATTGGTCACGGGTCGGCACCTGCTCTGCGGCGGCCTGGTACAGGGCGAAGTTGATGCCGTCCTGGTTGCTGCGGATGAACCAGCGCCACTGGCCATCGAGCTGGCCATGGTCGGGGAAGTACTCGTGCCCCTCGACCCGTGGCGCCAGGCAGGTGAAGTCGGCCTGCGGGGTGCTGGCGTCGAGGACCCAGGCTTCGCTGGTGGTCTTGCTGTTGAGCAGCAGCACCAACTGGCGCTCGGAGCTGGCGCGGTAGCAGTGCAGGAAGAAACGCCCGTCGGGCTCTTCGAACACCGTGCTGGCGCCGCTTTCGCCCAGGCGGTGACGGCGCAGGCGCCAGGGCCGGTGGGTGTCGTCCAGTTCGGCGAAGAACAGGGTCTGGCTGTCGTTGGCCCAGGTCATGCTGCCATCGCAGTCGTCGAACGGCAGGGTGGTCAACGTGCCGCTGGCCAGGTCCTTGATGTACAGGGTGTAGATCTCGTCGCCGCTGGTGTCGAGGCTGTAGGCCAGCAGGCGGTGGTCGGGGCTGACGTTGAACGTGCCGAGGGCAAGGAAGCCGCCGTTGGCCAGGGCGTTGGGATCGAGCAGCAGTTCCTCGCGGCGCTCGTCGACCGTGTTGTCGTCGTTGGCCGGGCGCGGGCAGCGGTAGTGGCGCGGGTACTCGTCACCGGCGGTGGTGCGGGTGTAGTACAGGTAGGGGCCCCAGGGCGAAGGCAGCGACAGGTCGGTCTCGAGGATACGGCCCTTGATCTCTTCGAACAGTTGCTCGCGCAGCGGCGCCTGGCCGGCCAGGCAGGCTTCCTGGTAGGCGTTCTCGGCGTTCAGGTAGTCCAGCACCTCGGGCGCGTCGCGCTCCTGCAGCCAGGCGTAGGGGTCGTTGCCTTCGGCCTGGCGGGCGATCGGCGGAAGCGGGGAAGGGGTGGCAGGCATGGCGATCTCTATGCGGTGGTGGCGCGGGGGCAGCCTGCGCCGGGAAAAATGTTTATCATAGGCGCCTCTTTGCCTGGCATGCACGAACACCATGACCGAACACGACTATATGTTGGCCTGGGGCCTTTACGCCGTCGCCGCCCTGGGCTGTCTGCTGGTGGCCTTCAAGCTCACTGGCTGGATGTGGCGCTGGCTGCGCGAGCCGCTGTGCCTGATCGTTGCCGTGCTGCTGCTCTCGCCGACCATCGTCGACCCGGTCAAGGAAAGCTTCGCCCCGGCCATCGCCATCACCGCCCTGGACATGGCGTTCAAGGTCGGCAACAACGCCTGGCGCGCAGTGTCCGACCTGGCCATGTACGGCATGATCGCCTTTGTCCTGTACCTGGTCTTCGTGCTGATCCGCTGGCCCCTGGAGCGCCGTGCCCGCGAGCGCCGCGCCCAGCGCGAGGCCGCGGCCCAGCGCCAGGCCAAGGAAGAGGACGAAGTGCGGGTCGAGACCTCGCTGGCCGCCGAGCGCAAGGACCGTTACCGCGATGATCCGCCCGTCGCCCCGGCGCGCCGCCCCGGCCCTGGGACGGGACGCGTCGAGCCACGTCTGTAAGCCAGGAGCCGCTAGCATGTGCGAACTGCTGGGCATGAGCGCCAACGTCCCCACCGACATCGTCTTCAGCTTCACCGGCCTGATGCAGCGCGGCGGGCGCACCGGCCCGCATCGCGATGGCTGGGGCATCGGCTTCTACGAAGGGCGTGGCCTGCGCCTGTTCCAGGACCCGGCGGCGAGCAGCGAGTCGGAAGTGGCCAACCTGGTGCAGCGCTATCCGATCAAGAGCGAAGTGGTCATCGGCCATATCCGCCAGGCCAACGTCGGCAAGGTCTGCCTGTCCAACACCCACCCGTTCGTGCGCGAGCTGTGGGGGCGCAACTGGTGCTTCGCGCATAACGGTCAACTGGGCGATTTCAGCGGCCTGCGCACTTTCTACCGGCCCGTGGGCGACACCGACAGCGAGGCGGCTTTCTGCGACCTGCTCAACCGGGTCCGCGAGGCGTTCCCAGAACCTGTCGAAGCCGAGCAACTGCTGCCGGTGCTGGTCGAGGCGTGCGCCGAATACCGTGGCAAGGGCGTGTTCAACTGCCTGCTCAGCAACGGCGACTGGCTGTTCTGCTTCTGCTCGACCAAGCTGGTGCACATCACCCGGCGTGCGCCGTTTGGCGCGGCACGCCTGAAGGATGTCGACCTGATCGTCGATTTCCACACGCAAACCACACCCAACGACGTGGTCACGGTGATCGCCACCGAGGCCCTGACCGAGAACGAGACCTGGAATCGCTACGCGCCGGGTCAATGGGCCCTGTGGCGTCACGGCGAGTGCGTCGCCCACGGGCAGAGCTGAGGACGCCCGCATGTTCAGAAGCTACCTGCGCCTGCTGTTGTTCACCTTCGGCCTGCTGGCCGGTATCCAGGTACCGGGGCTGGTCAAGGACTACAGCCAGCGGGTCGAGGCGCACCTGCTCGAGTCGCGGCAGGCCCTCGATGGCTTCCGCCAGACTGCGCAGCGTTTCTTCAGCGGCGACCTGCAGGCGCTGGTGCGGCATTACCGCAGCAGCGACGACCCGGTGTTCAACAGCGATGCCAACAGCATCGACAGCCTGTTGCTCCGCAACCAGGCGCTGGAGCAGGAGTGGCAGGCGTTGCAAGGTTCGTGGCTGAGCCGCGCCTGGCATGTGCTGGTGCAACCGGAACCGGCCTTGCGCGAAGAGACGCTCAAGGGCTACAGCTACCAGATCCTGCTGGTGCCCGAGGCGGTTGGCTGGGGCATCGGCGCCGGGTTCGTGCTGGCGCTGGTGGTCGAGAGCCTGCTGCTGCTGATGGGTTGGGTAATCCTTGGCGGGCGGCGCAAGGCTGTCAAAGAGAGCTGGCGCTAGCGCTTGCCGCGGGGCGGTACAGACGCCGGATGGCGTTCAGACCAGCACGATCCGCTGCCCACCCACATCCCGCGCATAGCGCCCCAGCACCTGCCGGCAAACTTCCACCACCTCGTCCACCAGTGCCACCCCGGTCTGCCAGGCCACCACCAGCTCCAGGCTTGGCGGTGGTTGCAGGCCCTGCAGCAGCACCAGTTCACCCCGGCCCAGTTCGCCGTCCACCAGCGCCGGCGGCAACGCGCCGATGCCGAACCCATCGCGCAGCAGGCGGGTGATCGCCGCCACCGAGTTCACGCAGTTCAACCGTGGCGTCTCGGCCCCGGCACCTTGCAGCAAGCTGAGCACTTCCTGATGTGGCCGGGAATTTTTCGAGAAGGTGATGATCCGTTCGCGTCCCAGTTCTGCCAGGGACGCGTAGTCACGGTGTTGCGGCGAGCCGGCGGCGGCGATCCAGCCCATGGGATAGCGCGCCAGGTCCTGGCTGCGGATCGACGGCTCGCGCAGCAGGTCGGTCTGCAGGATCACGTCGAGAAAACCCTTGTGCAACTGCTCGCGCAGGTTCAGCGCGGTGTCGGCCACCAGCTCGATCTCCACCTGCGGATAGCGCTCGCCGAGCTCGGCCACCAGCGCGCTCATCCAGGTGTGGATGACGGTGTCCATCACCCCCAGGCGGATGCGCCCGGTCTTGCTGCGGTCGCTGTCCAGCGACTGCTTCATGGCCTTGGCGGTGTCCAGCATGCGCTCGGCATATTCGAGCACCTTGCTGCCTTCCGGGGTCAGGCTGACCCCGCGCGAGTCGCGCAGCAGCAGCTTCACCCCCAGGTCGGCCTCCAGCGCGGCGATGCGGCTGGACACCGAGGCCTGGGTGGTGAACAGCTTCTCGGCGGTGAGGCGAAAGCTCTTGAGCCGGGCGACCCAGACGAAGGTTTCGAGGAAACGGAGGTTCATGATCAGTTTTTCTTGTTCCAGACCGACGGTTTTTCTCGTTGGACGCGCGGGCGGTGGCCTTCGAACATGACGCCCAGGCCGCGACCTCGACGTCGCCCGTAGAACAATACCAACAAGCCGAGGCAATCATGAACCCGACCGGCGTGCAGCAGCAGGCCCCCGCCCAATCCTCGGGCGGCCCCTTCGCCTGGTACCGCGACATCGACTCCCAGCAACGACGCACCTTCTGGAGCTGCAAGATCGGCTACGGCCTGGATGGCATGGACACCCAGATGCTCAGTTTCGTGATCCCCACCCTGATCATGCTGTGGGGCATCACCACCGCCGAGGCCGGGCTGATTCATACCAGTACCCTGATCGCCTCGGCCTTGGGGGGCTGGATCGCCGGCATTCTTTCCGACCGCATCGGCCGGGTGCGCACCTTGCAACTGACGGTGCTGTGGTTCGCCTTCTTCACCTTCCTCTGCGGCTTCGCCCAGAACTACGAGCAGTTGCTGATCGCCCGCACGCTGATGGGCTTTGGCTTCGGTGGCGAGTGGACCGCCGGCGCGGTGCTGATCGGCGAGGTGATTCGCGCCCAGGACCGTGGCAAGGCAGTGGGCATGGTGCAGTCGGGCTGGGCCATCGGCTGGGGCCTGACCGCGGTCCTCTACGCGCTGCTGTTCTCCTGGCTGCCGGCCGAGCAGGCCTGGCGCGCGCTGTTCCTGCTGGGGTTGCTGCCGGCGCTGTTCGTGATCTTCGTCCGGCGCCTGGTCAAGGACCCGGAGATCTATCGCCAGGCCAAGGCCGTGGAAAATGCCGAGGCCCCCTCGCATTTCTACGAGATCTTCGCCCCCGGCATGCTCTGGACCACCATCCGAGCCTCGCTGCTGACCACTGGCGCCCTGGGAGGCTACTACGCGATCACCTCGTGGCTGCCGACTTTCCTCAAGAACGAGCGCGGCCTGAGCGTGCTGGGTACCGGCGGCTACCTGGCCATGGTCATCGTCGGTTCCTACATCGGCTATGTGGTCAGCGCCTACCTGTGCGACCTGCTGGGGCGCAAGAAGAACTTCATCCTGTTCGCCGTGGGTTCGTTCGTCATCGTGCTGCTCTACACCCAGTTGCCGGTCAGCGATCACGTGATGCTGTGGCTGGGTTTCCCGCTGGGCTTCTTCGCCTCGGGCATCTTCAGCGGCATGGGAGCGTTCCTCACCGAGCTGTTCCCCACCCGTGTACGCGGTTCGGGGCAGGGCTTCTGCTACAACATCGGCAAGGTCATCGCGGCGATGTTCCCGTTGCTGATCGGCCTGCTTGGCGAAAAGATACCGCTGGGACTGGGCATCGGCGCATTCGCTGCCGTGTCCTATGGCGTGGTGATCCTGGCGGCGCTGAGCCTGCCGGAAACCTGTGGCAAGCAGTTGCAGGCGCGATAAGGTAGACGACATGAACATCGACACGGGAGTCCGCCAGGTGAAACGCCTGCTACTCAACTGCGACATGGGCGAAAGTTTCGGCAACTGGCGCATGGGCCGGGATGCCGAGGTGATGCCCCACATCGACTGCGCCAACATCGCCTGCGGCTATCACGCCGGCGACCCGGGCACCATGCGCCGTACCGTGGCGCTGGCGCTGGAGCACGGGGTGACCATCGGCGCGCACCCGGCCTACCCGGACCTGGTCGGTTTTGGCCGCCGCACCATGGCTTGCAGCAGCGATGAGATCCGTGACCTGCTGCACTACCAGATCGGCGCGCTGGATGGCATCTGCAAGGTGCTCGGCGCGCGGCTGGCCTACGTCAAGCCCCATGGCGCGCTGTACAACGACATGATGGCCAACCCGGCCATCCTGCGTGGCGTGCTCGAGGCAGTGGCGGCATACGACAGCAGTCTGCCGCTGATGCTCATGGCCACCGCCGACGACCGCGCGGCCCAGGCCCTGGGCGACGAGATCGGCGTGCAACTGTGGTTCGAAGCCTTCGCCGACCGGGCCTACACCGCCAGCGGCCACTTGCTGTCACGACGCCTGCCAGGCGCGGTGCATCATGATCCGACGGTGGTGGTCGAGCAGGCTGTGCGCCTGGCCAAGGGCGAAGCCTTGGTCGCCGATGACGGCAGCGCCGTACGCCTGAACGCCACGACACTCTGCGTGCACGGTGACAACGACAGTTCGGTGGCCGCGGTGCGGCAGATCCGCCAGGCCCTCGATACCCTGGAGCGAGCATGACGCCACGCATCGAGGTGGTGGCCATCGACAGCTTCATGGTGCGTCTGTTCGAGCACATCGACGAAGCCAACATGCCGTGGATCCTGGCCGCCGACCAGCGTCTGCGAGCCGTGTTCGGCGAGCGCTTGGTCGACCTGGTGCCGTCCTACACCACGCTGCTGGTGCAGTTCGACCTGGCGCCTGGTGAAGCACGCCAGCGCATCCTCAAGGCCCTCGACGGCCTGCGCCCGGATGCCGGCGGCGCTGGACGTCATCACGAAATCCCGGTGTGGTACCACGCCAGTGTCGGCCCCGAGTTGCCCGTGCTGGCTGCCCGCAGTGGGTTGAGCGAGGCCGAGGTGATCGCCTTGCACAGCGGCCGTGACTACCCGGTATTCGCCCTTGGCTTCGCGCCCGGCTTCGGTTTCATGGGGCTGGTCGACGAGCGCCTGGCCACGCCGCGCCTGAGCACCCCGCGCAAGCGCGTGGCGGCGGGCAGCGTGGGGATTGCCGAGCGCCAGACTGCCGCTTACCCGGCCGTGTCGCCGGGGGGCTGGAACCTGATCGGGCGTACGCCGGTACACCTGTTCGACCGTGAGCGTGACGGCTACAGCCTGCTGCATCCGGGGGACCGGGTGCGCTTCGTGGCGGTCGAGCGCGCCGAGTTCATCAACCTGGGCGGTGACGACAGCCCGCTGGAGGGCCAGGCATGAGCCGCTTGAGGATCGAAGCCAGCACCGCGCTGTGCCAGTTGCAGGACGCTGGGCGCTTTGGCGTGCGCCACCTGGGTGTGACCCAGGGTGGTGCGCTGGACTGGGTGGCGATGCGCTGGGCCAACTGGCTGCTGGGCAATGCCCTGGACAGCGCCGTGGTCGAGGTCGCGCTGGGCGGTTTCAGCGTGGTGGCCGAAGAGGATTGCATGCTGGCGCTGACCGGGGCGGATCTGGAGGCGCAGGTCGATGGGCAACCGCTGGCAGCCTGGAGCAGCGTTCACCTGGGCCGTGGCCAGCGCCTGACGCTGCGCCAGCCACGGCAGGGCGTACGCGCTTATCTGGCGGCGCCTGGCGGGTTCATGGGTGCGGCGGTGCTGGGCAGTTGCGCCACGGTGGCAAGGGAAGGGCTGGGAGGGGTGGACGGCCAAGGCCGGGCGTTGGCGAAAGGGGAGGTACTGCATGCTGGTGGAACCATCGCGAGGCAAGCCCGCTCCCACGTGCCGGAAGCGTTGCGGCCGGTGCATGCCGAGAAACCGGTGTTGGACCTGGTGATGGGCGCGCAGATTGGCGACTTCAGTGGGACGAGCCTGTTCGAGGCGTTCAACCGCGACTGGACGCTGGACAGTCGTGCCGACCGCATGGGCATTCGTCTGCTCGGGCCACAACTGGTCTATCAGGGCGCGCCGATGATCTCCGAGGGGATTTCGCTGGGCGCGGTGCAAGTACCACCCGATGGGCAGCCGATCGTGCTGCTCAATGATCGCCAGACCATTGGCGGTTATCCACGGTTGGGGGCGTTGACGCCGCTGGCACTGGCGCAGCTGGCGCAGTGCATGCCGGGAACGCTGGTACGGTTCAGGGCGGTGTTGCAGGAGGAGGCCTGGCGGGAGCAGCAGGATTACCTGGCCCGCTGGGCGTAAGCGTTCCGGTCTGTTCGCGGGGCAAGCCCGCTCCCGCGCAGGTCTCCATCCATTGGGCGGCTGGCGTGGAAGCGGGCTTGTCCTGCGAAAGGACCGGTACAGGCAGGATCACTTGGACAGGTAGCGCATCCCTTCCTCCAGCCCCTGCAAGGTCAGCGGGTACATCTTGTCCTCGATCAGGTCGCGCACCAGATGGGTCGACGCCGTGTAGTCCCAGGCTTGCTTCGGATACGGGTTGATCCAGATGATCTTCCTGAACTTCTCCATGAAGCGCTGCATCCACACATACCCGGCCTCTTCGTTCCAGTGCTCGACACTGCCTCCCGGCTGGGTGATCTCGTACGGCGCCATGGCCGCATCGCCGACGAACACCACCTTGTAGTCGTCGCCGTACTTGTGCAGCAGGTCGAAGGTGGAGAAGCGCTCCGAAGTGCGGCGCAGGTTGTTCTTCCACACCGATTCGTACACGAAGTTGTGGAAGTAGTAGTACTCCAGGTGCTTGAACTCGGTCTTGCACGCCGAGAACAGCTCTTCGCAGACCTTGATGTGGGCATCCATCGAGCCGCCGATGTCGAACAGCAACAGCAACTTCACGGTGTTGCGCCGTTCCGGGCGCATCTGGATGTTCAGCAGCCCGGCGTCACGGGCGGTGTGGTCGATGGTGCCGTCGATGTCCAGCTCCTCGGCGGCGCCTTCGCGGGCGAACTTGCGCAGCCGGCGCAACGCCAGCTTGATGTTGCGCGTGCCCAGCTCGACCTGGTCGTCGAGGTTCTTGTATTCGCGCTGGTCCCAGACTTTTACCGCCTTGCCCTGGCGCTTGCCGGCCTCGCCGACGCGGATTCCCTCGGGGTTGAAACCGCCCGAGCCGAACGGGCTGGTACCGCCGGTGCCGATCCACTTGTTGCCACCGGCGTGGCGTTCCTTCTGCTCTTCGAGGCGCTTCTTGAACTCCTCGATGAGTTTGTCCAGGCCACCCAGCGACTGGATCTGCGCGCGTTCCTCGTCAGTGAGCGAGCGTTCGAATTCCTTGCGCAGCCATTCATCGGGGATCAGCGCCTCGATGTGCCGGTCGAGGTTTTCAAGGCCCTTGAAGTAGGCGGCGAAGGCGCGGTCGAACTTGTCGAAGTGGCGCTCGTCCTTCACCAGGATGGCGCGGGCGAGGTAGTAGAAGGCGTCCATGTCGGCGAACACCACGCCTTTTTGCAGAGCGTGGTGCAAGTCGAGCAGCTCGCGCACCGAAACCGGCACCTTGGCCGCGCGCATTTCATTGAACAGGTTGAGCAGCATGGCCCGGCTCCTGTCAGCGGTTGCCGCGCCGGCTCATGAAGGCCAGGCGCTCGAGCAACTGCACGTCCTGTTCGTTCTTCACCAGAGCACCGGCCAGCGGCGGGATCGCCTTGGTCGGGTCGCGCTCGCGCAGCACCGCCTCGCCGATGTTGTCGGCCATCAGCAGCTTGAGCCAGTCGACCAGTTCGGAGGTGGACGGTTTTTTCTTCAGCCCCGGCACCTTGCGCACATCGAAGAACACGTCCAATGCCTCGCTGACCAGCGCCTGGCTGATGTTCGGGTAGTGCACGTCGACGATCTGCTGCAGGGTGCTACGGTCGGGGAAGGCGATGTAGTGGAAGAAGCAGCGGCGCAGGAAGGCGTCGGGCAGCTCTTTCTCGTTGTTGGAGGTGATGATGATGATCGGGCGCTGCTTGGCCTTGATGGTCTCGTCGATCTCGTAGACGTAGAACTCCATCTTGTCGAGTTCCTGCAACAGGTCGTTGGGAAACTCGATGTCGGCCTTGTCGATCTCGTCGATCAGCAGGATCACCCGCTCGTCGGCCTCGAAGGCCTCCCACAGCTTGCCCTTCTTCAAGTAGTTGCGTACGTCGTGGACCTTGTCCACGCCCAGTTGCGAGTCGCGCAGGCGGCTGACCGCGTCGTACTCGTAGAGCCCCTGGTGGGCCTTGGTGGTGGACTTGATGTGCCAGGTGATCAGGCGCGCGCCAAAGGAGGCGGCCAGCTGTTCGGCGAGCATGGTCTTGCCGGTGCCCGGTTCGCCCTTGACCAGCAATGGGCGCTCCAGGGTGATGGCCGCGTTGACCGCCAGCTTCAGGTCGTCTGTGGCGACGTAGTCGCGGGTGCCTTCGAACTTCATGAACCGATCCTCTGGCGTGGATGTACCGGCCAACGCGCCAGTCCAGCCAACACCTGTCTATTGATGTGTCCGCGACTATAACGCCGCGCCCGGCGCCTGCAAACGCAGACCGGGTATTCAGTCCCTGAATGGCCCGTCACCCCGAGCCCGGTCGGATTCGGGGCGGGCTCGGTCAGTGGTGCCCATGGCTGTCATCGCACAGGTTGCGCAGGCGTGCCCAGAGCAGGCTTTACGCCCCCTGCGAGCGGGCTTACCCTCAGGGTTTTCTTCTGTTATTCGACTGTTCAAGGACCCTGCCATGAGCCGTATCTACGCAGACAACGCCCACTCCATCGGCAACACGCCGCTGGTGCAGATCAACCGCATCGCCCCGCGCGGGGTGACCATCCTGGCCAAGATCGAAGGGCGCAACCCGGGCTACTCGGTCAAGTGCCGGATCGGCGCGAACATGGTCTGGGACGCCGAAGGCAGCGGCAAGCTCAAGCCGGGCATGACCATCGTCGAGCCGACCTCGGGCAACACCGGCATCGGCCTGGCCTTCGTCGCCGCCGCCCGCGGCTACAAGCTGATCCTGACCATGCCGTCGTCGATGAGCCTGGAGCGACGCAAGGTGCTCAAGGCGCTGGGCGCCGAGCTGGTGCTGACCGAACCAGCCAAGGGCATGAAGGGCGCGATCGAGAAGGCCAGCGAGATCGTCGCCTCGGACCCGGCGCAGTACTTCCTGCCGGGCCAGTTCGACAACCCGGCCAACCCGGCCATCCACGAGAAGACCACCGGTCCGGAAATCTGGAACGACACCGACGGCGCGGTCGACGTGCTGGTGGCGGGTGTCGGTACCGGCGGCACCATCACCGGCGTGTCGCGCTACATCAAGCACACCCAGGGCAAGTCGATCCTGTCGGTGGCGGTGGAGCCGGTGAGCTCGCCGCTGATCAGCCAGACCCTGGCCGGCGAGGCGCTCACGCCCAGCCCGCACAAGATCCAGGGCATCGGCGCCGGTTTCGTGCCGAAGAACCTCGACCTGTCGATCGTCGACCAGGTGGAGACGGTGAGCGACGAAGAGTCCAAGGCCATGGCCATTCGTCTGATGCAGGAGGAGGGCATCCTCTGCGGGATTTCCTGTGGCGCGGCGATGGCGGTGGCGGTACGCCTGGCCGAGAAGCCGGAGATGCAGGGCAAGACCATCGTGGTGATCCTGCCGGACTCGGGCGAGCGTTACCTGTCGAGCATGCTGTTCAGCGACCTGTTCAGCGAGCAGGAGAACCAGCAGTAAGCGTCGGGCTGCATGCTTCAGGCTGCAAGGCAAGGCGGGTGTCGTTGATGCAGATCAGCTTACCGCCTGCAGCTTGAAGCTTGCGGCTGCTCCTCAGGGGTTTATCATGTCCGGCTATCCGGGGATGGCCTGATTTCCCCTCCAAGGAGTGTTGCATGACCTTTTCCTTTGTCGCCAAGGCGGGTGTCCTGCTGGTGTTCTTCGGCAGCGTGCTGTTCGTGCACCTGCGCGGCAAGGCACGCCTGCCGGTACTGCGCCAGTTCGTCAACCACTCGGCGCTGTTCGCCCCCTACAACAGCTTGATGTACCTGTTCTCCGGCGTTCCCTCCAAGCCGTACCTGGACCGCCAGCGTTTCCCTGAGCTGGACGTGCTCAAGGATAACTGGGAAGTGATCCGCGAAGAGGCCATGCGCCTGTTCGACGAGGGCTACATCCGCGCCGCGGAAAAAGACAACGATGCCGGTTTCGGCTCGTTCTTCAAGAAGGGCTGGAAGCGCTTCTACCTGAAGTGGTACGACAAGCCCCTGCCGTCCGCCGAAATGCTTTGCCCGAAGACCGTCGAGCTGGTCAGCGGCATCCCCAACGTCAAGGGCGCGATGTTCGCCCTGCTGCCCGGCGGCAGCCACCTGAACCCGCACCGCGACCCGTTCGCCGGTTCGCTGCGTTATCACCTGGGCCTGTCCACGCCGAACTCGGACAACTGCCGCATCTATGTCGACGGCCAGCCCTACGCCTGGCGCGACGGTGAGGACGTGATGTTCGACGAGACCTTCGTGCACTGGGTCAAGAACGAGACCGAGGTCACCCGGGTGATCCTGTTCTGCGACGTCGAACGCCCGCTCAACAGTCCGCTGATGACCCGCATCAACCGCAAGGTCAGCGCCTTCCTCGGCCGTGCCACCGCGCCGCAGAACACTGATGACGAGCGTGTCGGCGGGATCAACCAGGCCTATGCCTGGAGCAAGCGCTTCAGCAACAAGATCAGCACCCGTGTGAAGCAGTTCAAGCGCGCCAATCCCAAGGCCTACCGCATCCTGCGGCCGGTGCTGGCGGTGTTGGTCGCGTACGCGCTGTATCGCTGGCTGTTCTGAGCCTTCGGCCGCAGGGCAAGCCTGCTTCCACAAGTCCGCCCTGAGCATGTCAGGTGGGATGATGAGTGGGAGCGGGCTTGCCCCGCGCTGAATCCCCCGCTATATTCCGAAACACTTTCTTCTCAGAAGACCTGTTCATGCCTGCCATCCCTTCCACCACTGCTGACGTTCTCGCGCCTGTCGCGGGCGTTGTCGTGCGTGGCAGCCAGCAACCGGCCATGATCAGTCACTATCCACCACCTGTCAGTGGCGTGGTAGGCGGCGTAGCTCCGCCTCCTCGCGCAGTCGTGGTGCTGGGCTGATCGGCCGCTGGCCGCATCCCCACCGCACGCGCAACCTACTGAACACGGTCGGCTATCTCCTCGATACGCGATAGATCCGCCCGTACGGCTTTCCTGCCTATACAGGTGGCAATACATGTCTTTGCTTAGCAAAACCTCCGTGGCCTCGGCGGCCACCACCAGCCTGTTCGTCCTGCTGTGGAGCAGCGGGGCGATCGTCTCCAAACTCGGCCTGGCCCAAGCCAGCCCCTTCGCGTTCCTGCTGCTGCGCTCGGCACTGGCGCTTGCCGGTCTGCTGCTGATCGGCCCGTTGCTGGGGCTGCGCTGGCCGCGCAGTCGTGGCGCGGTGCTGCGTGCGCTGGGCACCGGTTGCGTGCTGCTCGGCGCCTACCAGATCTTCTACCTGCTGGCGTTGAACACCCACGTCACCCCCGGCGTCATGGCCACGGTCATGGGCGTGCAGCCGATCCTCACCGTGGCACTGATGGAGCGTCAGCGTTCCTGGAGCCGCCTGTTCGGCCTGGGGCTGGGCCTGACAGGCCTGGTGATGGTGGTCTACCAGGGCATCAACCTGGGTGGGGTTTCCCTGGCCGGGATGCTGTTCGCCTTGCTGGCACTGGCCAGCATGACCGCCGGTTCGATCCTGCAGAAACGCATCACCGACAATCCCATGGGCACCCTGCCGCTGCAGTACATCGCCGGCTTCGCCTTGTGCGCGCTGTTCGCGCCGCTGCAGCCGTTGCACGTGCAGTGGAACGCCAGTTTCATCGGCGCCCTGCTGTGGATGGGGCTGGTGGTGTCGTTGCTGGCCACGTTGCTGCTGTATCGGTTGATCGCCAAGGGCAACCTGGTCAATGTCACCAGCCTGTTCTACCTGGTCCCGGCAGTGACCGCGGTGATGGACTTCATCATCTTCGGCAATCGCCTGGCGCCGCTGAGCCTGTTGGGGATGGGGCTGATCGTGGTCGGCCTGCTGTTCGTCTTCCGCAAGCCAGCGCTACGTGCGGCACAGGCCAGGACGTAAGGCGCAGGACTGACGTCGTCGTTGCGCAGGAGCCAGCCTTGCCGGTGTTCGCCGGCAGGGCCGGCTCCTACGTCGATCGTGCCGGGCGCAGTACCAGCCACAGCGCCGCGCCGATCAATACCCCGCCATACAGGTGCGCCATCGACAGTGGCTCGCCCAGCAGCCATGCTCCCCACAACACCCCGAACACCGGAATCAGGAAGGTCACGGTACTGGCCTTGATCGGCCCGATCTCGTTGAGCAGGCGGAAGTACAGGATGTAGGCGAACGCGGTGCACAACAGCCCCAGGCCCAGCAGCGACAGCCACACCTGCCAGCCACCCCAGCTGGCCGGCGGCTGGGTCAGTGCGCTCCAGGCGAACAGCGGGCTGAGCAGCAGGGTGGCACCGAGCATGCTGCCCAGCGCCGACAGGCGGCTGTCCAGGGTGCCGACCCAGCGGCGGGCGAGGAAGCCGGCGAAGCCATAGCAGGTGGTAGCCGCCAGGCAGGCCAGGGCGCCTTGTACCAGGGCCATGTCCAGCGCCACCGGGCCGGCGCCGCTGAGGATGCCGACGCCGAACAGGCCGAGGAAGATACCGCACAGCTTGGGCAGGGTCATCGTCTCGCGGAAGAACAGCGTGCCGATCAGTACGCCCATCAGCGGCGTGGTGGCGTTGAAGATCGCCGAGTAGCCTGCCGGCAGCACCTGCGCCGCCACCGAATAGAAGGTCGCAGGAATGCCGGAGTTGATCATGCCCAGCACCAGGCAGGCGCCCAGCTTGCCCTGGAAGTTCCAGCGCACCCGCGCGGCGGCGAGAATCGCGATCAGCCCCAGGCAGGAGATCGACACGCGGAAGAATGCCGTGGGCACGGTGCCGATTTCCGGGGCGATGATGCGCATGAACAGGAAGCTGGCGCCCCACACTGCAGCAAGGATCAGCAGGCGGGCGAGGGCGATGGGGCTCACGGGAGGTCTCCGGCGGTGGGGCAGGGGCGCGAGTGTACGTCAGGGCGGATGGGTATTCTTGTGCTTTCTTGCTGTGTGCAGCGCAGCCAGGCGAGGCTTGTTCGGCATTTGCCAGTGCAGCGCCGGTAGACGACTAAGCTCTCTACTCACCCCCCACAGCGAGACCTCGCGCATGACCTCATCCTGGCCCGCGGCTGAAATCGCCCGGCTGATCCTCGACGGCTTCGACGACTACCGCGAGCATTTTCGCCGGATCACACTTGGCGCCCGCGAACGTTTCGAGCAGGCGCGCTGGCAGGACATCCAGCTCGCGGCGGCAGCGCGCATCAGCCTGTACGAGGCGAAGGTCGCCGAGGTCAACGGCTGGCTGCACCAGCGCTTCAGTGCCCCGGTGCTGCTGGACGTCGAGCAGTGGCCGCTGGTGAAGAACGCCTATATCCGCCTGATCGACCCGCGCCTGGACGACGAGTTGTCCGAGACCTGGTACAACTCGTTGTTCTGCAGCCTGTTCAGTCACGACCTGATCAGCGATGGCTGCATGTTCATCCACACCACCCGGCCCTCCCTGCGCAGCCACGAGCGAGCGACGCAGATCCGCAGCTATCGTCCTGACGGCGGGCTCAGGGCGCTGCTGCGCAGCATCCTGGCCGACTATGCGTTCGCCGTGCCCTATGGCGACCTCGAGGGCGACCTGGCGCGGCTCGAAGAGCAATTGCGCGATTGCCTGCCTGACTGGGTGTGCAAGGACCCGGCGTTGACCGTGGAGCTGTTCACGCCGGTCCTGTACCGCAACAAGGGCGCCTACCTGGTCGGGCGCCTGTACAACCGCGACGAGCAGTGGCCGCTGGTCATCGCCCTGCTGAACCGCGAAGGGCACGGCATCGAGGTCGATGCGCTGATCACCGACGAGGCCGAGGTATCGATCATCTTCTCGTTCACCCGCTCGTACTTCATGGCCGATGTGCCGGTGCCGGCGGAGTTCGTCAACTTCCTCAAGCGCATCCTGCCGGGCAAGCATATTGCCGAGCTGTACACCTCGATCGGTTTCTACAAGCAGGGCAAGTCGGAGTTCTACCGCGCGCTGATCAACCACCTGGCCGGCAGCGACGACCGTTTCGTGATGGCGCCTGGGGTGCGCGGCATGGTCATGAGCGTGTTCACGCTGCCGGGTTTCAATACCGTGTTCAAGATCATCAAGGACCGCTTCTCGCCGTCGAAGACCGTCGATCGCGCCACGGTGATCGAGAAGTACCGCCTGGTGAAGAGCGTCGACCGCGTCGGGCGCATGGCCGATACCCAGGAGTTCGCCGATTTTCGCTTTCCTCGGGACAAGTTCGAGCCCGACTGCCTGGCCGAGCTGCTCGAGGTGGCGCCGTCGACCGTAAGCCTGGAGGGCGATACGGTGCTGATCCGTCACTGCTGGACCGAGCGGCGCATGACCCCGCTGAACCTGTACCTGGAGCATGCCAGCGAGGGCCAGGTGCTCGAGGCGCTGGAGGACTACGGGCTGGCGATCAAGCAACTGGCGGCGGCGAACATCTTTCCCGGCGACATGCTTTTGAAGAATTTCGGCGTCACTCGTCATGGCCGGGTGGTGTTCTATGACTACGACGAAATCAGTTTCCTCACCGAGGTCAACTTCCGCCATATCCCGCCGCCGCGCTATCCGGAGGACGAAATGTCGGGCGAGCCGTGGTATTCGATCGGCCCGCACGACGTGTTCCCCGAGGAGTTCCCGCCGTTCCTGTTCGCCGATATCGGCCAGCGCCAGCTGTTCAGTCGCCTGCACGGCGAGCTGTACGATGCCGACTACTGGAAGGGGCTGCAGGAGGCGATCCGGGCGGGGAAGGTGATCGATGTGTTCCCGTATCGGCGCAAGGGACGCTGACAAGGCCAGGGCAAGAAACCACTGGCAACGACGTTGCAGGAGCCGGCCTTGCCGGCGAGCACCGGCGCCATGCCCAGCGAGGTTCGTTTCGCCAGGCGAAATCCAAGGTGATCGCCTCGTCCAATCTCAGCCTTGGAGGCACTTGAGCCCGCTGAAGTCCGCCCGCACCTTGCCCAGCCGCTGTTGCAGGAACGCCCGCTGCGCCGGGCTGCTCTGCCTGACCAGGTCCACCAGCAGGCTGCGGGCCTGCTGCTCGGTGTTCTGGAACGCCTGGCGGTACTCGGGCGTCCACAGGCTCTCCTTGTGTTGCAGCAACTGCGCCAGGCGGGGCTCGAAGCCCGGGGTGTCGCGCTGGTCCATCGCCAATGCCAGTTGCTGCTGCCAGTGGGCGCGGTTGGCGATCCACTGACGGTTCTGGTCGCCCAGCGCCTGGGACCAGTTCACCACCCGCAGGCGCTGGCTGGCGCTGAGTTCGCCGAACCAGGGGCGCAGGCGCTTCTGCATGCGCCTGGCGCGCTCGTCGATCTGCTCGGCCAGCGGTGTGTCGACATAGTCCTGCTGGCGCTTGGCGATGTCGTCGTGGAAGGCCCTGCGCATCGTGGCCACCTGCGCGTCGCTCATGCCACGCAACAGCTCGCTGGCGGACGGGGTGATCGCCTCGGCGACCCGGCCGATGGCCTGGCGCGCTTCGGCGGTGCGTTGGCGCAGGGCCTGGTCGGTGACTGCATCATTGGCCACCATCAGGCGCACCTGGTCGAGCCAGTCGAGGTAACCGGGCAACTGGGTCTGGCAGTGCCAGGCCAGGTGCACCAGACAGGTGGCGAGAAGGGCGAGCAGCGTTGCGGTCCGACGAACGGGCATGGGCGAATCCTTGCTGGGGCTGGCCAGGCGGTAGGCGCAAGGTGGGCGTGACGGTTGTGCAGCATGTGCCATCGGGCGACCCGGCTGCGCAGGTGTTAGAATAGCCGCCTTGTCTTGAGGATCTTCGGAAATGGCTCTGCTTGGGCGCTACAACAGTTTGCAAATCGTGAAGCACGTGGAATTCGGCCTGTACCTGGATGGCGGCGCCGACGGGGAGATTCTCCTGCCACGGCGTTACTTCCCCAAGGATGCGGAGCTGGAACTCGATGACTGGCTCAACGTGTTCATCTACCTGGACAGCGAAGACCAGCTGATCGCCACCACCGAGAAACCGAAGATGCAGGTCGGCGAGTTCGCCAGCCTCAAGGTCAAGGACATCAACGGTGCCGGTATCTTCCTCGACTGGGGGCTGTCCAAGGACCTGCTGATGCCGTACTCGGAAGAGTCGCGGCCGCTGAAGATCGGCGATTACTGCGTGGTCCACGCCTATCTGGACAAGCGCACCCGGCGCATCACCGCCACGGCCAAGCTGGACCGCTACCTGGACCGCACCCCGGTGGACTACAAGCCCGGCCAGCCGGTCGAGCTGCTGGTGGCCGGCGAGACGCCGATGGGCTTCAAGGCGATCATCAACAACCGCCACTGGGGCCTGATCCACAAGAACGAGGTATTCAAGTTCCTGCGTTCGGGCATGCACGAGAAGGGCTTCATCAAGGAAGTGCGCCACGACGGCAAGATCGCCCTGAGCCTGCAGCCGGTGGGCCAGGCCCTGGCCGACGGCCTGCACGAGCAGATCATGCAGCGCCTGGACGCAGCCGGTGGCGTGCTGCCGGTGTGCGACAAGAGCGATCCGGCGGTGATCAGCCAGATGTTCAACGTCAGCAAGGGCAACTTCAAGAAAGCCATCGGCGCGTTGTTCAAGCAGGGCCGGATCGTCATCCATGACGACCGGATCGAGCGGGCCTGATCAGGCCTGCACGAAGGTGCTGAAGTTCAGCTGCTCGCCACCCGGACGGGTGTCGCGCAGCCGCGAGTCGCGGTCGGCGCTCAGCGCCAGGCTGATGGTCGAGCGACGCTTGCCCGGGTGGCGCACTTCCATCTGCTCCTGGTGAGCGCGCAGGAAATTGGTCGGCACCTTCAGGTGTTGCAGCTCGTCGGTCTCCGGGGTGTGCAGCAGCAGGTTGATCCAGTCGGGCTGGCCCTTGCGCAGCAGTGCCACCGGTACTTCGAACCACCACAGGTTGCGCTTCTTGTCGAGGATGGCGAACAGGGTGTTGTCGCGGGTGAGCACCGGTCGCTCCAGCGCTTCGTTGCGGCGGGCGATGGCGGTGGGTTTGTCGAGTTTCATGCAGGTTCCTGCGGGTTGACGCCATAAAGGCCCGATATTGTGCGGGTGGCCTGATCGCGGGGCAAGCCCGTACCCTCGGGATGTCAGAAAATCCTCTGCTGGCAGGCGTGCCCAGCGCTCGAGCTGGCCGTTTGGCTGGAAGGTCACGATTCGATTGAAACTCTGGCCGCAGGACATGGGTCGATCAGGTGTCGACACGACTTCCCGTGTCTTTCCTGTTAGGAGACATCCCATGAGTGGCACCAAGGATAAAGCGAAAGGGCTGGTCAACGAGGCCGTGGGCAACATCAAGCAAGGCATCGGCAAGGCCACTGGCGACGACAAGCTGCGTGCCGAAGGCAAGGTCCAGGAGCTCAAGGGCGAGGCGCAGCAGGCCGTAGGCAAGGTCAAGGACGCCGTCAAGAAGCCGTGAGCCACGCCTGACTGGCCGTAGGCGCCAGCACGCTGGCGCCTACGGTTTCATCATGCTCCGGGGTAGCCGTTTTCCTGCTTTGGCCATTGAGCCGTCACAGTTGCGGCACGGTCTATTAGACTTGTCTGCATCGCCAGGCCGTCTGATGGCCCTGGCCAACCACTCGATGATCAAGCGGCGAAAGGAGACGCTATGATTTTCCCCGACCTGCGCGGCCTGCCCCTGCACCGCGTGCTGGTGCGCACCGTCAAGGAGTTCCTCGATGACGAGATGTCCACCTACGCGTCCGCGCTGGCCTACCAGATGCTGTTTTCGCTGTTCCCCTTCCTGCTGTTCCTGATCGCCCTGATCGGTTTCCTGCACCTGCCGGACTTCTTCACCTGGCTGCGCCTGCAGACCGAACTGGTGCTGCCGCCCCAGGCGCTGGACCAGGTCAATCCAGTGATCGACCAGTTGCAGCAATCCAAGGGCGGGTTGCTGTCGGTGGGTATCGTGATCGCCCTGTGGACCGCCTCGGCCGGTGTGCGCCTGATGATGAGCGCGATGAACGCCGCCTACGATGTGCCCGAGGGGCGCCCGGTGTGGAAGCGCATTCCGCTGTCGATCATCTACACCGTGGGCATCGCCGGCATGCTGCTGGCCGCCGCCGCGCTGATGGTGCTCGGGCCCCAGGTGATGGAGTGGATCGCCTCCCAGGTCGGGCTGGAGGAAGCTGTGGTGGTGGTCTGGACCATCCTGCGCTGGCCGGCGATCATCATTCTGATGATGGTGGCGGTGGCGTTGATGTACTACGTGATGCCCGACGTGAAGCAGAAGTTTCGCTTCATCACCCCGGGCTCGGTGCTGGCGGTGGTGGTGTGGATCGTCGCCTCGCTGGGCTTTGCCTACTACGTGAAGACCTTCGCCGACTACAACGCCATGTATGGCAGTATCGGTGCGATCATCGTGCTGCTGCTGTACTTCTATATTTCTGCCGCCGTGCTGCTGCTTGGGGCGGAAATGAACGCGGTGATCGAACATATGTCGGCCGAGGGCAAGAATCCCGGCGAGAAGGAATTCACCCACGACAACCCGCAGGAAACCATCACCGTGCTCGGCCATGAGCACCCGCCCACCGTCGAACCCCAGCCCCGCGAGTCGAATAGCTGATGATCCGTGACATCCTCAAGATGGGCGATGAGCGCCTGCTGCGCATCGCCCCGCCAGTGCCCGAGCACATGCTCGGCAGCCCGCAATTGCAGCAACTGATCGATGACATGTTCGAGACCATGGCCCATGTCGGTGGCGTGGGTCTGGCCGCGCCGCAGATCGGTATCGACCTGCAACTGGTGATCTTCGGTTTCGAGCGCAGCGAGCGCTACCCGGATGCCGAGGCGGTGCCACGGACCATCCTGCTCAATCCGGTGATCACGCCGTTGGCCAGTGAAATCGAGGAAGGCTGGGAGGGCTGTCTTTCGGTGCCCGGGCTACGCGGCGTGGTGCCGCGCTTCAAGCACATCCGCTATTCAGGCATTGACCCGCAGGGCAATCCGATCGAGCGCTTCGCCGATGGCTTCCATGCCCGGGTGGTGCAGCACGAGTGCGATCATCTGATCGGCCGGTTGTACCCCTCGCGGATCCAGGATTTCGCCAAGTTCGGCTATACCGAGGTGCTGTTTCCCGGGCTCGAGGTCGCCGACGATTGACCGTGTACCAGCGCCACCAACGGCTTGCTGCGTTGGTAGCGAGCCAGTCGCGTGGCCAGTGCCTCGGGCAGTTGCATCGCGCAGGTGAACGCCAGGCGCTGGTAGAAGGGTACGAGGTCGGGATGGCAGAACAGCCAGGTCGCGCCGGGCTGTTCGGCCAGCGCGGCGTCGACCAGTTGCGAGGCGACCTGCCTGCCGCGCCACTGCGGTGCCACGAACAGGCCCGTGAGCCACTGGCCGCCATGTACTGGGGTCAGGTTCAGCCCGGCGACGATATCGCCTGCGCGCGCCACCCATTGCTGCCCCTCACCGGCAACGCGCATGTGCGAACCGTGCTGGCGGTAGAAGTGCGCCAGCAATCGGCGCTGTAGCTCGGGAAGTCGGGTGCAGGTCAGTGGGGGCATGGTCTTCAGGATGAGGCGGCAGGTGCAGGCGGGTTTCGAGGGCGGATCTTTGTCGCAGATTGTTGCATTTACGGCAAGAGTGATTGTCCGAGTTTGGGGTTCAACTATTACCGCTGGGGAGTAGAATTTTTCTCACTCCCCCTGCAGTACGACACGGCGGGATCCGGTACTTCGTGTCATCTTCGCAGTCGATGACAACTTCTCCGCGCCACTGACGGCATCAGAAGTCACTCGATCAGCTTGATAGCCATCAAGGTCGAAACCCATGAAAGCCCTACTGATTCTTGCACTGGTCGGCATGTCCTCGTTCGCCCTCGCGGACCAGCTCAAGACCGCCTCTTTCCAGCCAGCAGTCGAGCAGTACGACTACTCCACCAACCTGGACATCAAACGCGTCATCAACCTGTCGACCATCCCCAACGTCTGCGAAGTGGTGCCGGCCACCATGACTTACGAAGACCACCACGGCCAGGTGCACACCATCCAGTACCGTGCCATGGGCGACGGCTGCCGGCAGAACTGAGGCCGGGGGCGAGGTTCTGTACGAAAAGCCTAGAGGGCAGGTGAGCGCATCAGGTCGCGGACGATCTCCAGGCCTTGCTTCAGGCAGGCCCGGCTGCTGGCCGCCGACAAGCTGATGCGCACCGCCTGCGGGATTTCCGTGCCGACGGCGAAAGCGCTGGCCGGCACGATCTCCACACCCTGTGCGCGACATTGACTGACCAGCGTCGCGGCATCTCCTGGCGTGTTCAGCCAGGCATGCGGCGATGCCGTGCCACCCTTGACCAGCGCATTGCCGAACAGGACACGTGCCAGTCGCCAGCGCTCGCCGATCTCCTGGCGCTGCCAGGCCAGGCGCCGTGCCGCGGTACCGTCGGCGAGCCACTGACAGGCGATGCGCAGGTCCAGTGGCGACAGTGGCCAGTGTGGCGCCTGGGTATGCGGGTCGATCTGCGCCAGCAGTGCCGGGCGGGCGACGATCCAGCCCAGACGCAGGCCGGCGGCCACGGTCTTGGACAGGCTGCCGATCAGCACCCCCTGGCCTTCGAGCAACGGGTAGAGGGGCGGCTGGTCGGTCAGCGCGCCATACACGTCGTCTTCGATGACCAGCAGCCCGCGACGCCGGATCACCTCGGCCAGGGCCTGCCGCCGGGCTTCGCTCATGCAGGCGCCGGTGGGGTTGTGCAGGGTCGGGGTGGTCACCAGTACCCGTGCGCCACTGGCCCGGGCGACGCGGTCCAGCTCGTCGGGGCGCAAGCCTTCCCGGTCCAGGGCCACGCCGTGAACCGGCAGGCGCAACTGGCGGCAGGCTGCCTTGATGCCGGGGGCGGTCAGTGCTTCCACCATGACCGCTTCCCCCGCCTGACACAACGACTGCAACACGACCCCCAGCGCCTGCTGGGCGCTCGCGCAGGGCGCCAGGTCGTCCGCTGTCAGCGTCAGGCCTCGGCCGGCCAGCCAGCGGCTGCACTGGATACGGCCGAGCAGCAGTTGCTCAGGGTCCAGGTAGTGATCGAGCAGGGTGCTGTCGCCTTGGGCGAGCAATTGGTGCAGGCTGCTTGCCAGGTCGCTGTTGTGTGGGTCCATCACTGGCACGTTGGTCGACAGGTCGATCAGCGCCGGTTGGTGAGGGGGTTGCTTGAGGCGGAACAGCGTTGCCTCCTGGCTGCCCGCCAGTACATAGGTGCCCCGGCCCACCTCGCCGGAAACCAGGTGCCGTGCCGCTGCCTCGCGATAGGCCTGCTGCGTGGTACTGGGGTTCAGGCCCAGGTTCCAGGCCAGGCGCCGCTGCGGTGGCAGGCGCTCACCGACCTTGAGCTCGCCGCGTTCGATGGCGCTGGCGATGGCGTCGACCAGTGCCAGGTAGCGGGGACGGTCATTGTCCGGGAGGGTAGGGGTCCACACGAAATTGCAGCCCATGCAATATAGAGTTAGCCCCATACAATGCCCGGCGCTTAGCATCGGTTCAACCCTGCACCGATGAAGGATGATCGCCATGTTCGACTTGCCAGCCCTGCGCGAAGCCGCCGCATTCGTACACCAGCACGTTCCCCCGACCCCACAGCACGCCTGGCCCCTGCTGGCCGAGCGGTTGGGCTGCCAGGTCTGGGTCAAGCACGAGAACCATGCCCCGACTGGTGCCTTCAAGGTGCGTGGCGGGCTGGTCTATGTGCGCTCGCTGCTGGCAGCGGGGCAGATGCCACGCGGGCTGGTCACCGCCACCCGCGGCAACCATGGCCAGAGCATGGCCCTGGCGGCGCGCCAGGCCGGCATACCGCTGGTGATCGTGGTGCCCGAAGGCAACTCGCGGGAGAAGAACGCCGCCATGCGCGCCCTGGGCGCCGAGCTGGTCGAGTACGGCGTCGATTTCGACGTGGCCCGCGAGGAGGCGGCGCGGCTGGCCGAGGCTCGCGGCTATGCGATGGTGCCGTCGTTCCACCCGGAACTGGTACGTGGCGTGGCCACCTATGCCCTGGAACTGTTCGAGGCGGTGGCCCACCTGGACTGTGTGTATGTGCCGATCGGCATGGGCTCGGGGATCTGCGGCCTGATCCAGGCGCGCAACCTGCTGGGCCTGCGGACCGAAATCGTCGGCGTGGTATCCCATGCTGCGGACGCCTATGCGCGCAGTTTCGAACAGGGACGCATCGTCACCACGCAAAGCGCCGACACCTTCGCCGACGGCATGGCCTGCCGCGTGCCGCATCCTGATGCCTTTGCCCTGGTACGCGAAAATGCCGCGCGCATCGTGCGGGTGGACGATCATGAGATCGCGACAGCCATGCGCTTGTACCACGAGGCTACCCATAACACCGCCGAAGGGGCGGGCGCCGCGGCACTGGCGGCATTGATGCAGGAGCGCGGGCAGCAGGCCGGCAAGCGTGTCGCGGTGATATTGAGCGGCGCGAATGTGGACCGCGCACGGTATGCGCAGGTGCTGTCGGCTGGGCAGGGCGTCTGAAGGGCTGGGCGCTGTTGCGGCTGTACGATGAGCCTGCCCTCGGGTTCAATGGGCACCCCTGAATGCGCCCAGAGTGTGCCATGCCTTTCTCCAACGGTTTCCTGCTCAGCCTGTCCCTTTGCCTGGATATCGGCATTGCCAATATCGCCATGATCACCCTGGCCATGCAGCGTGGCTTTCTCCAGGGGTTCTGGCTGGGCCTGGGGACCTGTGTCGGCGACCTGATCTACGCCATCGCTGCGCTGGCCGGGATGACCGTGCTGCTGCAGTTCGAAAGCGTGCGCTGGACCCTGTGGCTGGGCGGCTCGGTGCTGCTGGTGTGGTTCGCCCTGAAGATGCTGCTGGCGGCCTGGCGCGGCGGGCACCTGGCGTCGCGGGGCGAGGTGGTGGTGGAGTCGGGCTGGCGCGAGTTCCTGCGCGGGATCTTTCTGGCCATGTCTTCGCCCAGTGCGATCCTCTGGTTCGCGGCGGTGGGTGGGGTGCTGATCTCCAGGTCCGGTGGCGGCAGCTTGCTCGACGCGGGGTTGTTCCTGGGAGGCTTCTTCGTCGCCGGGCTGGTCTGGTGCCTGTCGCTGTGTGGCATCGCCAGCCATGGCGGGCGTCTGCTCGGTGACCGGCTGCTGACGTGGTCATACCTGCTGTCGGCGGCGATCTTCTGCTACTTCGCGGGGTACGTGATCCTCTCTGGTTATCGTGAGTTCATCCTGGCTGCATCTGGTTGAGTGTTGGCCGTCGCGGTATTGGCTGAACTTGAATGGTGCGTCACGTACTTGCACTTTCGTGTGGGTGAGATGGCTATCGCTTCCAGCTCGGCCCCACCACCTACCCATGCGCGACTATTGCACCCAGTACCTCGTGTTGGCTCCTCGGGCTTATAGCCCTAATCCCCCGGATTGACGCAAACGCAAGCTGCCACTACCGTGCCTTCAAGCCACGAGGCCACGCGCAGCCCCGTGCGAAAGGCTCCCTGGAACGCGCCCACCGAGACCCGTCCCCATGACCCTGCCAACCCCCTCCCGCTTCGAGGACGGCCGCACGCTGCACCTGGCCGGCTTGTCCAACCGTTATGACCTCTCCCGGCTGACCGAGCTCAAGCTGCTCTGGCAGCGTTTCGGCCCATGGCTCGGGCATGTCCCTGGCCAGCACGGCCACGACAGCTACGGCGTGTGCTACAACCCCGACGAGCAAGGCGCGTTCGACTACCTGGCGGGTGTCGAGGTGACCGGCACGACCACGCTTCCCGAAGGCTTCACCACCCTCGTCCTGGCACCCCAGCACTATGCGGTGTTCGAACACCGGGGCAGCCTGGAGGGCATCAAGGCAACCTTCGACGCCATCTTCACCCAGTGGCTGCCGGCCTCGGACTGGCGCCAGGCCGAGGCCGCCGTCCTTGAGCGCTACCCGGCCGGCTACGACCCGGCGGCCCCGCAGGCACTGATGGAAATCTGGATTCCCCTGGAGCGCCCATGATCCATTCCTGCGCCGATCCGACCAGCACCGCCTGGCTGCAACTGCGTAGCGCGCTCTGGCCCGGCAGCGTTCCGGCCAGGCACCTGGCGGAAATGGCTGCCATCGCCCGCCGGCCCGACACCTTCGTGGCCCTGTTGGCGTACGACGAGCAGGGCAGGGCGCAAGGGCTGGCCGAGGCGTCGGTGCGTCATGACTACGTCAACGGCAGCAATACCTCGCCGGTAGCGTATCTCGAAGGCATCTTCGTCGACCCCGCCTGGCGTGGCCAAGGTATCGCCCGGCGCCTGATCGCGGCCATCGAGCAGTGGGCTGCGGCCCAAGGCTGTCGCGAGCTGGCCTCGGACGCCGCGCTGGACAATCTCGGTAGCCAGCGGATGCACGCGGCCCTGGGCTTTGCCGAGACCGAGCGGGTCGTGTACTTCCTCAAGCCGGTCGCGCCCCTCGCCTGAAAGTTTTCGAGCCGTTGTCGATTTTTCGTTTTTCCGTTCGACCAGTGTTGAAGGCGGTGGAGTGATCGCCGCCTGCCACTGATGAAGCCTTGGAGGACGTACCGATGAACAGCGCAGCCGAAAGCGAAATCCGTGAGTTGATCGAGCAGTGGATGCAGGCCGTGCGCGACCGTGACCTGGCGCGCATCGTTGCCCCCTACGCCGATGACATGCTTGCCTTCGATGCCATCCAGTCCCTGCAATTCAAAGGCAAGGCGGCCTACCGCGCGCATTGGGAGATGTGCATGGGGTTTTGCACCGGCCCCATGGTCTTCGAAATGCAACAGTTGAGCGTGCAGGCCGATGGCGACCTGGGCCTGGCCCACTGGCTCAACCGCTGCGGGCCGGCCGACGACGACAGCCAGTGCGTCTTCATGCGGGCCACCGTGGGCTACCGGCGTCGCGCTGGCCAGTGGCAGGTCATCCACGAGCACTGGTCGGCGCCATTCGACATGGAAACGCAAAAGGCGCTGTTCAATCTCAAGCCCTGATACCGTCCATCGCCGCCCACACCGCCATGAACCGTTGGAGACGATCATGAAATACCTGTGCCTGGTCTACTGTGACGAAGGGCTGCTGCACAGCCTGCCCGACAGCCCCGAAGACGCCGAATGCATGGCCTACGCCGAATCCGTGCAAGGTTCGGGGCGCATGCTGGCAGCCGAGGCGCTCAAGCCCGTGCAGACAGCCACCACGGTGCGCGTGCGCGGTGGCCGGATGAGCCTGACCGATGGCCCGTTCGCCGAGACCAAGGAGCAACTGGCCGGTTTCTACCTGGTCGATGCCCGCGACCTGAACGAGGCGCTGAACATCGCCAAGGGCATTCCGGCGGCGCGGGTCGGCAGCGTCGAAGTGCGGCCGGTGCGCGAACTGCAACCCTGAACCTGACGGAGTACGCCAACAATGACGCTGAATCCATCGGCGCAACCGCAGCACGAACTGTCCATCAGTCGCCTGATCGACGCGCCACCGGCCAAGGTGTTCCGCGCCTGGACCGAGCCTGAGTGGTTGATGCAATGGTGGGGGCCGCACGGCATGACCACGCCCGAGTGCGAGATGCAACTGTGGCCCGGTGGGGTGTTCCGCACCCTGATGCGGGCGCCGGATGGCGCCGAGTATCCGCACCAGGGGCTGTTCCTGGAGATCCAGGCGCCGCGCCGGCTGGTGTTCACCGATGCGTTCCGGCCCGGCTGGGTACCCTCGGACAAGGCCTTCATGACCGCCGTGATCAGTTTCGACGAGGAGCACGGCAAGACCCGCTACACCGCCCGTGCCTGGCACTGGACTGCCAGCGACTGTCGGGCCCATGAGGAAATGGGTTTCCACCAGGGCTGGGGGGAGAGCCTGGAGCGACTGGTGGAGGTAGTGACCCAGCGGATGCCGGACTGATGGTGACGGCGCAGCAGGTACGCGAGGAGGTCGAGGCGGTCTATCGTCGCGACTCGCGGCGGATCCTGGCGACGCTTATCCGTCTGTTGGGGGACTTCGAGCTGGCCGAGGAGGCCATGCACGATGCGTTCTTCATCGCCGTCGAACGCTGGCAGCGCGACGGCGTTCCGGGCAACCCAAGGGCCTGGCTGGTGTCCACTGGCCGCTTCAAGGCCATCGACGCGCTGCGCCGACGGGCACGCTTCGATCGTTCGCAGGCCGACCTGATCCTGCTGCTGGAAAGCCAGGTGCCGGACCCGGCCGAGGACGAGCTGCTTGCCGACGACCGCCTGCGACTGATCTTCACGTGCTGCCACCCGGCCCTGGCCGCCGACGCCCAGGTGCCGCTGACCCTGCGCGAAGTCTGCGACCTGACCACCGAGCAGATCGCCCGGGCCTTCCTGCAGAGCCCGGCGACCATCGCCCAGCGTATCGTGCGGGCCAAGGCGAAGATCCGTGACGCCAGGATCCCGTATCAGGTGCCGGTGCTGGCCGAGTTGCCCGAGCGTCTGGAAAGTGTGCTGCGGGTCATCTACCTGGTGTTCAACGAAGGTTATTCAGCCTCATCGGGCGAGGATGTGACGACGTGCGCGCTGATGGACGAGGCCATCCGCCTGGGGCGGCTGCTGGCGCAATTGCTGCCCGATGCCGAGGTGCTCGGGCTGTTGGCGTTGATGTTGCTGCAGGCCGCGCGGCAGCGTGCACGCAGCGATGCCAATGGCGAACTGGTGCTGCTCGACGAGCAGGATCGACGGCTGTGGGACCGGGCGCAGATCGACGAGGGCTGCCAGTTGGTGCAGCAGGCGCTGCGTAGCCGCCAGTTCGGACCGTACAGCCTGCAGGCGGCGATTGCCGCGGTGCATGCCGAGGCTCCCAGCGCCGAGGCCACCGACTGGGACGAGATCGTGGGGTTGTACGACGTATTGCTGCGCCACTGGCCGTCGCCGGTGGTGGCGCTCAACCGGGCGGCGGCGCTGGCCAGGCGCGATGGCGCCGGCGCTGGGCTGCAGGCGGTCGAGGCGATCCTTGCCCAGGGCGAGCTCGGTGATTATCACCTGGCCCATGCCGCCCGGGCCGAGCTGCATCGGCAACTGGGCAACCTCGAGCAGGCACGCGCGGCTTGGCAGCAGGCGCTGGCGCTGACCCGCCAGGGGCCGGAGCGCCGTCATATCGAGCGGCGCCTGCGCGAGCTTGAGTGAGTGCCTGGGCGAGAGGTGGCGACCCTGGCATCGGTCGTGACGACGTTGTGCCAGGTTTTCCCGATCAGCTGGCGACGAAGTTCGGCGGGCTCACCAGCTCGACGGTCTGCTGCTTGCGGGGCGCGAGGATCTCGGCCTCGCCGCCGACTACCAGCTCGTCGTTCTGGTTGTACACGTTGGTGGCGATGCGCACCTTGAACTTGGGCAGTTTCTCGAGGATTTCCAGGCGCACGGTCAGGGTGTCGCCGATCTTCACCGGCTTCTGGAAGCTCATCTGCTGGCCCAGGTAGATGGTGCCTGGGCCAGGCAGGGTGCAGGCCACGGCGGCGCTGATCAACGCGCCGCTGAACATGCCATGGGCAATACGCTCGCGGAACATGCTCTTGGCGGCGAACTCGGCGTCCAGGTGCACCGGGTTGTGGTCGCCGGACATGGCGGCGAACAGCTGGATGTCGCGCTCTTCCACGAACTTCTGGTACTCAGCTTTCTGGCCGACTTCGAGGGCTTCGTAAGGCGTGTTGGTGACCTGGGTCATCGGGGCTTCCTTGTGGGGTGGGCGAGGGGGCCGGTCATTCGCTGCGGGCAGGGCGACCAAGGGCCAGGGCCTGCTCCAGCCAGGCGATGATGTCGGCGGTGACCTCGTCGCGATGGGTTTCGTTGAGCACTTCATGTCGTGCACCGGGGTAGATGCGCAACTGTACATGACGGTTGCCGGTCGCGCGCAAGGCGACGGCCAGATCGGTGAGACGCTTGCCGGCACTCACCGGATCACATTCGCCACCGAGCACCAGCATTGGCAGGTTCGGATCGATCTGCGCCAGGTTCTTCGCCTGGCTGATCTGCGCAAGCCCCTGCAGCAGGTCGAGCCACAACTGGTTGCTGCAGCGAAAGCCGCACAGCGGGTCGGCCACATAGGCGTCGACTTGCGCAGGATCGCGGCTGAGCCAGTCGAAGGCGGTGCGGTTGGGCTTGAACGCCTTGTTGAACGAGCCGAACGACAGCCAGTCGATCAGCGCACTTTTACCTTCAGGGCCCTGGCGCCAGGTTTCCAGGCGGGCAATCAGGCGTGCCGCGCGGTACAACGCCGCCGGCTGGAAATTCGAACCGCTGAGGATCGCCCCCTGCAGGCTGGCGCTGTGATGCAGCAGGTAGGCCTGGGCGATGTAGCTGCCCATGCTGTGGCCGAACAGGAACAGTGGCGTGCCCGGGAACTGCTGGCCGATGTGCTGGGCCAGCAGGCCAAGGTCGTTGACCACGGCATTCCAGCCATTGCTGCGGGCGAACAGGCCCAGCTCGCCCTGTTCGGCGGTACGGCCGTGACCGCGCTGGTCGTGGGCCAGCAGGGCATATCCGGCGGCATTGAGTGCCTGCCCCAGGCGCTGGTAGCGCCCGGCATGCTCGGCCATGCCATGGGCCAGCAGCACCACGGCCTTGACCGGCGTGGCCGGCAGCCATTGGTGCAGGTACAGACGGCAATGCTCGCTGGCGGGTAGCCAGAAGGCGTCGTGGGGCATGGCGGGTCCTTGCGCGCTGAAGTTCGTCAGACAGTGTATGCGCAAAGCGGGCAATTGCAGGAAAGGCAGAAAAAGAGATTCACAATGTTAATGGCGGCACTTGGCGTGTTTGCCACCTCGGGGTTAGCTGCTAACGTCGGCAGAACGCCTTTTTGCCATCAGGCGATCAGGTCAAGGGACGGTCCCGGCAGAGGAACAACAATAAATGCAAGCCGATTTCTGGAACGACAAACGCCCGGCGGGCGTGCCTTCCACCATTGATTTGACTGCTTACAAGTCTGTCGTCGAAGTGTTCGAGCGCTCCTGCAAGCGCTTCGCCGACCGCCCGGCGTTCAGCAACCTGGGCGTCACCCTCAGTTATGCCGAGCTCGATCGTCATTGCGCGGCCTTCGCCGCCTGGCTGCAACGGCATACCGACCTGGTGCCGGGCGACCGCATCGCGGTGCAGATGCCCAACGTCCTGCAGTATCCCATCGTCGTGTTCGGGGCCCTACGTGCCGGCCTGGTCGTGGTCAATACCAACCCGCTGTACACCCCGCGGGAGATGCGCCATCAGTTCAAGGACTCCGGGGCCCGCGCGCTGGTGTACCTGAACATGTTCGGCAGCCGGGTACAGGAGGTGCTGCCCGACACCGGCATCGAGTACCTGATCGAGGCGAAGATGGGCGACATGCTGCCCAGCCTCAAGGGCTGGCTGGTCAATACCGTGGTCGACAGGTTCAAGAAGATGGTGCCGGCCTATGATCTGCCCCGTGCGGTGTCGTTCAAGCAGGTGCTGCGCCAGGGCCGCGAGCTGGTCCATACCCCGGTGCCACAGGCCCTGGATGACGTCGCGGTGCTGCAGTACACCGGCGGTACCACCGGGTTGGCCAAGGGGGCGATGCTCAGTCACGGCAACCTCGTCGCCAACATGCTCCAGGTACTGGCCTGCTTCGGCCAGCATGGCCCCGATGGCCAGCCACTGATCAAGGAAGGCCAGGAGGTGATGATCGCGCCGCTGCCGCTGTACCACATCTATGCCTTCACCGCGAACTGCATGTGCATGATGGTCACCGGCAACCACAACGTGCTGATCACCAATCCCCGCGATATTCCAGGCTTCATCAAGGAGCTGGGCAAATGGCGGTTCTCGGCGTTGCTGGGGTTGAACACGCTGTTCGTCGCGTTGATGGACCATCCCGGCTTCAAGGCGCTGGACTTCTCCGCGCTCAAGGTCACCAACTCGGGGGGGACCGCGCTGGTCAAGGCCACCGCCGAGCGCTGGGAGGCGCTGACCGGGTGTCGCATCGTCGAAGGCTACGGGCTCACCGAAACCTCGCCGGTGGCCAGCACCAACCCTTATGGCCAACTGGCACGCCTGGGTACCGTGGGCATGCCGGTGCCGGGCACGACCTTCAAGGTGGTCGATGACGAGGGTAACGAGCAGCCCCTGGGGGAGCGCGGCGAACTGCTGATCAAGGGGCCGCAGGTGATGAAGGGCTACTGGCGGCAAGCACAGGCCACCGCCGAGGCGCTGGATGCGCAGGGTTGGTTCAAGACCGGCGATATCGCGGTGATCGACCCGGATGGCTTCACCCGCATCGTCGACCGCAAGAAGGACATGATCATCGTCTCGGGCTTCAACGTATACCCCAACGAGATCGAGGACGTGGTGATGAACCATCCGCAAGTTGCCAACTGCGCGGTCATCGGGGTGCCGGACGAGCGCTCGGGCGAGGCGGTGAAACTGTTCGTGGTCGCGCGCGAGGGTGGGCTCAGCGTCGATGAGCTCAAGGCCTACTGCAAAGCCAACTTCACGGGGTACAAGGTGCCCAAGCATATCGTCCTGCGCGACTCGCTGCCGATGACCCCGGTGGGCAAGATCCTGCGCCGTGAGTTGCGCGATATCGCCTGACGCTGCGCGTGGGCGCGAGCTTGCCCAGGCTCGCGCCCAAGGCCAAAGCCTGATCGCTCTAGTGCAGGACTTTCAGCTTGTTTTGCGACATTTTGGATAATTACTCTAAAAATGACTTGCAGTGTTCATTGAGTCATTTTTGTGACCACAAGGCCTGTCGCGACCTCTAGGCGACCCCAGGCAAAGCTGTTACTCTCGGCGCGCTTTCAGATGATCCGGTTTGCAATGAACCGTCATCCCATATCAATAATAAGCGCATCGACGCGTAACCGAATTCGCTGTTGCTGAAGGAGCGGGCTTCCATGATCGAACATTTTTGGAAGGATAAGTACCCAGCCGGAATTACGGCGGAAATCAATCCTGACGAATTCCCCAATATCCAGGCGGTGCTCAAGCAATCCTGCCAACGCTTTGCCGACAAACCGGCCTTTAGCAACCTGGGCAAGACCATCACCTATGGCGAGCTGTATGCCCTGTCCGGCGCCTTCGCCGCCTGGCTGCAACAGCACACCGACCTCAAGCCCGGCGATCGCATCGCCGTCCAACTGCCTAACGTCCTGCAGTACCCAGTCGCTGTGTTCGGTGCCATGCGTGCCGGCTTGATCGTGGTCAATACCAACCCGCTGTACACCGCGCGGGAGCTGGAGCACCAGTTCAACGACTCCGGGGCCAAGGCGCTGGTGTGCCTGGCCAACATGGCGCATCTGGCCGAGAAGGTCATTCCCAAGACGCAGATCAAGCACGTGATCGTCACCGAGGTGGCCGACCTGCTGCCGCCGCTCAAGCGCCTGCTGATCAACAGCGTCATCAAGTACGTGAAGAAGATGGTCCCGGCCTACAACCTGCCGAGCGCCATCCGCTTCAACGATGCGCTGGCACTGGGCAAGGGTGGCGCGGTTACCGAGGCCAACCCGCAGGCCAACGACGTCGCCGTGCTGCAGTATACCGGTGGTACCACCGGTGTGGCCAAGGGGGCGATGCTCACCCACCGCAACCTGGTGGCCAACATGCTGCAATGCCGGGCGCTGATGGGCTCCAACCTGCACGAAGGTTGCGAGATCCTCATCACGCCGCTGCCGCTGTACCACATCTATGCGTTCACCTTCCATTGCATGGCGATGATGCTGATCGGCAACCACAACGTGCTGATCACCAACCCCCGCGACCTGCCGGCGATGGTCAAGGAGTTGGGCAAGTGGAAGTTCAGCGGTTTCGTTGGCCTGAACACCTTGTTCGTCGCCCTGTGCAACAACGAGACCTTCCGCCGCCTGGACTTCTCGTCGCTGAAGATCACCCTGTCCGGCGGCATGGCCCTGCAACTGAGCGTGGCCGAGCGCTGGAAGGCGGTCACCGGCTGCGCCATCTGCGAAGGCTACGGCATGACCGAGACCAGCCCGGTGGCGGCGGTCAATCCGGCCGAAGCCAACCAGGTCGGCACCATCGGCATCCCGGTGCCGTCGACCCTGTGCAAGGTGATCGACGACCAGGGCCAGGAGTTGCCGCTGGGTGAAGTCGGCGAGTTGTGCGTCAAGGGTCCGCAGGTGATGAAGGGTTACTGGCAGCGCGAAGAGGCCACCCAGGAAATTCTCGACAGCGACGGTTGGCTGAAGACGGGCGACATCGCAGTGATCCAGCCGGATGGCTACATGCGTATCGTCGATCGCAAGAAGGACATGATCCTGGTCTCGGGCTTCAACGTGTATCCGAACGAGCTCGAGGATGTACTCGCCGCCCTGCCGGGCGTGCTGCAGTGCGCGGCCATCGGTGTGCCGGACGAGAAATCCGGCGAGGTGATCAAGGTGTTCATCGTGGTCAAGCCGGGCATGACCCTGACCAAGGAGCAGGTGATGGAGCACATGCGTGCCAATGTCACCGGCTACAAGGTCCCGCGTCAGATCGAGTTCCGCGATGCGTTGCCGACCACCAACGTCGGCAAGATCCTGCGTCGTGAGCTGCGCGACGAAGAACTGAAGAAACAAGGCCTGAAGAAGATCGCCTGATCCCAGGCCGGGGGCTGTCTCACGGTCCATCGCCGGCTGGCGCCGGCTCCCACAAGGGCATGCTCGGTGGGAGCCGGCGCCAGCCGGTGATGGGCCGCGAGGCGGCCCCTTTGTCTATCAGCGCAGCTTCTCGAGCATCTGGTAGTACCACATCCCCGCCGCCAGCAGCGGGTTGCCCAGCAAGTCCCCCAGCGGCACCTTGATGTGCTTGCATCCGGCGAAGGTGTCGAATTTCTCCAGCGTTCCGGTCAGCGCTTCGGCCATGATCTCGCCCATGATGTGGCTGGTGGCGATGCCGTGCCCGGAATAACCCTGGCAGTACCAGACGTTGTCCGAAAGCTTGCCCAACTGTGGAATGCGGTTGACCACGATGCCCATGGCACAGCTCCACTGGAACTCGATCGGCACGCCCTCGAGTGCCGGGAAGGTGCGCTCGATGCATGGGCGCAGCTCGGCTTCGATATCCCGCGAATCACGCCCGGAATAGTTGGCGCCGCCGCCGAACAGCAGGCGCTTGTCGGCGGTCAGGCGGTAGTAGTCGAGGACGAAGCGGCAGTCGTATACCGCGAGATCCTGCGGGTTGATCTGCTGCGCCAGCTCGCCCAGCGGCGCGGTGGTGACGATACCGCCCATGGCCGGGAAGATCTTGCCCTTGAGCTGACGCTTTTCCAGCTTGTGGTACACGTCGCCGGCCAGCATCACCTGGCGCGCCTCGATCCGTCCGTGGGCGGTGACCACCGCCGGACGCGGGCCATGGACGATCTCCAGCACCTCGGAATTCTCGAACACCAGCGCGCCCAGGCTGCTGGCGGCGCGGGCTTCGCCCAGGCACAGGTTGAGCGGGTGCAGGTGCAGGTTGCGCAGGTTCTTCAAGGCGCCGAGGTAGAGCGGGCTCTGCAGGTGCTCGGCCATGCCCTGGCGATCCAGCAGTTGCACCTGCTCGCCCATGCCGCGGCGCTCGGCCTCGGCCTGGAAGCTGCGCAGCTCATCCATGTGCGAGGCTTTCATCGCCGCGTGCAGGTGGCCGCGCTTGAGGTCGCAGTCGATGCCGTAGCGTGCCACGCGCTGCTCGATGATCTGGTGGCCGCGCCAGCGCAGGTGCCAGATGAAGTCGTCCACCTCGCTGCCCAGACGGTTGCGCATCTGTGTGCGCATGGCTTCGTCGCCGGACAGGCTGCCGGTGACCTGGCCGCCGTTGCGACCGCTGGCGCCCCAGCCGATGCGGTGGGTCTCGACGATGGCCACCTTCAGGCCACGCTCGGCCAGCTCCACTGCGGTGGCCACGCCGGTGAAACCGCCACCGATGATTGCCACGTCGACCTGCACCGTGCCCTTGAGGGAGGGGTACTCGGTGCTGTCGTTGAGGGTGGCGCTGTAGTAGGACGGCGCGCGCTGGGCCGGTCCATTGTTCACTGCTGCGTTCATGAGTGTTCCTTGTTCTGATGCATATCTCAGGCCTGGTGCAGGTACCAGCGCCAGTCCTGCTCGCCGACTTCGGCCATGAACTGGCGGTACTCGGCGCGCTTGACCTTCAGGTACACGCCGAGGAACTCGGCGCCGAAGGCTTCGCGGGCCCAGGGGGAATGCTCCAGGGCCTCGAGGGTGGTCAGCCAGTCGGTGGGCAGGTGTTCGCTAGCCTGGGCGTAGCCGTTGCCTTCGACCGGCGCGCCGGGGTCGAGCTGTTGGCGGATGCCCTGGTGGCTGGCGGCGAGAATGGCGGCGGCGGCCAGGTAGGGGTTGGCGTCGGCGCCGCAGATGCGGTGCTCCACATGCCGACTGTTGGCCGGGCCACCTGGCACGCGCAGGCTGACGGTGCGGTTGTCGACACCCCAGGTAGGTGCCAGTGGCGCGTAGCTGTTGGCCTGGAAGCGGCGGTAGGAGTTGGCGTTGGGGCAGAACAGCAGCAGCGACTCGCGCAGGTGGCGCAGCATGCCCGCCACGGCCTGACGCAACAGTGGGGTGCCGGCCTTGTCCGCGCTGGCGAACAGGTTGTTGCCCTCGGCGTCGGCCAGGCTCAGGTGCATGTGCATGCCGGTGCCGGCCAGTTGGGCGAACGGCTTGGCCATGAAGCAGGCCTGCATGCCGTGGGCGTTGGCCACGCCCTTGACCAGGCGCTTGTAGCGCACCGCCTGGTCCATCGCCGCCAAGGCGTCGCCATGCTCCAGGGTGATCTCCACCTGGCCCGGGGCATATTCCGAGATCGCCGTGCGTGCCGGGATGCCTTGCGCCTTGCAGGCGGCGTAGAGATCGGCGAGAAACGGTTCGATCTGCTCCAGTTCGCGCAGGCCATAGACCTGGGTGGCGCGTGGCCGGCCACCGTCGCTGTCCAGCGCGGGTTGCGGGTGGCCTTGGGCATCGCGGCGCTGGTCGAGCAGGTAGAACTCCAGTTCGCAGGCCATCACCGGGTGGTAGCCATCGGCCTTGAGTGCGTCGACGACCCGCAGCAGCACGTGGCGCGGGTCGGCGATGCTGGCCGGCAGGCCTTCGCTCGGGTGCATGCTGACCTGCACCGCGGCAGTCGGCACCCGCCGCCAGGGCAGGCGTACCAGGCTGTTCTCCAGAGGGTAGGCGCGGCAGTCGATGTCGCCGACGTCCCAGACCAGGCCGGAGTTCTCCACGTCGTCGCCGTTGAGGGTCAGGCCGAGGATGGTGCTGGGCAGCGGGCGGCCGCTCTGGTAGACCGCCAGCAGTTCCTCGCGATGCAGCAGCTTGCCGCGTGGTACACCGTTGGCGTCGAGGATGAACAGTTCGAACAGTTCGATATCAGGGTTTTCTGCCAGGAAGCGGCTGGCGTGCTCTACAGGTGCAAAGTGCATGAAGGGTTCGCTCACAGGTGCGCAGGACCGGCGCGCAGGCGTGGTCCAGACGAGACAAGCGGCCGTATACCGGCCGGGTTTGGTCACAAAGGCGTGAGCGAAGCATCCGGTGGGCGCGCGTGGCGGCAATGCCACAGGGCCCAGAAGGCGAGGATGATGTGGACCAGCGGATTTTCACCGGCGCGGGACCGGGCCTTCGCTGGCGAAGGGCGGGACGACGGTGGGGCGATGGTCTGGACGGGAGTCATGACTTTGATACTCACATGCAGCGTAAGGTTGATTAAAGCAGTGAATGGCAACGTTCACATCGTTGTTCACTAAACATTCCGCCGTTGCACGATCCCCTGTAGGAGCGGCCTTGTGTCGCGAAAGGGCTGCGCAGCAGCCCCAACGATTTCTGCATCGCCTTGGATATCCCGGGTCGCTTTGCGTCCCTTTCGCGACACAAGGCCGCTGCTGCCGGGCGCGCGCCAGCCTGGACAGCAAAGAAGGCCCAAATCTGCGACAATCGCCCGACTTTCCGCATGCCGATCATGAAAAAGCAGGCCCACCTGCATCACTAAAAAGCCCCATGACTGACCAAGCCATCGACAAACTGTTGCAAAACCTCGACCACGCCATGATCGCCGACCGTCATCGGTTGCGCCGGCAACTGCACGAGCTGCGCAAGCGCCCCGACGAAGCGAAGCTCGCGCAGTGGGTGGAAAAGGTCCAGGCCTCCTGCGCCCAGGTCACCGCGCGCCAGCAGAGCGTGCCGACGATCCGCTACGATGACAGCCTGCCCATCGCCGCCAAGCGCGACGAGATCAAGAAGGCCCTGGCCGAGCACCAGGTGCTGGTGATCGCTGGCGAAACCGGTTCGGGCAAGACCACCCAGTTGCCGAAGATCTGCCTGGAGCTGGGCCGCGGCAGCCATGGCCTGATCGCCCATACCCAGCCCCGGCGGATCGCCGCGCGCAGCGTGGCGGCGCGGGTCGCCGAGGAGCTGGGCACGCCGTTGGGGGCGCTGGTCGGCTACCAGGTGCGTTTCGAGGACCAGAGCGACTCGAACACCCTGGTCAAGCTGATGACCGACGGTATCCTGCTGGCCGAGACCCAGCACGACCGCTTCCTCGAGCGCTATGACACGATCATCGTCGACGAAGCCCACGAGCGCAGTCTGAACATCGATTTCCTGCTCGGCTACCTCAAGACCCTGTTGCACCGTCGCCCGGACCTGAAGCTGATCATCACCTCGGCGACCATCGACCTGGAGCGTTTCTCCAGGCATTTCGATGGCGCGCCGATCATCGAGGTGTCCGGGCGTACCTACCCGGTGGAGACCTGGTACCGACCGCTGACCCGCGAACAGGACGAGGAGGGTAACCAGGTCGAGGACGATATCTCCGTCGACCAGGCCATCCTCGCCACGCTGGACGAGATCGCCCAGCACGAGCGCAGCCAGGGCAAGGGGCCGGGCGATGTGCTGGTGTTCCTGCCCGGCGAGCGCGAGATCCGCGATGCGGCGGAGATATTGCGCAAGGCCCAGTTGCGCCACACCGAGATCCTGCCGCTGTACGCGCGTCTGTCGCCGGCCGAGCAGCAGCGGATCTTCCAGTCCCACAGCGGCCGCCGCGTGGTGCTGGCGACCAACGTCGCCGAGACGTCGCTGACCGTGCCGGGCATCCGCTATGTGATCGACAGCGGCACCGCGCGCATCAGCCGCTACAGCTACCGTGCCAAGGTCCAGCGCCTGCCCATCGAGGCGGTGTCCCAGGCCAGTGCCAACCAGCGCAAAGGCCGCTGTGGCCGTGTCGAGCCGGGTATCTGCATCCGCCTGTACAGCGAGGATGATTTCAACGGCCGCCCGGCGTTCACCGATCCGGAGATCCTGCGCACCAACCTGGCTGCGGTGATCCTGCAGATGCTGCACCTGCGCCTGGGCGCCATCGATGCCTTCCCGTTCATCGAGCCGCCGGACGGCAAGGCCATCAGCGACGGTTTCAACCTGTTGCAGGAGCTCTCGGCGGTCAACCGCGAGAACCAGCTCACCCCACTGGGGCGCCAGCTGGCGCGCCTGCCGATCGATCCGCGGCTGGGCCGCATGTTGCTCGAAGGGGCCCGCCAGGGCAGCTTGCAGGAAGTGCTGATCGTCGCCAGTGCGCTGTCGGTGCAGGATCCGCGCGAGCGTCCGCCGGAGCGCCAGCAGGCCGCCGACCAGGCCCACGCGCAATGGAAGGACGTCGACTCCGACTTCGCCGCGCTGGTCAACCTGTGGCGCGGTTTCGAGGAGCAGCGCCAGGCACTGACCGCCAGCCCGCTGCGCAACTGGTGCCGGAAGAACTTCCTCAATTACCTGCGCCTGCGCGAATGGCGCGATGCCCATCGCCAGCTGGCGCTGATCTGCCGTGACCTGCAACTGACGGTGAACAAGGATGCGACCGACTACCAGCGTGTGCACAAGGCCATTCTCAGCGGCCTGCTCAGCCAGATCGGCCACAAGACCGAGGAGGGCGATTACCAGGGCGCGCGCCAGCGTCGCTTCTGGGTTCACCCATCCTCCGGCATCGGCCGCAAACGCCCGCAGTGGGTGATGGCCGCCGAGTTGGTGGAGACCACCAAGCTGTACGCGCGGATGGTGGCCAAGATCGAGCCGGACTGGATCGAGCCGTTGGCGACCCACCTGATCAAGAAGAACCACTTCGAACCGCACTGGGAGAAGAAGCGCGGCCAGGTGGTGGCCTATGAGCAGATCACCTTGTATGGGTTGATCCTGGTCGGTCGTCGTCCTGTGCACTTCGGTCCGATCGACCCGGCGACCTCTCGCGAGCTGTTCATCCGCGATGGCCTGGTCGGTGGCGAGATCCAGTCGCGGGCCAAGTGCCTGGCTGCCAACAAGCGCCTGCTCGAGCAGCTCGACGAACTGGAGGCCAAGGCCCGCCGACGTGACATCCTCGCTGACGAGGAAACCTTGTTCGCCTTCTACGAGGCGCGCTTGCCGCAAGAGATCCACCAGACCGCGACCTTCGACAGCTGGTACCGGATGAACAGCCAGAAGGACGCCAACCTGCTGATCATGCGCGAGGAGGACGTGCTCGCCCGCGAGGCCAGCGAAGTTACCGCCGCGCAGTACCCGGACCACCTGCAGGTGGGCGAGTTGCGCCTGTCGCTGAGCTATCACTTCGAGCCCAATCACCCGCGTGACGGCGTGACCGTGCGGGTGCCGGCGCCGTTGCTGCCTAGCCTGCCGGGCGAGCGCCTGGAGTGGCTGGTACCGGGGTTGCTCGAGGCCAAGTGCATCGCCCTGGTGCGCAACCTGCCCAAGGCGTTGCGCAAGAACTTCGTGCCAGTGCCGGACTTCGTCAAGGCGGCGTTGGCGCGCATGAGCTTCGGCCAGGGCGCGTTGCCCCAGGCGCTCGGCCAGGAGTTGCTGCGCATGACCGGCGCGCGGGTCACCGACGAGGCCTGGGCCGAGGCTGCGAGCTTGGTGGAAGGTCACCTGCGGATGAATATCGAAGTGGTCGACGCCCAGGGCAAGTTCCTCGGCGAAGGCCGCGACCTGGTCGAGCTGACCGCGCGCTTCGCTGCCGCCAGTCAGGCCGCGCTGGCCCTGCCGCGCAATGAAAAGGCCGAGCAACCGGTGCAGGCCAAGGCCTTCGCCGAAGTGGCGCAGACCGTCCAGCAGAAGATCGCCGGGCTGTCGATGACTGTCTACCCGGCGCTGGTCGAGGACAACGGCACGGTGCGTGAAGGGCGTTTCTCCACCCAGGCCGAGGCCGAGTACCAGCATCGCCGCGCGTTGCAGCGCCTGTTGCTGCAACAACTGGCCGAGCCGGCCAAGTTCCTGCGGGGCAAGCTGCCTGGGCTGACCGAGTTGGGCCTGCTGTACCGCGAACTGGGCCGGGTCGAGGCGCTGGTGGAAGATATCCTGCTGGCCAGCCTCGACAGTTGCGTGCTCGAAGGCGAGGACCCGCTGCCGCGCGATGGCGCAGGCCTGGCGTCGCTGGCCGAGCGCAAGCGCGGCGACTGGGCCGAGCATGCCGAGCGTCTGGCCCGCCTGACGCTCGAAGTGCTCAAGCTGTGGCATGGCCTGCAGAAGCGCTTCAAGGGCAAGATCGACCTGACCCAGGCGGTGGCGCTCAACGACATCAAGCAACAGTTGGCCAACCTGGTCTATCCAGGCTTCGTGCGCGAGACGCCAGGCCTCTGGTTCAAGGAACTGCCGCGCTACCTCAAGGCGGTGGAACTGCGCCTGGAGAAGCTCGGCTCGCAGGTCCAGAAAGACCGGGTGTGGAGCGGCGAGCTGGCCAATTGCTGGGCCCAGTACAAGGCACGCGCCGACAAGCACGCCCAGGAGGGCAAGCGTGACGAGCAACTGGTCTTGTACCGCTGGCTGCTGGAGGAATACCGGGTCTCGTTGTTCGCCCAGCAGTTGGGGACGAAGGTGCCGATTTCCGACAAGCGCCTCGGCAAGCAGTGGAGCCAGGTGGAAGCCTAACGCTGGCAAGTTGTGGCAAACTTGGCGGAATTTGGGTCGCTTTGCGGCCCATTGCAGGCTTCGTCAGCGCCGACACGGATGTCCTGTTCGTTGTCGGCGCGGGCTTGCCTCGCGGACGAGGGCAGTGCCCTCGACGAATGTGCCGCCGATGCGGTGCATTACGATTGCTAATTGGCACCAAGGTGCCAGTATCGACCTTTTTTCGGCCAGCGCCGGTTTGGCGATGGCCTCTGACAGAGGAACGACCGTGCAGAACGTCGTGATCAGCGGCACCGGCCTGTATACCCCGGCCCAGAGCATTTCCAACGAAGAGCTGGTGGAGTCCTTCAACACCTGGTCGCAACAGTACAACCGTGACAATGCCGCAGCCATCGAGCGTGGCGAACTCGAAGCCGCGCCGGTTTCCGACGCGGCCTTCATCGAGAAGGCCTCGGGCATCAAGAGCCGCTTCGTCATGGACAAGGCCGGCATCCTCGATCCGCAGCGCATGAAGCCGCGCCTGCCGGAGCGTTCCAACGACGAGCAGTCGATCCTCTGTGAAATGGCCGTGGCCGCCGCCCGCCAGGCACTGGAGCGCGCCGGTCGCAGCGCCGCCGATGTCGATGGGGTGATCGTCGCCTGCTCCAACCTGCAGCGCCCGTACCCGGCCATTTCCATCGAGGTGCAGCAGGCGCTGGGTATCCAGGGCTTCGCCTTCGACATGAACGTGGCCTGCTCGTCGGCCACCTTCGGTATCCAGACCGCCGCCAACAGTGTGCAACTGGGCCAGGCTCGCGCGGTGCTGGTGGTCAATCCGGAGATCTGCACAGGGCACCTGAATTTCCGTGACCGCGACAGCCACTTCATTTTCGGTGACGCTGCCACGGCCGTGCTGGTCGAGCGTGCCGACCAGGCCACTTCCCAGCATCAGTTCGACATCGTCAGCACCAAACTGCTGACGGCATTCTCCAACAACATCCGCAACAACTTCGGTTTCCTCAACCGTGCGGCGGAAGAGGGGATCGGTGCCCGCGACAAGCTGTTCGTGCAGGAAGGCCGCAAGGTGTTCAAGGAAGTCTGCCCGATGGTCGCCGAGCTGATCGGCCAGCACCTGGCCGAGAATGACCTGCAGCCGTCGGACGTCAAGCGTTTCTGGCTGCACCAAGCCAACCTGAGCATGAACCACCTGATCGTCAAGAAGCTGCTTGGGCGCGAAGTGGATGAGCAGGAGGCACCGGTGATTCTCGATCGCTACGCCAACACCAGCTCGGCGGGGTCGGTCATCGCCTTCCACCTGTACCAGGACGACCTGGCCAAGGGCTCGCTGGGCGTGCTGAGCTCGTTCGGTGCAGGCTATTCGATCGGTAGCGTGGTGCTGCGCAAGCGCTGATCGCTGCACCAGATCCGGAATTGCCGGGGCCGCCCTGCGGCCTTGTGCCGCGACAGGTCTGCAAAGCCACAGGCAAAAAAGCGGGAAATGCCGGATGGGGTCGGCATTTCCCGCTTCAGGTCAAAGCAAAGGAGCGGTGCGCTTAGAACTTGGCTTCCAGGTCGACCTGCAGGGTGTCGACGTCGGCATCGCGGTTCGGCAGGTTGGAGTAGTCGGTCTTGGCCATCATGTAGGCCGCGCCGAGGGTGAAGTTCTTGTCGATCTCGTAGCCGACCTTGAACTTGTGGCCACGCGAACCGGTGAAGCCGTTGCCGAAGTCGGAATCGGTGAACAGGCTGACCACGGCGTTACGCTGCACGTCGCGGTAGTTGTAGTCCAGGCTCCAGGCGCCGACCTTGCTCTTCAGACCGGCCAGCCAGCCCTTGTCCATGCCGTCGGTGCTGTCGGTGTTCTTGACGAACTGGCCGTAGGCCGACAGCGGGATGGCGAAGCCGGTGAAGTCCAGCTGGCCGAAGCCTTCCACCAGGTTGAACTCGTTGGTGGTGTTGCCCAGCGAGCGCAGGGCTGCCGACTTCTTGTCGTTGTCGTAGCCGTAGATGCTGCCGCCCACGGTGACCTTGACGGTATCCGCCGCGTTGAACTTGGTACCCAACTGGCCGTGGTACAGCTGTGCGTCGTGCTTGAACTGCACGCCGTCGCCGTCGACGTTGTCCTTGAGGGTGTAGTGACCGGCGCTGCCGAACAGTTCGGCGGCACCCAGGTTGGTCTTGTAGGTGACGGCCACGCCTTCCGGGTTGATGTCGCTGTCCCAGATGATGTCGCCCATGCTCACCCATGGCTGGTTCATCTTGCCGCCGATCAGGTGCAAGTTCGGAACGGCGGTCGGGTGCCAGTCGAGGTAGGCCAGGTCGACCCACAGCGATTTCTTCTCGAAGTAGTTGTCCAGGCTCTGGTTGGTCGAGCGGGCATCGGCGCTGCTGCCGGTGGCGACACGCACGCCGGCGTCGACCTGTGGGTTGATCTCGCTGTAGAAGCCGACGCGGGCGCGGACGCGCTCACGGTCCTGGTTGCCGCTGCGGGCGTTCGGGTTGTCGACGTTGACGTCTTCGTAACGCAGGCGCACATCACCCTTGATCTGGGTCTTGGCGGCCCATGCCACTTTTTGTTCGAAGGAGCTCATACGTTCGGACTGAGCTTTCTGGTCGGCCTTTTCCTTGGTTTCCTTTGCCAGGTCGCCTTGCAGTTCGTTGTACTGCGCCTGGTTGATCGAACCGTTGGCGCGGAGCATTTCGAGCAGCTTGGCGTCGACAGCAGCACTGGCCGGAGTACTCAGAGCCAGCATCATGCCGGTGAGGCTCACTCCGGTAAGTGTAGAAACAAGACGCATAAGGTTCTCCCTGTTGGAAAAAGTGGGGAGGCTCAAGCGCCCGCCCCCAAGTTGGCATGTCTTCGGAAAGGGCCTGAATAGACAGGTTCTGGGGTTCCGGAAAACAGGCGCAAGTATTGCGAGGGGGAATGACAGAATAATGTCTAAACAGTGGCACTGTTGTTAAGTCAGCGGTCTGTCATTTGAGTGTCACGGGCGACTTGGCAATACTGGCGCTCTTTCCCTGCGAGTCGGAACCGTGTCCAGCCTTCACAGCCTTGCCCACCTGCGTGACCTGCCGGCGACCACCTGGGATGCCCTGGTGCCTGATGGCCAGCCTTTCCTGCGCCATGCCTTTCTCACGGCGATGGAGGACAGCGCCAGCGTGTCGCTCGACACGGGCTGGGCCGCCGAGCACCTGGTGCTGGAACGCGATGGCGAGGTGCGCGCGCTACTGCCGGCCTACCGCAAGTGGCATTCGTTCGGCGAATACGTGTTCGACCATGGCTGGGCCGATGCCTGCGAGCGCGCCGGCATTGCCTACTACCCCAAGCTGCTGGGCGCCGTGCCGTTCAGCCCGGTGAGCGGGCCGCGATTGCTGGCCGCCGAGCCGGGCGATGGCCTGTTGCTGCTGCAGGCGCTTCCGGATTACCTGGGCCGGGGCGGGTTGTCCGGGGCGCATATCAACTTCACCGAGCCTTCGCTGGACGCAACCATCAGCCATTTGCCGGGCTGGATGGAGCGTCTGGGCTGTCAGTTCCACTGGCGCAACCGCAGCTATCGGGATTTCCAGGATTTCCTCGACAGCCTCAGTTCGCGCAAGCGCAAGCAGATGCGCAAGGAACGTGAGCAGGTGGCCGGGCAGGGGATCGATTTCGTCTGGTATCGGGGCGAGCAGTTGAGCGAGGCACAGTGGGATTTCGTCTATCGCTGCTATGCCAACACCTATGCGGTGCGCCGTCGCGCGCCCTACCTGACCCGTGAGTTCTTCAGTCTGCTGGCCGAGCGCATGCCCGAGGCCATTCGCGTGGTGATCGCCCGCCAGCAGGGGCGCGAGGTGGCGATGGCCTTCAGCCTGGTCGGTGGTGACAGCCTGTATGGCCGCTACTGGGGCTGCCTGGACGCATTCGACCGGCTGCATTTCGAAACCTGTTTCTACCAGGGCATGGACTTCGCCATCGCCGAAGGGCTGCAGCGCTTCGATGCCGGCGCGCAGGGCGAGCACAAGCTGATCCGTGGCTTTGAGCCGGTGCTCACACGCTCGTGGCACTACCTGCTGCATCCGGGGTTGCGGCGGGCGGTGGAGGATTTCCTGGTCCAGGAGCGTGCAGGCGTGCAGGCTTATGCCGAAGAGGCGCGGGGGATGTTGCCCTATCGCCAGGCCTGAGGGAGAGGTGGCAGGTACAGGCTGTGCGGGGGCGGTTCTGCCCCCACACAGCTGCCTGTTCAGTCGACCCCGACGAACCCGCCAGTCTGGTGATGCCACAGGCGGGCGTACAGCCCGTGGTGCGCCAGCAGCTCGCTGTGGCTGCCGCTCTCGACGATGCGCCCCTTGTCCAGCACGATCAGCCGGTCCATGCGGGCGATGGTCGACAGGCGGTGGGCGATGGCGATCACCGTCTTGCCCTGCATCAACGTCTCCAGGCTTTCCTGGATCGCCGCCTCGACCTCCGAGTCCAGCGCCGAAGTGGCCTCGTCCATGATCAGGATCGGCGCGTTCTTCAACAGCACCCGGGCAATGGCGATGCGCTGGCGCTGGCCGCCGGAGAGCTTGACCCCGCGCTCGCCGACATGGGCGTCGAAGCCGGTGCGGCCCTGGGCGTCGGACAACTGCGGGATGAACTCGTCGGCCCGGGCCCGGCGCACTGCCTCCCAGACTTCCTCGTCGCTGGCTTCGGGCCGGCCATACAGGAGGTTGTCGCGGATCGAGCGGTGCAGCAGCGAGGTGTCCTGGGTGATCATGCCGATCTGTGCGCGCAGGCTGGCCTGGTTGACCTCGGCGATGTCCTGGCCATCGATGAGAATGCGCCCGGCCTGCACGTCGTACAGGCGCAGCAGCAGGTTGACCAGGGTCGACTTGCCGGCGCCGGATGGGCCGATCAGGCCGATCTTCTCGCCGGGGCGGATGTCCAGGTCGAGTGCGTCGATGACCTGGCTGCCCTTGCCGTAATGGAAGTCGACATGCTCGAAGCGCACCGCGCCGTGGCTCACCTTGAGCGCTGGCGCATCAGGCTTGTCGCTGACGGTCACCGGCTGGGCGATGGTCTGCAGGCCATCCTGGACCATGCCGATGTTCTCGAAGATGCCGTTGACCACCCACATGATCCAGCCCGACATGTTGACGATGCGGATCACCAGGCCGGTGGCCAGGGCGATGGCGCCGACGCTGATCAGCGACTGGCTCCACAGCCATAGCGCGAGCCCCGTGGTGGCGACCACCAGCAGGCCGTTCAGCGAGGTGATGACCACGTCCATGCTGGTGATCACGCGCGACGCCAGCTGGGTCTTCTCGGTCTGCTCGCTGATCGCCTCGCGGGCGTACTGGCGCTCGTGGTCGGTGTGGGCGAACAGCTTGAGGGTGGCGATGTTGGTGTAGCCGTCGACGATGCGCCCCATCAGCTTGGAGCGGGCGTCGGAGGACACCACCGAACGCTCCTTCACCCGTGGCACGAAGTAATACAGCGCGCCGATGTAGAGAGCGATCCAGGCCAGCAGCGGCAGCATCAGCCGCCAGTCGGCCTCGGCGAACAGCACTAGAGAGCTGATGGCGTAGATCAGTACGTGCCACAGTGCGTCCACCGCCTGCACTGCCGAGTCGCGCAGCGAGTTGCCGGTCTGCATGATGCGCTGGGCGATGCGCCCGGCGAAATCGCTCTGGAAGAAGTTCAGGCTCTGCTTGAGCACGTAGGTGTGGTTCTGCCAGCGGATCAGGCTGGTCATGCCCGGGCTGATGGTCTGGTGCACCAGCAGGTCGTGCAGGCCGAAGAACACCGGGCGCAGGATCAGCACCACCACCAGCATCCAGATCAGCTCGCCGCTGTGCTCGCTGAAGAAGTTGGCGTTGGGCGCACCCTGGGCCAGGTCGATGATCCGGCTCAGGTAGCTGAACAAGGCGACCTCGATCAGCGAGGCGATCAGGCCGACCACCAGCAAGGCCACGAAGCTGGGCCAGACCTGGCGCAGGTAGTACAGGTAGAAGGGCCAGACTTTACCGGGAGGCGCCTCGCTGGGCGCCTCGCGGAAAATGTCGATCAATTGCTCGAAGCGACGGTACAGCATGGGTGACAAGACTCCTGTGTGACCCGACCCACGTCCCTGTGTGGCACGGGGTCAGTCGATGCGTTTGGCCGACTTGATGTACACCGGGTCGGCCGGGACGTCGCGCATGCCGTTCTTCACGGTGGTCGGCGAGTTGACGATCTGGTCGACCACTTCCATGCCCTTGGTGACCTTGCCGAACACCGCATAGCCACGGTCGCGACCCGGATTGAGGAAATCGTTGTCGGCGACGTTGATGAAGAACTGGCTGGTGGCCGAGTTCGGGTCGGAGGTACGGGCCATGGCCAGGGTGCCACGGGTGTTCTGCAGGCCGTTGCCGGCTTCGTTGCGGATTGGGTCCTGGGTCGGTTTCTGTTGCATCTGCGCGGTGAAGCCGCCGCCCTGGGCCATGAAGCCCGGGATCACGCGGTGGAAGATCGTATTGTCATAGAAACCGCTCTCGACATACGCGAGGAAATTTTTCGTACTGATGGGCGCTTTTTCTGCATTGAGCTCGATCTCGACCGGGCCGAAGCTGGTGTCCAGCAATACGTGCGGAGTCTTGTCGGAGGCCATGACGCTGGTGGCGAAGGCGACCGAGCAGGCGGTGAGCAGGAGTTTTTTCAGCATGGGCTCAAAGATCCTTGAGAGTTGGAAGCGGCTGCGAGGAAGGGCAGCAGGGTCTGGTTGAAGACCTCGGGTTGGTCCAGGGGCGTAGCGTGCCGTGAATCCGCGATGACCGCCAGTCTGGCGTTGGGCATCAGGGCGACGTATCGCTCTTTCAGTTGTACGGGGGTGTAGTCGTGCTCGGCGGCGATCACCAGCGTGGGACAGTGGATCTGGCCGATGCGTTCCTGCACGCCCCAGTCGACGATGGCGTCGAAGCTCTTGAGGTAGGCGCGCTTGTCGTTGCGCGCCCAGCGCTCGGCCATCTTGCGCCGCAGCTCGGCCTGTTGTGGCTTGGGGAACAAGCGTGCGGCCAGGCCTTTGCCCACGGTCTCGACACTGAGCAGGCGCGCCAGGCCCCAGCGCTTGAGCCACCAGAGCCAGTCGCTGCGGCTGCGGCGTTTCACTTCAGGGGCGCTGTTGACGATGCACAGGCTGCGCAGCCAGTCGGGATGGTCGACGGCGAACTGGAAACCGACCATCCCGCCCATGGACAACCCCACGAAATGCACCGGGCCGCGGCCCAGGTGCCGGAGCAGGGCCAGCAGGTCTTCGCTGAAGGTCTTGATCTGGTAGCCCCGACGCGGCCTGGACGATTGTCCGTGGCCGCGGATGTCCATCAGGATCACCCGGTAATGGCGGCTGAACTCAGCGACCTGCAGCTCCCAGTCCTGGCTGCTCGAGCCCAGTCCGTGCAGCAGTACCAGGGGCTCGCCCTGGCCATGTTCCTCGTAATGCAGCAGGCATCCGTCGTGTTCGAAACAGGCCATGGGCGCGGTCCTTTCAGGCTTGCGGGGGGGCTGCGAAGGGCACGTCCAGTGGCGCGGTGTCGAAGTTGCGCAGCAGCTCGATGAGGATCTGCGTGGCCGGGCCCAGGGTCTTTTCCTTGCTCGAGTAAAGGTAGAACAGCGGGTGTCGACTGCCACCCTGGTCCAGCGGCAAGGGCTTGAGCACGCCTTCGCGCAGTTCGCGTTCGATCATGTGCCGGGGCAGCCAGGCGAAGCCCAGGCCGCTGCCGACGAAGGTGGCGGCGGTGGCCAGACTGCCGACCGTCCAGCGCTGTTCGGCGCCAAGCCAGCCGACATCCCGGGGCTGGGCGCGGCCGGAATCGCGGATCACCACCTGCAGCTGGCTTTCCAGGTCCTGGAAGGTGATGTCACGACCCATGCGGTGCAGGCTGTGTTCCGGGTGGGCGACGGCGATGAACTCCACCGGGCTGAGTTCGGTGCCCAGGTAGCCACTGATGTTGAAGCCGCTGATGGCCAGGTCGGCAACGCCTTCCTGGAGCACTTCCTCGACCCCGGAAAGCACCTCCTCGCGCAGACGTACCCGGCAGCCGCGGCTCTGCGGCATGAAGGCGCTCAGGGCGCGCACCAGGCGGGCGCTGGGGTAGGCGGCATCGACCACCAGGCGCACCTCGGCTTCCCAGCCCTGCTCCATGTGGTGGGCCAGGTCCTCGAGTTGACTGGCTTGCTTGACCAGTTGGCGCGAGCGGCGCAGCAGCACGCTGCCGGCCTCGGTGAGCACCGCCTTGCGGCCGTCGATGCGCAACAGCGGCACGCCCAGTTGCTCCTGCATGCGCGCCACGGTGTAGCTCACCGACGACTGCGAGCGATGCAGGGCCTCGGCCGCCTGGGCGAACCCACCGTGATCGACCACCGCCTGCAGGGTCCGCCACTGATCCAGGGTTACGCGCGGCGCTTTCATCTAGGGCTCCTGTTGTCCTAAGCTGCGCTCTTCTCACGGAGAGCGCCCAATGAAGAAAAGTTGTCTGGCCTTGCTGCTGTGCCTGCCTTCTGCTGCCATGGCTTATCCCATCGACGTGGAGAAGGCGCTGACCGGGGTCAAGGTCGACTACACCGCCTATGACACCGCCTATGACATCGGCTCGATCACCCTCACCAACTATGGCCAGGTCCCGGCGGCGTGCAAGGTCACCTTCCGCAACGGTCCCGAGGCGCCGCGGGTGCGGCGGGTCAATGTGGCGGCCGGCAAGCACGCCGATGTGACCGCCAGGTTCAACCGGCAGATCATCAGGCTGCGGATCGCGTTGGACTGCAAGCCGCAACAGAACTGATAAATCGATAGATTGAACCCACTTTTTACGCTTTTTTATCGATAGGTCAACCCTTAATCTCACCTCCATCGAATCGCACCCCTTTCCGCCGATGGAGGCACCCCATGTCCCGCGTACTGATCATCGAAAGCAGCGCCCGCCAGCAGGATTCCGTTTCCCGTCAACTGACCCGTGACTTCATCGAGCAGTGGCAGGCGGCGCATCCGGCCGACCAGATCAAGGTGCGTGACCTGGCCGTGGCTCCGGTGCCGCACCTGGACGCCGACCTGCTCGGTGGCTGGATGAAGCCCGAGGAACAGCGCAGCGCCACCGAACGCGAGGCACTGGCACGTTCCAACGCCCTGACCGACGAGCTCCTGGCCGCCGACGTGCTGGTGATGGCCGCACCGATGTACAACTTCGCCATCCCCAGCACCCTGAAGGCCTGGCTGGACCATGTGCTGCGCGCCGGGATCACCTTCAAGTACACCCCGACCGGCCCGCAGGGCCTGCTCACCGGCAAGCGCGCCATCGTGCTGACCGCCCGTGGCGGCATCCACGCCGGTGCCAGCAGCGACCACCAGGAACCTTACCTGCGCCAAGTGATGGCCTTCATCGGTATTCACGAGGTCGAGTTCATCCATGCCGAAGGCTTGAACATGAGCGGTGACTTCCACGAGAAGGGCCTGAACCAGGCCAAGGCGAAACTGGCCGCAGTGGCCTGAGCCCGGACGAATTCCCAACCCTGACACCTTGTTGCTCCTTGGGTGTACCCGCCCGGCCTCGATGGCCGGGCTTTTTTATTGCCGAGCGCTGCTCATGCAGAGATTGCCGGGGCCATTTTGTAGCCCTTTCTGCTGGTGGCCCCACAATCCTCAGGGTTGAACTGGCCGGACCCAACCCGCTATGGTCCCCCGCCTTGATCCACGAGGGCCAACCATGGGCTACCTGATAATCGTCGCGCTGATCCAGGCGTTCTCCTTCAACCTCATCGGCGAATACCTGGCCGGGCATGTCGACAGCTACTTCGCCGTGCTTGCCCGGGTCGTGCTGGCCGGGCTGGTATTCCTGCCGCTGACTCGCTGGCGTCAGGTGGAGCCACGCTTCCTGCGCGCGATGCTGCTGATCGGCGCGCTGCAGTACGGCATCACCTATGTCTGTCTGTACCTGAGTTTCCGGGTGCTGACCGTGCCCGAGGTGCTGCTGTTCACCATCCTCACCCCGCTGCACGTGACGCTGATCGAGGACGCCCTGAACCGGCGCTTCAACCCCTGGGCGCTGCTGGCCGCGCTGGTGGCGGTGGCCGGCGCGGCAGTGATCCGCTTCGACACGGTCACCGGCGAGTTCTTCATGGGCTTCCTGCTGCTGCAACTGGCCAACTTCACCTATGCCGCCGGGCAGGTGCTGTACCGGCACCTGGTCGCCCGTCATCCCAGCGACCTGCCGCATTACCGGCGTTTCGGCTACTTCTATCTGGGCGCGTTGCTGGTGGTGCTGCCGGCCTTCCTGGCGTTCGGCAACGCCCAGCACCTGCCGAGCACCGATACCCAGTGGCTGGTACTGCTGTTCCTCGGCCTGTGCCCGACGGCACTGGGCCTGTACTGGTGGAACAAAGGCGCCTGCCTGGTATCGGGCGGCACCCTGGCGGTGATGAACAACCTGCATGTGCCGGTGGGGCTGGTGCTGAACCTGCTGATCTGGAACCACGACGAGCCGCTCGGACGGCTGGCGGTCGGCGGCGCGGTGATTCTCGCCTCGGTCTGGCTCAGCCGCCTCGGCAATCCGCGTACAGGGTTGCCGGCACACTGAGGTTCCACTTGATGCGAAGGCGCCTGTACGGGCGCCTTCGTCATTCTGGGGCAATACCAAGGGCAAGGCTGCCAGCGGCCAGCGCCTTGCGCCGCGACGGCTGGTCGGTGCCGTCGGGTTCGTCGAGTTGTTTTTCCAGGGAGATGTCCTGACGCATCGTTTGCTCGCAGTCCTTTGATCGATACCGGGCCGCGCGCATCCGGGGCGGCCTGTTCGCATCAGGTTAGGAGAAGCGTGCTGGGGTGGGTATTCGTATTTCTCGAAGGCTGGCGTTTAGTAACTCTGAAATATTTATAACTGGTTGTTTCATTGCTGTTTTGTCATGGGCGCAGGCGGGGCGCCCGCGCCCACGACGAGTGGTCCGGGTCAGGCCCGCTCGACCTCCAGGTGCTGTGCCTGCGCCTGAGACCTGGCAGCCAGGCCGGCGCGCATGTCGTTGCCGCTGGGCTGCTGGTAGAGGCTCAGGCCGAACTCCGGCAGCACCGCCAGCAGGTAGTCGAAGATGTCGCCCTGGATGCGCTCGTACTCGGCCCAGGCCGTGGTCGTGGTGAAGCAGTAGATCTCCAGCGGCACGCCTTCGGCGGTGGTCTGCATCTGGCGGACCATGCAGGTCATGTTGGCATGCACGTTGGGGTGGTTCTTCAGGTAGGCCAGGGCGAAGGCGCGGAACGTACCGATGTTGGTCAGCTTGCGGCGGTTGGCTGCCAGTTCGGCGGTCGGCCCCAGTGCTTCGTTCCACTGGTGCAGTTCCTGGCGTTTTTGCGTCAGGTAGTCGCCCAGCAGGTTCACCTGGCCCAGGCGTCGTTCTTCTTCCGGGGTCAGGAAACGCACGCCGGCGGCGTCGATGAACAGGCTGCGCTTGATCCGCCGGCCACCGGATTGCTGCATGCCGCGGTAGTTGCGAAACGACTCGCTCATCAGGCGCCAGGTGGGGATCGAGACGATGGTCTTGTCGAAGTTCTGCACCTTGACCGTGTGCAGGGTGATGTCCACCACATCGCCGTCGGCACCGGCCTGGGGCATCTCGATCCAGTCGCCGACATGCAGCATGTCGTTGCTGGTCAACTGCACGCTGGCGACGAACGACAGCAGGGTGTCCTTATAGACCAACAGCAGCACCGCCGACATGGCGCCAAGGCCCGACAGCAGCAACAGCGGCGAACGGTCGATCAAGGTGGCGACGATGACGATGGCGGCGAAGATCCACAGCATCATCTTGGCCAATTGCATGTAGCCCTTGATCGAGCGCGTGCGGGCATGCTCGGTACGGGCGTAGATGTCCAGCAGGGCGTCGAGCAGGCACGACAGGGCGCGGGTCATGAACAGCAGGGTGACCGCCAGGGCGATGTTGCCGAGAAAGTGCTGGGTGGTGTTCGACAGCTCGGGCACCAGCTTGAGGCCGAATTGCACCACCAGTGACGGCGTGGTCTGCGCCAGGCGGTGGAACACCTTGTTGTGGCGCAGGTCGTCCAGCCACCTGAGGGCCGGCTGGCGCCCCAGCAGACGGCCGGCGTGCAGCACCAGGAAGCGTGCCAGGCGGCCGATCAGCAGCGAGACGAGCAGCAGCACGGCCAGGCCGAGGGCGGCGTGCAGCAGTGGATGTTGGTCGAGGGTGCCCCAGAGGTCGAGGGCGTCGCGCCAGAAGCGTTGGATATCCATGAGCGTAGAAAACGGTCTGTGTTGCGGTATGAAGCAACATTAGAGCGTGGATCGGCGCAAAGTTGCCAAAAGAAATTCGGCTCCGGCCACGGAAAACGTTACCCTATGCAACTTGAATTTTTCGCACTTGCCCGAGGTTACCTCCGTGTTTTCCCAATTCGCCCTGCACGAACGCCTGCTCAAAGCCGTGGCCGAGCTGAAATTTGTCGAGCCGACCCCGGTGCAGGCGGCGGCCATTCCCCTGGCCCTGCAAGGGCGTGACCTGCGGGTGACGGCACAGACCGGCAGTGGCAAGACCGCTGCCTTCGTGCTGCCGCTGCTCAACCGCCTGGTCGACCTGCGCGAGCGCCGCGTCGAGATCCGCGCGCTGATCCTGTTGCCGACCCGCGAGCTGGCCCAGCAGACCCTCAAGCAAGTGCAGCTGTTCTCGCAGTTCACCTACATCAAGTCGGGCCTGATCACCGGCGGCGAGGATTTCAAGGAGCAGGCCGCGATGCTGCGCAAGGTCCCCGACGTGCTGATCGGCACCCCGGGGCGCCTGCTGGAGCAGCTCAACGCCGGCAACCTCGACCTGTCCCATGTGCAGGTGCTGATCCTCGACGAAGCCGACCGCATGCTCGACATGGGCTTCGCCGAGGACATGGAGCGCCTGTGCAAGGAATGCGAGAACCGCGAGCAGACCCTGCTGTTCTCCGCCACCACCGGTGGTGCGGCCCTGCGCGACATGATCGGCAAGGTGCTCAAGGACCCTGAGCACCTGATGCTCAACAGCGTCTCGCAGCTCGCCGAAGGTACCCGCCAGCAGATCATCACCGCCGACCACGACCAGCACAAGGAGCAGATCGCCCAGTGGCTGCTGGCCAACGAGACCTTCGACAAGGCGATCATCTTCACCAATACCCGTGCCCTGGCCGACCGCATCTACGGGCACTTGGTGGCCAAGGACGTCAAAGCCTTCGTGCTGCACGGCGAGAAGGACCAGAAGGACCGCAAGCAGGCCATCGAGCGCTTCAAGCAGGGCAGCTCCAAGGTGCTGGTGGCCACCGATGTCGCCGCCCGCGGCCTGGACATCGACGGCCTGGACCTGGTGATCAACTTCGACATGCCGCGTAGCGGCGACGAATACGTGCACCGTGTGGGCCGCACTGGCCGTGCCGGTGGCGAAGGCCTGGCGATCTCGCTGATCACCCACAACGACTGGAACCTGATGTCGAGCATCGAGCGCTACCTCAAGCAGCAGTTCGAGCGCCGTGTCATCAAGGAGGTCAAGGGCACCTACAGCGGGCCGAAGAAGGTCAAGGCCTCGGGCAAGGCCGCCGGCAGCAAGAAGAAAAAGGTCGAGAAGAAGACCGGCGCCGAGAAGAAGGGCACCGCCAAGCGCAAGCCGGCCGCCAAGCCGAAGGCCAAGGCCCCGTTGGCCAGCGCCGATGGCATGGCACCGTTGAAGAAGCGCGCGCCTAAGGCTGAGTAAGCCGGTTGTCGACAGGGGCCGCAGGCCCCTGTCGACTCAGGCCTGCCACTGCAACGGTGGTGGGTTTTTCGATTTATCCATAGTGCCTGTAGGCGTTTTCCCCAAACCCCTTTTACCCCCTCCCTTTTGCCCATTTGGGCGCCAAACTTCTCTGTCGCGATCAGTCAGGGAGGAGTGGCGTATTTACGTCCGTAAATACGAGGTATCCCATGCGGTTTGAATGGGATGCCGAGAAGAACCGACGCAACATCCACAAGCATGGCATCGACTTCAACGATGTCCCGCCGATGTTCCAGCAGCCTCACCTGGTGCATCAGGATCGACGGTTCGATCAGAAACACTGCTGCCGATAAACCCACCGTCGATACCTCGGACATTTCTGAACTGGATGACGACTTCTTTCACAACGCCGAGTTGCGGGTACCCGCCAAGCAGACCGTGACCATTCGCCTGGATGCCGATGTACTGGCCTGGTTCAAGGAGCAGGGTGCCGGTTACCAGACCCGCATCAACCAGTTGCTGCGCCAGTACATGCAAGCCCAGCAGCGGCGCTGAGCGTGGCGTGGTTCAGGATTCGCTTGTCGATTAGTTGGCACTTGTCGGGCAAGTCCTGGCTTGCGACCTCCAGCAGTGGATGTGAAGGGTGGAGGAGCGCAATGCCTGGAAAGTTCGACGAGGTTGGCCGGGCGGTATCGCCTCGGCACGCGATATCCGGCACTCTCTGCTAAAGCAGCCAGTCAGCGTTCTTTGGGAACGCGTGCCAACCTCGCCAGTCCCACGCTGTGTACCCCAACCGTCCACGGCAGGAGACTCCACCATGAGTACCTACGACTGGGACCTGATCGAACGCCTGCTGCACGAAGTGCACAATGGCGCCGGTCACAGCTTCACCCCACGCCCCTATGCCGAGCAGCATGCCGCGGCGCTGGCCGCCAAGGGCCAGCCACCAGGCGATCTCGACCATCTGAAGACCCGTGCCTGCGAGTACGAGAAGCGTCTTCTCGAGCGCGGATTCATCGAGAGTCGGCCCGAAGAGGTCGGTGGCAACGGCGAGAACTTCGTCCTAACCGAACGTGGCTCGCGCCTGCTCAGCTTGATCGACAGCAGCATCCCCGGTTTCGAGTACCCACGCCAGGTACTCGATCAACAGGAGGATGCACTGGATGAGAACACCTTCGATTGGGTGTCTGCCGAGGCACGAATCGCAGGGGGCGCAATTTAGGCTGGCATCGGCAAGGCCTGGCGTCTGATAATCGGGATCCATTCTCACTGCCGAGCCATGCCATGACGCTCAACCAGCAAAGGGGCCGCCCATGACCGCGGCCCGCAAGAATCCTGACGCCTTCGCCTTCCAGGTGATGCTTGGGCTGTGCTTGATCTGGGGTTGCCAACAGGTGTTGATCAAATCGGCTGCGGTCGATATCGCGCCTGTGATGCAGGCGGCTTTCCGTAATGGTATCGCCGCCGTGCTGGTGGGGGTGCTGGTCTGCTTTCGCGGCGGCTGGGAACTGGTGGGCACCACGTGGCGCGCCGGGTTGCTGGCCGGCGCGCTGTTCGGGCTGGAATTCCTGTTCATCGCCGAGGGGCTGAAACTGACCTCGGCGGCGCATATGTCGGTGTTCCTCTATACCGCGCCGATCTTCACGGCGCTGGGGCTGCATTTCATGATGCCCAGCGAGCGACTGCGGTTGTTGCAGTGGCTGGGCATCTTGCTGGCCTTTGCCGGTATCGCCTTGGCGTTCGCGGGCGGAGTTTCCCTGGAGCACCTCGATGGGCGCATGTTGCTGGGCGATGGCCTGGCGATCCTGGCGGGGCTGGCGTGGGGTGCCACCACGGTGGTGGTGCGTGGCTCGCGGTTGTCCGAGGCACCCGCGACCCTGACTCTGTTCTATCAGTTGGGAGTAGGGTTCGTCGGGCTGATGCTGATAGCCCTGCTCAGCGGACAGATCGCTGATTTCTCGCTTACCCCGCTGGCGGTGGGCAGCGTGCTGTTCCAGGGGATCGTGGTGTCGTTCGTCAGCTACCTGACCTGGTTCTGGCTGCTGCGCAAGTACCTGGCGTCGAACCTGGCGGTGTTCTCGTTCATCACACCGCTGTTCGGGGTGACCTTCGGCGTGGTGCTGCTGGGCGAGCCACTGAGCCTGAATTTCGTGATCGGGGCGGTGATGGTGCTGCTGGGTGTGATCATGGTCAGTGCCGAGGGCTGGGTACGTCAGCAATTGCGCAGGGTCGTAGGTTAGCGTCGCTGGCTGGTCCCGCTTGGGTGCGCCACACTCAACCTGTTTGCCGCAGGCCAGGGCAAGGCTCGGCGGGGGACAGGCTGGTCGTGAGCACCAATATCCCGGCGAGCCCCATCCCCAGGGCAGCCAGCACCAGCGCTGGCTGCAACCCACCACTGAAATGGCTGCTCAATGTCGCCAGCAAGGGGCCGCTCAACTGCCCCAGCGCGAAGCATGCGGTCAACAAGCCCGCATTGCGCTGCGTGGCGTGAGGCGCCAGCTCCCGCGAGCGCTGCATGACAAGTTGCATGCAGGCCAGGAACGGGCCGCCGCACAGCAGTACGCCGAGCCCCAGCCCGATGCCGCCGCCCAGCAGGCATGCCAGCACGCCCAGTCCTTGCAACCATAGCGTGGCGACGAGCCAGGTCGACGTGCGCCCCGGGCGACGCAGGCTGACGATGACCACGCCAAGCGCGGCAGCCAGGCCGAACGCTGGCCAGAACAGGTCAGCCTGCCACTCTCCGTGAAACTGCTGGCTGGCCATTTGCGACAGGAAGGTGGCCGGTAGGATGTAGCCGATACCGTAAAGCGCATAGACCAGCCCCAGGCGACCGATGCCGCCACCTGCGCCAGCATTGTTGTTCAGCACCACGGGCGCGGCCTCCAGCGCCCGGGGCAAGCATGGCAGGATGGCCAGCAGCATCACCAGTGCCGCCACGCCATACACCAACCACAGTGCCGCCGAGCCCAGCCCCAGCAAATGTGCGACCAGAGCCAGCAGCCCCGTCAGCGCGATGCCGGCGCCAGGGCCGGCGAACACCAGCGCACCGAGTCGCTGGCGACCTTGGGCATTGGCCAGTTGCTGGCTGAGGCTGGTGATCATCACCAGTACCCAGGCACTGGCCACGCCAGTACCGAAGCGCAGCAGCAGGTGGCTGTAGAAACCCTCGGCGGCCCACGAGGCGAGGGTCAGCAGCACGCACAGCCACAGCCCACCGTACAGGCGTAGCCGCACCTGAGCCGGCTGGCGGGCGAACATGCCGTCCACCGCCCCAAGGAAGTAGCCGAGGTAGTTGGCGGCGGCGACCAGGCCACCGGCGCTCAGGTCGAGCTGACCCTCGGCGATCAGCCGGGGCAATTGCGGGGTCAGGGCGAAGCGGCCGATACCCATGGCCATCATCAGGGCCACGGCGCTGGCCAGCAGTTGCACGAAGGGCGACATGGCAGGTTTCCTGTTCGAAGGGATGCGATGGATGGCAGGGTAGGGCGGATTGACTTTCAACAAAATTGAATAATGATGATCAAGTTGTTCTGTTTTGGAGAATGTCATGGAGTTCAGCCAACTGCGCATCTTCCAGGCCGTTGCCGAGGAAGGCTCGGTGACCCGTGCCGCCGAACGGCTGCACCGGGTGCCATCTAACCTGTCGACACGCCTGCGCCAGCTCGAGGAGCAATTGGGGGTGGAGCTGTTCCTGCGTGAGCGCCAGCGCCTGCAACTGTCACCGGCGGGCAAGGTGCTGCTGGACTATGCCAGCCGTCTGTCGTCGCTGCGCGACGAGGCCATGGCGGCAGTGCAGGGCGGCCAGCCGGCCGGAGACTTCGTGCTCGGCACCATGTACAGCAGCGCCGCCACGCACCTGCCAGCGTTGCTGGCGCGCTATCACCAGGCCTATCCGGCGGTGAACCTGCAGGTGCGGGCAGCGCCCAGCGGCGAGCTGCTGGAGGGCTTGCTCAGCCATCGGCTGGACGCCGCGCTGGTGGATGGGCCACCGAGCCTGGCTGGGTTGGACGGGGTGCGGCTGTGTGACGAGACACTAGTGCTTATCACAAGTCCGCAACACCCAGTCGTGTACACGGCCAAGGATGTGGCGGGCAAGGCGGTGTTCGCCTTTCGCCAGGGCTGTTCGTACCGCATGCGCCTGGAGGCCTGGTACGCCCATGCCCATACCCCCATGGGGCGGGTGATGGAGATCGAGTCGTACCAGAGCATGCTGGCTTGCGTGATCGCCGGCGCCGGGGTGGCGTTGATGGCGCAGTCGATGCTCGATAGCCTGCCGGGGCGGGAACGGGTGCGTGTCCATCGCTTGCAGGCACCGTTCGACCAGGCGCAGACCTGGCTGATGTGGCGCCAGGGCATGTGTGGTGCGAACCTGCAGGCCTGGGTCGATTTGCAACAAAGCGAAACGATTGACCGACCGTCGGAAGCTGCCATCTCGGCTTGATCCGGGTCAGAATCGCCCATATCTGTAAGAGCAGAAGCATGCGCGATACAGGACATGGGACTATGATCTGTATGACGCATCGCAGGACTGATTGACCGTGAGGCTGACCCGTCAAGGGGGCACTATGAACCAACGCATGTACAACTGGCTCCACGACCTCGCCGTCGCCTTGGGCTTGCTCCCGCCACCGCTGCAGCCGGTGCCGATCCCGACCGACGAAGAGCAACGCAAGCGCCAGCCACGTCGGCGCTGACCATCGACAAAAAAGGCCGCCGCATCTGCACGATGCGGCGGCCTTTTGCGTTCTGGCGCTGGGTAAGCGCGTCATCCGCTTGGTGCAGGAGCTAGCCTTGTTGGCGAAGCAGGCGATGGCAGTGGCTGCGCCGGCAAGGCCGGCGCCTACGATGATCGAGGCCAGAACTGACGGTATCAGGCCAATTTCACGGCGCTTACCGGCTTGCGCGAAGCCAGGCTGACCACCACGAAGCTCACCAGGCCGATGGCCAGGCTGTAGTAGATCGGCGTGTTGGCTTCCAGGCCATCCTTGAACATGAAGAACAGCGCGGTGGTAAAGCCCAGCGACATGCTGGCGATGGCGCCGGCGGTGGTCGCGCGTTTCCAGAAGATCGCACCGATCAGCGGGATCAGCATGCCGCCTACCAGCAGGTTGTAGGCCAGGGTCAGGGCGCTGATCACATCGTTAACCGCCAGGGCGATGGCCAGCACCACCAGGCCGGTGATCAGGGTGAACAGGCGGTTGACGCCCAGGCTCGACTGTTTGCCTCCTCGCAGTTTCGGCAACAGGTCTTCGGTCAGGGTGGTCGAGGCTGCCAGCAGGCCGGCGCTGGCCGTCGACATCATCGCCGCCAGGGCCGCCGCCATCAGCAGGCCGCGGATACCCTCGGGCAACTGGCCCTTGATCATCTCGGCGAAGGCGTTGTTCGGGTTGACCAGGTCAGGCATCAGCACATGGGCGGCCATGCCGATCAGGGCGCAGGCCAGGCCGTACAGCACGCAATAGATACCGGCGGTGGTGCCGGCGCGCTGGCAGACCTTTTCGTCACGGGCGGTGAACACCCGCTGCCAGATGTCCTGGCCGATCAGGATGCCGAAGAAGTAGATCAGGAAGTAGGTGATGATGGTGTCCCAGCCGATGCTGGTCCAGCTGAAGCTGGACGCTGGCAGCTTGGCCACCAGCATGTCCCAGCCGCCGGCCTTGTACAGGCACACCGGCAACAGGATGAACATCAGGCCGACGGTCTTGATCACGAACTGAACGATGTCGGTGAGGGTCAGCGACCACATGCCGCCGATGGTCGAGTACACCACCACCACGCCGCCGCCGAACAGCAGGGCCATCCAGAACGGCACGTCGAGCAGCACCTGCAGCACGGTGCCCATGGCCAGGGTCGAGGTGACCGCGATCATCAGTGCGTAGGCGAGCATGATCGCCGCGCTGGCCTGGCGAGCCATCGGGTTGTAGCGACGTTCGAGCACCTGGGTGACGGTGAAGATCTTCAGCCGCAGCAGCGGCTTGGCGAGGAACAGGTTGAGGGCGATGATCCCCAGGCCCAGCGCTGCGCACAGCCAGAAGCCGGAGATGCCGTGGACATAGCCCAGGCGCACGGTGCCGACGGTGGAGGCGCCGCCGAGCACAGTGGTGGCCATGGTGCCCATGTACAGGGTGGGGCCGAGGTTACGCCCGGCCACCAGATAGTCTTCATGGGTCTTCGCGCGTCGCATGCCATACCAGCCGAGGCCGAGCATGCCGGCGGCATAGATCAGTACAACGATGATGTCCAAGGCCATTGGGGGTCTCCCGATTATCTTTATTATGGCGAGATCGGCCGTCCGGACGGGTTCACGGCGTCCGGCGGTCCTGTCTTGTATTGGCGGGCCTCTATGGCCCTCCCGAATGGCTCCTGCCGGGGTCAAGCTATTGATTGCAGCGCAACGCCCCCGGATTTCTGCGCTTTCGCGACACAAGGCCGCTCCTGCACGGGCGCTGCCAAATGCTCAGCGGCGCACCACGCCTGGCAGCACGCAGAGCATCTCGAACAGCAGGTTGGCGCCCAGCAGCGACGTGTTGCCGGTGGTGTCGTAGGGTGGGGAAACCTCGACCAGGTCACAGCCGATCAGGTCCAGGCCATGGCAGCCGCGGATGATCTCCATCGCCTGGATAGTGGTCAAGCCGCCGATTTCCGGGGTACCGGTACCTGGCGCCCAGGCGGGGTCGATACCGTCGATGTCGAACGACAGGTACACCGGGCCGCCGCCGACTTTCTCGCGCACTTCGGCCATCAGCGGTTCCAGCGACTTGTGCCAGCATTCCTCGGCCTGGACCACACGGAAGCCCTGACGCCGGCTCCAGTTGAAGTCGTCGGCGGTGTAGCCCTGAGCGCGCAGGCCGATCTGCACCACGCGGTCGCAGTCCAGCAGGCCTTCCTCGACGGCGCGGCGGAAGGTGGTGCCGTGGGCGATCTTCTCGCCGAACATGTGGTCGTTGACGTCGGCGTGGGCGTCGATGTGGACCAGGCCGATCTTGCCGTGCTTCTTGTGCAGGGCACGCAGGATCGGCAGGGTGATGGTGTGGTCGCCACCCAGGGTCAGCGGGATGATGTTGTGTTCGTGGACTTCATCGTAGGCCTCCTCGATGATGCGCACGGCGTCGAGCAGGTTGAAGGTGTTGATCGCCACGTCGCCGATGTCGGCCACCGACAGCGAATCGAACGGGGCAGCGCCGGTGGCCATGTTGTATGGGCGGATCATCACCGATTCGGCGCGGATCTGTCGCGGGCCGAAGCGGGTGCCGGAGCGCAGCGAGGTGCCGATGTCCAGTGGCACGCCGATGAACGCGGCGTCCAGGCCTTCGGCGCTTTGCAGGTGGGGCAGGCGGAGCATGGTGGCGATGCCGCCGAAACGCGGCATTTCGTTGCCGCCCAGTGGTTGGTGGAGAATCTTGTCCACGGTGGGCCTCATCAGTCGGTCGATTGTTCTGTTTGTTCGAACCTGTGCCGCCGCACGCCTTTCGGATCGGATATGGCCGGCGGGCAGGGACATTTCGCCGCAGTCTGCGCAAGGTAGTGGCCGGGAAGAATCGCTACCGACAAAAACTTACTTCAGGAATTTCTGAACTATCCAGCGTCAGGCGCGTTAGACTCTGCCGATTTCCTGCCTGCGGAAGCCCGTGCCATGGCCTCATCGCTGCCCGATCTGAAACTGCTGCGCATCTTCGCCAGCGTGGTGCGTCACCAGGGCTTCGCCAATGCCCAGCGCGACCTCAACCTGTCCACTTCGGCGATCAGCACCTACATGAGCCAGTTGGAGAGCGCCCTGGGTATTGTGCTGTGTCACCGGGGCCGGGGCGGGTTCAGCCTGACCAGCAAGGGCGAGCTGTTCCACCAGGAGACCCTGCGCCTGCTCGGCGAGCTGGATGGTTTCGAGCAATACGCGGCGGCGCTCAAGGGGGAACTGCGCGGCACCCTCAACCTCGGGGTGATCGACTCCACCGTCGGGGATCGGGCGCTGCCGCTGGCCGAGGCGATTGGCGCCTACAGCCAGGAGCACCCGGCGGTGCACCTGCACCTGTCGGTGTCGAGTCCCTACGAGTTGCAACTGGGCGTGCAGGACAACCGCCTGGACCTGGCCATCGGCGCGTTTTCCTCGCGCATGAGCGGCCTGGTGTACCAGCCGTTGTACCGCGAGCAGCACTGGCTGTACTGCAGCAACCGTCACGCGTTGTTCGGCGAGCGGCGCATCCCCGAACCGGTGGTCACCCAGCAGCGCATGGTCGGGCGCGGCTACTGGAGCCAGGCCGAACTGGCCCGGCATGGCTTCAAGCACAGTGCCGCCACTGTGGAGAGCATGGAGGCGCAGTTGATTCTGATTCTCTCCGGCGCCTACATCGGCTACCTGCCTGAGCACTACGCCCAGGCCTGGGTCGACAAGGGCGACTTGCGGGTACTGTCGCCGGCGACCTTCGGCTACCAGGCGCCGTTTTCCCTGATCATTCGCCGTGGCCGCAGCCGGGAACCCTTGATCCAGACGTTCCGCGACTTGCTCAAGAGCCAGCTCAACGTCGGTTGAGGGGTGTCGCGCTGAGGGCATTCCGTCAGGGTGAGTAAATTTCCTACAAAGCTTGACCGCTGACGTGCTGGCCATCTGCTAAATATCTACTTGCTTTGATGATTTTCCCATTCATCTGGATAAGCAAGGGATCGCCACCGATGCGCATGAATTTGCCCGTCACCGAGCACGAAAGAACTTTCCCACAAGATCAGCGGCTCATCTCCACTACGGATCTGAACAGCCGCATCACCTATTGCAACGACGCATTCGTGGCCATCAGCGGTTTCACCTACGACGAACTGGTGGGCCAGCCCCACAACCTGGTGCGTCACCCCGACATGCCGCCTTCGGTGTTCGGCCATATGTGGGAGACCATCAAGCAAGGCAAGCCGTGGATGGGCGTGGTCAAGAACCGCGCCAAGAACGGCGACTTCTACTGGGTCAGCGCCTATGTCACGGCGGTGTACGAGAACGGTCGCATCAGCGGCTACGAGTCGGTGCGCTCGGTGCCGAGCCGCGAGCAGATCCGCCGCGCCGAGAAGCTCTATGCGCGCTTGCGCGCCGGGCGTTCGCCGGTGCCACTGGCCGCTCGCGTGGCCTACGGGGTTGGCCATGGCTGGCCGCTGATCGGTGTCGGCCTGGTGTCGGCGGCCGCCTACCTGTGGCTGCCCCCTTACGCAGCGCTCGGTGTGCTGGCGGCCAGCCTGCTGGCCGCCTGGTACGTGGTCGAGCACCGGCAGAACCAGTCGATCCGTCGGACTCTCGAAGAGCACCCCAAGGCCTTCACCAGCCCGCTGGTGGCGTTGACCTACAGCGACAACCCAGGGCTGCAGGGCCAGCTCGACCTGGCGATCATCAGCGAGGAGGCGCGCCTGCAGACAGCCCTGACCCGCCTGGTGGACGCCGGGGTCGGGGTCAAGTCGCGCGCCGCGCAGTCGGCTGATCTGTCCGATGCCCAGGCACAGATGCTCGACCGCCAGCGCAGCGAGACCGACCAGTCGGCCACCGCCATCGCGCAGATGGCCGCGACCATCCAGCAGGTCACCCACAACGTGCAGAGCACTGCTCACGCGGCCAGCGACGCCGACCAGCTGGCCCAGCACGGCAGCGACCTGGCCCAGCAGAGCCTGCAGGCCATGGGCAGCATGCGCGAGGCGGTGAGCGACATTGGCCAGGCGGTCAACGCCCTGGCCGAGCAGACCCAGTCGATCGGCAGCGTGGTGGACGTGATCACCTCGATCGCCGAGCAGACCAACCTGCTGGCGCTCAATGCGGCCATCGAGGCCGCACGGGCCGGTGAGCAGGGGCGAGGCTTCGCCGTGGTGGCCGACGAGGTGAGGTCGTTGGCCCAGCGCACCCGGGCCTCGACCGAGGAAATCCACCACATCATCTCGACCTTGCGTACCGGTGCCGACCGCGCGGTAGCCAGCGCCAGTCGCGGGCAGCAGATTTCCAGCGACAGCGTGCACAGTGTCGAGGCGGTGCAGGAGGCGTTGTCGGGGATCGCCCAGGCGGTCAGTCGCATTACCGGCATGAGCCAGCAGATGGCCACGGCCTCGGAGCAACAGAGTCATGTGGCCGAGGACATCAACCAGCAGATCGTGCGCATTGCCCACCTGTGCGACGAGAGCGCCGGGCAGGCCAGGCAGGGGGCCGAGATCAGCCAGGACCTGGAGCGGATGGCCGAGTACCTGCATAGCCTGGCCGAGCGGTTCAATCGCTGACGCTGCACCAGGCGCGTGGGAGCGAGCTTGCGCCGCGATTGCGCGAGCGGCCCCGTCGCGGGGCAAGCCCGTTCCCACGTCCGGCCAGACCAAGTGTGGCAACCCTGTGGCAAACTACCCGCCCCAAGGAGCCCACGATGTCCAGACCCCGTTGCGAGCGCTGCCTGCGCCCGCTTGCCCAATGCCTTTGCGCGCTGATTCCGTCGCTCGCCAGTCGTACCCGCGTGGTCCTGCTGCAGCACCCGAGCGAGACCCGCCACGCCCTGAATACCGCCCGCCTGGCTGCCCTGGGCCTGGTCAATGCCGAACTGCGCATTGGCGAAGTATTCGACGACCTTGCCGAACTGCTGGCGACCCCTGGCTATCGACCGGTGCTGCTGTTCCCGGGCGAGCAAGCCCAGGTTCTGACCGCCTATGGCGAAACGAGCGGCATCCCGCTGCTATTGATCGTGCCCGATGGTACCTGGCGCAAGGCGCGCAAGCTGCTGTACCTGAACCCGTTGCTGGAATCCCTGCCACGGGTGACGCTGGCCGATGTCCAGCCCTCGCGCTACCGCCTGCGCAAGGCACCGGAGCCGGGCGCGGTGTCGACGCTGGAGGCGATTGTCCAGGCGCTGAACGTGCTGGAGGCCCCTGTCCTTTTCGATACCCTGCTGCGCCCATTCGAAGCGTTGATCGAGGGGCAGATCAGTGCCATGGGGAGTGAGACTTTCACGCGCAACCATGGTGGCAACTGAGGGCTCGGTTAACATGTCATGCTGGCGAACCCATACCGTGTAGGCGTCAGCCTTGCAGGCGACTCGGTCTGGACATCGGCTTTGCCGGTTGCCGGGGTGGCATTCTCTCAAGTATCGAGCACGATGGTTACAGGCGCTCTCAGCGCTCGCGCAGTGCCTCGGTCCGGGCCTTGAACACCGGTTTCAACAGGTAATCGAGCACGCTCTTCTGCCCGGTGATGATGTCCACCGTGGCCACCATCCCGGGGATGATCAGCAGCGGCTTGTTGTCCCCGCCCAGGTGGTTCTTGTCGGTGCGTACCTGGATCAGGTAGAAGGCGTTGCCCTTGTCGTCGGTGACGGTGTCGGCGCCGATCAGTTCCAGCTTGGCCTTCAGGCCGCCGTAGATGGTGTAGTCGTAGGCGCTGAACTTGACCATCGCCGTTTGCCCCGGATGCAGGAAGGCCACGTCCTGCGGACGCACCTTGGCTTCGATCAGCAGGTTGTCCTCGATCGGTACGATCTCGATCAGGTCGCTGCCGGGCTGGACCACCCCGCCAATGGTATTGACCTTGAGCTGCTTGACGATGCCGCGTACCGGCGAGACCACGGTGGTGCGGTTGACCCGGTCGTCGATGGCGATGCTGGTGGCGGTGATCTTCGACAGTTCGGTGCGCTTGTCGTTGAGTTCCTTGGCCGCGTCGGAGCGAAAGCTTGCATCGGACTCCTGGATCTTGCTGCGGATCTCCGCCACCGCGGCCTCGGCGCGGGGGATCGCCAGGCTGGTGGCGTTGAGCTGGCCACGGGCCTCGACGGTGCGTTGCTTCAGGCGCAGGATCTCCACGGGCGAGATGGCGCCCTTGCCGACCAGCGGCGAGGACATGTCCAGTTCCTGTTGCAACAGGCCGACGGCCGAGCGGTACTGTTCGACCTTGGAGCGAAACTCGGCGAGCTCCTGGGTCTTCTGGCGCAATTGTTCATTCAGGGTCTGCTTCTCGCTGGCCAGGCGTCGCTGGCGCGAGTCGTACAGCGACGTTTCGTCCTCGGCTACCTGCGGCGCCTTGCTGCGCACTTCGTCCGAGAGTACGAAGGGGCGGCCTTCGGCTTCGGCCGACAAACGTTCGACCTGGGCGGTGAGGGCATAGCGGTCGGCCTCGCTTTCGCCCTTGTTGGACTTGAAGCGGGTGTCGTCCAGGCGCAGCAGGGTGGCGCCCTTGTCGACCATCTGGCCTTCGCGCACGAAGATCTCGGTGACGATGCCGCCCTCGAGGTTCTGCACCACCTGGACCTTGCTCGAGGGGATCGCCTTGCCCTCGCCGACGGTGACCTCGTCGAGCACCGCGAAGTTGGCCCAGAGCAATGCCACCAGCAACAGGATCGCTGCCAGCCACACCGTCAGGCGCGACAGGCTCGGCGAGTCCTGCAGGGTGGCTCCGGCCAGCTCCGGCATGTAGTCGCGCTCGGCGCGATTGCCGGCGCCCTGGAGGTAACTGCGCACGCTGTGGAGGAGGGTCATGGGCTACCTCGCCGAAGTGGCAACGTGGGGGCGGGCTTGCCCCGCGATGGTGGTATCGCGGGATCTCTCAGGGTTGGTTCAGAGCGCCGCGCCGATGCGGCCCTTGCGCAGGGCGTCTACCACCGCGTCCTTGGGCCCGTCGGCGACTACTTTGCCGTTGTCCAGCACCAGCAGCCGGTCCACCAGACTGAGCATCGAGGTGCGATGGGTGACCAGCAGCACGGTCTTGCCCGGCACCGTTTCCAGCAGGCGTTGGCGCAGTTGCTCCTCGCTGCTGTTGTCCATGTGGCTGGTGGGTTCATCGAGGATCAGGATCGGCGGCTCCAGCAGCAGCGCCCGAGCCAGCAGCACGGCCTGGCGCTGGCCGCCGGAGAGCAGTTGCCCGCGCTCGCCCACCGGGCGCTCGAACCCCTGTGGATGTTGCCGGGCCAGTTCGCTGACCCCCGTCAGCTCGGCCACCTCGAGCATGCGCGCATCACTGACATGGCGGGCACCCAGGGTTAGGTTGTCGCGCAGGCTGCCGGCCAGCAGGGGCAGGTCATGGGCGACGTAGCCTATCTGGCTGCGCAGGTCGGCGATGTCCAGCTGGCGCAGGTCGAGATTGTCCAGCAGCACCTGGCCCTCGTCGGGGTGATGGAAGCCCATCAGCAGGCGCGCCAGGGTACTTTTGCCCGAGCCGCTGCGGCCGATGATGCCGATGCGTTCGCCCGGTGTGAGCGTGAGGTTGACGTCGCTGAGCGCCGGGGCTGCCTGTCCGGCGTAGCGGAAGGAGGCGTGGCTGACGCCTACCCGGCCCAGTAGCGCGGTGTGTTCCAGGGCCTGCTGCTGCGACTGGCGCTCCTGGGGCAAACTCATCAGCGCGTCGGTGCTGCGCATGGTCAGTTGCGCCTGTTGGTAGCGAGTGATCAACCCGGCGATCTGGCCCAATGGCGCGAGCACCCGGCTGCCGAGCATGTAGCTGGCGACCAGGGCGCCGACGCTGAGGTTGCCGGCGATGATGCTGTACACCCCGGCAACGATGGTGGCCATGCCGCAGAACTGCTGGATGAACAGCGTGCCGTTGCTGGCCAGCGACGACAGATTGCGGGCATGGGCGTCGAGGCGGGCGATGGCGCCGTTGGTGTGTTCCCACTGGTACTGGCGCTCGCTCTCGGCGCCACAGGCCTTGAGTGTCTCCAGACCGCCGAGGGTCTCGATCAGCAGGGCCTGGCGCACTGCGCCCAGGCTCAGGCTCTTCTGCACCGTGTCGCGCAGACGCACCTGGATGAACAGTGCCAGGCCCACGGCCACCGGGAAGGCAATCAGTGGGATCAGTACCAGCCAGCCACCCAGCAGGCCGATCACCAGCAGCATCAGGGCGACGAAGGGCAGGTCGATGATACTGGTCAGGGTGACTGCAGTGAGAAATTCACGCAGGCCCTGGAAGTCATGGATGCTCTGGGCAAAACCACCGATGGTCGCCGGGCGAGCCTTCATGCTCATGCCGGTGATGCGTTCGAACAGGGTGGCAGAGAGGATCAGGTCGGTCTTCTTGCCGGCCTGGTCCAGCAGGTGGGCGCGGACCATGCGTAGCACCAGCTCGAAGGCAGTGCCGATAAACAGTCCGGCGACCAGTACCCACAGGGTCGACAGCGCCTGGTTGGGCACCACCCGGTCGTAGGTCTGCATGACGAACAGCGGCACCATCAGGCCCAGCAGGTTGATCAGCAGGCTGGCCAGCAGGGCGTCGCCGTACAGCCAGCGCGAATGGCGCAAGGTGTCGCGGAACCAGGCGTTGACCCTTGGCATGAGCGGTGTGCGCAGGTCTTCCAGGGTATGCCGGGGGCGGGCGAACAAGGCCTGGCCGCTATAGATCTCGGCCAGGCTGTCGCGTTCGACCCACTGCTCGCCGCCGTCGGCCTCGCAGGGCAGCAGCAGGGCCCGGCCATCGTCGCCCCAGCGCCGCAGCACGGCGCAGCGACCGTCGTTGAAGACCAGCAGCACCGGCAGGTTGAGGCTGGATATATCTTCCAGCGCACGCGCCAGCACCCGCCCTTGCAGTCCGGCACGGGCAGCCGCGCGAGGCAGCAGCGCCAGCGCCAGGCGTTGGCGGGCCAGGGGCAGGCCGCTGCACAGGCTGGCCCGGCTGGCCGGGCAGCCATGCAGCTTGCACAGGATCAGCAGGCCATCAAGCAAAGGATCATCGACATCCGGGCGCGGCTGCGCGCTTTGCATACTGGTCACGATGGCCTACTCCTGCCGCGGTGGACGGGAAACGGGCGCTGCTGGAAAAGTCCTTTTCGCCTCGGCCTCAGCGCATGTCGGGCAGCCTCGCCTCATTGCGCACGTCGGTCTTGGCGATCGCCTCGGGTGGCAGCGAGATGCGCTGCTTGCTCAGCAACTCACCCATGTTGGCCAGCACCCGGTACATGGAGAACTCTTCGGTGTAGCGCACCTCGGTGTAACGACGGTTGGCGTTGTACAGCTCGTTTTCGCTGTCGAGCAGGTCGAGCAAGGTGCGTTGGCCAAGGCCGAACTGGTCCTGGTAGGCGGTGCGCACGCGCTTGGTGGTTTCGGCGTATTCACGCGCGCTCGGGGTCTGCTTGCGGGCGTTGTTCATGGCGTTCCAGGCCAGGCTCAGGTTTTCGTTGAGCTCGCGCAGGGCATTGTTGCGGATGTCCATGGCCTGGTTGATCTTGTGTGCGTCCGATTGCAGGCGGGCTTTGTCGCTGCCGCCGCGGAACAGGTTGTAGCTGAGCTCGACGCCGGCTTGCCAGTCGTTGTTGGCGTGGCCCGGCTGGCCGCTGATGTTGTTGTCGGCGCCGGTGGCCAGTACTGCGTCCAGGCGTGGGTAGAAGGGCGACTTGGCCACTTCGTACTGCTGCTCGGCGGATTGCACGTCAGCCTGGGCCGACTTCAGGTAGGGGTTGTTCTCGAGCATGCCCTGGCGTGCGCCCTGCAGATCGGCAGGGACCTCGCCCTTGATGGTCGCCGGGGTTTCCAGCTCGTCGGGCAGGCGTCCGACCACGCTGAAGAAGTTGGCCTCGGCGTCGGCCAGGTCGACTTCGGCGGTATCCAGGTTGTTCTCGGCCAGGGCGCGACGGGCACGGGACTGGTCGAGGTCGGCAGTGCTGCCCACGCCGCGTTCGCTGCGCAGGCTGATCTGGTCGTTGACCCGCAGGTGGGCTTGCAGGTTGTTCTTGGCCAGGGTCACCAGTTCGCGGCGCTTGAGCACCTCGAGGTAGACCTCGACGGTACGCAGGGCCACGGTTTCGGCGGTGGCCTGGGTGTAGTAGGCGCGCGATGTGGCGACCGCCTCGGTGCGGCCGACTTCGTTGGCGGTATTGAAGCCGTCGAACAGCATCTGCCGCAGACGCAATTCGGACTGGGTGTAGTTGAGGGTTTCCTTGTTGTGGTTGCGCGTGCCGTCGGGGTTGAAACCACGGGTGTTGAGGTTATCCGAGCGTTGACGGCCATAACCGGCGACCAGGTCTACGGTCGGGTAGTAGCCACCGCGGGCAAATTTCACATCCTCGTCGGCAGACAGTCGGCTGTTACGGCTGGCGCTGATTTCCGGATGCTGGTCCACGGCGCTCTGGACGGCCTCGGTGATGGACATCGCCTGCGTGTCGGCACACGCCATGGCCAACAAGATCGCACTGGTGATGGGGGTTAAAACGCGCATGGGGTACTTCTCCCTGGTCTAAAAAATGTCCTGCATTCGTCAATAACTTGACGACTTATAAGAATCAAACCTTTTCAGGCTTGTAACAACAGAGCTAAGAACATTTATCGCGCGAGCTAAGAAGAAATTTTCATAAGGTATATGCGAAAAAAAACTTATGAGTTCTAAGCTATTCGGCACATTGTTTCTTGCAAGTGTTTACGGGGATCCGCTTGAGCCGGCGATTTCCGGGGTATCAAGAAAGTTCCAGCATTTATTGCAGCTAAGGAAGCAGGGGAGGAGGGCGAGGGCGGAATATGGCGACAAAAAATTGTCGCCTAATGATGGCCATTATCTATCACCGCTATCGCGACAAACGTCACAGGGCGCGTGATTTCTCACGCAGGTGACAGCAACGCACCGACGGATGAATCATCCCGGTGCGCTGCCCGTATTACCCGGTACGCCTTTGACTGCATACCCATCGGCAGGGGAGGCGTGAGCGCATGGCTAAGTTAATCGGTGTGGTCAGCAAGGTGGTGGGCCAGGTCTTCGCGGTGGGCAGTGACGGGCACCGCCGCCAGTTGGTGGAAGGCGACCGTCTGTTCGTGGGCGAACAGCTGGAGACCGGGGCCGCAGGTGCGGTAGCCGTGCACCTGCACAGTGGCGCCGAACTGACCTTGGGCCGCGACAGCAATCTGCAACTGACGCCGAACCTGCTGGCTGTCCAGGCTCCCCCTGGGCATGCCGGTGACACGACGCCCAGTGCGGCGCAGCTCACCGATGTCGAACGTATGCAACAGGCCATTGCCGCAGGTGCCGACCCGACCCAGCAAGGCGAGGCCCCAGCAGCTGGTGTTGGCAACGGTAACCTTTCGGGCGTGCTCGGTGGTGGTCACAGTTTTGTCCTGCTGACGGAAGTGGGCGGGCGGGTCGATCCAACGATCGGTTTTCCCACGGCGGGCTTCAACGGCTTCCCGGAACTGGATAACCGCTACATCGGTGGCCAGGACACCACGCCGAACGCCGATACGCGCCCCACGACATCGACACCTGTGGTGACGCCGCCGGTGATCGTGCCGGATCATCCGGTCACCCTCAGCGGCCTGGATGTGCAGGGTGGCGAGCTCACGCTCTTCGAAAAGAACCTGGCCGACGGCAGTGCCCCTGACGCCACTGCCTTGACCCAGCGCGGTACCTTCATCCTGAGCGCCCCTGATGGCTTGCAAAGCCTGAGCGTGGGTGGCATCGCGATCGTCAGTGGCGGGGTGGCAGCCGGTTTCCCGCAGTCGATCACCACGGCACTGGGCAACACCCTGACCATCACTGGCTACAATCCGGCGACCGGAGTGGTCAGTTACAGCTATACCCTGCAAGGTAGCGAAAGCCATGCTCCGGGCGACGGTACCAACAGCCTGGCCGAACACTTCAGCGTCACGGCTACCGACAGCAATGGCAGCAGCGCCAGTGGCATGTTGGACGTGAACATTGTCGATGACGTGCCCAATGCCCATCGCGACTTTGCCGACGTCACCGAGGGTGGCACCGTCAGCGGCAATGTGCTGGCCAACGATGTGATCGGTGCCGATGTGCGAGCCGATCATCAATACGTGGTGGGTGTGCGTGCAGGCAGTGACACCAGCACTTCGGCCATCGGCCATGTGGGCGAACAGATCATGGGGCTGTATGGCTACCTGACCCTCGATGCTCAAGGCAACAGCACTTATCACGCCAACCCCAACCTGGACCTGCCTGCGTGGGCCAGCGACACGTTCGTCTACACCATTCGCGATGCCGACGGTGACGAGAGCACCACCACCATCACCGTCAGCCTTCATGACAGCCAGTTGCTCGCTGGTTCCGACAGCTCGGTGACGGTGTATGAAAAGGCGCTGGACCTGGTCCGCGATGGTAATGATCTGGCGGCGGGCAACGTCACCGGCAGCGATCCGACCTCGACCGCCGAGACGGCGTCGGGCTCGCTGGCGGGTTCGGTCACGGGCGGCTCCGGAGCATTGACCTTCACCCTGGTCGGCAACGCCGTGGGGCAATATGGGCAGATTCAGCTCAACGCCGACGGCTCCTACACCTACACCCTGACGTCGGCGCCGAACTCGCCCAATCACATCAACGATGGGCCGAACGTGGTGACCGAGGCCTTCACCTACCAGGTGAAAGACGCGCTGGGCAACTCGACCACCAGCACCATCGTCATCAACATCGTCGACGACGTGCCCAAAGCCCATTGCGACTACGCCGACGTCACCGAAGGCGGTACTGTCAGCGGCAATGTGCTGGCCAATGATGTGATCGGTGCCGATGTGCGAGCCGATCATCAGTACGTGGTGGGTGTACGTGCAGGCAGTGATACCAGCACCTCGGCTATCGGCCACGTGGGCGAGCAGATCATGGGCCTGTACGGCTATTTGACCCTCGACTCCCAAGGCAACGGCACTTATCACGCCAATCCCAATTTGGACCTGCCCGCATGGGCTAGCGACACATTCGTCTACACCATCCGCGATGCCGACGGCGATGAGAGTACGGCGACCATCCACATCAACGTGCACGACAGCCAACTGATCGCCAGCCCGGACAGCGAAGTGACGGTGTATGAGAAGGCGCTGGACCTGGTCCGCGATGGTAATGACCTGGCGGCGGGCAACGTCACCGGCAGCGATCCGACCTCGACCGCCGAGACGGCGTCGGGCTCGCTGGCGGGGTCGGTCACAGGAGGTTCCGGAGCCCTGACGTTCACCTTGGTTGGAAACGCAGTGGGGCAATACGGACAGATTCAGCTCAACGCCGACGGCTCCTACACTTACACCCTGACGTCGGCGCCGAACTCGCCCAATCACATCAACGATGGGCCGAACGTGGTGACCGAGGCCTTTACCTACCAGGTGAAAGACGCGCTGGGCAACTCGACCACCAGCACCATCGTCATCAACATCGTCGACGACGTGCCCAAAGCCCATTGCGACTACGCCGACGTCACCGAAGGCGGTACTGTCAGCGGCAATGTGCTGGCCAATGATGTGATCGGTGCCGATGTGCGAGCCGATCATCAGTACGTGGTGGGTGTACGTGCAGGCAGTGATACCAGCACCTCGGCTATCGGCCACGTGGGCGAGCAGATCATGGGCCTGTACGGCTATTTGACCCTCGACTCCCAAGGCAACGGCACTTATCACGCCAATCCCAATTTGGACCTGCCCGCATGGGCTAGCGACACATTCGTCTACACCATCCGCGATGCCGACGGCGATGAGAGTACGGCGACCATCCACATCAACGTGCACGACAGCCAACTGATCGCCAGCCCGGACAGCGAAGTGACGGTGTATGAGAAGGCGCTGGACCTGGTCCGCGATGGTAATGACCTGGCGGCGGGCAACGTCACCGGCAGCGATCCGACCTCGACCGCCGAGACGGCGTCGGGCTCGCTGGCGGGTTCGGTCACGGGCGGCTCCGGAGCATTGACCTTCACCCTGGTCGGCAACGCCGTGGGGCAATATGGGCAGATTCAGCTCAACGCCGACGGCTCCTACACCTACACCCTGACGTCGGCGCCGAACTCGCCCAATCACATCAACGATGGGCCGAACGTGGTGACCGAGGCCTTCACCTACCAGGTGAAAGACGCGCTGGGCAACTCGACCACCAGCACTATCGTCATCAACATCGTCGACGACGTGCCCAAAGCCCATTGCGACTACGCCGACGTCACCGAGGGCGGCACTGTCAGCGGCAATGTGCTGGCCAACGATGTGATCGGCGCCGATGTGCGAGCCGATCACCAGTATGTGGTGGGCGTGCGTGCAGGCAGTGATACCAGCACCTCGGCTATCGGCCACGTGGGCGAGCAGATCATGGGCCTGTACGGCTATTTGACCCTCGACTCCCAAGGCAACGGCACTTATCACGCCAATCCCAATTTGGACCTGCCCGCATGGGCTAGCGACACATTCGTCTACACCATCCGCGATGCCGACGGCGATGAGAGTACGGCGACCATCCACATCAACGTGCACGACAGCCAACTGATCGCCAGCCCGGACAGCGAAGTGACGGTGTATGAGAAGGCCCTGGACCTGGTCCGCGATGGCAATGACCTGGCGGCGGGCAACGTCACCGGCAGCGATCCGACCTCGACCGCCGAGACGGCGTCGGGCTCGTTGGCGGGGTCGGTCACAGGAGGTTCCGGAGCCCTGACGTTCACCTTGGTTGGAAACGCAGTGGGGCAATACGGACAGATTCAGCTCAACCCCGATGGCTCCTACACCTACACCTTGACCAGTGCGCCGAAGACGCCAGGCGGTGCCGATGATGGTGCGAACACAGTCACCGAGTCGTTCACCTACAAGGCCACTGATGCCCAGGGCAATAGTGTCACCAGCAGCATCGTCATCAACATCGTCGATGACGTGCCGCAGACTGAATCGGCGGTGCGCAGCATCACGCCGAGTCCGGTGGACTCCAACCTGCTGCTGGTGATCGATGTCTCGGGCAGCATGAACGATGCCTCTGGTGTCCAGGGCCTGACCCGCCTGGCCCTGGCCAAGCAGGCCATCAACAGCCTGCTTGACCGCTACGACGCCATGGGCGAGATCAAGGTGCAGATCGTCACCTTCTCCAGCGGCGCCACTGCCCAGTCGCCAGTGTGGGTCTCGATCAGCGAAGCCAAGAGCATCGTCGCCGGGCTCAGCGCGGGTGGTGCAACTTACTACGACGCGGCCGCCACCAAGGCCCAGCAGGTCTTTGCCAGCAGCGGCAAGCTCGAAGGGGCGCAGAACGTCGCCTACTTCTTTTCCGATGGTGCCCCCAGCAGTGGCCATGGCATGACGGCCGGCCGCGAGGCAACCTGGGAAAGCTTCCTCGACAGCAATGGCATCAAGTCCTACGCGATTGGCCTGGGGGCCGGGGTCAACGAGGGCAACCTCAATCCATTGGCCTATGACGGCAGCAGTCATGTCGACACCAACTCGGTGGTGGTCACCGATCTTGGCCAACTCAGCGCGGTGCTGTCGGGCACGGTGCAGGGCGCGCCGGTCTCCGGCAGCCTGATGAGCGGCGGCACCTTTGGCGCCGACGGTGGTTTCATCAAGGCGCTGCTGGTCGATGGCACCACCTATACCTACGATCCCAAGGCCAACGCCGGGCATGGGGGGTATACGGTAAGCGGCGGGGCCGACAAGGGGCTGTTCGACAGCAGCGACAACAGCCTGATCATCAGGACCGGCCTGGGCGGCAGCCTGCGGGTGGCGATGGACAGCGGCGAGTTCACCTACACGCCGCCGAAGGACATCGGCAGCAACCAGGTGGAGAAGATCGGTTTCGTCGCCGCCGACAACGACGGCGACACCAGCGCTGCCAACCTGACGATCAACGTCAACAGCAATGGCGCGCCGGTGGCGGTGGCCGATCACATCATCACCAACATCGCGGGCAGCAGCCTCAGCGTGCCGGCCGAAGCCTTGCTGGCCAACGACAGTGATCCGGATCACGATCGCCTGAGTGCCTCGCCGATCACTTTCAATACCGGCTTTGCCGACAAAGGCGCGGGCTTCACGGTCGGGGCCCAGGTCCAGACCGTGCTGTTCGATGGTGTACCCAACAAGCCCGAGAACCAGTTCCGCGATCTTGCGCGCAGCGAGTTCACCAGCGTATCCGGCAGCATGACCGCTGCCCTGGTGGTGGTCGGCTACCTGGGCGTGATCAGCAGCGCCAACGCCAACGACGAGGACACCTTCACGGTGACATTGCACAAAGGCGAGACGCTGACCCTGGACCACGACCGGCCCGCAGGCAACCTGGCGATGGAGTGGAAGGAGGCCGGCGGCAGCTACCAGGCCATCGCCGATGGTGGCAGCTTCACCGCCAGCCATGATGGGGTGTACAGCGTGCACCTGGTGAATACCGACAATGCCGTGGGCAATAGCAAAGCGGCGGAAAACTACAAGCTGAGCCTGGTGGTGGACTACAGCAACGCCACCAACGAGGTGATCCACGACAGCTACAACCTCAGCGATGGGCATGGCGGCACGGCCACCGGCGCCGTCGACATCACTTACCAGGCCGGGCACACCCTGGCCGGTACCAGTGGCGACGATGTGCTGGTGGGCGGGCCTGGTGACAACATCATCAATGGCGGCGCTGGCAATGACGTACTGGTGGCGGGGCCGGGCAACGATCACTTGTATGGCGGCGACGGCAATGACCTGCTGATCGCCGGCCCTGGCAATGACCTGCTCGATGGCGGGGCGGGCATCAACACGGCCAGTTTCGCCCGGGCAAGCGCTGGGGTGGTGGTCGACCTGAGCCATGTCGGTGTGCAGAACACCGTGGGCGCGGGCATGGACACATTGGTCAACATCGCGAACCTGATCGGCTCGAACTACAACGACACCCTGATCGGCAACGATGGCGACAATGTGCTCAATGGTGGTGCTGGCAACGATGTGCTCAAGGGCGGCGCAGGCAATGACACCCTGATCGGCGGCCCGGGCGACGATGTGATGACCGGTGGCCCGGGCAACGACACGTTCGTCTGGCAGAAGGGCGACACGGGGCACGATACCGTGACCGACTTCACGCCAGGCAGCGATCACCTCGACCTGTCGCAGTTGCTGCAGGGCGAGAACGCCACCAGTGCGTCACTGGACGACTACCTGCACTTCAAGGTCAGCGGTACCGGCAGTAATGTCGTGTCGACCATCGAGGTCAGCAGTGTCGCTGGCGCGGCACCGACCCAGACCATCGACCTGGCGGGTGTCGACCTGGCCCAGCATTATGGGGTTTCTGCCGGGGCGGGCGGGGTGATCGCGGCAGGGCATGACACCGCGACCATCATCAACGGCATGCTCAATGACCATTCGCTGAAGGTGGACACGGTGTAAGCCCACTGCGCCAGCGTGGGCGCGGGCTTGCCCCGCGATGGGGGTCAGCGCAGGCGCCGCAGGGTCTTCTGCTTCAGGATCCACGCGCTGACCAGCACCGCGCTGGTCAACATGAACGCTCGCGCCCAGAACAGCGGCACCAGGTAGCAGGAGAGCCCGATGCTCGCCCACATCAGGCCGATGGCGTAGACCTTGCCCTTCAAGGGAATGCCTTCACCGCTGAGGTAGTCGTGGATCCATGGCCCGAGCTTCGGGTGGTTCACCAGCCAGTGGTGAAAGCGCGGCGAGCTACGGGCGAAGCAGGCCGCCGCGAGCAGCAGGAACGGGGTGGTGGGCAACACCGGCAGGAAAATTCCTGCCACCCCCAGCGCGACACTGAGCCAGCCGGTGGCCAGCAGCAGGTAGCGCACCACGCGTGATCAGTGGTGGCGAGGCTTGAGCAGGGCAGGTTTTTCTTCGGGGGCGTGCAGCAGCAGGAACAGGGCGCTCAGCGCCTCGGGGATCTGCACGATCATGTCGTCCTGCAGGTTGGCGTTGCTGGCGATGTCGGCGAACTCCGGCTGTTCGTCGAACAGGCCCGAGCCGACCATGATCGGCAGGAGCATTTCGCTGACTTCTTCCTCGGCGTTCTCGAACCAGGCCTCTTCACGCAGGAACACACCTTCCATGAAGCCAATGCACCAGCCGCGCAGGTCGGAATCGTCCGGCTCGTCGGTCAGGTCCAGCTCGCATGGCAGGTCGAACTCCTCGTCGCTGGCCAGTTGGCGGGCGATGTGGCCCTTGAGCGCGACCAGGGTGGCTTCGATCTCGGTGCGCTGGGCCTCGCTGGCGTAGTGGGGTTCCTCGGCGAACAGCGCGTCGATCCATTCGCGCTCTGGCACTTCTTCCGAGCAGATCGACAGCGCGGTCAGGTAGCCGTGTGCGGCGACGTAGTCCAGCGCTTCTTCGTGCAGCTCGTCGGCGTCGAGGAAGGCTTGCAGGCGGGTCAGTTGCTCGGCGAAGGACATTACGGGGCTACCTTGGGGAATAAACGATAGTGGATTCTAGCACCTTGCGGCGGCCGGCGGGCAAAGGGAACGTCTGTCACCGGAGCATGCCGGGGGGCAGGGCACTCGGGTATACTCCGCGGTTTTTCGTGCCGGCTGCCGATTTTCGTTGCAGCTGGCAAAAACCGCTTACGCATTCAGTGTGTGCGCGGCGGATTTATCGTCCAGCCTGAGTCCAGGATGGTACGGCGATTTTTGGAGTGGCAAATGCTCGAACAGGCTCAGCGCGTCCTCAAGGATGTCTTCGGTTACGACAGTTTCCGCGGGCGCCAGGCGGCGATCATCGAATGTGTGGCCAACGGCGGCGACGCCCTGGTGCTGATGCCCACTGGCGGCGGCAAGTCCCTGTGTTTCCAGGTGCCGGGCTTGCTGCGTCCGGGCCTGACGGTAGTGGTTTCGCCGCTGATCGCGCTGATGGACGACCAGGTCGCCACCCTCGACGAGCTGGGCGTGGCCGCCGCAGCGCTGAACTCGACGCTGAGCCCCGAGCAGCAGCGCGAGCTGGCCGCGCGCCTGCGCCGCGGCGAGGTGAAGATGCTCTACCTGGCGCCGGAGCGCCTGGTGCAGCCACGCATGCTGGAGTTCCTGCGTGGCCTCGACATTGCCCTGTTCGCCATCGACGAGGCCCATTGCGTGTCGCAATGGGGGCATGACTTCCGTCCGGAATACCTGCAATTGGGCCAGCTCGCCGAGCTGTTCCCCCATGTGCCGCGCATCGCCCTGACTGCCACCGCCGACATGCGTACCCGCGAGGAGATCGTCCAGCGCCTGCACCTGCAGGGCGCCGAGCGTTTCCTGTCGAGCTTCGACCGGCCGAACATCTTCTACCGTATCGTGCCCAAGGAGTCGCCGCGCAAGCAGTTGATGGCGTTTCTCGGCGAGCGTCGTGGCAACGCCGGCATCGTCTACTGCCTGTCGCGCAAGAAAGTCGACGAGACCGCCGCGTTCCTCTGCGACCAGGGTTTCCCGGCGCTGCCGTACCACGCCGGTCTGGCCGCCGAGACCCGCGCTGCCAACCAGCATCGCTTCCTCAACGAGGAAGGGCTGATCATGGTCGCCACCATCGCCTTCGGCATGGGCATCGACAAGCCCAACGTGCGCTTCGTCGCCCACCTCGACCTGCCCAAGTCGCTCGAGGCCTATTACCAGGAAACCGGTCGCGCCGGCCGTGACGGCCTGCCGTCGGACGCCTGGATGGCCTATGGCCTGCAGGACATGGTGATGCTCAAGCAGATGCTGCAGAACTCCGAAGGCGACGAGCGCCACAAGCGTATCGAGCAGCATAAGCTCGATGCCATGCTGGCCCTGTGCGAGGAGACCCGCTGCCGTCGCCAGTCGCTGCTGGCGTATTTCGACGAAGTGCTGGAACAGCCTTGCGGGCATTGCGACAACTGCGTCGACCAGGTGCAGACCTGGGATGCCACGGAGCCCGCGCGCCAGGCCTTGTCGGCGGTATTTCGCACCGGCCAGCGCTATGGTGTCGGCCACCTGATCGACGTGCTGCTGGGCAAGGACAACGAGAAAGTGCGCAATTTCGGCCACGAGAAGCTCTCGGTGTTCGGCGTCGGCAAGACGCTGGCGGAGGCCGAATGGCGTTCGCTGTTCCGCCAGTTGGTGGCCCGTGGCCTGGTGGACATCGACCTGGAAGGCTATGGCGGCCTGCGCCTGTCCGACAGTTGCCGCCCGCTGTTGCGTGGCGAGGTGAACCTGCAACTGCGCCGCGACCTCAAGCCGCAGACCGTGGCCAAGGCCTCCGGTGGCAGCGGCGGCAGCCCGGCCAGCCAACTGGTGCGGGCCGAGGAGCGCGAGCTGTGGGAGGCGCTGCGCACCCTGCGGCGCAAGCTCGCCGAGGAGCACAGCGTGCCGCCCTATGTCATCTTCCCCGACTCGACCCTGCTGGAGATGCTGCGCAGCATGCCCGCCAGCCTCGGCGACATGGCCCAGGTCAGTGGTGTTGGCGCGCGCAAGCTGGAGCGCTACGGCCAGGCTTTCCTCGAAGTGCTCAATGGCGCTGGCGGCACGGAGGAGGCACCGAAGGTAGTGCTCGACCTGCGCCATGAACTGGTCAGCCTGGCACGCGCGGGCATGACGCCAGCGCAGATCGCCGGCCAGCTCAACTGCAGCGAGAAGAACGTGTACAGCCTGCTGGCCGAGGCTATCGGTCGCCAGGAGCTGAGCCTGGAGCAGGCCCTGGACCTGCCGGAAGAGCTGATGATGGAAGTGCAGGATGCCTTCCTCGATGGCGAGGGCGAGCTGCCGCCGGTATCCACCGTGGCGCCGCAGTTTGGCCAGCGGGTGCCAGAGGGCGTGCTGTACTGCGTGCGTGCGGCACTGGCGGCGGAGTTCGAACTCTGATCGCCGGCATTCATGCCATTTGCTGATCTTTGTCAGGCTCTTACACGGGTTTCAGCTATTTCTCCACGGCTGAGCCTTGCCTGATCGGTCGGGCCATGATTAGCTGACTAATAATTAGTTCTATACATCGAGTTGCTTATGCCCCTGACCGACAACCAACACCGCTTCGGCATGCAGCTGGCCCAGATGTCCCGGGGTTGGCGCGCCGAACTGGACCGCCGCCTGGCCGGGCTGAACCTGTCCCAGGCACGCTGGCTGGTGCTGTTGCACCTGGCGCGTTTCGAAGAAGCGCCCACCCAGCGTGAGCTGGCGCAGAGCGTCGGCGTCGAGGGGCCAACCCTGGCTCGCTTGCTCGACAGCCTGGAAAGCCAGGGCCTGGTGCGCCGCCAGGCGGTGGTGGAGGATCGCCGGGCGAAGAAGATCCTGCTCTGCCCGCCGGCCAAGCCGCTGATCGAGCAGATCGAGACCATCGCCAACGCCTTGCGCGTCGAACTGTTCACTGGCGTGGACGAAGCTGATCTGGAAGTGTGCATGCGGGTGCATGCGAAGATTCTCGGCAACCTCGAAAAATCCTGAGCGGCTGCACGCCATCGCGGGGCAAGCCCGCTCCCAGGCATGATCTGGGGGCGGGCTTGCCCCGCGGTCATTTCACACAGAGCCTAGAAGGTGTGCCCCAGGTTCAGGTACACCGCCTTCTCATGGTCACTGTTGGCCCCGTAGCTCAGATTCAGTGGTCCCAGCGGCGTTTCCAGTCCCAGGAAGATACTCGCTGCGTTGATGTAGCCACTGTCGAACTCATTGTCGTTGTTCCAGGCTCGGCCCCGCTCCAGCGAGCCGCCCAGGTACAGCGGGAAGTCCAGCGGCAGGTAGGCCCTCGGCGTGAGGCGACGGTAGTAGACCATGCGCAGCAGGCTCATGTTCTGCCCGGACACCGAATCCTGGCGGAAGCCTGACAACTGCCGTGCGCCACCGAACACGAAGCTCGAGGTCACCACCTCGGCTGTGTCCAGGGTGCGCCCGTAGCGGCCGCCCAGTACCAGGGTGTTCGGCCCGCTGCTGAAGGCCTTGTCCAGGTTCAGCGCCCACTGCCGGTAGCTCTGGTCCGAATCCAGCGACTTGTCGTACTTGCGCACGGTCAGGCCGATGTCCTCGCCGCTGTGGGGGAAGTACACGTTGTCGAAGGTGTCGTAGGAGTACTTCAGTTCGTAGAAGCCTTCATTGAAGCTGACATCCGGCAGGTCCTGGTCACCCACGCGTACCTGGGCCTTGCCCCAGGCCTTGCCCACGCCCAGGCGCACTTCGCCGTAGGTGCTGATCTGGCGCCCCAGGTTCAGCCCGAAACCATAGCGCTCGAGGCGATACTCGGCGATCGGGTCGTTGTCCAGGGTGGACTCGACGTTTTGCGAGCCGAGGTCCAGATACGGGGCGACGAAATAGCGCGAACCGATGTCCAGCGGCTGGTAGAACTCGCTGTAGAGCTCCTGCTTGTCACCGATCTGCGCCCGGGTCAGCCATTCCGCGCCCAGCCGGTTGATGCCGTTGACCCGGTAGCTGGCGCCCAGGTTGAAGGCGCTGTCGCCACGCATGTCGTCGGACAGGTTCAAGCCCAGGCGCAGGTAGTCGGTACCACCGCGGCGGCCTCGGGCGTTGATTACCAGGGTGTTGTCATCGCCCTTGTGCACCACCCGGTACTGCACCTGGTCGAAGTAGTCGAGGCCGTACAGGGTGCCCATGTCGGTCTGCAGGCGGTCGAGGTCCAGTGGTTCGCCGACGTGCTGGCGGATGTAGTAGCGGATCACGTCGTCGCTGACCTTGGAGTCGTTCTCGACCTTGATCGCGGTGATGACCGGGGTGCGCTGACCCGGCGAGCGGGCCGCGGCCAGGTTGCCGCCGCCGTCGGGGCGGTGCAGCGCGGCGAGGCGCGGATCGAGGGCGCGGGTGGCGCGGTAGCCGGCATCGATCATGTCACGGGCGCGACCGAAATCGGTGACGCCGAAGCTGGCCAGGGGCGGTTGCACGAGGATGTCTTCGCGCCCCAGGCTGGCCAGTTGCTCCTCGGAGTTGCGGCGGGTCATCAGGGTGATCGACTGGTTGAGCACATCGACCACCGTGGCCAGTTGCTTGCGGTTGCGCAGCGGTGTGCCGATGTCGACCACGATGGCCAGGTCGACACCCATCTCGCGCACCACGTCCAGGGGGATGTTGTCGGTCATGCCGCCGTCCACCAGCAGCCGGCCATCCAGCTCCACCGGCGCGAATACAGCCGGGATCGACATGCTGGCACGGATCACCTGGGGCAGGTGGCCACGGCGGAACACCACCTTCTCGCCGCTGGCGATGTCGGTGGCCACGGCGCGGAAGGGGATCGGCAGCTTGTCGAAGTCGCGGATGTCGGCAGTGTGGGCCAGCTTGCTTTCCAGCAGCAGGGCCAGGTTCTGGCCCTGGATCACTCCCAGCGGCAGGCCCAGGCTGCCATCGTCGCGAAAGCTCAGCTTCTGCTTGACCAGGAAGTCGCGGTCGTCCTGCTTGCGCCGGAACGGCACGTCCTTGCGCGGTGGGGCATCCGACAACGCCTGCTGCCAGTCCAGGGTGGTGGCCAGCTTTTCCAGCTCCTCGATGCTGTAGCCCGAGGCGTAGAGCCCGCCGACCACCGCGCCCATGCTGGTGCCGGCGATGGCGTCGATATGCACGCCCTGTTCCTCCAGTGCCTTGAGCACGCCGATATGGGCCAGGCCACGGGCCGCGCCGCCGGACAGCACCAGGCCGATCTTCGGTCGGGCCTGCTCGGCGGCGAGCACGGAAAGCGAAGTGAGCGTCAGCAGAAGGCAGAACAGCAGGCGGCGCATCGTGAGTCTCAAGTCAGAGGGTAAAGATCGCTAGTATAAGCGGCACATTCTCTGGAGACGCTTCATCATGGCCGACACCAAGCCGGAAATTGTCATCGTTTACTGCACCCAGTGCCAGTGGCTGCTGCGAGCCGCCTGGCTGGCCCAGGAGTTGCTCAGCACCTTCGCCGACGAACTCGGCCGGGTGGCGCTGGAGCCGGCGACCGGGGGCGCCTTCCGCATCACCTGCGACGGCGTGCAGATCTGGGAGCGCAAGGCCGATGGTGGTTTTCCCGAGGCCAAGGTGCTCAAGCAGCGGGTACGTGACCTGATCGACCCGCAACGCGACCTGGGCCACATCGATCGCTGATCAGGTGCCTTCGGCCAAGGGCCGCGGCTTGGGTGGCTGCTCGGCGGCCATGCGGCTGGACAGCACGATGGCGAAGATGATCAAGCCGCCACCGGCGAGCATGCGCAGGGTCGGGGTCTCGGCGAACACTACCCAGGCCACGGCGATGCCATACACCGGCTCCATGCCGAACACCACCGCCGCGGTGCGGGCCTTGATCACCGCCAGACTGGCGACGAACAGGCTGTGGGCGACGCCTGTGCAGAAGATTCCCAGCAGGGCGATCCACAGCCAGTCCATCGCTGTCACGCCAGCCAACCCTGGCGCGGCGAACGGCAGCAGGCACAGGGCCACCACCAGGTTCTGCCATAGCGCGGCCTGCACGGCTGGCAGTCGTCCGGAGCCGGCGCGGTTGGTCAACGACAGCAGCGAGAACAGCAAGCCCGACAGCAGCGCCCAGAGCAACCCGCCGGTGGCTTCGCTGGCCAGGTCGAACTGCGGGGTGACCAGCACCAGGCCGATGCTCACCAGCACTACCAGCAACGCTTCGTTGCGGCGGATTCGCTCGCGAAACAGCAGGCCCTCGAGGATCACGGTGAAGGCCGGGAAGCTGGCGAAGCCCAGGGTGGCGATGGCCACGCCGCCGACCTTGACCGCGACGAAGAAGCTCACCCAGTGTCCGGCCAGCAGCACGCCACCCAGCAGCAGTCGGCGCAGGTCCTGGCCGCGCAGTGGTTGCCAGGCCTGGCGTGCCAGGCTGGCGAACAGGCCCAGGGCCAGCACGGCGAAGGCGGCGCGGCCGAAGACGATGATCGAGGGGCTGGCGCTGGCGGCCAGTTTGCCGAAGACGCCGGTCAGGCCGAAGAACAGCGCGCCGATGTGCAGGGCGCCGAGGGCGGTGCGGTGGTTCATTGAAGTCCTTTGCATGCGAGGGTGGGTTGTGCCTGGGCCGTCACGGGGGCGGCTCGGTCAGCAGAAATCCTGGCCTCGAGTGTAAGAGCCGCGGCCCTGGCTGTCTGTCGCGCAGCCGCCGTCAATTGTCGCCAGACTCTCGCCGCAACATGCTCGGCGTGCAGCCGAACGCGCGCATCACTGCCGCGCTGAAGGCGCTTTGCGAGCCATATCCCACCCGCGCGGCGATCTCACCTACCGGCAGCAAGGTCTCGCGCAGCAGTCGACGCCCCAGCAACAGCCGACGCTGGCGGATGTAGTCCATCGGCGTCATCGCGCATTCGCTGGTGAAGCGTGCGTGCAGCCGTGTGCTGGACAGGCCGGCCAGCCGCGCCAGGTCGGCCACCTGCAGCGGGTGGGCGGCGTGCTGCTCGATGTGGGCGTCGAAGGCGGCATAAGGCAGGCGCTTGCCGAAGATCGGCGTGGCTCCCGCGCTTGGCAGCAGGCTGGCCAGCAGCAGGACGGCACCCTGGCGTGCGATCAGCGGATCGTCCACCGGACGGGCGGCGAGCCAGTCCACCAGTTGCTGCTGGCGGTTGTCCAGGGCCATGGCGCCAGGGCGGTCGAGCAGGTGGCGGCTGTGATCGGCATGCTCGCCCAGGTGCTGGGCAAGCCAGTGCTCGCCTGGCACGTCCAGTACCAGGCAATGGCTGCCGGCCCTGCTGCCACAGGCGTGATGGGCGCCGGCGGGCACCACCATCAGGTCCTGGCGTTCGACCTGCGCTGCGCGTCCCTGGACCTCGAAATCCAGGTGTCCGTGCAAGCCGAACACCAGCTGCGGATGTTCATGGCTATGGGCGATCAGGTCGTGGCGGTAGTGGCGCAGCGAAAGCAGCGGGCCGATGGTCATGGCAGATCCTCGCGAGACAGCGGCGAGTGTACACCTGGCGCAGGCTTTGCCGCGCGCGCAGGATGGTCATCGGACGGCCACCTGGCTGTCATCTGTGCCTGCCAGGCTCCAGCAAACAGTGCCGGAGACTGCCCATGACCCACGTCGAAACCGCCCGCCCGTCCCGCAAGCAGCGGGTTCGTACCTTGTGGATCTCCGATGTGCACCTGGGGACTCGGGATTGTCAGGCCGAGCACCTGTCGCATTTTCTCAAGGGCTACCAGGCCGATCGCATCTACCTGGTCGGCGACATCATCGACGGCTGGAAGCTGCGCGGCGGCATCTACTGGCCGCAGGCCCACACCAATGTCATCCGGCGCCTGCTGACCATGAGCAAACGCGGCACCGAGGTGATCTATGTCACGGGCAATCACGACGAGTTCCTGCGCCGCTATTCGAAGCTGATCCTCGGCAACATCCAACTGGTGGACGAAGCCGAGCACCTGACCGCCGACGGTCGACGCCTGCTGGTGGTGCATGGCGACCAGTTCGACGTGATTACCCGTTGCCACCGCTGGCTGGCCTTTCTCGGCGATCGTGCCTATGAGCTCAGCCTGGTGCTCAATCGCTGGCTGAACCATTGGCGGGCCCGCTATGGCTACGGCTACTGGTCGCTGTCGGCGTACCTCAAGCACAAGGTCAAGGGGGCGGTGAGCTACATCAGCGACTTCGAGGACGCGATTGCCCATGAGTGCACGCGGCGCGGCTTCCAGGGCGTGGTGTGCGGGCATATCCATCATGCCGAGATCCGTCGGGTCGGTGAGGTGGAGTACCTCAACTGCGGTGACTGGGTGGAATCGTGCACGGCCTTGATCGAGCACTGGGATGGGCAGATCGAGCTGTACCGCTTTGCCCAAGCCCAGGCGCAGGAGGTGGCGCGACGGTTGGCGGGGCAGGGCGAGCCGGCCTGACGGCGGCGTCTGGGCCTGGAGCCGCTTCAGGTGTGTTCAGAGGGCGATACGCCCGAGCAGGATGTCGCGGAACATGGCGAAGTCGCCCACCAGGCTATACCAGGGGTGGGTGAACGTGGCCGGGCGGTTCTTCTCGAAAAAGAAATGCCCGATCCAGGCGAAGCCGTAGCCTGCCAGGGGGACCACCAGCAGCAACAGCCACTTGCCGCTGGCGAGGGTGTAGGCGAGCAGGGCGATCACCAGGCTGGTACCGACAAAGTGCAGGCGGCGGCAGGTGGCGTTGCTGTGCTCGCCCAGGTAGTAGGGATAGAACTCGGCAAAACTGCGGAACTGCGCGGTGTGGGTCATGGCGGTGGTTTCCGGATCTGCGAGGCTGGCGACAGGATGGACGACGTGGAGCCTGAATCGAGTCTAGAGTCATTGGAGGCGCTGGCCAGTGACAATAGGCGCCAATTGAGTATCCTTTCGATTCGCCTGCACGGCGTCGAGCACAAGAAGCCTGCCATGAGTGAGAGAACCACGTCTGCCGCCTGGGCATCAGGGATCGTCAAGGCCCTCGAGCTGGAGGGCCTCGACTGCCCGGCCATGTTCAGGCAGTTGGGGCTCGACTTCGCTGCCCTTGACGACCCCGATGCCCGCTTCCCCCAGGACGCCATGACCCGGCTGTGGCAATTGGCGGTGGAGCTGTCCGGCAACGAGGCCATCGGCCTGAACATGGCGCGGGTAGTGCGGCCGGCCTCTTTCCATGTGGTGGGCTATGCGCTGATGTCCAGTCGCACCCTGGTCGAAGGGTTCGAGCGCCTGGTGCGTTATCAGCGGATCATCGCAGAAAGCTCTGACCTGAGTTTGCGCCTGGAGCCTGATGGCTATGTGCTGGCGCTGACCGTGCGCGGCGACCACCTGACGCCGACCCGGCACAGTGCCGAAGCGTCGATGGCCTGCGCGCTGGCCTTGTCGAGCTGGCTCAGCGGGCGGCCGATCCAGCTGCGGCGGGTACTGTTCCAGGGAGCCCAGCCGAAGAACGTCGAGCCCTATCGGGCGACGTTCCACGCACCGCTGGTATTCGGCGCACCCCATGACGGCCTGGTGTTCGAGCGCGCCGACGTGGAGGCGCCGCTACCCACTGCCAACGAAGCCATGGCGGTGCTGCACGATCGTTTCGCCGGGGAGTACCTTGCGCGCTTCTCCGAGACCCGCGTGACCCATCGGGTACGCCAGGTGCTGTGCCGCGTCCTGCCCCAGGGCGAGCCCAAGCGCGAAACTGTCGCCCAGGTCCTGCACCTGTCGCAACGCACCTTGCAGCGTCGCCTGCAGGACGAGGGCACGAGTTTCCAGGCGCTGCTCGACGACACTCGCCGCGAGCTGGCCGAACAGTACCTGGCCCAGTCAGGCACCACGTTGCTGGAGACCGCCTACCTGCTGGGCTTTGCTGACCCGAGCAACTTCTATAGGGCGTTTCGGCGCTGGTTCGACACTACCCCGAGTGAATACCGGGCGCGGCGGGCGGTCAGTGACGCCAGAACGCCGGCATGCACAACACCAGCACCGTGATGATCTCCAGGCGCCCGAGCAGCATGCCGCCGGCGAGGATCCACTTGGCGGCATCCGGCAGCGAGGCGAAGTTGCCGGCCGGGCCGATCACCTCGCCCAGGCCCGGGCCGACGCCGGACACGGTACTTGCCGCGCCGGTCAGCGCAGTCATCCAGTCCAGCCCCAGCAGTGACAGCAGCAGGGCGATGAGGGCGATGGTGGCGGCGAAGAAGAACGAGAATGTCAGGATCGAGCGCACGATCTCTTCGTCGAGACGGTGACCGTTGTACTTCTGCTTGATCACCGCGCGCGGGTGGATCAGCTGGTTGAGGTTGGCCTTGAGCAAGGTGTAGGCCACCTGGAAGCGGAAGATCTTGATTCCGCCCGCGGTCGAGCCCGAGCAGCCGCCGACGAACCCGAGGTAGAAGAACAGCATCAGCGAGAAGTTGCCCCACAGGCTGTAGTCGCCCAGGGCGAAGCCGGTGGTGGTGACCACCGAGGTGACGTTCAGCGCCACGTGCCGCAATGCGTCGAGCCAGTGCAGGTTGGTGGTGGCCCAGTACCAGGTGCCCATGACCAGCCAGGTCACCAGCAGCAGGCCGAGGAAACCGCGTACCTGCTGGTCGCGCAGCAGTGCCTTGCGGTTGCCGCGCAGGGTGGCCACGTACAGGGTGAACGGCACGCTGCCCATGATCATCACCACCACCGCCACCCAGTGCACCGCCGGGATGTCCCACTTGGCCAGGGACTGGTCGGAGGTCGAGAAACCGCCGGTGGAGATTGCCGACATGGCGTGGTTGATGGCGTCGAACGGGCTCATGCCGGCCCACCAGAAGGCCAGGCTGCCGACGATAGTGATGCCGACGTACACCGCCACGATCGACTTGGCGACCATGTGCGAGCGCGGCATGACCTTTTCCGAGCGATCGGAGGACTCGGTCTGGAACAGGCGCATGCCACCGATGCGCAGCAGCGGCAGGATCGCCACCGCCATGCCGATGAAGCCGATGCCGCCGAGCCAGTGCAGCATCGAGCGCCACATGAGGATGCCCGGCGACATGGTGTCCAGGCCGCTGAGGACAGTGGAACCGGTGGCGGTGATGCCGGACATGCTCTCGAAGAAGGCGTCGGTGTAGCTGATGTGCTGGGTGAGCAGGAGCGGCAGGGCGGCGAACACCGCCACCACCAGCCAGCTGCTGACGGTCAGCAGGTACATGTCGCGGGGGCGCAGGTGCACGTGTTCGGGACGTCCCGGCAGCACCAGGCCGAGTCCGGCAATGAAGGTGATCAGGCTGGCCCAGAGGAACGACGGCATGTCGCCGGTGCGTTCGAAGATCACCAGGGTCGCCATGGGGACCACCATGCTCACCGCCAGGGTGATCAGGAAGATGCCGATGATGAAACCAATGATCCTTAAGGTCGGCAACGCCATGTGATCTGCTCTGACTCGCTACGGAAAGGGCGCCATTTTAAGCCGCACGCTGCAAGCTGCAAGGGCCAAGCGCCAACAAGGCTTGTGCAGGCGGCTTTTCTTGCGGCTTGCAGCTTGTGGCTCGCAGCTTGAGAATGGCGGCACTTTCAACTTGCCAGGAGGGTAGCCGATGGAGGCTCTCGACGCATTGCTCAACCGTGTATCCGTGCCGCGCCTGACCGAGCCCGCGCCCAATGCCGCCCAGCGCGAGGCGCTGTTCCAGGCCGCGTTGCGCGCGCCGGACCATGGCCAACTGCGGCCCTGGCGGTTCCTGACCATCGAGGGGCAGGGCCGGGAAAAGCTCGGCGAACTGTTCGCCGAGGCCGTGCAGGCCAAGGGCGACGCCAGCCAGGCGGCGCTGGACAAGGCCCGTGCCATGCCGCTGCGGGCCCCGTTGCTGATCGTGGTGATCGCCCGGCTGCAGGAACATTTCAAGGTGCCGAAGATCGAGCAGCGCCTGGCCGCCGGCTGCGCCGCCCATGGCATCCTGATCGCCGCGCATGCCCAGGGCATCGGCGCGGTGTGGCGCACTGGCGACATGGCCTTCGATGCCCATGTGCACCAGGGGCTGGGGCTTGAGGCGAACGAGGAAGTGATCGGCTACCTGTATGTCGGCACGCCCTTGGGCGAACCGCGCACGGCGCCGGTGTTGGAAACCGCCCAGTTCGTCAACGCCTGGGGCGAGTGACTGAGCCTGGGGCCGCTTGGCGGCCCATCGTCGGCCACGACTAGGCGCCGGATCAGCCGGCGTCGATCTGCTGGGGAAGCTCCAGCGTCGCCATGAAGCCTCCTTGTGGGTGATTGCCGAGCACCAGGCTGCCGCCGTGGCGCTCGGCCGCCTTGCGCGCGATGGCCAACCCCAGGCCATGCCCCGGGGCTTCCTGTCCTGGAGCCCGGTAGAACGGCTCGCCCAGCTGTGCCAGATGCTCCGCCGCTACGCCGGGGCCATGGTCGCGCACACTGAGGATGATGCGCTCCTGTTCGTGCCGTGCCTGGATCTCGATCGGTTGCCCAAGTGGGTTGAAGCGCAAGGCGTTGCGCACCAGGTTGTCCACCGCTCGTTCGATCAGCGTCGGCCAGCCTTGCAGGGTCAGGCCCGGTGGCATGTCCAGGCGCACCTCCTGCTCCGGCGCGGCCAGTTGGGCATCCTTGCGTACCGCGCCGAGCAGGGCGTTGAGATCGACCGCTTCGGCGTGGGCCTGCTCGGCGTCGACCCGGGCCAGCACCAGGATCTCGCTGATCAGGTCTTCCAGGCGGTCGCACTCACGGGTCAGGCGTGGCCACAAGGCCTGGCGCTGCTCTGGTTCGGCACGTTCGGCCAGGGCCAGGGCGATGCGCAGGCGCGCCAGCGGCGAGCGCAACTCGTGGGACACATCGCGCAGCAACTGGCGCTGGCTGCCGATCAGGCTTTGCAGCCGTGCGCCCATCTTGTTGAAGTCGTTGGCCAGCACGCCAAACTCGTCACGGCGCGCGGCCAGCCTGGCCAGGCTGTTCTGCTGGTAGCTGGTCTGCCCCAGGTCGTGCACGGCGCCGCGCAGGCGGCTGAGCGGGCGGGTGATCGACAGGGTCACCAGCAAGCTGAACAGGGTCAGCACCACCAGCGCGATGCCCAGGGCGCTGAGCGGCCAGATCAGGCTTTCGCGGTGCCAGGCGGCCAGTTCCGGATGGGGGATGCGATAGATCAGCAGGTAGGTCTCGCCGGAGGTCGGACTGGTGTATTCCTCGGTCAGGCGTCGCCAGGGCAGGCGCCGCTCGTCGTTGTGCTGGCGTGCCTCGAAGGCCGCGGCGCGGCGCGGGAAGGTGCCGGGCACCACGGCGTCGCCGCTTTCGTCGAGCACCTGGACGTCGATCTTGTAGCGCTGCTTGCGGCGTTCGAGAAAGCGCTGGGACGCTTCCAGGCCTTCCTGTTCGTAATGCTGGGCCCAATGGCTGGCGAGGGAGTTCAGGCCGGGGTGGCGGCTGAGAATCCAGGCGTCCTGGTTGAGCATGTGGCCGAGCAGGATCGACAGGCCGGCGACCAGGGCGATGGCCAGCCAGAAACTGGCCAGGATGCGCCAGAACAGTGAACGCAAGACGAGCACCTCCGTGAAAGGACGAAAGCCCGGCCCGCTGTGCAGCGGGCCGGGCGTCGAGGGTCACAGCTTACTGGGCCTTGCCGGCTTTTTCAGCTTTCCAGGCCTGGAACTCCTTCCATTCGGCCTTGCGGGCGGCGCGTTCCTTCTGCAGTTCGTCGAACTTCTTCTGCTGGTCAGGCTTGAGCAGCGCGCGGACCTGGGTGTCGGTCTTGTCGTGGCTGGCCTTGAGCTCGTCCTTCATGGCTTTCTGGTCGGCGGCCGGCAGCTTGTTGATGTAGCGCTCGGTGATTTCGCGGCGCTGTTGCATCTGCTCGCCCATCAGCTTGCCGATCTGCTGGCGCTGGTCGCGGCTCAGGTCCAGCTGGGCGAAAGGCGCGTCACCGCGGTGATGCGGGCCGTCGTGGCGCGAACCGCCGTCGGGCATGGCCATGGCCACGGTCGGCAGGGCGGCGGCGAACATCAGGGCGATAAGGGTCTTGCGCATGGTGTCTCTCCTTTCTGGGGCCGGTGGTTACCGGATGAGCACAGTCTAGGGAGATCAAGGTCAAGGGCGGTCAGGGGAGGGTAAAGGAAGGGTAAAGAGCAGCAAGCTGCAAGAAAAAGCAGCGCAGTGGGCGATCTGCTCTTTCCTGGCGTTTGCAGCTTATGGCGTGTGGCGGCTTTCAGAGGCTGTAGTAGTAGCCACGGCTGCGCAGGGCAACCACCCGCGGACGGCCGTCGGGGTGCGGGCCGAGCTTCTTGCGCAGGTTGCTGACGTGCATGTCCAGGCTGCGGTCGTACAAGGTGAGCTTGCGGCCGAGGCCGATTTGCGCCAGCTCCTGCTTGTCCAGCGGTTCGCCGGGCTGGCGCAGCAGGGCCTCGAGAATCCGGCTTTCGGAGAGCGTGAGGGTCATCTCGCGTTCGTCGATGCTGACCACGCCGCGCACCGGGCTGAAGGTCAGGTCGCCGATTTCGACCTGGCTGCTGGGTGCGCTGGGATGGCTACGGCGCAGCACCGCGCGCAGGCGGGCGGTGAGTTCGCGGGGGTCGCAGGGTTTGGCCAGGTAATCGTCGGCGCCCAGTTCCAGGCCCAGGATACGGTCCAGCGGTTCGCCGCGGGCCGACAGCATCAGCACCGGCAGCTCGGCGTGTTCGCTGCGCAGTTGCTTGAGCAGTTCCAGGCCGCTGCCATCGGGCAGCATGACGTCCAGTACCACCGCCGCCGGGGCGTGGTCGGCCAGGGCCTGGCGTGCACTCTGGCCATCATGGCAGGCACGGACCGCAAACCCCTCCTGGGTCAGCCAGCTGCCAAGCAGCTCGCACAGCTCCTGGTCATCATCAATCAGTAACAGCTCGCTCATGTCTCACTCAATTCAACCATTGACGGCGTCTTCTGTGTCCGCCGCTGGCTAAGATACCGCAGACTACCGACAACAGTGCAACGACCGAGCCAATCAGGAACCACTGCTGCTGGTCGGTGATCAGGCGTTGAGGCGCGCTGGCGGCCGCCTGCAGCTCCTTGATCGCCAGTTTCAGGCGCTGGTTGTCCTGGCGCAGGCGGGTGAGCTGGGCGCTTTCGCGCTGGTTGTCCTGGTTTTGCAACTGCTGGGCCAGCGCATTGCGCTGTTGCTCGCTTTCTTCCAGGCGCTGCTGCAGTTCGGTGATCCGCGCCCCGGCTTCCAGCGACAGCGGCTGTTCGGCCATGGCGAAGGGGGACAGCAGCAACAGGCAAAGCAGCAGGGACATCGGACCTTGACGCATTGGAACTCCTGATTCGAATCGGTTCAGGAGGTTGTCGGCCGTAGGTCGGAATTTATGAATGGGCTGGCTTGCGCAGGCTACAGGAGCCAGCAAGGCGGGCTCCTGTAGTGGTCTTGCTCAGGGTTTCTTTTTGTACAGAGACTAGGGCAGGACTTGCTTGAACGGCTTGACCACGACCTTGTCGTAGACGCCCGCGCCGATGTACGGGTCGGCGTCGGCCCAGGCCTGGGCGGCGGCCAGGGAATCGAACTCGGCAACGATCAGGCTGCCGCTGAAGCCGGCTGCGCCCGGGTCGTTGCTGTCGATGGCCGGATGCGGGCCGGCGAGGACCACACGGCCCTCGGCCTTGAGCTGCTGCAGGCGCTCGATATGGGCGGGGCGGGCGGCGAGGCGTTTTTCCAGGGAGTTTTCCACGTCGCTGGCGATGATGGCGTAGAGCATGTCAGTCCTTGGTCTTGGAGGTGGAGGGATCGTTGTCGTGCAGGTGACGCGACAGGTAGACACCCTGGGCCACCAGGAAGAGAACGGTCATGCCCAGGCTGCCGAACACCTTGAAGTCGACCCAGAAGTCCTGGAAGGTGAAGGCGACGAACAGATTGGCCGCGCCACAGACCAGGAAGAAACCGATCCAGGCCAGGTTCAGACGGGTCCAGATGGTGTCCGGCAGGGTCAGGGCGTGGCCCATGATGCGCTTGATCAGCACCCGGTCGCCGATGAAGTGGCTGCCGGCGAAGGCCAGGGCGAACAGCCAGTTGACCACCGGCGCCTTCCACTTGAGGAAGGTCTCGCTGTGGAAGGCCAGGGTCAGGCCACCGAACACCAGGCAGGCCACCAGGGTCAGCAACTGGCCCTTCTCCAGCTTGCCGTGGCGCAGGAACAATGCGCCGTAGACCACCAGCGAGCTGACGATCAGCATGGCGGTGGCACTGTAGATCCCGCCGAACTCGAAGCCGTGGCCGGCGATTTCGACGGGACGCGGGTCAAGTTTGTAGACGATGAAGAACAGCAGCAGCGGGATGAAATCGATGAATTGTTTCACAGTGGCAGCCAGAAGCGGGATGTGACGGCATAATAACAAACATCGATTCCTGCGAAAGCGCTCCTCCATGAATGTTGATCTGCACTGTCACAGCACAGCCTCCGACGGCGCCCTGTCGCCCACGGCGCTGGTCGCCCGGGCCCACGAGCACGGGGTGCGGACGCTGTCGCTCACTGACCACGACACCCTCGAAGGCCTGCCCGAAGCGCGTCAGGCCTGTGCCGAGCGGGGCCTGCACTGGGTCAGCGGGGTGGAGCTGTCATGCACCTGGGGCGGCGCCACCATCCATGTGCTCGGCTACGACTTCCCCCTGGACGCGCCGCCGCTGCTCGCGGCCATCGACAACCTGCACCGTGGTCGCTGGCTGCGGGCCGAGGAGATCGACCGCAAGCTGGCGGCCAAGGGCATGCCAGGCGCACTGGAAGGCGCGCGGGCGGTGCAGCAGGAACTGGGCGACAGCGGCAATGCCCCGGCGCGTCCGCATTTTGCCGAGTTCATGGTGCGTGCCGGCTTCGTCAAGGACCGTGGCGAGGCGTTTCGCAAGTGGCTGGGCGCCGGCAAGCTGGGCGATGTCAAGTTGCACTGGCCGACGCTGGAGGAAACTGTCGCGACCCTGCGCGAGTCCAACGCCTGGGTGAGCCTGGCTCATCCCATGCACTACGAGCTCACCCGCAGCAAGCGCAGACGGCTGATTGCCGACTATATTCAGGCAGGTGGGCAGGCACTGGAAGTGGTCAATGGGATGATGCCGCCCGAACAGGTGGGAACGATGTCCATCCTCACCCGTGAGTTCGGCCTGCTGGCAAGCGCCGGTAGCGATTTCCACGGCCCCGGCACCTGGGGCGAGATCGGTGCCTATCGGCCATTGCCCGAGGACCTGCCACCTCTGTGGCGCCGCTTCCGACATGAACAGCCTATGGCGGTATGAACAGGACGACTACGTGAGCCAATTTTTCCAGATTCATCCGGAGAACCCACAGCCACGCCTGATCAAGCAGGCCGCTGAAATCATCCGCAAGGGCGGTGTGGTGGTCTATCCGACGGACTCGGCCTATGCCCTGGGTTGCCAGATCGGCAACAAGTCCGCCATCGAGCGGGTGCGCAAGCTGCGCGGCCTGGACAAGACCCACAACTTCACCCTGATGTGCTGCGACATGTCGCAGCTGGGGCTGTACGCCAAGGTCGACACCGGCACCTTCCGCTTGCTCAAGGCCCATGTGCCTGGCCCCTATACCTTCATTCTCAATGGCACCCGCGAGGTGCCGCGCCTGCTGCTGCACGAAAAGCGCCGCACCATTGGCCTGCGCGTGCCGAAGCATGCGATCACCCTGGCCCTGCTCGAAGAGCTGGGCGAGCCGCTGATGAGCGTCAGCCTGATCCTGCCGGGCGATGACGAGCCGATGGTCGATCCCTACGAGATCCGCGAACGCCTGGAGCACCAGGTCGACCTGGTGATCGACGGCGGTTTTGGCGACCTGAAGGCGTCCACCATCATCGACCTGTCCGGTGACGAAGCCGAGCTGATCCGCGAAGGCTGCGGCGACCCGACCCCGTTCCTGGTCAGCGCGTGAGCCAGGTAGAGGCGCCCGAGGCGCCGGCCGAAGAGGCCGATGCGCCGCAGCAACTGCAGTTGGCCCTGGTCTACGGTGAAGCCCTCACCGAAATGCCGGTGGACCTGTACATCCCGCCCGACGCCCTGGAAGTGTTCCTCGAAGCCTTCGAAGGCCCGCTGGACCTGCTGCTGTACCTGATCCGCAAGCAGAACATCGACATCCTCGACATCCCGGTGGCGGAGATCACCCGCCAGTACATGAGCTATGTCGAGCTGATGAAGAACGTGCGCCTGGAGCTGGCTGCCGAGTACCTGGTGATGGCGGCCATGCTGGCCGAGATCAAGTCGCGCATGCTGTTGCCGCGTTCCAGCGAGGTGGAAGAGGAGGAGGGTGATCCTCGCGCCGAGCTGATGCGCCGCTTGCTGGAGTACGAGCGCTTCAAGGCCGCCGCCGAAGGCCTCGATGAGCTGCCGCGGGTGGGGCGCGAGGTGCTGGTGCCGCGTCTGGAGGCGCCTCAGGCCAAGGCGCGCAAGTTGCTGCCCGAGGTGGCCCTCGAGGAGATCCTGTTGTCCATGGCCGAGGTCATGCGCCGCAACGACCTGTTCGAGAGCCACCAGATCACCCGCGAAGTGCTGTCGACCCGCGAGCGCATGAGCGAGGTGCTCGAGCGTCTCAAGGGCGGTGCCTTCGTGCCTTTCGTCGAGCTGTTCAGCGCCGAGGAGGGCAAGCTCGGCGTGGTGGTGACCTTCATGGCGATTCTCGAACTGGTGAAGGAATCGCTGATCGAACTGGTGCAGAATGCGCCTTTTGCCCCGATCCATGTCCGTGCCCGGGCAGAGTGACCTGACGACCGATGAACCTGAACGAACCCCGCGAACTGGCGTCGCTGATCGAGGCCTTCCTGTTGGCCTCGGGCAAGCCGCAATCCCTCGAGCGCCTCTACGAGCTGTTCGAAGAAGCCGAGCGTCCGGCGCCGGCTGTCTTCAAGAAAGCCCTGGACGTGCTGGCCAAGTCATGCAGCGGCCGCGCCTTCGAACTCAAGGAGGTGGCCAGTGGTTATCGCCTGCAGATCCGCGAGGCGTACGCGCCGTGGGTCGGCCGCCTGTGGGAGGAGCGCCCGCAGCGCTATTCGCGTGCCTTGCTGGAGACCATGGCGCTGATTGCCTACCGCCAGCCCATCACCCGTGGCGAGATCGAGGATGTGCGCGGTGTGGCGGTCAACAGCAATATCATCAAGACCTTGATGGAGCGCGAGTGGATCCGGATCGTCGGCTACCGTGAAGTGCCTGGGCGTCCGGCGATGTTCGCCACCACCAAGGCGTTTCTCGATCACTTCAACCTCAAGAGTCTCGACGAGTTGCCGGCCCTGGCCGAGCTGCGTGAGCTGGAGCCGGAGCCGCTGCTCGATCCGGACGAGGCGCCAGTGCCGGCGCACCTGCAGGCCTTGGCCGATGCCAGCCTGGGCGAGGAGGAAGAGGCCGAGCCAGCTGAGCCGAAGGAGGAGACCAGTTTCCGCAGCTTGCTGGTGGAACTGGATGCGATGGAGGAGGGGCTCAAGACTGATTTCGACGACCTGCGCGACGAGGCGCAGGCGCCTGAGGTCGAGCCCAAGGCCTAGGCCCTTCACGCGGCAAGGTGCGAGGCCTGGTGGGAGCGGGTTGGCCCCGCGAAGACGCAGGCCCGGTCGACACACCGTTGGGCGCAAAGCCCGGGCACCTGGCAAAAAACCTACTACCCTGCAGTGCGTTCCCCCGCCGAACCGCGTATGATTCGCGCCCCCTGCGGCGCATCTGTCGCCGCGAACCGCTTTCACTTCTACACCGGGAGGTGCCCAGATGAGTGACAAAGACCTGCAAGACCAACAACCCACCCCGCCGTCCGGCGAAAAGCTGCAGAAGGTGCTGGCACGCATCGGTGTCGGCTCGCGTCGTGACGTCGAGGCCTGGATCAGCCAGGGCCGTATCAAGGTCAACGGCGTCGAGGCCACCCTCGGCCTGCGTGTTGACCTGCACGACGCCATCACCGTCGACGGCAAGCTGATCAAGCGCGTCGAGGCCGCCGAGGCGACCCGCCGGGTGATCATGTACAACAAGCCCGATGGCGAGATCTGCACCCGTGACGACCCAGAAGGGCGTCCGACCGTGTTCGACCGCCTGCCGCGTCCTAAGGAAGGGCGCTGGATCAACATCGGTCGCCTGGACATCAACACCACCGGCCTGTTGCTGTTCACCACCGACGGTGAGCTGGCCAACCGCCTGATGCACCCGTCCTACGAGATGGACCGCGAGTACGCGGTGCGTGTGCGTGGCGAGGTCGACGACGACATGATCGACCGCCTCAAGGCGGGCGTGATGCTCGAGGACGGCCCGGCCAAGTTCACCGACATCCAGAAGGCGCCGGGCGGCGAAGGCTTCAACCACTGGTATCACTGCGTGGTGATGGAAGGCCGCAACCGTGAGGTGCGGCGCCTGTGGGAATCCCAGGGCGTGGTGGTCAGCCGCCTGAAGCGCGTGCGTTTCGGCCCGGTGTTCCTCAACTCCGACCTGCCGATGGGGCGCTGGCGCGAAATGAGCCAGGGTGAAATCGACATCCTTGCCGCCGAAGTCGGCCTGCAGCCAGTGGCGCTGCCGGAAATGAAACTCAAGGCCAAGGACAAGCTCGAGCGTCTGCAGCGCAAGTCGACGCGTCCGCTGGGGCGTGGCGAGCGTGTTCGTACCCTGCGCCCGGCCGCCGAAGGCCAGGGCGAGCGCCCGGCTCGTGCGCCGCGCGAAGAGGCTGGGCCACGCAAGGGTGGCCGCGGTAGCGCCGTTGCCGAACGCCCGAGCGAGATGCGCAAGCGTCCGGTGCGTCCTGAGGGCGACAAGCCGGCAGGGCGTGGTCGTGGTCGCGAGAAGCCGCGCGGCTGATCGGCCTAGGTCCTGAACAAGCCAGCCTTCGGGCTGGCTTTTTTGTGCCGGGTGGAAAAGCGCTGCTGCGTCACTTGGCCGCCCCAAGCCACTGATCAAAAAGAATTTTCCATGCCATGTGGAAACTTTTTGAACCGGCTTGTAAAGAAATTTATACGCATCTGGTCGATTTCTCGTGTCTCGACACTTATTTTGGCGGCTGGCGTAACAAAAATTTGCCGAATCCTCCGCCCCAGAGCCTGCGCATTACCCCGCGCCCCCTTCCCAAACCCCCGTCCCCACGCTGTTATAGCGCCATTGCCGTGTGCAGGGCCGGGCCGCAGAGCCGGGCATCGAAAACAACAAATGGAGGCGCCATGTACGCCGATCACTCCGCCTTTCCAGGCTTTCACCCCAGGACCGGTGCGTTTTTTCCACAGGAAACGACGCAACGCGTTGACGCCTGCGCGTTCGCAGGGGTATACAATGCGCCGCGTTTTACCTGTGACTCCCTTGCGTACCGCGCACTCTTGCCGACACCCGGTTGATCCGCCTGGGGCTTTGCTGCCCTTCACGAGAGACCCGTCCAAGAACCCAAGGTAACCACCTTGCCATTCCGCTGCGCCACGAGCGCGGTGGGTCCGATTCCGTCACAGATAAAAACAAGCAGGTGACTTCGTTCATGAGTGGACATAACTCACAGTCTGGCGAACTCAAGCGTGGCTTGAAGAACCGCCATATCCAGCTGATCGCCCTGGGTGGCGCGATCGGTACCGGATTGTTCCTGGGCTCGGCCGGCGTGATGAAGTCCGCCGGTCCGTCGATGATCCTCGGCTACGCCATCTGCGGCTTTATCGCCTTCATGATCATGCGCCAGCTTGGCGAGATGATCGTCGAGGAGCCGGTGGCCGGCTCCTTCAGCCACTTCGCGCACAAGTACTGGGGCGGCTTCGCCGGCTTCCTGTCGGGCTGGAACTGCTGGGTGCTGTACATCCTGGTGGGCATGTCGGAGCTGTCGGCGGTGGGCAAGTACATCCACTACTGGTGGCCGGAGATCCCGACCTGGGTCACGGCGGCGGGCTTCTTCATCCTGATCAACGCCATCAACCTGATGAACGTGAAGATCTTCGGCGAGGCCGAGTTCTGGTTCGCGATCATCAAGGTCGCCGCCATCGTCGGCATGATCGCCCTGGGCGCTTACCTGCTGACCAGCGGCAGCGGCGGTCCTGAGGCATCGGTCACCAACCTGTGGGCCCATGGTGGCTTCTTCCCGCATGGTGTCAGCGGCCTGGTGATGGCCCTGGCGTTCATCATGTTCTCCTTTGGCGGCCTGGAAATGCTCGGTTTCACCGCCGCCGAGGCCGACAAGCCGAAGACCGTGATCCCCAAGGCGATCAACCAGGTCATCTATCGCATCCTGATCTTCTATGTCGGCGCCCTGGTGATTCTGCTGTCGCTGACCCCGTGGGACAGCCTGGTGGCCAGCATCGACGCGTCCGGCGGCAGCTATGGCAGCAGCCCGTTCGTCCAGGTGTTCTCGCTGCTGGGCAGCGACGTTGCCGCGCACCTGCTGAACTTCGTGGTCCTGACCGCTGCGCTGTCGGTGTACAACAGCGGCACCTACTGCAACGCCCGCATGCTCCTGGGCATGGCCGAGCAGGGTGATGCCCCGGCGGCGCTGGCGAAGGTCGACCGTCGCGGCGTGCCGGTGCGCTCGATCCTGGTGTCGGCGGCCGTGACCCTGATCGCTGTGCTGCTCAACTACCTGATGCCGCAGAACGCCCTGGAACTGCTGATGTCGCTGGTGGTGGCGACCCTGGTGATCAACTGGGCGATGATCAGCTACTCGCACCTGAAGTTCCGCCAGCACCTGGACCGTACCGGCCAGAAGCCGCTGTTCAAGGCGCTGTGGTACCCCTATGGCAACTACCTGGTGCTGGCGTTCGTGGTGCTGATCCTGGGCATCATGCTGCAGATCCCGGGCATCCAGGTGTCGGTTTACGCGATGCCGGTCTGGCTGGTGGTGATGTACCTGGCCTACCTGATCAAGGGCAAGCGTGGCGCATCGACCAACGGTGCCGCGAGCAGTATTGCCAAGTAAGCCGTAATGGCTTGAAGAAACCCGATGCCGGGCGACTGGCATCGGGTTTTTTATTGCTTGTTCCCGCGCTGTTGGGGGCTCAGATCTGTTCCAGCAGCCAACTGCGAAACGCGCGTAGCGATGGCAGCGCTTCGTTGCGTGGTGGGTAGATCAGGTAGTAGCTGCGCTGGCTGGCGAATGGCGCCCCGGGGCTGAACAGCTCGCCGCTGGCCAGTTCGTCCGCCACCAGGATCCGCGGCACCAGGCCGATGCCGATGCCGGCTCGTACCGCCTGGATCAGGTGCGAGGTCAGCTCGAAGCTCGGCCCCAGGCGCATCGCTCGGTGGGGCAGGCTGTGGTGGGAAAACCATTCGCCCCAGGCGTGGGGGTTGTTGGCGACATTGAGCAGCATTTCGGCGCTGATCCGCGTCGGGTCCCACTGGCCATCCCGGGCCGCCTCCGGTGGCAGGATCACCACCAGTTCCTCGGCGTGCAGGCGATGGCAGATCAGCCCTGGCAGGTCGTGGCTGGCCACGCCGATGGCGGCGTCGATCTCGCTGGCATCGAAGTTGATCGCTTCGATGCGTGAATGAATGTGCACCAGCATGCCTGGGTGGGCGCCGTAGAACGCATGCAGGCGTGGCAGCAGCCACTTCGAGCCGAAGGTTGGCAGGGTCGCCAGGCGCAGGGTGCCGACGCCGGACTGGTAGGCCAGGGCCTGCAAGGTGGCGCTGCGGATGCGTCCGAGCGCCTCGCTCAATTCGCGCTGGTACAGGCGGCCGACGTCGGTCAGTTGCACCTGGCGACCTTCGCGGCGGAACAAGGTCAGCCCCAGTTGCTGCTCCAGCGCCTGCACCTGGCGGCTCACCGCGCTTTGCGTGAGCGACAGCTCGGCGGCGGCGCGGGTGTAGCTTTCATGCCGTGCCGCGGCCTCGAAGGCCAGCAGTAGCGACATCGAGGGGGTGAGGTGGCGGTAATTCATTCATGAAACTCATCGATAGCGGCAGGAATATCCGTTTGCCCCTGGCGCGAAACTACAGGAACATTGGCCTACCCGTCATCCAATGCAAATCGATTCATGCAGAAATGACAATCTATTGCATCTGCAGAAGCGTGTTGTACCGTTCCTGCAAGCCCTGATCAGCCAAGACACGATAACGAGGCCATCCACCGATGATCGCCCAGCTGCCGCCCCGCGCGCCCGCCGCCCAATATCCTGAATTCCTCGAAGCCCTGAAAGGCAGCGGCTTCCGCGGCCAGATCAGCGCCGACTACGCGACTCGCACCGTGCTGGCCACCGACAACTCGATCTACCAGCGCCTGCCCCAGGCCGCGGTATTCCCACTGGATGCCGAGGATGTGGCACGGGTTGCCACGCTGATGGCCGAGCCGCGTTTTCGCGGCATCAAGCTCACCCCGCGCGGCGGTGGTACTGGCACCAACGGCCAGTCGCTGACCGACGGCATCGTCGTCGACCTGTCGCGGCACATGAACAGCATTCTCGAGATCAACGTCGAGGCGCGTTGGGTGCGGGTCCAGGCCGGCGTGGTCAAGGACCAGCTCAACGCCGCGCTCAAGCCCCACGGGCTGTTTTTCGCCCCTGAGCTGTCGACCTCCAACCGTGCCACCGTCGGCGGCATGATCAACACCGACGCCAGCGGCCAGGGCAGTTGCACCTATGGCAAGACCCGTGACCACGTGCTAGAGCTGCACAGCGTGCTGCTCGGCGGCGAGCGCCTGCATAGCCTGCCGATCGACGATGCGGCGCTGGAACAGGCTTGTGCCGCGCCAGGTCGGGTCGGCGAGGTGTACCGCATGGCCCGGGAGATCCAGCAAACCCAGGGCGAGCTGATCGAAAGCACCTTCCCCAGGCTCAATCGCTGCCTGACCGGCTACGACCTCGCGCACCTGCGTGACGAGCAAGGTCGCTTCAACCTCAACAGCGTGCTGTGCGGCGCCGAAGGCTCGCTCGGTTATGTGGTCGAGGCCAAGCTCAATGTGCTGCCGATTCCGAAGTACGCCGTACTGGTCAACGTGCGCTACACCAGCTTCATGGACGCCCTGCGCGACGCCAATGCATTGATGGCGCACAAGCCGTTGTCGATCGAGACCGTCGACTCCAAGGTGCTGATGCTGGCGATGCAGGACATCGTCTGGCACAGCGTCGCCGAGTATTTCCCGGCCGACCCGGGGCGCCCGACCCTGGGCATCAACCTGGTGGAGTTCTGCGGCGACGAGCCGGCCGAGGTCAATGCCCGGGTACAGGCGTTCATCGAGCACCTGCGCAGCGACACCAGCGTCGAGCGCCTGGGCCATACCCTGGCTGAAGGCGCCGAGGCGGTCACGCGCGTCTACACCATGCGCAAGCGTTCGGTGGGCCTGCTGGGCAACGTCGAGGGCGAAGTGCGTCCGCAGCCGTTCGTCGAGGATACCGCGGTACCCCCTGAGCAACTGGCCGACTACATCGCCGATTTTCGCGCCTTGCTCGATGGTTATGGCCTGGCCTACGGCATGTTCGGCCATGTCGACGCCGGCGTGCTGCACGTGCGCCCGGCCCTGGACATGAAGGACCCGGCCCAGGCCGCATTGGTCAAGCCGATCTCCGATGCGGTGGCGGCCTTGACCCAGCGCTATGGTGGCCTGCTCTGGGGGGAGCATGGCAAGGGCCTGCGCTCGGAGTACGTCCCGGCCTATTTCGGTGAGCTGTACCCGGCGTTGCAGCGCTTGAAGGGCGCCTTCGACCCACACAATCAGCTCAACCCCGGCAAGATCTGCACCCCGCCGGACAGCGTCGAAGGCCTGACCCCGGTGGATGGCGTGACCCTGCGTGGCGATCTCGATCGCACGATTGACGAGCGGGTCTGGCAGGACTTCGGCAGCGCCGTGTACTGCAACGGCAACGGTGCCTGCTACAACTACGATCCCAACGACGCCATGTGCCCGTCGTGGAAGGCCACCCGCGAGCGTCAGCACTCGCCCAAGGGGCGTGCCTCGCTGGTGCGCGAATGGCTGCGCCTGCAGGGCGAGGCCGGCATCGATGTGCTGGCGGCGACGCGCAACCGGGTGTCCTGGCTCAAGGGGCTGCCGGCGCGGTTGCGCAACAATCGTGCACGCAACCAGGGACAGGAAGATTTTTCCCATGAGGTCTACGACGCCATGGCCGGCTGTCTGGCGTGCAAGTCGTGCGCCGGGCAGTGCCCGATCAAGGTCAACGTGCCGGACTTCCGCTCGCGCTTCCTCGAGCTGTACCACGGCCGCTACCAGAGGCCGCTGCGTGACTACTTGATCGGCTCGCTGGAGTTCACCATCCCGTATCTGGCCCATGCGCCTGGTCTGTACAACGCGGTGATGGGGTCGAAGTGGGTGGGGCGCCTGCTGGCGGACAAGGTCGGCATGGTCGACAGCCCGTTGATCAGCCGCTTCAACTTCCAGTCGACCCTGACCCGTTGCCGGGTCCAGGTGGCCAGCGTGCCGGCCCTGCGCGAGCTGACCCCGGCGCAGCGCGAGCGCAGCATCGTGCTGGTGCAGGATGCCTTTACCCGCTACTTCGAAACGCCGTTGCTGGCGTCGTTCATCGAGCTGGCCCATCGCCTGGGGCACAAGGTGTTCCTCGCGCCGTACAGTGCCAACGGCAAGCCGTTGCATGTCCAGGGCTTCCTGGGGGCCTTCGCCAAGGCGGCGATTCGCAACGCCACCCAGCTCAAGGCCCTGGCCGACTGCGGCGTGCCGCTGGTGGGGCTGGATCCGGCGATGACCCTGGTGTACCGACAGGAGTACCAGAAGGTCGATGGCCTGGCGGGATGCCCCAAGGTGCTGCTGCCCCAGGAATGGCTGATGGACGTGCTGCCCGAGCAGGTGGCGGCCAAGGCCGAGAGCTTCCGCCTGATGGCCCACTGCACCGAGAAGACCAACGTGCCGGCCAGCACCCGGCAGTGGGAGCAGGTGTTCGCGCGACTGGGGCTGAAACTGGTCACCGAGGCCACAGGCTGCTGCGGCATGTCTGGCACCTATGGGCACGAGGCGCGTAACCAGCAGACCTCGAAGACCATCTTCGAGCAATCCTGGGCGACCAAGCTGGACAAGGAAGGGGAAGCGCTGGCGACCGGCTACTCGTGCCGCAGCCAGGTCAAGCGCATGACCGAGAAGCAGTTGCGTCATCCGCTGGAAGTAGTGTTGCAGTACGCCCAGCGCTGAATGTGCCGGCCATCGCGGGGCAAGCCTGCTCCCACGGCGTATCCCCGTGGGAGCAGGCTTGCCCCGCGATGTTTTCAGGTGGCGCGCAGGCGTTGCGCCTGACGGTACAGGTACAGGCTCAATACCAGTCCGCAAGCCGCTGCCGCAGCGGCGAACAGGAACATCGAGGCGAAGCCGAAGCCCGCCGCCACCGCGCCCACCAGCGGTCCGGTGATGCCCAGCGACAGGTCGATGAACAGTGAATAGGCCCCCACCGCCGCGCCGCGGTTGGCGGCCGACACCTGGTTCACCGCTTCCACGCCCAGCGCCGGAAATACCAGCGAGAAACCGAACCCGCTCAGTGCCGCTCCCGCCAGGGCCAGCTCGGCGCTGGGCGCCAGCCACAGCATCAGCAGCCCCAGGGTTTCCACCGACAGGCAGGCGATCGCCACGCGAAAGCCGCCGATACGGTTGATCAGGTTGCCGAACAGCAGGCGCGCGCTGATGAAGCTGGCGCCGAACAGGCTCAGGGTCAGTGCGGCGTTGGGCCAGTCGCGGCTGGCGTAGTACAAGGTGATGAAGGTGGCGATGGTGCCAAAGCCGATCGAGCCCAGGGCCAGCCCCGAGCCGTGGGGGAACACTTTGCCCAGCACCCGTAGGAAAGGCAGGCGCACGCCGGCCACCACGGGGGCGGCACGCTTGGGCCAGGCCAGCAGCAGGCCGAGCACGCCGAGCAGGATGATGCTCGCGCCCATGGCCCACAAGCCCAGTGCCTTGACCATCAGCACCCCCAGCGGCGCACCGATGGCCAGTGCGCCATAACTGGCGATGCCGTTCCAGGAAATGACCTTGGCGGTGTTGTCTGCGCCGACCCGGCCGATCCCCCAGCCGATCGACCCCGACCCCACCAGGCTTTCGGCGCTGCCCAGCACCAGGCGGCCGACCAGCAGGCAGGCCAGGCTCAGCGCCGGCAGGTGGGTGAGGAAGCTGCAGGCAAGCATGAACACGCCGCTCAGGCCGCAACCGGCGAGGCCCCACATGACGGCCTTCTTGCTGCCGAGGTTGTCGATGATGCGGCTGGCGGTCGGGCGGCTGAGCAGGGTGGCCAGGTACTGGACGCTGATCACCAGGCCGGCGATCACGGCGCTGAAGCCCAGGTCGTTGTGCACGTAGCCGGGCAGCACGGCGAGGGGAATGCCGATATTCAGGTAGCCGATGAAGGTGAAGAGCACGATGGAGACGACTTGCAGGGTGACTGCAAAGGGGCGGGGTGACTCGGGCATGGGGTCCTTCGGCGGGTCGGGGTTCTTGACGGTGTGAAAACGCGATGACGGGGAGGTTCCCGCAGGTCAGCCGTTTTCACACTGTCGGATGTGCGCGGGTTATTCCTGGTCGGCGCTGGATTGATCGTCACCGTCCTGCTCGACGGCAGGCGCCGGTTCGGCGTGGGCGGCAACGGATTGCTCTTCGGGGTTCAGGCTTGGGAAGGGAAGATTCGGGATTTCATGCATCTCGTCGTTCCTCGCAAGTGTGAGTGAAAAGACTGCGCCAGGCGCGTGAGGGGCTTCGAAAAGCTGGGGCAGGATACAGCAGTCTGGATGACAGTTTGAGATTTTTCCGGACACTGGTCGGTTTTAACGGGTGGATATCCGCCAGGGATGTGCCGGTAGGGCGCGTGGATGCGGACGTTGGAAAAGGGTGTGGGAGCGGGCCTGCCCCACACCCTTTTCCACGCCGCCTCGGCCAGATCTCAGCGACAGACGTCGGCGATGGCCGCAGCCAGTTGCTCCAGGCGTTGGGCATCCGCGCCGGCGATGTTCGCCCGGCCGGTGCCGACCATGTACACACTGTGCCGTTCGCGCAGCAGGCGTACCTGCTCCGGGTTCAGTCCGGTGTAGGAGAACATCCCGCGTTGCTCGGCAATGTGCGCGAAGCGCTCGGCCAGGCCGTGTGGCTCAAGGGCCTGGACCAGCCCCTGGCGCAGCTCGGCGATGCGTTGGCGCATGGCGTCGACCTCTTCGTGCCACAGCGCCTTGAGCGCGGCGTCGCCGAGAATCTCGGCCACTACCGCGGCGCCGTGGTCCGGCGGGGTCGACCACAGGTTGCGCGCGAGCAGTGCCAGCTGGCTGCGTACATCCTGCAGCTTTTCACTGTCGTGGCTGCATACCAGCAGGGCGCCAGTGCGGTCGCGGTACAGGCCGAAGTTCTTCGAGCACGAACTGGTGATCAGCAGCTCCGGCAGTTCGGCGGCGAACAGCCGTACCGCCCAGGCGTCCTCTTCCAGGCCATCGCCGAAGCCCTGGTAGGCGAAGTCGATCAGCGGCAGCAGGTTGCGTCGCTTGACGATCTCCAGCACCGCGCGCCAGTCGTCCTGGCTCAGGTCGAAGCCGGTGGGGTTGTGGCAGCAGGCGTGCAACAGCACTACATCGCCCTGCGGCGCCTGTTCCAGGGCGGCCAGCATGCCGTCGACGTCAAGCCGGTTGTCCGCGCCCACATAGGGATAGTGGGACACTTTCAGGCCGGCGCCAGCGAAGATCGTCTCGTGGATCGGCCAGGTCGGGTCGCTCAGCCACAGGCCGCGTCCCGGCAGGCAATGGGCGATGAACTCCGCCGCCAGGCGCAGGGCGCCAGTGCCGCCCGGGGTCTGGGTGGCACCGGCACGCTGGCTGGCCAGCAGCGGTGAGGCGCTGCCCAGCACCAGTTCGCCGATCAGGCGACCGAAGGTCGCATCTCCGTGGCCGCCGACATAGCTCTTGGTGGCCTGGCGCTCGACCAGGCGCTGCTCGGCCTGCTTGACCGCCGCGGGGATCGGCGTCAGGCCCTGGGCGTCCTTGAATACGCCGACACCCAAGTCGAACTTGGCCGGGCTGGCATCGCGGGCATAGGCCTCCATCAGGCCGAGGATCGGGTCGCCAGGGACCCGTCCGATGGCCGCGAAGTGCATCACTTGCGCCCTTCGGCGGTCTTGGCGACTTCGTCGGTGCGGGCGCACATGATGAAGTCGTTGCGGTGCAGGCCCTTGATCGAGTGGCTCCACCAGGTCACGGTGACCTTGCCCCACTCGGTCAGCAGGCCTGGGTGGTGGCCTTCGGCCTCGGCGATTTCGCCGATGGCGTTGGTGAAGGCCAGGGCATGCTTGAAGTTCTTGAACAGGAAGACGCGCTCGAGCTCCATGTGGCCGTCGCGGACTTCGATGTTCCAGTCCGGAATTTCGCGGATCAGCACCGCCAGTTCATCGTCGGTGACTTTCGGCGCATCGGCGCGGCAGGCTTCGCAGTGGGCTTGGTTCAAGGCATTCATGGGTGTTTTCCGATTTGAGTTGTTATCGACAGGGCGGCTCAGGCGGCTACCTTGGGTGGAAACTTCGGGGCGTGCAGGCCCAGCTGCATGGCCTGGTGGACCATGGCCATGATGTCTTCGTGGGCCAGGTCGAACAGGCGCTTCATGTTCGGCAGGACGAAGTACACGGGCTGCAGGATATCGATGCGGTACGGCGTGCGCATGGCTTCGATCGGGTCGAAGGCCTGGTGCTCGGGCTCGTCGGACAGGCTGTAGACGGTTTCCTTCGGCGAGGAGAGGATGCCGCCGCCGTAGATCTTGCGACCTTGCGCGGTTTCCATCAGGCCGAACTCGATGGTCATCCAGTACAGGCGCGCCAGGTAGACGCGTTGTTCCTTGGTGGCGGCCAGGCCGAGCTTGCCGTAGGTGTGGGTGAATTCGGCGAACCAGGGGTTGGTCAGCAGTGGGCAGTGGCCGAAGATCTCATGGAAGATGTCGGGCTCTTGCAGGTAGTCCAGTTCTTCCGGGGTGCGGATGAAGGTGGCGACCGGGAAGCGCTTGCTGGCCAGCAGTTCGAAGAAGGTCTGGAACGGGATCAGTGCCGGTACGCGGGCGACCTGCCAGCCGGTGGTGGCGCCAAGCACTTTGTTGACTTCGCCCAGTTGCGGGATGCGGTCATGGGGCAGCTTGAGCTGCTCGATGCCGTCGAGGTATTCCTGGCACGCCCGGCCTTCGATGACTTTCATCTGGCGAGTGATCAGGGTGTTCCATACCGCGTGCTCTTGTTGCGGGTAATCGATGAAACCCTGGGCATCGGGCTCGCGGGCCACGTATTGCGTCTGTTTCATGTGGCTCTCCTGGTGAGGGCGTTCTTGTTATGTTCAGGACATGCCTTAGGAATATCCCTGCCTTCGCCGTTTTGCACGGGGTGGGGGATGCTGCGTGGAGGTCCGTTCGCCCGAGATTTGTAACGATTATTTTACAAAATACCCGCCATGCCGGAAAATCACCGTCATCCGGCTGGCCTGAAGGGTCTTTTTGTCAGCTTATCTTTACGACTTTTCTGTGCGACGGTGAAAAAACTGCCGCGCTTCGAGAGCTTTCATGCGTATCAAAGTGCACTGCCAGAACCGTATCGGGATTCTGCGCGACATCCTCAACCTGTTGGTGGAGTACGGCATCAACGTGCTGCGTGGCGAGGTGGGCGGCGATCACGGCAACGCCATCTACCTGCACTGCCCGAACCTGATCAACCTGCAGTTCCAGGCGTTGCGGCCGAAGTTCGAGTCGATCGCCGGGGTGTTCGGGGTCAAGCGGGTCGGGCTGATGCCCAGCGAGCGGCGGCACATGGAGCTCAACGCCTTGCTCGGCGCGCTGGATTTTCCGGTGCTGTCGATCGACATGGGTGGCAGCATCGTCGCCGCCAACCGTGGCGCGGCGCAGTTGCTGGGGGTGCGGGTCGACGAGGTGCCGGGCATTCCGCTGTCGCGCTATGTCGAGGACTTCGACCTGCCGGAACTGGTGCGGGCCAACAAGTCGCGAATCAATGGCCTGCGGGTCAAGGTCAAGGGTGATGTGTTCCTGGCCGATATCGCGCCGCTGCAGTCGGAGCACGATGACAGCGAAGCGCTGGCCGGTGCGGTGTTGACCTTGCATCGCGCCGATCGCATCGGCGAGCGCATCTATAACGTGCGCAAGCAGGAATTGCGTGGTTTCGACAGCATCTTCCAGAGTTCGCGGGTGATGGCGGCAGTGGTGCGCGAGGCGCGGCGCATGGCGCCGCTGGACGCGCCACTGCTGATCGAGGGCGAGACCGGTACTGGCAAGGAGCTGCTGGCCCGCGCCTGCCACCTGGCCAGCCCGCGAGGCCAGGCCCCGCTGATGGCGCTCAACTGCGCCGGCTTGCCGGAGTCGATGGCCGAGACCGAGTTGTTCGGCTATGGCCCGGGGGCGTTCGAGGGCGCGCGGGTCGAGGGCAAGCTCGGGCTGCTGGAGCTGACCGCCGGCGGTACGTTGTTCCTCGACGGGGTGGGGGAGATGAGTCCGCGCCTGCAGGTCAAGCTGTTGCGCTTCCTGCAGGACGGCTGCTTCCGCCGGGTCGGCAGTGACGAGGAGGTCTATCTGGATGTGCGGGTGATCTGTGCGACCCAGGTCGATTTGTCGGAACTGTGCGCCCGCGGTGAATTCCGCCAGGACCTGTACCATCGCCTCAACGTGTTGTCGTTGCACATTCCGCCGCTGCGCGAGTGCATGGATGGCCTGGAAGGGCTGGTGCAGCATTTTCTCGACCAGGCCAGCCGACAGATCGGTTGCCCGATGCCGCGTCTGGCATCTTCGGCGATGGACAAGTTGAGCCAATATCATTGGCCGGGCAATGTGCGGCAACTGGAGAACGTATTGTTCCAGGCCGTTTCATTATGCGAGGGCGGGGTGGTGAAGAGCGAACATATCCGTTTGCCGGATTATGGTGTGCGCCAGCCGTTGGGTGAGTTTTCCCTGGACGGCGATCTTTCGCAGATTGTCGGGCGCTTTGAAAAGGCGGTGCTGGAAAGTTTGATGGGCGAGTTTCCAAGTAGTCGTGCGCTGGGAAAAAGACTGGGTGTGTCGCACACGACCATTGCCAACAAGTTGCGTGATTACGCACTTGGCAAATCAACTGAATAACGACGAAAGTCGGGCTGGAAACATCGCGGGGCAAGCCCGCTCCCATTTTGTCCGGTGGGAGCGGGCTTGCCCCGCGAAGGTGTCTAGTCAGGTATCAGCCGTTGGAGCAGCCGTTCCCCATCACGCGGTATTCGAGAATGTGCTTCTGGCCCTGGGAGTCCTCGTAGGTCATACGGGCGGGCACTACTTCGCAGACGTTTGGAACTTCGCTCATGGACAGAACGCGGGCGATGTCCAAGTGTTGCGAGTAACTGTACTGTTCAACCGGAATCTGCTCGGCATCTTTTGCTTCGCCGGCCAGTGCCGCGCCGCAAAAACCGCCAAGTGCCAATACCAGTAAAGCTTTCATTTTCTTTTTACCTGTCTAAGGTCGTGAGGGGGGCACGCGGCGCTTGTGGCGCCGCGAGTACAGCTAGTTTTAACTATCAGGATCAGATGCGGATTAACGTTGCCTTCGTGGGGGTAGTTGCCAAGTTAATCGCGTTGCCGTTGCTGGCGAGGTGAATTTTATGGGGGGAGGCACGGCTGAAACAGAGTGGGTTTTGATAAAGTCTTTTGACAGAATCTGTAACAATCCCCTGGCAAACTGCCATTTTCTCCCCTCTGGATCGCGCTGTGCTGCGCGCTAGAGCGGTTGCTTGAAAAAGACGGGATTGCCCGCCCTCACGTTACTACCAACGTCGAATGGTTTTTTGCGCTCTGGTACAGTTACAAACGGTTCCATACAAAAACAACTATTACACCGAGGTAACACAGATGAGTGCGGCTCCACTGTATCCCGTTCGTCCCGAGGTTGCGGCCAGTACCCTGACCGACGAGGCCACCTACAAGGCCATGTACCAGCAATCGGTGATCAACCCGGACGGCTTCTGGCGCGAGCAGGCCCAGCGCCTGGACTGGATCAAGCCCTTCACCAAGGTCAAGCAGACCTCGTTCGACGACCACCATGTCGACATCAAGTGGTTCGCCGACGGCACTCTCAACGTTTCCTACAACTGCCTGGATCGTCACCTGGAAACCCGTGGCGACCAGTTGGCGATCATCTGGGAAGGCGACGATCCTTCCGAGCACCGCAACATCACCTACCGCGAGCTCCATGAGCAGGTCTGCAAGTTCGCCAACGCCCTGCGTGGCCAGGACGTGCACCGGGGTGACGTAGTCACCATCTATATGCCGATGATCCCCGAAGCCGTGGTGGCCATGCTGGCCTGTGCGCGGATCGGCGCGATCCACTCGGTGGTGTTCGGGGGCTTCTCGCCGGAGGCCTTGGCCGGGCGCATCATCGACTGCAAGTCCAAGGTGGTGATCACGGCCGACGAAGGCCTGCGCGGCGGTCGCCGTACCCCGCTCAAGGCCAATGTCGACCTGGCCCTGACCAACCCTGAAACCAGCAGCGTGCAGAAGATCATCGTGTGCAAGCGCACCGGTGGCGACATCGCCTGGCACCAGCACCGCGATATCTGGTTCGAGGACCTGATGAAGGTCGCCTCCAGCCACTGCGCGCCAAAGGAGATGGGGGCCGAGGAGCCGCTGTTCATCCTTTATACCTCCGGCTCCACCGGCAAGCCGAAGGGTGTGCTGCACACCACCGGTGGCTACCTGGTCTATGCCGCGCTGACCCACGAGCGTGTGTTCGACTACCGCCCGGGCGAGGTCTACTGGTGCACCGCCGACGTCGGCTGGGTCACCGGGCACAGCTACATCGTCTACGGCCCGCTGGCCAATGGCGCGACCACGCTGCTGTTCGAGGGCGTGCCGAATTACCCTGATATCACCCGTGTGTCGAAGATCATCGACAAGCACAAGGTCAACATCCTCTATACCGCGCCGACCGCCATTCGCGCCATGATGGCCGAGGGCGAGGCCGCGGTGGTCGGGGCCGATGGCTCGAGCCTGCGCCTGTTGGGTTCGGTGGGCGAGCCGATCAACCCAGAGGCCTGGAACTGGTACTACAAGACCGTCGGCAAGGAGCGTTGTCCGATCGTCGACACCTGGTGGCAGACCGAGACCGGCGGCATCCTGATCAGCCCGCTGCCGGGCGCCACTGGCCTCAAGCCGGGTTCGGCGACCCGTCCGTTCTTCGGCGTGGTGCCGGCACTGGTGGACAACCTGGGCAACCTGATCGAGGGCGCTGCAGAGGGCAACCTGGTGATCCTCGATTCCTGGCCGGGGCAGTCGCGTTCGTTGTATGGCGATCACGACCGGTTCGTCGACACCTACTTCAAGACCTTCCGTGGCATGTACTTCACCGGCGATGGCGCGCGTCGCGATGAGGATGGCTACTACTGGATCACCGGCCGCGTGGATGACGTGCTCAACGTGTCCGGCCATCGCATGGGGACCGCCGAGATCGAAAGCGCCATGGTCGCCCACTCGAAGGTCGCCGAGGCGGCGGTGGTCGGCGTGCCGCACGATATCAAGGGGCAGGGCATCTATGTCTATGTCACCCTCAACGCTGGCGAGGAGTCGAGCGAGCAGTTGCGTCAGGAATTGAAGAACTGGGTGCGCAAGGAGATCGGGCCGATCGCCTCGCCGGACGTGATCCAGTGGGCGCCGGGGCTGCCGAAGACGCGCTCGGGCAAGATCATGCGTCGCATCCTGCGCAAGATCGCTACAGGCGAGTACGATGCGCTCGGCGATATTTCCACCCTGGCCGACCCTGGCGTGGTGCAGCACCTGATCGACACTCACAAGGCCATGAGCCTGGCTTCGGCCTGAGTCGGGCTGACTGCAGGGCAGACTAGCCCTGCGAGGTGACGTCAAACTGAAGCCCCGCCGGTATCCGGCGGGGCTTTTCTTTGTCGGAGAACTGTTACTCCGACATTCATCGGTAACCGTGGCTGTCACCGGTTTCGCACAGAAGCGGGGCTTGCGGAAACATTCATGTGCGCTTTTGGGGCGTTTCTGCGAGCATTTTATGCATCGCGGCACGCTGCGCTTGCCGGAGTACAAGGCTTTGCCAATAATAGGCCCGGTTATTGCTTTGGATATAGGTTATTTCTATTTTGCTCTTGCATAATCCGTGAGAGCTGTCAATATCGCCCGCCGCGGTTCCAGGCGCTTCTGTAACTAGTTGTCGCTTTGAAGAAATATCGACTACCGGGCTGTCGCTAAAATGCCACTCACTCGCTCGTGGTCTGCGACCTTGGTCGAACCCTGCGCGGCTCGCGTTGAACCCATTCGCATATCGGGCAGCCGTTACAACTGCCTTGTATTGCCCCGTACCGATGGAGTTACCTGATGAAGAAGCTCGCACTGCTTGGCGCCCTGGCGCTTTCCGTGTTTTCCCTGGTGTCGCAGGCCGATGAGAAACCGTTGAAGATCGGTATCGAGGCTGCCTACCCACCCTTCGCCTTCAAGCAACCCGACGGCAGCATCGCCGGCTTCGACTACGACATCGGCAACGCCCTGTGCGAACAGATGAAGGCCAAGTGCACCTGGGTCGAGCAGGAGTTCGATGGTCTGATCCCCGCGCTGAAAGTGCGCAAGATCGACGCCATCCTGTCGTCCATGTCGATCACCGACGATCGCAAGAAGTCGGTCGACTTCACCAAGCGCTACTACCTGACCCCGGCCCGCCTGGTGATGAAGGAAGGCACTGTCGTCAGCGAGAGCCTCGACGAGCTCAAGGGCAAGAAGATCGGCGTGCAGCGCGGCTCGATCCATGACCGCTTCGCCAAGGAAGTCCTGGCGCCCAAAGGTGCCACCGTCGTGCCTTACGGCACCCAGAACGAAATCTACCTCGATGTCGCTGCCGGTCGCCTGGACGGTACCGTCGCCGATGCCACCCTACTGGAAGACGGTTTCCTGAAGACCGACGCCGGCAAGGGCTTCGCCTTCGTCGGCCCGTCGTTCACCGACACCAAGTACTTCGGTGACGGCGTCGGCATCGCCGTGCGCAAGGGCGACAAGGCCAACACCGACCGCATCAACGCGGCGATCGACGCGATCCGCGCCAACGGCAAGTACAAAGAGATCGAGAAGAAGTACTTCAACTTCGATATCTACGGCCCTGACGCCAACTAAGACATCGAGTTTCACCTGTGCAATGGTGCAAACAGCAGAATCGCTGAGGTTTGCACCATTTTTCATTCCCAAGCCCTGAGGAATCCCAATCATGTTGAAAGGCTATGGGGCAGTCATCCTCGACGGGGCGTGGCTGACGCTACAGCTCGCCTTGTCGTCGATGGCCCTGGCCATCGTCCTCGGTCTGATCGGCGTGGCGCTGCGTTTGTCGCCAGTGCGCTGGTTGGCCTGGCTGGGGGATCTGTATTCCACGGTCATCCGTGGCATCCCCGACCTGGTCCTGATCCTGCTGATCTTCTACGGCGGCCAGGACATCATCAACCGGGTGGCGCCGCTGCTCGGCTATGACGACTACATCGACCTGAATCCGCTGGCGGCCGGTATCGGTACCCTGGGCTTCATCTTCGGCGCGTACCTGTCGGAAACCTTCCGTGGTGCCTTCCTCGGTATCCCCAAGGGCCAGGCCGAGGCCGGTGCCGCCTATGGCATGAGTGGCGTCCAGGTGTTCTTCCGCATCATGGTGCCGCAGATGATCCGCCTGGCGATCCCTGGCTTCACCAACAACTGGCTGGTGCTGACCAAGGCCACTGCACTGATCTCGGTGGTCGGCCTGCAGGACATGATGTTCAAGGCCAAGCAGGCGGCTGACGCCACCCGCGAACCGTTCACCTTCTTCCTGGCGGTGGCGGCCCTGTACCTGGTGCTGACCAGCGTCTCGCTGCTGGCCCTGAAGTATCTCGAGAAACGCTACTCGGTGGGTGTGAAGGTGGCTGAACTATGATCTTCGACTACAACGTCATCTGGGAGGCCATGCCACTGTATCTGGGCGGCCTGCTGACCACCCTCAAGCTGTTGGCGCTGTCGCTGTTCTTCGGCCTGCTGGCGGCGATTCCGCTGGGCCTGATGCGGGTCTCCAAGCAGCCGCTGGTGAACCTGACCGCCTGGCTGTACACCTACGTGATTCGCGGCACGCCGATGCTCGTGCAACTGTTCCTGATCTATTACGGCCTGGCCCAGTTCGAGGCGGTGCGCGAAAGCTTCCTGTGGCCATGGCTGTCGAGCGCGACCTTCTGCGCCTGCCTGGCCTTCGCCGTCAACACCAGTGCCTACACCGCCGAGATCATCGCCGGCAGCCTCAAGGCCACGCCCCATGGCGAGATCGAGGCGGCCAAGGCGATCGGCATGTCGCGCATGAAGATGTACCGTCGCATCCTGCTGCCGTCGGCCCTGCGCCGGGCGCTGCCGCAGTACAGCAACGAAGTGATCATGATGCTGCAGACCACCAGCCTGGCGTCGATCGTCACCCTGATCGACATCACCGGCGCCGCGCGCACGGTCAATGCCCAGTACTACCTGCCTTTCGAGGCCTATATCACGGCGGGCGTGTTCTACCTGTGCCTGACCTTCATCCTCGTGCGCCTGTTCAAGATGGCCGAACGCCGCTGGCTCGGCTACCTGGCGCCGCGCAAGCACTGAACGCTCTGTGAGAACCGACAGCATGTACAAACTCCAAATCCAAGACCTGCACAAGCGCTACGGCAGCCATGAGGTGCTCAAGGGTGTCTCGCTCGAAGCCAAGGCAGGCGACGTGATCAGCATCATCGGCTCCAGCGGTTCGGGCAAATCGACCTTCCTGCGCTGCATCAACCTGCTCGAGCAACCGCATGCCGGCAAGATCCTGCTCAACAACGAAGAGCTCAAACTGGTGGCGGGCAAGGACGGCGCGCTCAAGGCGGCCGATCCGAAGCAGTTGCAGCGCATGCGCTCGCGGCTGTCGATGGTGTTCCAGCACTTCAACCTGTGGTCGCACATGACCGCGCTGGAAAACATCATCGAGGCGCCGGTGCATGTGCTGGGCGTGAACCGCAAGGAGGCGCTGGAAAAGGCCGAGCACTACCTGGCCAAGGTCGGCGTGGCGCACCGCAAGGATGCCTTCCCCGGGCACATGTCCGGTGGCGAGCAGCAGCGGGTGGCGATCGCCCGCGCCCTGGCCATGGAGCCCGAGGTGATGCTGTTCGACGAGCCGACCTCGGCGCTGGATCCCGAGCTGGTGGGCGACGTGCTCAAGGTCATGCAGTCGCTGGCCCAGGAAGGCCGCACGATGGTGGTGGTCACTCACGAAATGGGCTTCGCCCGCGAGGTGTCCAACCAGCTGGTGTTCCTGCACAAGGGCCTGGTGGAAGAGCGTGGCTGCCCGCGCGAGGTGCTGGTCAATCCGCAGTCCGAGCGTCTCAAGCAGTTCCTTTCCGGCAGCCTCAAGTAATCGCTGCACTTTTGCACCAGAATGGGGCATGCTGCCCAACCCATGCAGCATGCCCGGCGCCATGAGCGCGAACCTTCCTCTCCAGGTTTCGGACCACGCCCTATGACCACCCAGCGAATCGGATTTCTCATCTGGCCCAGCACCAAACCGTTGACCCTGGCGTTGGCGGAAGAGGTGTTGCAGGTGGCACAGCGGGTGCATCCGGACGTGGTCTACAGCTTGTCGTACCTGCAGGCCGAAGTTGGCCAGGAGGGGAGCTGGCGCCTGCCGGGCGAGCCTTGGAACGGTCGCCTGGAGGGTTGTCACAAGTTGTTCCTGCTCGCCGATGAACCGCCGGCGGCCATCGGTCCGGCACTGTCGGCGGCGCTCAAGCAACTGGCCCGTGGCGGCTGCATGATCGGCGGCCTGTCCGCCGGCGTGTACCCGTTGGCGGCGCTGGGCTTGCTCGACGGTTATCGGGCTGCGGTGCACTGGCGCTGGCAGGATGATTTCGCCGAGCGCTTCCCCAAGGTGATTGCCACCAGTCATCTGTTCGACTGGGACCGTGACCGCCTGACCACCTGTGGCGGCATGGCGACGACCGATCTGCTGCTGGCGGTGCTGGCGCGCGACCACGGGGCCGAACTGGCGGGCGCGGTGTCCGAGGAACTGGTGGTCGAGCGTATTCGCGAAGGCGGTGAGCGTCAGCGTATCCCGTTGCAGAATCGCCTGGGCTCCAGCCATCCCAAGCTGACCCAGGCGGTATTGCTGATGGAGGCCAACATCGAAGAGCCGCTGACCACCGACGAGATCGCCCAGCATGTGTGCGTGTCCCGGCGTCAGCTGGAGCGGATCTTCAAGCAGTACCTCAATCGCGTTCCCAGCCAGTACTACCTGGAGCTGCGTTTGAACAAGGCGCGGCAGATGCTGATGCAGACCAGCAAGTCGATCATCCAGATCGGCCTGTCCTGCGGTTTTTCCTCCGGGCCGCACTTCTCCAGTGCGTACCGTAATTTCTTTGGCGCCACGCCACGCGAGGATCGCAACCAGCGGCGCAGCAGCAGCCCGTTCGAACTGAGCTCGACGCCTGCCGAGAAAGGCTGACGGCGCCTGTCGATCCTCTGTGGGAGCGGCCTTGTGTCGCGAAAGGGCTGCGCAGCGGCCCCCGTTGCCCGTAGGGCGCGGCGCAAAGTCCGGGCCCACTTCGCGCCCCTTTCGCGAGACAAGGCCGCTCTTGCAGGAGAACGATACGTGCGGCATTGCGTGAACATCCGTTCACCGGCTTGTGCTCTGCCGTTACACTGCGCGATTGCGACACTGTTTGTCGCATTGCCGAAATCCTTGCAAAAACAGGGTTTGGCGCTGTAACAAGATGTCGCCTGGCAGCAAGGACAGGCGCCGATCAGTCCTTACAATCCTTCCATCGCTCGCCACTTCCAGGCCAGCGTTCCTCTTCAGGAGACTCAGATGTCCGTTGAGCAAGCCCCGGTGCAACGTGCCAATTTCGACCAAGTCATGGTTCCCAACTACTCCCCGGCGGCCTTCATTCCTGTGCGAGGCGAGGGTTCCCGAGTATGGGACCAGACCGGTCGCGAGCTGATCGACTTCGCTGGCGGCATCGCGGTGAACGCCCTGGGTCACTGCCATCCGGCGCTGGTCAAGGCGCTGACCGAGCAGGCCAACACCCTGTGGCATGTGTCGAACGTGTTCACCAACGAGCCGGCCCTGCGCCTGGCGCACAAGCTGGTGGACGCGACCTTCGCCGAGCGGGCGTTCTTCTGCAACTCCGGCGCCGAGTCCAACGAGGCCGCCTTCAAGCTGGCCCGTCGCGTCGCCCATGATCGCTTCGGTCCCGAGAAGCACGAGATCATCGCCACCGTGAACAGCTTCCACGGGCGTACCCTGTTCACCGTCAGCGTCGGCGGCCAGCCCAAGTACTCCGAAGGCTTCGGCCCGAAGATCGTCGGCATCAGCCACGTGCCGTACAACGACCTGGAAGCGCTCAAGGCACAGATTTCCGACAAGACCTGCGCCGTGGTCATCGAACCGATCCAGGGCGAGAGCGGTGTGGTGCCGGCCGACAAGGCCTACCTGGAAGGCGCGCGCAAGCTGTGTGACGAGCACAACGCCCTGCTGATCTTCGACGAAGTACAGACTGGCGTCGGTCGTACCGGTTCGCTGTACGCCTACCAGCACTACGGTGTCACCCCGGACATCCTCACCAGCGCCAAGAGCCTGGGCGGCGGCTTCCCGATCGGCGCCATGCTGACCACCAGCGACCTGGCCAAGCACCTGGCCGTCGGCACCCATGGCACTACCTACGGCGGCAATCCGCTGGCCTGCGCCGTGGCCTGCGCGGTACTGGACGTAGTCAACACCCCCGAGACCCTGGCCGGCATCAAGGCCAAGCACGAACGTTTCAAGGCTAGTCTGGAAAAGCTCGGCCAGGAAACCGGCCTGTTCACCCTGGTGCGCGGTGTCGGCCTGCTGATCGGCTGTGTACTGAGCGATGCCTGGAAGGGCAAGGCCAAGGACATCCTCAACGCCGCCGAGAAGGAAGGCGTGATGGTCCTGCAGGCCGGTCCCGACGTGGTGCGTTTCGCTCCGAGCCTGGTGGTCGAGGACGCCGACATCGATGAAGGCCTGGCGCGTTTCGAACGCGCCGTGCGCAAGCTGACCCAGGGCTGATCGCCGGGCGGTCTGCCTGCCGGCGCCGAGTCAGGTCGGTGCCGGCAAAACCTGAATTCCAGTGCGGGCACCTGCTTGCAGGTAGTGGCGCGTGCCCGCCGTTTTTCCGCGCCGAGGTGATCGGCGCGCTTTCCCGAAAGGAGTGACACCATGCTGGTGATGCGCCCCGCGCAAATGGCGGATCTGAACGAAGTGCAGCGCATGGCTGCCGACAGCCCCATTGGTGTCACCTCGCTGCCGGACGATGCCGGCCGCCTGGGCGACAAGATCGCCGCCTCGGAAACCTCTTTTGCCGCGGAAGTGAGCTTCAACGGGGAAGAGAGCTACTTCTTCGTGCTCGAGGACAGCGTGACCCGCAAGCTGGTCGGTTGCTCGGCGATTGTCGCCTCGGCGGGGTATTCCGAGCCGTTCTACAGCTTTCGCAACGAGACCTTCGTGCACGCCTCGCGCGAGCTGAAGATCCACAACAAGATCCACGTCCTGTCGCTGTGCCACGACCTCACCGGCAACAGCCTGCTGACCAGCTTCTACGTGCTGCCGGAACTGGTGAACAGCGCCTTCGCCGAGCTCAACTCCCGCGGTCGCCTGTTGTTCATGGCCGCCCATCCCGAGCGCTTCGCCGATTCGGTGGTGACCGAGATCGTCGGCTACAGCGACGAGAACGGCGAGTCGCCCTTCTGGGATGCCATCGGTCGCAATTTCTTCGACCTCAACTACGCCGACGCCGAGCGCCTGTGCGGCCTGAAGAGTCGCACCTTCCTCGCCGAGCTGATGCCGCACTATCCGATCTACGTGCCCTTGCTGGCCGACGCGGCCCAGGAGGCCATGGGGCAGGTGCATCCGCGGGCGCAGATCACCTTCGACATCCTCATGCGCGAAGGCTTCGAGACCGAGCACTACATCGACATCTTCGACGGCGGCCCGACCCTGCATGCGCGGGCCTCGGGCATCCGCTCCATTGCCCAGAGCCGGGTGGTGCCGGTCAAGCTCGACGATGCGCCGGCCAAGGGCGGGCGTCCGTACCTGGTGTGCAACGGCCAGTTGCAGGATTACCGAGCCGTGCTGCTGGAACTGGACTGGGTGCCGGGCAAGCCGGTCAGCCTCGGCAGCGAGGCCGCCGAGGCCCTGGGCGTCGGCGAAGGCGCCAGCGTGCGCCTGGTGGCGGTCTGAAACGCCGGAACAGAGAGTTTCGCGGCAGGCACAGACCGCCGCACAAGGAGATAGCATGATCGTTCGTCCTGTACGCAGCAGCGATTTACCCGCGCTGATCGAACTGGCCCGCAGCACCGGCACCACAGGCCTGACCACCCTTCCGGCCAACGAGGAGCGCCTCGGCCAGCGCGTCGGCTGGGCCGAGAAGAGCTTCCGTGGCGAAGCCGAGCGCGGCGATACCGACTACTTGTTCGTGATGGAGAACGACGAGGGCCTGGTGGTCGGCATCAGCGCCATCGCCGGTGCCGTCGGCCTGCGCGAACCCTGGTACAACTATCGGGTCGGCCTGACCGTCAGTGCGTCCCAGGAGCTGAAGATCTACCGCGAGATCCCGACCCTGTTCCTGGCCAACGACCTGACCGGCAATTCCGAGCTGTGCTCGCTGTTCCTGCGCAGCGACTGCCGCAACGGCCTCAATGGCCGTCTGCTGTCCCGGGCGCGGATGCTGTTCATTGCCGAATTCCCCGAGCTGTTCGGTCACAAGATCATTGCCGAGATGCGCGGCATGTCCGACGAGCAGGGCCGTTCGCCATTCTGGGAAAGCCTGGGCCGGCACTTCTTCAAGATGGAGTTCAGTCAGGCCGACTACCTCACGGGCGTGGGCAACAAGTCCTTCATCGCCGAACTGATGCCTAAGTTCCCGTTGTACACCTGCTTCCTCTCGGAGGCTGCGCGCAATGTCATCGGGCGTGTCCACACCGATACCGAGCCTGCGCTGGCCATGCTCAAGCGCGAGGGTTTCAGCTATCAGGGCTATGTCGATATCTTCGACGCCGGCCCGGCCATCGAGTGCGAGACCGCGAAGATCCGCGCCGTGCGCGAGAGCGAAACCCTGGTGCTGGCCGTTGGCACGCCGGGTGACGACGCCACCCCCTACATCATCCACAACCGCAAGCGCGAAGACTGCCGCATCACCGCGGCGCCTGCGCGCCTGGCGGCCGGCACCCTGGTGGTCGATCCGCAGACTGCCAAGCGCCTGCGCCTGGGCGCCGGTGACAATGTCCGCGCCGTGCCGTTGTCCGCTAGCCGGGAGGCCCAGTAAATGAACACCCATTACATCGCCGGCCAATGGCTGGCAGGTCAGGGCGAAGCCCTGCAGTCCTTGAATCCTGTCACTCAAGCGGTGGTCTGGGCAGGGCAGGGCGCCGACGCCGCTCAAGTCGAGGCCGCGGTGCAGGCCGCTCGCCAGGCCTTCCCTGGTTGGGCATCGTTGAGCCTTGAGGCGCGCATCAGTGTGCTCGAGGCCTTTGCCGCAAAGCTCAAGGCTCGGGGAGATGAACTGGCGCGCTGCATTGGCGAGGAAACCGGCAAACCGCTGTGGGAGTCGGCCACCGAAGTGACCAGCATGGTCAACAAGGTCGCGATCTCGGTGCAGAGCTACCGTGAGCGTACCGGCGAGAAGAGTGGTCCGCTGGCCGATGCCACCGCCGTGCTGCGGCACAAGCCGCATGGCGTGGTCGCCGTGTTCGGCCCGTACAACTTCCCGGGCCACCTGCCCAACGGGCATATCGTCCCGGCGCTGCTGGCGGGGAATTGCGTGGTGTTCAAGCCCAGCGAGCTGACCCCGAAGGTCGCCGAACTGACGGTGCAGTGCTGGATCGAGGCCGGCTTGCCGGCGGGCGTGCTCAACCTGGTCCAGGGCGCCCGTGAAACCGGTGTGGCGCTGGCCGCCAACCCGGGTATCGACGGCCTGTTCTTCACCGGTTCCAGCCGTACCGGCAACTTGCTGCACCAGCAGTTCTCCGGTCGCCCGGACAAGATCCTGGCGCTGGAGATGGGGGGCAACAACCCGCTGCTGGTCGATGAGGTCAAGGACCTCGACGCGGCGGTCTACACCATCATCCAGTCGGCGTTCATCTCCGCCGGTCAGCGCTGCACTTGCGCCCGTCGCCTGCTGGTGCCGCAGGGCGCCTGGGGTGACCGGTTGCTCGCGCGCCTGGTCGAGGTCAGTCGTGGTATCAGCGTCGGCGCTTTCGATCAGCAGCCCGCGCCATTCATGGGGTCGGTGATCTCGCTGCAGGCCGCCCAGGCGTTGCTGGCCGCCCAAGCCGAGTTGTTTGCCAAGGGCGCGGTGGTGTTGCTGGAAATGACCCAGCCCCAGGCCAGTGCCGCCTTGCTCACCCCGGGCATCATCGATGTCAGCGCCGTGGCCGAGCGTCCGGACGAGGAGTTCTTCGGCCCGCTGCTGCAAGTGATCCGCTACGCCGACTTCGACGCGGCGATCGAGGAGGCCAACAACACCCAGTACGGCCTGGCTGCCGGTCTGCTGTCGGACTCCAACGCTCGCTACCAGCACTTCTGGCTGCGCAGCCGCGCCGGCATCGTCAACTGGAACAAGCAGCTGACCGGCGCTGCCAGCAGCGCGCCATTCGGTGGTGTCGGCGCCAGTGGCAACCACCGTGCCAGCGCCTACTACGCGGCCGACTACTGCGCCTACCCCGTGGCTTCGCTGGAGACCGCGAGCCTTGCACTACCGGCAACCCTGACGCCGGGCGTCACCCTATAACAACAGGTCTCGGAGCCTAGCCGATGAAATCCTATGAAGTGAATTTTGATGGCCTGGTGGGGCCGACCCATAACTACGGCGGCTTGTCGTACGGCAACGTGGCCTCGCAGAGCAACAGCCAGCAGGGTTCCAATCCGCGCGAGGCAGCACGCCAGGGTCTGGCGAAAATGAAGGCGCTGATGGAAATGGGCTTCCAGCAGGGCGTGCTGGCGCCGCAGGAGCGCCCGGACGTGGCTGCCCTGCGCAGCTTGGGCTTCAGCGGCAGCGATGCCGAGGTGATCCGTCGTGCAGCGAAGGAAGCCATGCCGTTGCTGGTGGCCAGTTGCTCGGCATCGAGCATGTGGGTGGCCAACGCCGCCACCGTCAGCCCCAGTGCCGATACTGCCGATGGTCGCGTGCACTTCACCGCCGCCAACCTCAACTGCAAGTATCACCGCAGCATCGAGCACCCGACCACCAGTCGCATGCTGGGCGCCATGTTCAGCGACGAGCGCCACTTCGCCCACCATGCCGCGCTGCCGGCGGTGGCCCAGTTCGGCGATGAAGGTGCGGCCAACCACACCCGTTTCTGCCGTGACTATGGCGAGGCCGGTGTCGAATTCTTCGTCTATGGCCGCAGCGCCTTCGACAGCCGCTATCCCGCGCCGCAGAAATATCCTGCGCGCCAGACCCTGGAAGCGTCGCAGGCCGTGGCCCGGTTGCACGGGCTGAGCGACGACGGTGTGGTCTACGCTCAACAGAATCCGGCGGTGATCGACCAGGGCGTGTTCCACAACGACGTCATCTCGGTGGGCAATGGCGAGGTGCTGTTCTACCACGAGGACGCCTTCCTCGAGACCGGCGCGGTGCTTGCCCAGCTGCAGGCTAAACTGGCCGGCAAGGGCGGCAACTTCCAGGCGATCTGCGTGCCGCGCTCGGCGGTGGCGGTAGAGGATGCGGTGCGTTCCTACCTGTTCAACAGCCAGCTGCTCAGCCGCGCCGACGGCTCGATGTTGCTGGTGGTGCCCGAGGAATGCCGCAACAACGAGCGTGTCTGGGCATACCTGAACCAGTTGACGGGCCAGGGCCCGGTCAAGGAGGTCAAGGTGTTCGACCTCAAGCAGAGCATGCAGAATGGCGGTGGCCCGGCTTGCCTGCGGCTGCGCGTGGCACTGAAGGAATCGGAACTGGCGGCGGTCAACCAAGGCGTTATCATGACCGCCTCGCTGTACGACACCCTGGTGCAGTGGGTCGACAGGCACTACCGCGATCGCCTCGGCGAGGCGGACCTGGCCGACCCGCAGTTGCTGGACGAATGCCGCACGGCACTGGATGAGCTGACCCGGATCCTCAAGCTGGGTTCGGTCTATCCGTTCCAACGCCAACCTTGATAGAGAGAAATTGCAATGTCCGACGCCCTGCGCCTGATCCTGGAAGATGAAGACGGCACCCAGCTGGAAACCTCCTGCACCCGCTTTGCCGTGGTCTGGCAAGGCAAGGAGGTGTGGATTCAGCAGGATGGCCGCGGCCAGTTGCTGATCGGCGTGGATGTCGAGGAAGACGACACCGAGTACGCCAATCTGCTGCTGCGCCCTATGGCCACCAATCTGGTCAGCCTGCAACTGGAAATGGAGCCGGCCGACGCCGGTGACGACGACCACGTCCACGGCCCAGACTGCGGCCACCACCACTAAGGAAGCGCCCATGCTCGCCCTTGGCAAACTGCTTGAGCTGACCCTGACCGATCACGAACCGGCCGAGAAGACCCAAGTGACCACCAGGGGCGTGCGTCTGCGCTGGCTGGGGGAGGGCGCGCTGGAAGTGCGTCCGCCCGAAGGCGAGGATTGCGGGCTCGACCTGCTGTTGTCGGCCGGTATCCATGGCAACGAGACGGCGCCGATCGAGTTGCTCGAAAAGTTGTTGCATGGTGTGGCCGATGGTTCGATCAAGCCGCGCGCGCGGGTGCTGTTCCTGTTCGGCAATCCGGCGGCGATCCGCAAGGGCGAGCGTTTCATCGAGCAGGACATCAACCGTCTGTTCAATGGTCGCCATGAGTTGTCCAGCGGCGCCGAGGCCTTGCGCGCGGCGGAGCTGGAGCAGTTCGCCCGGGTGTTCTTCAGTCGGCCGGGCCGTACTCGCCTGCACTATGACCTGCATACCGCGATTCGTGGTTCGAAGATCGAGCAGTTCGCCCTGTACCCGTACAAGGAAGGGCGCCAGCACTCCCGACGCGAGCTGGCGCGTCTGGCGGCCGCGGGCATGGAGGCAGTGCTGCTGCAGAGCAAGTCGTCGATCACCTTCAGTGCCTTCACCTATGAGCAGCTCGATGCCGAGGCCTTCACCCTGGAGCTGGGCAAGGCGCGCCCGTTCGGGCAGAACGACGAGGTCAATCTCGACAGGCTCCAGGCCCGCCTGATCCAGCTCGTCGAAGATACCGAGCCGCAAGTCGAGCAGTCCCTGGATGGCCTCAAGCTGTTCAGCGTCGCCCGCGAGATCATCAAGCACAGTGACAGTTTCCACCTGCACTTGCCGGCGGACATCGAGAATTTCTCCGAGCTGAGCAAGGGCTACCTGCTGGCCGAAGACCTGGCCGAGATGCGCTGGGTGGTGGAGGAGGAGGGCGCGCGGATCATCTTCCCCAACCCCAAGGTGCGCAATGGCCTGCGTGCGGGGATCCTGATCGTGCCGGATTCAGGCCAGCGCCTGGCCTGAAACTGGCCTGGATGGGGTTTGCCTGGGCGTGGGCGAACCCGCTCCTACAGCAGGGCGGCACCTTGCATGTCGGTTTTTTTGGATCCTATCGCCGATGAAACTCTTTTAATTCTCCAGCTGTTCCCTTTTCCGCTCCCCTGCGCCGTAATTGGCTTGCCAGTAGCGAAAGGCTGGCTTTAGCATCGCGGTCATGTCGTTTTCAATGGCTTTAGTCTGACAAACCGTCCATTCGACGGTTTCTATCGCATAAACACACTGCACCGAGACTGCAGGACCGATATAATGCGGCCCTTTGCCGTCGTTTCGTCGATTCGACGTGTGGCCGCCGTTTCCGTGGAAGAACCTATGAAAAGCGCAGAAATCCGTGAAGCCTTCCTCCGCTTCTTCGAAGAGCAGGGACATACTCGCGTTGCCTCCAGCTCCCTGATCCCGGGCAATGACCCGACCCTGCTGTTCACCAACGCCGGCATGAACCAGTTCAAGGACTGCTTCCTCGGCCAGGAAAAACGCGCCTACACCCGCGCGGTCAGCAGCCAGAAATGCGTGCGTGCCGGCGGCAAGCACAACGACCTGGAAAACGTCGGCTACACCGCCCGTCACCACACCTTCTTCGAGATGCTGGGCAACTTCAGTTTCGGCGACTATTTCAAGCGTGACGCCATCACCTTCGCCTGGACCTTCCTGACGTCGGACAAATGGCTGAACCTGCCGAAGGAAAAGCTCTGGGTCACGGTCTACGCCAGCGACGACGAGGCCTACGACATCTGGACCAAGGAAGTCGGCGTGCCGGCCGAGCGCATGGTGCGCATCGGTGACAACAAAGGCGCCCCGTACGCTTCCGACAACTTCTGGACCATGGGCGATACCGGTCCGTGCGGTCCGTGCACCGAGATCTTCTACGACCACGGCGCCGACATCTGGGGCGGCCCGCCCGGCTCGCCGGAAGAAGACGGCGACCGCTACATCGAGATCTGGAACAACGTCTTCATGCAGTTCAATCGCACCGCCGATGGCGTCCTGCACCCGCTGCCGGCACCTTCGGTGGACACCGGCATGGGCCTGGAGCGCATCAGTGCGGTGATGCAGCATGTGCACTCGAACTACGAGATCGACCTGTTCCAGAGCCTGCTGGCCGCGGCTGCCCAAGCCATCGGCTGCAGCAACGACGAGCAACCTTCGCTGAAGGTGGTGGCCGACCACATCCGCTCCTGCGGATTCCTGATCGCCGATGGCGTGCTGCCGTCGAACGAAGGCCGTGGCTACGTGTTGCGCCGCATCATTCGTCGTGCCTGTCGCCACGGCAACAAACTGGGTGCCAAGGGCAGCTTCTTCCACAAGATCGTCGCCGCGCTGGTGGCCGAGATGGGCGAGGCCTTCCCGGAACTCAAGGGCCAGCAGGCGCACATCGAGCGCGTGCTCAAGACCGAGGAAGAACAGTTCGCCAAGACCCTCGAGCAGGGCCTGCGCATTCTCGAACAGGACCTGGCCCAGTTGCAGGGCAACGTGGTCCCGGGCGACGTGGTGTTCAAGCTCTACGACACCTATGGCTTCCCCATGGACCTGACTGCCGACATCGCCCGCGAGCGCGAGCTGACCATCGATGAAGCCGGCTTCGAGCGCGAGATGGAGGCCCAGCGTGAGCGTGCCCGCTCCGCCAGTGCCTTCGGCATGGACTACAACAGCCTGGTCAAGGTCGACACCGCTACCGATTTCCTCGGCTACGACACCACCGAAGCCCAGGGCAAGATCATTGCCCTGTACAAGGATGGCCAGTCGGTCGATCAGTTGGGTGAGGGCGAGGAAGGCGTGGTCGTGCTCGATCGCACGCCGTTCTACGCCGAGTCCGGTGGCCAGGTCGGTGACAGCGGTTACCTGCAGGCCGGTGCCGCGCGTTTCGATGTGCGCGACACCACCAAGACCGGTGGTGCCTTCCTGCACCACGGCGTGGTCGCCAGTGGCGCGCTGACCATCGCTGCCCCGGTCGAGGCCCATGTCGACGCCGATGTCCAGCACGCCACCTCGCTGAACCACTCGGCCACCCACCTGCTGCACGAAGCGCTGCGCCAAGTGCTGGGCGAGCACGTGCAGCAGAAGGGCTCGCTGGTCGACAGCCAGCGCCTGCGCTTCGACTTCAGCCACTTCGAGGCGGTGACGCCGGCGCAGATCAAGGCCCTGGAAGAAATCGTCAACCGCGAAGTGCGTCGTAACACCGCGGTGCAGACCGAAGTGACCGACATCGAGACCGCCAAGGCCAAGGGCGCCATGGCGCTGTTCGGCGAGAAGTATGGCGACACCGTGCGCGTGCTGAGCATGGGTGGTGATTTCTCCGTCGAACTGTGCGGTGGCATCCATGCCAAGCGCACCGGTGACATCAGCCTGTTCAAGATCATCAGCGAAGGCGGCGTGGCCTCGGGCGTGCGCCGTATCGAAGCGGTCACCGGCGCCGCCGCGCTGGCCTATCTGAACGCTGCCGAAGAGCAGGTCAAGGAAGCCGCGCAACTGGTCAAGGGCAACCGCGACAACCTGATCGACAAGCTGTCGGCTGTGCTCGAGCGCAACCGTCAGCTGGAAAAGCAGCTCGAGCAGCTGCAGGCCAAGGCCGCCAGCGCCGCCGGAGACGATCTCTCCAACGCGGCCGTGGAGGTCAAGGGCGCCAAGGTCCTCGCCGCCCGCCTGGACGGGCAGGATGGCAAGGCTCTGCTGGCGCTCGTCGACCAACTGAAGAACAAGCTCGGCCATGCGGTGATCCTGCTGGGCAGCGAGCATGAGGGCAAGGTCGTGCTGGTGGCTGGCGTGACCAAGGACCTCTCCGGCCAACTCAAGGCTGGCGATCTGATGAAGCAGGCCGCTGCAGCGGTGGGCGGCAAGGGCGGTGGTCGCCCGGACATGGCCCAGGGTGGTGGCGTCGATGTTGCCGCGCTGGACCAGGCCCTGGCCCTGGCCGTGCCGTTCGCCGAGCAGGGACTTTGAGATGAAGCGGCCGGCGGTGAGTCGCCGGCCGTTTCATGTTGGATTGTTTTTTGGGGCCCTTGAGGGCTGAGGCACCTTTGAAATGGCGTTGATCGTACAGAAATTTGGCGGCACCTCTGTCGGATCCATCGAGCGGATCGAGCAGGTTGCCGACAAGGTCAAGAAATTCCGCGAGCAAGGCACCGACCTGGTGGTCGTGCTGTCGGCGATGAGTGGTGAAACCAACCGCCTGATCGACCTGGCCAAGCAGATTACCGACAAGCCGGAACCGCGTGAGCTGGACGTGATCGTGTCGACCGGCGAGCAGGTCACCATTGCCCTGTTGTCCATGGCCCTGATGAAGCGCGGCGTGCCGGCGGTGTCCTACACCGGCAACCAGGTGCGCATTCTCACCGACAGCGCGCACAACAAGGCGCGCATCCTGCAGATCGACGACCAGAAGATCCGCGCCGATCTCAAGGCCGGGCGTGTCGTGGTGGTTGCAGGTTTCCAGGGGGTCGACGAGCACGGCAACATCACCACTCTCGGTCGTGGCGGTTCCGACACCACCGGCGTGGCCCTGGCGGCGGCCCTCAAGGCCGATGAGTGCCAGATCTACACCGATGTCGATGGCGTCTACACCACTGATCCGCGTGTTGTTCCCCAGGCCAAGCGCCTGGAGAAGATCACCTTCGAGGAGATGCTGGAAATGGCCAGCCTCGGCTCCAAGGTGCTGCAGATCCGCTCGGTGGAGTTCGCCGGCAAGTACAACGTCCCGCTGCGCGTGCTGCACAGCTTCAAGGAGGGTCCGGGTACCCTCATTACCATCGATGAAGAGGAATCCATGGAACAGCCGATCATTTCCGGTATCGCCTTCAACCGTGATGAGGCCAAGCTGACCATTCGTGGCGTTCCGGACACCCCGGGCGTTGCGTTCAAGATCCTCGGTCCGATCAGTGCCGCGAACATCGAAGTGGACATGATCGTGCAGAACGTCTCGCACGATAACACCACCGACTTCACCTTCACCGTGCACCGCAACGAGTACGAGAAGGCGTTGGGCGTGCTGGAGAACACCGCTCGCGAGATCGGCGCGCGCGAAGCGACCGGCGACACCAAGATCGCCAAGGTGTCTATCGTCGGTGTTGGCATGCGCTCCCATGCGGGTGTAGCCAGCCGCATGTTCGAAGCCCTGGCCAAGGAAAGCATCAATATCCAGATGATCTCCACCTCCGAAATCAAGGTCTCGGTGGTGATCGAGGAGAAGTACCTGGAGCTGGCTGTTCGCGCGCTGCACACCGCGTTCGAGCTCGATGCGCCTGCCCGACAGGGCGAGTGACACGCTGCCTGAAGGGGCGCGGCTTGCCGCGCCCTTCGCGTTTCTGGCCGCTGGAGCCGCCCCTGTCCAGGTGCTCCGGCGGTCTCTCCGGGCCAATGCCGTCGTCCATGACCAGGCCCTGCTTTAAAGACTGTTGTCCCTGAAGATTCTAATGAGGAGAAAATTATGCTGATTCTGACTCGTCGGTGCGCCGAGAGCCTGATCATTGGTGACGGTGAGATCACCGTGACGGTCCTGGGCGTCAAAGGCAACCAGGTGCGTATCGGTGTGAGCGCGCCGAAGGAAGTGGCCGTTCACCGCGAGGAAATCTACCTGCGAATCAAGAAAGAGAAGGACGAGGAGCCAAGCCTTTAATTTTTTTGAAGTTTTTTTCAAAAAAAGGGTTGCAAACGAGGAAGGGTGTGTTTAATATTCGCCTCGTGTTGCGGTGAGGTGGCCGAGTGGCCGAAGGCGCTCCCCTGCTAAGGGAGTATACCTCATAAGGGTATCGGGGGTTCGAATCCCCCCTTCACCGCCATTATTAACGTAGGGCGCTGTAAACGGATCAAAACGTTTGAGCGATCTACGACAGCAAGACACGGACTCATAGCTCAGCTGGATAGAGTACTCGGCTACGAACCGAGCGGTCGGAGGTTCGAATCCTCCTGAGTCCGCCACTTTTGAAGTGGCTTTGCCTGCAAGGCTACTTCAATCAACCAGTGGTAACCTGGTCTAAAACTACCCCACGGACTCATAGCTCAGCTGGATAGAGTACTCGGCTACGAACCGAGCGGTCGGAGGTTCGAATCCTCCTGAGTCCGCCACTTTTGAAGTGGTTTTGCCTGCAAGGCTACTTCAACCCACCAGTGGTAACCTGGTCTAAAACTACCCTACGGACTCATAGCTCAGCTGGATAGAGTACTCGGCTACGAACCGAGCGGTCGGAGGTTCGAATCCTCCTGAGTCCGCCACTTTTGAAGTGGCTTTGCCTGCAAGGCTGCTTCAACAACCAGTGGTAATCTGGTCTAAAACTACCGCCTACGGACTCATAGCTCAGCTGGATAGAGTACTCGGCTACGAACCGAGCGGTCGGAGGTTCGAATCCTCCTGAGTCCGCCATATTTCAAGAAGCCCGCTCATTTGAGCGGGCTTTTTGTTTTCCGATTCCCGAGCGTCATGTGATGTGGTTCCAGGTTGTCCCGTAGGGGAGGCCGGACTGCCAGTGCAGATGTAGTCGTGTAATCGTCGAAGCGTCATGTATTGGTCGGTTACAAATCCGCTGTGCTTTTGCCTTTGGCAAGACCGTCGCACTGTTGGCTTCGAGCGTTGTCATAGCTTTATTCCGCAAACGGTTGTTCTGGCCAAAAATTTAAGCGATCCGACAGCTTACACAGTGTATGATTGCGCCCGTCAGCCCCGCCGGGGCTTGTGGAATCCCACCATGGACTTACCCAGTAGTTACTCGCTAACCCGCTTCATACAGAAAGATCTGACCGATTGATTCTCCCGGCGTGCTCCGCTGCTGGGAGTGGAGTTCGCCTATGACCGAAGTCGAAGTAAAGAAAGCCCAAGAGAGCCTGCAGGATCGCCTTGCTCAGGTGATCGAACTGCTGCAGCGCCAGCGGGTGGTCGAGGACCTGACGCACCGTCAGGAGGGTCATCATCATGACCGGGTGGAGAGCCTCGTCCACCGCCAGAACCTTGTCGAGTTGCAGCGCAAGCTCGACGATCTGCACCCTGCCGATATCGCCTACATCCTTGAAGCCTTGCCGCTGGAAGACCGCCTGACGGTCTGGCAGTTGGTGCGCTCGGACCGTGACGGCGACATCCTGCTGGAAGTTTCCGACGCCGTCCGCCAGACCCTGATCGCCGACATGGACGATCACGAGTTGCTGGCCGCTGCCAAGGAAATGGACGCAGACGAGCTCGCTGACCTGGCGCCGGAGCTGCCGCGCGATGTCGTCCATGAGCTGATGGAAAGCCTCGATGCCCAGCAGCGCGAGCGTGTACGCTCGGCCCTGAGCTATGACGAGGAACAGGTTGGCGCATTGATGGACTTCGAGATGGTCACCATCCGCGAAGACGTCAGCCTGGAAGTGGTATTGCGCTACCTGCGCCGACTCAAGGAGCTACCGGGTCACACCGACAAACTGTTCGTGGTTGACTACGACGGCAAGCTAAAGGGGGTGCTGCCGATCAAGCGGTTGCTGGTCAACGACCCGGAGAAGAAAGTCGCGGAGGTCATGGCCAATGATCCGGTGACCTTCCACCCCGAGGAAGATGCCTATGATGCCGCCCAGGCGTTCGAACGCTATGACCTGGTTTCCGCGCCGGTGGTAGATAAGAGCGAGCGTCTGATCGGTCGTTTGACCATTGACGAAATGGTTGACCTGATTCGTGAAGAGAGCGAGAGCGAAGTCCTCAACATGGCCGGTTTGCGTGAAGAGGAAGATATCTTCGCCTCGGTCTGGCGTTCGCTGCGCAACCGTTGGGCCTGGCTGGCCATTAACCTGATCACTGCTTTCGTTGCCTCGCGGGTGATCGGCCTGTTCGAAGGGTCCATCGAGAAGCTGGTGGCGTTGGCTGCATTGATGCCCATTGTCGCGGGTATCGGTGGTAACTCGGGTAACCAGACCATTACCATGATCGTGCGCGCAATGGCGCTTGACCAGGTTTCGCCGGGCAACACCAGTCGCTTGATGCGCAAGGAGCTGGCGGTCTCGCTGCTCAACGGCTTGATCTGGGGTGGGGTGATCGGTGCGGTAGCCTTCTGGCTGTATGGCAGTTGGTCGCTGGGCTTGGTGATGACCGGGGCGATGACCCTGAACCTGCTGTTGGCGGCGCTCATGGGGGTGTTGATCCCGATGACCCTGACCCGGCTGGGGCGTGACCCGGCAATGGGTTCGAGCGTGATGATCACGGCGGTGACCGACAGTGGTGGTTTCTTCATCTTCCTCGGATTGGCCACCTTGTTCCTGCTTTGAGCGAACAGCACCACACATAAAAAAGCCAGCTTGCGCTGGCTTTTTTATGTGTGGTGCTTGGCAATCAGGAAGCGTCGGCGGCCATTTCCACATCGTGAGCGATAAGGGCTACCAAGGCGTTTTGCTGGCGGTGGGACAATTGACGGAAGCGCTGCAGCAATTCGCGTTCGTGAAGGCTGAGCTCTGGGCTGTCCAGGCGCATGCTCAGCTCGTCGCCCAGCGCGCCTTCCTGGATAAGGCTCTGCTCCAGGCGCGCGATGATTTCGGAGTTCATGCTGCGGTGGTGGTTGCGCGCTACCTCGGCAATGCGCTCACGCATTCCGTCTGGCAGGCGGACGACGAACTTGTCAGCGGTGCGGCTCGAATAGATAGCCTGTTTCATTGGGCGCATATAAATTGACCGGTTGTTCTGGTTCAGGGGAAGCGGTTCTCAAATTGGCCGCACGGTGGAAGTACGACCGCGGCGACGACAAAATGTTCAACCGTGATTGGATTTTGGGTCTTCATCTTGCCTCATGGTCGCCGTTTCCTTGGCGTCAATTCTGTGACAAATAGTGGTCCGGATAAAGGCTTTTTGCCAGCACCAATTATCAGAAATGAGCACTGGTTTGAAAAGTTTCACTTTAAGCGGATCACTCATGCGTCAGACCTTTGTCGTCAAAATCTGGTAACTGGCAGCAAAGGTCAGGGAAAAAGCTTAGAATACGCAGGTTCCCCTCAGATTGAGCATAGTGGCTATGCAATATGACGCAAGCAGCACTCCGACCTCAAGGGGGCGGTTGATCTTCTTGATAGGACCATCTGGCTCGGGGAAAGATTCCCTCATAGATGCCGCCCGTGAGCAACTGCGTGCGCAGGGTGTGGAAGTTGCCCGAAGGGTCATCACCCGTTCGGCCGAGGCCAAGGGGGAGGCGGCCCTGAGCGTGAGCCACGAAGCCTTCGAGCAGATGCGCATGGCAGGTGAGTTCGCCCTCGACTGGCAGGCCAATGGCCTGTGCTATGGCATTCCTGCCGAGGTGCAGGCATGGCTGAGCGCCGGTCATTCGGTGCTGGTCAATGGCTCGCGCGGCCACCTGGACGAAGCTCGCAGGCGTTACCCAGATCTGTTGGCGATCGGACTGCGGGTCTCGCCAGAAGCGTTGCGTGAGCGGCTGCTGGCGCGCGCGCGTGAAAGTGGCGAGGAAATCGCCCAGCGTCTGGCACGCAACGCCAGCCTGGCCGAGTACGATGCTGATGTGCGGGTGCTGGACAACTCCGCCTCGCTGGGCGGCGCGGTGGAGGCCTTGCTGGCGCTGTTGCATGATGAGGGCGTGATCGATCAAGTAAAAGAGAAACGGCTGACGTGCAAATTGCCCGATTGAGACATGACAAATGGTAATTGGCTAGTTACCATGCTCGCCGTCCCTACGGTGCAGCGTTCGCTGCCGATCTTTGGTCTCAGTAGCTCAATTGGATAGAGCATCCCCCTCCTAAGGGGAAGGTTGCAGGTTCAAATCCTGCCTGGGACGCCATTCCTCCACTTGCCTTGCCTACCAGCACTGTCGACGACTCGACACGTCGGGCGCCAGTCATATTTCGTTGAAACCACGCCGCGTACGGCAGTCGGTGCCCTTTGGGTGCGTGGCCCGGGCTTGCCCAGGCCGGTTCGGTTTCCCCTACTTGCAGTTCCCCGCCTTGCGATAGCCGGCCGCCTGCGCCTCGGCTTCGCTGGCAAACGCCACCTGGTTCTTCTGCGCCACCTGCGCATAGCCAGGGCAGCCATTGGCCAAGTGGTAGACGTGGCTGTTGCGGTTGCCGAGCACTGGCCCGCCTGGCGCAGCACTCGCCAGTGTTGGTTTGGCCGACTCCTTGGGGAGTGGGTTGGTCATCGGCGTGGTGTTTCCCTGCGGGGTATGGCCCAGTGCCCAGGCACGCTCGCCCGTGACGAACGGATTGTTGTGCCCCATGATCGCGGCGATCCGTTGGTCTCGTTGCCGCTCCCAGGGCGAAACCGGATATTGTCGGTCCCAGGCCATCAGCACCTGCTGTTGCTGGCGCGACATGTTCAGCTTGTATCGGTCGTACATATAGAAGGTGGTTCGCGCCACCAGTCCCTTCACTGCATCACGAGGTTCGGTGGTTTTCTGCTGGAAGTCGACCTTGGTGGTGCACTGTCCATATTGTGGCGCCACGCCAGAGACCATGCCGTAGTTGAAGTTGCTGCGGTCGCCGTTGACCTCGCCCACCGAGGGGTAGAGGTTGAACAGGTCCGCTTCCATGGCGCGGAACGTGGGATCGGTATCGACGCAAGCTTTGCGTCCGCCGTTCTGCCAGCACTGGCGCTGATGGCCGAAGGTCCATGCCGGCACGATGTGCTCCCACTCGGTACGTTCGGCGCGGGCCTGCAGCTTGCGTGTTGCATAACCGCATGACCCTGGGTCGATACGCCCGCCGGACTTGCCCACCCAGGTCCACTTGCAGCCACAGTAGAGCTCGCCCATGGCGCTGCTGGCCTGGTCCAGGTAGATCTTCTGCTTGGCGATCACCTTGGCTTCGGTGAAGGTGGCGGGCGGGTTGGCGAAGGCGTTGGGGAGGGCGGTGAAGGCGAGGGTGATGACGTAAAGCAGTTTCTTCATGAAAAACATCTTCGGCTTACAGAAAAAACCGATTATACGGCTTGCTGTGCTGGACAGAAGGGCGGAAGGCTTGCGCTTGAGCGCCGCAGCGCTATCGTTGCGGGTTGGGATTTTTTGAGCGTGCCGTCATGCAAATTGCCCCGTCACCCCTCAATGAAGCTGCGCGGCTGTGTTTTCTCGAGAGCCTGAACATCCTCGATACACCCGCTGAAGAAACCTTCGACCGCATCACCCGGCTGGCCAGTGTGTTGCTCGACGTACCGATGGCGCTGGTGTCGCTGGTCGATACGAACCGCCAATGGTTCAAGTCGCGCCAAGGCCTGGATGTGTCCGAGACTGGCCGGGATGTGGCGTTCTGTGCCCATGCCCTGCATGCAGAAGACATCCTGGTGATTCCCGATGCCATCGCCGATCCGCGATTCGCCGACAATCCACTGGTAACCGGCGGGCCACGCATCCGCTTCTACGCCGGGGTGCCCCTGCGCTTTGCCGGCGAGCTGAGCGTAGGCACGCTTTGTGTGCTGGACACCCGTGCGCGTGAAGTCTCGGCCACTGAGCTGGCGCACCTGCGCGATCTGGCGCGGATCGTCGAGCGCGAGATGTTGCACCGCAGCCTGGCCATCGACTCGGGCAGCGTGATGCGCGAGGCGGAGCAGGGGGCTCTGATGTCATCGGAGGCGCGTTTCCATCGCGTGTTCGATAACAGCCCCACCAGCAAGGCGCTGGTCAGCCTGGACGGCTGCATCCTTGAGCCCAACCGCGAGCTTTGCCTGCTCCTGGGCAAGCGTCGGGAGTGGTTGGTGCTGACGCGTCTGGACCAGTTGATCGACCCGCAGGACCAGGCGAAGCTGACCGCTCCCTGGCAACAAGTCATCGCTGGCGAGCTGGACTCGCTGGTCGCCGAGATACGTTTTGTCACTCCCGAGAATCCAGCGTTATGGTGCGAGTTGAGTGTATCGGCCTTGCGCAATGCTCAAGGCCGGGCCGAACAGTTGGTGGTGTTCGTTCGCGATATCAGTGAGCGCAAGCGTCGCCAGCAACAGCTCCAGCGCTACCAGGCGACCCTCGAGCAGCAGGTGGCCCTGCGTACCGAGGAACTGGCGCGCAGCCAGGAAACCCTGCAGGCGATCGCCGACAATATCCCGGTGTTGATCGCGCAGATCGGCACTGACCTCGAGTATCGCTTCAACAACGCGGTGTACCGGCAGGTCTTCGGCATGGAGCCGACCCAGCTCAGGGGGCGCAAGGTGCAGGATGTGTTGCCGGAGCCGGTTTATCAGCAATTGCTGCCGTACTTCCACATGGCATTGGCCGGCGAGCGGGTAGAGGCGGACAACGTGCGCTACAACCCTGACGACCCGCGGATCTGGCATGCGTCCTGCGTTCCTGATGTCCGTCATGGTCAGGTGGAGGGATTCTTCGTCATGTCGCAGGATGTGACCGAGCGTAAGCGCAAGGAGAAGAGCCTGCTCGACCAGGCCACGCTCGATGCGCTGACCGGCCTGCCCAACCGGGCGGCGCTGCACAAGGTGCTGGACGATGCATTGCAGCAGCGCGCGGCCTTTGCATTGTTCTTCATCGACCTGGACGGTTTCAAGCAGGTCAACGACCAGCACGGACACGAAGCCGGCGACCAGTTGTTGCAGGTGGCAGCGCAACGCATGCTGGCGATCGTGCGCGATGCTGACACGGTCGCCCGCTTGGCTGGCGACGAGTTCGTGGTTATTGCCCTGACCGTGGCCAACCCGGCTTCGGCGCAGGATATCGCGCGCAAGCTATGCGAAACGCTGTCGGCGCCGATCAGGGTGGCGCATGCTGACGTCACGGTGGGGGCCAGCATCGGGGTCTATCTCAACCAGGCCGAGGGCGACCTGCTGACCGCCGAAGAGGTGCTGAGGCTGGCCGACAAGGCCATGTACCAGGCCAAGCGCAACGGCCGCAACCGATTCACCCTGGTGCCCGGGCGCCAGGTGTTCGATCCCGGACTGTGAGGCGGCAACAGGCTTGTGCCGCCAGGATGATTTCTGTGCCCTGATGGCAAGGCTGTCCGCTAGAGACCGGGATGACCAGCGTTGCACTGGCCATCCCGGTGGGTCAGGCTTCCAGCACTTTCTTGCGCTGCTGGGTATTCTGCGCGGCGGCGATATCAGTCCCCTGGCGTACCTGGTCGGCGCGCTCGGCCTGCTTGGCCAGCTTCTCCTGGGTCTTCATCTCGACGTCTTTCTGCATGCGCTGGGTAATCTGCAGGTCGATCTTGGCTTTCTGTTCCGGCGGCAGGGCGTTGTAGTCGTCCATGGTCAGGCCCAGTTCCTGGAGCAGCTTCTCCTTGATCTTCTCCTCGGGCGACTTGGCCATGTAGTCCTTGAATTCCTGCAGGGCACCGTTGTCTTTCTGCTTGGCGGCACTGGCCTGCTCGCGGGCTGCGACGTCCGGGTTCTGCAGCATGACCATCAGCTTGGCGAAGGCTTCCTTGCGGTTGTCCTCGGCATTCTGTTGCGAGGTACTGCCCTGGCTGTTCTGCTGCGCGGCGGTGTTGCCGGCGGCGGCGACCTGGCGCAATGGGACGTACTGCGCCAGGGCCTGGTCGTTGTCGGTGCGCTGCTGTTGCTGCAGCGCGGGCTGCCAGCCAAGACCGGTTGGGGTGATAAGCATGATTCCTCCTTGGAGAGTCGAAACGCGCGACGAAAGTGGCAAAAGCTGTGCCAAGCGTGGTTGGCGAGGGAAATAGGGCTCCCGGGCTATTCCGGTAGGTGGCTGCCGGGAATATGCTTGCCTTTCAGAGGAACAGGTTTGCCGCCAGCGGCAAGCCTCATGAAGATCGGCAGCACCTTGACCAGGGCGCAGTTGCTGGATACGAAGGAGAGCGTCCATGAGTCAGGCATCACGACCGGTCCCCCCGGGTTTCAGTGAGCAGCAGTTGCACACCTTGTTCGACCTGATCAGCGATGGCATCTGGGACTGGGATGCGGCCAGCGGTTATGTCTATCGCAACCCTGGCTGGTACGCCATGCTTGGCTACACCAGTCACTCGATGGCCAACTCGGTGCTGACCTGGGAGTCGGTGATCCACCCTGAGGACTATCCGCGGGTCATGGCGCATTTCGAGGCTTATATCGACCAGCGCAACGAACGCTACCGCATCGAGTACCGTTGCCGTTGCCAGGACGGCAGCTACCTGTGGATCGAGGACAGTGGCCATGTCATCGCGCGCAACCCGGATGGTTCGGTAGCCCGGATGCTCGGCGCGCATCGCAACATCGATGCCGGCAAGCGCCTGGTGGCGGGGCTCGAGCAGCGCAATCAGTCGCTCGAGTGCCAGGTGGCCGAGCGCACCCGGGAGCTCTCATGGGTCAACCAGCAATTGCAACGCCAGCTGGACGAGAACCGCGAACTGGCCGAACGTGATGCACTGACCCGTACCGCCAATCGCTATCGCCTGGAAACGACCCTGCAGCAAGCCTGCGAGCGGGCTGCGCGTTTCCGCCAGCCGCTGGCGTTGATCGCGATGGACCTGGATGATTTCAAACCGATCAACGATCGGCATGGCCATGCCCGTGGCGATGCGGCGCTGGTGGCGGTGACCGCGTGCATTCGCCAGCGCCTGCGTGAGCAGGACCTGCTGGCCCGCTGGGGTGGCGACGAGTTCGTGGTGGTTATGCCGCAGACCACCCTGGAGCAGGCCTGTTCGATTGCCGACGAGATCCGCCAGGTGCTGGCCGAGCTGCCGGCGGTGGGCGAAAGCCGGCTGACCATGAGCTATGGGGTGGCGCAGTGGGGCGAAGGGGAGTTGCCGCATGAGTTGCTGGACCGCGCCGACAAGGCGCTGTACCGGGCCAAGGCAGCGGGCAAGAACGTGATTGCCGAGTGAATTGAGCGATCACCACAGGTATCCGGGGTTGTGATCAGCAGTCGAAAAAAGACCCGCGGCGCTTGTGGCGCGGCGGGTCAAATCGGCCGTGGCCGCTTCAGTATCAGATATGCAGAGCGTGGCCCAGGGCGCGCAGGGCGGCTTCCTGCACCGCTTCGCCCAGGGTCGGGTGGGCATGGATGGTGCCGGCGATGTCCTCCAGTCGCGCGCCCATCTCCAGCGACTGGGCGAAGGCGGTGGACAGCTCCGATACCGCCGCCCCCACCGCCTGCCAGCCGAGGATCACGTGGTTGTCACGCCGTGCGACCACGCGCACGAAGCCGCTTTTCGATTCCAGGCTCATGGCCCGGCCGTTGGCGGCGAAGGGGAACTGCGCGACGATGCAGTCCAGGCCTTGTTGTGCAGCCTGCTCAGGCGTCTGGCCGGCCACCACCACTTCCGGATCGGTGAAGCACACCGCGGCAATCGCGCTGGGTTCGAAGCGTCGGGCCTTGCCGGCGATGATCTCGGCGACCATCTCGCCCTGGGCCATGGCCCGGTGCGCGAGCATCGGCTCGCCAGCCACGTCGCCGATGGCCCAGACGTTGCGCATGCTGGTCTGGCAGCGCTCGTCGATGGCGATGGCCGCGCCGTTCATCTTCAGCGCCAGGCTTTCCAGGCCGAAGCCCTGGGTGCGTGGCCGACGGCCGACGGCGACCAGCACCTGGTCCGCTTCCAGGCGTAGCTGCCCACCCTGGGGATCGCGGGCCAGCAGGCAACCGTCCGCGTAACCCTCGACGCTGTGGCCCAGGTGCAGGTCGATGCCCAGCTTGCGGATAGAATCGGTTACCGGCGCGGTCAGTTCGGCATCGTAGGTCGGCAGGATGCGCTCGCGTGCCTCCACCACGCTGACCCGGGCGCCAAGCTTGCGGTAGGCAATGCCCAGCTCCAGGCCGATATAGCCGCCGCCGACCACTACCAGATGCTGCGGCAGGGCTTTGGGCGCGAGGGCCTCGGTGGAGGAGATCACCGCGCCGCCGATCGGCAGCATCGGCAGTTCGACGCTGCTCGAACCGGTGGCCAGCAGCAGGTGCTCGCACTGGATGCGTAGGCCATCGACTTCGACGTTCTTGCCGTCGAGGACCTTCGCCCAGCCATGGATCACTTTCACGCCGTGCTTTTTCAGCAGCGCGGCGACACCGCTGGTAAGGCGGTCGACGATGCCGTCCTTCCACTCGACGCTGCGACAGATGTCCAGGCGCGGCGAGCTCACGCTGATGCCCAGTGGTGAAGGCTCGGTGAAGCGACTGGCCTGGTGGAACTGCTCGGCGACATGGATCAGCGCCTTGGATGGGATGCAGCCGATGTTCAGGCAGGTGCCGCCCAGGGCCTGGCCTTCGACCAGTATGGTGGGGATGCCCAGTTGTCCGGCGCGGATGGCAGCCACATAGCCGCCGGGGCCGCCGCCGATGATCAGCAGGGTGGTGTCGATAATCTGGGGCATGCTCACTCCACGAACAGGCAGGCGGGTTGTTCCAGCAGACCGCGCACGGCCTGGATGAACAGCGCGGCGTCCATGCCATCGACCACGCGGTGGTCGAACGAGCTGGACAGGTTCATCATCTTGCGCACGACGATCTGGCCGTCGATCACCATTGGCCGTTCGACCATGCGGTTGACGCCGACGATCGCCACTTCCGGGGTGTTGACCACCGGCGTGCTGACTATACCGCCCAGGGCACCGAGGCTGGTGAGGGTGATGGTCGAGCCGGACAGCTCCTCGCGGGTCGCCTTGTTGTTGCGCGCGGCATGGGCCACCCGGGCGATCTCGCTGGCGTTGCTCCACAGGCTGCCGGCCTCGGCATGGCGCAGCACCGGCACCATCAGGCCGTTGTCGCCCTGGGTGGCGATACCCACGTGCACTGCGCCGTGGCGGGTGATGACCTGGGCCTCGTCGTCGTAGGTGGCGTTGATCTGCGGGAAGTCGCGCAGGGCGACGACCATGGCGCGCACCAGGAACGGCAGCAAGGTCAGCTTGCCGCGGCTGTCGCCGTGCTTGGCGTTGAGCTGCTGGCGCAGGGCCTCCAGGTTGGTGACGTCGATTTCCTCGACGTAGCTGAAGTGGGCGACACGGCGCTTGGCGTCCTGCATGCGCTGGGCGATCTTACGGCGCAGGCCGATGACCGGCACCTGCTCGCTGTCGGTGCGCGGCGCGTAGCCGCCGATGCCCTGAGCGGCGCTACGCTGCGGTTTGCTGATGAAGGCGTCGAGGTCTTCGTGGAGGATGCGTCCGGCCGGGCCGCTGCCGTGCACGTAGCGCAGCTCGATGCCGGCATCCAGCGCGCGCTTGCGCACGGCGGGAGACGCCAGCGGTTTTTCATGGGCCTCGCGCGGCACGATCGGTGCGGCGGCATGGGCCGTGGCCTGTTGCGGTTGCGCCTCGATGCGCGCGTCGGGCTTGCTTTCGACCTTCGCCGGAGCGGGCGCCGGCTCGATCGCCTTGGCCTGGGGCGTGTCGACATGGTTGCCGCTGCCTTCGACCTCGATGCGGATCAGCTCGCTGCCGACCGCCATCACCTCGCCTGGCTGGCCACCCAGGGCCAGGACCTTGCCGCTGACCGGCGAGGGGATTTCCACGGTGGCCTTGTCGGTCATGACGTCGGCCACCACCTGATCCTCGGCGATCACATCGCCGACCTTGACGAACCACTCCACCAACTCGACCTGCGCGATGCCTTCACCGATGTCCGGCATCTTGATGACGTGCGTGCCCATTCAGACCTCCATGACCCGTTTCAATGCCGCGCCTACCCGCGAAGGGCCTGGGAAGTAGGCCCATTCCTGTGCGTGGGGGTAGGGGGTGTCCCAGCCGGTGACGCGCTCGATCGGCGCCTCGAGGTGATGGAAGCAGTGCTCCTGGACCAGCGACACCAGTTCGGCGCCGAAGCCGCAGGTGCGGGTGGCCTCGTGCACGACCACGCAGCGACCGGTCTTCTTCACCGACGCGACGATGGTTTCCAGGTCCAGCGGCCAGAGGCTGCGCAGGTCGATGACCTCGGCGTCGACGCCGCTTTCTTCGGCGGCCACTTGCGAGACATAGACCGTGGTGCCGTAGGTCAGCACGGTGACGTCGTTGCCAGGGCGGGTGATCGCCGCCTTGTCCAGCGGCACGCTGTAGTAGCCATCCGGCACCGCGCTGTGCGGGTGCTTGGACCAGGGCGTCACGGGGCGGTCGTGGTGGCCGTCGAACGGGCCGTTGTACAGGCGCTTGGGCTCGAGGAAGATCACCGGATCATCGCATTCGATCGAGGCGATCAGCAGGCCCTTGGCGTCGTAGGGGTTGGATGGCATCACCGTGCGCAGGCCGCAGACCTGGGTGAACATCGCTTCCGGGCTCTGGCTGTGGGTCTGGCCGCCGTAGATGCCGCCGCCGCAGGGCATGCGCAGGGTCAGTGGCGAGATGAACTCGCCGGCCGAGCGATAGCGCAGGCGGGCCATCTCCGAGACGATCTGGTCGGAGGCCGGGTAGAAGTAGTCGGCGAACTGGATTTCCACTACCGGGCGCAGGCCATAGGCCCCCATGCCCACGGCGGTGCCGACGATGCCGCTTTCGGAGATCGGCGCATCGAACACGCGCGACTTGCCGTACTTGGCCTGCAGGCCCTCGGTGCAGCGGAACACGCCGCCGAAGTAACCCACGTCCTGGCCGTAGATCACCACGTTGTCATCGCGCTCGAGCATGACATCCATGGCCGAGCGCAGGGCCTGGATCATGGTCATGGTGGTGGTGGACATGGCGTTTTCCAGATGGATGCTGTTGTTGTGATCGTTCATCTCAGACCCCCAGTTCCTGGCGCTGGCGACGCAGGTGTTCAGGCATTTCCTTGTACACGTCCTCGAACATCGAGGCCGCGCTGGGGATATGGCCGTCGGCCAGGGTGCCGAACTGTTCGGCATCCTTCTGTGCCTTGATCACCTCGGCCTCGAGTTCGGCGCTGACCGCCTGGTGTTCGTCCTCGGACCAGTGGCCGGTCTTGATCAGGTGCTGCTTGAGGCGGGCGATCGGGTCGCCGAGGGGGAAGTGGCTCCAGTCGTCGGCCGGACGGTACTTGGACGGATCGTCCGAAGTGGAGTGCGGGCCGGCACGGTAGGTGACCCACTCGATGAGCGTCGGGCCGAGGCCGCGACGGGCGCGTTCGGCAGCCCAGCGCGAGGCGGCGTAGACGGCGATGAAGTCGTTGCCGTCGACCCGCAGCGAGGCGATGCCGCAACCCACGCCACGCCCAGCGAAGGTGGTTGACTCGCCGCCAGCGATGGCCTGGAAGGTCGAGATCGCCCACTGGTTGTTGACCACGTTGAGAATCACCGGGGCGCGGTAGACGTGGGCGAAGGTCAGGGCGGTGTGGAAGTCGGACTCGGCGGTGGCGCCGTCACCGATCCATGCCGAGGCGATCTTGGTATCGCCCTTGATCGCCGAGGCCATGGCCCAGCCAACCGCCTGGACGAACTGGGTGGCGAGGTTGCCGCTGATGGTGAAGAAACCGGCCTCGCGCACCGAGTACATGATCGGTAACTGGCGCCCCTTGAGCGGGTCGCGGGTGTTGGACAGCAACTGGCAGATCATTTCCACCAGCGACACGTCGCGGGCCATCAGGATGCTCTGCTGGCGGTAGGTGGGGAAGCACATGTCGCTGCGGTTCAGGGCCAGGGTCTGGCCACTGCCGATGGCCTCCTCGCCGAGACTCTGCATGTAGAAGGACATCTTCTTCTGGCGCTGGGCGACTACCATGCGGCTGTCGAAGATGCGCGTCTTGAGCATGGCACGCATGCCTTGGCGCAGGACTTGCGGGTCGATGTCGGCGGCCCAGGGGCCGAGGGCGTCGCCATGCTCGTCGAGCACGCGCACGAGGCTGCCGGAGAGGTCGGCGGTATCGGCGGGTTCGACATCGACAGGGGGCTTGCGGACTTGACCGGCGTCATTCAGACGCAGGTAGGAGAAATCGGTCTGGCAGCCTGGCCGGCCTGTGGGCTCGGGCACATGCAGACGCAGGGGGGCGTACTCGTTCATGCTTTTTACGCTCGCTCGAATGTTGTTTTTGTGAGCTTTGAAGCGGTCGCCGCTGAGTGCCGGCTCGTGACTGGCAAGTCAGCGTCTTTTTACATCATAGGGGGAGGGCAGGAGAATTTTTCTCTCAAGTTCATTGCCTTTGTCCTGCGGCACAGATAAACATTCCGTACAAACACAAAAACCAGGTCAATTTCTCTCATGCGCAAACTGGACCGCACGGATATCGGCATTCTCAACAGTCTCCAGGAGAATGCCCGGATCACCAATGCCGAGCTGGCGCGCTCGGTCAACCTGTCGCCGACGCCCTGCTTCAACCGGGTCAAGGCCATGGAGGAGCTGGGGGTGATCCGCCAGCAGGTGACGTTGCTGTCGCCCGAGGCGCTGGGGCTGGACGTCAATGTGTTCATCCATGTCAGCCTGGAGAAGCAGGTGGAGCAGTCGTTGCACCGCTTCGAGGAGGAAATCGCCGAGCGCCCCGAGGTGATGGAGTGCTACCTGATGACCGGTGATCCGGACTACCTGCTGCGTGTGCTGTTGCCGAGCATCCAGGCTCTGGAGCGGTTCCTCGACTACCTGACGCGATTGCCGGGGGTGGCCAACATCCGCTCCAGCTTCGCGCTCAAGCAGGTGCGCTACAAGACCGCGCTGCCGTTGCCGGTCAATGGCATGACCCTGCGCGAGCCTTGAGAGCATCCGCGGGGCAGGGTGCTTGATATTTTAAACACCCTAGGCCTATGTTGTGTTCGTCGCCACTTCCGGCATGCGAGTACAACAAAAAGGACAGCGTCATGACGACCGAAGGCCCGCGCAACCAGGCAGAGCACCTGATGGGCATCGACGAGATCGAGTGTGTCACCCCGGACCTCAACGGCGTTCCCCGCGGCAAGGTGATGACCGCCGAGGGCTTTCTCGAGGGGCGACGCCTGCAGATGGCTCGCGGGGTACTGCTGCAATGCATCATGGGCGGCTATCCGCCGGCGCTCTTCTACGGCAGCGACGATGGCGACCTGGCGCTGGTCGCCGAGCCTGCTCAGGTCCATCGCCTGCCGTGGAGCGACGAGCCGCGGGCCTTGGCGATCTGCGACGCAGTGGAACTCGACGGCACGCCGTCGGCGCTGTCCAGTCGTGGCCAACTCAAGGCGGTGATCGCCCGCTACGCCGAGCGTGGGCTGGCGCCGGTGGTGGCGACCGAACTGGAGTTCTTCGTGTTCGCCCCGAACACCGACCCGGGCCAGCCGTTCCAGCCCCCGTTGGGCAAGGATGGCCGCCGGGAGATGGGCCACTCGGCCTTCAGTGTCAGCTCCAACAATGGCCTGCGACCGTTCTTCAACGAGGTCTATCGCTGCATGGCGGCGCTGGGCCTGCCGCGTGACACCTTCATGCACGAAATGGGCGTCAGTCAGTTCGAGATCAACCTGCTGCACGGCGATCCCTTGTTGCTGGCCGACCAGACCTTCCTGTTCAAGCACCTGCTCAAGGAAGTGGCGCTGCGCCATGGACTGACCGTGGTATGCATGGCCAAGCCGCTGGCGCATACGCCGGGCAGCTCGATGCACATCCACCAGAGCCTGGTGGAGATCGCCAGCGGGCGCAACGTGTTCAGTGACGAGCAGGGCGAGGCGACCGAAACCTTCGAGCACTTCATCGGTGGCCTGCAGGCTTGCCTGGCCGACTTCACCGTGCTGTTCGCCCCCAACGTCAACTCCTACCAGCGCCTGTGCCACCCCTACGCATCGCCGAACAACGCTTGCTGGTCCCATGACAACCGCGCTGCAGGCCTGCGCATCCCGGCCAGTTCGCCCGTGGCGCGGCGGGTGGAGAACCGCCTGCCGGGCGCTGACGCCAACCCCTACCTGGCCATTGCCGCGAGCCTTGCTGCTGGTCTGCATGGCATCGAGCAGCGCATTGCGCCTACGCCGGCGATCCAGGGCGAATTCGAGGTGCCGGAGCATCTGAGCCTGCCGTGCACCCTGCATGCGGCGCTGGAGCGCCTCAAGCGCAGCACGCTGGCGCGGGAACTGTTCGGCAGCGAGTTCATCGAAGGCTACATCGCCAGCAAGACCCTGGAACTGACCGATTTCTTCGACGAGATCACGCCCTGGGAGCGGCGGGTGCTGGCAGCACAGGCCTGAGCGCGACACGACCGCTACTGGATGCGCCTCCTGCGGTCACTTTCGCCGTCAGGAGCCTGCAGCGCCGCCGATTTGCCCTTATGCTTGGCTGCAACCCAACGCCACCTGACCAAGGAGCCCGACGGGACGTATGCGGAACATCTGGAAGCCGTTTCAGTCGTTGTACTTCGCTGCCTTGATGATGCTGATCGGCTCGGGCCTGCTCAGCACCTACCTGGCGTTGCGTCTGGCCGCGGACCATGTCGACAGCCTCTGGGTCGGTGCGCTGATGGCGGCCAACTACTTTGGCCTGGCGTTGGGCGGCAAGATCGGTCACCGGCTGATTGGCCGGGTCGGGCATATCCGTGCCTATGCCACCTGTGCCGGCATCGTCGGCGCCGCCGTGCTCGGGCACGGCCTGACCAACTGGCTGCCGGCCTGGGTCGGGCTGCGGATGATCGTCGGCCTGGGCATGATGTGCCAGTACATGGTCATCGAGAGCTGGCTCAACGAGCAGGCCGATGCCAAGCATCGCGGCGCCGTGTTCAGCGGCTACATGATCGCCTCTTATCTGGGGTTGGTGCTTGGCCAGTTGATCCTGGTGGTGCATCCGCAACTGGGGCCGGAGTTGCTGATGCTGGTCGCCATGTGCTTCGCCTTGTGCCTGGTGCCGGTGGCGATGACCCGGCGTATCCACCCCGCGCCCCTGCGTCCGGCGCCGATGGAGCCGAAGTTCTTCATCAAGCGGGTGCCGCAGTCGTTGTCCACCGTGCTTGGCTCGGGGCTGATCGTCGGTTCCTTCTATGGCCTGGCGCCTTTGTACGCGGCCAACCAGGGGTTGAGCACCGAGCAGATCGGCCTGTTCATGGGGTGCTGCATCTTCGCCGGGCTGGTGGTGCAGTGGCCGCTGGGTTGGTTGTCCGATCGCTACGACCGGGCGGTACTGATCCGCAGCGTGGCGATCGGCCTGGCGCTGGCCTCGGCGCCGCTGGCGATCCTGCCGGGGGTGCCCCTGGAGCTGCTGTTCGCCATCGGTTTCGTCATTTCCCTGCTGCAGTTCTGCCTGTACCCGCTGGCGGTGGCGTTTTCCAACGACCACGTGGAGAGCGAGCGGCGCGTTTCGCTGACGGCGATGCTGCTGGTGACCTATGGTGTCGGCGCCTGCATCGGGCCGTTGGCGGCCGGCGTGCTGATGAAACTGCTCGGCCCCCAGATGCTTTATGCCTTCTTCCTGTTCTTCGCGCTGGTGCTGGTCTGGCGTATCCGGCCGAAGGCGGTTACCGGGCTGCACCAGGTGCAGGACGCGCCCCTGGGGCACGTGGCAATGCCAGCGGCCGGCTCGCCGTTGTCGGCGGCGCTTGATCCGCGGGTCGACGAGCAGACGGTCCAGGAGGTCATGCAGGCGCCGGTCGCGGCGGAGGACACCGAGGAGGAACCACAGTCGCAGGTGCGTGCCAGCGAAACTGAAGCCGAGGTGGGCCGATCTTGAGTGGTTGCCCGTCAGGCGAATGGCTGAATTGGCCAGTTGCCGGCGGGCTGTGCGTTTCAGATGAGCTGAATGTCTTTCAGGTGAAATACCAGTATTTCACCGTCCTTTTCTCCGGCATTGAGGAACCAGTAGTGGCGTATTGGCTTTTCTCTGTCATAGATGGCTTTCACCAGTGCAACGCGGTGGCCGCTTGTGTCGCGCAGGTAGAACGGGATGCTTCCGGCACTCTCCAGTGAACCGTCCCACTCCTGCAGCAGTTCAATCTTCCACTGGGCCTGGTCGCTGAGCGCTTTGCCGATGACGGCGGGTGGAGACCACTCGAGCAGCCTGCCCATGACATGAGAGGCATACAGGCCTAGCCAGCCCTTCTTGTTCTGCCTGAGTATCGAGCCGAAGTACTTCCACGTTTCTGCGCCGTTGATCTGGTAATGAAGGCGGTTGCCGCTTTTCTTGACGAACTTGAACAGAAACCGAATAGGTAGAAAGCTCGGGGTGTCCCCGCGCTGGTCCTCCGTGCACAGCCAACCGTCCTGGTCGATGGAGAAGGCGGGGTGTACGTAGATCGGTGTTTCGACAACGCCTACACGCCCGTGTTGGCAATGCAGTTCGGCTGTGAATGTAGTCGGAAACATGGTGCGCCTCTTGTCCTGTCGCGCCCACGTCGGGCGCAGGTCACCGTAGTGGAGCTCACTGTCCGCGGGAGCAGGGAAACACGCCAGGTGAGGCCCGGTTATCGCTGAGGCGGGGAAACGAAAACGCCACCCGTTGGGTGGCGTTTTGCATGACAGGCGTCGTTCAGTAGTCGTCCTTGTCGAACCGCCGCGCTTCGCGTTGCAGTTGATAGACGAAGCTTTCGATCTTGCGTTGGGCCTGGCCGCTGAGGTTGTGGAAGCGCACTCCGGCGAAGGTGGTGTTGATGCGCTCTTCGAAGTGCAGGTGGCGCAGTTCGACCATGGTGTCGCTCAGTCCCAGGGGGGTGCCGGCCTTGAAGCGTTCGTAGACCTGGCCCAGTTGCAGGCGATATTCGACATTGCCTTCGAAGCGCAGCTTGCAGCCGGTGGCAGAGATGTCCAGCAGCTTGCCGCGCAGGGCGCCGTTGCCCTTGAGGTGGGTGCCATCGAAGTTGACGTCGACCAGTTGCGACAGCTTCAGTGCCGCGCGGAAAGCATTGCGGCGCTGGTGATAGGTGACTTCCTCGGGCAGTGGACCACGGTAGCAGCGGTGGCCGTCGATTTCGGCGATGGTCAGGGGGCTGCCGCATTCCCAGGCGATGCGTACGCCGTCATGGAAGCCTTCGACACGGAACGGTTCGCCGTTCTCGATGTATTTCTCGCCGTCGCGGGGGATCATTTCGTCCAGCGCCAGGGTGCCGCTGTCCCGGTCCACATGCACTACATAGCTCTGGAAGCGCTGACTGCGTTCATGGAAGCTGATGATCAGTGGGTCGTGGCTCTCCAGCAGTTGGCGCAGGTTGGCCGTGATCTCCAAAGGGGTGGTCAACACCTTCGGTGGCTGGGGAGCATCGGATTCATTGAACACGGGTTTTCAATCTCCAGGCAAAAACGACACACGCAAGTAACGGCATTTTGCCAGTATGTTCCGTGTCTTGATACAACTAATCACACTTGACCGAGCGCCTGGGGCCTGGCCATTGGCGAGGTGGTGCCACGGCTGTCATAGAGCGACGGTGCATCGCCGCCCATGAGGATTCTGATCTGGTTGGCCGTGGCATGTTGCTGCAGCTGGATGATCCGGCCATTGGTCTCGTTGATCTTCTGGCAGGCGTCCATCAGCTGGGTGAGCACGTCGAGTTGCTGCAGGATGATCTCGCCATTGGGCGACTGGGCTGCTACCGCCTGCACGCCGGCACGGTCGGCGCTCAGGCCGAGCTCGATGAGCAGGTGATTGCGCCGCTGTCCCTGCTGTTCGATCAGTACGATCAGCGACTGCTTGCGGGCCAGGATCTGCTCCAGGGCATGCATGTCGCGGCCGTGCAGGGCGACTGCCTCCTTTTGCAGGAGGTCGTGCAGTTCCTGCGTTGGCGCGATGTCGTCTTCGATCAGTTGCAGCAGAGTGATGTCGTGCATGGCTAACTCTTTGGCTTGTTGCGTCCTTGAAGTCAGCGCGCCTGGAGGTTAGCGCTGAGCTTCGAAATCGAGCAGTTTACTGGCGACCCGGCCGGCATCGACCTGGTAGCTGCCATCTGCGATCGCCTGCTTCAACTCGGCCACGCGGGCGCTGTTGACGGTCGGCTGGTCGCGCAGCTTGTCGCTGATCTTCTGCAACTGCTGGGCCTCTTGGCTGAGGTGTACCGCTTCTCCGCTGGCATTGGCGCGTTGTGGCGCCTCGCTGGCGACACCGGTCTTGTCGGCGTTGCCCGACGCGGTATTGCCGCGCACGCCGCCCGTGATGGACGGAGAATTATTCAAACGACTGAAGTCGATGACCATGATCAGAACCTCTGGGTTTTTGGACGCATGCCCTGTTTTCGGCCAGTCCGAAAAAAACTTTAGGCACGTATGCAATGCGGCCTGTCAGCACGCTGGCACAACCCGATATCCGACACAGTTTAGGGGGAGCGGTTCAACACTGCCAGCTTTCTGTCGTCGTCTGTCGTCGATGGCTTACATGGCCACCTCGACCTGGCCGGGGCCGGTGACCCGGGCCTTCACCACTCGCTTGGAATTGAGGTTGCGGACCCGGATCTGCGCTTGCAGGCCGCCTTTTTCCAGGGCTTCGCCGGGCATGCGCACGCTCAGGCTGCCGCTGCGGGCGACGATCACCACGTTATCGCCCTTGCGCACCACCTCGGCTTGCTCCAGATGTTGTTGGGTCAGCACCTGATCGAGCACGGTAGGGCGTACCAGCTTCATGCCGACGGCCTGGTCCAGCTGGGTCAGGTAGCCCTGGCCGAGAGTGCCGACATCGCGTTGACGCAGGGCCACGTCCTCTTCACCGACCACGCTCTCGCGCTTGAGTGGCCGGGTCATTACCACGACGTCGCGCAACAGGCGGACCTGGGCCGGAACGAATACCGTCCACGGGGCGCTGCCGTCGCAGCGCACCCTGACGGTGACCCGGCCCAAGGGTGTCGGGCTTTCCAGCGAGGCATCCAGCTGCTGGCTGCACAACGGCATGCGCAGGCGCGGGTCGAGGGCGTTCACCTGAATCTCGTAGCGGCCCTCGGTCTGGGTGGTCGCCAGGTAATCCTCGACCGTGAATTCAAGAAACCCTTGGGTGACACCGATAAGCTGTTCAGGCAAGGTAAACGAATCCGCGAGCGCGCGAGCGCCGGGTGCCAGGAGGCACAGCATGGCGAGCGCGCCGCTCAGCAGGCGCGTCAGTCGTCGGAAAATTGTCGTTTTCGTGTACATGGTGCTCAAAAAAGCAAAGCCCGTGCCGACTTGGTACGCAGGCAATCGTTGAAGGAGTCCGGCATGGCTGGAGTGATGGATTCGGTCAACCAGCGCACGCAACTGGTGGGGCAGAATCGCCTGGAGCTTCTGTTGTTTCGCCTCAATGGCGACCAGCTCTATGGCATCAATGTGTTCAAGGTTCGCGAGGTGCTGCAGTGCCCGGAGCTGACACTGCTGCCCAAGTCCCATCCAGTAGTGCGCGGCGTGGCCAATATTCGCGGGGCGACCATCCCGATCCTGGACCTGTCGATGGCGACCGGTCTGCCGGGGTTGCAGGAAGACACGCGGCGCAGCTTCGTGATCATCACGGAGTACAACACCAAGACCCAGGGCTTCCTGGTGCACTCGGTGGAGCGCATCGTCAACATGAACTGGGAAGAGATCCATCCGCCACCCAAGGGCACCGGGCGCGATCACTACCTGACCGCGGTCACCCGGGTCGACAATCGCATGGTCGAGATCATCGACGTGGAAAAGGTGCTGGCCGAGGTGGCGCCTTCGTCCGAGTCGGTATCGGACGGGGTGATCGACGCCGAGGTGCAGGACAAGGCCGTGTTGCTGCGGGTGCTGACCGTCGACGATTCGTCGGTGGCGCGCAAGCAGGTCAGCCGTTGCCTGCAGACCGTCGGTGTCGAGGTGGTGGCGCTCAATGACGGTCGCCAGGCCCTGGACTACCTGCGCAAGCTGGTGGACGAGGGCAAGCGTCCGGAGGAAGAGTTCCTGATGATGATCTCGGATATTGAAATGCCGGAAATGGATGGCTATACCCTCACGGCAGAGATTCGCAGCGATCCGCGCATGCAAAAGTTGCACATCTGCCTGCATACTTCGCTTTCCGGAGTGTTCAACCAGGCGATGGTCAAGAAAGTCGGTGCCGATGATTTCCTGGCCAAGTTCAAGCCGGACGATCTCGCCCAGCGCGTGGTCGACCGGATCAAGGCGACGCACTGAAACGGCCGGGGCCTGTCCCCGGCGCTAGCGATTTAGAAAGAGGCGGCAGCATTGTCTACGGGTAATTTGGATTTCGAACAGTTCCGGGTCTTCCTGGAGAAAGCCTGTGGCATCTTGCTGGGCGAGAATAAGCAGTACCTGGTCTCCAGCCGTCTCAACAAGCTGATGGAGCAGCAGGGCATCAAGTCGCTGGGGGAACTGGTGCAGCGCATCCAGGCTCAGCCGCGAGGTGGCCTGCGCGAGCAGGTGGTCGATGCCATGACCACCAACGAGACGCTGTGGTTCCGCGATACTTATCCGTTCGAGGTGCTCAAGAGCAAGGTCATTCCGGAGTTCATCAAGAACAATCCGGGGCAGCGCTTGCGCATCTGGTCGGCGGCTTGCTCGTCGGGACAGGAGCCGTACTCGATCTCCATGTCCATCGACGAGTTCGAGCGTACCAACCTGGGCCAATTGAAGATGGGGGCGCAGATCGTCGCGACCGACTTGTCCGGTGCCATGCTCAATAACTGCAAGACCGGTGAGTACGACAGCCTGGCGATTGCCCGTGGCCTGTCCCAGGAGCGTCTGCAGCGCTACTTCGATACCAAGGGGCCGGGGCGTTGGGCGGTCAAGTCGCCAATCCGCAGTCGTGTCGAATTCCGCTCCTACAACCTGCTCGACAGCTACGCGCCGCTGGGCAAGTTCGACATCGTGTTCTGCCGCAACGTGCTGATCTACTTCTCGGCCCAGGTCAAGAAAGACATCCTCCTGCGTATCCACAGCACACTGAAACCCGGGGGCTATCTGTTCCTGGGGGCCTCGGAGGCGCTCAATGGCCTGCCGGACCATTACCAGATGGTCCAGTGCAGCCCGGGGATCATCTACCAGGCCAAGTGAGGCTCGAAAAAAGGCCGGTATCGCAAGATGCCGGCCTTTTTTGTGTTGCTGACGCCACTCGAAGCGCGAGTGGCGCATTGCGCGATCAGAAGTCGTAGCGCGCCCGTGCCGAGAATGCGTCGGCATCGAAGCCCGACTTGCCGAAGTAGTCGTAGCTCAGGCCGACCGTTACAGCGCCCAGCTTGTAGTCGGCGCCCAGGCCGGCCTCGTAGCTGTTGCGTGCCACGCTGGCGCCCTGGGTCACGAACGGTGTGCCGCCGACCAGGAAGGTCGAGGTGTTCTGTACCTTGTCGGCGTTGAAGTCGTGATAGGCCATGAGTTTGAACTGCGGCTCCAGGGTGCCTGCGCCGAGCGCGTAGTTGCCCGCGACGCGCACGCCGGTGCCCAGTTCGAGGGCTTCATAGCGCTGGTCTTCGATCTTCAGTGCCGCGGAGGAGCCTTTCTCGTGGTAACTGTCGATGTCGACCCGGTTGTAGCGCGCGGCCAGGCGTGGTTCGACCAGCCATTGTGATGTGGCCTGCCAGCTGTAGCCGGCGACCAGGTTCAGGCCCAGCTGCTGGCTGTCGTAGTCGGACTTGGCCTGGGTGCCGAGGATGTCGCGCTTGCCTTCGTTGTCGTTGAAGCCATACACCAGGCTGGCATCAATGAAGTAGTTGCCCAGCTCATACCCGCCGTACAGGGTGAAGGCATGGCCTTCGACCTTGGTGCGGTCGCCGCTTTTGCCGTTGATGTCGGTGTTGACGAAGCTGTAGGCCACGCCCAGGGACAACTGGTCGTCCAGCTTGCCGTCGGCGCCGACGGCGATGCCGCGACTGTAGGCGTTGTAGCCGGAAATACCGTCCCGGCGTTGCTGGTTGGCGTCGCTGTACAGGCTCTGCACCCATACGCCGGTTTCCTGTAGGGGGCCGCCCGAGGCGCCGCCGCGCAGGCCGCTGGCGCGGTTGAGGGTGACGTTGCTGATCATGCGCTGGCTGGCAATCGCCGCCTGGCGCGCGCCGTCGCTGACGTTCGGGCTCAACTGCTCGGCCAGTTTGGCCAGTTGTGCCTCGTCGGCGTGGGAGGCGGCCTGGAACAGCGGGTCGTCCTTGCTCAGTTGGGCCAGCAGGCCGGAGCGGGTCAGGCCGGTCAGTGCGCTCTGGGCGTTACGGCTGCCACCATTTTGCTGGACCATCTGCTCGATGACCGGCTCCGCCTTGGTGTTGACCTCGACGTAGACCTTATTGTTTTCCAGGGTGCTGCTGCGCACGTCGAGCAGCGCCGAGGTGCTGACCACCTTGGGCTTGCCATTGGGATCGAGGGCCTGGCCGCTGGCGTCGAGCACCTGGACCTGGCCGGCCTCCAGCAGCAGGTAGCGCCCGCCGCTGGGCAAGTAGTCGTCGCTTTCCGGGCTCAGGGCGATGCGCGCGTTCTGGCCGAATTCGGCGATGCCGCTGACTTTGAGTACGGCCTGGGTCGGGTTGGTATCTTCGCTCAGGTACAGGCCCAGCGATGAGTGGTCGGCGATGCGCAGGTTGCCGTCGACGCTGGTGTGCAGGCTGGTGATGCTGAAGGTGACCGGTGGCTCTTCGGCGTCGCCGACCTCGATCCAGCCGCCGCTCTTCAGGCGGATATCGCTGTTGCCCTGGTTCAGGAAGTAATTCTCGTAGCGGGCGTTGCCCTCGACTTCGATGTTGGCCAGGCCGTCGAGGCTGCCGATGATCTCGCTGCCTTCGCGCATGATCAGTTCCACCGGGCGGTTGCTGGTGGTGGCGTCGATGGCTGTCCTGGCCCAGATCCTGCCGCTGTTGAAGATGTTCAGGTCGCCGTTGGCCTTGTACTGCGGTTGCAAGCCAGGGCCGTCATAGGCGACGGTGCCGATCTTGATGGCGGTGTCGCCGGCGGTGATCTGCCCTTCGTTGACTACGTGCCGGCCCAGGCTGTCGACCAGGGTGGCGCCATCGAGGTTGAGGGCGATCGACTCCTGTGCGCCTGCGTAGAGCAGGCCGCTGTTGTCGATGCCGGCAAGCGTGCTGCCGCTGCCGGCATTGATGCCGATTGCGCCTGGGCCGCTTGCATTGATCTGGCCTTTGTTGATGATCCGGCCTTCCAGGCTGGCGCCGCCAAGGTCGATGCCGCGCGAGTGCGGGCCGTTGGCGGCGATCCTGGCATCGGTGTCGTTGACCAGGTCGCCGTGGATGAGTGTGCGCCCGCCGTTGCGTGAGGCCAGGTCGATGCCGTAGCGCGGCTTCTCGTTCATGTCGAAGTAGAAGTCGGTGCCGGATGTGAGTAGCCCCTGGTTGATCAGGTCGCCGTCGAGGGTGGTCGCGCTGATGCGCAGGGCCGCACCTTCCAGGCTGGTGGTCCTGACATTGCCATGGTTGTAGAGGTTGCCGCTGAGGTTGCTGCTGGCGATACGGATGGCATCGGTCCTGTTGACCAGGTCGACGGTGTTCTTCTTGTTTTCGTTGATTGTGCTGTCGAGCGTCAGATCGCCCAGTACCTTGGCGTCGAGCAGGTCGATGGCGGTGCGGCTGAGGTTGTTCAGGCTGCCGGTGAAGCGCAGGTCGTCAGCGTAGGTCTGGTGCTGGCTGCTGTAGCCGGCGTCGGTCAGGGCGATGGTCTGTGGCAGTGCTACTGCGGGCAGCGGGCTGCTGCCGATGGCCAGGGCGAGCAGAGTCTTGCGAAAGGGGCGGGCGGGCACGTGTTTCGTTCCTTGGAGATCGTGATGAAGGCGATGCGCATCCATGCGTGACGTGAGGCTTCGTTACAGCGCGGGGGCTGGTCGTGCCACGCTTTTTGCGGGGGGTGGATGCTACTCCAGGTGATGTCACTTTGACATGTTTGTTGGCGTCAATTTTTTGGTTTGCCGCTTTTGCCGTCCGGCAATTGCCGCTGTGCCCGGGTTGGGCGGAAGCACTTTGCCGCTTTTCTGGCAGGCAAGCCGCCCGGAAGGTGGTGGCGGGCCAGCAATCATGGGGGTGTTACGAGGTTGGCACAGCGCTTGCTATGGCTTTGCCAACGAAATTCAGGTCAACCTTTGAAGGTTTCCTCGACATGAGCATCAGCTTCGACAAGGCATTGGGTATCCATGAGAAGGCATTGAGCTTCCGCGCTCAGCGTGCCGAGGTGCTGGCCAACAACATTGCCAACGCCGACACCCCCAACTACAAGGCGCGGGACATGGACTTCTCGTCGGTGCTCGCCGCCGAGGCCGACAAGCAGCAGAAGGGGCGTATCGCCCTGGATCGCACCAATAGCCGCCACATCGAGGCCGAAGGGCTGGCCATGGGGGACGATACCCTCAAGTATCGTACTCCGATGCAGCCGTCGATCGACCAGAACACCGTGGACGCCCAGATGGAGCAGTCCAACTACGCAGAGAACGCCGTTGGCTTCCAGGCCAGCTTCACCCTGCTCAACAGTAAATTCAAAGGGCTGGTAGCGGCCCTGCGCGGAGAGTGACCATGTCCCTTGCCAGTGTCTTCAATATCGCCGGTAGCGGCATGAGTGCGCAGAATACGCGTCTGAACACCGTTGCCTCGAACATCGCCAACGCCGAGACCGTCTCGTCGAGCATCGACCAGACCTACCGCGCCCGTCACCCGGTGTTCGCCACCACCTTCCAGCAAGCTCAGGCCGGCGTCGGCCAGTCGCTGTTCGAGGAGCAGGGCGAAGCGGGGCAGGGTGTCCAGGTCAAGGGCATCATCGAGGACCAGAGCAATCTGGAAGCTCGCTACGAGCCTAACCACCCGGCGGCGAACAAGGACGGCTACGTCTACTACCCCAACGTCAACGTGGTCGAGGAGATGGCTGACATGATCTCTGCCAGTCGCGCGTTCCAGACCAACGCCGAGCTGATGAATACCGCCAAGACCATGATGCAGAAAGTGCTGACCCTGGGTCAGTGATAAGGAATCCGGACCATGGCAGTCGAAAACAATGGCGTGAACCTCAATGACGTGCTCGCGTCGTCCGGGGTCAGCACCGGCACGAAGAAGAACACCACCACCGAGCCCACCGACAAGAACGCGTTGGGCAAGGATGCGTTCCTGAAGCTGCTGGTCACCCAGATGCAGCACCAGAACCCGCTCGATCCCCAGGATAACGGCGAGTTCGTCGCGCAGCTGGCGCAGTTCAGCAGCCTCGAAGGTATCCAGACCCTCAACAGTTCGGTCAACTCGATCATCAACGGCATGGGGTCGTCCCAGGCGTTGCAGGCTTCGTCGCTGGTCGGTCGCTCGGTGATCGTGCAGAACGACAAGGCGGTGGTCGACACCACCCAGAGCTTCACTGGCCAGGTGGTCGTGCCGCAGGCAATTACCGAGGGCAAGGTCACCATCAAGGACAAGGATGGCACTGTGGTCAAGACCATCCAGCTGGGCGAGCAGAAGGCCGGCAATGCCGACTTCATCTGGGATGGCACCAACGACAAGGGCGAGAAGGTCGATCCGGGCAACTACACCTTCACTGCCACCACTACCGTCGACGGCAAGGCGAAGGAGATGTACACCCTGCTGCCGGCGAAGGTGAACAGCGTCAGCTTCCAGAACGGCGGCGAGATGATGCTCAACCTTGCCGGCATCGGCAAGATCGGTATCTCCAAAGTACAAACCATCGGTATCTAAGGCCGCTAGAACGGCAGAAGGAGCGAAAACATGTCTTTCAATATCGGCCTTAGCGGTCTATACGCAGCCAACAAGCAACTGGACGTCACCGGCAACAACATTGCCAACGTCAACACCACTGGTTTCAAATCGTCTCGTGCCGAGTTCGGTGACGTCTACGCCGGCGCCAACCGCCTGGGCGTGGGCAAGAACCAGATCGGCAACGGCGTGCGCCTGGCTGCCGTTTCCCAGCAGTTCGGCCAGGGTGACGTGAACAACACCGGCAACGTGCTGGACATGGGCATCCAGGGTCAGGGTTACTTCGTTCTGTCCGACAACGGCTCGCTGACCTACACCCGTGCCGGTGCCTTCCGTACCGACAAGGACAACTTTGTCACCACCTCCGACGGCCTGCGCCTGCAGGGTTATGCCGCCGATGCCAATGGCAAGATCATCAAGGGCGTGCTGACCGACCTGAAGATCGACACCTCGGCACTGGCGCCGAAGGCCACTACCCTGATCGACCAGGGCCTGAACCTGGACTCGTCGGCCAAGGATATCCCGCTGCAGGTCAGCGACGGCGGCTCGCCGCCCGTGATGGTGCCGAACAAGCCGTTCGATCCGACGGATTCGACCACCTACACCAAACCGTTCTCGACCAAGATCTATGACAGCCAGGGCAACGAGCACGTCATGGACCAGTACTACCGCAAGACCGGTCAGAACGAGTGGACCATGTACACCCTGGTCGATGGTCGCAATCCTCTCGATCCGACCAGCACTGCGCCGCTGGTGGGTAACATGGAGTTCAACTCCGACGGCAGCGTCAAGACCATGACCACCGACAACACCACCGTGCCGGCGGGTAGCTGGAGCGTGACCAACAACACCTTCACCCTCAAGGGCTGGATCCCGGCTGCCAAGGATTCCTCGGGCAACTGGGCTTCCAACGGCGCCGCGGGCAATGCCGACGGCATGCGCCTGGCGATGAACAGCACCACCTCGTACAACACCGAGACCGCGCGCATGTCGCAGTCCCAGGACGGCTACGCCACCGGCATTCTGTCGAACCTGTCGATCGACTCCTCGGGCGTGATGTTCGCCAGCTTCAGCAACCAGCAATCCCGCGCCATCGGCCAGGTGGCGATCGCCAGCTTCGCCAACGAGCAGGGGCTGCAGCAGATTGGCGGTACTCGTTGGAAGGAAACCTACTCCTCCGGCATTCCGGGTATCGACGCGCCGAAGACCGGCACCTTGGGCTCGGTCGAGTCCAACTCGCTGGAGGCGTCCAACGTCAACCTGACCCAGGAACTGGTAGAGCTGATCAAGGCGCAGAGCTACTACCAGGCCAACGCCAAGACCATCTCCACCGAAAGCACCATCATGCAGACCATCATCCAGATGACCTGATGGTCGCTGGTTGAGTGCTTGCTGGCGAACCCCTTTCCTGTAAAGGGGTTCGTCGTCTTGGAGGGCGGGGTCATGAAAAAGTGGGTTGTCGCAGTCGCCGCCGCGTTCTGTCTGTTGCAGGCGCAGGCCGCCATGGCGCCCTGGTGGCGCTGGGAAAGCCAGGTCGATGGGCGGCTGGTCTGCTCGCAGTGGTCGCCGGGGGAGGGCTGGAAGCGTTTCGCCGGGCCGTTCGACAACGGTGCCTGCCGGGGCCTGTAAAGGCTTGCCGCCAGCGGCAAGCTGGCGCCGGATAACCGGCGTCGACTGAGTGTCCAGGTTGGCCAATAGCCCGTATTCACGGGCTTTTTTCTGCTTTTCAAAAGTTGGTTCGGAACTTGCTTTATAGCCTGCACAGCCACGGCGACCGGCAAATGGTCGCCAGTGCAGCGGAGGATGACTGTGGACAAGATGCTTTACGTGGCCATGACCGGCGCCAGCCAGAACGCGCTGGCGCAAAAGGCTCATGCCAACAACCTGGCGAACGTTTCCACCAACGGCTTCCAGCGCGACCTGGAGCAGGCGCGCTCGATGCCGGTGTTCGGTGACAGCTTTCCGGCGCGCGCCTTCGCCATGAGCGAGCGTCCGGCCACCGACTTCAGCGCCGGCCCCATGGTCGAGACCGGTCGCGATCTGGATGTCGCGGTTTCCGGCAATGGCTTCATTGCCGTGCAGGCGCCGGATGGCAGCGAAGCCTACGTGCGCACCGGTAGCCTGAACATTGACGCCCTTGGCGTGCTGCGTGCCGGCAATGGCATGCCGGTCATCGGCAACAGCGGCCCGATCGCCATTCCGCCGGAGCAGAAGGTCGAGGTCGGCGACGACGGCACCATCAGCATTCGTGCCATGGGCGAAGACCCACGGGTCATGGCCGAGGTCGACCGGATCAAGCTGGTCAACCCGGACGTCAAGACCCTGAACAAGGGCACCGACGGGCTCATCCATGTCAAGGGTGGCCAGCCGGCGCCTGCCGACGCCAATGTGCGGGTGGTTTCGGGCTTCCTCGAGGGCAGCAATGTCAATGCGGTCGAGGAAATGACGTCGGTGCTGGCGCTGTCTCGCCAGTTCGAGTTGCACGTCAAGATGATGAAAGCGGCCGAGGAAGGCGATCAAGCCATGGCTCGGGTTTTGCAGATCGGCTAAATCACATTTGAACGGGTGCCGTAAAACAGGCGCACGAGGAGAACACTAAATGCTTCCGGCTCTTTGGGTCGCTAAGACCGGTCTGTCCGCCCAGGACACCAACCTGACGGTCATTTCCAACAACCTGGCCAACGTCTCGACCACAGGCTTCAAGCGTGATCGTGCCGAGTTCCAGGACCTGCTGTACCAGATCAAGCGCCAGCCTGGTGCCCGGTCGACCCAGGACAGCGAACTGCCCTCGGGCCTGCAGGTCGGTACCGGTGTGCGCATCGTCGGTACCCAGAAGAACTTCCAGACCGGCAGCCTGCAGACGACCGAGAACCCGCTGGACATGGCGGTCAATGGTCGTGGCTTCTTCCAGATCCTGCAGCCGGACGGCACCGTGTCGTATACCCGTGACGGTACCTTCCACCTGAACTCCGATGGCCAGGTGGTCACCGCCAGCGGCTTCGCCCTGGAGCCGGCCATCGTCGTGCCGCCGGACGCGAAGAGCTTCACCGTCGGCGAGGACGGCACCGTGTCGATCACCACCCAGGGCAACCCGGCCGCGCAGATCATCGGCAACATCCAGACCGCCGACTTCATCAACCCGGCCGGCCTGCAGGCGATCGGCGGCAACCTGTTCCTCGAGACCGCCGCCAGCGGTGCGCCGCAGATCGGTACCCCAGGCCTGAACGGCTTCGGTCCGACCCTGCAGCAGACCCTGGAAAACTCCAACGTCAGCACCGTGGAAGAACTGGTCAACATGATCACCACCCAGCGTGCCTACGAGATGAACTCCAAGGTCATCTCCGCCGCCGACAAGATGCTGTCGTTCGTCACCCAGCAGCTGTAAGCCCTGGTGGCCCGTCTGGCGGGCCACTGACCATCCGCTCGCTGTTGCAGCGCCTGTTACACCGTGAGGTAAGCGTCATGATTCGTCTGTTGTCCGTATTCGCCCTGGGGGGGGCGGTGTTGTTGGCCGGTTGCGTCGCGCCGACGCCCAAGCCCAACGATCCGTACTACGCGCCGGTATTGCCGCGCACCCCGTTGCCGGCAGCGGCCAACAACGGCTCGATCTACCAGGCTGGCTTCGAGCAGAGCCTGTATACCGACCGCAAGGCGTTCCGGGTCGGTGACATCATCACCATCACCCTCAACGAGCGGACCTCGGCGAGCAAGAACGCCGGCTCGCAGGTGCAGAAGAACAGCAAGACCAGCATCGGCCTGACCTCGCTGTTCGGCAGCACGCCGAACACCAACAATCCGTTCGGCAGCGGCGACCTGTCGCTGGATGCCGGCTACAGCGGCGACCGTGCCACCAAGGGCGACAGCAAGGCCACCCAGGGCAACACCTTGACCGGTTCGATCACGGTCACCGTGGCCGAAGTGCTGCCCAACGGCATCATCGCCGTGCGCGGCGAGAAGTGGATGACCCTGAACACCGGCGAAGAGCTGGTGCGTATCGCCGGCCTGGTTCGTGCCGACGACATCGCCACTGACAACACCGTGCCGTCCACCCGTGTGGCCGACGCGCGCATCACCTATTCGGGTACCGGCTCGTTCGCCGATGCCAGCCAGCCCGGTTGGCTGGACCGTTTCTTCATCAGCCCGCTCTGGCCCTTCTGAGTACGGATGACCATGTTCAACGCTAGGCGGTTGATTGCCGCGACCCTGCTTCTGTCCTGCACGTTTGGCGCTCATGCCGAGCGCCTGAAGGATATCGCCAGCATTTCCGGTGTGCGTGCCAACCAGCTGATCGGCTACGGCCTGGTGGTCGGCCTCAATGGCACGGGCGACCAGACCACCCAGACGCCGTTCACCCTGCAGACCTTCAACAACATGCTGTCGCAGTTCGGCATCAAGGTGCCGCCAGGGTCGGGCAACGTGCAGTTGAAGAACGTCGCTGCGGTGTCGGTGCATGCCGACCTGCCGCCGTTCGCCAAGCCGGGGCAGGTGGTCGACATCACCGTGTCGTCGATCGGCAACTCCAAGAGCCTGCGTGGCGGCAGCCTGCTGATGACCCCGCTCAAGGGTATCGACGGCAACGTCTATGCCATTGCCCAGGGCAACCTGGTGGTGGGCGGCTTCGACGCCGAGGGACGCGATGGCTCGAAGATCACCGTCAACGTTCCGTCGGCCGGCCGCATCCCCGGCGGTGCCTCGGTCGAGCGGGCGGTGCCGAGCGGCTTCAACCAGGGCAACAGCCTGACCCTGAACCTCAACCGTCCTGACTTCACCACCGCCAAGCGCATCGTCGACAAGGTCAACGAGCTGCTCGGCCCGGGTGTCGCCCAGGCCGTCGATGGCGGTTCGGTGCGGGTCACCGCGCCGATGGATCCGAGCCAGCGCGTCGACTACCTGTCGATCCTCGAGAACCTGGAGATCGATCCTGGCCAGGCCGTGGCCAAGGTCATCATCAATTCGCGTACCGGTACCATCGTCATCGGCCAGAACGTCAAGGTGTCGCCTGCAGCGGTCACCCATGGCAGCCTGACCGTGACCATCACCGAAGACCCGATCGTCAGCCAGCCAGGGCCATTCTCCAATGGCCAGACCGCCGTGGTGCCGCGCTCGCGGGTCAACGCCCAGCAGGAAGCCAAGCCGATGTTCAAGTTCGGTCCGGGTACCACGCTGGATGAGATCGTGCGTGCGGTGAACCAGGTCGGCGCAGCGCCAGGCGACCTGATGGCGATCCTCGAAGCCCTGAAGCAGGCCGGCGCGTTGCAAGCCGACCTGATCGTGATCTGAGGACGGCACGGATGAATTCGAAGAGCCTGGTGTCCTCGAGCGCCGACAGCGGCGCCTACACCGACCTCAATCGCCTGAGCTCGCTCAAGTACGGTGATCGCGACAGCGACGCCAATGTGCGCAAGGTGGCCAAGGAGTTCGAGTCGCTGTTCATCAGCGAGATGCTCAAGGCATCGCGCAAGGCCACCGATGTGATGGCCTCCGAAGACGATCCGATGAACAGCGACACGGTAAAGCAGTACCGTGACATGTACGACCAGCAGTTGGCCGTGAGCATGTCCCGCGAGGGTGGTGGTATCGGCCTGCAGGATGTACTGGTGCGCCAGCTGTCGAAGAACAAGGCGCCGCACCCGAACACCAGTCCGTTCCCGCGTATCGAGGGCAAGGCCCCGGCGCTGTGGGCTTCGCAAGTCGCGGTGCCGGTGCGTGGCGACGACGTGGCGGCAGTGCGCAACGACATGGCGGCGCTCAACTCGCGGCGTCTGGCGCTGCCGGGCAAGCTCACCGATCGCCTGCTGGCCGGTATCGTGCCGTCGGCGACCCAGGCCCAGTCCGGCAACGCTGCGGCGCTGCCGGGACGCGGCGATATTCCGCCGGGTGGTGAATGGCAGCCGGCGCGTACCTTCGCTGTCGGCAGTCAGCGCGGCAGCCTGCAGATCCTCGGGCGTGCCGTGGCCCAGCCGCCGCTGGCGCCGAAGAAGGCCTTCGCCGACAGCGACGCGTTCGTCGCCACCATGCTGCCGATGGCCGAGCAGGCCGCCAAGCGCATCGGTATCGATCCGCGCTACCTGGTGGCCCAGGCTGCGCTGGAAACCGGCTGGGGCAAATCGGTCATGCGCAACGCCGATGGTTCCAGCAGCCACAACCTGTTCGGCATCAAGGCCACGGGCAGTTGGCAGGGCGGCGAGGCGAGGGCGATCACCAGCGAGTTCCGTAATGGCCAGTTCGTCAAGGAAACGGCGGCGTTCCGTTCTTACGACAGTTACCAGGACAGCTTCCATGACCTGGTGACGTTGTTGCAGAACAATTCGCGCTATCAAGATGCGGTCAGGTCGGCCGATAAACCAGAACAGTTTGTGCGAGAGCTGCAGAAGGCCGGTTATGCCACCGACCCGAACTACGCCAGCAAGATCTCGCAGATCGCAAAACAGATGAAGTCCGGACAGAGCTACGCGATGCTCGGGACCACTCAGCAACTTTAAGGGCAGGGAACCATGGCGAGTTTGATCAATATCGGTATGTCGGGCCTGGGCGCCGCCCAGTCCGGGATGTACACCCTGGGTAACAACATCGCCAACGCCGATGTCGAAAGTTACTCTCGCCAGCAGATCGTCCAGAAGACCAAGGGTGGTCAGCAGACCGGTCAGGTATTCATCGGCACCGGCACCACGCTGTCCGACGTGCGCCGGGTGTACAACGCGTTCCTCGAGAACCAGTTGCGCACCACCACTTCGCTGTCCAGCGAGGCAACGTCGTACCTGAACCAGGTCAAGCCGCTCGACACTGCCCTGTACGGTAGCGACACCGGCATCACTGCCGCGTTGAAAGGTTTTTTCACCGCCATGCAGGATGCCTCGGCCAAGCCGACCGAAGACGCATCGCGCCAGTTGCTGCTGACCAGCGCCCAGACCCTGTCCAAGCGCTTCAATGCCTTGTCGGCGCAGATGAACCAGCAGAACAGCAACATCAACAGCAACATGACGTCCATCACCGACCAGGTGAACAAGCTCACTGCCACCATTGCCGAGTACAACCAGCAAATCGTCAAGATGACGGCGATCACCGGCAAGCCCAACGACCTGCTTGACCAGCGCGATGGCGCTGTGCGCGAGTTGAACAAGCTGATCGGTGTGGATGTGGTGGAGCGCGATGGCAACTACGACATCAATCTGAAGAATGGCCAGTCGCTGGTACTGGGCAACACCACCCAGACCCTGTCGACCGCAGCGAGTCCGAACGATCCGACGCGCATGAGCATCGTGCTCAATCGCGGCAATACCAAGATGGACATCACCAGCAGCGTGACCGGTGGCGAGCTGGGTGGTCTGATCCGCTATCGCAACGAAACCCTCGACCCGGCTCTCAACGAGCTGGGACGGGTCGCTCTGGTGGTGGCCGACGCGATCAACAGCCAGTTGGCCCAGGGCATCGACAAGAATGGTGATTTCGGCGCGCTGCTGTTTGGCGATATCAACAGTGCCAAGGCCATCAGCGAGCGCAGCATCGCGCGCCAGGGCAACAGCAGTGGCTCCGGCAACCTCGATGTCACCATCAAGGACACCGGCAAGCTGTCCACCAGCGACTACCAGGTGACCTTCACCAGCGCCACAGGTTACAGCGTGCGCAAGCTGCCCGACGGTACCGACATGGGCAGCTTCGACCTGACAGATACCCCGCCGCCGGTCATCGATGGCTTCACCCTGTCGCTCAATGGCGGTGCGCCGAGTGCCGGCGACAGCTTCAAGATCACCCCGACCCGCAATGCCTCCGCCGGTATCGAATCGACACTGACCGATCCCAAGCGCCTGGCTTTTGCCGCGCCACTGACCGGTACCAGCGCTCCGGGCAACAAAGGCACTGGCCTGATCACCCAGCCCAAATTGACCTCCGAACTGGACATTTATGACACGGTGCAGCGTTCCGAGCTGCAGACCGGCCTGAAGTACTCCACGCCGGTGAAGCTGGTGTTCGGCGACAGCAGCTCCACGCCGCAGGGCTACACGATGTACGACGCCAAGGGCAATGCCATTGGCACCGGCACTATCGTTCCAGGCCAGGCCAACAAGCTGCAGTTGTCGGTGCCGATGGTCGATGGCAGTGGCAATCCGATCATGGATGGTGCCACACAGAAGACCTTCACCTTCGAGATGGAGGTGTCCGGCGCGCCGAAAACAGGTGACAGCTTCACTGTGGGCCTGACGGGCTCGGGCTCGGCGGACAACCGCAACGCCCAGTCGGTGATCGACCTGCAGACCAAGTCCACCGTCGAAGTGGGTGCTGACGGCAAGGGCATCAGCATGACCGATGCCTATGCCAAGCTGGTTTCCAATGTCGGTGGCAAGACGGCTCAGGCTTCGCTGGACGGTGATGCCACCAACGCCCTGCAAGAGTCTGCCCTGAACAGCCGTAACGGCGTGTCGGGTGTTTCGATCGATGAAGAGACCGGCAACCTGATCAAGTTCCAGCAGTACTACACGGCGTCGTCGCAGATCATCAAGGCGGCCCAGGAAACCTTCGCCACCTTGATCAACAGCCTTTAAGGAGCCGTAGACCGTGCGTATTTCCACTTCGCAGTTCTATAACAGCGCCAGCACCGACTACCAGCGCACCTTCGCCAGCCTGAACAAGAGCCGTGAGGAGTCCAGTAGCGGGATTCGCGTGCGCACGGCTGCCGACGATCCGGTCGGCGCCGCGCGGTTGCTGCAGCTCGAGCAACAGCAGAACATGCTCAAGCAGTACAGTGGCAACATCACCAACGTGCGCAATGCCCTGGGCAGCAGCGAAAGCACCCTCAATGCCATTGGCACCATTCTGCAGCGGGTCAACGAACTGGCGGTGGGCTCCGGCAACGCCGGTTTCACCGACGCCGACCGCAAGGCCAATGCCGATGAGCTGTCGGCCCTGGAGGAGCAATTGTTCTCGCTGATGAACAGCAAGGACGAGAACGGCAAGTATCTGTTCTCAGGCTCCAAGGGTGATACCCAGCCTTATGTGCGGAACTCCGATGGCACCTACAGCTATCAGGGCGACCAGACCCAGCTCAAGTTGCAGGTTGGCGATATGCTCAGCCTGGCGGCCAACGAGACCGGCTACGACGCCTTCGAACAGGCCCTGAACACCAGTCGCAGTCAGACCCGTCTGACCTCGCCGGCCGTGGATGATGGTCGTGTCGGTCTGTCCAACGGCCAGGTTTCCGGCAGCGTCACCTACAACGATCGCTTCCGCAGCGGTGAGCCCTACAGTATCGAATTCACCAGCAGCACCCAGTTCAAGATCCTGGACGCCGGCGGCAACGATGTGACCCAGGAGGCCAGCCAGGGCGGTACTTTCGATCCGAAAGGCGACAACACCACGATCTCCTTCCGAGGTGTCGACCTGCGCCTGAAGATCAGCCTCAAGCCAGGTGACGAAGCCAACCCTGACGCGGCCATCGCCGGGCATACCTTCTCGCTCAGCTCCAAGCCTGACTCGATCGCGGGTACCCGTAGCCCGGGCAACAGCTCGTCGACCCAGATCAACGGCGCTACCATCACCGACCAGGCTGCCTACAATGCTGCCTTCCCTGGCGGTGGCGCAGTGCTCAAGTTCACCAGCGCCACCGACTTCGAGCTGTACGCGGCGCCGATCACCGACAACAGTCGACCGGTATCCACCGGTACGCTGTCGGGCAACACTGCCACTGCTGCGGGCGTACGTTTCGATCTGTCGGGTGCACCGAACGCGGGGGATTCGTTCGCGGTCAAGGTGGATACCCACCAGAACCAGAACATTCTCAACACCATCAGCCAGTTCCGTGCCGCGCTGGGCACGCCGGTAGACGGTGACCCGGTGGCGCGGCAGAACTTCCTGGCTTCGCTGGACTCCGCCATCGGCAATATCAACAGCGCTTCCAGCCAGGTCAGCTCGTCGATCAGCGCCATCGGTGGTCGTGGTCAGGCCCTGGATATCCAATCGGAAACCAACGAAGCGCTGGATACCGAGAATACCAAGACCCAGAGCTCGATCCGTGAAGTCGATCCGGCAACCGTGATGCTGCGCTTGCAGATGCAGACCAACATGCTCCAGGCCTCGCTGCAGTCCTACGCCAAGATCGCGGGTCTGTCACTGGTCAACTACATCTGATTCTCCCCTCGTTACACTGGCCGCGCACTGCCCCCACGGGGTAGTGCGCCGGCCTTTTCTCCAGGTCTCCCATCGTGAATCAATCGGCTCTCGTCAGCATCGCAGTTCCTGCATTCAACCCGGACTTTCTGCAGAGTGCGCTGATTAGTGCAGTCGGCCAGGACTACCCGAGCCTCGAAGTCCTGGTGTGTGACGACAGTAATGGCGATGACATCCGTCGCATCGTCGATGAGGTGATCGCGCAAACGGGCAAGCCGATCCGCTACCTGCGTAATCCACGCACCCTCGGCTTTGCGCACAACCTGTTGGTGTGCCTCGAGCAGGCCCGCGGGCAACTGATCAAGTTTCTTTGCGATGATGACCTGCTGTTCGCCAATTGCGTCAGTGAGCAGGCGGCCGTGCTGAACCGGCATGCTGACGTCAGCATGAGTATCTGCCAGCGCATGTTGTGCGCGGCGGACGATACCCTGCTGCCGTCGCGAATGCTCAACATGCTGATGTGCCCTCAGGATGCCGTGGTCAAGGGCTCCGACCTGCTCGAGGCATTGGAGTCCATGGGCTCCAATCTGTTTGGCGGGCTGAGTCATGCACTGATGCGACGCGAGCTGGTGGAGGCTTTCTTGCCGGCTCTGGTGGAGGGTGGCTTCGTCGCCCGCCTCGATATGGCGCTTTATCTGTGCTTGATGCGTCGCGGCAACCTTGGGCACCTGGAAAGCTTCCTTAGCCTGGAGCGTCTGCACCCGGGGCGGCTTAGCCACCAGGCTGGCATGACCCTGGCGTATCCCACCGAAACCCTCTGGATCAAGGCAATGTTGGAGGCGCGTGCCAGTGAGGCCGCGCCGGCCAAGGGCTGGGTGCGCTACGTGCCACTGGCGTGTTATCACGATGCCCAGTCCGCGCAGTGGGAGGAGTACGACTTGAATGGCCTGCGGGCGCTGCAGGAGGCTCGGGTGCATCAGCAACTGGGCAGCGACTGTCTGTCGTTCGAGGAAATCTATGCCCAGTGGCTGGAGTGTCGCAGTCTCTCGCAGGCCCAGCTCAAGCTGATGCCCAAGCGCTTCGAGCGCTGGCCGTCCCGGCCGCGTATCGTACCGGTGATCTGGGCCGGGGAGGGCGACGAGCAGGCGCTGCGCACGACCCTGGACAGCCTTGGCGCACAGTCTTATGCACCGGCTGCATGCTGGGTGCTGGCACCCGCCTCGGTGTCGGTGCCAGATATGCCGGGGGTCGAGACTCTGTCTATCGATGGCAATGGTTTCGCACGCTTGCAAGCGCGGCTCGGCCAGGCAGGGGCGGACTGGATCTTCCTGTTGCAGGCCGGGGATCGCCTGGTTCCGCATGCCTTGGCAATCATGGGCGAGCGCATGGCCTTGCGCGACCGGGCATGCCTGTATGTGGACGAGGGCAGCCATGACGCGTTGCGAGCTTCCACGCCGATCTTCAAGCCGGACTTCAACCTGGACCTGATGCGCAGCCTGCCTTATGTCGGGCGCTTGCTGGCCTTCGAGTGCAAGGCGTTGATCGCTGCAGGTGGCTTCGATGCGGACTTCGATATCCTCGCGCCCCATGACCTGTTCTGGCGTCTTGCAGAGAGCCGCGGCCTGCAGGTTGTCGAGCACGTCGACGAGTTGCTGGTGCACTGCCAGTGGGACTTTGCCCAGTGGTTGAGTGACCCGCGTTGTGTCGCCCAGGCGCCGCGGGTGGTGCAGGCCCACCTGCGGCGCCTGGGTGTCGACGCAGAGGTCGTTGGGGCGTCCGACCAGGCGCTGTGCCGTGTGACCTATCGTCATGAGGTCCAGGCCAGTGTTTCGATCCTGGTGAGTGTCGGTGACGACTTGGGCTCGGCCAGACGCTGTGTCGAGTCGCTGTTCGAACATACCGCCTATGCCAATTTCGAAGTGCTGCTGGTATCTGCGGCGGATGCCCCGACTGATCTGCGCCAATGGCTGCAAGCCATGCAGAGCCTGGGCAGTGACCAGCTGCGGGTGGTCGAAGTCGATAGCGCTAGCCGTGTAGGCAGACTGAATGAGGCGAGTGCTGCGGCGCGTGGCGACTACCTGCTGATGCTCGACAGTGCGTGCATGGCCTTCGAGTCGGGCTGGCTGGCCGAGCTGATGGCCCAGGCTCAACGCCCGGAGGTCGGCGTGGTGGGGCCCAAGTTGTGCACTGCTTCTGGCACGGTGTTCGGTGCAGGCCTGGTGCTTGGCCTGCATGGCGAGGCGGGTAGTCCGTTCGTCGGGCTGCCGGCCGATGCCAATGGCTACATGCATCGGCTGGCTTGCACGCAGAACTGGAGTGCCTTGTCGCTTGATTGCATGCTGGTGCGCCGCGAGGTGATGCGTGCCCTCGACGGCTTTGATGTGGAAGGGTTGCAAGGGGGGCTGCAGGATGCCGATTTCTGCCTGCGAGTCGGCGAACAGGGATACCTGGTGGTCATGACGCCTGCGGCCATGGTGGCGCGTCTGACGCGTCAGCCGAGCGACGTCGAGCCAGCGCAAGATGAGCGTGCCGACAGCGAGATCTTCCATGACCGCTGGCTGGCCAAGCTTGCCCGTGACCCCGCCTACAATCGGAATCTCAGTCTGAGCATGACCAGCTTCAGTCTGGAGCCCGGGCTGCGTCAGGGCTGGGATCCGTTCCTTGAGCGGGTGCTGCCGTCGGTCCTGGCATTGCCGGTCAACTCCTCCGCAGTTGGCCACTACCGGGTTTCCCAGCCGTTCCGTGAACTGGAAAATGCTGGCTGGATCCAGGGTCGACAAAACTATCGGATTCCTGGCCTGATCGAGCTGGAGCGCGAGAAGCCTGATGTCATCGTGTTCCAGTACCGCAGCCGGATGAGTTCGGTCGAGGAGATCGGACGGGTGGTGCGGGCTTCCAGCGCCAGGCACATCTACGAGATTGATGACTACATCATCGGCGTGCCCGAAAGAAACGATCATTCGCGCAATATGCCGGCCGATATTCGCGAGGCGGTCAGTCTCGGGATCTCGATGTGCGATCGTGTAGTGGTGTCCACCCTGCCGCTGGCCGATGCCCTGTCGAGCATGCATCAGGACATCCAGGTGGTGCCCAACATGCTGGCCGCGAAGCTCTGGGCCGGTCTTTCCAGTGAACGCCAGACCTCCGCCAGGCCGCGCGTGGGGTGGGCAGGGGGGACCAGCCATCGAGGCGACTTGGAAGTGCTGCTGGAGGTGATCAAGACCTTGGCCAGTCAGGTCGACTGGGTGTTTTTCGGCATGTGCCCGGACTCACTGCGGCCTTACATCAAGGAATTCCACCAGGGTATCCCGATGTCGGAATATCCGCGCAAACTGGCAAGCCTCAACCTCGACCTGGCATTGGCCCCGCTCGAGCAGAACCTGTTCAACGACTGCAAGAGCAATCTGCGTCTGCTGGAATATGGTGCGTGCGGCTTCCCGGTGATTTGCTCCGACACCAAGGCGTACGACGGTTATCTGCCGTGTACGCGGGTTCTGGGCAATACCAGTGCTGAATGGCTTGATGCGATTCGCATGCACCTGGCGGACCCGGATGCCAGCTATCGTCAGGGCGACGCCCTGCGCGACGTGGTGCTGCGTGACTATGTCCTTAACGAGCGGCACCTGCAACATTGGGCCAACGCCTGGTTGGCTGACTGACATGCCTTGGTACCCCAAGGGTGCCAAGGCCACACTGGATTCTGAGTATCGGGTACCCCATGACTGGACATACATCCGTGAACACTTCGTCGCCACTCGATACCTGTGTCGTGATGCTCGGCAGCGAGGAACAGGGCTATCGCGCGCGCGCGACGACCTACCTTGGCGGTATCGGTTGCAGGGCCATCGTGGTCGATGGTGCGAGCGGCGAGCAGATGCGCGATGCATTGCAGCGTGAGCTCGAGCAGATAGACGCGCCTTTCGTGGTCCTGGCCAGGGACAGCGACTTCATGCTGCCGGACGCGCTGCGGATGGCTGAGGCCTGGCTGGTGGCCAATCCGCAGGCACAGGGTGTACAGGCTTATGCCCTGGGCATGAGCCCAGGCAACAGCACGGTCGGCTATCACCGTCTTGGTGGGGCGGCTCATGGTCAGTCCGGCCCTGGTGTGCGCGAGCGTGTGCTTGCCCATGCTCTGAGTGGTCTGCAGCCGTGGCGTGCGCTGTTGCGCGTGGGCGCCTTGCGTGCGGCGCTGGCTGATGCCTCGGTGCAGGTGGCGGGTGAGGACTGGTTGGTGGGGCTGTCCTTCGCCCTGTTGCGCCAAGGGCAGATCCCAACGCTCGAGCAGGTGCTCGTAGTCAGCGAGTGCCGGGGACAGGCGGGGGACGCGGACGCGTTGGCTCCAGTCATTCGTGCCCTGCGCCAGTGGGATGAGCAACAGGCGGGTGACTTCGCCGATGATGAAGGGTTCGCCATCCTGCGCCAGTTCGTGCTGGGCACGGCAGCCATCGATGCCGCACCGCTCCTGTTCACCTCTGCGTGGAGCAGTGTCGTCCATGAGCCAGAGCGTAGTTTCGAGCCGCGCCAATATGTCGAGTTGCCTTATTACAACGCCACGGTGTTCCGGCAGTTATCGGCGCTGGAGTTCCTGCTGCACGCCTGGCCAGTGGGGCGTGAGCATGTGCGCGCTGTTGAAGGGGCTTGGGTGCGCCAGCGTGATCTGCTGCAGCGCCAGGCCAATGACAACCGGAAGACCTTGCGAGCGCGCTACTGGGAGGCCTTGGCGGTAAACCTGTTCTCGCCGCAGGTCTGCCAGCTGCTGCTGGAGGTGTTGGAAGCCGACGAGGCCGAGGCGCGCGAGGAGCTGCAGCATTGGCTGGACCGCCTGCGCCAGGTGAAGGCTCCCGAGTTGCCAGGGCGCCTGGCGCAGACAGCGTCGGGGCATGTGCTGCAGGCGCTGGCGGCAGCGACCCTGGATGCTGCTGCCAGGCAGCGTGTGCAGAAGCGCCTGGCTGCTGGCAAGGGTTCGCAGGTCGCACTGCTGGTGCTGGACCTGGAGGACGATGATGCTGCCTTGCAGCGTACCTTCGACAGTGTAGTGGCGAGCGGCCTGCGCGATTTTCGTATCGTGGTGCTCAAGGCCGGCATACTGCCGGCGATCACCACGACGCGGGATACCCTGCATTTCGTCAAGGTCACCACCGACAATGTGGTCTCGCATCTCAATCAGACGCTCAAGCAGTTGTCTTGTGATTGGCTGATGCTGATGCAAGCCGGGGATGAGCTGGCCGGTAGCGGCCTGCTGCGACTGCAGCTCGAATTGGCTGAGGCCGAGGGCCTCAAGGCCGTGTGCGGCAATGATGTACAGCGTGACAGTGAGGGGCGCCTGGTCGCTGTGTTGCGGCCGGGGGCGGATTTCGACCTGTTGCGCAGCCGTCCGGATCTGATGGCGCCGCACTGGCTGCTGCGTCGTGAAGAGGTTCTGGCGCTTGGGGGGTACAGTGAAACCTGTCGCCAGGCGCTCGATCTCGACCTTCTGCTCCGACTGGTCGAGGCTAATGGGCTGGCAGGTCTGGCCCACATCGATGAGTTTTTGGTGATTGGCAGCAATCGCTGCGAGACGATGCTTCCCGATGCCCTGGCGACCCTGGGGCGACACCTCGGCCAGCTGGGCTATCGTGGCCAGGTGGACCAGGGGCACGAGGGGCGTGTGCTCATCGATTTCCGTCACCCGACCACGCCGCTGGTCAGCATTCTGCTTGAGGCGGGGGATGACATGCAGCAACTGGCTACCAGTCTGGCCAGTATTCAGCAGCGTACCCGTTATCCGCGTTACGAAGTGTTGGTGATCACCCGTGGTGAGCAGCGCCAGGAGACGAGCCTGGGCGGTCGGGCCAGGATGCTGGCGAGCCCGGCGGTGAGTCGCGCTGACAGGCTCAATCAGGCTATTGGCGAGGCGCGTGGTGAATACCTGGTCCTGATGAGCGACCGCAGTCAGGTGTCCAGTCCGGGCTGGATCGAGAGTCTGCTCAATCAGGCCCAGCGTCCGGAAGTTGGCCTGGTTGGTTGTCAGATGCATGACGAAGCAGGGCAGGTGAGCCATGCGGGCTATGAATTGCTTGAAAGTGGGCAGGTCCATGCCAGTTGGCTTGGGCTTGGCGTGGGCGAGCGCGCCGAGGCTCAGGGGCTGGATGTGGTGCGCGGCTGTCAGGCGGTTTCACTCGATGGCTTGATGATCCGCAAGGACGTATTGGAGGCGCTGGGAGGGCTTGGTCAGAGCGAGGCGCTGGACGTCGAGCTGTGCTTGCGAATCGCCCAGGCGGGCATGCTGGTGCTGATGGTGCCTCAGGCGCAGTTGGTCAATCAGGGGGTGCCAGTGTTGTCCGAGGTCGCGCGCGAGGCATTGGTCGCGCAGGCGCCGTGGGCGTTCGCGCGGTGTGTGGCGGTGGACGGGGCGCTGGGCATTGCGCCAGCGGCAAGTGCAAGCGGGCCGCGATGGTTGAGCGAGCTGGCCTGAAGGTGGGGAAGAGCTCGGCACGGCTGTGTTGGTCGAGTGGAGGCGGCCTGGGTATGAGAGTGGTACCCAGGCCGCCTGAATGTTCTGACTGTATAGGCAGCAATTGATGGCCGGATACTGTCTTTGGGATACGGGGTGTCAGATGCATCTGTCTTGGTGTTGAAGCAGCGCTGCTTCTGCCGAGGGCCATGGATTTCTAGTTATCGCCTTGAGCGAAGGGGCGATGCCATTCAGATGGTTTGCAATAACCACCTACGCCATCGCGCTTTACGCTTGAAACTGCCGAGAAGCGCATTTCCTGCGGTCTCTCTGGCAATGGCTGGCCCAGCGCATGGGCAACCACATTCACTCATGTGACTGCGCCTGTCTTTCACCCACTGAGCGTTCTTGTCTATCAGAGCCCAGCCTAGCGCTGGGCTCATTCGTTTTATTGATCTTGGAGCACGATTGCGAGCGGTGATCTTGTGTATTGGCAGATATCTTGCTTTGCCTCTCGCTAGCGAGGTGAGCGTTGGATTTCTGACTGCCTGACCCTGTATCTGTTCGCTGTGCCAAAGGAGCAATCTTGAACGACTCTCGACGCATCAAGGGCAAGCCGGTCGATATCGACTATGGCGCTACCCGTGCCTTTTTCGAATCCCGTGGCAAGGGTGAGTACGCCAACGTGCTCAGTGCCACCATGTATCAAGACCACAACCCAGAACTGGTCGAAAAACGCGATAGCGCGGAGAAGGCGGCCGTGGCACAGATCCTTGGTCTGGGGCGCGTTCGACGGATTCTGGATATCGGTTGTGGCACGGGGCGTTGGGGGTGGTTCCTCGCTGGGCAATGCCAAAGCCTTGACTACCTGGGGTTGGACTTCTCCGCGAGTCTGATTGCCAAGGCGACGGATGAGGTCGCCAAACGGCAATTGGCAGGCATGCACTTCCAGGTGATGTCGGCCACGGACATCCAGCCGCAATCGCTGATCGTTCAGGCGCCCTTTGACCTGGCACTGGTTTCGGGGCTGCTGATCTACCTGAACGATGAGGATTGCGTGAAGGTGCTGCGTGATGCCGCCCGCTTGCTGGTTCCCGGGGGTGGGATCTACCTGCGTGAACCGGTCGGCGTCGCCGAGCGGTTCACGCTCGACCGCTTCTACTCCCAGGAACTCGCCGACGAGTATTCGGCGATTTATCGCACGGCTGACGAACTTCACGCGCTGATGAACGAAGCATTCGAGGGGTTGGGCATGTTTACCGAACATGAAGGTTTCCTGTTCCCTGAGGACCTGGAAAAACGGGCGGAAACCCGGCAGTACTTCTTTGTCCTGCGCCGCCAAGGGGCGACGGCATGACAACCGCATACTGCTTCGACCTCGACGGTACGCTGACGCGTCAGGAACTGTTGCCCCTGATCGCCACCTCGGTGGGGCTGGAAGACGAGATAAGTGCTCTGACCCAGGCCACCATCGAAGGTCTTCTGCCATTCGACAAGTCCTTCAAGTTACGTGTGAGGCTGCTGCGTGATGCGAGGCTGGACTGGATTCACGCGGCTCTCGACAAGCATGTGGAGTTCGATCGTGCAATTCTCGATTTCATTGCCCGCCACCCTGAGCAGTCGTTCGTCGTGACAGGCAATCTTGATCTGTGGGTAAAGCCAGTTCTCGAGAAACTTGGTATCCACAGTTTCACCTCCACCGCTCGATTGGACGACCTGGGCCGCCTCGAAGGTGTTGAGAACATCCTGCATAAAGGCGATGCGGTCAGTAGCCTGCGCTCGCGCTTTGATCGGATCGTCGCGGTGGGAGAGGGGATGAATGATGTGCCAATGTTCGAGGCCGCTGACTGGCGTGTCGCGTTCGGTGGGGTGCATCAGCCCAACAAGGAACTGGTCAAGCTCAGTGATTTCGTTACTTACGATGGGAATGCGCTATGTCGCCTGTTAAGCACGCTGTAATTTGCGCCGCCGGCATTGGCTCGCGGCTTGGGCTTAACAAGCCGAAGTGTCTTGTCGAAGTGGCGGGACGCTCTTTGCTCGATTGGCACCTTGAGCGGCTGCAGTGGGCTGAAACTGTCTGGTTGGTGGTCGGTTTCCATGAGGAAGAGGTGATCGAGCATGCCATCGCCTTGCGCCCTGACCTGATAGTCGTGCGCAACCCTGATTACGCCCGTACCAATACATTGCAGAGCATTTACCGGGTATCCCGTCATCTTCAGGAGCGCATGCTTGTGCTGGATGCGGATACGGTCATGGACGCTCGCAGTTTCGAAGCCTTTCTTCAGGCGGCTGGTCAGCATGAGCAATTGATTGGTGTTTCGCCCTATATCACCAGTGATGGTGTACGTGTGCAGCTCGACGCTGCCGGCGCTCAGGTTCTCGGTTTTACCCGCGAACCGGATTACGCGATGGAGTGGACGGGTATTGCGGTCATCAAGCCGCAGATCGTGGTCAATCAGCCCATCTTCGTCTATCAGGCGCTGGAGGCCTGTCTTCCCCTGCCTGCGTTTGAGTTGAAGGCGTTTGATATCGACACAACCGCAGATCTGGATATGGCGCGCAAGGTTTTTGCTACGCAGTGGGGCGAACATGAGTAACCAGGAACAAGGGAAGGTGGCTCGTCAGTTCTGGAGCCAGACCGAGCGTGGCCAGATCGGCCCTAGGGAGCTGTACGAGCGTCAGCGTGAATGCTTGTTGACGCATGTGCTTCCCTCGCTCCCGACGGATGCGCGAGTGCTTGATATCGGCTGTGCCGACGGCGAGTTCAGCTTGCTGTTTGCGCGCCATGTCCGGCATGTGGTGGCGTTCGATGTAGGTGAGAAACTGATCGAGCAGGCCCGGGCGAAAGCGCGGGAAGAAAACATCGACAATGTCGAGTTTCAGGTGGCCGATGTATTCGAGTTCACCTCGGCTGAGAAATTCGATGCCGTCAGCCTGATGGGGGTGCTCACCACCATCAGCGACGATAACGCTGCTGCGCGGATCGTGCTGCGCGCGATGTCGATGCTCAAGCCGGGTGGTCATCTCATCCTGAAGGACTCGGTGTTGTTGCAAGGTGTCGAGGCCCGTACGTTGCTCAATGCCCAGTATGAGGCCAAGTATCGTCCGGAGTCCCGTTACCTGGCGCTGATTTGTTCCCTTGGGCTGCGCGAGGTAGGGCGCCACCCACTGCTGACCATGCACAACTTCGGGCAGACGAGCGTTTTGTATGTCTTCCGTCCATTGCTGGCTGCCGAGGTGCCAGTGCTCCCAATCAGCGGATTGCGGGTGGCCTGCTACGGTAGCATGCCATTCCATTTCCGTTCGTTGCGTCCGCTGGCCGCCTGTTTCGAAGACAGTCTGCTGAGCCTGTCGATCGACGAGGTGATGGCCTGGAAGCCGCAGGTCATCGTGGTTGCCGATGGTTGGTCGGTAGAGTTCTGGCGCGATTACTGTGATGCCCATCAGGTGCTCTTGATCGGGATGCGGCATGGTTCGGTCACCCGCTATGGGTATGCCGAGCCGCAGTACAATCACGCCGACTACCTATGTGGCAGTGTCTGGGACATCGAGGACACACTGTTGTCCGATGTGCATCCCCGCCATGGATTCCTGCTGACCGGTAACGCCTGGGTCGACCAGGTCTTCAGGCTGCCTGCCCGGCCGATGAACGATGTCGAGCCAACGATCCTGTTTGCACCGACCTACAATCCGGAAATCAGTGCAGCGGTGTACTTCGGTGACCGGGTCGTCTCCCTCATCCGCTCCGTCTACCCGCGTGCCCGGATCATCATCAAGCCTCATCCGGCGATCGTGCAGCATGAGCATAGTTTCGTCGTGGACAAGGCGCTGTTCCGTGATCTCATGGGACAATGGCGTGCGCAGGTTGCTGCGGACCCATTGGTGGAACTGGTGGACGATCCACAAGCCAGTATCGCCGACAGCTTTGCCGAGGCCGATATCCTGGTGGCGGATCGCTCTTCGCTGCTGTTCGAGTTCATGGTGCTGGATCGTCCGACCCTGCTGTATTCGAGCGAGGCGCGAGTGGGGCACTGGGAATACAACCCGGATGCGCCTGGAAATGCTTGGCGGGACATCGGGATGGAGTTCGGTGACGATCAAGGCTTCCTTGATCTGCTGGGGAACGCCTACGCGTTGCATCGAACCCATTGTCGAGAAGCCCAGCGCGCCCGGGTTCGCCAACTCTACGGCGATTTTGCCGACGGGCGCTCTGCCGAGCGTGTGGCTAGCGCTATTGCCCAGGCGCCGCGCCTGCATGTGGTCATCGATGGTCGTCGGGGTGAGCAGGCCGCGCAACTCTACGAGGCGTTCGATGATCTGCTGGCCTTTAAGCGCATCAGTGTGCTTGGCGGTGAGCGCGCAGGGGATGCCAAGCGTTGGTTGGCTGAGCGCGACAAGGCTCAAGGCAGCGATCTGGCCTATCTGTTGATCGATGGTGAGGTCGCCTGCTGTCCGGGCAGTGCGCATCAGGTCAGCGATGGCATGGCCGCGCTGGCCAAAGGTGAGCTCGACGCTGTCCTGCTGGGCGATGCTGGTGCCCGGCCGGTCGCTGTGCAGAGCCGTGATCGTGATGTCTGGGTCCGTGATCGTTTGCGCGCGGCCTTGCAGCATCGCCAGGGGCGGCAATTGTGGCAACTGCTTCCGGAGCACGCGTTGCGGCGAGTGCTGGGGCATTTGCCACAGGATATAGACGATGAGGTGTTCGATACGCTTTGGGAAACCTTGTCGGCAGAAGGACGCAGTGTCGAGTGGTCGACCGAGCAGATGAATGTCGTGCTGGTGAGCTCGGTGTTGCGTATCGTTGGCGCGCGTCCGGCACGTTATGTGGCCGGGCCGCGAGCAGCATTGCAACTGGCTCCGGCAGTGAAGGGGCAGGTGGTTACACAGGCGGGAGTCGAGGCGCAGATCAGTATTGCTGCCGCGCCAGATCAGTATGATGGGTTCCCGTTTACCACTGAGATCTGGGTTAATGGCCGTTGCGTTGGCCAGGTGTTGCTGGCCGATGCCAGTGCGCAGCGACTGGTGCTGCCGTTTGAGCCCAACGCCAATGGTGTGACCGATATCGAGTTGCGTAGCAGCGCTTCGTTTGCCGGCATGCCGGGACTGGCTGGGCCACTCTCGCTGTGCCTGGCATTCGGTGGCCCGGTGGCGCAGGCCGCTCCGACGAGGGCGCATATTCACCAGATCTTCTATTCAGAAGAGACCCGGGCGATGCTTGAGCCCGGTTATACGCCGCTGGACAACGTCGGACAGCGTCCTGACTGGGCGGAATACTGGCCGATCCGCAATCTGCTGATGACTGAGGAGCTGGATGAGAACGCGTTCTATGGTGTTCTCTCACCGCGTTTCCGACAGAAGACTGGGCTTGGATCGCAGCAGGTACTGAGCTTCGTCGACGCAGCGCCAGATCAGGCTGACGTGCTGCTGTTCCCGGTGTTCTTTGCTGAGGGCGCACGGTACGAGAACGTCTTCATCCAGGGGCTGGTCCATCATCCCAACATCTGGCCGGCATTCGTCGAGATGGCTCGTCAGTTAGCGCCGGGCGTGGACCTGGAAACACTGGTGATGGATTCGCAGCAGTCGCAATTCTGCAACTATTTCATCGCTAAGCCACGTTTCTGGCGGCATTGGTTCAGCAAGGCCGAAACGATCTTCCAGGCCGCCGAGCAGGCGCGTTCGGGTGAGTGGCCTAGCGCATACGGCACGGCTCTGAACGATGTCACATCGCATCGGGACACCGAAGGCTACGCCTGCAAGGTTTTTGTGATGGAGCGTCTGTTGCCACTGATCCTGGCGACCGAGTCGCAGTGGCAGGTAGAAGTGTATGAAGGGCTGAAACCTTCGGCGGCTAACGGTGGGGTCGATGCGCAACTGCTGCTGCTCGATCAGCTCAAGACTCGGCTTCGAGAGGCTGACAGCATAGAAGATCGCGCTGTATACGAGGGTATGCGTGAAGCGCTGTTCCGTGCTTCGTTCGCGCCGCAGATTGCCGAGATCGAGGCGAAGGGCGGTCGGGTGCCCAGTGTGGCGGAGCAGATCCAGGCGGCATTGCGTGAGTACCCACCGTTGCACGTGGAGCCTGAGGTGGCATCCTGGCTGGCTGCGCGCGTACCCACACAGGCACAGCAGTGTCTGATTGATGGGTATCTGGAAAGTGGCGCCGCGCCGAGGTTCGGGGTTCTGGTGCTGGATCGCGAGGGTAGCGCTGAGCGCCTGGAGCTCACGTTGAGAAGCCTGAGCCCGGGCCACAACCTTTATCGGCATCTTGATATCGTTGCGTTGACGGTGCTGGATCTCCCGGGTACGACCGCGCCTGGTGACAAGCTACATATCTTGCGCATCGATGATGAGTCCTTGCCAGCAGCGGTCGACCGCGCCGTTCGTGAGGGGGGCTTCGACTGGTTCATGCTGGTCGATGCGGGGGTGGAGTTCACGGCCAGCGGTCTGCTGATTGCGGCGCTTGATGTGGCCGAAGCGCCAGGTCTGCGAGCCATCTACGGCGACGAGGTGGTGCGCTCGTCAACGGGTGCGTTGCAAGTGGCCTTGCGTCCGGACATGAACCTGGACATGTTGCTCAGTTTGCCGGGCGTGATGGCTGGGCATTGGTTGTTCAATCGTGATGCCTGGCTGGCGCTGGGTGGCTTGCGCGCCGATGCGGGACGGGCGATGGAATTCGACCTGATCCTGCGACTGATCGAGGAAAAGGGCTTCGAGGGGTTGGGGCACGTCAGCGAGCCTTGGCTGATACGTGATGAGGTCCCGCTGGTGGATTGCGCCGCTGAGCAGCACGCGATTCAGCGGCATCTGCTGGCCAGGGGCTTCGAAGGTGCTTCGGTGCACAGCCGGCTGCCCGGGCGCTATGAGCTCAACTATGGTGTCGGCGAGGGGGCGTTGGTCAGCATCATGGTCGCTACGCACGATGGGCTGGCGAGGGTGCGTCGCTGCGTCGAAACCATTCTCGAGCGAACGACCTACCGAAACTTCGAAGTGCTGGTGCTGGATCAGGGAGAGGAAGAACCTGAGCTGCAGGCCTGGCTTGAGGCCGTCGAGCAGTTGGATAGTGGCCTGGTCAGGATCATGCGTGTTCCGCGTGAACTGTCCGTGGTGCAGGTGCGCAACCTGGCAGCCCGGCAGGCGGAGGGTGAGTTGTTGCTGTGGCTGGATGCCGGCGTTGCCGTGCTGGAGGACGACTGGCTGCAGCAACTGGTCAATCATGCTTGTCGCCAAGAGGTGGGGGCCGTGGGGGCCAAGCTGTTGGCGAGCGATTGTACCGTTCGTCATGGTGGACTGGTACTTGGCCTGGAAGGGGTTGTGGGTCGAGTCTTCAAGGGCTTGCCGATGAATGCCGGTGGCTACCTGCATCGCTTGGCTGTAGACCAGAATCATGCAGCGGTGAGTAGCAAGTGCATGATGATGGGTAGGGCCTTGTTCCTTGAGATGGGTGGTTTTGACGAGAGCCCGGAACTATTGCCTTGGGCGGATGTGGACCTATGCCTGCGCCTGCAGGCTGCCGGCTACCTGAATGTCTGGACGCCACGTGCTGCGCTGCTGATCAGTGAGACGCCCGAGGCGGTCGCGACGGTTGAGCAGGAGGAGGCAATATACGCTCGCTGGTTGCCGCTTCTGGCGCGCGACCCTTCGTACAACGCCAATCTTGCCCTCGTTGGTGAGGCGTTCACAGTCGCTGCGACCAGTTCGAGCTGGAGTCCGTTGTCGTCGTGCAAGGGTACGCCCAAGGTACTTGCCCATGTACACGGGAAGAGTGCTGGGCCGCGTGTCGGTCAGCCACTGGAGGCACTCAAGCGCGCCGGCCTGGTGGACGGAAGCGTAATACAGACTCACCTCACGCTAGCGGAGCTTGAGCGCTATGCGCCTGACAGCATTGTTCTGCAGCGCCAGATCAGTGCAGATCAGATCGAGCGTATGCGCCAGATGTCAATGTTCTCTCGTGCCTTCAAAGTGTTTGAGCTCGATGCCTATCTGCCCGGACTGCCCGCGCTCGCGGAGTTTGGCGAGGAGATGTCTCAGGCTGTGGCGCGCAGTTTGCGGCAGGGTTTGGCTCTGGTTGACCGGCTGGTGGTGAGCGGTGAGGCGCTGGCTGACGCCTTGGGGGATTGCCGTCGACCTATCCAGGTGGTCCCCAGCTATCTTGATCCGGTCCAGTGGTCGGGGCTCGCCGGGGGGCGTTGCGTTGGAGGCAAGCCGCGAGTAGGTCTGCTCGGCAAGGATCTTGCGCCCCAGGATCTGGCCCTGGTGGAGGAGGTCGTCAAGGCATTGGCCGATGATGTCGATTGGGTGTTTGTCGGCGAGTGTCCTGACGCGCTGCGTCCATATATGGTCGAGTGCCGAGCACGGTTGGAGGGCCATGACTACCCGTTGCAACTTGCCCGGCTTGATCTCGATCTTGCGCTATGGCCGCTCGCTGACGGGTTTTTCAATGAGTGCAGGGATGACCTGCCGGTACTGGAGCTCGGCGCTTGTGGGGTGCCGGTGATCTGTAGCGAGCTTGCCCGCCGACAGGGCGACTTGCGGGTTACCTGGGTGCGCAACCGTCGCGAAGACTGGTTTGCCGCAGTTCGCATGCATCTCGATGACTTGGATGCCACGGCGCGCATGGGGGATGCGCTGCGTTCTCAGGTGTTGCGCGACCGCATGCTCGAAGGCGAGAACCTGTTGCGCTGGCGGGCAGGGTGGTTGCCGGCTTGATCGCTCGGCTATCAGCAGGTGAAGGGCTCGCCATGATTGGTGTGGCTATCGTCTTCTAAGGGCGGGTAGCTGGTGGGTAGACCGGGGCGGATAATGCCCCGGTTTTTTTTTGCGGTGGCATTTTCAAAGCCACTGCGCCTCTTTTTCGGCAGTGCGGCCGTGACGGGGTCGTCACAACAGTGACTTGGCAGTCGAAACGTGCATCTTTAATCTATTGAGTCTGCGGGTAGCCATGTCGGCGCGGCGTGCAGCGTGTGTGCTGATGGCCCTTTAACCCGCGTATTTTCGCTATTTCCATCGGGAAGCCACAATGATTGGCATCAAAAGCATCGCCAGTTACGTACCTGTCGAAGGCGTGGACAACTACGCTCAGGGTGCGAAATTCGGCAAAGACCAGGATTTCATCTTCGGCAAAATTGGCTCGACCTTCCTGCCGCGCAAAGCTGTTGACCAGGAAACCTCTGACCTGTGCGTCGAGGCCGCCCGCACGTTGTTCGCCGCCAATCCGGCGCTGGATCCTGCCTCCATCGATATCGTCATCGTCGTCACCCAGAATGGTGATGCCGAGGGCTTGCCGCATACCGCGGCTATCGTCCAGCACAAACTTGGGCTGTCCACTGCCGTCGCCGCATTTGACGTCTCGCTGGGGTGCTCTGGCTATGTCTATGGTCTTTACGCCATGAAAGGCTTCATGGAGGCGGCAGGCTTGAAATGCGGCCTGCTGCTGACTGCTGACCCGTATTCGAAGATTGTCGATCCGGAGGATCGCAATACCACCATGCTGTTTGGCGATGCTGCCACCGCCACCTGGATGGGCGAGGGCGCCACCTGGCAGCTCGGCAAGTCGCTGTTCGGCAGCGATGGCGCAGGCGCCGAGCACCTGCGCACGACCGATGGCAAGTTCTTCATGAATGGCCGGCAGGTCTACAATTTCGCGCTGGTCAAGGTGCCGGCGCATCTGCAGCAGCTACTTGAGGCGAGTCAGTTGCAAGCCGACGACGTCGATCTCTATTGCCTGCATCAAGGCAGCGCGGCGATCGTCGATGCGGTTTCCCAGCGTTTCGACGAGGGGCGTCATCGCGAGAAGTTCGTCAAGGACATGGTCGAGACCGGCAATACCGTGTCCTCGAGCATTCCGCTGCTGCTCGAGAAGCATGTGCTTGGTTCGCTGCACAAGCGCGTGGCGCTGAGCGGTTTTGGCGTGGGCTTGTCGTGGGGCTCGGCGATCATCGAGCGCACAGACTGAAGTGATGGGGTGTCGAAAAAAGCGCCGTGGGTTCTGCCTGCCGCGCTTTTTTTCATTTTCGACGATTGAATTCTGGCGTCAAACCCCTGATTTCATTGGGGTGGCAGGATGCCAGTAAATTTTTTGAGAATTCGCCCTAAAGCAAACTGCCCTGACGACGATAAACATTACGAAGGTTCTCTAGGCCACCTACCCGGCGAATTGCCAAGGCCGGAAGCCGTAGTACCCATCCAACGAGGAATTCGTCATGGCTTTGACTGTAAACACCAACACCACCTCTCTGGGCGTTCAGAAGAACCTGAACCGTGCTTCCGACGCACTGAGCACTTCGATGACCCGTCTGTCCTCCGGCCTGAAAATCAACAGCGCCAAAGACGACGCCGCCGGCCTGCAGATCGCTACCCGCATGACTTCGCAGATCCGCGGTCAGACCATGGCTATCAAGAACGCCAACGACGGTATCTCCATCGCCCAGACCGCTGAAGGCGCGATGCAAGAGCAGACCAACATGCTGCAGCGTATGCGCGAACTGGCACTGCAGTCGCGAAACGACTCCAACAGCACCGACGACCGTGCCGCTCTGGACAAAGAGTTCCAGTCGCTGGCCTCGGAACTGACCCGTATCGCTCAGTCCACTCAGCTGAACGGCAAGAACCTGCTGGACGGTTCGGCTTCGACCATGACCTTCCAGGTCGGCTCGAACACCGGTTCGATCAACCAGATCAGCATCAACCTGGGCCAGAAGTTCGACGCCGTTTCCCTGGGCATCGCTTCGACCGTCAACATCCAAGGTTCGACCAGCGCCCTGGCCGAAACCAACTACAGCGCCGCCGTCACCGCTATCGACAAGGCTCTGCAGACCATCAACACCAACCGTGCTGACCTGGGTGCCGCTCAGAACCGTCTGACCAGCACCATCAACAACCTGCAGAACATCAACGAGAACGCCGAAGCCGCTCGTGGCCGTGTACAGGACACCGACTTCGCTGCTGAAACTGCCCAGCTGACCAAGCAGCAGACTCTGCAGCAAGCTTCGACCTCGGTTCTGGCCCAGGCCAACCAACTGCCATCGGCAGTCCTGAAGCTGCTGGGCTAATCTGCCTGATAGCTGATGGCGGGGAAGTGCTCTCCAGGCGCTTCCCCGCCTTTTCATTATGAGGTGGTGGACATGGACATGAGCCTCAAGTTGAACCTGTCTTATCAGGCTGCGCGCCCGGCTGAGCAGGTTGCCGAGAAGCCGGTTTCCCGGCCGGCAGAGTTTTCTGGTGATGGCGAGAAGAAAGACATGTCGCGCGTGCATGACACCGACAAGGTCAAGGACGCCGTCTCCGAGATAGAAAAATTTCTTAAAGAGACCCGACGCAACCTGGAGTTCTTCACTGATGAAGAGTCCGGTAAGATCGTGGTCAAGGTCGTCGCCAGTGAAACTGGTGAGCTGATCAGGCAGATCCCCTCGGAAGAGGCTCTGCGGATCGCTCACAGCCTGAGCGATGTCAAAAGTGTTCTGTTCGACGCCAAGGTCTGACCGGCGGCGAGCATCGATGGCGTGATTCATGTCAGGCTTGCGGAGCAGGACTGACGCGTTTACGAGAGGGATAACAGCATGGCAAGCCCACTTACTTCCAGCACGGGTCTCGGTTCCGGCCTCGATATCACCAATATCGTCAAGGTGCTGGTCAATGCCGACACTGCGGCCAAGTCGAACCAGATCACCCGCCAGAACGCCAACAACTCGGCGATGATCTCCGGTATCGGCTCCCTGCGCAGTGCCCTGACGGCGTTCCAGGATGCCATGAAGAAGCTGAACGACAAGGACGCGCCATCGTTCAATGCGTTTGCAGGTACTTCCGCAAACGAAAGCGTGGTCAAGATCAAGTCGAGCAACACCGCAGTCGCGGGTAGCTACGACATCAAGGTTGGCCAGTTGGCCACCGGCTCCAAGGTTGCCAGCCAGCAATTCGCAGGTGGTGCCAGTACGCCGATCAGCGCCGGCGAGATGACCATCAGCCAGAATGGCAAGGACTACAAGATCACCGTTGGCAGTGGTGCCACGCTGCAGAGCGTTCGTGACCAGATCAACAAGGAAATGAGCGCCAACGGGATCACCGCCAACATCATCAACGAAGCCGGCGGTTCGCGCCTGGTGTTCGGCTCCACCACCACGGGTGCTGGCAGCGACATCTCGGTTGGCGGCATTCCCGAGCTGACCATCGATGGCACGCAGCAGATGTCGGGCAGCGGCGCGGGCTTCATCACGGCCCTGGCACAGGATGCCAAGTTCTCCATCGACGGCTTGAACCTGACCAGTGCCTCCAATACCGTCAGCAATGCCATCAGTGGTATCTCCCTGGAGTTGACGGGCGCATCGCCCAAGGACTCGGCGGGCAATATCACCTCCGGGACCAAGGTCACCGTGGCGGCTGACAACGAAGGCCTGAAGAAGTCCGTTCAAGCCTTCGTCGATGCCTACAACACGCTGCAAAAGGCGGTCACCTCGCTTACCTCCACGTCTCGCGACTCGAAGGACAAGCTGGTGCTTGGCCCGTTGACCAACGACCCGACCACCCGTGCACTGCTTGGCGATGTGCGCAAGGTGCTGGCTGAGACCGGAGCCGGGGACAAGCTGACCACCCTGAGCCAGTTGGGTATCAACACCCAGAAGGACGGCACGCTGGAGTTCAACAGCGTCAAGTTCAATGCGGCGCTGAATGACAAGAAGCTCGGTCCAGAGGTTCAGGAGTTGTTCACTGGAAGCAATGGCGTGTTCGAGCGAATGAACAAGGCTATCGATCCGTACAATTCCACCGGCGGCACGCTCGATACCCGTAAGGGCAATCTCGACAAGGTGGCGACGAACCTTGCCAATCAGCAGGCGGCCCTGGATCGTCGGGTGGAGATGCTCACTACCTCGCTGACCAAGAAGTACTCGGCCCTGGATGCCGCCCTTGGCAAGATGCAGGATCAGGCCAAGCAGATCACTTCGTTCTTCGAGGCGATCAACGCGCAGAAGAAGTCCTGATCGATCGGTACTGACAAAAAGCCCGGGATGTCTGCCAGACACCCCGGGCTTTTTGCTTTCTCGCTAAAGTTTTTTGACGTGACGGCGATACATCGGTATATGCAACCTTTTCGCTGCAGCGAGGCAGATTCATGAACCCGATGTTGGCCCTTCGGCAATACCAGAAAGTCAACGGTGTGGCACAGACTTCCGAAGCCAGCCCGCACCGTCTGGTGCAGATGCTCATGCAGGGCGGCCTCGATCGCCTGGCCCAGGCCAAGGGCGCCATTGCCCGCAAGGACATCGCCCAGCGGGGCATCTTGATCGGCAAGGCCATCGATATCATTGGCGGTCTGCGCGAAGGCCTTGATCTGGAAAACCATGCGGACAGCCTGAGCGACCTGGATAACCTGTACACCTACATGAGCCGTCGCCTGGTCGAGGCCAACGTCAAGGGCGACCCTGAGATCATCGACGAAGTGGCGCGCCTGTTGATCACGGTCAAGGAAGGCTGGGATGCGATCGGCGAGCAACAGCCAGCGCCCTGAGCCAGGAGGTTGTCATGAGTGAGGTAATCGAACGGATCGAGCAGACGCGTGAAGCGCTGCTCAGCGCCCTGGCCAGTCGTGACTGGGATGCGGTGGGGGAGCTCGACCTGGAGTGTCGTCTGTGCGTGGATGATGTGCTGGCCGAGGCGCTCACCAACGAAGACGAAGTACGTGCCAGTCTGGAGGAGTTGCTGGGCGTTTATCGGCAACTGATCGAGATTGCAAGTGGCGAGCGTCAATCAATAGTCGATGAAATGACGCAGATCCGTCAGGCGGAAAACGCCGCAAAGGTATACCATCTGTTTTCTTGACCACAGATGATACAAAATTCAGCGCGCCATTAATTTGACTGTGTCTGGTTTTTTGACTTTACTAGTGGCTGTTTTCGAATTTCAGACGTCCGAACACTGACCATTCAGTCGGAATGATGTCGAGCTTGCCCCCAGGGCGCCGATATGACTAGGGAAGTTGCTATTGCATGTGGCGTGAAACCAAGATACTCCTGATCGATGACGACAGCGAACGCCGCCGCGATCTGGCGGTGGTCCTGAATTTCCTCGGCGAAGAGAACCTGTCCTGTTCCAGTCAAGACTGGCAGCAGGTTGTCGAGTCGTTGTCTTCAAGCCGTGAAGTGCTGTGCGTACTGATCGGGACCGTGAATGCTCCGGCCAGTGTGCTGGGGCTCCTTAAGACAGTGGCCGGGTGGGATGAGTTCCTTCCGGTACTGCTTTTGGGTGATATTTCTTCTGCAGAGTTCCCTGAGGACCTGCGTCGTCGTGTGCTTTCCAACCTCGAGATGCCGCCGAGCTACAGCCAGTTGCTCGACTCGTTGCACCGTGCCCAGGTCTATCGCGAGATGTACGACCAGGCCCGCGAGCGCGGTCGTCAGCGTGAGCCGAACCTGTTCCGCAGCCTGGTAGGCACCAGCCGTGCCATCCAGCATGTGCGGCAGATGATGCAGCAAGTGGCCGATACCGACGCCAGTGTGCTGATCCTCGGCGAGTCCGGGACTGGCAAGGAGGTGGTCGCGCGCAACCTGCACTATCACTCCAAGCGGCGCGAGGCGCCGTTCGTGCCGGTCAACTGCGGGGCGATCCCGGCCGAATTGCTGGAGAGCGAACTGTTCGGCCACGAGAAGGGGGCCTTCACCGGTGCCATCACCAGTCGTGCCGGGCGTTTCGAGCTGGCCAACGGTGGCACGCTGTTCCTTGACGAGATCGGCGACATGCCGTTGCCGATGCAGGTCAAGTTGCTGCGGGTGCTGCAGGAGCGCACGTTCGAGCGCGTTGGCAGCAACAAGACCCAAAGCATCGATGTGCGTATCATCGCCGCGACCCACAAGAACCTCGAGACCATGATCGAGGACGGGACGTTCCGCGAAGACCTCTACTACCGCCTCAATGTATTCCCCATCGAGATGGCCCCGCTGCGCGAGCGCGTCGAGGACATCCCGTTGCTGATGAACGAGCTTATCTCGCGCATGGAGCACGAGAAGCGCGGCTCGATCCGCTTCAACTCTGCCTCGATCATGTCGCTATGTCGACACGGCTGGCCGGGTAACGTGCGTGAGCTGGCAAATCTGGTGGAGCGCATGGCGATCATGCACCCCTACGGTGTGATTGGCGTCTCCGAGCTGCCGAAGAAGTTCCGTTACGTCGATGACGAGGACGAGCAGTTGGTGGACAGCCTGCGCAGCGACCTGGAAGAGCGGGTGGCGATCAACGGGCATGCCCCGGACTTTGCCAGCCACGCCATGCTGCCGCCGGAAGGCCTTGATCTCAAGGACTACCTGGGCAGTCTGGAGCAAGGATTGATCCAGCAGGCGCTGGACGATGCCAACGGCATCGTCGCCCGCGCCGCCGAGCGTTTGCGCATTCGTCGCACCACGCTGGTGGAAAAGATGCGCAAGTACGGCATGAGCCGTCAGGGTGGCGAGGAACAGGCGGAGGATTGACGCCTTACGCATCCGCAGCGGGGCAATGGATGGCCCCGGGATGCAAAAACCACACGTTTTACAGGGGCGCAAAGCCCCGTGGTCAGTGGCTTTCTGGCCAGTTTGCAGCACTCTCCCGCAAGGCTTTCGGCAATCTCCGGCACGCGTATTGCTATATCGCTGGCAATACACCGTTTTTGACGGTCAGCCACGCGAGAGAGCACGATGCCCCAGGCCGCCCATATGTCCAGAACCCCCGATCCGCAGGGGGATACCCCGGTCGAGCAGGAGAGTCGACGGGGGCTTGAGCAGGCGTTCGCCCTGTTCAGTCAGGTCTCTTCCCAGCTCACCGAGTCGTACAGCATGCTCGAGGCGCGCGTCAGCGAACTCAAGGGCGAGCTGGCGGTGGTCAGTGCCCAGCGCATGGCGGAGCTGAGCGAGAAGGAGCGCCTGGCCAATCGCCTGCAGAATCTGCTCGACCTGCTGCCGGGCGGGGTGATCGTGATCGATGCCCAGGGGTATGTGTGCGAGGCCAACCCGGCGGCCTGCGACCTGCTTGGCGAGCCGCTGATCGGCCAGCTGTGGCGCCAGGTGATCGCGCGCAGCTTCGCTCCTCGCAAGGATGACGGGCATGAGGTGTCGCTGCGCGATGGTCGCCGCCTGTCCATTGCGACGCGTTCGCTGGATGCCGAGCCTGGGCAGCTGGTACTGCTGACCGATCTGACCGAAACCCGCCGCTTGCAGGACCAGCTCGCTCGCCACGAGCGCCTGTCGTCCCTGGGGCGCATGGTCGCCTCGCTGGCGCACCAGATCCGCACGCCCCTGTCGGCGGCCATGCTCTATGCGGGGCACCTGGCGGACGCCGGGCAGGCACTGGCGCCGGAAACCCGGCAGCGTTTCGCCGGCAGCCTCAAGGAGCGCCTGCACGAATTGGAGCACCAGGTGCGCGACATGCTGGTGTTTGCCCGCGGCGAGTTGCCGCTGGGTGACCGGCTGACGCCCAAGGCGCTGTTCCAGGCCTTGCAGCAGGCTGCCCAGGTCCATGTGCAGGGCCAGGCAGTGCGCTGGCAGTGCGACACCCAGTTGGGGGAGCTGCTCTGCAATCGCGACACCCTGGTCGGTGCCATGCTCAACCTGATCGAGAATGCCTTGCAGGCCAGCCCTGGTTCGGCGCGCCTGAAGGTGCACCTGTTCCGTCGCGGGCAGCATCTGCATTTGTGCGTAAGCGATGCCGGTAGCGGTATCGACGCCGAGCTGCTGGCGCGCCTGGGCGAGCCTTTCCTGACCACCAAGGCCACCGGTACCGGGCTTGGCCTGGCGGTGGTGCAGGCGGTGGCGCGTGCGCATCAGGGTGTGTTGCGCCTGCGCTCGAAGCCGGGGCGGGGCACTTGTGCACAAGTGATCCTGCCGTTGATTGGCACGGCAGATGGAGAGGCGTGATGCAGATCAAGGTCTTGCTGGTCGAGGATGACCGTACTCTGCGCCAGGCGCTGGCCGATACCCTGGAGATCGGTGGCTTCAGTCATCGCGCGGTCGGCTCTGGCGAGGAGGCTTTGCAGGCGGTCGTCGAGGAGTCGTTCAGCCTGGTGGTCAGCGACGTCAATATGCCGGGGATGGATGGGCACCAGTTGCTGGCCCAGCTCGGGCGTCATCACCCTCAGTTGCCCGTGCTGCTGATGACCGCCCATGCCGCGGTTGAGCGCGCGGTCGAGGCGATGCGCCAGGGGGCGGTGGACTATCTGGTCAAGCCATTCGAGCCGAAGGCGCTGATCAGCCTGGTGGAGCGCCATGCCGTCGGTCACCCTGAGGTGGGCGAGGAGGCGGGGCCGGTGGCGTGCGAACCGGCCAGTCGCCAGTTGCTCGAGCTGGCGGCGCGGGTGGCGCGCAGCGACTCGACGGTGCTGATCTCGGGTGAGTCGGGGACCGGCAAGGAGGTTCTGGCGCGCTATATCCATCAGCAGTCACCGCGGGCCGAGGCGCCTTTCGTAGCGATCAACTGCGCGGCGATTCCCGACAACATGCTCGAGGCCACGCTGTTCGGGCATGAGAAGGGCTCCTTCACCGGTGCCATTGCTGCCCAGGCCGGCAAGTTCGAGCAGGCCGACGGTGGCACCCTGTTGCTCGACGAGATCTCTGAGATGCCGCTGGCGCTGCAGGCCAAGCTGCTGCGTGTGTTGCAGGAGCGCGAGGTCGAGCGGGTGGGTGGGCGCAAGCCGATCAGCCTGGATATTCGCGTGCTGGCCACCACCAACCGGGATCTGGCAGGGGAGGTGGCGGCGGGGCGTTTCCGCGAGGATCTCTACTACCGGTTGTCGGTGTTCCCGCTGGCCTGGCAGGCCTTGCGTGAGCGTCCTGGCGATATTCTGCCGTTGGCCGAGCGCTTGCTGGCGCGGCATGTCGGCAAGATGAAGCATGCGCCGGTGCGCCTGTCCGCCGATGCCCGGGCCTGCCTGCAGGCGCATGCCTGGCCGGGCAATGTGCGTGAACTCGACAACGCCTTGCAGCGCGCGTTGATCCTGCAGCAGGGTGGTGTGATCGAGGCGGCGGATTTCTGTCTGGCGGGTGCCATTCCATTGTCGGTGCCAGCGATGGCCATTACTGCGCCATCATCCGGGGATGTCGTGCCTGAGTCGGGGGGGTTGGGCGACGACATGCGTCGGCATGAATTCCAGATGATCATCGACACGCTGCGTGCCGAGCGTGGGCGTCGCAAGGAGGCCGCGGAAAAGCTTGGCATCAGCCCGCGCACGCTGCGTTACAAGCTGGCGCAGATGCGTGATGCCGGGCTCGATGTCGAGGCCAGTCTGTTCGGCTGAAGTGCCGTTTTGAATGTTTTCTGGGTGGGCTGGCACTCCTCTTGCTAGTTCCAGCCTATTCGCTGCATGAGTGTCAAAAAAATGCGGCTGCCGGAGAGAGAAGTCCATGACCCAAGGTGTTGAATTCAATCGTCTGATGTTGGACATGCGTGCCATGCAGGCCGAAGCCATGTCCATGCCCAAGGTGGGCGCAGCTCCTGAGCTGGCGCCGGGCCAGAGCAGCTTCGCCGACATGCTCGGCCAGGCCATCGGCAAGGTGCATGAAACCCAGCAGGCGTCCACCCAGCTGGCCAATGCCTTCGAGATCGGCAAGAGCGGTGTCGACCTGACCGACGTGATGATCGCCTCGCAGAAGGCCTCCGTGTCGTTCCAGGCCCTGACCCAGGTGCGCAACAAACTGGTACAGGCGTACCAGGACATCATGCAGATGCCGGTATAAGGGCGAGAGTTGAGTCATGGCCGAAGCAGTCGTCGATAACGCCCCCGCCAAGAGTGGCCCACCAGTCGCCAAGCCGCCGCTGTTCGGCATGGCGTTCCTGGAAAACATCTCGCAGATGCCCATGCTGCGTCAGGTCGGTCTGCTGGTCGGCCTGGCTGCCAGCGTGGCCATCGGTTTCGCCGTGGTGCTGTGGTCGCAGCAGCCGGACTACCGCCCGCTGTACGGCAGCCTGGCGGGCATGGACACCAAGCAGGTGATCGATTCGCTCGCCGCCGCCGACATTCCCTATCGCGTGGAGCCCAATTCCGGCGCCCTGCTGGTCAAGGCCGACGACCTCTCCCGTGCGCGCCTGAAGCTGGCTGCCGCCGGCGTGGCGCCGAGCGATGGCAACGTTGGTTTCGAACTGCTCGACAAGGAGCAGGGCTTGGGCACCAGCCAGTTCATGGAGGCCACCCGCTATCGGCGCAGCCTCGAGGGCGAGCTGGCGCGTACCGTCGCCAGCGTGAACAATGTCAAGGCGGCGCGTGTGCACCTGGCGATCCCGAAGAGCTCGGTATTCGTCCGTGACGAGCGCAAGCCTAGCGCTTCGGTGCTGGTCGAGCTGTACCCAGGTCGCTCTCTGGAGGCCGGCCAGGTCATGGCCATTGTCAATCTCGTGGCTGCCAGCGTTCCGGAACTGGACAAGTCGCAGGTGACCGTGGTCGACCAGAAGGGCAACCTGCTTTCCGATCAGCTGCAGGACACCGCCCTGACCATGGCTGGCAAGCAGTTCGACTACAGCCGGCGCATGGAAGGTATGCTCACCCAGCGGGTGCACAACATCCTGCAGCCGGTGCTGGGTAATGATCGCTACAAAGCAGAGGTCTCGGCCGATGTCGACTTCAGCGCCGTCGAGTCCACCTCCGAGCAGTTCAATCCCGACCAGCCGGCCCTGCGCAGCGAGCAGTCGGTCAACGAGCAGCGCTCCAGCAGCCAGGGCCCGCAAGGCGTGCCGGGCGCGCTGAGCAACCAACCGCCATCTGGCGCCAGTGCGCCGGAGAATGCCCGTACCGCAGCAACGCCGGCCGGTGCCATCCAGCCGGGCCAGCCGCTGGTCGACTCCAATGGTCAGCAGATCATGGATCCGGCCACTGGCCAGCCGATGCTCGCACCGTACCCGAGCGACAAGCGCCAGCAGAGCACCAAGAACTTCGAGCTGGACCGCTCCATCAGCCACACCCGCCAACAGCAGGGGCGTCTGACCCGCCTGTCGGTGGCGGTGGTGGTCGACGACCAGGTCAAGCTCGACGCCGCCAGCGGCGAAGCCATCCGCACCCCATGGGGCGCCGAGGACCTGGCGCGCTTCACGCGCCTGGTGCAGGACGCGGTGGGCTTCGATGCCAGCCGTGGCGACAGTGTCACCGTGATCAACGTGCCGTTCGCGGCCGACCGTGGCGACGAACTGGCCGATATTCCGTTCTACTCGCAGCCGTGGTTCTGGGACATCGTCAAGCAGGTGCTGGGCGTGGCGTTCATCCTGGTGCTGGTATTCGGCGTGCTGCGTCCGGTGCTCAACAACATCACCGGTGGCGGCAAGCAGGCTGCCACTGACGGCGACATGGAGCTGGGCGGGATGATCGGTCTGGATGGCGAGTTGGCCAACGACCGTGTCAGCCTGGGTGGCCCGACAAGCATTCTGTTGCCAAGCCCCAGCGAGGGTTACGAGGCACAGCTCAACGCAATCAAGGGCCTGGTGGCCGAAGACCCGGGGCGCGTGGCCCAGGTCGTGAAAGAGTGGATCAACGCCGATGAGTGACAATCGAGCCATTACCGCCAAGCTGAGCCGCGTCGACAAGGCGGCGATTCTCCTGTTGTCGCTCGGCGAGACCGATGCGGCGCAGGTCCTGCGTCACATGGGGCCCAAGGAGGTCCAGCGGGTCGGCGTGGCCATGGCGCAGATGGGCAACGTGCATCGCGAACAAGTCGAGCAGGTGATGAGCGAGTTCGTCGAGATCGTCGGCGACCAGACCAGCCTGGGCGTCGGCTCCGATGGCTACATCCGCAAGATGCTCAACCAGGCCCTCGGCGAGGACAAGGCCAACGGCCTGATCGACCGCATCCTGCTCGGTGGCAACACCAGCGGCCTGGACAGCCTCAAGTGGATGGAGCCGCGTGCCGTCGCCGACGTCATCCGTTACGAACACCCGCAGATCCAGGCGATCGTGGTCGCCTACCTCGATCCTGACCAGGCCGGCGAAGTACTGAGCAACTTCGACCACAAGGTGCGCCTGGACATCGTTCTGCGCGTGTCGTCGCTCAATACCGTGCAGCCGGCGGCGCTCAAGGAGCTGAACCAGATCCTCGAGAAGCAGTTCTCCGGAAACTCCAACGCCGCGCGCACCACCCTGGGTGGCATCAAGCGTGCCGCCGACATCATGAACTTCCTCGACAGCTCGGTCGAAGGTGCACTGATGGACGCGATTCGCGAGATCGACAGCGACCTGTCGGAGCAGATCGAAGACCTGATGTTCGTCTTCAACAACCTCGCCGATGTCGACGACCGCGGCATCCAGGCGCTGCTGCGGGAAGTGTCCTCCGACGTGCTGGTGGTGTCGCTCAAGGGCGCCGACGAGCGGGTCAAGGACAAGATCTTCAAGAACATGTCCAAGCGTGCCTCGGAACTGCTGCGCGACGACCTGGAGGCCAAGGGGCCGGTGCGGGTCAGCGATGTGGAAACCGCGCAGAAGGAAATCCTCACCATCGCCCGCCGCATGGCCGAGGCCGGCGAGATCGTGCTCGGCGGCAAGGGCGCCGAGGAAATGATTTAAGCCAGCGACAGGTGGCACTGTGGGAGCGGGCTGGCCCCGCGATGTGGCCGGGGCCGGCAGTGCTGTCGGTCCGACGCCTGCCCATTGCGGGGCAAGCCCGCTCCCATGGCCCTTTCAAGGTTTTCGAGAAGCTCACAGCATGTCCATCACCGAACATCCCAGCGACCTGATCCGTGCCCGCGACCTCGAGGGCGTGGATGTATGGGCGTTGCCCAGCTTCGATCCGGCGCCTGAACCGGAGCCGGAGCCCGAGCCGGAAGTCATCGAGGAAGAAGTCGAAGAGGTGCCGCTGGAAGAAGTCCAGCCACTGACCCTCGAGGAGCTCGAAGCCATTCGTCAGGAGGCCTACAACGAGGGCTTCGCCACGGGTGAGCGCGAAGGCTTCCACAGTACCCAGCTCAAGGTGCGCCAGGAGGCCGAAGTCGCCCTGGCCGCCAAGCTGGCCAGCCTGGAACAGGTGATGGGGCATCTGCTCGAGCCCATTGCCGAGCAGGACACCCAGATCGAAAAGGGCCTGGTGCAACTGGTCGCGCACATGGCCCGCCAGGTCATCGGCCGGGAGTTGCGCAGCGACTCCAGCCAGATCACCCATGTCCTGCGCGAGGCGTTGAAGCTGCTGCCGATGGGCGCGAACAACATTCGCATTCACCTCAATCCGCAGGATTTCGAGTTGGCCAAGGCGTTGCGTGAACGTCACGAGGAGAACTGGAAGCTGCTCGAGGACGAGGCGCTGCTGCCCGGTGGTTGCCGTATCGAGACCGCTCACAGCCACATCGATGCGACCATGGAAACGCGTATAGAGAAGGCTGTGGCGCAGCTGTTCGACCAGTCCCACGATCATTCCCTGCACCCGGCCGCGCCGGATATTCGCGTCGAGCTCGAAACTCAGTCGGGAGACACCGATGCGCCTTGATCGCACCAGCTTCGGCAAGCGCCTCGAAGGCTATGCCGAGGCGATTCGGCTGCCTGACCAGCCGGTGGTGGAGGGGCGCCTGTTGCGCATGGTCGGCCTGACCCTCGAGGCCGAAGGCTTGCGTGCGGCGGTGGGGAGTCGCTGCCTGGTGATCAACGACGACAGTTATCACCCGGTGGAAGTCGAGGCCGAGGTGATGGGCTTCGCGGGTGCCAAGGTGTTTCTCATGCCGGTCGGCAGTATTGCCGGCCTGGCGCCAGGGGCGCGGGTGGTGCCGCTGGATGACAGTGGTCGCCTGCCGATGGGCATGAGCATGCTCGGGCGGGTGCTCGATGGTGCTGGCCGTGCGCTGGATGGCAAGGGCGGGATGAAGGCCGAAGACTGGGTGCCGATGGATGGTCCGATCATCAATCCGCTCAATCGAGACCCGATCAGCCAACCACTGGATGTCGGTATTCGCAGCATCAACGGCTTGTTGACGGTCGGCCGTGGCCAGCGCCTGGGCTTGTTCGCCGGTACCGGCGTCGGTAAGTCGGTATTGCTGGGCATGATGACCCGTTTCACCGAGGCCGAGATCATCGTGGTCGGGTTGATCGGCGAGCGGGGTCGCGAAGTGAAGGAGTTCATCGAGCACATCCTTGGCGAGGAGGGGCTCAAGCGTTCGGTGGTGGTGGCTTCGCCAGCGGACGATGCGCCGCTGATGCGGCTGCGTGCCGCGATGTACTGCACGCGTATTGCCGAGTACTTCCGCGACAAGGGCAAGAATGTCCTGCTGCTGATGGATTCGCTGACCCGTTTCGCCCAGGCGCAGCGTGAAATCGCCCTGGCCATCGGCGAGCCGCCCGCTACCCGGGGCTATCCGCCGTCGGTGTTCGCCAAGTTGCCCAAGCTGGTGGAGCGCGCCGGCAATGGCGAGCCAGGTGGTGGCTCGATCACGGCCTTCTATACCGTACTGTCGGAGGGTGATGACCAGCAGGACCCGATCGCCGATTCGGCGCGGGGGGTGCTCGATGGTCACTTCGTGCTGTCGCGGCGCCTGGCCGAGGAGGGGCACTATCCGGCCATCGACATCGAGGCTTCGATCAGCCGGGTCATGCCCCAGGTGGTCGACGCCGACCACTTGCGCCAGGCGCAGAAGTTCAAGCAACTGTGGTCGCGCCTGTCGCAGAGTCGCGACCTCATCAGCGTAGGTGCCTATGTGCCCGGCGGCGATGTCGAAACCGACCTGGCCATCGCCCTGCAGCCCAAGCTGGTGGATTTCCTGCGCCAGGGCCTGGACGAGAACGTCGGCATGGCCCAGAGCCGCGAGCAGCTTGGCGCCATTTTCGTGCCGCCGGCGGGCTGATAGACCATGGCCCAGCCCAGTCGAGCCGCGCGTCTGGCGCCGGTGGTGGAAATGGCCGAGGAGGCCGAGCGCAAGGCTGTCCAGCGTCTTGGCCATTTCCAGCGCCTGGTTAGCGATGCCCAGGCCAAGCTGGCCGAGCTGGAGAGCTTTCGCGAGGCGTACCAGGCGCAGTGGATCAACCGCGGCAGCCAGGGGGTGGACGGCAGTTGGCTGCTCAACTACCAGCGTTTTCTCGGCCAGTTGGAGGCCGCGATGACCCAGCAGCGCCAGAGCCTGGTCTGGCACCAGAACAACCTCAACAATGCCCGCGACACCTGGCAGCAGGCCTATGCCCGGGTCGAAGGGCTGCGCAAGCTGGTCCAGCGCTACCTCGACGAGGCGCGCCGCGCCGAGGACAAGCGTGAGCAGCGCCTGCTCGACGAGCTGTCCCAACGTCTGCCGCGCCAGGCTCATCCCTGAGCGGGCGCCAGCAAGGCTGGCTCTTGCGGCTTGCGAGGGACTTGGCTGACTGCTAAACCTTCAAGGGTTGCATTCGCCATCATCGAAGGAATCGCTGGCATGGCAGTCGAGACTGATTTTTCGCAGGACGGGAAAAAGCTGACGATCAAGGTCAAGGGGCGCTTCGATTTCGGCAAGCATCAGGAATTCAGGGATGCCTACGAGCGCCAGAGACCGCGACCGGACTCGGTGGTGGTCGATCTGAAGGAGGCTACCTATCTGGACAGCTCGGCGCTGGGCATGCTCCTGCTGCTGCGCGATCATGTCGGCGGCGAGGATCCGGACATCCGGGTGGTGCATGCCAACCCGGACGTGCGCAAGATACTGGCCATCTCCAATTTCGAAAAACTGTTCGATATCAGTTGAGATTGCCCATGTCCGCCGAACCGGCGTTGACGGTGCTGGTGGCCGAGGATGGCGCCGCAGACCGGCTGTTGCTGGCGCAGATCGTGCGGCGCCAGGGGCACCAGGTGTTCACCGCGCAAAACGGTGAGCAGGCGGTCGCGCTGTTCATCGAGTGTCGCCCGCAACTGGTACTGCTCGATGCGCTGATGCCAGTGATGGATGGTTTCGAGGCGGCGCGACGGATCAAGGCGCTGGCCGGCGAGGCGCTGGTGCCGATCATCTTTCTCACCTCGCTCAACGAGGAGGAGGCGCTGGTGCGCTGTCTCGAGGCCGGGGGCGACGACTTCATGGCCAAGCCCTACAGTGCGGTTATCCTGGGCGCCAAGATCCGTGCCATGGATCGCCTGCGCCGCCTGCAGGCGACCGTGCTGGAGCAGCGCGACCAGATTGCCCGGCATCACCACCACCTGCTCAACGAGCAGCGAGTGGCCAAGGCGGTGTTCGACAAGGTCGCCCATTCGGGGTGTCTCAGGGCCTCGAATATCCGCTACCTGCAATCGCCCTACGCCTTGTTCAATGGTGATCTGCTGCTGGCTGCCTTCACGCCGGCCGGCGACATGCACGTGCTGCTGGGCGACTTCACGGGCCATGGCTTGCCCGCCGCAGTGGGGGCGATGCCGCTGGCGGAAGTGTTCTACGGCATGACTGCCAAGGGGTATGGGCTGGCCGAGACGCTGCGGGAGATGAATGCCAAGCTCAAGCGCATCCTGCCGGTGGACATGTTCTGCTGCGCGGTGCTGCTGAGCCTGAGTTTCCAGCGTGGCACGGTGGAGGTGTGGAACGGTGGCATGCCTGACGGCTACCGGCTGTCGGCGGATGGCGAGGTGCTGGCGGTACTGCCTTCGCGACACCTGCCGCTGGGTATCCTGGCGTCGGAGCAGTTCAGTGCCACCACTGAGGTCATGCCGTTGGCCGTAGGGGAGCGATTGTTCCTGCTCTCTGACGGGGTGGTCGATACCGGCGATGCCTACGATCGCCTGTTCGGTGTCGAGCGCTTGCTCCAGGTACTGGCGGCGAATCGCACGCCTGAGCATCTATTCGACGAGGTGATGCAGGCGCTGGAAGGTTTCGGCGGTCAGCCGCGTGACGATATCAGTCTCTGCGATATCCAGATGCTCGCGCCGGGTGAGGTGGGGGCTCGGCCGATGATCTATTCCGACAGTGGTCGCTCCAGCCCCTTGGAGTGGACGCTGGACTTCGTCTTGCGCGGCGAGAGTCTCCGGCGTTTCAACCCGGTGCCTTATCTGGTGCAACTGTTGCAGGAGGTCCATGGCCTGAGGCCGAGCAGCGGTATGCTGCACAGTGTGCTCAGCGAGCTGTATTCCAATGCCCTGGAGCATGGCGTGCTGGGGTTGGACTCGCGCCTCAAGCGCGACGCCCAGGGGTTCTCCGAGTACTATCGCCTGCGCGGTGAGCGCCTGGAGCGGCAGGTGGATGGCCATGTCAGGGTCGGGTTGCGGGTTGAGCCGCGCCCGGGTGGCGGGCGTTTGCAGGTGGAGGTGCAAGACAGTGGCGCGGGCTTCGATGTCGAGCGGGTGCTGGCGCGGCAACCGTCGGTGCAGGGCTTCAGTGGTCGGGGCCTGGATCTGGTACGGCGCATGGGTTGTCAGGCCTGCTGGCTCGAAGGTGGTCGCCTGGCGCGGGTTGAGTTCGAGTGGTGAGTGCGGCGATCATGCCGGAGTGTGAACGAAACAGGCTTGATCAGGGAGTGAACAAGTGGTGGACATGCATATCGATCAGAAGGTCCTGAGCGACCTGCGGGAGGTCATGGAAGATGGCTACCTGCAGTTGCTGGAAACCTTTCTCGAGGATTCCGAGCGGCGTCTTGAGCAATTGCGCAACGCCAGAAACGCGCAGGAACTCGGGTTGGCAGCCCATAGCTTCAAGGGCAGCAGCAGCAACATGGGCGCGGTTGGCCTGGCCGAGCTATGCCGTGAGCTGGAGGAGCGGGTGCGCCGGCAGCCGCTGTACGGAATCGAAGACCTGATCAATCGTATCGACACTGAATACCATGAAGTCCGACGCTTCTATCGCTGTGAGCAGCAACGTATCTGGCGTCCCTGAAACAATCTGGCCTGACTTTTGCCTGTCTAAGCCCAGACGTTTTTCAAGATTCTGGCGCGGAGACCTTTCAATGCCTGTCGCATCCAATCCATTGCTGCAAGCCGGCCTGGTGAACAAAGCCTCGCGTCCGGCTGTCAGTGTGGCGGACAAGTCGCCGCAGGCCCCGGCCGTGCAGGGCGCCGGCTTCGACCAGGTCATGGCGCGGCAAGGGCGTGACAATGTACCGTCGCGCGATGACAAGCCAGCCTCGGGCGCTGCCCAGGCCAACACCAACAGCGCCGTGAACGGCAAGGCGGATGCCGCGCCGGCACCCGCAGTTGCCGATGCCGGCAATAACTTGCCTGCCGCCGAACCTCAGGCGGTCTCGGACAAGTCCGGCGACGACAGCGACAGCGCGTCGCTGGACGCCAACCTGGTCGCAGGCCAGGTTACCGATGCGCAGCCGGGTGCCCAGTTGATCCAGGCGCAGGCCGAGGCGGTCGCCCCGGTACTGCAGGCTGCGGTGCAGCCACCCCAGCAGCCGACCCTGCCGGCTCCATCTGCCGTGCTGGCGAAGGATGAAGCCAAGCCGGTCCTGTTCGATCCCGAGGCCGACGCGCTCGCCGACATGCCGACCCTGCGCCTGGCGCTGGAGCAGAATGCCCAGGCCAAGGGCACGACGTCGGCCCACGCCACGCCGACCCGGCTGGACAACAGTCAGCAACAGGCTGATCCGAACCAGGCTGCCGTCAATACCTTGGCGAATGCTGTCGAGAAGGTCGAAAGCGAGCCTGGCCATGGCGAGCAGGGCGACAAAGCCTTCAAGGGCCTGATCGATGATGGCCTCAAGGACCTCAAGAGTGCTGCCAGCGACACCCGCGTGGACGATTTCGCCAATCGCCTGGCCAGCCTGACCCAGGCCGCCACGCCCAAGACCGCCAATGCCGTGCCGGTCACGCCCGGCCCGTTGCAGCAGCCGCTGGTGATGAACCAGGGTGCCTGGGCCGAGGGCCTGGTCAACCGGGTCATGTACCTGTCCAGCCAGAGCCTCAAGTCGGCCGACATCCAGCTCGAGCCCGCCGAGCTGGGGCGTCTGAACATCCGCGTCAACGTGACGGCGGAGCAGTCCACGCAGATTCACTTCGTCAGTGGCCACGCGGGTGTGCGCGATGCCCTCGACAGCCAGATGCATCGTCTGCGCGATCTGTTTACCCAGCAGGGGCTGGCACAGCCTGATGTCAGCGTCGCCGACCAGTCCCGTGGCCAGCAGCAACAGCAGCAGGCGCAGCAGGAAGGCTCGGGCTTCTCCGGTGTCGCGGCGCGTCGCGCCGAACGTGCGGCTGACGAGGAGAGCGGGCTGGTCGACGCTTCACGGCCAGTCGAGCAGCAGGTGGTGATTGGCGACAGCGTGGTCGATTACTACGCCTGACGCCCCTGTATCCGGATCGCGGGGCAAGCCCCCCCCACAGGGTCGTGGGGTGGATTGCATCGCGATGAGGCGGTCATCGCAAAGCGCCGGACAAATCTGGCATAACACTTGCTCAAGCCACGTCATCCTTCTTTGAAACCCCGATGGACGACGGATTATTGGCATGGCGAAGAGCGACGCAGTGAAAGACCCCGCCACTAAAGGCAAACTCAAGCTGATCCTGCTGCTGGTGCTGGCCTTGCTGCTGGCGGTCGGCCTGTCGGTCGGCGCCACCTGGTTCTTCATGCACAAGAGCGAGTCGGCACCAGCGCCGGATGCAGCCCAGGCCAACGTCAAGGCGCCGGCTATCTACGAGCCGCTGGCTCCAGCCTTCGTAGTCAACTTCAACCAGAACGGCCGTCAGCGCTACATGCAGGTGAGCATCACCATGCAGGGGCGTAGCCAGGCCGATCTGGATGCGTTGAAAGTGCACATGCCGGTGATTCGCAACAATCTGGTGATGATGTTCTCCGGCCAAGGCTTCGATACCCTCGCGGCCAGCTCGGTCGGGCAGGAGATGCTGCGTCAGAAAGCCACCGCGGTGGTGCAGGAAGTGGCGCAGAAAGAAGTCGGCAGGCCGGTCGTGGACCAGCTGCTGTTCACCAATTTCGTATTGCAGTAGGAGCACATAGATGGCCGTGCAGGACCTGCTGTCCCAGGATGAGATCGACGCCCTGCTGCATGGGGTGGACGATGGGCTGGTACAAACCGAGAGCGCCGGCGAGCCCGGCAGCATCAAGAGCTACGACCTGACCAGTCAGGACCGTATCGTCCGGGGGCGCATGCCGACCCTGGAAATGATCAACGAGCGTTTCGCCCGTTACACCCGCATCAGCATGTTCAACCTGCTGCGCCGCTCCGCGGACGTGGCGGTGGGCGGCGTGCAGGTGATGAAGTTCGGCGAGTACGTGCATTCGCTGTACGTGCCCACCAGCCTCAACCTGGTGAAGATCAAGCCGTTGCGCGGCACCTCGCTGTTCATCCTCGACGCCAAGCTGGTGTTCAAGCTGGTGGACAACTTCTTCGGCGGCGACGGTCGTCACGCCAAGATCGAAGGTCGCGAGTTCACCCCGACCGAGCTGCGCGTGGTGCGCATGGTCCTGGACCAGTGCTTCGTCGACCTCAAGGAGGCCTGGCAGGCGATCATGCCGGTCAACTTCGAGTACATCAACTCCGAGGTCAACCCGGCCATGGCCAACATCGTCGGCCCCAGCGAGGCGGTGGTGGTGTCGACCTTCCACATCGAGCTGGACGGCGGTGGCGGCGACCTGCACGTGACCATGCCGTACTCGATGATCGAGCCGGTACGCGAAATGCTCGACGCCGGTTTCCAGTCCGACCTGGACGATCAGGACGAGCGTTGGGTCAAGGCCCTGCGCGAGGACGTGCTGGATGTCGCGGTGCCGCTGTCGGCCACCGTCGCCCGGCGTCAGCTGAAGCTGCGCGACATCCTGCACATGCAGCCCGGCGATGTGATCCCGGTGGAGCTGCCGGAGCACCTGGTGCTGCGTGCCAATGGCGTGCCGTCGTTCAAGGCGCGGCTGGGTTCGCACAAGGGCAACCTGGCGCTGCAGATCATCGATCCGATCGAACGCCGCTGACGGCGTGCCGGTCGCTCACTACGAATTGAATGCCTGTCGAGGAAATCATGGCTAACGAAAACGAGATCAACGCTCCAGACGACCAGGCGCTGGCCGACGAGTGGGCCGCGGCCCTGGAAGAAACCGGTGATGCCGGGCAGTCGGACATCGACGCGCTGCTGGCCGCCGATGCCAGTGGTTCGGGCGCAGGCCGCCTGCCGATGGAAGAGTTCGCCAGCTCGCCCAAGCCCAACGAGAACGTCAGCCTCGAAGGCCCGAACCTGGATGTGATCCTGGACATTCCGGTGAGCATCTCCATGGAAGTGGGCAGCACCGAGATCAATATCCGCAACCTGCTGCAGCTCAACCAGGGTTCGGTCATCGAGCTCGACCGCCTGGCGGGCGAGCCGCTGGACGTGCTGGTCAACGGCACCCTGATCGCCCACGGCGAAGTGGTGGTGGTCAACGAGAAGTTCGGCATCCGCCTGACCGACGTGATCAGCCCCAGCGAACGCATCAAGAAGCTGCGCTGAGTGAAGGGCGTGCTGCGGGCCGCCACGGCCCTCATCGCCTTGCTGGCGAGCCCGTTGCTGCTGGCGGCGGCCGAGCCCGCTGCCGCGCCTGCCGTTGCCCCGATGCCGGCGAGCCTGGGTGGACAGCTGGCGCAGATGGTCTTCGGCCTGCTGCTGGTGGTGGGCCTGATCTTCTTCCTCGCCTGGCTGTTGCGGCGCATGCAGAGCACCGCGCAACGTGGCGTGCAGGCGATCGAGATCGTCGGCAGCCGCGCCATCGGCCCGCGTGACCGGCTGCTGCTGGTGCAGGTGGGCAAGGAGCAGATCCTGATCGGCCATACCCCGGGCAGCATCGAGGCCTTGCATGTGCTGGCCGAGCCTGTGGAGGTGCCGGCTGCGGCGCGCCCGGCGACGCCGGAATTCGCCCAGCGGCTGCTCGAGCTGATGGGCAAGGATCAGAAGGACAGGAAGTAATGATGCGCATGCTGTTGACCCTGGCGCTGCTGCTGGCCGCGCCGCTGGCCCTGGCCGCCGACCCGCTGTCGATTCCGGCCATCACCCTGTCCAGTGGGGCGGACGGGCAGCAGGAGTACTCGGTCAGCCTGCAGATCCTGCTGATCATGACGGCGCTGAGCTTCATTCCGGCGTTCGTCATCCTGATGACCAGCTTCACCCGCATCATCATCGTCTTCTCCATCCTGCGTCAGGCCCTGGGCCTGCAGCAGACGCCGTCGAACCAGGTGCTCACCGGCATGGCGCTGTTCCTGACGATGTTCATCATGGCGCCGGTGTTCGATCGGGTGAACAAGGATGCGCTGCAGCCCTATCTCAGCGAGCAACTGACTGCGCAGCAGGCCATCGACAAGGCCCAGGTGCCGTTGAAGGACTTCATGCTGGCGCAGACCCGGCAGAGTGACCTCGACCTGTTCATGCGCCTGTCCAAGCGCACCGACATCGCCGGCCCCGACCAGGTGCCGCTGACCATCCTGGTACCGGCGTTCGTCACCTCCGAGCTGAAGACCGCGTTCCAGATCGGCTTCATGATCTTCATTCCGTTCCTGATCATCGACATGGTGGTGGCCAGCGTGCTGATGGCGATGGGCATGATGATGCTGTCGCCGCTGATCATTTCGCTGCCGTTCAAGATCATGCTGTTCGTCCTGGTCGATGGTTGGGCGCTGATCATGGGCACCCTGGCTGGCAGTTTCGGCGGCGTCTGACGCCGTCAAGGAGAGCTTCACATGACCCCTGAAGTTGCAGTCGACCTGTTCCGGAGCGCATTGTGGATGACCACCACGATGGTTGCGGTACTGGTCGTGCCAAGCCTGCTGATCGGCCTGGTGGTGGCCATGTTCCAGGCTGCCACGCAGATCAACGAACAGACCTTGAGCTTCCTGCCTCGCCTGCTGGTGATGCTGGTCACCCTGATCATCGTCGGGCCTTGGCTGGTGCAGAAGTTCATGGAGTACTTCATCAGCCTCTACACCAGCATTCCGCAGTTGATCGGTTGAGCGCGCCATGCTCGAGCTGACCGATGCGCAGATCGGCACCTGGGTTGCCACGTTCATCCTGCCTCTGTTTAGGGTGGCGGCCTTGCTGATGACCATGCCGATCTTCGGCACCAAGATGCTGCCGACCCGTGTGCGCCTGTATGCCGCGCTGGCCATTACCGTGGTGATCGTGCCCGCGCTGCCGCCGTTGCCGGCGATCGACCCGCTGAGCCTGCGTGGTGTGCTGCTGTGTGGCGAGCAGGTCATCGTCGGTGCGTTGTTCGGTTTTTCGCTGCAGTTGCTGTTCCAGGCGTTCGTCGTTGCCGGGCAGATCATCGCGGTGCAGATGGGTATGGCTTTCGCCTCGATGGTCGACCCGGCCAACGGGGTCAACGTGGCGGTGGTCAGCCAGTTCATGACCATGCTGGTGAGTGTGCTGTTCCTGGTGATGAATGGTCATCTGGTGGCGCTCGAGGTGCTGACCGAGAGTTTCACCACGCTGCCCATTGGCAGTGCCTTGGTGGTCAACCATTTCTGGGAGATGGCCGGGCGTCTGAGCTGGGTGCTCGGTGCCGGTCTGCTGTTGATCCTGCCGGCGATCGCTTCGCTGTTGGTGGTCAACGTCGCCTTTGGCGTGATGACCCGTGCCGCGCCGCAGTTGAACATCTTCTCCATCGGTTTCCCGCTGACCCTGGTGTTGGGGCTTGGCATCTTCTGGGTCGGCCTGGCCGATATCCTTTCCCATTACCAGGCACTGGCCAGCGAAGCGCTGCAGTGGCTGCGTGAGTTGGCACGGGCGCGCTGAGCATGGCCGAGAGCGAGAGCGGGCAGGACAAGACAGAAGAACCCACCGAGAAGCGCAAGCGCGACGCGCGCGAGAAGGGTGAGATTGCCCGTTCCAAGGAACTGAACACGGTGGCGGTCACGCTGGCTGGGGCGGGCGGGTTGCTGGCGTTCGGCGGGCACCTGGCGCAAACCCTGATGACCTTGATGCAGGTGAACTTCAGCCTGGCACGCGAGGTGATCGTGGATGAGCGCAGCATGGGCAAGTTCCTCCTGGCTTCGGGGGAGATGGCGATCTGGGCGGTGCAGCCGATCCTGATCCTGCTGTTCGTGATCGCCTTCATCGGGCCTATCGCGCTGGGGGGCTTCCTGTTCTCGGGGAGCTTGTTGCAGCCCAAGTTCAGTCGGATGAACCCGTTGTCGGGGATCAAGCGCATGTTTTCACTGCATGCCTTGACCGAGCTGCTCAAGGCGATGGCCAAGTTCGTGGTGATCCTGATCGTGGCGCTGGTGGTGTTGTCCTCGGATCGCGAGGCGTTGCTGGCAATCGCCAACGAGCCGCTGGAGCAGGCGATCATCCATGCGGTCCAGGTGGTGGGTTGGAGTGCGTTGTGGATGTCGGCGGGGTTGCTGCTGATCGCGGCGGCGGACGTGCCGTTCCAGCTGTGGCAGGCGCACAAGAAGCTGAAGATGACCAAGCAGGAAGTGCGCGACGAGTACAAGGATACCGAGGGCAAGCCGGAGGTGAAGCAGCGTATCCGTCAGTTGCAGCGTGAAGTATCGCAGCGGCGGATGATGGCGGCGGTGCCCGAGGCCGATGTGATCATCACCAACCCGACGCACTATGCCGTGGCGTTGCAGTACGACCCGGAGAAGGGTGGCTCGGCGCCGTTGCTGGTGGCCAAGGGTACCGACTTCCTGGCGCTGAAGATGCGTGAGATCGGGGTCGAGCACAAGGTGCAGATCCTTGAGTCGCCTGCGTTGGCGCGGGCGATCTACTACTCCACCGAGCTCGAGCAGGAGATCCCGGCAGGCCTGTACCTGGCGGTGGCGCAGGTATTGGCCTATGTGTTCCAGATTCGCCAGTATCGGGCTGGCAAGGGCAAGCCGCCGGAACCGTTGAAGGAAGATTTGCCGATCCCCGACGATTTGCGGCGCGATAGCTGAATACGCTGCGGCGCTGGGCGTGTATTTCGCACGCCATCATCGTCAATCCCATCCCCTCATTCACCCACGATCCAGAAAGTTGGAAAGCTTCTTGCAAAGGCAGCGCCAGGCGCCACGCAGGCGTCAAAGTTTTGCTTGAAGAGGACTCGCGGTGGATCGCACTCAGTTAATCAACAGCGCCCGTAACAACCTGGCCGGTCTCGGCAGGGGCAATCTCGGCGTGCCGCTGTTGCTGCTGGTGATGTTGGCAATGATGATGTTGCCGATACCACCGTTCCTGCTCGACGTGTTCTTCACCTTCAACATCGCGCTGTCGATCGTCGTCCTGCTCGTCTGCGTGTATGCCCTGCGGCCCCTGGATTTCGCCGCCTTCCCCACCATCTTGCTGGTGGCCACGCTGCTGCGACTGGCGCTGAACGTCGCTTCCACCCGTGTGGTCATGCTCCACGGCCAGGAGGGTCACGGCGCGGCGGGCAAAGTGATCCAGGCCTTCGGTGAGGTGGTGATCGGCGGCAACTATGTCGTCGGTGCGGTGGTCTTCGCCATCCTCATGATCATCAACTTCGTGGTCGTGACCAAGGGTGCCGGGCGGATCTCCGAGGTGAGCGCGCGCTTCACCCTCGACGCCATGCCCGGCAAGCAGATGGCCATCGACGCCGACCTCAATGCCGGCCTGATCGACCAGGCTCAGGCCAAGTCCCGGCGCGCCGAAGTTGCCCAGGAGGCCGAGTTCTACGGCTCGATGGACGGTGCCAGCAAGTTCGTTCGCGGCGATGCCATCGCCGGCCTGCTGATCCTCTTCATCAACCTCATCGGCGGCATGCTCATCGGCATGCTGCAGCACAACATGTCGTTCGCCGATGCCGGCAAGGTCTATGCCCTGCTCACCATCGGTGACGGTTTGGTGGCGCAGCTGCCTTCGCTGTTGCTGTCCACCGCGGCCGCGATCATGGTCACCCGTGCCTCGGGCTCCGAGGACATGGGCAAGCTGATCAATCGGCAGATGTTCGATTCGCCCAAGGCCCTGGCGGTGTCCGGCGCCCTGATGATCGTCATGGGCCTGGTCCCGGGCATGCCGCATATCGCCTTCCTCAGTCTTGGCTTGCTGGCCGGCGGTGGCGCCTACCTGGTCTGGAAGAAGCAACAGAAGGCCAAGGTCGAGGCCTTGCAGGAGGCCCAGCGCCAGCAGGACCTTCTGCCGTCGCCGCAACGGGCTCTCGAAACCAAGGAGCTAGGCTGGGACGACGTCACCCCCATCGACATGATCGGCCTGGAGGTCGGCTACCGTCTGATCCCGCTGGTCGATCGCAACCAGGGTGGGCAGTTGCTGGCGCGAATCAAGGGCGTGCGCAAGAAGCTGTCCCAGGACCTGGGCTTCCTCATGCCGACCGTGCATATCCGCGACAACCTCGATCTGCAGCCCAGTGCCTATCGCCTGACGCTGATGGGGGTGATCCTGGCCGAGGCCGAGATCTATCCCGATCGCGAGCTGGCGATCAACCCTGGTCAGGTGTTCGGCAGTCTCAACGGTATTGCCGCGCGCGATCCGGCGTTCGGGCTGGAGGCGGTGTGGATCGATATCGCCCAGCGCGCCCAGGCGCAGTCGCTGGGGTATACCGTGGTGGACGCCAGCACGGTGGTCGCCACGCACCTCAACCAGATCCTGCAGAAGCACTGCCACGAACTGATCGGTCACGAAGAGGTCCAGCAGTTGCTGCAGGTGCTGGCCAAGGCTTCGCCGAAGCTGGCCGAGGAGCTGGTGCCGAGCGTCATTTCCTTGTCGGGCTTGCTCAAGGTCTTGCAGGCATTGCTTGCCGAGCAGGTGCCGGTACGCGATATCCGAAGTATTGCCGAGGCGATCGCCAACAACGCGGGCAAGAGTCAAGATACCGCCGCACTGGTCGCCGCCGTGCGTGTCGGATTGTCTCGCGCCATCGTGCAAAGCATTGTCGGCGTTGAGTCCGAGCTGCCAGTCATCACCTTGGAGCCAAGGTTGGAACAAATCTTGCTCAATAGTCTGCAAAGGGCCGGGCAGGGTCAGGAAGATGGTGTTCTTCTTGAACCGAGCATGGCCGAAAAGCTTCAGCGTTCGTTGATCGAAGCTGCCCAGCGTCAGGAGATGCAGGGCCAGCCGGCCATCCTTCTGGTGGCCGGCCCGATCCGGGCCATGCTGTCGCGCTTCGGTCGCCTGGCTGTACCGAATTTGCATGTTTTGGCGTATCAGGAAATACCTGACAACAAGCAAGTCACCATCGTTGCCACCGTGGGCCCCAACGGCTGAGGTAGTGGGTTATGCAAGTTAAGCGTTTTTTCGCCGCCGATATGCGTCAGGCCATGAAGCTGGTCCGGGATGAGCTCGGCTCCGATGCCGCCATCATCGGTAACCGGCGCATCGCTGGCGGTGTCGAACTGACGGCCGCGCTGGACTACAAGCTGTCCGCCCTGGCCCCGCGTGTTCCCAATGCGGAGCTCGAGGACGAATTGCGCAAGACCCAGTCGCGCATCGTCACCGCCCAGGCTGAAATCAGCGAGCGCGGCGAGCTCGGCGAAGGCAACCGGCAACTGTTTGCTGGTCAGTCGCTGACGGCCTCCGAACCCTTGATCGAGCCGCACGTCGAGCCGCCGGCCGTGGCGGCCGCGCCAGCACCGGCGCCGGTCGACCCGCGCCTGTTCGACGCCATGCGCTCCGAGCTGTCGGGGCTGCGCGAGCTGCTCGAAGTGCAGCTCGGTTCCCTGGCCTGGAGCCAGCTTCAGGGCAGCAAGCCGCAGCAGGCCAACCTTTGGCGCCGTCTGCAGCGCCTGGGCCTGTCCGGTGCGCTGGCTGGCGAGCTGCTCGAGCTCACCGCCGAGATCGAAGAGCCGCGCCAAGCCTGGCGCATGGTGCTGGCGCACCTGGCGCGGATGATCGACGTGCCCGAGGTCGAGCCGATCGAGGAGGGCGGGGTGATCGCCATGGTCGGTCCGGCCGGCATGGGCAAGACCACCACGCTGGCCAAGCTGGCCGCGCGCTACGTGCTCAAGTACGGCGCGAACAACCTGGCGCTGGTGAGCATGGACAGCTACCGTATCGGCGCACAGGAGCAGCTCAAGACCCTGGGGCGGATCCTCAATGTGCCGGTCACCTACGTCGATCCGGGCGAGTCCCTGGCCCAGGCGCTGGAGCCCTTGTTGCGCAAGCGCGTGGTGTTGATCGATACCGCCGGCCTGCAAGCCAGCGATCCGGCCCTGCGCATGCAACTGGAGACGCTTGCCGGTCGCGGTATCGCCGCCAAGAACTACCTGGTACTGGCAACCACCAGCCAGAAGCAGGTGCTGACCGCCGCCTATCACAGCTATAAGCGCTGTGGCCTGGCCGGCTGCATCCTGACCAAGCTCGATGAAACGGCCTGCCTCGGCGAAGTGCTGAGCCTGGCCATCAGTCATGAACTGCCGGTGGCCTACCTGACCGACGGCCCGCGCATTCCTGACGACCTGCAATTGCCGCGCAAGCACCAGTTGGTGAGCCGCGCTGTGAGCGTACAGATGCAGGACGAGCCCAGCGAAGAGGCCATGGCCGACATGTTCGCTGATCTCTACCACAACCCTGGCAAGCGTGCGGGTTGAGGGTGAATACTGTGCAAAGTACCTACATCATGGGGTTGCCCGGCCTGTCCGCGGCCTTGAGCGTTCAGCCCCTCTTGTGGCCCTGGTCCAAGCGAGACAAGGTAAAGAACAGACATGGGTAGCATGCATCCCGTACAGGTGATCGCCGTGACCGGTGGCAAAGGTGGCGTCGGCAAGACTAACGTTTCAGTGAACCTGTCCCTGGCCCTGGCCGAGCTCGGTCGCCGGGTGATGCTGCTGGACGCCGACCTGGGTCTGGCCAATGTCGACGTGCTGCTCGGTCTTACCCCCAAACGTACCCTGGCCGATGTCATCGAAGGGCGCTGCGAGCTGCGTGACGTGCTGCTGCAGGGGCCGGGTGGCGTGCGCATCGTGCCGGCCGCTTCGGGCACCCAGAGCATGGTGCACCTGGCGCCGGCCCAGCATGCCGGCCTGATCCAGGCGTTCAGCGAGATCGGCGACAACCTCGACGTGCTGGTGATCGACACCGCTGCAGGTATTGGTGACTCGGTGGTCAGTTTTGTTCGCGCCGCCCAGGAAGTGCTGCTGGTGGTGTGCGACGAGCCCACCTCGATCACCGACGCCTACGCCCTGATCAAGCTGCTCAACCGCGATTACGGGATGAATCGTTTCCGTGTGCTGGCCAACATGGCCCAGAGCCCGCAGGAAGGGCGCAACCTGTTCGCCAAGTTGACCAAGGTCACTGATCGCTTTCTTGACGTCGCCCTACAATACGTCGGCGCCGTGCCTTACGACGAATGTGTGCGCAAGGCCGTGCAGAAGCAGCGGGCGGTCTATGAGGCCTTCCCTCGGTCCAAGTGCGCGCTGGCCTTCAAGGCCATCGCGCAGAAGGTCGACAGCTGGCCGCTGCCTGCCAATCCGCGCGGACACCTGGAGTTTTTCGTCGAGCGTCTGGTGCAGCCCACCAGCGCGGGGCCGGTACTATGAATGCGAGCGGATTCAAGATGTACAGCAAGGCGTCCAAGGATGCCCAGTACGAACTGATCGAACGCTACGCGCCATTGGTCAAGCGCATTGCCTACCACCTGCTGGCACGCCTGCCGGCCAACGTGCAGGTCGAGGACCTGATCCAGGCCGGCATGATCGGCCTGCTGGAAGTCGCCAACAAGTACGATGCCAGCAAGGGCGCGAGTTTCGAGACCTACGCCGGTATTCGTATCCGCGGCGCGATGCTCGACGAGGTGCGCAAGGGTGATTGGGCGCCTCGTTCGGTGCACCGCAACACGCGCATGGTCAGCGACGCGATTCGCTCGGTTGAAGCAAGAACCGGTCGCGACGCTAAAGATCACGAGGTTGCTGCCGAACTCCAATTGAGTCTCGATGATTACTACGGGATTCTGAACGACACCTTGGGCAGCCGCCTGTTCAGTTTCGACGACCTGCTGCAGGACGGCGAGCATGAAGGGCTGCACGAGGATGGTGCCAGTGGCCAGTTGGAGCCATCGCGGGACCTGGAGGACGAGCGCTTCCAGTCCGCCCTGGCCGACGCCATCGCCAACCTGCCGGAGCGCGAGCGTCTGGTCCTGGCGCTGTACTACGACGAAGAGCTGAACCTCAAGGAAATCGGTGAGGTGCTGGGGGTCAGCGAGTCGCGTGTCAGCCAGTTGCACAGCCAGTGCGCGGCGCGTCTGCGCAGTCGCCTGGGAGAATGGCGGGCGCGTTGAACCAGGGTTCGATGCAGTCGTTTTTATTGTGGTGCCGAATTGATTGACTGCGCGCTCGGCGCCGAGCGCGTTTAAGACTGCTTGGAGGTCTAATTGAACAAAGACATGAAAATCCTCATCGTTGACGACTTTTCGACGATGCGGCGGATCATCAAGAACCTGTTGCGTGACCTGGGCTTCACCAACACCGAAGAGGCCGACGACGGCACCACGGCGCTGCCGATGCTCGAAGCCGGTCACTATGACTTCCTGGTGACCGACTGGAACATGCCTGGCATGTCGGGTATCGACCTGCTGCGCAAGGTGCGTGCGCACGATCGCCTGAAAGGCATGCCGGTGCTGATGGTGACCGCCGAAGCCAAGCGCGACCAGATCATCGAAGCCGCCCAGGCCGGGGTCAACGGTTACGTGGTCAAGCCATTCACCGCCCAGGTGCTCAAAGAAAAGATCGAGAAGATCTTCGAACGCGTCAACGGCTGAGTCACGTCAGGGGGCGCCATGGAGTCAACCAACAACTCTCTGGGTGAGTTCGAAGCCACCCTGAAGAAACATGCCCAGGAACTGGTCGAGAGCCTCGAGCGCGGCCGGTTCGGCGAGGCTGTGCAGCTGATCCATCAGCTCAACCAGACCCGCGACCGCGGCTTGTATCAGGAAGTCGGCAAGCTCACCCGTGAGCTGCACAGCGCGATCGTCAGCTTCCAGATCGACCCGGCGATGCCGCAGGCCGAGGAAGTCTCGCAGATCACCGATGCCACCGAGCGTCTCTCCTACGTGGTGCGCCTCACCGAGGGCGCGGCCAACCGCACCATGGACCTGGTGGAGGAGAGCACCCCGGTGCTCAACGATCTTGCCGCCGAGGCCCAGACCCTGTCCGCCGACTGGCAACGCTTCATGCGTCGCGAAGTGGCGGCACCGGAATTCCGTGAGCTGGTCAAGCGTGTCGACAGTTTTCTGACGCATAGCGCCGAAGGCAACCGCAAGGTCGCTGGCCACCTCAACGACATTCTCCTGGCCCAGGACTATCAGGACCTGACCGGCCAGGTGATCAAACGGGTGACCGCGCTGGTCACCGAAGTCGAAAGCAATCTGCTCAAGCTCGTGCTGATGGCAAGCCAGGTCGACCGCTTTGCCGGGATCGAACATGACCACCAGCAGCTGCGTGCTGAAAAAGATCAAGAAAAACATCCGACTCGGGGTGAAGGTCCGCAGATTCATGCCGATAAGCGTGAAGACGTCGTGTCCGGTCAGGACGATGTCGACGATCTGCTGTCCAGCCTGGGTTTTTAAGGAGCACGTTTAATGAGCTTCGGCGCCGATGAAGAAATCCTCCAGGATTTCCTGGTAGAAGCCGGCGAAATCCTCGAGCAACTGTCCGAGCAACTGGTCGAGCTGGAAAGCCGGCCCGACGATGCGGACCTGCTCAATGCGATTTTCCGCGGTTTCCACACTGTGAAAGGGGGCGCCGGCTTCCTTCAGCTCAACGAGCTGGTGGAGTGCTGCCATATCGCCGAGAACGTGTTCGACATCCTGCGCAAAGGTGAGCGCCGGGTCGACGCGGAACTGATGGACGTGGTGCTCGAGGCGCTCGACACGGTCAACAGCATGTTCGGCCAGGTGCGCGAGCGCAGCGATGTCACCCCGGCCACCCCTGAGCTGCTGGCCGCGCTGTCGCGCCTGGCCGAGCCGGGTGGCGCCGAGGCTCCGGCCCCGGTGGTCGAGGCTGCGCCAGTGGTAGAGACCGCTGCCGAGCCGGATATCACCGACACCGAGTTCGAACAGTTGCTCGACTCGCTCGATGCGGTCAAGGCCGAAGCCGAGGCGCAGGTCCACGAGCAGATGCAGGGTGAGCCGGTCGGTGGCGAGGGTGACGAGATCACCGACGCCGAGTTCGAGTCGCTGCTCGACCAGTTGCACGGCAAGGGCCAGTTCTCTGCCGAAGCGGCCGCCGCTCCAGCGTCACCGGCCAGCGACGAAATCACCGACGCCGAATTCGAATCGTTGCTCGACCAGTTGCACGGCAAGGGCACCTTCGCCGTCGATGCGCTGCCCGGTGCCGGCGCTCCGGCTGCCGCCGCCGCTGTCGCTGGCGGTGACGAGAACATCAGCGAGCACGAGTTCGAGGCGTTGCTCGACCAGTTGCACGGCAAGGGCAAGTTCTCCGGTGACGCAGTCGCCGCCGAAGCGCCCGCCGCAGTCGCTGCCGCGCCTGCAGCCGCCGCGCCGGCTGCGGCCAAGGTCGAGGCCAAGCCAGTAGCCAAGCCTGCGCCTGCCGCGGCACCCGCTGGCGCACCGGCCG